>NZ_OMPS01000046.1 GCF_900313035.1 Ruegeria sp. EL01 | reverse complement strand
TGACGARGSCGACCAGCTTCAGCCTTGCCCGAAATGCGGCGGCGCAATGGTGGTCATCGAGACCTTCACCCGCGGTCAGACCCCGCGATCCCGCGCGCCACCCTGGGAGGATGCCGCATGATCCAGCCCTCACACCTGGTTCCACCATCAGCAGGCACCGGACCAGTCGTTGCGGCCACTCCACCGAAACCCACGTTGCAGCAGGCCAATGGCAACAGCAAAATGACGATCCCGCGGCATGGGCCCAGAAAGATCAGCTGGCCGGCACGGATCGGTGTCGTCAGCCTCAAGCGTCATGGCATCCGCCAACCAAGCCTCGAGCCACTATCCCCATAGCAGCGAAAGCCGCCCGCGCTTTCCTCCTTGTCAGATTTATCGCCGCTGCAGCTCACGCTGACAGCAGCCACAAACCTTAGACAAGGCGGACACCGTAACGGGCGCCTCCAAAGGCAGTTTTATTGCTCCAAGGTCAAATCGCGAACGACACGAAACCCAGTCCAAGGCGACCAGTGGTTACTTGAAATGGCAACGCGTCGGGCGGGTCTTGCTAACTCTGCAATTCCGGCGTACCCACCTCCTTTCACTGAACGCTTGCAGTCTGGGCGGTCTGCGTCTACGGCCAAGTATTGACTGGACGTTTTTAAGCCGCGATGCGGTCCTTCTCCGCAGGAACTTGAGAATTCACCGGCGTTACCGGACATATGTCGGAGTCCCCAATCATTTGCAGCGTCGAGGTTGTCTACCGACAAAAGTTCTCTCGCACTTCCAAAATCATGTTTCCAAACACGTTCTCCATCCACAACTTCGATGCGGTAAACTGAAAAATTGGCCTGCTCTAATGTCAGACTATCGCCTTGCGCATACCTTGTTGTCGTGCCAGCGCGTGCAGCGTATTCCCATTCCGCTTCAGTCGGAACCCTGTAGACATTTGCCCCCACCTTTTTGTTGAGCCAAGACGTGTAGTCATTCATCTCGTAGTAGGTCATGCCAGTCATCGGGCTGCGTGGATGGGTTGCATGTGGTCCATTTGGAAGGCGAAACCTAACGCGTGTATCTGGGTTTGAAACACAATCGAAGGCACTGTTACACGAAGAATAGCTAGAGCGTGGGAGGTCCTTTTGTCCCATTTCGCAGCCACCGTCTTCAACGCAAGCAGTCCATTCTTCGCGCGTCACTTCGTTACGTCCCATTGCGATAGGCAGATCAATAGTAACCTGATGAGGCGGCACTTCATGTAGAAACGGGTTGACAGAATACTGGGGGTCATCCTGTTGGACAACGTCTCCACCTGCATAGTATCGCCTTAGACCCTCTTCAGGTCGATCTGGATCGATGCCAAGGTTGGAAAAGGACTGTCTGAGCTTCAATTCGTAGTCAGTTGGGTCGCGGTTCGTGGTTAAATAACTACTTAACCGCGCAGCATTCGCCTCTCGCACAGTTGAGCCCATTTGAAACTCACCCAACGGTAGAACTATCAGATCTGGGCAAACATCACAGTCTTGAAATACATCTAGCGCGTTCACCCTTTCGCCGTTCGCGGTGACATAAACCTCTTCAGCAGATGCAACGTCTCCAACTATTAAGAAAAATACCAGGCCCAAAATAGCAAGTGGATTATACATCAATTGTTCCTAAAAATCAGGTCAGATTACGCTGTACATACGAAAGTTGGCGTGCACTTCAAAGCTGATATTCACGTTATCCTGAAGCATTCGTTGCTATGGGCTCAAAGCGGTCATTGCGGTGTTCAATTGGACGGTTAGGCAGTATCCGACAAAAGAGAGAGTGGCTGCGGCGCACAATATCGCTATCGTTGAGCTTATTTGTTACGAGGTCTGTTTGCGCTCTGCAAGTGACGAAAGAAAGTGAGAGATCTCCGATGGTATGTCCCAAACCTCCGTATGTAGGCGCCTGCCTTTGTGGTGCTGTGCGGGTCAAAGTGACCGCGTCGCCGCTTTTGACCTTGGTGTGCCATTGTCGCGATTGTCATAAATTCAGCGCGAGCGCGTATTCTCTCACGACGATGTTTCCAAGCGACAGCTTCTCCTACACGGGCGAAGTGATCAAAGGCGGTCTCCATTCAAACGAGCGGGCGCATTACTTTTGTGCGTCATGCCTGAATTTCATCTATTCCCGGATTGAAGGGGCGGATTGGCGGGTTAACCTGCGGACATCGGTGCTGGACCAAGCCGCGTCGTTCGAACCGTTCGTGGAATTGATGACTGATGAAAAGATGCCTTGGGTGGATGTGTCCGTCGTTCACAGTTTCTCTCAGTTTCCTCAGTCACTCGACGACCTACAAACGCTTCTGGATGGCTACGCGAAGTGGTGGCAGAGGAGCGGAGCAGCGGATGATTCATAGTCGTGCCATTGCCACCGTCCGTCCAGTGTACGGCACTGGTCGACTTAGCCTCAGAACTGCCGATGGATCGTTTCCGGAACAAGACGGTCCGAGCCGCCTTGCGCCCGAAAGCTGATCGCTTGCGCCTGAGGGGCGGGATTGCTATCTCGGCCCAAGCCCGATGAAATTGATCGGGAAACACAACGGGGTCCCTTGGTGACAGAGAACGCAGCTCCTCCTCGGTTGGAAATTCGAAATCTGGTCGCCCGGTATGACGGGCGGGTCGTGGTGGATGATGTTTCCCTGACCGTGCAAGCGGGGCAGGTGACCTGTTTGTTGGGCCCGTCTGGTTGCGGAAAATCCACGACGCTGCGGATGATCGCGGGTGTCGAAATGCAGGAAAGCGGCCAGATCTACGCCGATGGCAAACTGATTTGCAACACTGTGTTTCGGGTGCCGCCCGAGCGGCGGGAAATCGGCTTGATGTTTCAGGACTTTGCCCTGTTCCCGCATCTGAGCGTGGCCAATAACGTGGCCTTCGGTCTGAAGGGCAGCAAGGACGCAAAACGCGCCCGTGTGGAAGAACTGTTGTCCAAGGTCGATCTGATGCGTTTCATCGATGGGTTTCCGCATCACCTGTCGGGTGGCGAGCAACAGCGTGTCGCGCTGGCCCGTGCGCTGGCGCCGCGTCCGCGCATCATGTTGATGGACGAGCCTTTCTCGGGACTTGATAACCGTTTGCGCGATGGTATCCGTGACGAAACGCTGGCCATTCTGAAGGAAGAAGACGCCGCCGTTCTATTGGTCACGCACGAGCCGGAAGAAGCGATGCGCATGGCCGATGAGATTGCCTTGATGCGCCGTGGACGTATCGTGCAGCAAGGCGCGCCCTACAATGTGTACACGCGCCCTGCGGACAAAGCTGCCGTATCATTCTTCAGTGATGTCAATGTGTTGAAGTCGCAAGTTAACGGAGCGTTGGCCGAAACGCCCTTTGGGCAATTTCTGGCGCCGGGTGTTCCAGACGGAACAGATGTCGAGATTGTCTTTCGCCCGCAACATATCAAGCTGGATTTCGACCGGAATGGCAAGGGTCCGTTGCCGACGGCCACGGATGGGGTTGCCGCGCGCGGTGTTGTCGAACGGGCGCGGTTCTTGGGCAATGAAAGCCTTGTGGAGTTCCGGATGGACTATGACGGCTCGATCCTCAGGGCGACGGTTCCGAACGTGTTTGTGCCGGGTCCGGGGCGGGTCATGTGGCTGACCATCCGCCGTGACAAGTGTTTTGTATTTCCGGTCTGACTGGGTTTGAGCCGCAGTTTGCGCCCGAGTGGTGCGCGAAAGCCGCAGATTGTGCCGGCCCGTCGCTTGCTGCAATGCGGGGGCGGGTCTATCAAGGGCCAAACGCGGGGTGGATCGGGCATGCGCATTCTTTTGACCAATGACGACGGGATTAACGCTCCGGGGTTGATCACGCTCGAAGCAATTGCCGCCGAACTGGCAGGGCCCGACGGCGAGGTTTGGGTGGTTGCACCCGCATTCGAGCAATCGGGCGTTGGGCATTGCATCAGCTATACACACCCGATGATGGTCGCAAAGCTGGGCGACCGACGATTTGCCGCCGAAGGCTCGCCCGCGGATTGCGTTTTGGCCGGGTTGCACGATGTGATGACTGAATGCCCGCCGGATCTGGTGTTGTCAGGTGTGAATCGGGGCAATAACTCGGCCGAAAACACGCTGTACTCGGGGACGATTGGTGGCGCGATGGAGGCCGCTTTGCAAGGTGTGCCCGCAATCGCCCTGTCGCAGTATTTCGGACCGCGCAATCTGAGACTGGACGACCCGTTCGAGGCCGCCAAGCGGTTTGGCGCCGATCTGGTGCGTCGTATTTTGGTTGCCACACCGGCCGAGCAGGGCGACTATCGTCTGTTCTACAACGTGAACTTTCCACCTGTTCCAGCTGATGAGGTATTGGGCACTCGTGTTGCGTCGCAGGGCTATCGCAGGGATACGCGCTTTTCGGTTGAGCCGCACAGCTCGCCCTCGGGGCGTCGGTTTTTGTGGATCAAGGGTGGTTATCAGCATAATCCAACCGCGCCGGGAACCGATGCAGCTGTCAATCTGGCGGGCTATATCTCGGTCACACCGATGCGTGCCGACCTGACAGCGTATGACACGCTGGAGGCGTTGAAGTCGATCGAATGAGCGGACTTGACCCGGAAACAGTGATGCAGTTCCTGTTCGCCCTGCGCAAGCGGGGCGTGACCGATGCGCGTGTGCTGGCCGCGATGGAGAAGATTGACAGGGGCCGGTTCGTCACTGGCCTGTTCGCGGACCGGGCTTATGAAGACATGCCGCTGCCGATTGCATGTGGTCAGACGATCAGCCAACCGTCAGTTGTGGGACTGATGACGCAGGCCCTGGATGTGCGCCCACGTGACACGGTGTTAGAGATTGGCACCGGATCGGGGTATCAGGCTGCCGTCTTGTCCAAGCTGGCGCGCCGCGTCTACACGGTCGAGCGTCATCGGCGTTTGGTCAGCGAAACCGGCAAGTTGTTCGGCGAATTGGGGCTGACCAATATCACCTCGATGTTGTCAGATGGGTCTTACGGTTTGCCCGAGCAGGCGCCGTTTGACCGGATCATTGTGACAGCCGCTGCCGAGGACCCGCCAGGACCGCTCTTGGCGCAGCTTAAAATCGGGGGTATCATGGTGTTACCTGTGGGACAGTCGGATGCGGTGCAACAGCTTATCAAAGTGACGCGCACCGAGGACGGTCTGGACTATGATGAATTAACGTCTGTTCGTTTTGTGCCTCTGCTTGAGGGGCTTGGGAAGGACGAGACGTAAAGGATGTTTCGAATTGAGTGCCGGAACCCCGGAAAACAGGGGCAGGTGTTGAGGACAAAAGTGATGAGAGCAGTTTCCAAATCAGCGATACGCCGCTGTGCGACTGGGGTCGCCGCGCTGGCGGTTCTGGCCGGGTGCGAAGGTCCGTTGGACTATGATCTGCGCGGCGAAGTCGGCGGGTTTTCGACATCTCCGGCGGCACATTCCGCAACCGCAAACCGGCCTGCGCCGGATGGGCGGGGCGTTATCACCTATCCGAACTACCAGGTGGCCGTTGCGCGCCGGGGCGATACGGTTGCCGATGTAGCCACCCGTGTTGGCCTGCCCGGAGGGGAGCTGGCGCGGTTTAATGGCTTGCAGCCCAATGACGGGTTGCGTGATGGCGAAATTCTTGCCCTGCCGCGATCGGTCGGTGGTGCCAGCGGCGTAGACATTGCCACGATTGCTGGCACAGCTATTGATCAGGCACCGGGTACCGGCGGTGTTCAGACGACGACTCTGCAGCCCGCCAAGCCCAAAGCCACCGCAGCGCCTGTGCAACCCGGCCCAGAGCCGACGCGGCACAAAGTGAAACGTGGCGAAACCGCCTATACGATTTCCCGCCTGTACAACGTACCTGTGGAGTCGCTGGCCGAATGGAATGGCCTGGGGTCAGATTTCGCAATCCGGGAAGGTCAGTACCTGTTGATCCCCGTTAAGAACCAGGCGGCACCGCAGCAGACCGCAGTGGTTGCTCCGGCCGCTGCGACAGAGGTGACACAGCCCGGGCAGGGGTCGCCAACGCCGACGCCGCCTAGCGCGACCCAGCCGCTCCCGGAAGAAAAGGTGGAGGCGGCGGAAGCGCCAGATGTCACGGCCGAGGCGCCCAGCAATTCAACCGGGTCAGGGGCGTTGTCTCTGCCGGTCTCGGGCAAGATTATCCGTACCTATGACAAGGGTAAGAACGAAGGCATCGATATCGCAGCTGCGCCGGGGACGTCCGTTCAGGCGGCCGAGGCAGGAACAGTTGCTGCCATCACATCAGACGCGGATCAGGTGCCAATCATTGTGGTTAAGCACACCAATGATCTGCTGACCGTGTACGCCAATGTCGAAGGGATCACCGTCAAAAAGGGTGATCGGGTGCGGCGCGGGCAGAAGATCGCAGCGCTGCGTGGTGGCGACAATGCCTATGTCCATTTCGAAGTGCGCAAAGGCTTTGAATCTGTCGATCCCGAGCCATACCTGAAGTGATCTCGGCGCGGCCTTTATCGTGCCACGTCGCTGATAACGCATTGAAGGAAATTACGTACCATCAGGCGGTTGGGTCATAGTCGCTCAACCGCTTTCCGGGTTCGTCCGCAAAGACTTCGGGCAATGGCGTTACGGTTTCGATCAGATCGATACGGAACACGCGGAAGCCATCTCGCAATTCGCACCAGGCGGTCAGTGTCCAGACCCGGCCCCAATATTCCATGTGCAGGGGGCGGATGACCCGATCCGTCAAAACACCGTCGATACGGCAATAGGACAAGCGTAGTTTTTGGCGGGATTTGATCGCTGCGCGGATCGGCGCCATATGGGCCAGCCCGCGAGCGGCATCTGCAAAGGGATAGACGGCGAATTTCCAGGTATCCGCCTCGGCTACGACCTGTGTCGGCAGCACAGCATCGATCTTGTCAGCAAGTGACCCCGCAGCCGCCTTCAGGTCGGGGTCGGCAGCCTCGGCCACAATGGCCATGCCAAGGTTCAGCGCCTCAAGCTCGGCCGGTGTCAGGTTCAGTGGGGGTAGGGTGATCTGCTCGCGCACCATGTATCCGACGCCGCGCTCACCCTCGACCGGAACGCCCGAGGCGACCAGCGTGTCCATGTCGCGATAAATGGTGCGGACTGACACCTCAAGCCGATCCGCAATGTCCCGCGCGCGGTGTAACTTGCCGTCGCGCAGGATCTGGATGATGTCGAATAGGCGATCAGTACGGCGCATACGCCTGCCTTTGGCGCGCCGCCCTGATCGTTATGATGTCATATTCCATAGCACATGCTCATGTCTGATCTGAACGCTGTCGGGTTGTATGGTGGCCATCAGGGCCGGTGCAAAATCCTGTTCCGGGAATTGCGCGGCGGCATCCTTCGCGGATTGCATGTCCTGCCAAATTACATAATCGGTCCATTGACCGTCCTCGCCCTTGCTAAGCTGGCGGTGCGCAAATCCAGGGGCTGCACGCACGAAATCTTCTGAGGCCTGACTGAGTTTCACGAACTCTTCCGAAGTGGTGCCATTGGCCAGTTTGAATGTGACAATTTCTGCGACGTGGGTCATCTGAGTCTCCGTTGACTTGGTTTCGATACCCTAGACCTAGTCACCTCCAACTGACATAAACCTGTCAGTTGGAAAAGGCGAGCCCCTAGAAAATGCCCAATCTCATCAATTTTGGGCCACCAAATGCCCCTGATCTCTTTCTGCAGAGCGTTTTGGGTCGTAAACACAACGCGAAAACATATTTCCGGCGCGCGTAGCGTCGACGCACTAGGAGAAAAGACATGCTTAACAATATCGGTCTGCCCGGCATCCTGCTCATTGCAGTTGTGGTTCTGGTCCTGTTTGGACGCGGAAAAATCAGTTCGTTGATGGGCGAAGTCGGCAAAGGCATCACTTCGTTCAAGAAGGGTGTCAAAGAAGGTGTGGAAGAAGGCGAACAGGAAGCCTCGGAACTGGCCAAAGACGTCACGCCGGAAACCGAAAAAGACAAGGTCTAAGTCCCAATGTTTGATCTGGGCATGACCGAGCTTCTGGTCATCGGCGTCGTCGCCCTGATTGTGGTCGGGCCAAAAGATTTGCCGGTGTTGTTCCGCAATGTTGGCCGTTGGGTTGGCAAGGCGCGGGGCATGGCGCGTGAATTCAGCTCGGCGATGAACGATGCGGCTGATGAGGCCGGTGTGAATGAGATCAAAAAGGGCCTGAATGCTGCGACCAACCCGGTCGGGAGCGCGATGGACGGCGTGAAAGAGGCCGCGCGAGACATGGCCAAAAGCATCGATCCTACCAAGTTTGACCCAGACAGCGAAACAGGCAAGCTCGCGGCCGAGCGGGCAGAACAGGCCAAGAAAATTCAGGCCACAACGGCCCGTGCCGCAGCTGAACGCAAGGCCAAGGAAGCCGCTGACGCACTGGCGAAGGCAGAAGAGGCCGAAGCCGCGCTGAATACTGAAAGCAAAACATGAGCAAGACCGACGAAATCGAGGATTCCTCGGCCCCTTTGATTGAACACCTGGCCGAACTGCGCACACGGCTGATCCGGTCCGTTATCGCGTTTGTTATTGGCATCGTGGTCGCGTTCACAGTTGCCGAACCGATCCTGCAATTCTTGGTGCAACCGATCGAGGCAACGCTTCGATCACTGGGTGATCCCTCGCCGACGTTGCAATACACGTCGCCGCAGGAATACTTGTTCACGCTGTTCCGGATTTCGATGGTGTTCGGGTTTGCGCTGGCGTTCCCGGTGATCTCGTACCAGTTGTGGCGCTTTGTGGCACCGGGGCTCTACAAGTCTGAAAAGGGTGCTTTCATGCCCTTTCTCGTCGCGTCACCGTTTATGTTCCTGCTGGGCGCCTCCTTTGCGCAGTTTGTCGTTACGCCTTTGGCGATGCAGTTCTTTTTGGGCTTTGCAGATGTCAGCTCGATTTTCGCCAACCTGCTGTCAGCCACAAGTGGCGATGTGCCCGAAGAAATCGTTGTTGTCCCTGAAACCACGGAAGGCGTGAAAATCACCTTCTTTGGCAAGGTCAACGAGTCCTTGGACATCACGCTGAAGTTCATCATTGCGTTTGGCCTGTGTTTCCAGTTGCCAGTGTTGCTGACCCTGATGGGCAAAGCCGGGCTAGTCAGTGCCGAAGGTCTGGGAAGCGTTCGAAAATACGCGATGGTAGGCATCCTTGTCTTGGCTGCGCTGGTCACACCTCCAGACGTGATCACTCAGATCATCCTGTTTGTCGTGGTCTATGGTCTTTACGAGGTCTCCATCTTCCTGGTGGCGCGTGTCGAGAAGAAGCGCGAAGAAAAACTGCGTGCTGATGGCTATTATGACGATGAAGCTGAAGCAGACGATGACCTGATGCAGGATTTCGAAGACGACAAGTAATCGCTCATTAAAATTGGATCAGGCGCGCCCTTGTTTGGCGCGCCTTTTTAATGCGCAGCCCTTGTTGTGCGGGATGGAACATGATTGAAATCCTGCAAAATACCCCGGAGGAGCCGATGGACGACCAAGCCCTGAACCGTATTGCCGACGCGTTGGAGCGTATGGCGCCAGCCCCTCTGGCCGCACCCGATTTCAACGCAGCGTCTGCTTTTGTCTGGCACGTGGACCCGGACAGGCTGGTGCCGGTTGCGCAGGTCAATCGGGTCGATCTGGATTTGCTGGTGGGCATCAATCGATCGCGGGACACTCTGCTGGACAACACGCGTCGGTTCGCGAGCGGGTTCAAGGCCAACAACGCGCTGCTCTGGGGCGCCCGGGGGATGGGGAAATCCAGCCTCGTCAAGGCGGTTCACGGCACGTTGCACGCCGACCATCCCGACCTGAAACTGGTGGAGCTGCAGCGCGAAGATATGGGCTCGGTCGCGCGCTTGCTGAACCACCTGCGCGCCGCGCCGCACCGGTTCATCCTGTTTTGCGATGACCTGTCGTTCAGCCATGACGACCAACACTACAAATCGCTCAAAGCGGTTCTGGATGGGGGGATCGAGGGCCGGCCCGAGAATGTAGTGTTTTACGCCACCTCAAATCGTCGCCACCTGATGCCCCGGGATATGATCGAAAACGAACGCTCCAGCGCGATCAACCCGTCCGAGGCGGTCGAGGAGAAGGTCTCTCTGTCGGATCGCTTTGGCTTATGGTTGGGTTTCCACCCCTGTGATCAGGACGAATACCTGGCCATGATCGATCGCTATTGCGGGGCCTATGGCGTCAGTGTCGATGCGAAAACTCTGCGGGCCGAAGCCATTGAATGGCAGGCTACGCGCGGTGCCCGCTCAGGACGTGTTGCATGGCAGTTTTTTGTAGATCTGGCGGGTCGCAACGGTGTCTACATCGCGTAACGCGCCACTTCATCTGGCCAAAAATATCCCCGCCGGTGGAATGGCCCAAAGGGCCATTCCTAGATCTTTGCCAGGACCTGAGCAGCTGCATCCGACGTGCTGGTCAGTGCATCGCGGTCTTCACCGGGATGAAACCGGGCCCGCACCGCCGTGGGCATAGGTGCAGGTTCGATGATCGAAACCCGGGGTCCGGTCCGCTCGGTTTCGGCCGCCCAGCTGCGTGCAAGGGCCATCTGGGCCGCCTTGGTCGCACCGTAAATACCGTAGAACTTTTCTCCTGCTTTGGGATCGTCAAAGAAGACGGCGTGCCCAGCCTCACCTAACAAAGGCGCAACATACGGGATCAGGATCGACGTTGCATTGGCGTTTGTATTGATTGCCTTGGCCCATTCCTTGGGGTCGACAAAATATGCGGGCGTCAGGGCCGAGGTATGGATTGCGGTGTGCAGCCACAGATCAATCTTGCCCCAGCGGTCATGAATGCCACGGCACAGGGTCGCCATGGCGTTGGGGTCCGTAATGTCCATCGGCGCAAGAGTGGCAGAGCCACCTTTGGCCTGAATGCGGTCATCCAGCTCTTCCAGCCCGCCGGTTGTGCGGGCCACGGCGACAACGTGATAGTCGGGCACCAGCGCCTCGGCCAAGGCTGCGCCCAGTCCGCGAGAGGCCCCGGTGACAAGGGCGATTTTGGTCTGATCGGTCATGACTGCGGTTTGACCCGCCGCACGCGGGGCGTCAAGACGCGATTAGCTGCCAGGGATGGCGATCCGCTTGGTTTGGCCGCTTTGTCGCAGCATGATGCCATGCTCATCAATGGCAACCACAGTGCCCGAGGCGACCCGGCTGCCGGGCTTAACCTCTTTCACGCGCCCCGATGACAGGCGCATCAGGGCATGCAGGTTTGCTTTCGGCCCAAATATTCCCAGAACCGAGACCGAATTCTTCTTCAGCGCGCCCTTTTGCGTGGCCGCGCTTTTTACAGTGGTGTTTGACATGAAGTGCGGTCAGGGCAGGGCCCCAACCCCTTTCGGTGAGTGGTTGCGCCCGTGGGCTATCAAACGGGGTTAGGGAACAAAAGACTGCCGCAGCGTCGCAAAATCTCTTGCGATACGGGCATTCTGGAACCCTTTGCAATGGTGTCCTATTTTGCGTGGCCTCGTGCGCGGAATTCTACCGGCGCCGGCAAGCGAGAGGGCGACAACGGCAATAAATGCCGTTGGTCCCAAGATCCAGACGCGTTGCGATTCGGCCAGAGCAGGTTTCTGGTGCCGCTGATTAACCCGAAGCGAGTTTGGCTGCGTTCCAGGAACCGCCCGGAACTTGCATGTCTTCCCGCTTTTTGCTGACGCGGGTGCTGTTTTCCAGGCTGTCCAGATAATCCGGGCTGACACTGCCGGTGATGTATTCGCCATCAAAACACGAACAGTCAAACGCCTCGATTTCTGGATTGCCTTCTTTGGCGGACCAGATCAGGTCGTCGAGATGCTGATAGAATAGGGCGTCCGCGCCCAGTTCTTCGCGGATCTCTTCGATCTCTTTGCCGTTTGCGATCAGCTCGTGTTTCGTCGGCATGTCGATGCCGTAGACATTGGGGTATTTGACAGGCGGTGAGGCGCTGGCGATGTAGACTTTCTTGGCACCCGCTTCGCGGCACATCTGCACGATCTTCTTGATTGTGTTGCCGCGCACGATCGAGTCGTCGATTAACAGGACATTGTGGTCTTTGAACTCCAATGGAACCGCGTTCAGCTTGCGCCGCACGGATTTCTGGCGTTCTTCCTGACCCGGCATAATGAAGGTCCGTCCGACATAGCGGTTCTTGACCAGACCTTCTCTATACGAGATGCCCGTGGCCTTGGCGACTTCCAATGCTACCGGGCGGGCACTATCGGGGACCGGGATGATCCGGTCGATCTCCAGCCCTGCGGCCTCGATTTGGCGCGCCAGTGTTTGGCCCATGCGCATCTGGGTTTTGTAAACGGACACACCGTCCAGCATCGAATCCGGACGCGCCAGATAAACGTATTCAAAGATACAGGGTGTCAGCTGACCGTCGACGGCCTGGAACGTGTGCATGTTGCCGTCCAGATCGATCAGAATGGCCTCACCCGGCTTGACGTCCCGCAGCTTGTCAAAGCCGTTGATGCCAAAGGCCACGTCTTCAGATGCAAATGCATAATCATCGCCTTCGCCGTCGACCTCACGCTTGGCGACCGACAGAGGGCGGATGCCATAAGGATCGCGGAAGGCCAGCATCCCGACGCCCGCGACCAGACAGATCACCGAATACGCGCCCTGAACACGCTCCATGGTCATTTTGACACCAGCAAAGATGTTGCGGATCGGGTCGGCGTTGCCGTTGACCTTGATCGCATCGGCCACCTTATCGGCCATCACGTTCAGCAGGATTTCAGAGTCCGAAGTGGTGCGCAGGTGACGACTGTACTTGCCGGTGACCTTCTCGCGCTGAGCGGCGGTATTTGTGATGTTGCCGTTGTGAACCAGATAGATACCGTAGGGCGCGTTGACAAAAAACGGCTGCGCTTCGGCCGCGCTGAGCGATCCGGCAGTGGGATAGCGAACATGACCAATTCCGACGTTGCCTTGCAGTGTCCCGGCGTCTTGCGCATTGAAGACATCCTTGACCAGACCATTGGCCTTTTTTTCGCGGAAGAACTCACCTGTGTAGGTCACGATGCCCGAGGCGTCCTGACCGCGGTGCTGTAACATCAACAGCCCATCATAGATTTCCGCAAAGACATCATGTGTCCGGCTTGCGATCCCCAAAATCCCACACATGTACGGGCTCCAACTTCTATGATTTTTTGACGCGAGGTTTGACCGGCCGTCGGGATCGGATCATTTGCACTAAGGGCGCATAACGTGTGATTTCTGCTGTTCCTGACGCCAACCAGGCGAACATCATAGCCGCGATGGCAAATGAAAACAGAAAGAACAAGATCGGTGGCTCCGATTCCGTGACGAGTTGGGTTCCACATACTGCCTAACTGCGGCGCTGTCATCAAAGGATCACAAACGCCTATTGCCGCAGGCCGCATTTGTGTTCGGCAAAGACACAGAACGAGGTTGGTGACATGTGCAAACATATATGCTGTCATGTCGATGCGTTGGTACAACTTACAATCCATGATCGCAGGCAGAGTGCAAATATGTGGCAAGACAAACCACCATATCGCAAAGAAGAAACGCCCAAGCGGCGGTGCCATCGGTGCAAAGGCATGGGGCGTGCACCCTGTCAGATCTGCAATGGTACAGGCGAGGTGATCAAAAGCCGGGATGTCTATGGCAACCCGATCCGCAGCCGCTGTGACGGGTGTTTCGGATTGAAATCGAGTCGTTGCACTGTTTGTGGCGGTGAAGGGTTCGTTTGACCATTGCGTAAGAAAAAGCCCGGTCGATGCCGGGCTTAAACGTAACCTTGGGATATCGGGTGATCAGCTGTCGGACGGTGCCGGTTCAGCAGGCGCCTCAGTCCCTGCGGTGCAGCTTGCCACCAGCTCTTCATACTGTTGTGTCACCCAGCCCAGAGCTTGCTCTGGGTTCTGCTCTTCGATTTGCGAGCTGAACTGTTCGAACACTTTGGCCGAGCGGCTTTCGTCAACGATGGTATAAGACTGACCCGTCATCACGGTGTCGTAGACAAAGAAGGCGATGGCCACCAACAAGATGCCTCGGGCGATTCCGAAGAAGAACCCCAGGGCCTGATCCAGCCCGCCAAGCGCCGAGCGCTGCACCAGAGACGAAAACAGCGGTGTGAAGATGCTGACCACGATCAGGGCAATTGCAAAGACGGCTGCGAAACCGGTGATCACCGACAATTCGCAACTGTCGCGCAGGAAATCTCCGACCACCGGGATTTCCTTGACCAGCGGAACGGCTTGTGGTGCGAAAATGAACGCCAGAACGGCCGCCGCGACCCAGCCTATGATGGCCATGACCTCGCGCATGAACCCGCGCGAATAGGCCAGCAGGCCCGACAGAACGATGATCAGGGCGACCACCCCGTCAATAATTGTAAAACCTTCCATGGCCCTCGCCTGTTCTTTTTTTGTGCGCCTCAGGACGCGACCTTAACCTGCTCCGAAGGTTTCGCCAACAAACCCTACCAAATCAGAGGGTCGGGTGAGTGTCAGACCTGCCACAGTGCCAGTTTTGCCACCTGCCGGAGCAATTGCAGCTGTGAAACCAAGTTTTTGCGCTTCTTTCAACCTGTTTTCGGTCTGCGGGGCCGGTCTAAGTGCCCCGGATAGTGAGATTTCTCCAAAAACAACGGTATCGACGGGCAAGGCTGTGTCTTCGCGGGCACTCAGTAGCGCTGCGGCCACAGCCAGATCCGCTGCGGGTTCGCTGATTTTCAGACCGCCGGCCACGTTCAGGTACACATCAAGCCCGGCAAAGGGGATGCCGCAGCGGGCTTCGAGCACCGCGAGGATCATCGCCAAACGCCCGCTGTCCCAACCCACAACGGTGCGGCGGGGCTGTGAATGCGGCGATGGGGCGACAAGGGCTTGCAGCTCAACCAGCACGGGGCGCGTGCCTTCAATGCCTGCGAAAACGGCAGACCCGGGGCTTGGTGTGCCGCGTTCGGACAGGAACAGGGCGGATGGGTTGGTGACTTGAGCCAACCCCTTGCCGGTCATTTCGAACACACCGATCTCATCCGCCGGACCAAAACGGTTCTTGACGGCGCGCAGGATGCGGAACTGGTGGCCGCGCTCACCTTCGAAATAAAGCACGGTGTCGACCATATGTTCGACGACGCGGGGGCCCGCGATCTGACCGTCCTTGGTGACGTGACCGACCATGATAATTGAAACCCCGTGTCGTTTCGCAAACGTGGTCAATTCATGCGCTGCAGCGCGAACTTGTGACACTGAACCTGGGGCGCTGTCGACATTGTCTGCCCACATGGTCTGGATCGAATCGATAATAGCGAGGCCGGGTTTTTCGGCCTCAAGCGTGGTCAGGATATCGCGCAGGTTGGTTTCGGCCGCCAGCTGCACCGGCGCATCCTCGAGCCCCAGACGCCGGGCGCGCATCCGAACCTGAGCGCTGGCTTCTTCACCCGAGACATAGATTGTTTTGACACCCTCGCGGGCAAACCGCGCAGCGGCTTGCAGCAGCAGGGTGGATTTGCCGATGCCCGGATCTCCGCCGACCAACAGGGCCGAGGCCGGCACAAGACCACCCCCCAATACACGGTCAAGTTCGTCCACGCCGCATAATGTGCGTGGTGGCGGGGCTTCTTCGGTCGCAAGATCGGACAGGACAATGGACTGGCCGCGTTTTCCACCCAAGGACTTCTTGGCTGGTCCCGCTGAAAGCGGTGCGTTCTGTACGATGGTGTTCCATTCACCGCAGGCGTCACAACGCCCGGACCAACGGGTATGTGTGGCGCTGCAGGCCGAGCAGGAGAAAGTTGTCGTCTTTGCCATGGCGCCCTTGGTGCCCGAGGATGGGCGGTTCTTCAAGCCCTTGCGGGCCTTCCTCACCGCCGGTGGCGCGCCGCGTCCTCAGGCCCTGCGGGCCATCGGGTGCGGCAGGCGCTGACGCGCCGTAGCGTCGATTAAACCGGAGTGTCCTTGGACTTGCTTTGGCGCTCGGTCAGGTAGCCCAGAAGGATCGACGCAAGGATACAGAGTGTGAACAGGTAGAGACCCCATGCGGTTTCGATGGTGGCGTAGGCAATACCCTTGGCCAGCGTGATGTAAAGCGCGATCAGGAAGATGTCGGCCATGGCCAATTTACCGAGAATGGTCAGCACAGGCTGAACACGCGGGTCCAGCAGGTTCCATTGGATCAGCGCGGTGCCGATGGTTTTGAGGTATGGCGCGAAGAGGGCAAAGGCGGTGACCACCAATGCGAGGAAGACGTCCGATTTCCAGAGGGATTGGAGGCCGGTTATCACGCTGATTTCGCTGAGCCCGAAGATTGGCAACAGGCCTGCGCGCATCAGTGGGGCAAACCACGCGATGGGGTAGAGGATCAGGAGGGAGAGGGTGGCGAGGCGTAGCATGGCTTCATACTTGGGTAATCACGAAGAACAATCCAATCAGAAAACACGCAAAATCGAGTTTCCATGTTCTTCCCGTCCAGTTGCGCAAGAATTGTTTACGCAAATACAGTCCCAAAACGAAAAAGGAAAAACCTAGTGCAATATTGAGCGCTGGGATTTGAGCGTTCCTTACCCAACTCAAGCCAAAGTAAGCCATCGCGATAAGCAACAGCGCAAGTGGAAACGCCAGAATGATATGTTTGGTTTTGATCTCGGAATCTGGAACGTCACCGGCACCCCAACCGAATTGTTGTCGGCGAATAAGAGCTTGGGCTTGGGCGAACTTGACTTTTGAGACGAGAGATTTTCCAAACATGGGAAAGATCCCTGATGTGGAAACCACCAAGCCAGTCAAATAGGCGAGGCCCAAAAGCCGGACGAAGTTAGAAACCTCAAGAAGGTTCAAGCCACTCATCAACGCACCGCCTCAATCGGCCCCTCAGCACTCCCGCTGATGAACTGTTCCATATAGGGATCACCCGACGCATCCATCTGACTAACGGACCCGGTCCACTGGATCACGCCTGCGTGCAGCATCGCCACGTTGTCGGCAATGGCGCGGACGGAACTCATGTCGTGTGTGATGGTCATCGCGGTTGCGCCCATCTCGGTCACGATTTCGCGGATCAGATCGTTGATGACGCCGGACATGATCGGGTCGAGGCCGGTGGTGGGCTCATCGAAAAAGATGATCTCGGGCTCGGCAGCGATGGCACGGGCAAGGCCCACGCGTTTCTGCATGCCGCCCGACAGTTCCGCAGGCAGGCGGTCAGCGACGTCGGATTTCAGGCCGACGCGGCGCAGTTTCTCGATGGCGATTTCGCGTGCCTCGTCCGTTGGGCGTTTCAGCGAGCCGCGAAGCAGGCGGAAGGCGACATTCTGCCAGACGGGTAGGGAGTCAAACAGGGCACCGCCCTGAAACAACATCCCGAACCGGGCCAGAAACGCGTCGCGGTCGCCGGATTGCGCGTCTTTGCCATCGACCAGGATTTTGCCGCTGTCCGGGGTGATCAGGCCCAGAATACATTTCAGCGCCACGGATTTTCCGGTGCCCGAGCCGCCAATGATGACCATCGACGTGCCCTTGGGAATCTCAAGGTTCATGCCTTGCAGGACGTGGTTGTCACCGAAGGCTTTATGTACGTTCTCCATCCGGATCATAGCGAGAAGAACACCCCTGTCAGAACAAAGTTGGCGGCCAGAATCAACACGGCGGCGGCCTCGACCGAGCCTTTGGTGGCGCGGCCCACACCCTGCGCGCCGCGACCCGAGGACATGCCGTAGTAGCACCCCATGATGGCAGCGATCAGGCCAAATGCCGCGCCTTTGACCAAGGACGAGACGATGTCGCGCAGTTCAAGGAAATCGACCGTGTTTTTCAGGTAGGTCGCGGGATTGAAGCCCAGGTTCTGGGTGGCGACCGTGTAGCCTCCGGCGATTCCGATGACGTCACCGACCGCGACCAGTGCGGGCACAGTGATCACCGCCGCCAGCACACGCGGGGCCGTGAGGTACTTCATCGGATGGGTCGAGAGGGTGACAAGCGCGTCGATCTGTTCGGTCACTTTCATCGTTGCTATCTCGGCCGCGATGGATGAGGTCACGCGTGCGGCGATCATCAGTCCAACCAGCACTGGCCCAAGTTCGCGCACCATGCCGATGGCCACGATCTGGGGCACCACGGCCTCGGCATTGAAACGGGCACCACCTGCGTAGATCTGCAACGCAAGGGCACCCCCTGTGAAGATCGCGGTCAGGCCGACAACCGGCAGCGACAGCCAACCTATGTTCAGCAGGGCCAGCCCGAACTCTCGCGGGTAGAATGGCGGGCGGATGATGTGGGAAATGGCGTCCAGCGCGAACAGGGCGACGCGCCCGAATGCGGCCAGCAAGCCCAGGACCGCGCGGCCCAATCCACCCAGCATTGCAACAGGCGTCATTCCACATAACCCCGTGAATAGCGTTGGCCGATCGAGGTCAGGATTTCATAGCCGATGGTGCCGGCGGCTTCGGCCAGGTCATCCACGGTTTGATGGCCGTTCAGGATACGCAGGCGATCCGGGTCGTGGGGCAGATCGGTGACGTCCACGGTGATCAAATCCATCGAAATACGTCCGACGACCGGGCAAGGCTGATCGCCCGAAAATGTATCGATTCCACCGCCGATAGCGCGATGCAGACCGTCGGCATAGCCTGCTGCGACGGTTGCGATGCGTGACGGGCGTCGCGCGGTCCAGGTGTTGCCGTAGCCGACGGTTTCACCGACTTCGACGGCGCGCACCTGAATGACTGGCAGATCAATGGTGATGACCGGTTTGGCCCCTGCAAATGGCAACCCGCCATAGAGACCGATGCCGGGACGGCAGAGGTCAAAGTGAAACGCAGATCCCAGCAAGGTGCCGCCTGTTGCCGCCAGCGATCGGGGCACTGACACGCCTTCGGTCATCTCGCGAAACGTCCTGAGCTGTTGCTGGTTCATCGGATGATCCGGCTCGTCCGCGCAGGCCATATGCGACATGACAAGGCGAGGGTTCAACGCCTCTGCCTTACCGCGCAGTTCGGCCCAATCGGCAGGCTCAAACCCGAGACGGTTCATGCCGCTGTCCAGCTGGATGCCAAACGGATGATCGGGCAGCGCTTGCAAATGGCGCTGGAACTGTTCCGGAGAGTTGATCAGCGGTGTCAGGTCATGGGCCCGCAGCAGATCAGTGTCGCCCTCCATATGACCCGAGAAAACTCCGATCATCGGGCCGGGGCCCACAGCCTTGCGTACGGCAGCGCCTTCTTCGGCTACCGCCACGAAGAACGTGCGCGCACCTGCTTCGGCCAGTGTGGACGAAACCGGCCCGGCACCCAGGCCATACCCGTCGGCTTTGACCACGGCTGCGGTTTCAACTTCGGTGGTCGCATCAAGAGCCCGCCAATTGCTGGCGAGTGCTTGAAGGTTGATTTTTAAACGTGCGGTACTCATGGCACTGTTCATGACATCGGAGCCTTCGAGGTCAAGGGGGAAGAGGCGGTTTATCAGGGGATTTCCGTGCGTCATAAGCAACTTCTGGCTTGAGACGGGGTTAATCTACCTGGTTATTGGCATTCTGATCGAATGTGGTGGTCATTGGTTTTGCGCCCGCCGAGGTCACACTGGACCGCAATGGCGGTTGTTCACGTCATGTTGGAAAGTAACCGATCCTATGCGAGCATCGTAGACGGCTATGGGGTATATGTTGAAGCCATACGGTGATTTAAAGTTTGCGCGACGAAAACGAGCTGCAATCGGAGAAACATGCGATGAAATGCGTTGAAGGATATGCAGGGTTTGAAGGTGAAATCCCAAACCTTTTCCAAAGCACTTTTGCCGCATCCGAGGGGGCCGATGAGGGGCAGATCATCCGCAGGTTCGTCGATGATCTGATGGCAACGACGCCAGATACGGATCTGTTTGTCTATGTCGCGTTTGATAAAGGCACCTTGCTTGGGTGTATCTTCTTTTCGCGGCTAGAGTTTGCCGGAGATGCACGCCGGGTCTGTTTGTTGTCGCCGGTCGCCGTTCGAACAGATCGGCAGCGGGCAGGGGTGGGGCAAAAATTGATCGCTTGTGGGTTAGATGACCTGCGCGGAAGAGGGTTCGATATTGTAGTGACCTATGGAGATCCTGAATATTACCGAAGAACCGGGTTTATGCCTGTTTCTCAGGATGTTGTACCTGCGCCATATCCGCTGAACCATCCGCATGGATGGCTGGGTCAATCGCTGCATGGGTCGGACCTGACACCTGTGCCGGGTCCGTCGCGCTGTGTTCCGGCTTTGAACAAGCCGGAGCTTTGGTGATACGCCGGTTGACGGTGATCAGTACCCTTCGATTTGACTGTCTTGCTGCCAGGGCTTGATCAGGTTGCCAAAGCGGGTGAACTGGGCCTCGAATGACAGATCCACCGTACCGATGGGGCCGTGGCGCTGCTTACCGACAATCACTTCGGCCTTGCCATGCAGGCGTTCCATGGCCTGTTTCCACTCTTCCATCTTATCCAGCTCGTGATCACCGGGCTTTTCGCGTTCTTTGTAGTATTCTTCGCGGTATACGAACATCACCACGTCGGCATCCTGTTCGATCGAGCCTGATTCCCGCAGGTCGGACAACTGCGGGCGCTTATCGTCACGGTTTTCGACCTGACGCGACAGCTGGGACAACGCGATCACCGGAATCTGCAACTCTTTGGCGATGGCTTTCATACCCATCGAAATCTCGGCAATTTCGTTCACACGGTTCTCGGCCATGCCCCGGCACAGCTGCAGATAGTCGATCACCAGCAGGTCCAGCCCATGGGTCCGTTTCAAACGCCGCGCACGGGCGGCCAGCTGCGAGATCGGCAGGGCGGGGGTATCGTCGATAAACAGAGGACAGGCTTCCAATTCCTTGGCGGCGTCCACGAAACGGCGGAACTCGGCCTCGGTCATGTCACCCTGACGAATCTTGTGCGACGAAATCTCGGATGCTTCGGCCAGAACACGGCCTGCCAGTTGTTCGGCGCTCATCTCGAGTGAGAAGAACCCAACGACGCCACCATCAATCGCGCCCTCGCTACCGTCGGGCTTTTGACCACGTTTGTAAGCCTTGGCCACGTTGAACGCCACGTTGGTCGCCAGCGAGGTTTTCCCCATCGACGGACGTCCGGCAAGAATGATCAGGTCGGACGGGTGCAACCCGCCCAACTGCTTGTCCAGATCGGCCAGACCGGTTGAGATCCCCGCCATGCCGCCACCGCGCTGGTACGCCTCGTTGGTGACGTTAACGGCTTCTGTGACCGCCTTGAGGAAGGACTGAAACCCCTGCTCGGTCTGGCCCTGCTCGGATAGCTGATAAAGCTGCTGTTCGGCCTCGACGATCTGTTCCTTGGGTTCGCTCGACACTTCGACACGCGCCGCTTTGTCCGAGATGTCGCGGCCCAGTCGGATCAGCTCGCGTCGGATCGCCAGATCATAGATCATCTGGGCATAGTCATGCACCGCAAAGGCACTGATCGAGGCACCGGCCAACTTGACCAGATAGGCCGGTCCGCCCAGTTCCTTCAGGCCTTCATCCTCGGCCATGAAAGACTTCAGCGTGACCGGTGAGGCCAGCGTGTTCTTGGCGATACGGGTCGCGGCGACCTCGTAAATGCGCGAATGGACCGGATCATAGAAATGCTCCGCCCCGATAATCGAAGCGACCCGGTCATACAGGTCGTTATTGGTCAGAATCGCACCCAGAAGCTGTTGTTCAGCCTCAATGGAATGCGGCATGGTCTCGGCGTTCTGAATTTGCGCCGCTGCCTGCTCGATACTGCTGATCTCGTTCATACTGCCCCCGCTGCCATTCGGCGGTTCTACACGTGATGCCCCGGTTCAAGCTATCTGCAAATGAATGGGGGTAAGTCGGGATAACTGCCCACCCGATTGGGGATAACATTGCCCCATCTTGTCATGAGAACCACGTTCCCGCAACATTTGGTAGGGTTGAAGTGCAAAATAGCTAAATAAGCGCCCATGGGGACGATTCGAATTGCCGATATCCCCAAACCACTCACAGCCCCTAATTTACGATTTATGCGCCTGTTGCCAGCCGCGCGGGTCGTTCAGGAAAGCTTCGACGCCGTCAAGTGTTTCCTGATCAAAGGCTTTCTGCGCTTTGGCCTCGGCCAGCACATCCCACCAAGTGCAAAGGCTGTGTAATTGAACCCCGTGATCGCCCAGAGTTTTCTCGGTTTCCGGGAAGATGCCGTAGTAGAAAATGACCGCCGTATGGCCGCAGGTCGCGCCGGTTTCGCGGATCGCATCAACGAAACTCAGCTTTGAACCGCCATCGGTGGTCAGGTCCTCGACCAGCAAGACGCGATCGCCTTCGCCCATCGTGCCTTCGATGCGGGCATTGCGACCGTAGCCTTTGGGTTTCTTGCGCACATAGGTCATCGGCAGCGCCATGCGTTCCGCGACCATCGCGGCAAAGGGGATACCAGCGGTCTCGCCCCCGGCGATATTGTCGAACGCCTCGAAGCCTACGTCGCGCATGACGGTGACTGTCATGAAATCCATCAGGGTCGAACGGATGCGCGGGTAGGAGATCAGCTTGCGACAATCGATATAGGTTGGGCTGGGCAATCCGCTGGACAGTGTGAAGGGTTCACGGGAATTGAAGTGAACGGCCTTGATCTCCAGCAGCATCCGCGCGGTCAGGCGGGCGATTTCGGTGCTGTCGGGAAATGAACTGGGGATCATGGCGCAAACCTCTTGGATGAATGGCATTGCGGGCTGATAGCCCGTCCGCAACGTCAGAGTCGAGAGGGTATGGTGCAAAAGAAAAGCGGACCCCGAGAGGTCCGCTTGTGCCCTTGCGGGCCGAGCATGCCAAGGTGGGCTCAGCTGCTCATATCGTAGGCGCGCTCTCCGTGTACTGAAAGGTCGAGCCCGTTTGTTTCGGTCTCAGCATCTACGCGAAGCGGTGTGATCAGAGCAACCACCTTCACCAACACAATTGTGACAGCTGCCGTAAAGGCACCCACGATAACAAGCCCGCCCAGTTGCGCGGTCCAGGTTCCCAAACCAAACAGGGCGATCATAATTGTACCAAAGATACCGCCGACCCCGTGCACGGCAAACACATCCAGCGTGTCGTCGATTTTCAGCACATTGCGAATGACATACACGCCCTCCTGACACAGGATGCCAGCAACGCCACCGATGATCAGCGCCTGGACCGGGCCAACAAATCCCGAGGCCGGCGTGATTGAAGCCAAACCAGCGATTGTGCCGGTGACAAGGCCCACCATCGAGGCTTTGCCAAACCTGACCCGCTCCCACAAGGCCCAGGTCAGTGAGGCCGTGGCCGCTGACAAATGCGTCACGGTCATGGCCATTGCGGCACCTCCGTCGGCTGCCAATTGCGAGCCGCCGTTGAAACCAAACCAGCCGACCCACAACATCGCTGCACCGATCATGACAAAGCCCGGATTGTGCGGCGGTGTCGTGCGGTTGAGGCGGGGACCAAGTACAACTGCGATGATCAACGCAGCAATACCTGCCGTTTCATGCACGACTATGCCGCCTGCGAAATCCCGGACGCCGATTTCGCCCAGAATACCGCCATCGGTCAGCATGCCACCGCCCCAGATCCAGTGCACCACGGGTGCGTAGCACAGCAGCATCCACAAGCCCGAGAAGGTCAGGACGAACCCAAACCCAACCCGTTCTACATATGCGCCGACAATCAAGGCGGGGGTGATGATGGCAAAGGTCATCTGAAACGCAAAAAACAGGATCTCGGGCAGGGTGCCGGACAAGCTGTCAACGTCTACGCCGTTCAGAAAGGCTTTGCCCAGACCGCCCCAAAGACCGGACTCACCCGGCCCAAAGGCGATGGAATAGCCCGCAACCAGCCACAAGATGCTCATCAGGCAGGCGATGGAAAAGCAATGCATGAACACGCTCAGCACATTTCGGGCGCGGACAAGGCCGCCATAAAACAGGGCAAGACCTGGCAATGTCATGAACAGGACCAGCGCGGTTGCGACGATGATCCAGGCTGTATCGGCTCCGTTCATGGGCCGTCCTCCTCTTTCGCTTCGTGAGTGGCGTGCACAGGGTTGAAGCGAATGACGGACGGGGAAAAAAGAGGCATCGCCCCAAAAGACCGTCTATTTTGGCAGCCTTTTTTCAACTGGCGATTAAATTTGCGCCGTTTGTGGGTGGTTGCCAGAAATTTAAGCGAAAAGAGAAAGACCTTCGGACAACAGCTCGAGTGCGTGATCGCGCGCCATGCGACGGACGGTGTCACGACCCGGTGCACCGAATTCGATAGTTTCCACCCGCGTCGGATGTCCTTCGGCTGCCAGTCCAAAGCACACGCGACCTTCGGGCTTGAATTCGGATCCACCCGGTCCGGCGATGCCGGTGATCGACACGGCCAGTTGGGCCAGCGAATGGCGCAGCGCGCCTTCGGCCATTTCGCACGCAACCTCTTCCGACACGGCGCCATGGGCGTCCAGTGTTTCGGCGTGGACGCCCAGCATGTCCTGCTTGGCCGTATTCGTGTAGGTGACAAACCCGCGTTCGACCACGGCGGAACTACCGGGAATGTCTGTCAACGCGACGGCGACCATCCCGCCGGTGCAGCTTTCCGCTGTGGCGATCATCACGTTGCGCGCTTTGGCGCGGTCGAGAAGATCGGCAGCGCTCACAGGCCCATGACCCCATGTGTAATGCCAGCCAGGACAAGCACGCCGATCGCGGCAAAAACTCCGGCAATGACATCATCCAGCATCACGCCCATCGGATCACCACGGCGGTCGGCCCAACCCACCGGGCCGAGTTTGGTTATGTCGAAGAACCGAAACAGAACAAATCCAGCCACCCAACCGGGCCAGAGCGCGGTAATCTCGATCCCGTGGGCCCAAGACGGATAAGAGATCGCCCAAAGTGCGATGAACTGGCCTGCAACTTCATCGATCACGATCTCTGACGGGTCGTGATCTTTCTGTCCTTTTGTCATGATGCGCGTGGCCCAAAGGCCTGCGAAAAACAAAACCAATGTCGCCACCACCAGCAAGGGGAACCCACCAACTGTGTGCAAAACCCAAGCCAACGGCAGTGCTGCCAGCGATCCCCAGGTGCCGGGTGCGGGACGCAGGTGTCCGACCCCACAAACGGTTCCGATCAACTGCGCAGTGTTCATGTTCTCACCAGACTGGCTGTGGCCGACGAGGCGATGCCTTCGCTGCGCCCGGTGAAACCCAGACGTTCCGAAGTTGTGGCTTTGACCGAGACCTGATCGGGATTTAATCCCATGATTTTGGACATTTCTTCCCGCATGGCCTGCGCATGAGGCCCGATCTTTGGATATTCGCACACCAGCGTGCAATCGATATTCGAAATTCGGTAGCCCATCTGTTTGCACAGATCGACCGCATGGCGCAGGAATATCTCACTGGCGGCCCCTTTCCATTGCGGATCCGATGGCGGGAAATGCTGGCCAATATCGCCCTGCGCCAAAGCGCCATAGATCGCATCGGTCACAGCATGCATACCCACATCCGCGTCCGAATGGCCTTGCAGGCTGCGGTCATGCGGAATCCTGACGCCGCAGAGGATGACATGATCCCCATCCCCAAACCGGTGCACGTCATACCCGTTGCCCAGTCTTACATCCATGTTCAGCCCCATTATGCGTTCCGCCCGGGCAAAATCCTCGGGTCTGGTGATTTTGATATTGTCCGCGTCACCCTGCACGATGGCCACTTTGATATGTGCCGCACGCGCAACTTCCACATCATCCGCCGCCCCGCCGGGATGCGTTGCATGCGCTGAAACGATGGCGTCATAGTGAAACCCCTGAGGTGTTTGTGCTGCAAAAAGCCCCGAACGGTTCTGTGTTCCTGTGACGGCTGCGCTTTCTCCGGTCCAGAGAGCATCCGTTATGGCCAGTCCGGGGGCTGCAGCAGCGTTGATGTCCAGCGCCGCAAGAACATCCCGGATGATCCGCGTGTTGACGCAAGGCCGCGCCACGTCGTGGATCAGAACTTTTTCCACACTCAGGTCTGCCAAAGCGTTCAGCCCATTACGCACCGACCCGGCCCGGTCGTTACCGCCCTCGGTCAGAATCAGATCGCTGTTCTGAAATTCGTCCCATGCGGCCGTATCGTCAGGCGACAGCACCAGTACGATGTGATCCACGTGACCTCGAAACCTGTCGAGGGTCCAGTCTGCCACGCGACGTCCCGCGAGTTCACGCCATTGCTTGGGGGTGTCCCCTCCGGCGCGCAAACCGCGTCCTGCGGCGACGATGATGGCGGCGGTTGTCATGTTAGGGGTGCTCTCCTGTGCTCTGGTCTTTGTTTAGGGGGCGGTGAAAGCAGAGGCAATCACCCGCGTCACTATGCCTAAAAAATAGGCGAACGATGATTTTGCGGGCTTGTGAGCCGCCATTTTGTTGTTCATAGGTCTCGGATTCGATATCAAAATCGCAACTGCTCAAGGATTAAGCACTTTGACCCTGCATCTTGCCGACAAGGTTCTGAACCCGCCTGTGCTGCTGGCGCCGATGGCCGGAATCACGGACCGGCCCTTCCGTGATCTCGTGATGCGCTTTGGCGCAGGGATGGTGGTCAGTGAAATGGTCGCCAGTCAAGAGATGGTGCAGGCCAAACCGGGCGTGCGCGAGCGTGCAGAGCTGTCGGCCGACGTAGAAAACACTGCCGTGCAACTGGCCGGGCGTGAGGCGCATTGGATGGCCGAAGCCGCGCGACAGGTCGCAGATCGCGGTGCGCGCGTGATTGATATCAACATGGGCTGTCCGGCCAAGAAGGTAACAAATGGGTATTCCGGCTCGGCTTTGCTGAAGACACCGGACCATGCGTTGACGTTGATCGAGGCTGTCGTCGAAGCCGTAGATGTGCCAATCACGCTGAAAACACGGTTGGGCTGGGATGATGCGTTGTTGAACGCCCCAGACGTTGCGAGGCGGGCGCAGGACGCAGGCATACAGATGGTCACGATCCACGGGCGTACCCGCTGCCAGTTTTACAAAGGTCATGCTGACTGGCGGGCTATTCGTGCTGTCAAAGACGCGGTTTCGATCCCGGTAATTGCAAACGGGGACATCACGGACACAGATGCCTCCCGCGCGGCCTTGATGCAGTCCGGTGCCGATGGCGTCATGGTCGGGCGCGGGGCGCAGGGTAAGCCTTGGGTTCTGGCCCAGATTTGCCACGACATCTATGGAACAGACGCGCCCGAAATCCCGACCGGTGCAGCATTGGTCGATTTGGTGCAGGCGCATTATCAAGCGATGTTGGCCTTTTACGGCGTCGATCTGGGTCTGCGCGTGGCACGCAAACATCTGGGATGGTACATGGATGAGGCTGGCACGCCTGCGCCGTTGCGCCGCGCTGTTTTAACGTCACGCGATACAGACGATGTTTTGCGTCTGATCGGGGATGCGTTGAGTAATACGGCAGAGGCAGCGGCATGAACTCAGACCAAAGCATCTGGAATTCGCTTCCGGTTCCCGCCTTCATCATCGACTCGGAAGACCGGATCTCGGACGTCAATTCGTCAGGCGAGGGGTTTCTGAACGCGTCGCGCAAGGCGGTCATTGGCCATCCGGTCTGGGATCAGATTGCCGTGGATTCACCGTTGGAAGAGGCGTTCTTACGTGCGCGGGCACAGGGCACACCCTTGTTTGTGAATGACGTCGACGCAGGATCGGGCAATCGTGCGCCGTTGCAATGCGCCCTGCAGATTGCACCGTTAGTTGGGCATCCGGGATCGATGATCATGATCATCTCACCCCGGGAATTGGCGGGGCGGATGACACGGGGGAACACGGTCAAGTCAGCGGCGCAATCGGCGATCGGCATGGCCGAGATGCTGGCGCATGAGATCAAGAACCCACTGGCAGGGATCACCGGCGCCGCACAGCTTCTTAGCATGAATATTACGCCCCAAGATCTTGAGCTAACAGATTTAATTGTAGAAGAAAGCCGCCGCATAGTGAAGTTGCTGGAGCAGGTCGAGCAATTCGGAAACCTGCAGCAACCTGATTTCAAACCTGTCAATATCCACGATGTTCTGGACCGGGCGCGCCGGTCGGCGCTGTTGGGTTTTGGCGCTGACATGACAATCATCGAGGATTACGACCCCTCGCTGCCATTGACCTACGGTGATCCTGACCAGTTCCTTCAAGTGGTTCTGAATCTGCTCAAGAACGCGTCCGAGGCGGCCGGGCTCAAAGGTGGAACCATTCGCTTGCGCACCTATTTCGAACATTCGTTTCGCCTGCGCCGCAGCGATGGATCGGGCCATTTGCTGCCCTTGCAGATCGAGATAATAGATGACGGCCCGGGCCTGCCGGAAGATATCCGTGGCGACATTTTCGACCCGTTTGTCTCGGGCCGGGAAAACGGCACGGGGTTGGGGCTGGCATTGGTCAGCAAGATTATCTCGGATCATGACGGATGGATTTCGGCCGAGTCGGTGCCGGGCCGCACCATGTTCCGAATCTCGCTGCGTCGCGCGCCGCGGGATCAGACAGAAGACAATAAGGAGAGCAGTTGATGGATGGCACTGTACTTGTAGCAGATGACGACCGCACGATCCGCACGGTTCTGACACAGGCCCTGACGCGCGCCGGATGCAAGGTGCATGCCACCTCGTCACTGACCACGCTCATGCGATGGGTTGGTGAAGGCAAGGGTGATGTTGTGATCTCGGACGTTGTTATGCCGGACGGCAACGGTTTGGAAATGTTACCGAAAATAGCAAAAGACCGTCCAGGGCTGCCGGTCATCGTGATTTCGGCACAGAATACGATCATGACGGCGATTCAGGCGGCTGAAGCGGATGCGTATGATTATCTGCCAAAGCCGTTCGACCTGCCGGACTTGATGAAGCGCACCGCCCGGGCGTTGGACCAAAAGCAGCGGTCGCATATCGAACCCCCCGAGGATAGTGGCGAACGCCCGGACGAGCTGCCTCTGGTCGGGCGAACACCGGTCATGCAGGCGCTCTATCGGCTGGTGGCGCGGGTGATGAACACCGACCTGTCAGTGATGATCTCTGGTGAAAGCGGCACCGGTAAATCCCTGATTGCACGCGCAATTCACGATTTCTCGGACGGGCGCACATTGCCGTTTGTCATCGCGACGGCAGCTGACCTGCGTGATTTGGAAGGACCAGCCCGGGTCATGGCCCGGGTGCGGGGTGGCACGCTGCTGATTGATGAGATCGCCGACATCGAGGACGAGGTTCAGGCCCGTATCGTGCGAATGATGGACACACTCGGCGACCATGTTCCCCGCTTCATGGCCACCAGCCAGACAGATTTGACCGAAGGCATGGAAGACGGCCGGATCCGTCAGGATCTGTACTACCGGCTATGTGGTGCCACGATCCATGTTCCGGCCCTGCGCGAGAGGGTGGATGACATCACCCTGCTGGCTGAGCATTTTCTGGCGCGGGAAGAACGGGAAAGTGGTGCGAAACGCTGGCTCAGCCCCGAAGCGGTTGAGCTGGTTCGGCGATACTCTTGGCCGGGAAATGTGCGCCAGTTGGAAAATGCGATCCGCCGACTGAGCCTGACCAGCCGGGCAGATGAGATTTCGAAAGCCGAGGTCGAAATGGTGTTGGGCAGCCAGCCCGAGGCCGAACCGGTTCTGGGTGGTGGCGAACGCGAGAAACTGTCAGCGTCAGTGGGCCGGCATCTGCAGCGTTATTTTGATCTGCACGGGAATATGTTGCCGCCGCCAGGCCTGTACCAGCGGATTTTGCGCGAGGTTGAGGCGCCGCTGATCGAAATTGCACTGGATGCAACGGGCGGAAATCAGGCGAAATGTGCTGATTTACTTGGGATAAACCGGAATACGTTGCGGAAAAAGATTACAGATCTCGATATTCAGGTGACACGCCGACGCAAACTGATGTAATATCGCCACACAAACCGTGGCATCCGGGTCTCTTTCGGGTAAAGACCACGATATATGGCGGTAAGCCGCGCAAGCGGCACATCAGGATGAGGGCAGACGGTGGCAACCCGGGCACAGAGCGGGATGATCCTATCGATCAATCGGTGGAGAAAATCCCGAAAACTGCGCAACTTCGGCACCTTGGGGTTGGTTCTATTGGGACCCGTGCTGGCGTTGGCAACCTACCTAGTTATTGGTCCATTTGATCTTGGGGCGACCGCTCCGACGCTGCGACTGATTCTGCTTGCTGATCTGGTATATGTCCTCGTGGTCGCAGCCCTTGTGCTCAGCCAGGTGGGCAGCCTGATCGCGGCGCGACGCGCAAAATCTGCCGGTTCACGCCTGCATTTGCGTTTGATCGGCGCATTTACGTTGTTGGCGCTTGTCCCGACAGTCACGGTGGCCATCTTCGCCGGTCTGACGGTGAACATCGGCCTTGAGGGATGGTTTTCCGACCGTGTGCGACAGGTTGTTGGCTCATCACTCACGGCGGCCGAGGCCTATGAATTGGAGCACCGCCAGGGCCTGACACAGGATGCCGCCGTGCTGGCGCGTTTTCTGGACAACGCGCGTTCGCTGGATTTCTATATCTCGGATGCTGAGCTGCGCGAGGTTCTGGCCCAGGGGCAGGCGCAGATTCAGCGCGGGCTGCGTGAGGCATATGTCATTGATGGCAGCGGCGAAATCCGTTCACGTGGGGACCGTTCCTACCTGTTCAATTACGAACCACCGACACCCGAACAGATTGTCGAGTCGACAGATACCGGATTGCTGATTATTGCGGATTGGGAAAACAATGAATTCCGAGCGTTGGTCCCGCTGCAGTCTTATCTGGACCGATATCTCTATGTCAGCCGTGAAGTCGACGGGGATTTGCTGACGTTGCTCGATGATACCAAGCAAACGGCAAGATTTTACCAGCAGCTTGAAAGTGAGCGGGGCAGGGTCCTGTTTAACTTTGGTCTGCTTTATCTGGGCTTTGCATTGATCCTGATTTTGGCAGCGATGTCGCTGGGAATGTGGTTCGCGGAACGCCTGTCACGGCCTGTGGGCCGTTTGACAACAGCTGCGCAACGCGTTGGTGCCGGCGATCTAGGTGTGCAGGTCATTGAAGAGGCCAGCGATGACGAGATCGCCATGTTGGGGCGTTACTTCAACCAAATGACGCGCCAGTTGAAAGGCCAGCGCGATACTTTGCTGGAAAACACGCGTCAGATCGAACGCCGCCGCCGCTTGTTCGATTCTGTTCTGAGTTCGGTGACGTCTGGGGTTGTCGGTGTAGATTCCGAGGGCTGCGTGACCTTCGTAAACCGTTCGGCCGAGCGACTGCTGGACTGGTCGCGGGGCGAGGAGCAACTGGCCATTGGTATTGCCGTGCCAGAATTCCTGCCGTTGTTCGACAACTTGAAAAGCAGCGGACAAGAAGCTGTTCAGGGTGAGGTCAAGGTGGCCCGAAAGGGTCAACTGGAAAACCTGCTGGTGCGTATGGCGATCCGGCGTGGGGAAGACGGTGGATTGGAAGGCTATGTTGTGGCCTTTGACGATGTGACAGATCTGGTCAGCGCGCAACGGATGGCCGCCTGGGGCGATGTTGCACGCCGTATTGCACATGAGATCAAGAACCCGCTCACCCCTATCCAACTGAGCGCTGAGCGGATCAAACGCAAGTTCTCGCGCAAACTCGACGAGGAAGATTGCGACAGCCTTGAATCGATGACCGACGTGATCGTGCGGCAAACCAACGATTTGCGGCGTATTGTCGATGAGTTCTCAAAATTCGCACGTATGCCAGAACCTGAGCGTCGTGAGGAAAACGTCGTTGGGCTGGTGCGCGAGGCGGTGCTGCTGCAACAGGCGGGACAGCCGGATGTGCAGATCGATGCCCATCTGCCGGATCAGCCGATTCTGGCAGATTTGGATGCAACGATGTTGAATCAAGCCTTGACGAACCTGATCAAGAACGCAGGTGAAGCCATTGGAACGCTTAAGGAAAAGGGCGCACCTGATAACCTGAAACCGCAAATCAAAGTGGCGGTTTCCAGTGATGACGCGGGTACAATCATCACTATTGCGGATAATGGCATCGGTCTTCCTGAAGACCGGGCGCGGTTGTTCGAACCTTATGTGACAACACGTGACGAAGGGACTGGCCTTGGCTTGCCCATCGTCAAAAAGATTATCGAAGAACATGGCGGCGCGCTGACTCTGGAAGACGCGCCCGTCTTTGACGGACAGGACCATTTTGGCGCGATGGCCGTGATCCGTTTGCCGGGGGCCAACATACCTCCTTCAGCGGCGCCACAGAAGCAGGCGATTAAAACCAACAAACTGAAAGCAGGCCAAAGATGAGCGACATTCTGATCGTAGATGACGAACGCGATATTCGCGAGCTGGTGTCCGACATTCTGGAGGACGAAGGCTATTCAACCCGGCTGGCGGCAAACTCGGATGAGTGTATGTCGTCGATCAACTCTGAGCCGCCCGGGTTGCTGATCCTGGATATCTGGCTGAAGGACAGCCGGATGGATGGGATCGATATCCTGAAAGCGGTGAAACGGGATAACCCCGACGTGCCCGTGGTGATCATTTCAGGGCACGGCAATATCGAAATCGCCGTGGCGGCGATCAAGCAGGGGGCATATGATTTTATCGAAAAGCCCTTTAATATCGATCAGCTGATGGTGGTGATCCGTCGCGCGATGGAAACCTCGCGCCTGCGTCGCGAGAATGCCACGCTTAAGCGGAAAGAGGTCAGCAATTCGGATATGATCGGCAAATCTGCCTCGTTCCGGGCCATGCAGAGTCAGCTGGACAAGGTGACCAAATCGAACGGCCGCGTGATGCTGAGCGGCCCGGCCGGATCCGGTAAAGAAATCGCGGCGCGTTACATTCACGCGCATTCCAACCGGGCGAACTTTCCCTTTGTGACGGTCAATTGTGCCGGGGTCGAGCCGGAGAGGATGGAAGAGGTCCTGTTCGGGCGCGAATCCTCGGAACGCGGCGTGGAATCCGGTCTGCTGGAAGAGGCTCACGGCGGCGTGGTTTATTTCGATGAGGTCGCCGACATGCCCTTGGGCACTCAGTCGAAAATCCTGCGCGTGTTGGTGGACCAACAGTTCCAGCGGGTGGGCGGCGCCGACAAGGTGCGGGTCGATCTGCGGGTGATATCGTCAACCAACAGGGATCTGGACGACGAGATTGCAGCGGATCGCTTTCGCGAGGAACTTTATCATCGCCTGAATGTGGTGCCGATCGCGGTACCGTCAATGGAGGATCGACGCGAAGACATTCCGGTTCTGGCGCAGCACTTCATCGAAATGTGCAACGAATCTCAGGGTTTGCCTGTTCGCGAATTGTCAGAAGAAGCTGTGGCTCTGTTGCAGACCATGACGTGGCCCGGCAATGTGCGGCAGCTGAAGAACCTGATCGAACGTGTCTTGATCCTGGGTGATGGGACCGGTCCGATTGAAGCCCGTGAATTGCCAAGTGATGAGGACAAAGCCGAAGAATCGGGTCGGGTGGTTCTATCTGGCGCGCTGGCAACCCTGCCATTGCGCGAAGCACGCGAGGCGTTCGAGCGAGAGTACCTGCTGACGCAGATCAACCGGTTTGGCGGCAATATCAGCCGCACGGCCAGTTTCGTCGGGATGGAACGCAGCGCGTTGCACCGCAAACTGAAGTCGCTGGGTGTGGTCACGTCAAACAAATCCGGCGCACGGGTGGCGCAACTGGATGAGCCGGAACCGGCAGAGTAATCAGCCGCGATAACCTGATTACGTTTCCAACCAGCCGTCGTCGCACAATAGGCGATCACAGCGGTCGTAAGCAGTCAGACGAGGACAAGCGTGTGAACAAAGGACCTGCACATATTGGCTGTTACGCGCTCCAGACCCGAGGGTACCCAGCCTTCGGCAAGCGCCTGAAACGATTGCGTCGGTCTGTTGGTTTGAAACAATCGGCTCTGGCCGAGGTGCTGCAGGTCGATCAAACCACGATATCCAGATGGGAAAATGGGGCGCAAACGCCGTTACCGGAAACACAACAGGCAGTGTTTTCAGCCCTTGGTCCCATCAGAGAAGATGACAGTGCCTTACGACGGCTGGTCATGAGTTCCACCGAGTGTGTGCATCTCGTGGAAGAGACCAGCCATAAGTGTCTGGCATATTCGGCCAGTCGGGCGCGTGACTGGAACACCAGCCAGCAGGCCTTGCTGGGCGTATCGCTTTGGCAATTCGCCACTGATGAGATTCGCCACGCCGAGGCTGAATTGGCCAATGAAGGATGGTGGGATCAGCACTCGCCCAATCCCAAGGCCTTTTTGACCTCCGAGGCTGTGCATGACCGGATCCGGATCAGCGCGGGTGAAATCAGGTGGGAGCGTCTTTATCTGTCGGATGGCACACCGGTTCGGTTAGTCAGTGGTTCTCGGGCCGGTAACACATAATTTATGCGTTCTTCACGCCGTGCGTTCCTTGTAGAACCGTGCCATGACGGAGTCTTACCGCGTTTTCTTTCAGGTCGTATTGTTATGGCTCGCGGGGCTTGGCGCAGCCACCCAATTTGCCAAGATCGCGGTGCCGTTTGCCGAGATATCACAGCTATATCCTGCACATTCGGACGCAATCGGCTGGCTGTTGTCGATCGTCAGCTTGATTGGGGTCGTCTTAGGCGCTTTTTCCGGTGCGATTGCCGGTCGCATCGGTCCATCCACCTTGTTGATATCGGGTCTTCTTTTGGGCGGAGTCATGTCGCTGTTTCAGGCCACCGGGCTTGGCTTTTACGTCATGCTGATCACACGTGTGATCGAGGGGTTGTCGCATCTGGCAATTGTAGTCGCCGCACCGACCTTGATTGCGCAGATCACGCAGGGCCGGGCGCGCAATGCGGCCATGGTTTTGTGGAGCACATTTTTCGGCGTCGCATTTGCACTGAACGCTTGGGTCGGCCTGCCGATGGTCGCGCGTTTCGGCTTAGCGGGTTACTTCTTGATCCACGGATTGCTGATGCTGTTGATGGCGGGGACCATCTACGGCTGCCGCATTCGCGTCGATTTGGAGCACTCAAGAAGTGTTGAATTTGGGATCTCAGCCTGGATCAATGCGCATGTCACGGCCTATCGGTCGCCGTTCATATCCGCTCCGGCAATCGGTTGGTTTTTCTATACTCTGACTTTTGTGTCGCTGCTGGCCATTTTGCCGGGACGCTTGCCTGAGAATTTAAGTGCGACGATCGCCGGGCTTATGCCCTTGGCAGGTATTGCCTTATCGTGGTTGGCAGTCCCGTTTCTACTGAGCGTCATGTCATGTGTCGCGGTGGTCAATCTGGGTTTTGTTTTAGGGATCGTCATACTTTGCGCGGCTTTTGTGGGGCTGCCACTGGCTGTGGTTTGCGTAGCCCTATTCGCTGTACTGGGATTGGTTCAGGGCGGAAGTTTTGCCGCCGTGCCAGAGCTGAATGAGACAGCCGAAGCGCAGGCGCTAAGCTATGGGGCCATGGCGCAGATGGGCAATGCGGGCAATCTACTGGGAACGCCAGTGCTGTTGGCCGTTTTGTGGCGCGGTGGCGACGCCGGTATGCTTGCGACGGTAATTGGTATCTATGCAGCGGCAGTCGCCGCACATCTGTGGTTGGCCCGTCGACGCCAGGCCCGTCTGCAATCCTAACCAGCCCGACCCGGCGTTATGATTTGAAATGAACCGTCGTCGAATTTTACAAAACAGGACGCGGTACCAAGTGGCGGTAGCGTTGTTGTCCGAACTGCCGGAACGCTGGATTTTATGTTCTGTTTGCAGGGCGGCAAGCTGACGGGGCGATAGCCTTTTGCGGCCATACACTGCGCTTCGACGGTGCTGCGCAAGCCTTGGTTCACATCGACGGTATAGATTTGCCCCGGCTGCCACCAACCACCCGACCGATAACAGTGACCATTGCTGTCGCAATGCGTTCGCCCCGGCCAATAGGTGGGCGGGCTTTGCCGTACCTGATTGGCAACCGGTGCATCCTTAAGCGCCCCGAGCTGACATTGGGTGGTTTCCCTTTGCATCTTTGCGACGCTTTCGCCCTCGCGATAGTACAGAGAAAGCGGGCCGCATGAGGACAGCACCATCAGAGGAACGAGTAGGCGAAGCAGTGTTTTCATATGGTTATCTTGCCTCAGTCACGCAGGTATGACAATTCAATTGACCGCTTTGGGGGCATCTGTCATTCAAAGATTTCAGGCAGAAGGGCCAGAAACATGAAGGTCATCATTTGCGGTGCGGGTCAGGTGGGCTGGCAGATTGCACGGCATCTTTCGGGCGAACTGAATGATGTCACTGTGGTGGACAACAATCCCGATCTGGTGCGCCGTGCGACCGAAACGCTGGATGTTCAGGGGATTGCAGGGTTCGCCAGCTACCCGGACGTGCTTGAACGGGCAGGGGCGCGTGATGCCGATATGATCATCGCTGCGACCCATTCGGACGAGGTGAACATGGTCACCTGTCAGATGGCCCATTCTGTCTTTGCAATCCAACGAAAGATCGCCCGGTTGCGGTCGAAATCCTATCTCGAAGCGATCCATTCTGATCTGTACCGTCGGGACCATCTGCCGATTGACGTGGTGATCAGCCCGGAACGTGAGGTTGCGGCTGCTGCGATGCGCCGCTTGTCGGCGCCGGCGGCTTTTGACACCGAACTTTTCATGGAAGGTAAGGCGCAGCTTCTTGGCATTCGCGTTGATGAAGACTGCCCAATCGTCAACACGCCGTTGCGCCAGTTGACGGATCTGTTCTCGACACTCAGTTCTATTGTGGTTGGGGTTCGGCGGGACGGAACTTTGTTTGCGCCTGAATCCGAAGATCAGCTTTTTGTTGGTGATGAATGTTATGTCTTTACCAATGTCAAAGACGTCGACCGCACGATGGAGGTTTTTGGTAAGTCCCAGAAACGGCAAGATCGCGTGGTGATTGTTGGTGGTGGCAATGTCGGGCTTGAAGTTGCCAAAACACTGGAAGAACGCGAAAGCCGCGTGCGAGCAAAGATTATCGAACGCGACCGCCATTGCGCCGAAGTGGCTGCCGAGGCGCTTGAGCGGACGATTGTGCTGAATGGTGATGGCTTGGATGCCGGTTTGCTGAGTGAGGCAGGGATCGACCGTGCAGATGCCATGTTGGCCGTCACCGATGATGATCGGACCAACCTGTTGGCGGCTGTGCGCGCCAAGGCCGAAGGCTGTGCGTTGGCGATTGCCCTGATCAATGATCCCAGCATGCTGGCGCTGATGGGTCCGCTGGGGATTGACGCTTACATCAATCCGCGTGCTACCACCGTCAGCTCCATCCTGCGCCATATCCGCCATGGGCGGGTCAGACAGGTGTATTCCATCGGCGATGCCGAGGCTGAAGTGATCGAAGCCGAAGTCTTGTCTACCTCGCCCATGGCGGGGCAAAAGCTGCGCGATATCGATTTTCCCGAAGGTGTGTTGGTCGGAGCGGTACGCAAAGGCGAGGAAGTTCTGCGACCGACCGGTAGCCTGCGGATCGACGAAAAAGACGTGGTTGCGATCTTCGCGATGGCCAAGGACGTGCCTGAGGTTGAGCGGCTGATGCAGGTCTCGATCGATTTCTTCTGATGGCGCGCGCTCGAACACAGAAAGTCGGGCTTTTACGGCGGTTACCCCTGTTCCTGCTGATCTGGGGTTGCGTTGCACTCGCGATGTGGATTCCAGCGATCTACGCGTTGGCGTTGGACGATCACGATACATCACGTTCCTTTTTCTACTCGGGGATTCTGGGGCTTTTTCTGGTGGCCACGATTGCACTGGCCTCATCAAGCCGTATGCCTCGACGGGGAACTTTGGGGCAATTGGCCGTGCTTTTGGGATGTTTTACCGTCCTGCCGGTGTTTCTGGCGGTCCCGTTTCATGATGCGCTTGGAAACACCACCTTTTTGAACGCCTATTTCGATATGGTCAGCGCACTAACAACAACAGGTGCCGATCTGTTTCCCGATCCTGACCGCCTGACCGCCCCCTTGCATTTGTGGCGTGCGCTGGTTGGTTGGATGGGCGGTTTGTTGATGTGGATTTCTGCGGCGGCGATTTTGGCCCCCTTGTCGCTGGGTGGGTTCGAGGTCACCGCGCGGGGGCAGCCGGGACGGCCCGTGTCCGGTGTTGCGCAAAGCGAAAAGGTGGATCCGCGCGGGCGTCTTATTCGTGTAACACGCACCCTGACCCCGGTTTACATCGGGCTGACGGCTGTGATCTGGGTTCTGCTGCTGATTGCGGGGGAAAACGGGCTGACGGCGGTGTGTCATGCGATGTCGGTCATGGCTACGTCCGGGATTTCGCCCGTTGGCGGGCTTGAAGGCGCCCAGGCTGGTTTCACCGGCGAAGCGATCCTTTTTCTGTTCATGTTCTTTGCCCTATCGCGCCTGACATTTTCGACCGACACCGCCACAACCGGTTACTCTCGCCTGGACAAGGATCCTGAATTTCGCATTGGCCTTATGGTCGTTTTGGCCGTCGCCACCTTGCTGTTTCTACGCGTGTTGGCTGGGGTAAGCGAAATCGGCGCTCAGATCGATCCGCTGCAGGCGCTGCAGGTGCTGTGGGGGATGATGTTCACGGTCATGGCCTTTCTGACCACAACCGGGTTCGAGAGTGCCAACTGGGATGATGCGCAGCAACTATCGGGGCTCGGCACTCCGGGCCTGATCCTGATGGGGCTGGCGCTGATCGGTGGCGGCGTTGCAACAACGGCCGGCGGCGTCAAATTGCTGCGTGTGTTCGCTTTGTATCTTAATGGCGCGCGCGAGATTGATCGGCTGATCTACCCGTCTTCGATCAGCGGGGCCGGTGGCGGCAACCGACGCATTCAAAGTGGTGGTGCCTTTATCGCCTGGATCTTCCTGATGCTCTTGGCGCTGACCCTGGCAGTGTTCAACTTGCTGCTGGCCGCTATGGGATCCGGGTTCGAACAAGCGATGGTTCTAAGCGTCGCCGCGCTGAGCACAACCGGGCCGCTGATCGAGTTGGCCACGGATGTTCCGATCCGGCTGATTGACCTGCCCGGCAGCGCCAAAATGACCTTATGCGCCGCCATGGTTATTGGTCGTCTTGAGACCCTGGCAATTGTCGCTTTGATCACACCATCGCTTTGGCGCGACTAAGGCAAGGCTTGCGTCTGGTCTTTACTGCCTTATTTTTCATCTGGAATATCTCTGCGCGGCACTCCATACTCACGCAGAGGGAGCGCGTTGGTCCGCAGCGCGTAGCAAGAACAACGGCGAGTTTATAAAAATATGGCTTCGGACAGACAGAATCTTCAGGATGCCTTCCTGAACAATGTACGAAAAGCAAAGGTCCCGGTCACGATTTTCCTGATCAATGGTGTCAAATTGCAGGGTGTGATCACCTGGTTCGATAATTTTTGCGTATTGTTGCGCCGCGACGGACAGTCGCAGCTTGTATACAAACACGCGATTTCGACCATCATGCCATCACAACCAATCAATCTGTATGAGGGCGAAGACGCCTCTTGATGGAACATGACAGGACGCGCACCCGCGCTTGGGTGCTGCATCCCGAAATCAAATCAGATGAACAGCGCCGTGTCCCTGAACCGGCGCTGGCCGAAGCGGTCGCATTGGCCGTGGCATTGCCCGATCTGGATGTGATCGGTTCCGATATTGTACGCCTGCCGCGCGCCCAGCCAGGGCTGCTGTTTGGCACTGGCAAGATCGAAGAGTTGGGCGAGCGGTTTCATGACGCCGAGGTCGAGCTAGTTCTGATCGACGGCCCTGTAACGCCGGTTCAGCAGCGTAATCTCGAAAAAGCGTGGAATGTTAAGATCCTCGACCGGACCGGTCTGATCCTCGAGATTTTCTCGGATCGTGCCCGCACCCGCGAAGGCGTTTTGCAGGTCGAGATGGCAGCCCTCAGCTATCAGCGCACGCGCCTTGTTCGGGCCTGGACCCACCTTGAACGGCAGCGTGGGGGATTGGGATTTGTCGGCGGACCCGGCGAAACACAGATCGAGGCCGACCGCCGTGCCATTGATGATCAACTGGTCCGTTTGCGCCGTCAGTTACAAAAAGTCATCAAGACGCGCACGCTGCACCGTGCCGCGCGCGCCAAGGTGCCTTATCCGATTGTGGCGCTTGTTGGTTATACGAACGCGGGTAAATCGACACTGTTCAATCGTCTGACCGGCGCCGAGGTTATGGCCAAGGACATGCTGTTTGCCACGTTGGATCCAACAATGCGGCGTGTGGAATTGCCGGATGGCCCCGAGGTTATCCTATCGGACACGGTGGGGTTCATTTCGAACCTGCCGACCGAACTCGTCGCAGCCTTCCGTGCCACGCTGGAGGAAGTTCTGGGCGCTGATCTGATCGTACATGTCCGGGACATCAGCCATGATGAAACCGAAGCTCAGGCGGCGGATGTCGAGACGATCCTCACTTCGCTGGGCGTTGATGAACACCGTCCTCGGCTTGAAGTCTGGAACAAGATCGACTTGTTGAACGCAGATGAACGCGAAGCGGCATTGGCCCGGGCAGATCGGGATGCAGAAATCTTCGCCATATCGGCCGTAACAGGTGAGGGACTTAACCAGTTACTGGTTGAGGTCGCGGAAAAGCTGCAAGGGGCTCGGCACGAGGAAACACTGACGCTGACCTTTGCTGAAGGTGACAAGCGCGCCTGGTTGTACCGGCACGACGTGGTGCGATCAGAAGAACAGACAGAAGACGGCTTTGAAATCGTAGTGCTATGGACCGACAAACAAGCAGCACAGTTCGCTGCAATCTAGGTCCTATTTGCCGTTGATCTGCGACCGATAATCTTCTTCATCAAACCAGCCCAACGAAGACTGAACCTTATTGTCCGGCGTCAGTTCCCATTCTTCCCAACCCCGCGTGATGACATGGTTGCCGGTCTCGGAATGATGGCCTTCGAGAGTCCGGACAAAGATGGCATGAGACCCGGCCCACCGCAGCATGTCGCACCGGACGTCCAAATCAGGGAATTCGCTATAAAAGCCGCGCGCCACCTCAGCGATTGCAGCGTGGCCCTGAACAGGCTCCCCACGGTTGATCGCGATCTGCCCGTCTGGGGCATAGAAACTGGCAACAGCATTTGCATCGCCCGAGCTCCAGGCGATTGCGTAGTCACGTGCGAGATTGTTCATTGTATCCCGAATACTGGCCATGATTGTCCCCTGGTACCGGTTTGTCGGTCAGTGGATCGTAGGCGACAGGGCTGGCGGCGTCCACGACACGATAAAAAAGGGGCGGGGACTTGCCGAACGAGCGCCTTAACGAGGGATCAGATTGGTGACACCAACAGCTGCTGCGCGCGCCAGATCCATATCCAGTGACATGGGGATGTATTCACCACGCCGCCACAGCTGCGCCTGATCGTCATAATAGCGCGACAGAAAGTGGCCAGACTGCCCCGTTGCGGTGATAAAGACCGAGCTGTCGGGGTCGGCAAAATCATACACACCGCGATAGCCTGCGCCGTGCACATTCTGGAACGGGTCAGGACCGTCGCCGGATGTGCGACCGCGCAACAGGGTGTTGTCGCCGCCACTTGTGGATTGGCGAATGTTCACGAAGAAACGTAAAACCGGGACCTCGCCCAGAACCGGGTGATCATGCGTGGCCTGATGCGCATCGCCCCAGCGCAGCGATTCCAGCGCGCTGCCATACCGCTCGGATATCCAGATCAATGCATCGTCCAGCGCCAGGCGCGCCATTTCCGTGCAGGTCTCTTTTGGCGCGCTTTGGCGGACATCACACCAGACCGCAGCGCCGTCAATGTCGCGGTAGACTCGTTCGATGAACAAGGGTTCGACATGTTTGAACTCGCCAGCCAGCGGGCCAAGCTCGTCCGAGATCAGACGGGTCTGCAGTGCGCGCAACCACGCAGCATAGATCAGGGGTTCTGGCAGATGTTCGTTCATCTCACCATTCCAGTCGGCCAAAAGCGTCAAGGCAATCTGGCGCTGGCGTTCTGGTGTGCCCTCGGGGGCGGATGCCCCGGTAAACCACAGATCAGCCCCGATAAGCGGCAGCAATGAACGAGCAGTGAAACTGACCGTATCCAGTTGCGCCTCGATAAAGCTGTCGCGGGTGTGAACCTCACGAGACATCATCAAGCGTTCCCAGCGATTGACGCGTTGCGTATCGCCCCATTCAAAGGACACGTGATTTGGAAACGGGCGATCAATGATCTTATTGTTGGTGTTGCCCAGAACACCGCCTACAGGGGCAACGAATTCGGGGTTTTGTGTATAGGGCAGCCGTCCTTGCCAACGGTTGGCTTCGATCCAGCCCGGGGTTGGGATGCGCCCCTGGCTTTGATTGCGCAGATGACGCCCCGGCATTGCTCCGATCAGTTTCATTCCAATCGTGTTGGTATCGACCAACGACAGGTTCTGCGACGGTGCGATAAACTGTTCGGCCACTTCGATAGCCTGTTCCACGCTGTCCGAATTCATCAACGCCATTGAGGCGGTCATCGACGTGTCCTGCGGGCTGAGAGCGGTCCATGACAGAGACGCCACATGTCCCGGAGGCGTGATCGTTTCCAGATCGTAGTGGCTACCCGGTAGGACCGGGCCGTTGTCGGTCCAGCGCAATGTCAGGGTGATCGGTGCTTCGCCTTGGATTTGGATAATCGAGGGGCGTTTGCGAAACTCTTTGTAGCCCTCCGGTGTCAGGTATTCCTCGTGATTTTCGGGGTTCAACTGCTCGATATGCACGTCCTGATCGTCCAGATACGACGAGGTCAGCCCCCACCCAAGCTGGTCGCTGCGTCCGCTCATGACGGCTGGAATACCGGGGATTGTTGCACCGATAACGCCACCTTTGGCCAGCCCCAGATGCGCCAGATACCAGACACCCGGAGCTGTGAACCCCAGATGGGGATCATTAGCCAGTAGTGTGCCGCCACTGGCCGAGCGGGACGGAGCAGCAGTCCACGCGTTAGACGCCCCCGCCAATCCGCGTTTGGGGAAGGGCGACAGGGGGATGTCAGGCATGTCGGTTCCGCGCGCATAGCGGGGCAGGTTTGGAAACAGCGATGCATATTCGGGCAATGCGGCTATTCCGGGACCGGGGACGTCGGGCAGGATATCGGCAAGCCGTTCAGGGTTGTTCAGCATAAGCGAGGTACGCGCCCGCAGAACCTCATCCTGCAAATGCCCGGACAGTTGCAGCCCCATCAGCTTGATCGCCGCGATGCTATCGCCAGGTTGCCACGGAGAAACCGGAGTGTTGAACAGAAACATCTCGGGTGCGCCGCGACCTAGCGCCTCTTCGTTGATCTCGGCCAGGCGTGCATTGACGCCCGCCGCATAAGATCGCAGGGCAGCTTTGGTGTAGTCGTCCTGAACCTCGACCGAGCGATGCGCTAACCCATACAGATCCAACCGGCGCAGCAGTTTGTCGATATGAACAGTGCGCGGGCCAAACACTTCGGACAAGCGGCCCTGCGCGGTGCGGCGCATTACCGTCATTTGCCAAAGGCGGTCCTGAGCATGGGCATAGCCCAAACCAAAAAAGACATCCGGGTCGGAGCCAGCAAGAATATGAGGCACATTGGCGGTATCGCGAACAATCTCGACCGGTGCGGTCAGGCCCTGAACTTCAAGAGTTTGATCGTATTCCGGCAGGGATTGGCTGGCCAGAAAATAGACAAGGCCCACACCAGCCAAGATCAACAGGATCAGGCCCGAGGCGATGCGTACCAGCCAGCGAAAAACAAGACCCATCAGTGCCCCACATTCTTCTTCATATTTCGATGTCGCAAAGACTAGTGGATGGTGGCACTGACCGAAAGAGGAACGGCGCAAGAACGTGATGAAGACAGGGGAAAATCAAAACCCCGTCGCAGTGATGAACACGGCAACGGGGCGGGAAAAGTGGTAGGTATTGCGCCCGAATTACGGAATGATGCGGGTGTATTTGGTGCCTTCTACGGTTGCACCGAATTTGAGACCGGCTTGCCCAAAGATGGCGGCCAGAACCGGGCTCCGGAGTGTAGTCGTATCTGTCGACAGGGTTTCGCCGGTCGCATCGACGACATAGCCGATATCAGCACCAGCAGTCCAACCACTGGCGCGGCGGAAATCATTCAGCGCATCCTGAGTCATGAAGAACAGGACATGGGTGTATTGTTGCGCGCCGATCTGCAAACCAGCGCTGCCAGAGACAGCAGAATAGTAATCGACGGTTGCGCCTTGAATGCGCAACGCACCACGCCCGTAAGCGCCACCAAAGATAAAGCCGGCTTCGGTGATCAACGGCATAACCAGCATGCCGGTGGCCTTTTGCGAAATCTCGACCGTATTGGGGTAGCGCTTGTACATTTCGTTCAGCGTCGCATCGACGCGGGCGTCGATCGTGGTGGCATTGGACGAACCGACACCGTTGCCGCAGGCTGCGGTAAAGGTCAGACCGGTGATGCCAAGGGCAAAACCGCGACGCGTCAGTCGGGGGGAGTTGGAACTGCTCATGATTGTTATATCTCTGTCGAAGTGCCTGAAATGTCGGGTGATCCCGATCTTGGCCGTGAGACTACGCGGATTGTTGCGCTATGTCACGGGAAAAGCTGGCGTAGCAGCCTCGCACACCAGCGGAAAACCGCGATGGGTCGGCGGTTTAGTCTTGCAAATACCTTGCGACTTGTGGGGCGAAATAGGTCAGGACGCCGTCACATCCGGCACGCTTGAAGGCCATCATGCTTTCCAGCATCACCTGTTCGCAGTATATCCATCCATTCTGCGCAGCCGCTTGGATCATCGCGTATTCGCCAGACACCTGATAGGCGTAGGTCGGTGCACCAAACGTGTCTTTCACGCGGCGGCAGATATCCAAATAAGGCATGCCCGGTTTGATCATCACCATGTCGGCGCCTTCGGTCAGGTCACGCTCGATCAGCCGCATGGCCTCGTCTGAATTGGCCGGGTCCATCTGATAGGTCTTCTTGTCACCGGTCAGTGCGCCTGATGCGCCAACCGCATCACGGAAGGGGCCGTAGAACGCGCTGGCGTATTTCGCAGCATAGCTAAGGATCATCACGTTGTGATGGCCCTCACTTTCCAGCGCGCGCCGCATTTCCCCGATACGGCCGTCCATCATGTCCGACGGGCCGATGATATCGGCTCCGGCCTCGGCCTGGGCCAATGTCATTTTCACCAAGGCTTCGACGGTCTGATCATTCACGATCTCGCCCTCGACAACATAGCCGTCATGGCCATTGATGTTGTAAGGATCCAGCGCCACATCGGTCATGACTGCGATATCTGGCGCGACCGCCTTGATCGCTCGGGTCGCCCGGTTGGACAGGTTGTCGGGGTTCCAGGCCTCGGCGCAGTCTTCGGTTTTGAGCGACGCATCCGTGTAGGGAAAGATGCAAATTGCTGGTATGCCAAGCGCCTGTGCCTCAACCGCCGCTTTGGCGATCAGATCGACAGACCGGCGCATGACACCGGGCATCGAGGAGACGGGCTCTTCTATACCTTCACCGTCCCGGACAAAGATCGGCCAGATCAAGTCATCGGTGGTCAAAGTGTTTTCCCGAACCAGCCCCCGAATGGCCTTAGATTGACGAGCACGCCGGAACCGGGTCAGGGGAAAAGGGGCAATGGTCGGTTTCATGACTCGTTCTCCTTGAACATTGCCGCATTGGGTGGCATGAATTCGCGACGGTCTCAAGGGTACCAATGGACGCGCTGGTGCGATAGAACCCCCTGAGGATTTTGAATAAAGGGTTGGGTTTGAACTGGTATACTTCGATCTTCGAACTCATCGACATGCGCAGCTTTTCAAATCTGTGGTACTGGATCGTATTGGCGGTGGTTTGGTCGTCAACCAGCCATTGGGTGATGGGCGTCCCCTATGATCTTGTAATCCGCGCCCGTCGCGTCGGTGGTCAGGTCGAATCCGATCTGCTGGACATCGTGCGGATCCAAACCAATCGGATGCTAAACATCGTTGATATGTCAGGAACGCTGCTTTTGGCGATCGTGTGCTTTGTATCCACGGGGCTTGGTACTTTGGGATTTTTTTATGGGGTCGAGTTTGCGCAGGCCGTGTTCCTGCTGATGTTCCCGATGACATTCGTGACGCTTGTGAACATTTTTCACGCGCGGCGTTTGCGTCGACAGGAACTGACGTTGGAACGGGTTGCAAAGACCCTTTCTCGCTGTCGGCTGTATACCCAGATCATTGGCATGATCTCGGTGCTGGTCACTGCGCTGTGGGGCATGTATCAGAACATTTCGATCGGCGTTCTGGGATAGCAAAATCTGAAAGGCAAGGCGATGAAGGCTCCGAACCACGTAACAGTCGGCGGTGCCCCTGAAGGGTTTGACGCACAGCTTGTGCTGAACGAAATTGCGCGGTCGGGCGCACCGGTTTGCCATGTGGCCCGCGATGACAAGCGGATGGAGGCGATGCGGGCGGCGTTGTCTTTCTTTGCACCGGATATGCCGGTCTTTGTTTTCCCCGGTTGGGATTGTCTTCCCTATGACCGTGTATCGCCCAATCCTGATATCTCGGCCGCACGTGTGGCGACGCTGGCCGTGCTGGTGCACCAGATGCCGCAACAGTTTGTTCTGCTGACGACGCTGAATGCCGCAACGCAAAAGGTTCCGGCGCGCGATGTTTTGCGCGAGGCGGCATTTACCGCCCGGGTCAATCATCGCATCAACGAGGGCGCTTTGCGGAATTTCCTCGTTCGCATGGGGTTTACCCAAAGCCCAACGGTGATGGAGCCTGGAGATTACGCAATCCGGGGCGGTATCATCGATATCTTCCCGCCGGGCGAATCCGGCCCGGTTCGCCTTGATCTGTTCGGCGACGTTTTGGACGGCGCCCGTCGGTTCGATCCCGTGTCACAGCGCACGACCGAGAAACTGGATGTGGTCGAGTTGGCACCGGTGTCCGAGGTTATTCTGGACGAGGCGGCGATCACTCGGTTCCGCCAGAACTACCGGATTGAATTCGGCGCGGCAGGGACGGATGATCCGCTGTACGAAGCGGTCAGTGCCGGGCGCAAGCATCAGGGGATGGAGCATTGGCTGCCCTTCTTCCACGAAAAGCTGGAAACTTTGTTTGACTATCTGCCGGACGCGACGATTTCTGTCGATGATCAGGTGACGCCAACGCGGTTGGCGCGGTGGGACAGTATCGAAGACCAGTATGAGACGCGGAAACATGCGCTGGAAAATCGCTCGCGCATGGACACGGTCTATAAACCCACACCGCCCGCCTTGTTGTATCTGGATGACGCGGCCTGGGATCAGGCAGTGGGCGACAGGCGGATGATGCAGTTCAGCCCGTTGCCCCAGGCCAGTGGGCCAGGTGTGATTGATGCGGGCGGGCGGATCGGACGAAACTTTGCCCCCGAACGTCAACAAGAAAGCATAAGTCTGTTTGGCGCGCTGGCGGGTCACATCACGGACAAGTTGGGCAAGGGTCCGGTGCTGATCGCATCCTATTCGGAAGGGGCGCGGGAACGGCTGACGGGTTTGATTGAGGATGAAGGTCTGGCAGAGGCGGTTCCGGTCGCTGACGGCACCCGCATCGGCAGGCGCGGTCTTCATCTGGCCGTCTGGGCGCTGGAACATGGGTTTGAAACCCCGGATCTTACAGTGATCGCGGAACAGGATGTGCTGGGTGATCGGTTGATCCGCCAGCCCAAGAAACGCCGCAAGGCCGAGAATTTCCTGACCGAAACCCAATCGCTGAGCCCGGGCGATCTGGTTGTCCATGTGGATCACGGCATCGGGCGCTATATGGGCATGGAAGTGGTCACCGCCGCAGGCGCTGCCCATGAATGCCTGCTGCTGGAGTATGCGGAGCAATCCAAGCTGTACCTGCCGGTCGAAAACATCGAGCTGCTGTCAAAATACGGCCATGAAGAGGGGCTGTTGGACAGGCTCGGCGGCGGCGCTTGGCAGGCCAAGAAGGCCAAGCTGAAAGAACGTATCCGCGAGATGGCGGACAAGCTGATCCGCATCGCAGCCGAACGCGCGTTGCGTAAGGCGCCGGTGATGGACCCTCCGCCGCACGCGTGGGAGGAGTTCAGCGCCCGGTTCCCCTATCAGGAAACTGACGACCAATTGCGTGCCATTGCCGAGGTGATGGAGGATATGCATTCAGGTGCGCCGATGGATCGCTTGATCTGTGGTGACGTCGGGTTCGGCAAAACCGAGGTTGCCATGCGCGCCGCTTTTGTGGCTGCGATGTCGGGTGTGCAAGTGGCGGTCATTGCACCCACGACTTTGTTGGCGCGGCAACATGCGGCCAGTTTTCGCGAACGTTTCCGGGGCTTCCCAATGGAGGTTCGTCAACTGTCCCGTTTTGTGTCGACAAAAGACGCGCAACAGACCCGGGACGGGATGGCGCGCGGTACGATCGACATCGTGATCGGCACCCACGCGCTGTTGGCCAAGGGAATACGGTTCAATAATCTGGGCCTGCTGATCATCGATGAAGAACAGCATTTTGGCGTGGCCCATAAAGAGCGGCTGAAACAAATGCGATCGGACGTCCACGTGCTGACCCTGACTGCAACGCCGATCCCTCGGACCCTGCAACTGTCCCTGACCGGTGTGCGTGATCTGTCGATCATTGGCACGCCGCCCATCGACCGGCTGGCGATCCGAACCTATGTCAGCGAATTTGACGCGGTGACGATACGCGAGGCGCTGCTGCGCGAGCATTATCGCGGCGGGCAGAGCTTTTATGTTGTTCCACGCATCTCGGATCTGCCCGAGATCGAGGAATTCCTGAAGGAACATCTGCCGGAACTGACATATATGGTGGCGCATGGCCAGATGGCGGCTGGCGAGCTCGATGATCGGATGAACGCCTTCTACGATGGGAAATACGATGTCCTGCTGGCCACAACGATTGTGGAAAGCGGCTTGGACATTCCCACGGCGAACACCATGGTCGTGCACCGCGCGGATATGTTTGGGTTGGCCCAGCTTTATCAGATCCGGGGTCGCGTTGGGCGGTCCAAGACGCGTGCTTATGCCTATCTGACGACAAAACCGCGCCAAAAACTGACCACCACCGCCGAAAAACGGCTGCGTGTGCTGGGTTCGTTGGACACGTTGGGGGCAGGGTTCACTCTGGCCTCACAGGATCTCGATATTCGCGGTGCCGGAAACCTGTTGGGTGAGGAACAGTCCGGTCAGATGCGTGATGTGGGCTATGAGCTTTATCAATCGATGCTGGAAGAGGCGATCGCCAAGATCAAGGCGGGCGAGATGGAGGGCCTCAGCGAGGCCGATGATCAATGGGCGCCGCAGATCAATCTGGGCGTGCCGGTTCTGATCCCCGAAGACTATGTGCCCGATCTGGACGTGCGCCTGGGCCTGTATCGTCGCCTGTCTTCGCTTTCCACCAAGGTAGAACTGGAAGGGTTTGCTGCCGAGCTGATCGACCGTTTTGGCAGCCTGCCGAGAGAGGTCAATACCTTGATGCTGGTGGTGCGGATCAAGGCGATGTGCAAACGGGCGGGCATTGCCAAGTTGGACGGTGGGCCGAAGGGGGCCACGATCCAGTTCCACAACGACAAATTCGCCTCACCTCAGGGGTTGGTTGAATTCATTCAGGCCCAGAGGGGTTTGGCCAAGGTCAAGGATAACAAGATCGTGGTGCGTCGGGATTGGAAAAGGGACAGCGACAAGATCAAAGGTGCCTTTGCCATTGCACGGGATCTGGCAGAGAAAGTTGTTGCCCAGAAGAAAAAGGCCAAGGTCTAATCGCCCGAGACAAATGTGCAAAGTTGCCAGTCGCCGCCCTCGGATTTGACCAGGGCGGCGCGGTAGCCAACCATAGACCACAAAAAGTCACTGTGCATATGGCCGAAGGTGCCATCCGTCAGGCGCACTTTCTGATACTCGGCCCCGTCCCGATAGTCCGGGACTAGAACCACCTCATGGCTGATCAGGCCGATAATGCCCTCGCTGCGTGAGGGGCCCCGGCGTAGCGTGACTTTCTCGCCGGTGACGAAATAAGCGGTGAACGGATCAAGGGACGCGGGCAGACTGATCTGCCATTGATGCGGCATCCAGAACTCATCCTGATCGTCGAAATAGCCGGGTCGGGACAGGGTGTCTTGCAGCGCAGCCCAATAGCTTTCGCGGATTTCATCGGCCTGATCCCGAAATTCGTCGGAGAGTTTTTCGGGATCGACCGTCAGGTTTTCGCGCAACTCCTCTGGCCCACCGTCGCCGCCATGGCTGAGGTAGATATCAGGACAGGCGCTGGCCACGACAGCCTCGGTATCGCGTGCGGTGACTTTGGTTAATAGGTCTTCGCGAAAGGCGACAAGCGCGGGGTCACGGTCAGCCTGATCAACGGGTGGAAAGGACTGACGATCAGCCAAGGCCGGGCCACAGAATACGGCAAGCAGCAGGACAGGCAGGTACTTCATTCGGCGGCTTTCATTGCAGCTTGCGCACAGAAGCAGGAGGCACGAACAGCCCGGTCGGCGCGTGCCAGTGCAAGGTCAAGGCGTTGTTTAATTTGTTTGATCTCAATATCTTCTCCGCGTGCCTTCAGGCAATCATGCAAGCCTTTCAGGCTCCAGACATTGTCTGGATGGATCGACGCACGGCTGAGGGTTCCGCCCAGTCCCAGATCCTCGCGATAAACGGCCTCGGCCTCGGCCACATGACCTTGTTCGAACAACAGCGCCCCAAGCGCGTGGCGGGTTGGTTGCATCCAACCCCACGGCTCGTCGTATGGAAGGGTGTCGTCGAGATCGACCGAACGGCGTAGATGGGTATAGGCCGCATCAAAATGCCCTTTGCGATATTCAATCTCGCCCCGCAGCATTTCTTTTGCGATTTCAAGAAGATCAATGACGCGGTTATTATGTAACAGGCGTGAGTCAGGCACGCTTGACATGGCAGCCAGAAATTCCTGCTCCTCCGCTTCCGCCTGTGCCACTTGATCCGTGGCAGCAAAGGCAATGGCGCGCGCGTAGTGGACAGTTGCAGTCAGGGTGCAGTACAATTCGGGGTCCGAGGGCAAATCAAGCGCCTTAGCCTCTTCCCACCGTCCAAATCGGATCAGGATGTGGGGGCCCATGGACATGTAGCTTTCAAAAAAATCGGCCATCGGTGGGCTTTCGATGCGCAGCATATCCTCGGGCGTGGTGTCCCAGAGGCCCTGATTGGCCCGTAAGGCCGGCTCCATCTGGCCCAGAAACAGCGCGCCGTAGATGGTGAAGTGGTAATCGTGCTGGCGATAGCCGGTGTAAATGTTGAACGCGCCTTCTCGTTCATAATACTTCAGGTCGGCTTCGGTTGCCTTTTCATTCCAGTGTACAACGTTGTGATAATGCCCACACAGCACGTCGATATGGGTCGGCATATGCACAAGATGCCCTGCGTCGGGCACGAGTGTCCGCAGCACATCCCCAGCCTTAAGCGCCTTTTCCGGTGTCGGTGACATCTCCATCAGGTGGACATAAAGGTGCAGCAAGCCGGGATGTGACATGGCAGCAGGATCATTGGACATGGCCCATTCCAGTGCCTCTTGCGCCTCAAGCGTGGCGGCGCCTTTGGCGGGCTGACCGCTTTTCAGATCCCACATCTGCCAGGGCGTGAGGTTCAGCAACGCTTCGACAAAAACGCTGCGCAGGTCCAGGTGATCCGGATGCGCAGCGAATGTCGCACGCATGGCGTCCGCGAAATCGTGATCCCATTTGTGCGTATCCGGGAGAGGATCACGTTGAGGATACCGTGCGGGCAGGGCGCGGATCAGCGCTTGTTCGACATCGGTGCACTGCTCCATATGCGCCAGTGCCTTTTGGGCGGCGTCATAGGCCAAGGCCAGTGCCTTTTGCTTGCCGCGGTCATCCTGCAGATCCCATGGCAGGTTATAATTCGGGCCCGCCGCATAGGCGACACCCCAATGCGCCATGGCACAATCCGGGTCATGTTCCACAGCACGTTGAAAGCAAACAACGGCCTCTTCATGGTTAAAGCCATATGTCCAGTTCAGACCCCGATCGAACCAGAGCTGTGCTTCGGGTGACGTGGTTGTAACCGGACAGGAATAGATGCCCAAATCGTAATAATCGCTCATTGTATGACTCCCCTCGGCTTGCTCAAGAGGTTAGCGCGATTCAGCCGCGCAGCACAATTCAGGCAGGCAGTCTGACTTCGATCCGTCCCATGTGAACCATTAAGCCGAAGGCAATGATGCACATGATCAGAATGCTAGTCGTCAAGGGGGTCAGGGATCCGTCAAACAACAGGCCGACTGGGGCTGCGATGGCAGCGGCCAGAACAGTTGATACGGACCCGATCACCGAGGCTGCCATGCCTGCGATGTGGCCCATAGGCTCCATCGCGATGGCATTCAGATTGCCCAGTGTTACGCCGGCCATGAAAAACACCATGGTTTGCCAGAACACGAACAGAGCAAACGAGATGTCCGGCGACAACTGCAGTGCACTCAGGGTCATTATGGTTGCAGTGACCAGGATTTGCCCGCCAAGGGCCCAGGTGACCATTCGGCGCATGCCTACACGCACGACCAAGGCCGCATTCAACAAGCTGGCCGACCCGGCGACCAGCGCCACCAACGCGAACCAGAACGGAAAGCTTTCGGCACGATCATGGATCACGTCATACACCGGTTGGACCATGGTCAACATGGTGAACAACATCCCCAAGCACAGGGTCTGAACTACAATAGACAGGCGCACCGTAGGATGGGCAAACATCTCTTTCGTGGCAGAGATCATCAGCGGCAGGCGGATCGGTCGACGGTTTTCACGGGCAAGTGATTCCGGCAAGCGTATACCCATCCAGGAAACGACGATCAGGGCAAACAGGATGAAAGACACAAAGATTCCAGGCCAGCCGAACAGGGCGATCACACCTGCGCCCAGCATAGGTGCGAATGCAGGGACCAGCGTGAAGATCAGCATCGCAATCGAGACAATCCGCGCCATTTCGCGCCCCGAGTACAGATCGCGAATGATGGCCATGGCCACAACGCGTGGTCCGGCAGCGCCAAGCCCCTGAACCACTCGTGCAATCAAAACCATTTCCAACGAGGAACTGGCCCAGGCAACGGCCGAGGCCAGAATGTAAAGGGTCACGCCGCCGTAGATGACCGGCTTGCGTCCGACCGCGTCGGACAGAGGGCCAGTAAAGAACGTGCCAATCCCCATGCCCAATACAAACGACGTCAGGATCAGTTGCGCCCGGTTCATGTCATCTGGGCTTAGTTGCGCGCCGATCTCGGGCAGGGCGGGCAGCATTGAATCAATCGAAAAGGCAATGGTGGCGAACATCATTGCGATCAATGCAATGAACTCCGCCTTCGACATGCGGTTTGCCATGAAGGTCTCCTAACCCGTTTGCGCTATCACGGCGGATCGGGTTGCGCCAGACCGGAAATTTGCACAGACCTATGTGCTATTCTGCAGGGGAAGCCTCAAGTTGAGACATGATCTCGCCAATCACTTTTGCCCACATTTCAGGGGGTTGCGCGCCGGGAACTGCGTGTTGATTGGCCACAATGAAGGTCGGGACCGAGCTGACGCCCATTTCCCGTGAGTGGGTATCGCGCTTGCTCATGTCTTCGCGGTCGGCGTCTGATTTCAGCAACTTCATGACCACGGCTGCATCCATTCCGGCACCGTCAGCGATATCTGCCAGCACCTCGGGGTCGCCAATGTCGCGGGCCTGAACGAAATAGGCATCGAACAGCGCATCGACGACCGCGTTTTGCTTGCTTTCAATGCCAGCCCAATGGATCAAGCGGTGTGCGTCCAGCGTATTGGGCGTTCGTTTCATGCCCTCAAAATCGATCTTCAAGCCGGCGTTTTCGGCATGTTCAACCACTGGTGCGTAGGCGCTCACCGCACCTTCCTTGCCGCCGAACTTACGTTCCAGGTATTCGCGTCGATCCATACCCGCATCCGGCATGTCCGGGTTCAGCTGAAACGGGTGCCATTCGATCACGAAAGGATGATTCGGAACGGCGGCCAGCGCTTTGTCCAGATGGGTCTTTCCGATATAGCACCACGGGCAGATCGGATCAGACAGGATATCGAGCTTGACGGTCTGGGTCATTCGGTAGACGCCTTGAAATAGGCCGGCAGGGCGCGGCGCAGGAGTTTGCCGTTGCCACCACTGGGCAATGCGGTCAGATGAACAAAGGCACGCGGTTGTTTGTACCGGGCTAGGTTGGCCTCCACATAGGTGCGTAACAGGCCTTCGTCCAGCTTTTCGGGCCCGGTGTAGAAAGCAGCTATCACAAATGTGTCCTCTTTGACTTCGACCGCTGCTGCGCCAACCTGCGTGATACCGGGAAAGCGGGATAAGATGGCTTCGACTTCGACCGGTGAGACGCGGTAGCCTCCTGCGTTCATCATATCGTCATCTCGACCCAGATAGGTGATCTGCCCATCAACAGCCATTGCGCCCTGATCGCCGGTCAGGAACCAGTCGCCTTGCATCCGCGCCTGCGCCTCGTCAGGGGCATTGAGATAGGTCAGCATCAGCCCCGGGTCGGACCGGTGGATGGCGATTGTTCCCTCTTGCCCTTGTGGCACAGGACCATCGGGCCCTAGAACGGCGACCCGGCGTCCCGGTTGTGGTTGTCCCAGCGCCTCACCGCGCGCCGGATGTGCCGGGCTGGACGAGATGAAGGTCGAACATTCGGACATGCCATAGGCTTCGTATAGCTCGGTTTCTGTGGCGTGTTGCCAATGCTCGCGCAAATGGCGCGACAGTTTTTCGCCAGCGCAGAGGCCGTGGCGTAGGCTAGGCAGATCAATCTGATCCGGATGTGAGAGCAGTTTGCGATAGACCCCGGGCGCTGCGGCAAAGATTGTGGCCCGGTGCTGGCGCAGCAAGCTGGGCAATGACGAGATCTCAGTGCCAGGTTCAGGGATCAGAGCAGTAGCGCCGATGGTCCAGGGATCCATCAGCCCGGTGCCCAGCGTATAGGTCCAGTTGAACGCGCCTGCGTGGCACAGCCTGTCGTCTTCTCGTAGGCCGTACCAGCCATCCACCATCATCTGCCGTGCCCAGATCGCACGATGCGCATGGGCCACCGCGCGCGGCTTGCCTGAAGTTCCCGAGGTATAGACCACATAGGCCAACCGCTCCGGATCACCCATGGCATAATCGGTAGGAGGCAGGTCGCGCATGGCGATCAGCTCTGCCAGGTCGATCTGCCGGGGATGCGACGCGCAGCTGACAGTGGGGTCTCGCAGAATAGCCGCAGGTGACAGATCTTCGATCATGCGTACGGTTTCGGGTTCCGTCAGCTGCGATGAGGTGGGTACGGGCACGATGCCCACGGCGATTGCCCCCAAATAGGCGATCGGAAAGTCCACTGTATTGCCCAAACGCATCAGCACGACGTCTCCGGGTCTCAGCCCGGTCTTCAACAGGCCCGTTCCGGTTCCAAGAATGGCCACTTGCAGGTCGCGATATGTCCAGTCGATGGCGCCGTCCGCGCCAAGTACCGACAAGGCGGTTTTGGTTGCGCACCGATCTGCCTGTCGCAGGACATGCGCGGCCAGATTGAAGGGCGAAGGGCAGGGCGGCGGCGGTCCCTGATCAAAGATCGACAACATGACGACTGGCTATCGCGGTGCATGGCGCGTTGCAAGCACGGCTGGCTGGCCCTATAGAAAGGCGCATGAGCACCCAAGACCCCAAATCCCTTATCCGTATTGCCCGCGACGCAGGCGATCATTCGGAACTCGAACCGCTGGACCTTGGCGCAAGAGTGCGAGAGCTGCGCAAGGCGCGGAATTGGACGCTGGAACAGGCTGCCAGTCAGGCGGGGCTTGCGCGATCAACGCTGAGCAAGATCGAGAATGGGCAGATGTCGCCGACCTATGACGCGCTTAAAAAGCTGGCGATCGGGTTGGAAATCTCTGTACCGCAGCTGTTCACGCCGCCGCAGCGGGATCAGGTGATCGGACGCATGGCTGTGACCCGAATGGGTGAAGGCGCCGCACATGCCACCACGACATATGAGCATGAGTTGCTGGCCGAAACGCTGACCAAAAAGCAGATGCTGCCGTATCGGGCCCGTGTTCGTTCGCGATCAATGGACGAGTTTGAAGGCTGGGTGCGCCATGACGGCGAAGAGTTCATGTATGTGCTAACCGGCGTTGTTCGCCTGTACACAGAGTTCTATGAACCCGTTGAAATGCGCCGCGGGGACAGCGCCTATTACGATGGAAGCATGGGGCATAACGTGATTTCGGTCAGCGATGAGGATGCGACGATCCTTTGGGTGACATCACTGTCCTAAGATGCAGGGACCAGAAGTTCCCGGTTCAGGCGTTCTGTAAACAGAAAATCCTCAACCTCTTCATGGGCCTCATTGACCGTCAGTTGGTGGCGTTCGGCCAGGTAGGCTTCGAACCGTTTACGATCCTTGCAGACACGCATCATGTCCCTATCGCGTAGGTTCGGGAAACGGCGTTTGGCGCGCTCATAGGTCGCGCCCCAGTCTTTCGTGATATCTGTCCAGTTCAGCATGCGCGAGCTTTCCGTTGTTCGGGTTCAGGACTGCTCTCCCCAGATACAAGGTACGAATGGGTTGACGTTACGTGAGACATGACAAAATGTCGCAGGCATTGGGGGCTTGAGTTTGGAACCTTCGCGCTGCAGCGCGTTTTGCTCAAGACGAGTGAAATTTTGTTTCTGATGGGTGTCCGCGCGCCTGATTCTGTTCAGGCTGGATCGCGCCGATCAGGCTTATGTGTCAGAAATATATAAATATTTGTATTGTGATTGAGGTTACATGCTTCGCGTACTGTAATAGGCTGAAGCGCGCATGTTGGCAGTTATTTTCATTTGCGCCGAATGTGGTTAAGGCGGCAATATATAGAAGTCGTTGTGGAAACTTCCCAACATCTTGTGTTGTTGCGCGATGTGCCAGATTTTGCCGAAAAACCGCCGATGATGACTTCTACAGAATGGGCTATCACCGAAAGAAGACAAAAACCGTTCGGTTTTCAGCCTCAAACTTAGTGAATCGACGCATTCCCTTGCCTGCATCGCCCGAATCCGTGGACCATCCCCAGGCGATCCATCTGGGGATGGGCGCGCGCGCTACTCCTCGTACCACCACACTTCGGGCATATATTGCGGTCCGTCGCCATAGATCGGCAGCGTGTCCGGGAACTTCAACGTGCTGACATGGGCGATCCGTCCGACATCAAAGCTCCAGATCGGGATCACATAGCGGCCAGCCGTCAGAACCCGGTCCAGGGCCCGTGTGGCGGCCACGAAATCCTCGCGCGATTCCGAGGCGAGCATGGCGTCGATCATTCCGTCCACGGCCGGTGATGCAACGCCCATCAGGTTGCGCGTTCCGGGTGCGTCGGCGTTCTCGCTGCCCCAATACAGGCGCTGCTCGTTTCCAGGGGACAGTGACATGGCGCGCCGGAATGGCGTGACATCGAAGTCCAGCTCGGCGGTGCGGCCAGTATATTGCGCGTTGTCCACCTGTTCGGTCAGAACCTGAATGCCCAAACGTTCAAGTGCGCGGGCATAGATTTCGACCGCTGTCGCCATATCGGTGTCGCCTTGTTGCAGCAACACGGTCATCTTGAAGGCGTCACCATTCTGGTTGCGTAACACGCCGCCCTGAATGGTCCACCCGGCCTCGGCCAACAGCTTTGTGGCTTTGCGAATATTAGCCCGGTTTCGCGCTGAGCCGTCACCCTGGGGCGGAACGTAACCTTCAAGCGTGCCGGGCAGAAGATTATCCGCGAACGGCAGCAGCAATTCTTCGACCCTACCAGTCGCAGGACCAGATTGCATCGCCAGGTCCGAGCCAGAGAAATACGACGTGATGCGCGGCTGCGCGCCGCCGGTAATGGTGTCGTTGATGAACTCAAAATTGAAAGCCAGCGTCAGGGCTTCGCGCACACGCCAGTCATCAAACGGGGCCTTGCGGGTGTTCATGACAAACCCGGTCATGCCCGATGGTTTGCCATGGGGGATCTCGGTCTTGATCACATCTCCGCGCTGGACCGCTGGAAAGCCGTATTGATTGTCCCATTTGTCAGCGTTGAATTCGCGCACTGCGGACAGTTCACCGGCCTTGAATGCTTCGAACAGAACGGTTGCGTCGCCATAAAACTCGATCCGCATTTCATCCAGATTCATAGTGCCACGCCGGAATGGAATGTCGGTGCCCCAATAGTCAGGATTCAGGCGCAGGTTTACGTAGCGACCCGCCTCGTAGCTATCGACAACATAGGGTCCGCTGCCAATCGGTACGTCCGGCAACTGACCATCCGCGAAGTCTTTTCCGTCCCATTGTGCCTTTTGCAGAATTGGGCGCAGGCCCGCGATCAGGGCCAGTTCCCGATCGGGTTCGTTGAAGGTGATCCGAACCGAACGCGGGCCGGTTTGTTCTATGCTGTCGATTTTGCCCCACAATCCCCGATACCGCAGGTGACCTTCGGTGCCGAGGGTTTCATAGGACCAGATGACATCGTCAACGGTTACCGGGCTGCCGTCGGAAAACCGGGCGTCTTCCCGTAGGGTGAATTTGACCCAAGACCGGTCTGGTGCCGTCTCAACTGATTCGGCTAACAGACCGTAAAGAGTGAAAGGTTCGTCCCAGGACCGGCCCATCAGGCTTTCATGGGTCCAAAATCGCAATTGCCACGGCGAGGTGCCTTTTTGCAAAAACGGATTCAAGCTGTTAAAGCCGCCGGTGTTTCCAAAAACAACCTTTCCACCTTTCGGCGCGTCGGGATTTGCGTAGGGCAACGACACAAAATCCGGTGGTAGAGCCGGGTCGCCGTACATAGCTATGCCATGGGCCGATTCTGCGGAGGCCAGCGAGGCGGCAAAAATGGAAGCGATTCCCGCAATCAAAGGACGAACGGGGCGGAGGAAATCGGGGCTCATTTTGGAAACAATCCTGCTCTGGCCTTATTTTGTTTGGGATTCACCGTAGCCATGATTTTTCTTATTATCAAACTTTTAGCTTGGACGAAGGCGCAGAATTGCTTATAAAGGACGTACTGCTCGATAGGTTTCTTGCCTGTATGAAACCTGCCTCAATAACTTAACGCCCGCTTCGTGCGGGCGTTTTTTTTGGTGGCAAGGATTTTGCAGTTGCGGCGTTGATCCCCGATGATTCCCCGTTTTCCTTGCAGGTGCAGCATGGCATTGTGCACATAGTCAAATGCTGAGGGAGAACGCTCATGACCCTGTCGGGCAAAACTGCAATCGTCACGGGATCGAATTCGGGAATCGGGCTTGGCGTCGCGCGCGAACTGGCCAAGGCTGGCGCAGATGTTGTTCTGAACTCGTTCACGGATCGCGATGAAGACCACGCGCTGGCGGCCGAGATCGCGGCGGAAACCGGCACGAACACGCGTTACATCAAGGCCGACATGTCCAAGGGGGACGAATGCCGTGCCCTGATCGAGACGGCCGGAGCCTGCGATATTCTAGTGAACAATGCGGGCATTCAGTATGTCTCGCCGATTGATCAGTTCCCGGTCGACAAATGGGACGCGATTATTGCGATCAACATGAGCTCGACCTTTCACACAACCGCAGCTGCATTGCCGATGATGCGCAGCGCAGGTTGGGGCCGGATCGTGAATATTGCCTCGGCGCACGGGCTGACGGCATCCCCGTTCAAGTCAGCTTATGTGGCGGCCAAGCACGGCGTGGTCGGGATGACCAAATCCGTGGCGCTGGAAACCGCTCAGGAACCGATCACCTGCAACGCGATCTGCCCTGGTTATGTTCTGACGCCGCTGGTTGAAGCTCAGATTCCGGACACGATGAAGGAATACAGCATGAGCCGCGAAGACGTGATTAAGAACGTCATGCTTGAGCGTCAGCCGTCAAAAGAATTTGCAACCGTTGAACAACTGGGTGGGACAGCCATTTTCCTGTGCTCGGATGCAGCGGCGCAAATCACGGGTACCACCATTTCTGTGGATGGTGGCTGGACGGCGCTTTAAGGTTTGTTTGGGCGTTGGAGTTCTCATGAAAGGGAAAACAACTGAATGAGAAAAACTGGATTTCGCTACTTCAAGTTGGTTGATGAGATTGCGGTTGATACACCATGTTTGCAGTACTTCAGGATTTCTTATGAAGGTGCGATGTTGGAAGCCATCAATCACTATCCGTCTGCCTCACCGAAGAGAAGCTCCAGCCCCGAAGTCTTAAGAGTTGGAGAGGATAATCTTATTGGATCGTTGTCAATTGGCCTCGAACCTCCAGATGAGTTCGAAGAGGAATGGGATGGTGGATATTCGATAGAGATTTCAAGAGATGAGTTTGAGAAAGCTCTAGAAGCTGCGCTCGGTAATGAGTGACGGAGGCCGCAATTGAAAAAGATCAATCTGGCATTGCAGGGCGGCGGGGCACATGGGGCGTTTACCTGGGGGGTTCTTGATCGCCTGCTGGATGAAGAAGACATCGAGGTTGCGGCCATCACTGGAACCTCAGCCGGGGCGCTGAACGGTGCCGCGTTTAAGGCCGGTATGGTGCACGCAGGCCGTGAAGGCGCCCGCGCGCAGCTGGACGGTCTTTGGAAGCGTATGGGTGCTATTGGCGACATGCGGATGGCCAATTGGTTCCGCGGAGTAGAGCCTGCGCAGATTGCACAAGCCATGGAGTATTCGGTGCCGTATTCCATTGGCGATGCGTTGTCGCGGATGGTGTCGCCCTACGCCTACGGTCCGTTTTATAGCAACCCTTTGGAATCGGTAGTGGATCGGTTCAACTTCAACGAAGTTTGCGCGGATCAGGGGCCAAGCCTGTTTGTATGTGCCACATGCGTGCGTAGCGGCAAGATCCGAATATTCACCGGAGACGAGATTTCAACGGATGCGATTCTGGCCTCGGCGTGTTTGCCTAGCTTGTTCAAAGCGGTTGAGATCTATGACCCCGCAACCGAACGGACCGAGGCCTATTGGGATGGTGGCTACACCGGCAATCCGGCGCTGTATCCATTGTTCGACGCGGCCCTTCCCGAAGATGTGGTGATCGTCAACATTAACCCGCTGGAGCGGGACGAGCTTCCGGTTACCCCTCAGCAGATCCAGAACAGGATCAATGAGATCAGCTTCAACTCTTCGCTGTTTCGCGAATTGCGGGCGATCAACTTTGTTCAGCGCCTGCTAGAGGATGGTAAGCTGAAACCCGGTGAGATGAGCCGGGTTCTGGTTCACATGATCGCCGACAACGAGCTGATGAACAGCCTGTCCGTGGCTACAAAAACAGTGCCGAACCCAGTGATCCTGCACAAGCTGAAGATAGCCGGACGCGAGGCGGCAGATGGGTTTCTGTCTCGCCACAAGGACGATCTTGGTCAGACCAGTACGTTGGATTTACCCGCTATGTTCGGGTGACTCTTCCGGTGGTTGCGTCGGATCGGCGCCGTTGGGATAGACCAGCCCTGCTGAAATCACCAATTTGGCGGCATCTTCGATCGACATATCCAGCAAGATTACGTCTTCGGCAGGAAAGAACAGCAGGAACCCTGATGTGGGGTTTGGTGTCGTCGGCACAAAGATACTCAGCAACTCGCCACCGGTTTCCGCCTTCTGACTGACTTCACCTTTGGCCGTTGTGGACACAAACCCAATCGCCCAAATGCCGCGCCGCGGGTATTGGATAAGGCAGGCTTTCTCAAAGGACCGCTCGGTCTGGGCAAATACCGTTTCCGAGATCTGTTTGATGCCGGAATAGACGGATCGAACCACCGGCATCCGATTTACAACACGTTCGCCAAAATGAATCAGCGACCGCCCCAGAATGCCTTTGGCCACCCAACCAACAAGCACTGTAAAGATCAGAAAGAAAACGACGCCGACACCGCGCAGGTTGATGCCGACATATTGCTCGGGCCGGAACTGGTGCGGGATCAGCGGCAACACAGCGCTGTCGATCCAGCCAACGACGGACCAGATCAGCCAGATCGTCAGCCACACCGGCGCGATGACGACGATGCCCGTCAGGAAAGACGCACGGAACCGTGCGAAAAGGCCAGGGCGGCGTTGGGGTTCTTCGTCGAAGGGTGTGTTCATTGCAGTTCCGAGTGGTTTGCAGATTTAGGTAGGCAATCCGCAGCCTTAGTGCAATAGGTCAGACCTACATGCCCTTCGCCAGCGCCTTGGCGATGGCAGCTGCCAGCCGGGCATTGTTACGCACCAACGCGATGTTGGCCGTCAATGAACGGCCTTCGGTTTTTTCGTAGATCCGCTGCAACAGGTAGGGTGTGACGGCCTTTCCGGTAATTCTGTGCGCGTCCGCATCTGCTTGCGCGGATGCGATGATCGGGGCCAGTTCCTCGGCCGGGATTTGATCTGCGACCGGGATCGGATTGGCGACCAGCTGCCCGCCCGGTAACCCAAGGGCGCGACGGGTAGCATGCGCCCGGGCGATGTCTTCGGCACTGTCCATGCGCAAGGGCGCGCTGTAGGGCGACTTGGCAGACCAGAAGGCGGGAAACGCGTCCTGACCATGTGCGATGACTGGCACGCCCAGCGTCTCCAAAACCTCAAGCGTTTTGGCAAGGTCAAGGATGGCTTTGGCGCCAGCAGCCACCACCGTGACAGGGGTTTGACCCAATTCGTGCAGGTCAGCGGAGATATCAAATGAGGTCTCCGCACCCTGATGCACCCCGCCGATGCCGCCAGTGGCAAACACCTCGATGCCTGCGTAGTTGGCGGCGATCATTGTGGCCGCGACCGTTGTTGCACCGGTGCCGCCTGCAGACATGCACGCCGCCATATCCGCGCGCGAGATTTTTGCCACGCCTTGGGCTTGCCCAAGGGCCTTCAACTGGTCGGCCTCAAGCCCCACATGCAGCTTGCCTTCGATCACCGCCATGGTGGCGGGAACGGCGCCGGCATCGCGGATGTCCTGTTCAACCTGTGCCGCGACTTCGATGTTTTGCGGATAGGGCATGCCATGCGTAATGATGGTGCTTTCAAGCGCGACGATCGGCTGGCCAGCCTCTTTGGCGGTGCGGACCTCGGCGGAATATTGAATGTCGATCACAGTGGGGTTTCTCCGGAAACATAAGTTGCGGCTGCATGCAGAGCGCGTTTGAGAGCCGTGTCGTTGTCTTCGCCACTGGCTTCGGCAGCGATGTGGGCTGCCATGAAAGTATCGCCAGCACCTGTCACGCGTGTGACAAGGACGGACGGCGGAGTTTGCGTCAGAACGCCCGAAGCCGTTCCTACGGTTGCTGAACTGCCGCCATCGGTGACCAGCACACGCAATGCGCCGCGGTCCAGCAAGCCTTTGGCAGCGCTTTCCGAATCTTCGAATTCGCGCTGGCACAGCAGACCGGCCTCTTCCAAGTTTACATAGAGCGTGGCGCGGGCGTGTTTAAGGAAAGGTTGCAGGCGCTCGGCTTTACCGGGTGAGGCGGGGGCCACGCGCAGATCGGCACGGGCAAATGCCGGGCTTTGCGCAATCTCTTCCAGCAAATCTAATGTCAGATTGCCGTCCAGTGCGATCGGCCCTTCGAAAGGCGTGTTCTCGTGCCCCAAAGGCCCGTGCATCAACGGGCGCAGAATCTTGGCACCGGCAGCTTCCAAGGAATGAGCGTCGGCAATTGCCGCGATCAAGCCATTGGCACCTTCGACCGCCATGTAGCGATCGGTTGGCAGGTCTTGGGAGCGGTAAATGTGATCCGTGACCATGCCCAACCGGGCGCAAGAATGGACCAATTCATCGCCTTCGGGATCGCGGCCAATGGCGGTCAACAGGGTCGGGGTCATGCCAAATCGCACCAATGTCATGGCAATGTTCATTGCCACGCCGCCGGGCAGGCGGGTGATCCGCCCCGGTACGTCTGATCCTTGCCGCATGGCGCTGGCAGATCGTCCGATCACGTCCCACAGGACCGAGCCGATACACAGGATTTCGCTGTTCTGAGTCATCGTGCTGTCATGCCGCAGCCCTGATGCCCGTGCAAGTGAGAAGTCGCTGTCCGTGGAGATTCCCGGTGGGGACCCGCCTGCGCGGTGCTTTGGGCTTGCGATCACCTTGTTTCGGAAACACACTCGGGCCAAATGTTTGATGATTTGATTTGTAGCCCGGAGCGTTTCTTATGAGAGATGGTTTCAAACCTGCCATCCTCAGCCGTTTGAAAGTTCTGGTGTTGAGTGTTGTGGCCCTGCTTCCAAGCTTCGCTCTCGCGCAATCTCCGGGACCGACTATTGTCGAAGTCTGGACAAAGTCAGACACTTTGTTTCTGGACATCAGCCTGAATGCCGAAGCGTTTCTGGCCGGAATTGATCCGCAAAGCGCGACCGGTTTTGACGACAACCGTCACTACAAGGATTTGCGCCAATTGGTGTCGTCCGAGTTAGAGCCAAAGGTGAAAGCCTTCGCCAAACCGTGGATGCAAACCTTGCAGGTCGATGTCGCGGGCCCGGTTGTTTTGTCTTATGAAGGCGTGAGTATCCCTGTTGTCGGCGATCCCGAAACGGTGCGGGTTTCAAAGCTGTTGTTGACGGCGCCTCTGCCCGAAGGTGCTTCCGGGTTTCGACTGACTTGGCCTGATGGCAGCGGGTCAGCGGTTATCAAGCAGCAACGCGTCTCGGCCCCCTACACGGGGTACTTGATCGGTGGGCAAACGACTCCGGTGATTCCGCTTCAGGGTGGGGCGGCCCTGACCACCGAACAAACCCTGCGGACGTTTGTTCCCAAGGGTCTCTCAGAGGTTCTGACCAGCGGCCCCAAACCAATATTGCTTGTCCTTACGCTGGTGTTTCTGTCGCTGAATTTGCGCCCGTTTTTGATGCAACTGCTTTTCTTCTCGCTGGGGATCGTGATTGGATTGGGTGCCGGAGCGCTCGACGCCCTGAGCATTTCTGCGGCTGCCGCATCGCAGTCCTTGGCGATCGTTGGTCTGGCGGTGTGGAACCTGATCTCTCGGCGAATGCAGATCCTGCGCGTGATCGCCGTTTTTGCGGCCGGACTGCTTCTGGGGCTGGCGTTGACCTTTGCCCTGACCAAGATTGGTGTGCCACCGAACCATCTGCCTCCGGCGATATTGGGGTTTGCGGGCGGGGCCGTGTTGGCCCTGTGTGCCGTTGCTTTTGCGGCCTTTGCAGCATCCGTCGTGATCACCGGCGGATCGCACCGCTTACAGGGCCGGGCTTCGATCCTGGCTTCGATGGTGATTGCAGGTGTCGGCGTGTTTTTAACAGTCGAGCCGTGGCTATTTGGCTAGGGCACGTTAGCCAGCAGGGCGTTCAAAGCTCCCGCAGGATCATCGCTCGACCAGATCTCATCCCCGATTCCAAAGAAATCGGTGCAGGGGCTGAGATCGCGGATCAATTCCGGGGTCAGACCACCTTCGGCCACAACCGGAACCTCGATCATCTCGGACCACCACTGAAAAAGGTCTTTTTCGGCCAGCGTACCGTCACCCAGTGAAGACGTTCCCACCGGACCAAAAGCCACATAATCCACACCAGCTTCGCCTGCTGTCATGCCATCATGGCTGGACGTGCCGCAAAAGCTGCCGACGATGGCATCTGTACCCAGTTCCTTGCGGGCCGCACGGACAGATCGCGCGGCGTCATCCAGATGCACCCCGTCCAAACCAAGCTTTTGCGCCAGTAGAACATGATTCGAGATCACCAATGCCACGTCGCGCGCATGGGCGACCTCGCGGCAGGCGTCGGCAGCGCGGGAAATGGCGTCTTCATCATTGCCTGCCAGCGCCAATCGGATGCAGGCTATTTCGGCCCCATCCAGAACGCGGGCCAGTTGGTCCGGGAACGTGCTGAGCGCGACGGTTGGCGGCGTGATCAGGTAAATCTGCGGCTGCTCGGCGGTGTCCATTGGCGCGTCCTTCGCTGTCAGTCTTTGGCGCGGTTTAGCGGATTGCGGCGGGGAAGCAAACTTTTATGCCTGCGGCTGTGGGATTTGACGGTCAGGGTGGCTTGCTCTGTCGTGTTGACGGGATTAGAGCAAGCGGAACTTTTGGAGTGAATGATGCCTAGCGACAGATCCCAGCCCTCATTCGTGCTTGTACGCCCGCAAATGGGCGAAAACATCGGCGCCGCGGCGCGGGCGATGTGGAACTTTGGTCTGGATCGGATGCGGATCGTGGCCCCCCGGGACGGATGGCCGAACCCCAAGGCGGTGGCCATGTCCAGCGGCGCGGGTCGTTTGCTGGACGAGGCGCAGCTGTTTGACGATCTGTCCGGCGCGCTTGGTGATCGCACTTATGTTTTTGCCACAACTGCTCGCCAGCGCGGGTTGACCAAACCGGTATTCAGCCCCGAACACGCCATGCAACTCGCAGCTGACAAAGTTGCGGCGGGCGAGAAAGTCGCGGTCTTGTTTGGTCCCGAACGGGCCGGGCTGGAAAACGAGGATATCGCCAAGGCCAACGCCATTATCTCGGTTCCCGTGAATCCGGAATATGCTTCGTTGAACTTGGGGCAATGTGTGTTGCTGACCGCTTATGAATGGATGCGCCAGTCTGGCGTCGTGGAGCATGAGTCCACTGATCTGGGAAAAGGCGACTGGGCCACCGGCATTGAGGTAGAAAAACTGGTCGAGCATTACGAGGATCGGTTGGACGAGGCCGGGTTCTTTTATCCCCCTGAAAAGGCCGAAAGCATGAAGGTCAACCTGCGCAATCTGTGGTCGCGGATGCGGATGACGCGGGCGGATGTGCAGATGCTGCACGGGGTGATGCGGCAGATGGTCCGCTGGAAGGACAGGGGCTGAGGCTGGACCTTGGTCGCCCATGGCCCTAGCTTGCAAAAAATCCAAGGCAGGAAGAGGACGGCATGAGCGGTAAGCGCAGCATCTTCGAAGACGTCTCAGACACAGAAAAACAACAGGCGGTTCAGCCTGGCATGATCGACAAAGGTCGCGGTGGCGCGCGCGGGGCTATTCGCGTCTGGTTGATGATCCTGTTTGCCTTGGTTGTCGTGATGATCGCGGTGGGCGGCCTCACCCGTCTGACGGACAGTGGCTTGTCGATCACTGAATGGCGTCCGATCACCGGGGCGATCCCTCCGATGTCCGAGGCCAACTGGCAATCTGAGTTCGACAAGTACAAACAAATCGACCAGTGGCGGATTCAGAACCAGTGGATGGAACTGGCAGATTTCAAAACCATCTATTGGTGGGAATGGGGTCATCGCCAATTGGGCCGTGTGATCGGTTTGGTCTGGGCAATCGGCTTCTTCGGTTTCCTGATTGCGCGGAAAATTCCAACCGGATGGGCTGGCAAATTGCTGATCCCCGGCGTTCTGGGTGGTGCGCAAGGCGCGGTCGGCTGGTGGATGGTCGCGTCCGGCGTAACGCAGGGCGAGGGGATGACCGCTGTGGCCAGCTATCGTCTTGCCACGCATCTGGGCCTGGCCTTTGTCATTCTTGGTTTTCTGGCGTGGTACATCTTTGAACTGGGCCGCGACGAACGCGACTTGATGCAGGCGCGGCGCGCGAAAGAGGCTAAACTCTTCTCGCTGTCCACAGGCCTGATGCATTTCGCTTTTTTACAAATACTCATTGGCGCGCTGGTTGCCGGGATCGACGCCGGGCGATCTTATACCGACTGGCCGCTGATCGGGGGGCAAATCCTACCGCCCGATGCCACGATGCTGGAGCCGATGTGGCGAAACTTTTTCGAAAGCCCCGGTCTGGTGCAGTTTATCCACCGCTGTGCCGGGTATTTTCTGTTTGCCTTCGGTATTGTGGTGTGGCGGCGCGGCAGTTCCAGCGCCCATCCGCAGACACGTTTTGCCTTCAACGCGGCCTTTGCAGCCCTGTCGCTGCAAGTCGTGGTTGGGATTCTGACCGTTGTTTATGGCGCGCCATGGCAGATCGCCATTATCCACCAATTCCTTGCGGTTGTTGTCTGGGCGCTGATCCTGCGCGCACGCTTCCTGACCGCTTATCCTATCGCAACCTCGCTTCGTGGAGCATGACTTGATGACTGCATTTGACGACCTGATGGCCTATCAACGCGAAACCTCGGCCCTTGGACAGATTGCCGGGCGGCTGGGCTGGGATCAGGAAACAGTGATGCCGCGCGGCGCAGCCCCTCAGCGCGCGGAAGAGATGGCTGCGATCGAGGCCGTGCTGCACGCGCGACGATCTGACCCGCGCGTAGCAGCATGGCTGGATCAGGCCAAACCGACATGCGAGGCTGGCCAGGCACAACTGCGCGAAATCCGACGGTCTTATGAGCGGACGATCAAAGTGCCTGCCGATCTGGCCAAAGCCATTGCGCGGGTCACATCAGCCGCGCAAGGCAAGTGGGCGCAGGCGCGCGCAGACGAAGATGTCGCCGCTTTCTTGCCTGTGTTGGAAGAGGTTGTAGCACTTAAACGTGAAGAGGGCGCAGCGCTGGCGCAGGGCGGCAACATCTACGACGCGATGGTCGAGGATTATGAGCCCTACACCACCGGCGGACAGATCGCGGACATCTTTGATCAGATGCGCCCTAGGCTGGTTGCGTTGCGGGCTGCTGTTTTGGACAAGTCAGCACCGCAAGCGCTGCAAGGGTCGTTTGATGAACTGGATCAGATGCGTCTGTCGCAAAAACTGGCGGTGGCCTTTGGTTATGATCTGAACCGGGGACGTGTAGACAAGGCGGTGCACCCGTTCAGCTCGGGCAGTGGGTCCGATGTGCGGATCACCACGCGGACCAGTGCCACTGATCCGTTCAACTGTTTCTACTCCACCATCCACGAGGTCGGCCACGCGGCCTATGAACAAGGCATTGACCCGACCTACGCGCTGACACCCTTGGGCAGTGGCGTGTCGATGGGGGTGCATGAAAGCCAAAGCCGGATCTACGAAAACCAACTGGGCCGCTCGCGCGCCTTTACCGGCTGGCTTTACGGGCAAATGAATGATGCATTCGGCGATTTCGGCATTGCCGACGCTGATGCCTTCTACGCGACGGTGAACCGGGTCCATAACGGTTATATCCGGACCGAGGCGGATGAAGTGCAATACAACCTGCACATCATGCTGCGGTTTGATCTTGAACGTGCATTGATGGCTGGCGATCTGCCGGTAAGCGATCTGGAAGCCGCCTGGAATGATAGGTTCGCGGCTGACTTTGGCTATGCCGTCGACAAGCCGTCGAACGGATGCTTGCAGGATGTGCACTGGTCGGTCGGCTTGTTTGGCTACTTCCCGACTTATTCGCTGGGCAATGTCTATTCCGGATGTCTGTATCAGGCCTTGTCTGATGCAGTGCCACAGTTGGACGAACAACTGGCCGCAGGCGACACCACTGGCGCAACAGACTGGCTGCGTGAAAACGTGCAGCGTTTTGGCGGGTTATACGCGCCACGCGATGTGATCCAACGCGCCAGCGGGGTCGAGCCGGGACCGGAACCGCTGCTTGCCTATCTGGAACAGAAATTTGGCGGGATTTACGAGCTGTAAGGCTCATCTCGTTACGTCACATCCACGTGTTTTCAGCTTGGGTTTGAACGGAATGCGAATAGGGTGATCCCAAACGGAGGGATCACCTTGTCCTTTGATACACATGTAAAATCCCGACTGGCCGTGGCGCTGACCAGCCGCAAATTGCTACGCGCCCGAAGGATTTTCCATGAGGGCAAGCGGCAAGTCATGCGACAACCGCATGTGGTGCATTATTTTCACGATGCCGTGGACCCCTATTGCCATCTGACCGCGCAGATACTGCAGCGATTTCAGAACAGGTACCGGATCGCTGTGCGCCCGTACTTGATCTCTGGCCCGCCAACAGATGCGGTCCCAGACCCCGTGGCACATCACCGAAATGCGCTGGACGATTCGAGGAGACTGGCCCGAAAACTCGGCCTGGCGGGGCATTCGTCGACCAAACCAGACCCGGATGCGGTATCGCGAGCGGAACAGGCTTTGGCAGCAAAGCTTGAGGACGGAGATTTCCTGAGCAGCGTTGCCGACATCAGCCGGGAGCTTTGGGCGGGAGGGGATATGTCCAAATGGAAAGGGGCCGACCCGTTGTCCGCCAAGGCAAATGGCGACCATCAATTGTCCTCGTTCGGGCATTATATGGGCGGCACTTTTTACTATGGTGGTGAATGGTACTGGGGTGTTGATCGGCTCCACTATCTTGAAGACCGTTTGCAGAGCGCGGAGCTGGGTGCTGACTTGCCGCCTTTGATCCCAGTGCCAGACCTGCGGGATATCCATGCCGAAGGGCAGGCGATTGAGTTCTTCTTTTCATACCGCAGTCCTTATTCTTATCTGGCCTTTGATCGTGTTCGGAACTTGGCCAAACGCAGCGGTGCGGATTTGGTCCTGCGCCCGGTTCTACCAATGTTGATGCGTGGATTGCCGGTTCCCAAGGCGAAATCGTCATATATCCTGCTTGATTGCGCCCGCGAGGCCAGACGATTGGATGTGCCGTTCGGGCGTATTTGCGACCCGCTTGGGGCAGGAGTCGAGCGTGGGTATGCCCTGCTTGATCATGCTGAGGCACCAGGGCGAATGGCCGAATACTGTTCGGCGTTTTTGCGAGGGGTATGGTCGCAGGGGTTGGATGCCTCGACGGACAAAGGGTTGGCGCAAATAGTTGGGCAGGCTGGGCTGGATTGGAACATCGCGAGGCAAGAGCTAACCAAACAGAACTGGCGCACGCGCGTCGCGCAAAATCAGGATAGGTTGCAGGAGATCGGGTTGTGGGGCGTTCCCAGCTTTCGGGTATCCGGACAAAGTATCTGGGGCCAGGACCGCCTTTGGGCCATTGAGGACACGCTTGTGAGCTGAACAAAAAAGGCGCCGCATTTGGAACGCGACGCCATTGTTTCATCAGTGCAAAGCCACTTAGACCTCGGGTTCGTCGTCCTCACCCTGATCCGCAATCCAGGCGACGCTGACGACTTCTTCGCCTTTGCCGGTGTTGAAGACCTTTACGCCCCCCGCAGACCGGGACCGGAACGAGATTCCGTCGACCGGAACGCGAATGGATTGGCCTTTAGAGGTCGCCAACATGATCTGATCATCGATCTCAACCGGGAACGACGCGACCAGTTCACCGCCACGCATGGCTTTATCCATGGCGGTGACACCCATGCCACCGCGACCGCGGACGGGGTAGTCGTGGCTGGAACTCAGCTTGCCCGCACCACCGGATGTAATGGTCAGGATCAGGTTTTCTACTGCTGACATTTCGGCGTATTTTTCCTGGCTGAAATCGCTGCTTGCGGCTGCGTCTTCGTCCTCACCCGAGTCTTCGTCCGTCAATCCGGCAACGGCGCGGCGCATCTTCAGATAGGCGGCCCGGTCCTCGGGCGTGGCTTCGAAATGACGGATCACCGACATCGATACGACGCGATCACCATTTGACAGCTTGATGCCACGTACACCGGTGGATTCGCGCGAGTTGAAGACCCGCACGTCCGTGGTGCGGAAGCGAATGGCGCGCCCGGAATTGGTTACCAGCATCACGTCTTCATCTTCGGAACAGATACGGGCGTTTACCAGTTCAATATCCTCGGGCAGTTTCATCGCGATCTTGCCGTTGCGGCGGACATTGGTGAAGTCTGACAGACGGTTGCGGCGGACATCGCCTGCGCTGGTGGCAAAGACGATCTGCAGGTTTTCCCATTCTTCATCCGGGACATCCACCGGCATGATTGCCGCGATGGATACACCTGTCGGGATGGGAAGGATGTTGACGATTGCCTTGCCCTTGCCGGTGCGGCCGGACTGCGGCAGGCGCCACGTCTTGAGCTTGTAAACCATCCCATCCGTGGTGAAGAACAGAAGCTGAGTATGAGTGTTTGCCACAAAGAGGTTCGTAACCACGTCCTCTTCCTTGGTCTGCATTCCGGACAAACCCTTGCCGCCCCGCTTTTGAGCGCGGAAATCGGCCAGCGGCGTACGTTTGATGTAACCGCCCGAGGTGATGGTGACGACCATGTCTTCCCGTTCGATCAAATCCTCGTCGTCCATGTCGCCGGACCAGTCGACAATTTCGGTGCGGCGAGGCACGGAAAACTGCTCGCGAACCTCGCGCAGCTCGTCCCCAATGATCGACATGATACGCTCGCGAGATCCCAGAATCTCAAGGTATTCCTTGATCTTAACCGCCAGTTCTTCCAACTCGTCGGTGACTTCTTTCACGCCGATCTGTGTCAGGCGCTGCAGCCGCAACTCCAGAATGGCGCGGGCCTGAGTTTCAGACAAGTTATAGGTACCGTCCTCGTTTGCCGTGTGGGTCGGGTCGTCAATCAGGGCGATGTATTCCAGGATCGGTTGGGCTGGCCAGCGGCGGGTCATCAGCTTTTCACGGGCTTCAGACGCATCAGCCGATTGACGGATTGTGGTAACGATTTCATCGATATTGGTTACGGCCACGGCCAGACCACATAGAATGTGGCTGCGTTCTCGCGCCTTACGCAGCAGATATGCGGTACGGCGGGCTACAACGTCTTCGCGGAAGTCGATGAACGAGGTCAGGAACCGGCGCAGCGTCAATTGCTCTGGACGCCCACCATTCAGCGCCAACATGTTGCAACCGAAATAGGTTTGCATCGGAGAAAAGCGGAAAAGCTGGTTCAGAACAACTTCGGGTGTCGCATCACGCTTCAGTTCAACAACGACGCGCACACCATTGCGGTCAGATTCGTCCTGTACGTGGCTGACGCCTTCGATGCGCTTTTCGCGCACGGCCTCAGCGATCTTTTCGATCATTGCGGCCTTGTTCACCTGATACGGGATCTCGTCGACAACAATCGCATACCGATCCTTGCGTATCTCCTCGACGCGGGTCTTGGAGCGGATGATGACGCTGCCGCGACCCTCCAGATAGGCCTTGCGTGCGCCGGACCGGCCCAGCATCACACCGCCGGTCGGGAAGTCGGGGCCGGGGACGTAATCAATCAGCTGTTCGCTGGTTAGATCCGGGTCATCGATCAAGGCCAGCGTGGCATCAATCACTTCGCCCAGATTGTGCGGTGGGATGTTCGTCGCCATACCAACAGCGATACCACCGGCACCATTGACCAGCATGTTCGGGAAGCGGGCGGGCAGGACGGTTGGTTCCTTGTCCTTGCCGTCATAATTGTCCTGAAAATCGACCGTGTCTTTTTCGATATCGGCCAGCAGGGACGCGGCCGGCTTGTCCATGCGCACTTCGGTATAACGCATGGCCGCCGGGTTATCGCCGTCCATCGAACCAAAGTTGCCCTGACCATCCAACAGCGGCAGTGACATCGAGAAATCCTGCGCCATCCGCACCAGCGCGTCATAAATCGCACTGTCACCATGCGGGTGGTATTTACCCATCACATCGCCAACCGGACGGGCCGATTTGCGGTATGACTTGTCATGGGTATTTCCCGTCTCATGCATTGCATAAAGGATACGCCGATGCACCGGTTTCAGACCGTCCCGCAGGTCGGGAATCGCGCGCGACACGATGACTGACATCGCATAGTCCAGATAGGACGTGCGCATTTCGGATTCGATTGAGACCGTCGGGCCATCGTATACGGGGCGCTCGGGTGGGGTTTCATCCATGTTTTCAGGGATTTCTGGCGTATCGCTCACGTAAACTGCCCGCTTATTGTTCTGGGACTATATCTTGTGGATACACCTTATCAGACCCGGCACATAAGGTGCAAGCAAGCAACCGGTTTGCCCCGCCATTGAGCGTTCGCGGGAATGTAACATATTGTTATTATACGAATTAGAAAGATTTCGTGGTACGCTGAAGAGACCTTACAAGGAATATGAGGTCAGAATGGAGCAAAGCGAAACCGAATTGATGCTAAAGGGATATGGGCTGACGACGGCGGAATTCTTCTATCATATGCCCGACTACATCCACGTCTTGAACACGTTCATCTGGCAGGATTACGATCTTGCCCCGGACCACCCGAAACTTTTTGAATTCATCGAATATTGGCAGCGCGAAATTGAAGGGCCACTGCATTCTGTCAAGTTTTCGCATCGAAAGATGATCGCGCCAGGGGAATGGCGCAATGTAGTGGGCGAATTCAGGGTCAACTGACGGTCAGCCCGAACAACTTGCGCCGCCCAAAACACAGAACTTGGCGCAATGCGGGTGGTTCAGGTGCACATCCGCCTCGGCCTCGGCCAGGGTGGTGCCCAGTTCGAATTCTGGCGAGTAGGGCAGCAACGTACAGGCAAGAACCGCCGGGCTGTCTGCACCTTTGCGTTTTACCACCATTCGGGCGCTAGCGCACATAATGGCGTCCGGGGATTTGTTGAGGATGCCCCAGCAGGCTGTTGTGATCTCAGGCACTTCGACCGTTTCATCCATTTCAGGAAACAAAACCGTCTGACCCGGGTTATGAGCGTCGATGTCGAAGCCATGTTCGGCAAAGAATGCAGCGTATCCCTCGCGGCTTTCACGGTCTGAGTCGCCCCACACGGTGCGCCCGGCCACAGTCATCCTGAACCCATTGTCACGCAGCCATTCCATGCCAGCCAGAGTCCTTGCAAAACTGCCTTTGCCGCGCTCGTCATCATGCAACTCGGGACGGTAATGATCGACGGAAATGCGCAGAGCTAACTTATCGTTGTAGTCTTTTTGCAGCTGCAACAATCCCTCGCGCATCTTGCGACGCATCATGGGCAGCATTGCATTTGTCAGGATCAGAATCTCATGCCCTCGCTCAAGCGCGGCGCGGGTGATCTCGATCATCTCGGGGTTCATAAAGGGCTCGCCACCCGTAAACCCGATTTCGCGGACCGGCCAGTTTCGGTCTTCGATCTGGTCGAGGTATTCGGTGACCTCCTGCGCGGTGATGTAAACCAAAGCATCATTGGTCGGGCTGCTTTCGATATAGCAATTCACGCATTCAATGTTGCACAACGTGCCGGTGTTGAACCAAAGCGTCTCGGGGTTGGTCAGTGCAACTGACGCTCGGGTCTGACCATCTGCTGTCACCAATTTGTTCTGAAACTTGCCGATATTGGCAAGTTGAGGTGCGTTGTCTTTCATTCCCGGATCCGGTTCTTGTAAGTGGTTGAACAGACTTAGCTGTTTGTTGCGGTTTAAGTAAGGGCGGCGCACCGGTTCTGACAGAGTTTTGATGAGAGAAAGAAATACGAAAATGGTGGCGCTAACATTGGACATGCGGATAGGGGCAAGGTAAGGACAACTCATGGTTTCTCGCGTCATACCTGTTGACCCATTTGATCTGGTCATTTTCGGCGGCACCGGCGATCTGGCGCAACGCAAGATCCTGCCTGCGTTGTTTCGCCGGTATTGCGCCGGTCAGTGGCCCGCCGATGTGCAAATCATCGGCGCAGCACGGGGCAATCACAGCCCGGATAAGTTCCGCGAGATCGTTGCGCGATCTTTGCACGAACATGTGCCAAACCGATCGAAAGACACCGAAACGCTTAGCGGGTTTCTGCAGCGCATTAACTATGTTCCGCTGGACGCAATGTCGGAAAACGGATGGGCGAATCTGGCCGGGCGTTTGAAAGACGACCGCATCCGCGCCTTCTATTTCTCGGTTGGTCCCAGTCTGTTTGGCCCCTTGGCGGAACGGATCAGGGCACATGACATGGTCACTAAGCATACCAGAATTGTGGTCGAAAAACCGTTTGGGCATGATCTGGACAGCGCACGCACCTTGAACGCGACTTTGGCTGCGCATTTCGACGAAGGGCAGATCTATCGTATTGATCATTACCTTGGGAAAGAAACCGTCCAGAACCTGATGGTTGTTCGATTTGGCAACATGCTGTTCGAGCCGCTATGGAACAGCCAATACGTGGACCACATCCAGATTACGGTGGCCGAAACTGTCGGTATCGATGGGCGCGAGGAGTATTATGAACGCTCGGGCGCGATGCGCGACATGGTGCAAAACCACCTGATGCAGTTGCTGTGTCTGATCGCGATGGAGCCGCCAGCGAAGTTTGATCCTGACGCGGTGCGAGATGAAAAGCTGAAAGTTATCAGGGCACTGGATCCGGTAGAGCCGCATCACATTGTGCGTGGGCAATTTGCACCCGGTCCAGACGGGCTCGGCTATCGCGAGGTTGTGGGCAATCCGCGTTCAACCACCGAAAGCTATGTGGCGTTAAAGGCCCATATCAGCAATTGGCGTTGGGCGGGTACACCGTTTTACTTGCGCACGGGGAAACGGCTGGTGGCTAGATCTTCGGTGATCAACGTGATGTTCAAGGACGCGCCACACTCGATTTTTGGCGAAGAGGCGGGGCGTCACGCCAATGCGTTATCGATCCGCTTGCAACCGAATGAGGGGATCACCCTCAAAGTGACGATCAAGGAACCGGGGCCGGGCGGCATGCGCCTGATCGACGTACCGCTGGACATGAGCTTTGCCGAAGCGTTGGGCCCCGAAAACCAGGACCCACCCGACGCTTACGAGCGCCTCGTCATGGATGTGATCCGGGGCAACCAGACCTTGTTTATGCGCGGCGATGAGGTCGAGGCTGCCTGGGCCTGGACCGATCCTGTGATTGCAGGCTGGCAAGCACGCGGCGATGTGCCCAAACCTTATGAAAGCGGCAGCACAGGTCCCGGCGACGCCGAGCTGTTGATGAAACGTGACGGTCGCCTCTGGCAAGGAATAAAGCCATGAAAATAAAAGATTATGCTGACCGGGACATGCTGGCCATCGATGTCGCAAACCAACTGGCGGGCGAGCTTGAAGCTGCATTGCTGCATGATGAAACGGTGGCGCTGGCGGTTCCGGGCGGAACGACGCCGGGTCCGGTGTTTGACGGTCTGTGTGCGGCTGATCTGCAATGGGATCGGGTGCGTGTTTTGCCAACGGACGAGCGCTGTGTTCCTGCTGATCATGAGCGGTCGAACGAGCGATTGATCCGTGATCGTTTGCTGACCAATCGCGCCTCGGTGGCGCAATATGTGCCGCTTTACGTGGCTGGTACGGATCCCGACGCGGGCTTGCCCGAAATCGAATCCCTGATTGCCCCGATCCTGCCGCTTTCAGTTCTGGTGCTGGGTATGGGGGAGGACATGCACACAGCATCGCTGTTCCCGGGGATGGACGGGCTGGAAACCGCGTTCGACAGCCATGCGCCGACCCTGGCCGTGGCCCGGACCGAGGTGCAGCCCGAACCCCGTATTACGCTGACAGCACCTGTTTTGGACGGGGCATTGTCGAAGCATCTGATTATACTCGGGGCTGCAAAGCGCGACGCGTTGGAACGGGCGATGTCCCTGCCACCCGAAGAGGCCCCGATCGCTGCGGTGATGAGCGGCATTACGGTGCACTGGGCGGAGTGAGAACATGCAACTGGACACTCTAAAATCACTGGCGGCATCGCAGAGCGATCGCCGCATTCTGGATCTGTTCGATGCCGATCCAGACCGCGCACAAAACTTCTCAGCCTCTACAGGCGATCTGCTGTTCGACTATTCGAAAACGCAGATTTCTCAGGATGCCCGTTCGGGCCTGATACGGTTGTGCGACGAGGCCGATTTGGGTGACCGACGTGCAGCGATGTTCGCGGGCGAAAAGATAAACGAAACCGAAGGTCGTGCGGTTTTGCATACAGCGCTGCGCAACCTCGACGGCGGGCCGGTCACAGTTGACGGGCAAGATGTCATGCCTGATGTGCGGGAGACGCTTCAGCGCATGCGCGTTTTTGCAGAACAGGTGCGCGGCGGGACCGTAGCCGGCGCAGGGGGCGGCTTCACCGATGTTGTGAATATCGGCATCGGCGGCTCGGATCTGGGACCGGTCATGGCGACCCATGCGCTTGCCCCGTATCACGATGGTCCGCGGCTGCATTATGTCTCGAACGTTGATGGTGCGCATATTGCGGACACGTTGCGCCAATTGGACCCGACACGCACGCTGGTGATCGTGGCGTCGAAAACCTTCACCACGATTGAAACCATGACCAATGCGCGCACGGCCCGCGCCTGGATGACCGATGGTGGTGGAGATTCGGCCAAGCAGTTCGCAGCCGTTTCCAGCGCGTTGGACAAAACGCTGGCCTTTGGCATTCCAGAAGAGCGGGTCTTTGGCTTTGCCGATTGGGTCGGCGGGCGGTATTCGGTTTGGGGTCCCGTTGGCCTCCCGGTGATGATCGCCATTGGATCCAACGCGTTCGATGCCTTTCTGCGTGGTGCACAGGCGATGGATATGCATTTCCGGTCTGCCGAGTGGGCAGAGAATGTACCGGTAATGTTCGCACTGGTCGGCATCTGGCACCGGCAGGTTCTGGGCCACGCCAGCCGAGCGGTTTTGCCGTATGATCAGCGTTTGCTGCGGCTACCCGCCTATTTTCAACAGCTTGAAATGGAATCAAATGGCAAATCCGTTGCCATGGACGGCAGTTCTTTGACCGTGCCGTCTGGTCCGGTTGTCTGGGGGGAACCGGGCACGAACGGGCAACATGCCTTCTATCAGTTGATCCATCAGGGAACCGACGTAGTCCCCTGCGAGTTCATGGTCGCGGCCGAAGGCCACGAACCCGAGTTGACCCATCACCACCGGCTTTTACTGGCAAATTGCCTTGCACAATCCGAGGCTCTGATGCGCGGACGCTCGCTGGACGAAGCCCGCGAACGTATGGCCAAGAAAGGCCTGCAAGGCGATGAATTGGAACGACAATCCCGTCATCGCGTCTTCCTCGGGAACCGCCCCTCGACCACATTGATCTATCCAAAGCTTACACCGTTCGTGTTGGGTCAGATCATCGCATTGTATGAACATCGGGTGTTTGTCGAAGGTGTCTTGTTGGGGATCAACTCGTTTGACCAATGGGGAGTCGAGCTTGGCAAGGAACTGGCGACCTCATTGGGTCCGATTGTTGAGGGGGACGAGGCCCCCGAGGGTAAAGACGGGTCTACCTCAGCCTTGGTCGGCTATGTTTTGAAGCATCGCGATTAGCGTTAAAAAACACAATTTGTCGTAGCGGCAAGCTGCATTCTTTATTGTCAGACAATTAAATGATTGGCAGGGTTCTTCCCGAGGAAACGTCTTGATTGACCCGTAGGGCAACACCCCTACGTGTCGATGACAGATATATTAGCGCGCTGGCTTAAAATGCCGCCGCGACAAATGGGGAGGATGTCCATGCTGGGACAGATGATGACGCAGCCGTTGCTGATCTCGTCGCTGATTGATCATGCCGAACGCTACCATGGCGAGGCAGAGATCATCTCGGTCGAAACAGACGGCACAGCCACACAAACCAACTGGTCTGAGATTGCAACCAATGCGCGGCGACTGGCATCTGCCCTGACCAAGCTGGGGCTAGAGCCGCAGGACAGAATCGGCACGTTGGCCTGGAACAACAGACGTCATCTTGAGATCTACTATGCCACGTCGGGTGCGGGATACGTGTGTCATACCGTCAATCCGCGTCTGTTCCCCGAGCAACTAACATACATCATCAACCACGCGCAGGACCGCGTACTGTTTTTTGATGCAACGTTCATCCCGCTGGTCGCGGCCCTGCAGGAACACCTGACCGAAGTTCGTCATTTCGTGCTGATGGGCCCGCGGGACGAGGATGTCGCGGCGCAAATCCCCGGCGTCAAATTCTACGAAGAACTGATCGAAACCGGTAGCGCTGGGTTTGAATGGCCCAGCTTTGATGAAAACACTGCATCCAGCCTGTGTTACACCTCGGGCACAACCGGCAATCCCAAGGGCGTGTTGTATTCTCACCGCTCGACAGTTCTGCACAGCTTTGGGTCGAACACACGCGATGTCATTGGCTATTCGGCAATGGACGTGGTTATGCCGGTTGTGCCGATGTTCCATGTGAATGCGTGGGGCTCCCCCTACGCCTGTGCGATGTCGGGCTCTCGGATGGTGCTACCGGGGCCGGGACTACATGGCGAAGCGCTGGTCAATCTGATCGACACCTATGGTGTTACCTTGGCAATGGGCGTGCCAACAATCTGGCAGGGCCTTCTGGCGCATGCGGCGAAATCAGGCAGCACGCTGACCAGCCTTGAACGCACGGTGATCGGAGGTGCCGCCTGTCCGCCGTCAATGATTGAGACGTTCCGTGAAATCTATGATGTCGACACGGTTCATGCCTGGGGTATGAGCGAGATGAGCCCTTTGGGCACCACCAACAACCCGTTGGCCAAGCACCGTAATCTTCCGATTGAGGCTCAGAATACGCTGCGAGAGAATCAGGGGCGTCCACCATATGGCGTAGAGCTGAAGATCGTTGATGACGACGGAAACGACTTGCCTCATGACGGCGAAACCCAGGGTGATCTGATGGTGCGCGGCCATTGGGTGCTGGACAGCTATTTCCAGCTTCAGGATCAGGGATTGCTGCAGGATGGTTGGTTTGCCACGGGGGACGTTGCCACATTGGACCCTGACGGCTACATGACGATCCGCGATCGATCCAAGGACATCATCAAATCGGGCGGGGAGTGGATCAGTTCGGTCGAGCTGGAAAACATCGCCGTCGCGAATCCCAAATTGGCAACGGCAGCCGTAGTTGGTGTGCCGCATCCAAAATGGGATGAGCGCCCGCTGCTGGTGGCTGTCAAAGCTGAAGGCGAAGACCCAACCGAAGAAGAGCTGCTGGCCTTCTTCGACGGCAAAATCGCCAAATGGCAAATCCCCGACAAGGTCGTGTTTGTCGATGCATTGCCGCTGAATGCCACTGGAAAAGTGCTGAAACGTAACCTGCGTGCAGATTTCGAAAGTACGCTGACGGGCGAAGCTTGAAACTAGGGGAAGAATGGCTCCGGCGGTAGGGATCGAACCTACGACCAATTGATTAACAGTCAACTGCTCTACCGCTGAGCTACGCCGGAACGGTTGGCGCCGTATAGCAATCAGATTTCACGGCGTCCAGAGGGGGCGGATAAGTTTTTTCACGAAAGAACCAGACCGTACTCAAGACGCAGAATTGCAGCCGTTTGACGGTACAGGTCTGTAGGGAAATTGGCTCCGGCGGTAGGGATCGAACCTACGACCAATTGATTAACAGTCAACTGCTCTACCGCTGAGCTACGCCGGAACGGTTGGCGCCGTATAGCAATCCGGATTCTACACGTCCAGAGGAGAAGCGCGTGAATTTCAAAAAAACCTTTGCGGCTAGGAACTGCAGCTAAAGACTGCTTCTGCAGACAGATCACCCGTAGGGAAAACCTGGGATTTACCTTCCAGATCAACGAGATGGGCAAAGACATTGCGTTCGGCGGCAGGAAGTAGGGCAGGTGGGGTGTCCGTGTAAATGCGTTCAGCCAATTGGCGCGCAGTTCCCGGAGCGTTCTCTAATGCGGATAGGATCTGAGCCTCGCGCCCCAATCGGTGTTGAATCAACCAATCCAGCCGACCGGCGGGATTGGTGATCGGTGCGCCGTGCCCCGTGTGAAACACCGACCAGTCACGCGCTCTCAGCCTATGGCAGGCCGCCATGAAATCGGTCAGATCCCCATCCGGTGGTGACACCAGCGAACTGGCCCATCCCATAACGTGATCCGCCGTAAAGCAGACATCACCCCATGCCAGCGCAATGTGATTGCCCAGATGGCCCGGTGTATGGATCACTTCGAGGTTCCAGCCATCGCCCTCAATCACCTCGCCATCGCCGATTTCGACATCGGGGCGAAAGGCGGTGTCGATGCCTTCACCACCTCCAGCCAGCCCATGCCCGGCCAATTGAGTCATCACTGCGCTGCGACCGGCTTCCGGGCCGCCAAAGGCAAGGATCGGTGCGCCGACCCGGGTCGCCAATGGTGCGGCCAGTGGGGAGTGGTCCAGATGGCTGTGCGTGACAATGATGTGGCTGATCCGCTGGTTGGGCTGCAGTGCTCCCAGGATCGCCGATAAATGCGCGTCGCTTAGCGGGCCGGGGTCGATGACAGCAATGTCGCGTGTCCCCAACAGATATGTGTTCGTGCCGCGATAGGTCATCGGCGACGGATTAGGGGCCAGAATACGTCTGAGCCCAGGTTGCAATTCAACCACTGCGCCGGGGCGTGGGTTGAAATCATCAGGTGCCTGCATTCTGCGCTCTTCCTCTTATCGGGGCGGCCCGCTAGGTTTAGCGCATGTCTACGCAATGGCTCAAACCCTATATGCCTCGCAGCCTGTATGTCAGGGCGGCATTGATTCTGGTTTTGCCAGTCATCGTGCTGCTGCTGGTCGTGGGAATTGCCTTCCTGCAGAAACACTTAGAGGATGTCACGACGCAAATGACCCGCGCCGCTTCGCGCGAAGTCAACCTTGTCACCGACGCCATGGACGAGGCCGAGACGCAGCAACAGGCATTGGCAGCCGTTCGGCCTGACTTGGCTGCGCTTGAGATGCAAGTCCGTTTTCTGGGAATAAATGAAGAACCGGATATCGGGCGACGTCGATGGTATGATTTCATTGCGCCGCAGGTTGAGACTGATTTGCGGGTCAACCTGCCTGATCTGATTGCGGTTGCCTTGCCCAGCAGTCAAGAGGCCCGGCTGTATTTACCGACGCATCTTGGGACGTTGCAGCTGACCTTTGATCGGCGGCGGCTGTCACCAGCGGCACCGCATCAGTTGATTGTAACGATGGTGTTTTTTGCCATCATTATGACCTCGATATCCTTCCTGTACATGCGCAATCAACTGCGTCCAATTACGCGCCTGGCCAATGCGGCGCAGGCGTTTGGGCGTGGCCGGATAGAGCCATACGCGCCAAGTGGCGCCATCGAGGTGCGGGCGGCGGGCAGTGCGTTTCTTGACATGCGGGCACGTATCGAGCGGCAAATGGAACAACGAACCCTGATGTTGTCCGGTGTCAGTCATGATCTGCGCACGCCGTTGACGCGGTTGAAACTTGGCCTTTCGATGTTGCCCGAGGAGGAGGCCGCCCCGCTGCAGCAGGATGTCACTGAAATGCAGTCTCTGTTGGATGCTTTTCTGGATTTCTCACGAGGGGCGGCTGATGGCGCAACCGAAGAGGTTCAGCCCGAAGCCTTTGTGCGCCACATTGTCGATGACGCCAAACGGGCAGGGTATGAGGCCGATCTGATGAGTGTTGAAGGGCAGGGGACGGTAAGGCTGCGTCCCACAGCGATCCGCAGAGCGGTCGAAAACCTGATCGGGAATGCGGTTCGGTACGGCACCAAGGCAGATGTCAGCCTGACCCTCAATCCTAAATCCTTACGTATCCGCGTTGAAGATGATGGCCCCGGAATTCCGGCCGATCAGCGTACGGAAGCCGTCAAACCGTTCACCCGTCTCGATCCCTCCCGCAATCAGAATCAGGGCAGCGGTGTCGGTCTTGGTTTGGCGATCGTGGCCGATATTGCCCGCGCGCATGGCGGCATATTGCGCCTTGCCAAAAGCGAACGATTGGGGGGGCTGTGCGCTGATATTATTATCGGACGCTAGCGGAACCGAAATCGGTAGACGTGTGCCAAGCTTTTGGTCTGGCAGTGATTCTGGTAGGCCCGGAGGGACTCGAACCCCCAACCAAAGCGTTATGAGCGCTCTGCTCTAACCAATTGAGCTACAGGCCCGCCTGAGCGCCTTGGGTATCACGGTGAACGCCCGCGTCAAGCCTGACCGTTGCATGCGCGCGCGCAATCGACTAACTCGCGCTGCAAAGCACTCATGAGGGACTGACCATGACAGCGGGCAAGAACGGAATCACCTATGCCGATGCAGGTGTGGACATTGATGCAGGCAACGCGCTGGTCGATCGGATCAAGCCCGCTGCCAAGCGGACCAATCGCCCTGGTGTCATGAGTGGCTTAGGTGGCTTTGGCGCTTTGTTTGACCTGAAGGCTGCCGGTTACAACGACCCAATTCTTGTCGGTGCCACGGATGGTGTTGGAACAAAGCTGCGCATCGCGATCGATACCGGAGTCGTGGATGGCGTTGGCATTGATCTGGTCGCCATGTGCGTCAACGACCTGATTTGCCAGGGTGCCGAGCCGCTGTTTTTTCTGGACTACTTTGCGACCGGCAAACTGGACACAGATACTGCCGCCCGGATCATCGAAGGCATTGCAGAGGGCTGCGCACAATCAGGGTGTGCCCTGATCGGTGGCGAAACAGCCGAAATGCCGGGGATGTACCCTGACGGAGATTTCGATCTGGCAGGGTTCTCGGTTGGCGCGATGGAACGGGGCGCGGACCTGCCGGACGGTGTTCAGGCAGGCGATGTGCTGCTGGGGCTGGCCTCGAACGGGGTGCATTCCAACGGCTATTCGCTGGTTCGCAAACTGGTTGAATTGTCCGGGCTGGACTGGGATTCAGCATCCCCCTTTTGCGACGGTTCGCTGGGCGAGGCTCTGCTGACGCCAACGCGGCTTTACGTGAAGCCTGCGCTGGCCGCAATCCGGGCAGGGGGCGTGCATGCCTTGGCACATATCACTGGCGGCGGCCTGACCGAAAACCTGCCGCGCGTTCTGCCCGAAGGCCCGGGTGCGCAGGTTGATCTGAACGCCTGGGATCTGCCACCTGTGTTTGGTTGGATGGCACAGACCGGGGGCATCGCCGAAGCTGAGATGCTGAAGACGTTCAACTGCGGCATCGGCATGATCCTTGTCTGCGCCGAAGATCGTGCTGCAGATTTGATCCAGCTGCTGCAGGATGCAGGCGAAACCGTTTCACGGCTTGGAGAAATCACAGAAACCACTGGCGTTGCCTATTCAGGCAAGCTGTTGTGAGCCATAAACGCGTCGCCATTCTGATTTCTGGCGGTGGATCAAACATGATGTCTCTGGTGGACAGCATGGTTGGTGATCATCCCGCGCGCGCCTGTCTGGTCCTGTCAAATGATGCAGCGGCTGGTGGGCTGAAAAAAGCGGCCGATCGGGGCCTTCCCACTGCTGTTGTCGATCATCGCCCGTTCAAAGGTGATCGGGCGGCATTTGAGGTCGAATTGGCGAAGCCGCTGCTGGATGCGGAGCCTGACATCGTTTGCCTTGCCGGTTTCATGCGCGTTTTGACCGGTGGGTTTGTGTCGCAATTTCAGGGACGCATGCTGAATATCCACCCGTCGTTGCTGCCGAAATACAAAGGCCTGCATACCCACGCCCGCGCGATCGAGGCTGGGGATGCGGAACATGGGTGTACAGTGCACGAGGTCACAGCTGCGCTGGATGATGGTCCCATCTTGGGTCAGGCACGCCTTGGGATCGAGCCGGATGACACGCCAGACACATTGGCCGCGCGCGTGTTGGTGTGGGAGCATAAATTGTACCCGGCTGTTTTGCGGCGGTATGCTGAAGGCAACAGGTCACCCGTTCTGTTGCCTTGATATTTCGTGGGTGATTTACACACGCACAGAATTCGTCCTATGGTCGCCTCTATCGCTCGGGACTAGGCAAAATCGGGCAATTTCAAATAACAAGAGCAAGAATAGTACGGCGCATGAGAACCCTTAAGACGACGCAAGAGCTGGCCGAATTTTGTAAGGCTGCTGCGGACTACCCGTATATCACAGTAGATACCGAATTTCTGCGCGAACGGACATACTATTCCAAACTCTGCCTTGTGCAGTTGGCGGTTCCCTCAGAAGATGAAGACAGCGCGGTTTTGGTCGACCCATTGGCCGATGGTCTGTCACTGGACCCCCTCTATACGCTGTTCCGAGATGAAAACGTGGTCAAAGTGTTCCACGCCGCCCGGCAGGATCTGGAGATCTTCTGGGTCGAGGCCGAGGTGTTTCCCAAGCCGTTGTTCGACACTCAGGTCGCGGCCATGGTCTGCGGATTTGGCGAGCAGGTTGGGTATGAAACGCTGGTGCGCAAGATCTGCAAGCAGGGTGTCGACAAAACCTCTCGGTTCACCGATTGGTCACGACGCCCTCTGACCGAAGCGCAGAAAACCTATGCCTTGGCGGATGTTACCCATCTGCGCCGAATCTATGAACATCTTGCGGCCGAGCTTGAAAAAACCAGTCGCAGCCATTGGGTGGCCGAAGAATTGCGAACCCTGACCCAACCTGCGACATACGATATCCAGCCTGAAGATGCGTGGAAGCGCGTCAAAACACGGACGAACTCGGCCAAGTTTTTAGCCGTGGTGCGCGAACTGGCGAAATTCCGCGAGGCACATGCGCAGCAAAACAACGTGCCCCGCAATCGGGTGTTCAAAGATGATGCGCTGATCGAACTGGCATCGACCAAACCAAAATCACCTGCCGATCTGGGGGCGTCACGTCTTTTGCTGCGCGAGGCGCGCAAGGGCGCGATTGCGGACGGAATACTTGCGGCGGTAAAGCGCGGCGTGAACTGCCCGCCGGAACAAATGCCTAAAGTTGACAACAGCCGCGATAAGCTGAAGGTCAATCCGGCCCTGTCTGACTTGCTGCGGGTCTTACTGAAATCGAAAACCGAAAGCTCGGGTGTGGCGGCAAAACTGATCGCAACCAGTTCCGAGCTTGATCAGATCGCAGCCGGGGAACGCGAGCTTCCCGCGATGTCCGGCTGGCGTTTTGAGGTGTTTGGGGAAGATGCCCTTAAGCTGTGCGAAGGCAAAATCGCATTGGCAGCCAAAGGGCAAACGGTTCAGGTCGTTTCGCTATAGCGAAACTCAGCGACGCCGCGATTCCAAAGCGTTCTGCTGACCCACCACACGAACCAGACGAACGGTCTGCAGGTCCTGAGTCGAGATGTTGATAGCATCCGACACCATCCGGGACCGTTCTGAACCGTGCCGGGTCTGGTAAGTCGGATAGGTCACCCGAAACGTGAATTCCATAACGCCATTTTTTTCATTCTCTTCCGATGTTACCGGCACCAGTTGGGCGTCGTATGCCCCTTGGCGCAAAGCGGTGCCGGATGCGTAGATGATCGCGCCCGTGGGTGTCGCATCAATCCTAAGTTCATCTATCTTGGCAATCGCGACGCTTCGGTCTTCTTCTTCTGGGCGTGAAAACAGTCCTACTTTGCCGCTTTGCTGCGGGATCAGCGCGTCGGCGTCGTCTGGCGATGTTTCGACAGGGGCAGGCGTACTGGACCCAAACCAGTTGGAAGGATTCACCCGCGAGTCGCGCCAACTGTTGCAGGCAGACAGGGTCAAGACGGCGACGAACAGAACAGACAGAGTTTTTTGCATAGACCCACAGCTTTTGGCACGAATTCAAGCAATGGGTTAGCGCAATTTCCGCGCCTTGAAAAGCCACACCGGGGGCTGGACAGGCGCCTATCGTCGGCATAGGTCACAAATGTGACCGTAACGGAAGGATCGTCGCACCATGGCAACGCCCGCCTTTGAAGACATTGTCGAGGATTTCGAGTTTCTGGAGGACTGGGAAGACCGGTACCGCCATGTCATCGAACAGGGTAAAGCGATGGAGCCGTTGAACGATGCGTTCAAGGTGCCTGCAACAAAAGTAAACGGATGTGCAAGCCAGGTGTGGTTGCATCCGATGATCGAAGGCGGCGTGTTCAAGTTTGACGGAGACAGCGACGCCCTGATCGTGCGTGGACTGATTGCCGTCCTGCGATCACTCTACAATGGTTTGCCTGTTGGAGAGGTTCCAAAAGTTGATGCCGGCGGAGAACTGGCGCGCTTGGGGTTGAACGACCACTTATCTGCACAACGGTCAAACGGGCTGCGATCCATGATCGAACGCATCCGGGACGTTGCGCAGGAAAACGCGTGATTTTATGTTTTAGACGGGCGATTGGCCCAATCTGACATCGTGGTCTCCAGATCACCGTAGCCTGTCAAACGTCGCTCGAACGCCAAACCCATCCGCTCGGCACATTCACGCGCGCGTGCCGTCAGGCTCGGGTCGTCAGTTTGCGCTTGATAAACCACTTTAGTGTAGTTGCCGAAGTACATGTCCAGCAGCTCTGGGTGCCGGTCCAAACCTAAGGGCTTCCAGACAAATGCATCAAATTGTCGGGCAAGAAAGTCCGTCAGATAAAAGGCGGTGGTCTCATCCTCTGCACGCTCGGCGAAAATCTGATTTCCTTCGAAAAAAGAATAACAGTGGGGGCCTTTGATCATCTCAACGCCTAACCGCTCACAGGCTTTTTCCAGCAGGCCGCCCGTGCCACAATCGGCGTAAACAACGAAGATCTGGTCGTATTGGTCTTTGTGTTTTGCGACCGCATCTTCGACCGCTTGCGTGATCCGCTCCGGATAGACATGCAGAATAGCGGGCAGACAGGTCAAAGCCAGATGATCCCAGCCGTTGCGCTTTTTGATGTCCAGAATCTCGCGCGCCAATGCACCGCAGGCGATCAACAAGATGCTGCCGTTGCCTTGGCTTGTGTAACCTTCAGTTGTCAGCCCCGCGTCATCCGGCAGGTTATCTTTCTGCATGGCTTAGGTTCCTAATCGGCTACCTACAGAAGAGAACGAAAGCGAGGTCAAGGCAAGCCTTGCACCGACATCTGATGTCAGGCTGCCGACGCACGTGTCTCGTACGAGGCCAATAACGGGCGCGCAGTTGGACCATAGGCGCTGATTCCGTTGGCTGTGAGCTCGGGAAACAGCGATAGAATTTCCTGACGTGCCGCATCATCCAGGTTGTTCCACCCCAGGATTCCGGGATGAAAGCTCTCGCTCAGGCACCCTTCGGCCCAGACAAGTTCATGCCGATCAAACATCAAGTGGAAATATGTGACGGCCCCGCCGGGCAGAATCGTGATATCTTGGCCATTCACAAGTTGTTTGGCAGGGGCCAAAGCTTCCGAGTGGTCCGTGTTCAATTCGATACGCCAGTCATTTATCAGCATGCGGTGTTGTTGCGACACCAATAGGTCCCGCTGATTGCCCAAAGCGCCTGCTTTAATCAGCACAGGAGCCAAAGAACCTTGCGCCTGCACGGTGCGCTGGCCAACCCAGCGCAGGGTTTGCAGACCGTGATCCTGCGTTTGAATTTGATCGCCAACATTCAGCAGTTCGACGGCCTTCTCGCCGCGATCCGTTCTGATCAATGTACCGGCCGTGAAACAGGTCACCAGATCCCAGGTTTCTCGGTTTGCTGTCAGGCCAGAGAAATTGTTCCCATTCAAACTGTTGAGAGTGATGGAGCGAATAGCACCCGCCTCAAGCGCAACCTGATCCGTGTTCGCCGAAAACTCGGGCATCAGATAGGCATTGCCATTCACATCCTGTGCGACCACAGCAGTGATGTTTGCCGTGGTTCCATCAATGTAAGTGATGGTCGCATTGTAAATAGACGTGCCATCGAAGGTCTGCGCGGGTCCGCCGTCGATCGAAAACTGGTCGTTTGCGACATTGTTGTTCATGTCAAACACGGAGCCTGGGGTGCCAACAGCGGTCCATGTTACTGCATTGTTGAGCAGGGCATTGCCCGACGCGCCAAATGTCTGACCAACAAGCGTAGATGCGTTTTCGGCTATTGTGTTGCCTTCGAAACTGTCGATTTCGGCAATATTGCCAAGAGAGATGGCAGTAAACGTAGTGGGCACTGGAACCTCGAAACTGGTGTAACATACTCTAACTTCGCGGTTAGTTAGGATACGCTGATCGAAATCTCAATAGAGAATCCCGGTCACACAAACTGTTGAACAAAAAAAAGCCGCCCAAAACGGGCGGCCCTTCAAAACTGTATGGGTTCTGGTCAGCCGGCCAGCTGATTATGTCTACGCGACATGAAATCCTTCGCGGTTTCCACGGCTACGGCAGCATCCCGGCAGTAGGCATCTGCGCCAATGGCCTTGCCGAATTCCTCGTTCAGCGGCGCGCCACCGACAAGAACAATATAGTCTTCCCGTACGCCTTGTTCGACCAGCGTATCGATGACGACCTTCATGTACGGCATGGTGGTTGTCAGCAGGGCTGACATACCCAGAATGTCGGGCTGTTCGGCCTCTAGCGCTTCCAGATAGTTTTCGACCGGGTTGTTGATGCCCAGATCGACCACTTCAAAGCCTGCACCTTCCATCATCATCGACACAAGGTTTTTGCCGATGTCGTGGATGTCGCCCTTGACCGTGCCAATCACCATTTTGCCGACGCGGGGTGCACCGGTTTCCGCCAGCAGCGGTTTAAGGATCGTCATCCCGCCTTTCATGGCGTTGGCGGCCAACAGAACCTCTGGGACGAACAGGATGCCGTCACGGAAGTCGTGGCCAACAATCGTCATGCCACCAACCAGAGCTTTGGTCAGAATGTCGTAGGGAGTCCATCCGCGTTCCAGCAGGATGTTCACACCTTCTTCAATCTCTTCCTTCAGGCCATCATAAAGATCGTCGAACATCTGTTCGACAAGTTCGTCGTCGTTCAGTTCGGACAGGACAATGTCTTCTTCGTCGGACATAGGGCATTCCCTGAGCTGTGCGGGCCTGTGGCCCGTGGTGGCATTTGTCCCGTTTTGGCCAAAACGTCGCAGCCTGACTGTGACGATTACGACCTCGGCGGTTTCGTGACCGACCTATACGTCAAAATCTTTGGCCACTCGACAGAATTTTCTGCAAGATCATCCTGCATTTGGTTCAGGTTGTGTCGAAAGACACCGGTCGCAGAGCTTTCCTCCATCGTGTTTCGTTTCTGTCGGTTTTCAAATTACGCCGCCTTGCGGATTGCGCGTCTGGGGCATATGGTCGAATGAGAACAATTAGCGAACAAAAATGAATAACCAGTCTAACATTCGCGGTCGCGGCACCACATCGAATGCTGTTGGTCGTTTCGAACGCTACACAACGGTCGCGACAGATGATGGGTGGTGTACCGAGGAAGACTTGCCGCCGCTTCGGACAGAAGTACTTGACGAGGTGGCGCGCAGCCTGATCTCCTATAACCGCTCGCCGGATCTTCCGTTCGACCGGTCGATAAATCCCTACCGCGGGTGCGAACATGGGTGTGTGTATTGCTTTGCCCGTCCAAGCCACGCCTACCTGGGGATGTCGCCGGGGCTGGATTTTGAAACACGCCTGATCGCCCGACCGAACGCGCCCGAAGTGTTGCGAAAAGAACTGTCGTCCAAGGGCTATCGGGTTGCTCCAATCGCGCTGGGGACCAACACAGATCCGTATCAACCGGTCGAGAAAACGCGATTGATCACAAGGACCTGCCTGGAAGTGCTTAGTGAGTTTAATCACCCGATAGCGATTGTGACAAAAGGCGCGTTGATTGAGCGGGATTTGGATATTCTGGCCGATATGGCGCAACGAAGGCTGGTGCGCGTTGGCATATCGCTGACCACGCTCGATAGCGGTTTATCGCGGCGGATGGAACCGCGCGCACCGGCACCCCAGCGACGTTTGCAGATGATACGCCGGCTGACCGAGGCCGGTGTGCCGGTGCGAGTCATGACGTCTCCGGTCGTGCCCGGCTTGACGGATCATGAGCTGGAGCAATTGCTGGAGGCGGGTAAGGACGCGGGAGCCGATGTGGCCAGCTGGATCATGCTGCGCCTGCCACGTGAAGTGTCTGAGTTGTGGCGGGTCTGGTTGGCAACGCATGAACCCGCGCGGGCTGAAAAGGTCATGACCCACCTGCGCGACATGCATGGTGGGCGCGAATACGACCCGCGTTGGGGTCACAGAATGCGGGGCGAGGGCGAGTATGCCGAGATGATTGCCAAGCGTTTCAAGTTGACGGTCAAACGTCTGGGGCTGGCAACGCAATCCGAACCGTTAAGATGTGATCTGTTTTCAAAACCACCCCAGGCCGGTGATCAACTTAGCCTGTTTGAATAGAAAACGCCCCGGACGACCGGGGCGCTTTTTGCGTTCTATGCGTTTTAATCAGCGCTTTTCGATGTCGACATAATCGCGGTTCGTCTCGCCCAGATACAGCTGACGTGGACGGCCGATCTTGTTCTGTGGATCCGCGATCATCTCTTTCCACTGGCTGACCCAACCAACGGTGCGTGACAGCGCAAAGATTGGTGTGAACATGGAGGTTGGGAAGCCCATCGCTTCGAGAATGATGCCCGAGTAGAAATCCACGTTCGGGAACAGCTTCTTCTCGGTAAAGTAAGGGTCTTCCAGGGCTTGTTTTTCAAGCGCTTTGGCGACCTGCAGTTTCGGGTTGTTCTCGATACCCAGCAGGTCCAGAACCTCATCCGCTGATTGCTTCATCACTGTCGCGCGCGGGTCAAAGTTCTTATAGACGCGGTGGCCAAAGCCCATCAGGCGGAATGGATCGTCCTTGTCCTTGGCGCGGTTAATATATTCCGGAATACGGTCGACGCTGCCGATTTCTTCCAGCATCTCCAGGCACGCCTGATTGGCACCACCATGGGCCGGTCCCCAAAGGCAGGCAATACCGGCGGCCACACAGGCGAACGGATTTGCCCCGGAAGACGACGCCAAACGTACGGTCGATGTCGACGCATTCTGTTCGTGATCGGCATGCAGGGTGAAAATCCGGTCCATCGCGCGGCTTAGGATCGGGTTGACCTCGTATTCCTCGGCGGGAACGCTGAAGCACATGCGCAGGAAGTTTGAGGCATAATCCAGATCATTGCGCGGATACACGAAGGGCTGACCGGTATGGTACTTGTAAGCCCATGCCGCGATGGTTGGCATCTTGGCGATTAGGCGATGCGATGCGACCTCACGCTGATGCGGATCCGCGATGTCAGTCGAGTCGTGGTAGAAAGCCGACATCGCCCCAACAACGCCCACCATAATCGCCATTGGATGCGCGTCCCGACGGAACCCGCGATAGAAATACTGCATTTGCTCGTGCAGCATTGTGTGGCGCGTAATGGTGGTTTCAAACGTCTCGAGCGCTTTTGCTTCCGGAAGCTCACCGTAAAGCAGCAGGTAGCAAACCTCGAGGAAATGGGATTTCGCTGCAAGCTGGTCAATCGGGTAGCCACGGTGCAGCAGTTCGCCTTTGTCGCCGTCAATATAGGTGATGGTACTGTCACAGCTGGCGGTCGAGGTGAAGCCGGGGTCATAGGTGAACACCCCTGCCTGGCCGTATAGCTTGCGGATGTCAACAACATCAGGCCCGGCAGTCGGCGAATGAACCGGTAACTCATATTCTTTACCATGAATGGTCAAAGTGGCTGTTTTATTACTTTCAGTCATGGTTGTCCCTTCTTCGTTCATACGCAGGTCAAGACGCCGTCTGACCTTGCGGGCAACGGCTGCGCGCAGGGGCGCAGTCCGGGTGTTAGCAGTGCAGCGTTACCCGACTATGAAGCTTGGGTTACTTTGCTGCTTCAGAAAGCCGCGCCAGGGTTTCATCCCGTCCCAGCACAAGCATCATGTCAAAGACCGAAGGTGTCACGGCCCGGCCTGCCAATGCGGCCCGAAGTGGACCCGCCAGCTTACCGAACTTGATCTCCCTTGCCTCGGCAAAGGAATTCAGAGCCTCCTCCAGCTCGTTCCGGCTCCAGCTAACATTTTGCAGCTGCGGCGTCAATTCATCCAGTATACCATCGGATACAGAATTCAACGCCTTTGCCGCTTTTTCGTCCTGAGTGACAGGGCGGGCGGTTAGTACAAAATGCGCTTTTTCAAGGAGTTCGGGGAAAGCGCGGGCCCGATCTTTGAGGCAATACATCGCACGTTCCAGATCACCAGATTGTGTCTGTGTTAGCGATGGAAGGTCGGCTGCGGCAAGGTAACCCTCTATCTCATGCCGCAATGCAGCATCATCAGACAGTGCGATATGCTGTCCACATAGGTTTTCCAGTTTTTTCAGATCGAAACGGGCAGGGCTTTTGCCGATTCCGTCCAGATCGAACCAGTCTTTGGCCTGATCATCGGTGAAAAACTCGTCGTCTCCGTGGCTCCAGCCCAGGCGGGCCAGATAGTTGCGCATACCGGCCGCAGGATAGCCCATGGCCTGATATTCCTGCGCGCCCAATGCGCCGTGACGTTTGCTAAGCTTCTTGCCGTCTGGCCCGTGAATTAGCGGAATATGGGCCCAGACCGGAACATCCCACCCCATGGCCTCATAGATCATCATCTGGCGCGCGGCATTGTTCAGGTGATCGTCGCCGCGGATCACATGGGTCACGCCCATATCATGGTCGTCCACCACCACGGCCAACATGTAAACGGGCGTGCCATCGGATCGCAGCAGGATCATGTCGTCCAACTGATCATTTCTTATGGTGACGTCACCCTGAACCTGATCCCTTATCACCGTCGCACTGCCCTGAGGCGCCTTTATGCGAATGGCAAATGGTGCATCCGGATGGGTCGCTGGATCGGCGTCTCGCCACGGGCTGCGGAACAGTGTGGATTTGCCTTCGGCCCGGGCCTGTTCACGGAAGGCGGCAATCTCGTCCTGGGTTGAGAAACACTTATACGCTTTGCCTTCGGCCAGCAGGTGACGCGCCACGTCAGCATGACGGGATGCGCCATCGAACTGAGAGATAACGTCGCCGTCGTGATCCAGCCCAAGCCACGTCATGCCCTGCAAAATCGCCGCTGTGGCTTCGGGGCTCGAACGTTCGCGGTCTGTGTCCTCGATCCGCAGCAGGAATTTACCGCCACGGCCGCGCGCATAAAGCCAGTTGAACAGCGCTGTGCGCGCGCCACCAATATGTAGAAATCCGGTGGGCGAGGGGGCAAAGCGGGTGACGACCTGATCGGACATTTTGTTGATTAACCTTTTGGTAACCGCGATGGGCTTAGTTTGGCGACTGTCTAACGAGCCCGAAGGACGGGGGCAACCATGCGTGTTCTTGCACGGGCCGAGGCTGCGCTGCTGAACCAGACCGGGTATTTGTTTCCCTGGTCTCCGGTGTGTCTGGCTATCGGCATCGGCCTCTACTTCGGATTGCGGTTCGAACCTGAGTGGCCGCTTTATGTCGGTCTGTGCGGCATGGTTTTGGTTCTGCTTGGCCTAAGCCGTGTGCTGTTGCCCGGATGGGGCCCGTTGGCAATCGGGGGGGCGCTGATCGTCGCCGGTTTTATACTGGCGGGCGCGCGCGCCCACATGGTGGCAGAGCCGGTTCTGTCTTGGCGGTACTATGGCCCGGTCGAGGGGCGGGTCGTCGCTATGGACCGGTCTGCCTCGGATGCGCTGCGTCTGACGCTGGACCAGGTACGCGTAGGGGACGTACCAGCGGGCCGCTGTCCGCAGCGCATCCGGCTTTCCGTTCATGGTGACGCGGTTCCGATCGCGCCGGGGCAACGCATCATGACAACGGCGCATCTGTCACCCCCGCAAGGCCCGGTTGAGCCGGGCGGTTTCGATTTCCGGCGTCACGCGTGGTTCCAACGCCTCGGCGCAGTTGGATACACGCGCGTTCCAATCACGACGATCGCATCATCCAGTGACGGGATAGGCGGAGTGCGGGTCACCGCATGGCGCATGGCGATTTCTCAGCGCGTTCGCGCAATTCTTCCCGGTGAAGTCGGAGGTTTCGCGGCGGCGGTTACCACTGGGGACCGCAGTGGTATGGGGCAGGCGAATCTGGATGATTTGAGGGCTTCGAATCTGGCTCATTTGCTGGCTATTTCCGGTCTTCACATGGGGCTGCTGACCGGGTTCGTTTTCGTGGCCTGTCGAATCGGTCTGTCGGCGGTCCCATCGCTTGCCCTACGGATGCCGGTACGCAAAGTGGCGGCTGTGTGCGCGCTGGTCGCAGCGGTAATCTATCTGATGTTGTCAGGCGGCAATGTTGCGACGGAACGGGCCTTTGTCATGGTCAGCGTTATGTTCGGAGCGGTGCTGATTGATCGCCGCGCCATTTCACTGCGCGCCGTGGCTGTTGCTGCCTTGATCGTGTTGGTCCTGCGCCCAGAATCTCTGCTTAGCCCCGGATTTCAGATGTCTTTCGCAGCAACCACGGCCTTGGTGGCCGTGTTTGGCGCCCTGCGCGACTTTAGACCCGTATCCACCCCAAACTGGCTGAAACCGGTGATTGGAGTGTTGTTGTCCTCGGCCATTGCGGGCCTGGCCACAGCTCCGATTGGTGCGGCGCATTTCAATACGATGTCGCATTATGGACTGCTGGCGAACCTGCTGTCGGTCCCTGTCATGGGCATGATTGTTGTTCCGTCGGCGGTTGTTGCTGCGCTTCTGGCTCCTATCGGTTTGGAAGCTTTGGCATTGAGCGTGATGGGCATCGGGTTGCGCTGGATCCTCGGCGTCTCCGATTGGGTTTCAGGGTTGGATGGGGCGCAAGGATATGTTGTCAGCCCCATGGGGTTTGTCCTGCCTCTTATTGCGTTGGGGGCGCTGTGGCTCGCCTTGTGGCAAGGACGGGCAAGATGGGCCGGCATCGCGCCGGTAGCACTAGCCTTTCTATTGTGGAACCCAGGGCATCGGCCAGACATCCTGATCGCCGAATCCGGAGGTCTCGTGGGCGTCATGACAGAACATGGCCGGGCCTTGAGCAAAGAAAAAGGCAGCGGTTTCGTCGCAGGGGTCTGGCTGGAGAATGATGGCGACGGGGTGGAGCAAATCCAGGCGGCGCTGAGGTGGCCTGAAGAAGCAGGCAAAATCCGACGTTTCGCATTACACGGCAAAGAGGTGATTCACATTACCGGAAAACGGGCGGCGCAGGGCTTTGATGAATGCCACGACAACCAGATCATCATCTCAGCAGTAGCACTTGATCTGGACGGGAACTGCGGCTTGTACGATCCGGATCGATTGCTCAGAACTGGCAGCTTGGCATTTTCGGACGGAGAACTGACCACCAGTGCAGCTCAGACAGGTCATCGGCTGTGGTCCCCAAAAAGCTCCGGGAACCATCTGTCACAAAAGGATCAATAGGTTCGGATCAGACCGACCAAACGCCCTTGAACCTTCACCTTGTCTTCGGGAAGAACGCGGGTTTCATAAGCCGGGTTGGCGGCTTCCAGGGCAATGGCCTGACCACGGCGGAAGAAACGTTTCAGCGTGGCTTCCTGATCTTCGACCAAAGCCACGACGATGTCGCCGTTGTCTGCGACCGTAGATTCTCGGATGACAACCACGTCGCCGTCATTGATCCCGGCGTCGATCATCGAGTCACCACGAACTTCCAGCGCGTAGTGAGACCCTTGCCCAGATACCATGGGGCCGGGAACGGCGACTTTGTGAGACACATGGCTGATCGCCTCAATCGGAACACCAGCTGCAATCCGGCCCATGACCGGCAGTTCCAATGCATCAACCGAGACGGGTTCGAAATTCGCAGGGCGTGGGCTGGACGGTTTGTCACCTTCAATCACGCGCGGGCTAAACCCGGCTGTTGGTTTACCGCCAAGGCTTTCGGGCAGTTTCACAATTTCGATGGCCCGCGCGCGGTGCGCAAGGCGCCGAATAAAGCCGCGTTCTTCCAGCGCCGTGATCAACCGGTGGATGCCGGATTTCGATCGCAGGTCCAGCGCGGCTTTCATTTCGTCGAAACTGGGCGGAACACCGTCCGCCTGCACGCGTTTGTGGATGAATTCCAACAAATCCAATTGCTTCTTGGTCAGCATCGCTCACACCTCGTCGCTCATGCGTTTTCTTTTGTTCTACGCATGTTCACGTTTTGTGTCAACTGGATTGAGATAATTCTAGAGCGGCAGGTATAGCACCGTGTCGCCAATTTGCTGCGCCGGATCCTGCGGCGGGCGTACCAAAAGCGCGTTGGCTTGCGCCAAAACGCTTAGTAGGGAACTGTCCTGATCTGCGCAGGCGCGAATGCCGTTTTGATCCACAATGGCGCGCATATAATGCTGGCGCGGACCATTGGCATCGAGTGGGTCCAACAGGGTTGCTTGCTGAAACGAGGCGACGGTTTGATCCAGACCCAGCATACGTCGCACCATCGGGGCCAAAAACAAATAACCACAAACCATTGCGCTGACTGGGTTCCCCGGCAGGCCAACCATGGCCGCATCACCCATGCGCCCGGCCATCAACGGTTTGCCAGGGCGCATGCGCACTTTGTAGAACGACCGCTCCATCCCCAGAGAGTGAGAGACGTCTGAAACCAAATCATAGTCTCCGACCGACGCACCGCCGATCGTAACGATGAGGTCCGCGCCTTTTGCCAGATCAAATGCTGTTTCGAGCGAAGACACGGTGTCCTGCGCAATGGGCAGGACACGGACATGGGCGCCAAGCCCTTCGAGCATAGCCTTGAGCCCAAAAGTATTCGAAGCGATGATCTGATCGGGACCGGGTGTTTCACCCGGCATGACAAGTTCGTTTCCTGTTGAGATCAGGGCAACTTCAGGCTTTTGCGCGACAGGAACTTTGGGGATGTTCATCGCCGCCATCAACGCGACATCCTCCGCGCGGATCAAGCGTGGAGCCGTGATCGTTGTCCCCTTAGTGAAATCGACACCTGCCGGGCGAATGTTGGTTTTTGGTCCGGGCGTGTCGCTCACGGTGATCAGGTCACCACGCCGGTCCACATCTTCTTGAATAATAATGAAATCTGCGCCTTCGGGAACCGGGGCGCCAGTAAATATGCGAACGGCCTGGCCGGGACCGACAGCACCTTCAAACCGCTGACCTGCGACTGCCTCGCCAATGACTTTGAACATGGCATGACGTTCAACCTCGGTCGCCTGAACCGCGTAGCCATCCATGGACGAAGCCGCGAATGGCGGCTGATCCCGGGTCGCAGCGACGTCCTGTGCCAAAACACGCCCCGCAGATTGAGCCAGCGGAACATGTTCAAAAGGTAGGGGCGCGACCAGATCGAACAGCAGCGCGCGGGCGTCTTCGACGGTAATCATTTTGCCTCGTAACGTCCTGATTTTCCGCCATCTTTCAGGAGAACCCGGATGCCGCCGATCTCCATCGATTTGTCGACAGCCTTGGTCATATCATAAACGGTCAAAGCTGCGATCGACACGGCGGTCAGAGCTTCCATTTCGACCCCGGTTTGTCCGGATGTCTTGACTGTGGCTTCGATCAGCACACCGGGAAGATCAGGGTCCAGTGTCAGCTCCACAGCGACTTTGGTCACGGGCAACGGATGGCAGAGCGGGATCAGATCAGGTGTTTTCTTTGCCCCCATGATCCCGGCCAGGCGCGCGATACCCAAAACATCGCCCTTCTTGGCGCGGCCTTCCGAAATGATATCAAACGTTTGCGTGGTCATCTTGATGTGGCCGCCAGCGACGGCGACCCGATCTGTGACAGCCTTGTCCGAGACATCCACCATATGCGCCTGACCTTGCGCGTCGAAATGGGTCAGTGGCATCACATCACTCCGGGGATCAGTGGGTTTGCCAGCAGATGACGTGTGGCTGATGCCACGTCGTCCTGTCGCATCAGGCTTTCTCCGATCAGGAAGCACCGCGCGCCATAGCGGGCGATATCGGACAGATCTTCGGGCATGTTCAGCCCGCTTTCGCAGACGATCGTCCGATCTGCCGGCACCAGTTTCGACAACCGCCGTGTTGTATCAAGGCTGGTTTCGAAGGTCTTGAGATTGCGGTTATTTATCCCAATCAGGGGGCTTTTCAGATGTGCGGCGCGTTCCAATTCCGCTTCATCATGGACCTCGATCAGAACGTCCATTTCCCAATCGAACGCGGTCTGTTCCAACTCGGCGGCTTGTTCATCTTCAACCGACGCCATGATGATCAGGATACAATCTGCCTCCAATGCGCGGGCTTCGACGACCTGATAGGGGTCGTACATGAAATCCTTGCGCAACGCAGGCAAGGACGTCGCCGCACGCGCTTGAGTCAGATAATCCTTGGCGCCTTGGAAACTAGGCGTGTCGGTCAGCACAGACAGGCAGGTCGCGCCGCCATCTTCATAGGCTTTGGCCAAAGCCGGCGGATCAAAGTCTGGACGGATCAAGCCCTTGGATGGGCTGGCCTTTTTGACCTCGGCAATCAGTCCGTAGCCTTCGCGGGAGGCGGTTTGCAAAGCGTCAACAAAACCGCGCACTTCGGATGCATTTTTCGCTTCGCTTTCAAGTTGTTCGAGCGATTTATTCGCCTTGTCTGCAGCTACTTCTTCCAGTTTGTACGTTTTGATTTTGTCCAGTACGGTTTCGGTCATGCGGCTTCCTGTGTCAAACGGGCCAAGGCGGTGATTTTGTCTTTCGCTTTTCCGCTGTCGATGCTTTCAGCGGCTACTTCAACGCCTTCTCGCAGGTCGCTTACAGCTTCAGCCACAACCAACGCGGCGGCTGCGTTTAGTAAAACAGCGTCACGATAGGCCGAAGGGGTGCCGTCCAACAATGCGCGGAAAGCATCGGCGTTTTCTTCCGGTGAACCGCCCAGGATATCCTCGAAGGGGTGCACCGGCAGACCAGCATCTTCGGGATGCAGTTCGACCTCTTTAACCGTTCCGCTTTCCAGTGCAGCCACCCAGCTGATGCCAGTGATGGTCAGTTCGTCTGTTCCGTCCGATCCGTGTACCAGCCAGGCGTGGTCAGATCCCAAAAGGCCCAGCGTTTCTGCCATTGGCCGGATCAGGTCCCGACTAAAGGCGCCGGTCAACTGACGTTTTACGCCCGCAGGGTTGGTCAGCGGCCCTAGGATGTTGAAAATCGTGCGCGTACCCAGTTCTTGCCGCGAGGGCATGACATGGGCAATGGCGGGATGATGCATCGGCGCCATCATGAAGCCAATTCCAACCGCTTCCAACGCATTTTCAACGGTTTGCGGGCCGACCATAACGTTGATACCCATCTGACCCAACGCGTCTGCAGCGCCTGATTTGGAACTGAGATTTCTATTGCCATGCTTGGCCACCGTGACACCAGCGCCAGCAACCACAAAGGCCGTCGCGGTCGAAATGTTCAGAGTGCCTTTGCCATCGCCACCGGTCCCAACGATATCCATCGCACCAGCCGGGGCTGATACGGCATTACATTTGGCACGCATGACGGCTGCGGCTGCTGCGTATTCCTCGACCGTTTCGCCCCGTGTCCGCATCGCCATCAAAAGCCCGCCAATCTGGCTGGGCGTGGCTTGACCATCAAACAGAATGCCAAAAGCCTGTTCAGCTTCGGCGCGGCTAAGGGGACGATCGGAAGCTGCTCCGATCAATGGCTTTAACGCGTCACTCATGCAGGGACTTTCAATTCTTGCAGGAAGTTCTTGAGCAAGGCATGGCCGTGCTCGGATGCAATGGATTCCGGGTGGAATTGGACGCCATGCATCGGAAGTTCTTTGTGTTGCAGCCCCATGATTGTGCCGTCTTCCAGTTCAGCCGTGATTTCCAGGCAATCGGGCAGGGTGTCACGGTCGACAATCAGGGAATGATAACGCGTTGCCTCAAACGGCGTCGGCAGGCCGGTAAAAACACCTTTGCCTGTGTGATGCATCATGCCCATCTTGCCGTGAACGATTTCATGGCATCGCACAACCTTGCCGCCAAAGACCTGCCCAATGGTCTGATGTCCAAGACAGACGCCCAAAAGCGGTGTTTTCGTTTCAGCCGCAGCTTGAGTCAGTGCCAAGCAAATTCCGGCCTGATCCGGGTCACAGGGGCCCGGGCTCAGCAGAATACCGGCTGGATTCATGGCCATTGCTTCTTGCACATCCAGCGCATCATTGCGGCGAATGACCATTTCGGCACCAAGTTCGCCCAAATAATGTACCAAATTGTAGGTAAACGAGTCGTAGTTGTCGATCAGCAGCAGCATGTGGGCACTTATCTCGGCTTGGGCATTTCGGGCTGGCGATGCAGGCCCTGGCCACGGTATAATATCGGGACATACATGCTCAGGCTTGTGCGGCAGCGTCAAGGGGACATCCCGTTCCTGGCGCGACAACAGGTCCAGCGTCGCAAAAGATGGCGCAACAGTGAGCGGACAGGATAAGAGGCGAGAGGCAGCAGTTATGGGCGGATTTTTCGGAGGAATGATCGTTGGGACGGTCGTTGTTTTGATCATTGGCGCGGTTTTATCACTGAACACGCCGTTGGCCAACAAACCGGTTGTCGCATCGCAGGCTCCTGACGCAACCGAAGTCGAGGCACCCGAGGCCTCGGTCGAAGCTGCCGAAGCTGGGGGTGACGCTGATCTGGTTGAACTGGCCCCGCATGCGCCAAAAGCCGCTGGCGATGAATCGGATGATCTGGCGGATCTGTCCGATCTTGAAGAAGCACCTGACTCGCAGCCCTCAGTCAGTGGAACAACCCAAGGGTTGGAGCAGCCAGAACCGTCGGCATCGACCGAAGTTTCCGTGGTGACAGATGCCCCGGCAGCACCTCCGACACCGAGCGTCGCCCTGGTCGTTCCGCAGGAAGACGAGCAGCCCTTGGTGATCGACGATACGCCTGCGCCTCTGGTCGAGCCGGAGGGTGAAGAGGTTGCTGTGCTTCAGCCGGAACCTACACCCGAAACGCCATCTGTTGGTACCGAGGCTGAGGAAGAAAACCCGTTCGAAAACAGCCCAATTGCGGTCGAGGGTGACGAAGACACGATGCCCCGCGAACTGCCCCGGATCGCTGCATTGCCGCAGATCGGGGGTGAGCAGCCAGTTGAAGACAGCTCTATCGTGGGCAAACGAGTGGTCCCTCTGACCGAGCGGGACAGCGCCCAGACGGAAGAGGCCGGCGTCGAAAGCGAAATTGTATCCGGCCCGCCGATTGACGCCTATGCAATCCCGTTTGAAAACCCAGACTCCAAACCGTTGATGTCGATCATTTTGATTGATGATGAAGGCGCCTTTGGGGCCGAAGCGCTGCAGGACTTTCCTTATCCGATCAGCTTTGCCATCAGCCCTTCAGACCCGAATGCGGCAGAAAAAATGGCGCGCCACCGTGCGGCCGGGTTCGAAGTTCTGGCATTGGCAGACATGCCTGAAGCGGCCAGCGCGCAAGACGCCGAAGTCTCGATGGCCGTCTGGCTTGATATGCTGCCGGAAACTGTCGGCATTCTGGAAGGCGTTGAGACCGGCATTCAGGGCAACCGAAAGCTGGCCGATCAGGTTGCGGCCATCGCGGGTGGGACTGGCCGTGGACTGATTACGCAAGACAATGGTCTGAACACGGTCCAAAAATTGGCGGCACGTAACGGGATCCCGTCAGGCGTGGTGTTCCGCGATATCGACGGGGCCCGGCAGGACCCCAAGATCATGCGCCGGTTCCTTGATCAGGCGGCGTTCCGTGCTGGTCAGGAGGGCACAGTTGTCATGTTGGGACGCGTGCGTCCCGAAACGATCTCGGCCTTGCTGCTATGGGGGCTAGAAGACCGCGGAAACCGGGTGGCCATGGCACCGATCTCGGCCGTCATGATGCGTGAAATTCAGTAAAACTGGCGCGTTTCAACTGAACAAATGGGCGGCGATCTGAGGGTCAGCCGCCCCTTGTTAGCTGTTACCTGATCCGGTGAACCGTGCCGCATCTGCTGCTGCACGACGGATGGCGTTGGATTTATGCACGGTCTCCATATACTCCGCCTCGGGATCACTGTCGTAGACGACACCACCACCGGCCTGAATGTACAGCTTGTGATCCTTCACAATGGCCGTCCGCAGGGCGATACACATGTCCATGTCACCACCGGCGCTGAAATAACCCACACCGCCGCCGTAGACGCCGCGCTTTTCGGGTTCAAGCTCGTCGATGATCTGCATCGCACGCACTTTCGGCGCACCAGATACCGTGCCTGCAGGCATTCCGGCAAAGAAAGCGTCCAGCGCGTCTTTGTCTTCGGCCAGTTCGCCTACAACGTTTGACACGATATGCATGACATGGCTGTAACGCTCGATAATGAATTCTTCTGTCGGGCGCACTGTACCGATCTTGGCAACACGACCAGTGTCGTTGCGGCCCAGATCCAGCAACATCAGATGCTCTGCCAGTTCCTTTTTGTCGGCCAGCAAATCAATCTCGTTCGCCTTGTCTTCTTCGGGTGTCGCACCGCGTGGACGGGTGCCTGCAATCGGACGGATCGTGACCTCGTCGCCAAAGACGCGCACCAGAATTTCGGGGCTTGCACCCACGACCTGAAAGCCGCCGAAGTTGAAATAGAACATGAACGGCGATGGGTTGGTGCGTCGCAATGATCGATAAAGCGCAAAAGGCGGTTGTGGAAAATCCTGTGTCCAGCGCTGCGCCGGAACAACCTGAAAGATGTCGCCCGCCCGAATGTATTCTTTGGCCTTCTCGACCGCTTCCATATAGCCGGACTTGGTGAAGTTCGACACCGGAGGCGCGACCTCGGACGCATCGCCCAGATCGCGGGTTTCGGCAGGCATTGCACGCTCCAGATCGCGCACTGCATCCATGACGCGTTCAGCTGCTTGGGCATAGGCAGCCTTGGCCGACTGTCCGTCGCTGACCCACGCCGGAGAGACAACCGTCACTTCGCCTTTCACGCCATCCAGAACCGCAATGACCGACGGACGCTGCATGATTGCGTCTGGTAAGCCCAGCGGGTCCGGGTTCACATTCGGCAGATATTCCACCAACCGCACCATGTCATAGCCCAGGTAACCAAACAGGCCTGCCGCTGCCTGAGGTAGATCATCGGGTAGGGCGATGCGGCTTTCGGCCAGCAAAGCCCGCAAATTGTCCATCGGGTTGCCGTCTTGTGGCACAAACGCCTCGGCGTCGAAGCGGGCCGAGCGGTTCAAGGCGGAGATATCGCCGTCACAACGCCAGATCAGGTCGGGCTTCATGCCGATAATCGAATAGCGCCCGCGAACTTCGCCACCGGTGACGGATTCCAGCATGAAGGCGTCTTTCTGTGCGCCCGTCAGCTTGAGCATCAGCGAAACCGGCGTATCCAGATCCGCCGCAAGGCGCGTGTACACGACCTGGTTTTCGCCCGCTTCATATGCGCGCGCGAACGTGTCGAAATCGGGTGTCAGGGCCATGTCGGTCTCGTTTAATAGCTCGACTGCACGGCGTTCAGCGCCTGCTGGTCGATAACCGGGCGGGCCCGGGTCTGCGCATCGCGCACATAGGCATCAAAAATGTTCTGGGCCAGCGCCTGATCCATCTGAGCAGACAAAGCCTGTTGCACCTGACGCAATTCATCTGTTTCTGCTGGTGGCAGAACATCGTCCAGACGCACGATCAATGCAGTGCCATTGCCGCCAATGACGCGCAACTCGCCGGGATCCATGGCAAAGACGTCAGCCATGAAGCTGGCAGGAACGTCTTCCAGAAACGCAGTACGGGTCAGACCGTTTTCCACACGGAAGGGCAGCCCGGTTGCTGCAAAATCCCCATCTGTGGCAAGCTGTGTCACAGCGGCGTTGGCCTGCGCTTGCAGTGCTTTGTTCGTTTCGGATTGACGCCAGGCTTCGGCAACGCGGTCGCGGGCGCTGTCAAACGGTTCGGGACGCTGCGGCAGTTCTTCGTTCAGGCGCAGGGCAAAAATCGATCCGTCTTCCAAAAAGGCCACCTCGGGGAAGTCGCCCTCGCGGACAGCTTCGGCTGCGGTTCTGAAGCCGCCATAGGCTGCGACGCGCTCGGCGCTGTCGCGGGTCCAGTCGATTTGGCCCAGCTCCATTTCAGTCTCGCTGGCCAGTTCTTCGAGGGTTGCACCCCCAGCCAACATGTCGTTGATGTCTTCAGACTGCGCCTCGATCAAACGACGGGCCCGGTCCGAGGCCAGTTCCTCGCGCAGGGTAGGTTCGGCCTCTTCAAAGGGGACGTTGTTCGCGGCCAGAGTTCCGTTGATCCGGAACAGGGCAGGGCCAAACACGGAAGGCAGCGGGCCCACAACGGCATCAACTTCGGCGGCAAACACCACGTCTGCAGCGTCGCCTAGATCGTCACGGGTGACATCGCCGAGGTCGATATCGCTCAGCTCAAGTTCGCGATCCTGGACCAGTTTTTCGAACGTGGTGCCGCCCACCTCAAGTTGCGCCTTGGCGTCATTTGCGGCCTCTTCGTTTGGAAAGTTCAGACGCTCGACCAGACGGCGTTCGGGTTGCTGGAATTCTGCGGAGCGCTGATCATACAAACGACGCAGAGACTCTTCGTCGACTTCAACCGTGTCCACCAGCATTTCGGGTGACAGGATGGCATAGGTCAAGCGCTTGGTGCGGGGCAGGGTGAACTGGTCGGTGTTTTCATCATAGAAAGTTTGGACCTGAGCATCTGTTGGTTCGGCAACAGGCTCTGACAGCGCATCAACCCCGACTGTCGCGACAGAAAAGCTGCGCCGGGCGCCAATGTAGTCGGTCAGTATGGATGTCATCGTTTCCGGCATCTTCACGCCACTGATCACCGCGCCTTGCACAAGCGTCCTGGAGGATTCTTTGCGCAGATCGGATTCGAATTCAGAATCGGTCATGCCGACTTGTTCCAGTTGGAAACGGTAAGCTTCACGATCAAAACTTCCGTTCACGCCCTGAAAGGCGGGAATCGAAACGATGTCTTCCTGCAAGTTCTCATCGCCGATCGAGATACCAAGCTGGGCAACTTCGTTGTCCAATGCAGCCAGCGCCGTCAACCGCGACAGTGCCAGTTGTTCCAGACCGAGTTCGCGAGCCTGCGACATCTGCAATGGCTGGCCTGTTTGCGCTTCGACCGCGCGGATTTCACGCTGCAACTCGCGCACATAGGTGTCGACCGAGACACTTTCATTGCCAACCTGCGCCACGGTGCGGACCGTACCGCTAAGATTGACGGCACCGAAACCGGCCAGACCCAGCATCAAAAGGCCCATCAGAATCCAGACAAAGGTTTTCGAAAGACTTTTCGCGCCTGCGGCCATGGTGCCCTCTTCGTGCTTACTTCGGCAGGTATCTGCCCCGTTGGTTGCGGCCCTGAATACGATGCGTGTGGCCGGGGGGCAAGCTTAGAAGGACAGTTGCTGCAAACGGTCGAACAACAGGCCAATTCCGTCCCTGTCGAGATTGGCAAAAGCGATGCGCACCTGACGTTTTCCAGCCGGGTCGTGATCGGGCATGAACATGGTGCCGGGCAACAGTAGAATCCCGGCATCAGCCACCAATCGGCGCGCCAATTCGTCCGATGGCATGTCAAACGGGTGCTCCAGATAGGCGAAATAGGCCCCAAGTCCCAACAGGCGCCAGCCCTTTTCAGTCAGTTTCGGCATGCTGTCTGAGATGGCTGCTCGGCGGTCGAGAATCTCGTCCCGCTCGCCCGCCAGCCACTGGGACAGGTTTTGCATCCCCCAAAGGGCGGCAAACTGGCCGATCTGACCAGGGCAAATGGCCACCGTATCCAGGAACTTTTCGACTTCGCGGAGCAGCCCCGTACTGGTGGCGATGGCACCAACGCGGTGCCCGGTCAGACGGTAGGCCTTCGAGAAGGAATAGAGATGAACCAGTGTTTCGTCCCAATCAGAGCTCTGAAACAGATCATGAGGCGGACCATTCCGGCTGTCGAAATCGCGATAGGTTTCGTCCACCAAAAGCCGAATCCCGGCCTCGCGCGACAGATCGTAGAAGGCTCGGACCAGATCGCTCGGGTATTCAACGCCGCCCGGATTGTTGGGTGTCACCAACGCAATAGCTCGCGTTCTATCCGTGATCAGCGCGCGCGCCTTATCCGGGTCGGGCAACAGATCATTGCCAGTTGGCAGATCGGCCGCGGTCACGCCAGCCATGTCCAGCCACATTTTGTGATTGAAATACCAGGGGGTTGGCAGGATGACCTCATCCCCCTGATCCGTGATGGCAGAAATCACGGCCGAGAAAGCCTGATTGCACCCTGACGTGATCGCAACCTGCTCCGCTGAGATTTTCGCGTCGTAATGCGCGCTGACCTGCGCTGCCAGTTCGGCACGCAATGTGTCGTTCCCCAATACCGGACCATAGAGATGGGCGCTGTCTTCATTGACGGCAAATTCGGCGATGGCCTGACGCATTGGCAAAGGTGGAGGGTCAACCGGCGCGGCCTGGCTGACATTGATCAACGGGCGGTCAGCAGGGAAGGTAACCCCGTCCAACCAACGCCGCGCCTCCATCACCGGAGGGGCAAAAGTGGCGGCTGTGCGGGTTTGTGTCATGCGGCATCCCTGAGCATTTCAGCGCGGGCCTGCCGCACGCTTTTTTTGTTTGAAGCGGTCAGTCCGTACCGCGAAACGGTTGAACATACTGAAGGGCCATATCCCATGGGAAAAAGATCCATGTGTCCTGGCTGACTTCGGTAATGAAAGAGTCGACCATCGGTCGGCCCTTGGGTTTGGCGTAAACTGTTGCGAAATGGGCTTTGGGGTACATTTCCCGAACCAGTTCCAGCGTTCTTCCACTGTCGACAAGATCGTCAATGATCAGAATGCCTTCACCATCGCCCATCAGTTTTGCATCAGGCGCTTTGAGAACTTCGGCCTGACCTTGGTCCTGATGGTGATAAGACCGAACACTGATCGTATCGACCGTGCGAATGTCCAGTTCTCGACTGACGATCATGGCGGGGGCCATGCCGCCGCGGGTGATCGCAACTACCGCGCGCCACGCTCCACCATCAGGGCCTTGCCCATCCAGGCGCCAGGCCAAAGCCCGAGAATCGCGGTGAATCTGATCCCAGCTTATGTGAAAGCCTTTTTCATGGGGCAGGCGGTCGTTGGCGCTCATGGATTCAACCCTTCTCGACGTCCGGCGCGTCGACAGCTTTCATGCCGACGATGTGATAGCCCGAATCCACGTGCAGGTTTTCACCGGTCACGCCGCTGCTGAGGTCAGACAGCAGATACAGCGCCGACTTGCCCACATCATCAATGGTCACGTTGCGGCGCAGGGGCGAGTTATATTCGTTCCACTTCATAATGTAGCGGAAATCGCCAATGCCGCTGGCGGCCAGCGTTTTGATCGGACCGGCAGAAATCGAGTTGACGCGAATACCGTCTTTACCCAGATCTTCGGCCAGGTATTTCACTGACGCCTCGAGCGCTGCTTTTGCAATGCCCATGACATTATAGTGTGGCATGACCTGCTCGGCACCATAATAGGTCAGGGTGATTGCGCTGCCGCCTTCCGACATCATCTTTTCCGCCCGCTGCATCACTGCAGTGAAGGAATAGACCGACACATCCATGGTCAGGTTGAAATTGGCGCGGCTGGTGTCGACATAGCGACCCCGAAGTTCGTTCTTGTCGGAAAACCCGATCGCATGAACGACAAAATCCAACGTACCCCATTTTTCCTCAAGCGAGGTGAACAGCGCATCAACCGACTCTTCGTTGCTGACATCGCAGGGCAGGACGATTTCGCTGCCCAATTGTGCCGCCAAAGGATCGACTCGTTTCTTCAGTGCGTCGCCTTGGTAAGAAAAGGCCAGTTCGGCCCCAGCATCGGACAAGGCGCGGGCAATACCCCATGCGATTGATTTATCATTGGCCAGTCCCATGATGAGGCCGCGTTTGCCGGCCATCAACTGATTTGCCATGTTTGGTTCTCCGCCTGTCTTCGCGTTATGTTGAGTTGGTTTATGCCATTGGTAGCGCTGCATCAAGGCCGTGTGCTCTTGCCCGCAGCGGGTTCTCGCCTTAGGGTCCTTGGTAATACGTTCCAGGGGATGGAAATGAGCGAGCGCGATGGCATTTTTGCCGGCATCGATCCGTTTGAAATAGCGGCCCGATGGTTGGCCGAGGCCGAAGAGACTGAATCGAACGATCCAAATGCTATTGCGTTGGCGACCGTTGATTCTGAAGGCATGCCCAATTCCCGAATGGTTTTGCTGAAAGATATCGAACCCGAAGCGTTTGTTTTTTACACCAACTATGAGAGCACCAAGGCAACTGAACTGGATGCCGCCGGCAAGGCTGCATTTGTGATGCATTGGAAATCTTTGCGGCGTCAGCTACGTGTTCGTGGTATAGTAACGCGTGAAAGCGGGCCCAAAGCCGACGAATATTATGCGTCACGATCAATAAAAAGCCGATTGGGGGCGTGGGCCTCTCGCCAATCGCAGCCCCTTAGCAGCCGTGCCGCATTGATGGCCGAAGTTGCAAAGGTGACGGCAAAACTTGGACCGAATCCACCACGCCCTCCGTTTTGGGGAGGGTACAGATTGGTCCCAACGGAAATCGAATTCTGGGCCGATGGAGCATTTCGTCTGCATGATCGGTTCAGATGGCAAAGAAAGGAGCCGGGTTCGGCATGGCAGGTGGAAAGGTTAAATCCATGACTTTCACGTGTCGCGAATTGCAACAGACAGAAATCAAACGATTTTTTCAGCTTGAATTTGCCTGCCATTCCCATAAACAACAAACCCTTAACGAAGCGCTAATATTCGCGATGGGAAAACCGTGCCAGAAGATCTGAACAACATGTATCGCGTCCATGGACACGTTAAATGGTTCGATCCCGCAAAGGGGTACGGATTTGTTGTGTCTGACGATGGCGGTCCAGATATTCTGTTGCATGTAAATGTATTGCGGAACTTTGGCCAAAGTTCGGTTGCCGACGGCGCGGGCATTGAGATCATGACGCACCGCACAGATCGCGGCGTTCAGGCCGTCGAAGTGATTGCGGTTGATCCTCCGGCACAGGCCGACACCATGATGCTCACGGATTTTGCCGAACTGGATCCGGACGTTATTTCCGATGCGCCGCTCGAGGCTGCGCGGGTCAAATGGTTCGACAAGGGCAAGGGCTTTGGCTTTGCCAATGTCTTTGGCCGAGGCGAAGATGTATTTCTGCATATCGAAGTTCTGCGCCGCTCTGGTCTGGCGGATCTACAGCCTGGCGAGGCGCTGGCGATGCGTGTGATCAACGGCAAGCGGGGGCGCATGGCAGCGCAAGTGCTGGCCTGGGAATCCGCACTGGACGACTGATTCCTCATGACGAGACATCTGACACTTCTGGCTCTGATTTCAATTCTGTGGGCCGGGGATGTCTTGGCGGCGTGTCGTGCAGATCGTGTTGAGCTTCGAAATGATGCAGCCCTTGTGCGCTTTGATGTCGAAGTCGCGGTTACACCGCAAGAACGCGCTCGTGGTTTGATGTTCCGAGAATCATTGCCGAGCCGTTCGGGCATGTTGTTTGTGTTCAGCCCTCCACAACCTGTGGCGTTTTGGATGAAGAACACACTGATTCCTCTGGATATCATTTTCCTGGATAAAACAGGTACTGTGGTTCACGTGCATGAAGGTGCAATTCCCGGAGATCTGACGCCGATTGAAGGGGGTGATTCCGTTTTTGCGGTGTTGGAAATCAATGCCGGACTGGCTGCGCGATATTCATTAAAGCCGGGAACGCAGATGCGACACGAAGTTTTTTTGCAAGGTCCGGCAATTTGGCCCTGTTAGGGCTTTTCAAATCAGATCGGCCTCGTTAGGAAGGCGCACGGTCCGGGGCGTGGCGCAGTCTGGTAGCGCACCTGTTTTGGGTACAGGGGGTCGTAGGTTCGAATCCTGCCGCCCCGACCACTTTCTCCAAGTCATTTGGGTGAACCGCCAGCAACCTGATACAGGGTGCTGATGGCTTCATCCAATGTCTTGCTTTCTATCGGGATGTTGACGGTTTGGCCGGTTTTTTGTGGCACCTCAAAAAACAGGTTGGCATCGACACGATAGCCAGCGTCGTTTTTCGTCGACGTCAATCGCATGACGCTTTGCGGTAGCTTTTGTGGATAACCGTCATATGTCAGAATCAGATAAGCCGTGGCGTCGGGCGGCAGGGACTCTCTGCATTCAAAAGCTCGGCTTCCGACCTTTTCAAATGTTTCGCCAGGCCCCGAGCAACTTATTTCAAACGTATCGAACAGCCTTTGGGGATATTCTTCAAACTGTGCGCTGCGTGACGCAACGGGCACATCTTGTGGTGTACAGGCCACGATCATGGCCATAGCGGGGAAAATGCGAAACAACTGCATCCTTTCGTAAGCCCTCAATCATTTGCGCATCTTCGGGCGCAGTTTGGGTGTCGCAGCATCCATTGCAGGATGATTCTTGTCCAGCCTAGCCAGTCTGACACCGGTTGATCAAATGCTGATAACTATGCTGGTAAAAACGGCAATTCCCGTTGCAGCTTTGGGTCAGCGGCGAAAAATCGCCACGAGCGACCCTGTGGAGGAATCGGGTTCCAGAATTTGGCACCTAGCTCAGACTGTTTGGTCAACAAAAAAGATTTCAAAAATGACTGAAAAGGTCGTTGACCTTGTATGGGTATTTACGCCAGATTGTATGAGCCGAAGAGATTGCCACTACATCTGGTATGAAAAACCAGGGAAGGCATCGGGCGAGGGTCGGAAAGCACATCAAAGTATAGTGCAACCGTAAAGTCGGTTTCGCGCTGTTCACAGCAGCGACTGGACTTTTGCGCCCTTTTTCTTCGGCTGGTGGGTGGCTTGCGATTTCAAAGCCCCAAGTAGCGTGACGAGACAATTGACAGAACCAGGGCGGCGGACATGAAGATTGAAAGAAAATTCACTAAAGCGGGGCAGGACGCATACGAGGATCTGGACTTTGTTTCAGCGACCTCTGAAATCCGAAATCCTGATGGCACGATCGTCTTCCGCCTAGATGAAATCGAAGTTCCGTCCAGCTGGAGTCAGGTTGCCAGCGACGTCATCGCCCAGAAGTATTTTCGCAAGGCTGGTGTTCCGACCAACCTGAAGAAGGTCAAAGAGAAAGACGTTCCCGAATTCCTGTGGCGCTCGATTCCCGTCGATGGCGCAGAATTCGAAGGCGAAACCTCTTCCAAGCAAGTGTTCGATCGTCTGGCGGGCGCCTGGGCCTATTGGGGCTGGAAGGGCGGCTATTTCTCGACCGAGGAAGACGCGCGCGCTTATTTTGATGAGATGCGCTATATGCTGGCGACGCAACGCGCCGCACCGAACAGCCCACAGTGGTTCAACACCGGTCTGCATTGGGCATATGGGATCGACGGCCCGGCACAGGGACACCACTATGTCGATTACAAGACCGGCAAGCTGACCAAATCGAAATCCGCTTACGAACACCCTCAGCCGCATGCGTGTTTCATCCAGTCCGTGAACGACGATCTGGTAAATGAGGGCGGTATTATGGATTTGTGGGTGCGTGAGGCGCGCCTGTTCAAATATGGCTCTGGTACTGGAACCAACTTCAGCCATCTGCGCGCAGACGGTGAGGCGCTTTCGGGCGGTGGCAAGTCTTCGGGGTTGATGGGTTTCCTCAAGATCGGTGATCGTGCTGCAGGCGCGATCAAATCCGGCGGAACAACCCGTCGGGCCGCAAAGATGGTGATCGTCGATGCAGATCACCCGGACATCGAGAAATTCATCGAATGGAAGGTGATCGAAGAGCAGAAAGTAGCCTCGATTGTTGCTGGATCTAAGATGCACGAGAAGATGCTGAACGGTATTTTCGAGGCTATCCGCACGTGGGACGGAACGCAGGACGATGCGTATGTTCCCAAGAAGAACGACGGGCTGAAATCCGCCATTCGTGAGGCCAAAAAAGTCGCGATCCCAGAGACTTACATCAAGCGTGTGCTGGATTATGCCAAGCAGGGTCACGACAGCATCGAATTCCCGACCTACGATACGGACTGGGATTCGGAAGCCTACAACTCGGTTTCGGGTCAGAATTCGAACAACTCGATCCGCGTGACCAACGCCTTCCTGACGGCTGTCAAAAAAGATGCCGATTGGGAATTGATCAACCGCACCAATGGCAAGGTCGCCCGCACCGTCAAGGCCCGCGATCTTTGGGAAAAGGTCGGCCATGCAGCATGGGCCTGTGCCGATCCGGGCATTCAATTCCACGACACGGTCAACGAATGGCACACGTGCCCCGAAGACGGTGCTATTCGCGGCTCGAACCCCTGCTCGGAATACATGTTCCTCGATGACACGGCCTGTAACCTGGCGTCGATGAACCTGCTGACCTTCCTCAAGGATGATGAGTTTCAGGCGGCCGACTATATGCACGCCTCGCGCCTGTGGACCCTGACACTGGAAATCTCGGTGACGATGGCGCAGTTCCCGTCCAAGGAAATCGCGCAATTGTCTTATGATTTCCGTACCCTGGGTCTGGGTTATGCCAATATTGGCGGCCTGTTGATGAACATGGGGCACAGCTACGACTCGGACGAGGGCCGGGCGATCTGTGGTGCGCTGACCGCGATCATGACCGGTGTGGCCTATGCGACCTCGGCTGAGATTTCCGGTGAACTGGGCCCCTTCAAAGGCTACGAGCGCAACGCCGACCATATGCTGCGCGTGATGCGTAACCATCGCCGGGCATCCCAAGGGGTGACTGACGGATACGAAAAGCTGGCTGTGAAACCCGTGCCTTTGGACCACGGCAATTGCCCGGACAAACGGCTGATCGATCTGGCAATGTCAGCCTGGGATGAGGCGCTGAGCCTCGGTGAAAAGAACGGCTATCGCAACGCACAAGCCACCGTTATCGCGCCAACCGGCACAATCGGTCTGGTGATGGACTGTGACACAACCGGGATCGAGCCTGATTTTGCTCTGGTGAAGTTCAAGAAGCTGGCCGGTGGCGGTTACTTTAAGATCATCAACCGTTCGGTGCCTGCTGCGCTGGAAAAGCAGGGGTATTCTTCATCTCAGATTGAAGAGATCGTGTCTTACGCGGTCGGTCACGGCACCATCGGCAACGCGCCGGGGATCAACCACACCTCGTTGACTGGTCACGGTTTTGGCGCGAATGAGCTGGCCAAGGTGGACGCCGCGCTGGCAAGCGCGTTCGACATTCGGTTCGTCTTTAACCAGTGGACGCTGGGTGAAGATTTCTGCACTGGCGTTCTGGGCATCCCGGCGACCAAGCTGAATGACCCGACGTTTGATCTGCTGCGCCACTTGGGCTTTACCAAAGCCGATATCGACGCGGCCAACGACCATGTCTGCGGGACCATGACTCTGGAAGGTGCGCCGCACCTGAAGGAAGAGCACTATTCGATCTTCGACTGCGCCAACCCGTGCGGTAAGAAAGGCAAGCGTTTCCTGGGCGTTGACAGCCACATCACCATGATGGCTGCGGCGCAAAGCTTCATCTCGGGTGCGATCTCGAAAACGATCAACATGCCGAATGACGCGAGCATCGAAGACTGTCAGAAAGCCTATGAGCTGAGCTGGTCGCTGGGTGTGAAGGCCAACGCGCTGTACCGCGACGGCTCGAAACTTAGCCAACCACTGGCTGCAGCTTTGGTCGAGGACGATGACGAAGCGGCGGAAGTGCTGGAAAGCGGTTCGCCACAGGAAAAAGCCGTCGTGCTGGCCGAAAAGGTCATCGAAAAGGTGGTGGTCAAGGAAATCATCCGCAGCCATCGCGAAAAACTGCCCCATCGCCGCAAAGGGTATACCCAGAAGGCGATCGTGGGCGGTCACAAGGTGTATCTGCGGACCGGTGAGTTCGAAGATGGCAAGCTGGGCGAGATCTTCATCGATATGCACAAGGAAGGCGCTGGCTTCCGGGCGATGATGAACAACTTTGCCATCGCTGTGTCGGTCGGCCTGCAATATGGCGTGCCGCTGGAAGAATTCGTCGACGCCTTCACCTTCACCAAGTTCGAACCGGCGGGGATGGTGCAGGGCAACGATTCGATCAAGAATGCGACATCGATCCTGGATTACATCTTCCGCGAACTGGCGGTGTCGTATCTGGATCGAACCGATCTGGCCCATGTGAAACCCGAAGGGGCATCTTTCGACGACCTGGGTCGGGGTGAGGAAGAGGGCGTATCAAACGTATCCGAGATAAGCGACAGCGCGGCGACCAAATCCTTGGAGGTGCTGAAACAAATCAGTTCGACCGGCTATCTGCGTAAACGCCTGCCGCAAGATCTGGTGGTGTTCAACGGTGGCCAAGCCGAAGTGAACGGAATGGCAGAATCAGCAAGCCAGTTCGAAGTGCAAAGCGAAACAACTGTCGTGGCCGAGGTTGCAACCGGAATGGATGCGCGCACCAAAGCCAAAATGCAGGGCTACGAGGGCGATCCTTGCGGAGAATGCGGAAACTACACGCTGGTGCGCAACGGCACCTGCATGAAATGCAATACCTGCGGGTCTACCAGCGGGTGTAGCTAAAGAAAACACCCTGCCACGCGGGGTGTAGGGGCCGGATTATCCCTCGGTAAACCGGTCCTGACGAACTCGGAGCAAGGCAAAGCCTGAGGCTTACCTAATTGCTTTGCTCCACTCGACCGGCATGCCCGTGTTGGTCGGGAACAGGGTGGGGCGGAATACATGCTCTTTCCCACTCTCTCACGGAACGGGTGCGCTCGTTCCATGCGCAGTCCAGGCCGCAGGCAAAAAAATACCGGGCGGTCAACGAAATGAGCCTGGAAGGCGAAACTAACAGGGGGCTTCGGCCCCCTTTCTTTTTTTGTACGGCCCGAGTCGCAGATTTGAGCAGAGCCTTGCCGGATTATCGCAAACATGTCGGGTAAGAACCGCCGAACCGTCGATCCTGCATTTCGTCCAGCGGGGGATTGCGGACCCGACTCGGCCAAACACGCGGAGTTTGGCGCGAAACCGGCGGATTTGATCAAGGCGGGTGGTGTGGCGCCGATCAAAGGTGTCTCTGGTGCCTGTCCGGACACAAACACGTAAAAAGTCACTCAGGAGGCAACGTAATGAAACCGCAAAATCTGGCTGTTATCTCAGCAATCGTACTTGGACTGCCAGCAATGGTACTGGCGCAGTCCACCGCTGACACCAACGGAGACGGTGTTCTGACCATCGAAGAAGTTCAGGCTGTATTGCCCGAAGTCGATACTGATGGCTTCTCGGCAATGGACGCAAACGGTGATGGCGCATTGGATGCGGATGAGATCGCCGTTGCGCAAGAGGCAGGCTTGCTGCCGCCCAGCAATGGGTAATCGCTAAGAATGAATGGCGGCCCGAATTCTTTCGGGCCGCTTTTTCAATATCTTACGTCGGTAAGTGAATGTTGAATCTACGACGCAATTCATCATCAAGCAGTGGGTCAAATTTCGCAGGTGAAGGGGCCGACAGGATTTCTTCCTTCCGCGCCGTTGCCTTATCCAGCAAATCAGGTTTGCCCAATTCAACCCATTCTTTGGGCGATGTACGATCGCCAAAGGTGGGATAGACATAATCGGCCTGCATCCGGCTTAGTGTCGCATCGGTGCCCAGATAGTGGCCAGGACCGCCGATGCAAACTTCGGCGATCTGATCCAGGGCCAAAGTCTCATCCGACACTTCAATTCCACGTACACACCGCAGGGCTTGCCCGATCAGGTCATCACCGAGGATCAGGCTTTCGAAGCAGAACCCCAACAGCGACGCATGCATACCTGCTGCTTCGTAGACCATATTCAAACCTGCTAACCCAGCCATGACATTCGAGCACATTTGTTCCCAACCCGCCTGCATGTCGGGCAGCTTGGAATCCGAGGCCCCGGCCGCAGCGCCGCCCGGAAGGTTGTAAAACTTGTGCATCTGGGCGCATCCAGCGCTGAGAAGCGCCTGCTCGCCTGACCCGATTGACATCGCACCCGTGCGCAGATCCAGACCGAAGGGCCAAGTGCCAAAAACCGCCGGGGCCCCGGGACTTACGGCGTTTACATAAACCAGACCGGCAAGGCATTCAGCGGTCGCTTGCGTGATCGCGCCGGCGATGGTGGGAGGGGCTGTGGCACCGGCCATACCGGCAGACAATAACAGCACCGGCATTCCGGCTTTGATGCATTCCTCCATCACCTGACAGCTTTCGGTGGCGAATTTCATCGGGGGAACCACAAAGCAATTGGAGTTCGACATGAACGGCCTTTCGCGCCATTTGTCTTCTCCGCCAGCGATCATGTGCAGCATTTCTATTGCCGGTGCGACGTGATCAGGTTCAGTGAACGAGGTGCCGATGTGTTTGTATGTACCTGATGTACATGCATAAACCGTGTTCAAATCCATTTCGAGATTGTCGGCGATATCGCGACAGACCATCGGTCGCTGAACAAAGTGAATGTTGTCCAGTTGCTGGCAAATCCGCGAGGCGTCGTGCAAATCCTGCACAGTCGAATGACGATACTCGCGACCGTGGACATCGACCATGCTGACGGCCGCCCCGGCGGTGCCATAGTGCACTTTTGGCCCCGATAGCTCTAGATCCGTTTTGCCATCGCGGCTGTATAAGGTGATCGATCGGTTGGCCTTGGCAATCGTGTCTTCAACCAAGGCGCGGGGGAACCGAATGCGACCGTCATCGCCCAAAATGCACCCGGCACCAACCAGATAGTCAATTCCGCTTGGTGGGGCATCGGCCAGGCCAATCGTTTCCAATGCTTGTAGGGCGGCTTCGTGGATGCGTTCCACCTGTGCCTGAGTCAGCGGTTTGTACGTTCCGCCTTCCATTCCCGGGCGCACTGGGCGCAGGTGTTCGGGCAGGGCGGATGCGCGGGCTGCACGGCGCGCAGAGCGTCCGCCGCTGCGCGAGGTATGTCTGGTTTGGTTGTTCATGTATCAGGTCCGGTCGATAAACTGTGTCGTGAGAAGATGGTTTCACGACACGTGCGGACGACCCCGCGCGGCACGCCCACGGTCCGCACCAATGGTGCGGCTGATCAGGCGGATTTTCCAGACTTCATTGTGCATGCGACCTCGCAAATCATGGATCAAACTGTTCCAGTTGGGGACGACACAATCTGTCCTGTTTGCGACCAGTGCCAAAAAAACCTGCAGTGCGTTGGAAGGCATAAAGCTTATGGCAATACATGACTCAAATTTTCTCCCGCTATGGGAGAAATCTGTTATACTTCGATCACTTAATGAGGAGCGGAGCGCGACCTGAATTGAAATCTGACAATTGCGAACCAAGTTTCAACTGATGGCTGGTAGTCGGCCGAAAGCATGCGTGGACCTGTCTTGATGACGTGCATAAAACCTCTTTCAGCGCTGATTGTCTCGGTGACGATCTTCTGTGCTGGTTCTGCTTTGGCAGAGGACTGGACAGGGGCCTATGCGGGTTTCAGCTTTGGTTACGCAGATGCAGATGGTCCAGGTGGATCCAGCGGCGATGACGCGGCCTTTGGCGCACATATCGGTTATGATCGGGACTTTGGCAATTTTGTTCTGGGTGGTGAGCTTGAATACAACCGTTTGTCCCTGAACCTGAGTGAGAGTCAGGGCAGCCTGGACAGTATGACAAGCCTGAAGTTGCGCGGTGGGTATGATTTTGGCAGCGCGCTTGGGTATGTGGTTGTTGGTGCCGCGCGCGCGGAAACATCTGTTACCAGTGACACAGCAGCAGTTTACGGAATTGGTGTTGCCTATCCGATTGGTGAAAACTTCGTCATCAGCGGTGAAGCACTGCGCCAAAACTTCAATGATGTGACCCGAACGAATGGCGGCCTTGATTCGAACGTGTTCAACCTGCGAACAACCTTTCGGTTCTAAGACCGATCATTCGGCGGCCTGACGATCAGCAAGGGTTGACGCAAATTCGCACAAGATTTTCAAGGCAGACGCAAACCGATCATCATCGATGGTCATTGCGACCCGAACGTGGCCTGCAGCGGCACTCCCAAAGCTTTCACCCGGCATGACGGCAATTGAATGCGTATCCAACAGGGCATTGGCAAATCCCTCACCGCTCAGACCGGTGGCGCGGACGTCCAGCATCAAATACATCGCGCCTTGGGCGGGGACCAAACCGACAGTGTTCTGAGTTGCCAACAGGTCCATTGCCAAAGCACGGCGACGTTGGAACGGGGCGGCAATGTCTTCTTCCAGGATCGAGCCTGCATTCAGAGCGAAACTTGCCGCATCCTGAATGAAACCGGGCACGCCATAGGTGGTGTGCGTGGCAAGATTGATTAGGTGATCGATCACCTCTTCCGGGCCAACAATCCACCCGCAGCGAGAGCCTGTCATGGCGTGGGACTTGGACATTGATCCGACGACCAACGTGCGATCAGCCATGCCGGGTAGGGCGCGGGGCGAAAGGTGCTCGCCTTGCCAGACCTGAGTGTCATACACCTCGTCCGAGATCAGCCAAAGATCTCGCCGCTTACACAGATCAGAAATATTCTCAAGCGTTTGGCGGGAATAGACCACACCGGTTGGGTTGTTTGGCGAGTTGATCAACAGCGACACGGCCCCATCCGCTGCGGCCACGATCGGCTCGACGCGGGGTTGGAACGCGTCTTCGGCAGTGGTCTGGACCGCGCGCGCGATGGCGCCTGCGCCTCGTATGGTGCCAGGGTAGGTGGCGTAATAGGGTTCAAGATACAGGCCGACATCCCCTGGATCGCAGACTGCCATATGTGCCGCAAACAAAGCTGCCTGACCGCCGGGTGTGATCATGACGTTGTTGCGGGTTGTCGGAACGCCGGTGCGCATCTGAACACGCGCAGCAACAGTGTCGCGCAACATATCTGTGCCCGGCACCATGGCATAACCGGTGTGCCCGCCCCGGGCAGAGATTTCCATCGCCGCCAGAATTGACGGATCGGTTCGAACATCATGCTCACCAATCGTCAGCTCGGTCACCGCATGTCCTTCGCTGATCATGCGCCGTGCACGATAAAAGACATCCCACCCGTCGCTGCCGCCTTCGGTCAGATGAGTGATGCGCTGAGACAGTTTCATTGCTACGCCCTTGAAGATCTTTCAGGCGAATGGGGCAGAGCCAAGGGCAATTGTCAATCAGCTTCGCGGCGGTAAAGCTGCCTGAGCTTTTTTCGTAAGCGAGGCCCGTACCAGATCATAAGACGCGGTGAGACGATGGCGCATTTCTTCAACGTCTGCATCGAAGGGCAGGCGCACCCAACTGCGATGAAAATAGGGGGCTTTGACGCCTACACCCGCATCAATCAGCATCTGAGCGGTTTCGATATCGGGTGTTTTGACTGAAACCCCGTCATTCTTGATGCCAATGCAGGCGAACATTTTGTCGCCGATTTTCCAGGCATCATGACCGCCACCCCAAGGGTCGGACCATTCGGCCCCCGGCAGGTCGCGGCAGATAGAATTGACGTGATCTCGGCTCATGCCCGGTACAGTGCCGCGCTGCGTGTTTGAACTCAAGTCTTGGCTTGGGATTGATCACGTGATACTCGAAGACCCATGAACCCGATGACCTGCATCATTATCTGCTGCATTACCTGCTGAATTCTCAAGCGGGCCGGTTTCTTTCGTTTTCATCCCTGAGACAAGTTGCTAAGCCCGCGCCAACGCGCGAAGCGCATGCCGTTTCTTAGGAGCCCGACCGATGACACCGATCAAGCTGCACAACACGCGGACACGGACGAAGGAAGACTTCGTGCCAATCGATCCTGATAACGTGCGGATGTATGTCTGTGGGCCAACCGTCTATGACCGGGCCCATCTGGGCAATGCCCGGCCAGTGGTGGTGTTCGATGTGCTTTACCGCTTGTTGCGCTATGTTTACGGCGCAGAACACGTCACTTATGTGCGCAATTTCACCGACGTGGACGACAAGATCAACGCTACGGCGCTGTCGCGGAAACAGGCTGGGGCCGAGGGGTCTTTGGAGCAACTGGTACAGGAACGTTCGGACGAAACCATCGGTTGGTATCTGCAAGACATGGGCGCTTTGGGCGCTTTAGAGCCGGAGGAGATGCCGCGCGCTACGCAATACATAGCGCAGATGGTCGCCATGATCGAAGATTTGATCGCCAAAGGGCACGCCTATGCCGCCGAAGGTCATGTGCTGTTTGCGGTCGATACCTGGAAAGAGGATTACGGCAAGCTGTCGGGTCGCTCGGTCGATGACATGATCGCCGGTGCACGTGTTGAAGTCGCGCCCTACAAAAAGAACCCGATGGATTTCGTGCTTTGGAAACCGTCGACCGATGACCTGCCTGGGTGGGAGTCGCCTTGGGGCCGGGGCCGTCCCGGCTGGCACATCGAATGCTCGGCCATGAGCTATGAATTGTTAGGCGACAGCTTTGATATTCACGGCGGCGGTAACGACCTGATGTTTCCGCACCATGAAAACGAGATCGCCCAGAGTAAATGTGCCCATCCCGAGGGTCAGTTTGCCAATGTCTGGCTGCACAATGAGATGTTGCAGGTCGAGGGTAAGAAGATGTCCAAATCTTTGGGCAACTTTTTCACCGTGCATGATTTGCTGGAGCAGGGCGTGCCGGGTGAAGTGATCCGATTTGTCTTCCTGCAAACCCATTACCGCAAGCCTATGGATTGGACCGAGAAAAAGGCGCGCGAGGCTGAGGCGACATTGCGCAAGTGGCGGGCGCTGACAGCGGGCATCGAGCCCGCCGCCAGCGCGGCGCCTTCGGTTGTCGGTGCACTGGCGGATGACCTGAACACTGCAGGCGCCATTGCCGAATTGCACCGACTTGCCGCCAACGGAGATGCGGCGGAGCTTTTGGCTGGCGCGCAAATCCTCGGTTTGTTGTCTTCTGAGATGGGGGCGTGGGCGGAAACCGGTGCCGTGGATTTGGCATCTCACGCCGCAATACTGGCGAATGCACGTGTTGACGCGATGAAGAGCAAGGATTTTTCCGAGGTTGATCGCCTGAAAGCCGCGTATATTGCCGCTGGACTTGAAGTTCGGATGAGCAAAGATGCGGTTGAACTGGTTCCCGGAGCGGGGTTCGACGCCGCCAAGTTGGAAGACGTGTGATGACCAAAGAACGCCTCTATCTTTACGACACAACCCTGCGCGACGGGCAACAAACGCAGGGCGTGCAGTTCTCGACTGCTGAAAAGGTGCAAATCGCGCAAGCCTTGGACGAGTTGGGAGTGGATTACATCGAAGGCGGCTGGCCCGGGGCGAACCCGACGGACAGTGCGTTTTTTGACACGGCGCCCAAGTCCTCGGCACGGTTGACGGCGTTTGGGATGACCAAACGGTCTGGCCGGTCGGCAGAGAATGACGATGTTCTGGCCGCTGTGATGAATGCTGGCACGCAGGCCGTGTGTCTGGTGGGCAAGTCGCATGACTACCATGTCACCCACGCGCTTGGCATCCCGCTGGAAGAGAATGTTGAGAACGTCCGCGCCTCGGTCGCGCATATCGTGGCGCAGGGGCGCGAGGCGCTGTTTGATGCCGAGCATTTCTTTGACGGTTACAAGGACAATCCCGAATACGCGGTCCAGGTGTGCCGGGCCGCATTGGATGCGGGCGCGCGCTGGGTCGTGCTGTGCGACACAAACGGCGGCGCTTTGCCTGCCGAGGTTGGGCGCATTGTGTCGGACTTGGTTGCCGCCGGTTTTCCAGGGGGCCGGCTGGGCATCCACACCCATAACGATACTGAGAATGCGGTGGCGTGTTCTCTGGCGGCGGTTGATGCCGGGGCGCGACAGATCCAAGGCACATTGAACGGGTTGGGCGAACGCTGTGGCAACGCCAACCTGACCTCACTAATCCCGACATTGCTCTTGAAAGACCCCTACGCCTCGACTTTTGACATTGGCGTCAGCCAAGAAGCGCTGGCAAGTCTGACACGGATCAGCCGGATGTTGGATGATATCCTGAACCGGGTGCCGAGCAAGCAAACAGCCTATGTCGGGGCCTCGGCCTTTGCGCATAAAGCCGGGTTGCATGCCAGTGCGATCCTGAAGGACCCGTCAACCTATGAACATGTCGATCCGGCCACGGTCGGCAACGCGCGCATCATTCCGATGTCTAATCAGGCCGGGCAGTCAAATCTGCGCAAACGCCTGACCGAGGCGGGGCTGACGGTCGAAGCGGGTGATCCGGCGTTGGGGCGCATTCTGGACCGGATCAAGCAGCGCGAATCCCAAGGCTATTCCTATGACACGGCGCAGGCCAGTTTCGAACTGCTGGCCCGGGACGAGCTGGGCCAACTGCCCGAGTTCTTCGAGGTCAAGCGCTACAAGGTCACTGTTGAGCGGCGCAAGAACAAGTACAACCAGATGGTCAGCCTGTCAGAGGCGGTTGTGGTGGTGAAGGTCGACGGGGAAAAGAAACTGTCGGTCAGCGAATCTCATGACGAGCATGGCAGTGATAGGGGCCCAGTGAACGCATTGGCTAAGGCTTTGGCTAAGGATCTGGGTCAGTATTCCCCAATCCTGGATGACATGCATCTGGTCGACTTCAAAGTCCGGATAACGCAGGGCGGCACCGAAGCTGTCACGCGCGTTATTATCGATAGCGAAGACGGGCAGGGGCGGCGCTGGTCTACTGTGGGCGTCAGTGCGAACATAGTCGATGCCTCGTTCGAGGCGTTGCTGGATGCGATCCAGTGGAAACTGGTGCGGGACTGTGGGCCACAGAAGGCAGCGGCAGAGTGAGCGTTTCCTTTGACGAAGACGTCAAAGCCTGTGCTGCTCTGGTCCACAAAGCCGACCCGGACCGGTTTCTTGCGGCGATGGCGGCGCCGGTCGCCGCGCGTGCGGTTCTGTTCCCGATTTACGCACTGAATGTCGAGGTGGCGCGCGCCCCGTGGGTGACACAAGAGGCAATGATTGCCGAGATGCGCCTGCAGTGGTGGCGCGATGCGTTACAGGAAATTACCCAAGGTCCAACGGTGCGACGGCACGAGGTGGTGACGCCCTTGTCGCGGGTTCTTTCGCCGCATCTGGCCGAAAAGCTGGACGAATATGTCGCCGTGCGACGATGGGACATCTATCGCGACCCGTTCGAAGATCAGGCCCATTTTGACGCTTATATCGATCACAGCAGCGGCACCCTTTTGGTTGCCGCAGCGCAAGCCCTTGGTGCGGCGGATGAAGAGGTTGTGCGGGACTTTGGTTATGGCGCAGGCGTTGCGAACTGGTTCCGCGCCATCCCTGATCTCGAAGCGCGGGGACGTATTCCGTTGCTCGATGGAACGTCCGCAGGCGTGAAGCAATTGGCAGAATCCGCGCTGGACCGTATTGAAAAGGCCAGGTCGAACCGGGCTGCGGTGTCGGATCAGGCGCGGCCCGCGTTATATGTCGGTTGGCAGGCGGAGTGGATTTTGAAACACGTTATCGCGCAGCCCGAACGGGTCGCTGCAGGTGCTTTGACACAGGGTGAGATGCGTCGACGCTTGTCGTTGATGTGGACGGCAGCGTCCGGTCGCTGGTGATCAGACGGTTTCCGGATCAGCGGGGCGCAGTATCAACCACAACAGCGCGCCACCTGCCAGTGTCAGCAGGGGAATCATCGCCAGGTTCACCGCGGTCCAACCTTCGACCGGTGAGCCGCCAGAGCAGTTCATTAATCCACCAGAGGCCAGTGACGCAACGGTGACGCCGCCAAACACAAGCAGGTCATTCAGACCCTGCATCCGTCCCCGCTCATGCACTTCGTGCGAGGCAGCCAACATGCTGGTTGCGCCGATAAAGCCGAAATTCCAACCGATACCCAACAGGATCAGCGCCACGAAGAAATTGGCCAGCTCGACCCCTTGCAAGGCCACCACGCCGGCTCCGGCAAGGATGGCCAGGCCAAGCGCCACGATTTTCTCGACACCAAACCGTGCGATCAGATGGCCGGTGAAGAAGCTTGGCACATACATTGCCAACACATGGGTGGTCACCACGTCGGCGGCGTCATTCGCGGTGAAACCACACCCGACAACCGCCAGCGGTGTGGATGTCATCACAAGGTTCATCAGCGCGTAAGAAACCATGGCGCAGATGATCGCCACTGCGATACGCGGGGTCTTCAGCAGCTCCAGCCGTGACCGTCCTTTGGGCGCATCTGCCGTGGGTTTCGGCGGTGTAGGGATGTCGAGAAAGAAGAACAGACCCGACCCGACAACGTTCAATGCGATCACCGCGATGTAGGTGCCCAAAAAGGGAATCACATAGGCCTCTGAGGTCAGTTTGACGATCTGAGGTCCGATGATCGCAGCCGCCAACCCACCTGCCATGACGTAGGAAATCGCTTTGGGACGAAACTCATCCGATGCTGTGTCGGCTGCAGCAAATCGATAAAACCCGTGTGCGCTCATGTAAATGCCGGTTAACAGGCTGCCCAGAAGGAAGATCGGGAAAGACCCGAGGAACAGGCCATATGCACCGACCAAACCGCCGAAAGCCCCCGCTGTTGCGCCGACCAGGAACCCAACCCTGCGTCCCCATCTCTGCATAATGCCCGAGATTGGCGTTGCCGCCAGCATTGATCCCAAAACGATCAATGATATGGGCAGGGTCGCGAGGCAGGGATTGGTCGCCAGCGATTGTCCAGCCAGCCCGCCAACGATGAAAATCATCGGCATCTGTGCACCTAGAACAGATTGCGCGGCCACTAGAACGGCGACGTTGCGCTTGGCCTGAGAATTGTCCGGGGCGGAGCTGGTCATTGTCATGGGCATATCCGTATCGGCGAAAACGATTGCACACAAGCGGGTTGCATATGCGACAAAGCCGCCTAACGTGCAGGCTGTCATTGAAGCCGGAGAACGCATGACAGTCGGACGTATCATCGAAACACCGGATTGCGTTACCGAAGGGGCCGAATGGCTGGCTGATACGTGTCCACGCATGGCTTATGCAATGGAACAGACCGGCCCGTTGCCCCTGCGTCGTCGCCCGGATGGGTTCGCTCAACTGCTCAGCGCCATTGTCAGTCAGCAGGTCAGCGTCGCGTCGGCGAACGCGATTTGGCAGCGGTTGAAAGACGCGAAGCTGACGGGCCCGCGCAAGATTATGTGGGCAACAGATGACGATTTGCGTGCAGTGGGCCTAAGCCGTCAGAAGATTCGATATGCCCGTGCGCTGGCCGAATCGCGAATTGACTACAAAGCCTTACGGGATTTCCCTGATGCAGATGTCATTGCTGTTTTGACCGAGGTCCCCGGCATTGGGGTTTGGACAGCCGAGATATACGCCATGTTCTCACTGGGCCGCGCTGATGTGATCGCACCAGGCGATCTGGCGCTGCAAGAAGCGGCCAGGGTTCTTTACGACCTGCCCAAGCGTCCCACCGACAAGGAACTGCGGCAAATGGCTGAAGACTGGTCGCCCTGGCGGTCGGTTGCGGCCCGGGTTTTGTGGGCCTATTACCGGCTGGCCAAACAAAGAGAAGGGATCAGATGACACGGGTTTTGAATGCGCTCCGGAAAGAGCCGGTTTCGGGCGACACACGCTCGGTCGTTGTGTTCGTGCACGGCTATGGCGCCAACGGGGCCGACCTGCTGGGGCTCGCAGACCCGTTGGGCGAGCATCTGCCCGACACGTTGTTTGTGGCACCTGACGCACCCGAACAGATCCCCGGAATGCCCAATGGGTTTCAGTGGTTTCCAATTCCATGGATCGACGGCTCGTCCGAGGAAGAGGCGCGCCGTGGTATGGACATGGCGACCGAGGATTTCGACGCGTTTCTCGATGCCTTGATGGTGGACGAAGATGTATTGCCCGAGCAGGTGGTTTTGTTCGGCTTTTCGCAAGGTACGATGATGAGCCTGCATGTCGCCCCGCGGCGCGAAGACCCGGTTGCCGGGATCGTCGCTTTCTCAGGCCGTCTGTTGGAACCGGATATGTTGGCAGATGAGGTCGTCAGCCGAATGCCGATTTTGTTGGTGCACGGAGACGCTGACGACGTCGTGCCGCCGCAGTCGCTGCCCGAAGCCGCCGAAGCCTTGCAAGAGGCCGGATTCAAGGATGTCTTCGCCCATGTCATGAAAGGCACCGGTCACGGTATCGCGCCTGATGGGTTGAGCGTCGCGCTGGCCTTTATGCGTGACAAGCTGAGCCTCTGACCATGATCACCGTCCGCCCAATGATGCGTGAAGACGTGGCCGAGGCGTGCCGTATCCTCAATGAGATTATCGCCACCGGGGGCACTACGGCGCATGAAATTCCGTTTTCAGAGGTTTTGTTTGTGCAAAGCTATCTGGATGGAGTTGACAAGATCTGCTGTCACGTTGCGCTGGATGATCGGGGCGACGTGGCGGGGTTTCAGTGGTTGGGCAGCAATGAGGCATTGCCCGAAGACTGCGCCGATATTGCCACCTTCACCCGACGTGATCCGGTGTTGCGCGGCGCCGGGCGCGCGTTGTTTGGTGAAACGGCTAAAACAGCAGGTGCACTGGGGTTTCATACCATCAATGCGACGATACGGGCAGATAATGTTCCCGGGTTAAGTTACTATGAAAAAATGGGATTCCGCGATTTTTCAATCGCTCATGGCGTTCCCTTGCGCGACGGCACCCCGGTGAACAGAATCTCGAAACGGTTTAGCCTGAAGGAGTGAGCCCATGTTGATCGTCACTGGTGTTGTCGAAGTTGCTGAAGCCGGGGTCGAAAAGGCGCGTGATGCCGCGCTGATCATGGTGGCTGAGACGCTGAAGGAACAGGGCTGCATTGCCTATGAATTCAGCCAGGTTCTTGGCCATACGAACCGGTTTCGGGTTTATGAAGAATGGCAGGATCAGGCCGCGCTTGAGGCGCATTTTGCGACGCCTCATATGGCGGCGTTCCGGGCTGTTCTGGCGGATGTTGGTATTGTGTCCAGCGAAATTCACCGCGTTGTCGGCGGTGAAAAGCAGCCCCTGGGCTAAGCAAGCCGGATCAATCCCACAACCAGCCTTCGGCAAATTCGACGGAATTGCCTGCCGGGTCGCGCACATATAGGGATCGTGCACCGCCAGGCCAGTCGAACTCCGCATCCACGGGAATGTTCCAATCCAGCAGGTGCTTGCGCATCAGGGCGATGTCATGGCGGGTCAGTACAAGGCAGACATGGCCTGCGCCGCGGGCGCCATGCGGTGGGACTGGCAGATCCGGATTGGTCGGAGGTTGCTCGGTTTGGTCCGGGTTGAACAACAGCAAAACCGAGTCGCCAATTTTGTAAAATATATGCCGTTCAGGGATACGCTGGATGCGTTCAAGGCCCAAGACCTCTCCGTAGAACTGTTCGGCCGCGTCAAGATCATCGACATAAAGCGCCGCTTCCAGAATGGCCCTTGGGGCAGGTATGCCGGGCGTCAGTTTCATGGGGTTAGTCTAACAGATCAGGCCATGACCTGTCACCGGCGCGGTCGGCGATCCCGTTTGCGCTGCGGCGCGACCTTTAGTTCTGGCATTTGCAGACTGTCCCACTGGCCGGGGGCAAGGTCATCCAGTGCCCAATCGCCGATCCGGTATCGGATCAACCGCAGTGTTGGCAGGCCAACGGCAGCCGTCATCCGGCGCACCTGCCGGTTCTTGCCTTCGCGCAAGGTCAGCTCGATCCAGCTGTCCGAAACGGTTTTGCGTTCGCGGATCGGTGGGGTGCGGGGCCACAGCATGGGCGGCTCGTCTATCTCGCGCACTTTGGCCGGGCGGGTCTGGCCATCCTTCAATTCAACCCCGTCTCGCAATGCTTTGAGGGCGGTGGCATCTGGCTCACCTTCGACCTGAACCCAATAGGTCTTGGCCATTTCGTGTTTCGGGTCCGAAATCTGCGCTTGCAAGCGCCCTTCATCGGTCAGCAACATCAGTCCTTCGCTGTCGCGATCGAGCCGCCCCGCCGGATAGACACCGGGCAGATCTATGAAGTCCGAAAGCGTGCTGCGTGGCGCGTCGGCATTCGCGCGATCAGTGAACTGAGGCAGCACATCAAAGGGTTTGTTGAAGCGAATGAACCATGACATGCGCCCGCCATAACGCGAGCACCGCATCGGATGCAACCTGTGGATAACTGTCATGCTTCTGTTACGGAACAGGCTTACCCAGTCTTCGACATATTGTGGAAACTCGGGGCTTGTCAGAGATTTAACACGATATATAGTCATCATAAGGCTGGGGCGGGTGCTCTCCGCTCTGGTGTCACAAACGGGCAGCTGAGAGCGAGAGGCGATTCTACCATGGACGGAGACTTCAGGACCGAATTTGTCAGGGAGCCAGGTGCGCTCAAGCATCACCCGGCATTGGTTTTGAATGCCGATTACCGCCCCTTGTCCTATTATCCGCTGTCTCTGTGGCCCTGGCAGGAGGCGATCAAAGCAGCCTGGCTGGACAGGGTCGATATCGTTGCCGAATACGACGAGGTGGTCCGCAGTCCCAGTACCGAGATCCGAATACCCTCGGTCGTTGTGTTGAAAGACTATGTAAAACCCAGAAAGCGCGTGGCCTTCACGCGCTTTAATTTATTTCTGAGGGACGAATTCTGCTGTCAGTACTGCGGTGGCCGAGGCGACCTGACGTTTGACCACGTGGTGCCGCGCGCCGCAGGCGGGGTGACCAGCTGGCAAAACGTGGTTGCGGCCTGCAGCCCCTGCAACCTGCGCAAAGGGTCAAAGTCCTTGCGTCAGGCAGGCATGTCGTTACGCAAACCACCGCGACAGCCCGACGCCGAGGCGTTGCGCAATATTGGCCGCAAGTTCCCTCCGAACCATTTGCACGAGAGCTGGATCGATTTTCTCTATTGGGACGCGGAATTGGATCAGCTGTAAGGTTCAGCGGCTGCGCCAGGCAGCGATCCAGACCAGCACCAGCCCGGCGGAAATCAGGGCATTCCATCCAGCCATCGACAGGCCGAGCATTTCCCATGGGATATCATCGCAGCGCACCAATGGGGCAGACATAATCTGCTCCATCAACTCTTGCGAAGACAACCCGCCGATGTCGCCCGAAGTACAACTGCTGGGTCCTTCCCAGAATCCCCGCTCGACCCCTGCATGATAGATTCCGATCCCGGAGGTTACTGCCGCAGCAAGTGCGCCGAACAGGGGCAAGATTCGAACGTTTGGCAAGGCCAGAGCAACAAGTCCGACGGCAACTGCCGCGCCATGTGGGTATCGTTGCCAGATACACATTTTGCAGGGCGCCAAGCCGCCAAAATACTGGAAGCTCCAGGCCGCCAGCAACAATGCTGCAGAACCGGCTGCAGCCAAAACAACGTAAGTCGCACGTTTTGTCATAGGTATCGTACCGCTAAGAATCCGCCAAACAGCAGAATGATGAACAACGTGAACATCAGACCCAGGCGCTTTTCGATAAAGTCCCGGATCGGTTCACCAAAGCCCCAAAGCAAACCAGCGACCAAGAAGAATCGCAGTGCTCGGGCCAGAATGGATGTGGCGATAAACGTCCCCAGCGGCATCCCCGTCCAGCCGGACATGATGGTGATGACCTTGTAGGGGAAAGGGGTAATCCCGGCCGCAAGAACAGCCCAGAAGCCAAAGTCGTTGAAGCGGGTGTTGAACTCTTCCATGGCATGCGCTTTGCCCATGGATTCCAGAATGGGCTGGCCAATGCTGTCATAGAAGAATGCCCCGATCGCATAACCCAACATGCCGCCCAGAACAGACGCCACCAAGGCAACCGACGCGATCAGCCAGGCCCGCGAAGGGCGCGCCAGGATCATGGGAATCATCAGCACGTCAGGGGGAATTGGAAAAAAAGAACTTTCGACAAAAGCCACGACGGCCAGTGCCCACAGGGCACGCGGGTGTTCTGCCAGCCGAATGGTCCAGTCGTACAACGATCGCAACATAAAGCACTCAAATCCAATTCTCAGACCGTGCAAGCCAAACCATGCACCTGCAGTACCGTCAACCGCCGTCGCAGAAACAATCAGGGTATTGGTTGTTTTTTGCCTCTGGACCTTCGTCGAGTTGAACGCTAATTCAGTGTCCGAGGCCCAAGTGGCGGAATGGTAGACGCAGGGGATTCAAAATCCCCCGTCCTAACGGACGTGCCGGTTCGAGTCCGGCCTTGGGTACCAAGGTAAAAACAGAGAGTTAGGGGAACCTGCTCTCTGTTTTTTCTTTACCGGTATTCCGCATACCCACACTTTCTTGTTCTGATCCTGATGTGTTTGTGTGAGTGAAAACAAGCAAATACTGTTCAAAACAGAGGTGATAGAACTCACGCCCCCCGGTGGTAGCATCTTGAGAGGTCGCGCCTCTCCTTGGGCACTGAGTCATTCGCATTTTCATCCAAAACCAAACCTTGAGATTAACGCCAACGCGCTGTTCTCTTGAGATTGTATTCGGATCTTTTTCGCAGAATCGACTTCTTCCCAACATCTACAAAAGGGCGAAGTTTACCAGCTCTGGGACCACCGGCCAAAACACGCGAGGCGTTGCTGGAAATCGTGTTCCGCGAACTTGTTTCGAATTGTTAAACAAAGTATCCGTAGATTGGCTTATGTTCATCCCGAGTGAATAAAATTACGCCTTTGCAGACTGTCCTTGACTTCGATGTCCTGTCTGTAAATCTGATAGTGTTATTTGTTTTATTTTTAGTAGGTGGGTTCCATTGGTTGGGAAGCAAGAAGTTACAGAATCATCAGTTGAGTCTGACGCGATCGAGTTAACGATCCTGATGCCGTGCCTGAATGAGGCCGAAACGATTGAGGTCTGCGTTCGAAAAGCGCTTGATTTCATCGCGCGTGATGGCATTCGGGGCGAGGTTCTGATCGCAGACAATGGCAGCACCGACGGTTCGATTGAGATTGCCGAAGGTCTTGGGGCCAGGGTCGTGAATGTCGAACAAAAAGGGTATGGCGCGGCATTGGCCGGCGGTATCGAAGCAGCCCGTGGAACGTTTGTGATCATGGGTGACGCTGACGACAGCTATGATTTTTCCAAGTTAGAGTTATTTGTTCAGGAACTGCGGGCCGGAAATGATCTGGTCATGGGAAACCGATTCCGCGGTGGTATAGCCGAGGGCGCGATGCCGTTTCTGCACCGGTATCTGGGCAATCCAGTTCTGAGCTTTATCGGTCGGTTGTTCTTTAATATCCGTATCGGCGATTTTCATTGTGGCATGCGCGGTTTCCGGCGTCAGTCCATTCTGGACCTTCAACTGCACACATCCGGCATGGAATTTGCATCCGAGATGGTGGTCCGATCCGCGATGAGCCGCCTGAAAATTGCCGAGGTACCTACAACCCTCAAGCCTGATGGCAGAAGTCGCCCGCCGCATTTGCGCACCTGGCGAGACGGGTGGCGGCACCTAAAGTTCCTGCTGATGCACAACCCCAGATGGCTTTTTGTGTATCCAGGACTGTTCTTTACACTGATTGGCGGCATCACAGCCCTCGTTCTCATGTTCGGCCCGGTGCGCGTAGCAGGATCTGTCGAACTTGGAACGAACACCTTTCTGGCATCCTGCTTGATCACAATCGTTGGCACCCAGTTGCTGACGTTCGGAGCATTGGCACGCATGATCGCGACAAACAGCGGTCTGTTGCCTGTCGGGGGGTCGAGCCAAATCCTTAGGAACTGGGCAACGACCGACAATATTGCCCTGTTTGCTTTTTGGCTGCTTTTGTTTGGCCTTCTTCTGTTTGGCATCGCGTTTGGGCAGTGGGCTCTACTTGGTTTTGGCGACATATCGAACCCTCTGACAACACGGTTGACCGCTGCAGGATTCAGTTTGATAGCAATCTCGGTCCAGTCTGCATTTGCGGCGTTCCTGTTCGGAATCATCGAGATTCCAACCCGGGATAAGTGAGCAGAGTACCGATTTCGGGTGCATCGAACGCCTGAGCTCAGGCGTTGAAAGGCGTTTCGAAACAATTGTTTCGATTCGGTTTTTTGACACCAGTTCGGGCGCCCTGGATCTTCGGTAGTAGGGTGTTGTTCGCGATTGATATGGACCTACGCGCGGTTCAATATTCCGACGCTTGAACGAAGACGCTTTGCTGCCTGTGCTGGTGAGAGGGCAGATAAGGCGCCCTCGTGCCCATTAGCGGGGAAACTTTTGAAAACTTCCTCAGATTTGCTGCTTTGGGCAGATGAATGATGCGCTGGACTTGACAATTGGTGTCTCTGAATGAAACCTCGAAATTGTTGGGAGATATTGGAAAATTTACTCAGGTGCAGCCGTTGCATGACGGGCTGATCTGGCTTATCGGCGCGTTCCCCGAATAAGGGGTCTAAGCCTTTTCCCCACCAGCAAAATAAAAATGGGAGTTCTTAAATGAAAAACAGCAGCAAGCTTAGCCTCGGCGCATTTGTCACCGCGGCCATGATGGCTCCGGCGGCTTATGCCGAAGAGTTCATCACTATCGGCACCGGCGGTGTGACCGGCGTTTACTACCCGACCGGCGGCGCGATTTGCCGCCTGGTTAACAAGGGACGCAAGGAACATGGCGTACGCTGCTCGGTCGAATCGACCGGCGGTTCCGTCTACAACATCAACACCATCCGCGAAGGCGAGCTGGAGTTTGGCGTGGCGCAGTCCGACTGGCAGTACCACGCTTATAACGGCAGCTCGAAATTCGAAGAGGCTGGTCCTTTCGAAAACCTGCGCGCCGTGTTCTCGGTTCACCCAGAGCCCTTTACCGTTGTGGCCCGTGCCGATTCCGGCGTCACCAATTTCGAGGATCTGAAGGGGAAACGCGTCAATATCGGTAACCCTGGTTCCGGTCAGCGCGGCACCATGGAAGTCCTGTTGGGCGAAATGGGTTGGACCACCGGTGATTTCGAACTGGCGACCGAGCTGAAGGCGGCAGAACAGTCCGCAGCTCTGTGCGACAACCAGATCGACGCGATGGTCTACACTGTCGGTCACCCATCGGGTTCGATCCAGGAAGCGACCACAGCCTGTGACTCGGTTCTGGTGAACGTCAGCGGCGATGCCGTCAGCAAACTGGTCGACGACAATTCGTTCTACCGGACCGCAACCATTCCTGGCGGCATGTATCGCGGTTCTGATGGCGATACCCAGACCTTTGGTGTGGGCGCAACCTTCGTGACGTCGGCAGACGTGTCGGATGATGCGGTTTACGCGGTGGTCAGCTCGGTCTTCGAAAACTTCGATGACTTCAAAAAGCTGCACCCCGCATTTGCCAACCTCAAGCCCGAGGAAATGATCGCGGACGGCCTGTCGGCTCCGCTGCATCCGGGCGCCGAGAAGTACTACAAAGAAAAAGGCTGGATCCAGTAATCCGGACTTGAAGCAGGGTGCCCATGGGCGCCCTGCACCAAACCCGTATCAAACGGGCAAGTTAGAAGGCCGAAAAGGCCGCGACGGGGAGACATGTCATGAGTTCCGATTCACAATCCAATCGTCCGCTATCCGAAGAAGAGCTGCAGGAACTTGTAGCCTCGTCTGATGCAGGCGGACGCAATCCGGTCGGCAATGTCGGGATTTTCCTGGCCATTGTGGCAGCGCTCTGGTCGATTTTTCAGGTCGTTTTGGCCTCACCTATTTCCAATTACGTCTTGCCGGGAAGCGTTGTTAACAACGCGCGTCAATTCCATCTGGCCTTTGCGATGTTTCTGGCCTTTGCGGCTTATCCGGCTCTGAAATCCAGCCCGCGGGATCATATTCCCGTTCAGGACTGGATGATGGGCGTTTTGGGCGCGTTTGTCGCGCTGTATGGCTATTTTTTCTATAACAAGATCGTCGATGCTGGTGGTCTCGCCGACGATACGGACAAATGGATTGCTTTAGGTGGCTTGATCCTGCTGTTCGAGGCCGCGCGCCGCGCGCTTGGCCCGGCGATGGCGATCATTGCTACAATATTCCTGGTTTATGTATTCTTCGGCTCCTCCGATTGGGTCCCGGAAGTCATCCGCTGGAAAGGCGCCAGCCTGAAGAAGGCTATGAGCCATATGTGGATCACGTCCGAGGGCGTGTTCGGGATTGCGTTGGGTGTTTCGACGAAATTCGTGTTCCTCTTCGTTCTATTCGGGGCCTTGCTGGATAAGGCTGGGGCAGGGAACTACTTTATCAAGATGGCGTTTGGTGCGCTGGGTCACCTGCGTGGCGGCCCCGCCAAAGCGGCCGTCGTAGGGTCGGCTGCAACCGGTTTGATCTCGGGTTCGTCCATTGCCAACGTTGTCACCACCGGTACCTTCACCATCCCGCTGATGAAACGCGTTGGTTTCAGCAGTGAGCAGGCGGGTTCGGTCGAGGTCGCCTCGTCCGTGAACGGTCAGATCATGCCGCCGGTAATGGGCGCTGCGGCGTTTCTGATGGTGGAATATGTCGGCATTTCCTATGTCGAGGTGATCACGCATGCCTTCCTTCCTGCCGCGATTTCTTACATCGCGCTGGTCTATATCGTGCACCTTGAGGCGGTGAAGCGGAACATGCCCACCCTGGGCGACCGCGACGTAAAGCTGGCGCGTACCGTTGTCGGGATGCTGTCCTTCTTCCTGGTCTTCGCCGGGCTGTGCTATGGCTCGCAATTCCCGGTCGAAGCTGTGACCAGTTGGGCGCCGTCATCGGCGGGGTTGATACTGAGCCTTATCATCTGCGCCATCTATGTGGCATTGCTGTATCTGGCCGCTCAGGTGCCGGATCTAGAGCCTGATGACCCAAATGCAAAAGAAGTAACTTTGCCTGTTATCGCGGATATCTACAAAGCCGGTCTGCACTACCTGCTGCCGATCATCGTGTTGGTTTACTTCCTGATGATCGAGCAGAAGTCACCGGGCTTGTCGGCCTTCTGGGCCACCGCGTTGCTGTTTGTGATCCTGTTGACTCAGAAACCCCTGAAGGCGATTTTCCGGGGTCAGAGCAACATGTATGACACGTTTATCGATGGTGTCGCCGACCTTTGGCAGGGCATGATCGATGGCGCACGCAACATGATTGGTATCGCATTGGCCACGGCCACCGCGGGCGTGATTGTGGGCACGGTGACACTGACGGGTGTCGGGCAGGTCATGGCCGATCTGGTCGAGTTCCTGTCGGGAGGTAACCTGATCCTGATGCTGGTAATGGTTGGTATACTCAGCCTGATCCTGGGCATGGGGCTGCCAACGACAGCGAACTACATCGTGGTCAGTTCCTTGATGGCCGGCGTTGTCGTCGAACTGGGGGCGCAAAGCGGCCTGATCGTGCCACTGATCGCGGTGCACTTGTTCGTCTTCTATTTCGGCATCATGGCGGACGTAACGCCGCCGGTGGGCTTAGCAAGTTTCGCTGCGGCTGCCGTCTCGGGTGGGGATGCGATCAAAACCGGGTTTATCGCTTTCTTCTATTCGCTTCGAACTGTGGCGCTGCCGTTTGTGTTTATCTTCAACACGGACCTGCTGTTGATCGACGTCACGTGGGTGGAAGGCATAACAGTCGCCATATTTGCGACAATAGCGATCCTTGTCTTTACGGCGGGAACAATGGGGTACTTTCTCACCCATAGCCGCATCTATGAAAGCATTGCCCTGATCTTTGTGGCCTTTGCGCTGTTCCGGCCGGACTACTTCATGGACCGGATCTCACCACCGTTTACAACTGTTGAACCAGCCGCGTTCGAGGAAACCATAGGTGAAACACCGCCCGGAACCGAGGTCCGGCTGGTGGTCCAAGGCCCGGATTTTGATACGTTGGAAATGGTCGATACAACTGTTGTCGTTACCGTTGGTGACGAAGATGGTGGTTCTGCCCGGGTCGAAGCCATGGGTCTGCTGCTGGTCCCCGAAGATGGGTTGGTCAAACTCGAAGAACCTTTGTTTGGCACACCTGTGGCCGACAATCTGGGGAACTTTGATTACTACGGCGATGAAGCGGTGCGCCTGACCTCGGTCAGCTTGCCGTCCAGCCAATCCCCGAAACAGCTGATCTATATCCCGGCGATGCTATTGCTGGGTCTGATCGCCTTCCTGCAACGCGGCCGTGCCGCCAGACAAGAGGTGCCAGCATGACAAGTTCTGTTCTATGCGCCATCGACATCAGCAACGGAGATTTGGATGCACCTGTCCTGAAAAAGGCGGCTGCGCTGGCGGACATTGAGGGCGCGCAGTTGGATGTCGTCACCGTCCTTCCCGATTTTGGAGAAAGCTGGGTTTCCGGCTTTTTCCAGCCTGACTTTCACGACAAAGCACTGGAAGAGGCGCAGAACAACCTGACCAAGATGTGCGCAAACACACTGGGTGCAGATCGCAATGAAAAGATACGGCATGTGGTGGCGACGGGCACGGCGTATCAAGAGATCCTGAAAACGGCAGAAGGTGCGGGTTCAGACCTGATCGTGATTGGCGCTCATAAACCAGATCTGAAGGATTATTTGTTGGGACCGAACGCAGCACGGGTTGTGCGGCATTCAACTGTCTCGGTCTATGTTGTCCGTTAGGGAAAACCCGCCAAATACGTTTTTGTTGATATGCGAAGCTCTCTTGGGCTTCGCATTTTTTTCTGAACAAAATCGGACGCGCCCGATTGGCACAACAGACGGCGGCACTTTCGGTCAGTAACCCGTCATCTCCAGATACCCGCGCCCCTGATGGGTGCCGGTGACAGCCACAGGACCTTCCCAATACTCAAAACGGGTGGCCATCCAGGCATCTGGCACCAACGCGGACACTTCCACATCGACACCACGATCTGGCACAGTCACGCGCCACTCCACCGGAACGTCGCGGCCTGCAACACGTGCGGTTTCCAGCGGTGTGAAACTGGCGGAACCATCCGGCAAAGCCACGGCAGACCCATCTGTGCTGATCCAGGTTGCTGACGTGAAATCACCCCGGTCTCCGCGCAGACGAAATGCCATCAACTTGTCCCCGTCATCGAAGCTGAGCGAGAACCAATCCCACCCGCTTTGATCCTCGGCCAGAGGTTGCGAGGACCACTCCCGATCCAACCATCCATTTCCAGTGACCGCCATGTCTCCCTCAGGCAGGTGCAGCACGCCTTCGACTCTGTACGACGGTTGGGAATAGTAGTGACTGGCTTGTCCATCGGCTGATTTTATAGAATAGCCATTTTCCCCGTGAAAGACCAATGGACCTTGGGCTTTCAGTGACAAATCATACCCAAAATCTTCACCGTTTGCGGTGAGGGTCAGGGTGTCAAAATTGGGCCCGCTCATCTGCCATTCATCAATCCATGCCGAAAAAGGCAGTGCCGTTGCCCCGGCCTGCCCAATGCCACCACGCGACAAACGTTCTGCGAAGTAGTGGGTTTCAGGTGTGGTAACCGCGGCATGGCCCATCCAAATTTGCGGGCTTTGCCAGCCTTCGGTTTCGAACGGTTTCAATGCGGATCTGAACAGCGTCCACTGAATACCATAGTCGCGACCATCGTCGCCCGTCAGGGTTGCAGTGAGATACCACCATTCGATTCGAAACGCGGGATGTGGCCCATGGTCCTTGGGAAACTCGAACTGATAGCCGCGCTGGGGGATTTCGAACCCATCGGCTGACCCGCCCAGACCAGCATAGCCCTGCGCCCAGCTTGGAATCGGCAGCATGCACAAAATGGCGATCAGTATGGCTCTAACGCTCACTGGCAAAAACCTTCAGCAAATCGGCAGGCGGCAGGCGCAGTAATCGCAGCGCGGGCAGGGCTGCTGCGATAAGTGCCGCCAACAGTGTCAGGACAAGCAGATAGAGCCAATCCCACGGAAAAACATACATGGGCAGGCGCCAGCCAAAGGCCTGTACGTTGATCACGGTCAACAAAACCCAGGACAGAACCAACCCAAGCAGCAAGGCCAGGCACGCCGTAAGCGCGGCGAGTGTGACACTGCGCATCAGTTCAAGTTTGGCCAGTTGTGTCCGGTTCAGACCCAGCGCCCAGACAGGCGCGATGTGTGGCAGGCGCTGCGTCCACAAGGTCAGCAGACTGGTGAGAATGGCAAAGCCGGCCACGCCAAGGGTCAGAACATTCAGCGCTGAGGTCACAACAAAGGTTTTTTCGAAAATGGCCCGTGACTGCGCCTTCATCGCTGCCTGGTGAACCACGGCTTGCCGGGGCAAATCAAACTGGTTTCGTAAGTCCTGTGCCATCTCGGTCGCCTTGTCCGACGGCATACGTATCCCAAACCGACGTGTTTCGGTGCCCGGTGCGATCTGATCCATCTGTGCCATTGAAACGATGGCTTGCCCGGTTGGGTTACCATAGTCGGAATAGACGCCTGAAATGGTCAGAACGCGACCGGGACGAAGCTCAAGCGTATCACCGGGCCAGAGGTCGGCGCGACGTGCCAGCTGTTCGTTGATCAAAGCAGCCCGTCCGGCCATGACATCATCCCAAACGCCTGCTGACGATGCGATCAAAGGCCAGTGCAGCCGGTATACAGGGTCATCGACGATTCCGTACAAGAATAACGGCCCTGTTTCGTGCGCCAGTTCGACAGTGCGAAGCGGTAGGATGGCGTCGACGCGTGGCTGAAGCCAGTCGGATATCTCCTGACCTTGCTGGTTGTTGACGGCTGTGACGTAAAGCTCGGAGGTCAAACGCTGATCCAACCAACCGACAAAGGTCAGGCGAAAGCTTGAGACCATTGTTCCAACGCCGATATTGGTTGCGAGGGCCAGCAGTAACGCCATCAACGCAAGGGACAGGCCGGGCAATTGCGCTCGCATATCCGCCCAGACCCATTGCGCAACCGGTCCCTGCGCGCGCCGCGCAAACAGGGCAAGGACACCAGACAAAAGCAGGGGCAGTAACAAAGCAGTGCCGGTGAGCAAACCTGCAAGAAGAACAAATCCTGCGATCAGACCTCCGACACTTAGATATGCAAATACTCCGCCCGCAATCAAAACCAAGCCGGCCAGCGCGGTCATGCGGCGCGCCGGGGCGTTATCCTGCCATGCGCGCAACCCCGGGCCGGCCAGTATCGGCATGTGTGACAAACGCCAGAGCGCCTGGCCGCTGGCAAGCAGCGTTCCGGCCACCGCCATGGCAATACCTGCTGCAGCCCATTCCGGGCGCAAGGACATCTGTCCGCTGACCGAGGCGCCGTATAAACCGCGCAGTGTTGCGGCCACATCCGGCAGCAGTGCGCCAGCGATAAAGAAGCCTAGTACCAGACCCAGTGCCCCGCCGATCACTGCAAGCAACGTCAGTTCGGCCAGGATCAGCACCACCAAACGGCGCATTGACACACCAAGCGCGCGCAGCGTTCTGATCATGCCGCGCCGCTGGGCAAATGCCAGCCCGACGGTTCCATGAACGATGAATAAACCGACGGCAAAAGACAGCATGCCAAAGGCGGACAGGTTCAAGTGAAAGCTGTCCGTCAGTTGGGCAGTATCCACTTGGGATGAGGGGCTAAACCGCTGCAAGTCCGGCGCGATGTCAGACAAGGCAGGAACCAGCTGGGGCTGGTCCGGTAGTATAACCAAGCGCGAGATTTCCCCTCGCTGGTCCAGCAACACTTCGGCGACACCAATATCCGTCAATATAACGTCTGGCGGCAAGGCCGCGCTTTCCAGTATCGGAGGCAAGTCACCCTGTTCGCGCAGCAACGGCGCCAGTTCCGGCGAGGCCAGCACGCGCCCCGGGGCGGTCAGCATATCGGCTGGGTTTGGGGGGACGGCACTCTGTTCCGCTTCGACGATGGCGGGCAGGGCCGGGTAGGCCACCATATCCACACCCATCAGGTGCACATGGCGCGTACCAACCCGATAGGGACCTTCCAAAACAGCAGCGACCTGCCATCCGGCGCGACGAAGATCAACATAGCGTGAAACAGGGATGGGTCCGGTGGGGTTTCGCAATTCGTCAAACTGTCCAAGCGCCAATTGGGCATTCGCCCGCGCATAGCTTGCCCGCGCTTCGGCGTTGATGGCCTGAACGGCCGACCAAAGACCCGTGGCCAGCGCGATACCGATCAGCAATGTTCCAAGTTGTAGGCGATGCGCGCGCCAATGAGACAGCAGGGCCTGTAGGACCGTTTGCGTCACTGAACATGCCCGCCAGCCAGATGAACACGACGGTCCAACCGCGCGGCGATATCAAGCGAATGGGTGACCAGCAGCAAAGCAGCCCCGGTGTCTACGACCAGCGCCAACATCAGGTCCAGCACGTTTGCGCTGGCGGTTTCGTCCAGATTTCCGGTGGGTTCGTCTGCCAAAAGTAACTTGGGGCGCACGGCCATGGCGCGCCCGATCGCCACCCGTTGTTGCTGCCCTCCAGACAGGTTTTCGGGGTACCGATCCAGCACATCCGCCACGCCCAGCCTGTCCGCCAGGTGCAGGGTCCACTCTGGATCATGACATTCGGCGAGCCGCGCGTGGAACGTCAGGTTCTGGAGAACTGTCAAAGACGGTATCAGGTTGAATTGCTGAAACACCAGCGAAACGCTGTTGCGACGCAGTTGCGCACGACCCGCATCATCTAATGGTGACAATTGCTTTCCATCGAGCGTGATCTCGCCCTCATCAAAACTGTCCAGCGCGCCTGCCAGATTCAACAAAGTGCTTTTGCCGCTGCCACTTTCCCCGGTTAGCGCAAGCGTTTGACCCTGATCCAGTGTCAACGAAACGCCCCGTAAAACAGGTCGCCCGCCCGGATAGGATTTCTGGATGTTGTCAATGTTCAATAACATGGTCTGACCTGTCTTACTGCGTAGGATGTGCAACTGTTTGCGTACCTGTCCAGTGCTGACACGTATCCGGTTCCATTCGCCGCAGGCAAACTGATGCAGGGTCGGGCTTGTACCTGGGGGCGTCAAAGGTCATTCTGCACGGACAAACCGAAGCCGCAATTCAGGATGTAAAAACATGACGTTGCCGCATCAGATCTTTTGGGGCAGTACTTTTCTGGGTCTTTGCATCGTGATCGAGATCCTTTTGCTGACCTGGTGCACTGTGGCCATCATGAAAATGGAAGCAAAATGGTCAGCACGCGGCTTGTTCATGGGCACGGCCGGCCCGATTGCCACTGCGCTGGCCTTCATTGTCGCAACACACACGATCCAGGTTTGGATCTGGGCCATTGTTTGGGTGTTGCTTGAGGTGTTGGCGGATTGGAATTCGGCCCTTTATTTCTCGTTGGTGACGTTCACAACCCTTGGCTATGGCGACATCGTGTTGGGGGAAGGTTTGCGAATCTTTGGCTCATTTGCGGCTGTGGCCGGGCTTTTGGCATTCGGATTGTCGACGGCTTACATGGTGGCGCTGATGACACGGGTGTTTCAGGAGAACTTCTTTTCCTAGAGGATCGGTGCGAACAAACGGGCCAACGGGGCGCCGAACCGGATATGGGCCGGTTGCTGAGACAGGGACCGTGTCAGCTCGTAACTCGCTTCGAAATCGGCCAGCAGCATTTGTTCCACGTCATGAGCGGCGCGGGTGTCGAAGAACAGGGCCATCGCCTCAAAATTCAGACGGAAAGAGCGGTTGTCGAGGTTGGTTGTGCCGACCGCCATCAAGGTGTCATCGACCACAAAAACCTTCTGATGCATGAAGCCATCGGTGTAGCGAAACACCCGTGCGCCACAGTCTCGAATTTCGTCAAAGTAGGCGAAAGCAGCCAACCAGGGCAGGCGGTGGTCGATCACCTCGGGGACAAGAATACGCACATCTACGCCGCGCATGGCAGCGTGCTGCAGCGCCGTCATGATGTCGATGTCCGGAACAAAATAGGGCGATGCGATCCATAGTCGTTCTTTGGCCTCGGCAATGGCCGAAAAAAACATCATCGCCCCGGTTTCAGTGTCGTCCCCGGGACCGGTCGCCACCAGCAGGGCATTCATATCCTGCTCTGACACGCTGCCGGCCCAGTCCAGATGGTCGATCAGGTCTTCGTCATGGGCCCAGTGCCAATCCTCAGAGAAAATGAGCTGCAGTTGTCGAACCACATGCCCGGTCATCTTTAAATGAGTATCACGCCAGTGACCAAAATGTGGGTCTTCGCCCAGATACTCGACGCCTACGTTGTGCCCGCCGATAAAGCCGGTTTCGCCGTCAATGATGACAGTTTTACGGTGATTGCGGTAATTGAGCTGAAAGCGAAAATTGGGGCCGCGTTGTTGCCGCGGATCGGCAACATCTATCCCGGCTTCCTGCATGGTTTCCAGATATTGCTTCGGCAAGCCGTAGCTTCCAACAGCGTCGGTCATGAACCGCACGTGAATGCCTCGCTTTGAGGCCTGGATCAGCTTTTCCTGCAGCTTTTGCCCCAGCGCATCGTCACGGATGATGTAGAACTGAATCAGGACATAGCTTTTGGCGGCGTCGATCGCGTCAAAGATGGCGTCAAACGTTGCCTGCCCATCAATCAGCAACTGCGCGCCATTGCCACGTGAGACGGGCAAATGAGCCAGAAACTCAAATGGGCGAGGGTTGATCGACATCGACGAAGGGTCAGGCTTGGAATAGTCGGCGAAGGTCTTGATGCCTTCGACAACCCGTTCACTTTCCTGCCGGGCAATCCGGTAGCCGCGAAACCGGTGATGTCCCAGAAACAGATACATAGGCACCGCAAAGAAGGGCGCTGATAACAAAAACACCGCCCAACCGACGGCGCCCTGTGGCGTGCGTGCGGTCTGTGCCGCACGCACGGAAAACACGACCGCCGTGGCATACAGGGCAAAAACGAAGACGGAAAAGAGCAATGTCCACATAGGATTGGGTGACTCCGGGGTCGTTCAGTTCGCCCCAGTGTAGATGCGTGACCAGTCCTGCGCCATATCCACGATGACCCATCCCATCGTGGGCCCCTTATCCAGACCGTCGACCAGTTGACCAATCGGGCTGTCGCGGTCATAGGCCCATTCCCGGTCTGCATCCGTGTGGTGGATCAGAACACCCAATCGAGGACCTTCGCCAGCCGTTGTCCATTCCATCATCGCAAAATCCCCGTCGGAGTTTCCACCAGCCAAGATCGGTCGCTTGCCGATCGTGCGTTCGATGTTGATTGGCTTGCCTTCCTTGTCGTCGATGAACGCTATCCCCGGGGCTTTGATGACAGTTGGAACGCCGTCAACATCTTCGATCACGCTGTTTCCGTAGGTGCCCAGAACCTGTTCAGGGGGGATGCCATAGGCATCCTCGGCGAAGACGCGCATGAAATGAATGCCACCGCCGGAGACGATATAGGTTTTGAACCCTTCGTCGCGTAGATACCGCAACAGTTCGACCATCGGCTGATAGGTCATTTCATTGTAGGGCAAACCAGTGTCAGCGTGTTGGGACTTGTCCAGCCAGTCGGCCACCGCAGCCTGAAACTCATCGACGCTGGTGCCGGAATGTGAGGCATTCACGACTTCGATCAAGGCGTCATGACCGCCCTGCAAGACCGTTGCCAGATCGCCGTCCGCCGCCGCTTGTAGCGCCGGGGTTGTCAGGATCGCAGGGTCCTGTTGGGCCAGTTCGGCCAACCTGTCCACCGCAAAGATAAACTGGAAATAGACAGGCTGTTCCGCCCAAAGCGTCCCGTCATTGTCGAACACGGCAATCCGATCAGACGGCGTGACATAGTCGGAATTCGTTGGATCCGTGACCGCCTCGACAAACGCCGTGATCCGGTTACGGGCCTCGGTGTTGTTCCAGCTTGGCAACGGGTCGGCCCAGGTTGCCAGCGGGACGGTCGCAACAATGACAGCACAGGCGAGACGCAGCATGTTCAAGCTCCTATTGATACGCCAAGGGCCGCTTAAACTTGCGGCCCTTGAATGTCTTGATCACGCGACCCTAGTTTGAAGTGGGCGTGGTCAGCTTCTCCATCACCTGATCCAGACTGAAGCTGGCTGCTTTCTGGCGCGGCGGGAATTCCTGGAAGGTGCCCAGGAAGTTTCCTACATACTGCTGCGCCGGAACCAGAAAGAACACACGATCGATCATCCAGTCATAATAGGTGTTCGATGTGCGATACCCGCGTTCATAGGGATCACGCCGCAGATTGACGATGATCGGCACGCGAAGCTCGGTGAAAGGTTCCATCCAAGCGCGCAGTGTGGCCCAGGCCTTCTGCTCCAGGAAGATTAGTTTCCAATCGTCAAACCTAAGTGCCGACAGATCACCATCATCGGTGAAATAGAAAATCTCGCGACGCGGGCTTTCGATGGTTTCACCGGTCAGAAGTGGCAGTATGTTGTACCCGTCCAGATGCACTTTGTAGTCCCGGCCCATTTCGGGTGAGGCATATCCGGTTTTCAGCTTCTCTTTGATGTCCGGGTCTCCAGCGACTGCCAGATAGGTTGGTAACCAATCCATGTGGTGCACGATCTCGTTGGTGACTGAACCAGCCTCGATCTTACCGGGCCAGCGTACCATTGAAGGCACCCGCCAACCGCCTTCCCAGTTGGTGTTCTTCTCACCCCAAAACGGGGTTGAGGCCGCATCCGGCCAGGTGTTGTAATGCGGGCCATTGTCCGTCGAATAGTGGACGATGGTGTTGTCCGAAATGCCCAATTCATCCAGCAAATCAAGTAATTGCCCGACCTGTATGTCATGTTCGATCATACCTGCAGTGTATTCATCCGCCACGCGACCGATCATTTCATTCGCCTGCGCACGCATCTCATCTTTTACATGCGTGCGAAAGTGCATCCGCGTGCCATTCCACCAGACATAGAATGGGGTTCCGTTTTGGTTGGCCTCGCGAATGAACTCAATCGCGACATCAAGCGTTTCCTCGTCTACCGTTTCCATCCGCTTTCTTGTCAACGGCCCGGTGTCTTGGATCAAGCCGCTAGCAGAAGACCGTATTACGCCACGCGGGCCATAGGCCTCGCGGAAGGTCTTGCCATCCGGCAGAATGGCCTCGCCGGGATAATCCTCATGCTCGGGTTCTTCCTCTGCGTTTAGGTGATAGAGATTTCCGAAAAATTCATCAAATCCGTGGTTTGTCGGTAGATGTTCATCTCGATCTCCCAGATGATTTTTGCCGAATTGGCCCGTGACATAACCGTGGTCTTTCAACAGACCAGCAATGGTCGGATCCTCGATCTGCATGCCCTCTTTCGCACCGGGTAGACCCACTTTGGACAGGCCCGTGCGGAACACCGATTGACCCATGATGTACGACGATCGACCTGCGGTGCAGGATTGTTCGCCATAATAGTCGGTAAAGATCATACCTTCCCGGGCAACGCGGTCGATGTTGGGGGTCCGGTATCCCATCAGACCCATTGTATAAGCCGAGATGTTGGATTGTCCGATATCATCGCCCCAGATGACAAGGATATTGGGCTTCAGATCCTGCGCCCACGCGGGAATGGCTAGACACGCTGCGATTGCTGCGGTGGCCAGCTTTTTGGTCCAGTTGTCATGGGGCGGTTTTGTTGGTGACATATGATGCTCCTCAAGTGGCGGACCTGTGGCCCTGACTTGTGTTCAAAATCTAGTCGACGGCGGTATTAGATTTTTATGTATCGTCTCTAAGGTGCCGATTCCCCGCGATAAAATTCAAGTCCGCGAGAGCCTCAAAATAGAAATAGAGGTGCCTGATCCCCTGACGCTAACACACGTCAAATTCGAAATATACAATTTCTGAATGATTTATTGGCCAAACAACCGATGTCTTTAGGCCCTGTTGTCGTCTTCGCCCAGACTGCCATCTAAAGACATCAGGATCGCAATGGGGCGCAATGCGGGAACGTGGCTGAAGACGATCAGAATGCAGACTGTCAAAGGCACGCTGAGAAACGCGCCGATCAGCCCCCAGACCGTCGTCCAGAATGTCAGGGCCAGAATGACAAGGAACGTGGACATGTTCAGCGACCGTCCCAGCAGGGCCGGATCCAAGAAGTTGCCAATCAAGAACTGCAATGTACCACAACCCAGAACAATGATTAGAAACGGGCCAATGCTGTCGAATTGCACAAGGGCGATCATTGCCGGGAAAATCACGGCGATAATTGATCCGATTGATGGGATGAAGTTCAACGCAAAGGTTAGAACAGCCCAAGTCTCGGCGTATTCCAACCCCAAAGCTTTGAACATTGAATAACTGATACCGGCCGTAAACAGGCTGATGAGCGTCTTAACCCCGACATAGCGCTGAAGGCTGAAGGATATCGCATCCAGCATCGAAGAAAACTCGGCACCGGTTTGTGGGCTGCCTGCGGCTAGCTGAATTTTCTTGCGAAAGGCCAGCCGCTCGGCCATCAAAAACGCGACGTAAAGACTGATCAGAAAGAACTGGTTGAGCAGGGACGTCGCGCTGCCCAGCAACAGGCGTGCCAGATAGGACATGTCAATGCTGACCAGATTATCACGGATGAATGTGGTGATATCGTTGCCCACCAAGCCGGTGATGCGATCAACCGCGCTGTCAAATTGTGTTTCGTAAGTGCCGATCGAGCGTGCAAACTGGGTGGCCTGACTGCCCAGAATATACATGATCATGAACAAACCGGCCAAAACCACTGTCACGCCGGCGATGTTCGCCAACCACACCGGCGCGCGGGTGAGGGCAATAACCCGGTCGCTTAGGGCGATGATCAAAACATTCACCAACAATGCCATAGTCAGCGGGATCAGGAAGGCGGCCCCGGCATATAGGGCCAGGACCAAAAGGCTGGCGACAATGCAGGTGTCGCGTACAACCGAAAGTCTTAACCCTGTGCGATCCGATGTGTCTTGCTGATCCGAGGTCATCCAGATCCCTGAAATGCGAGCGGCGTTGCGCTGTGAAAAGATGCGTAGATTACCTGATCCTGCACAAGCAATTGAGTTTATGCAATGCGGTCAGATATTTGTCGGGTCGATTATTGCCGCGTGACGCGTTTGACGGGTTCTGTGTTTTGGGGTGTCGCGATAGGGTCAGATCATGACCGGAAATGTGATTCCCTCGGTTGGTCTTCCCGTGCAAGCGTTGTGGATGGCCATTCGTCGCTTTAACGCCAAGAACGGCTTCGTCATGAGCAGCCATGTCGCCATGTCGCTGATGATGGCACTGTTTCCCTTTGTCCTGTTTACGGTGGCTTTGGCCGGTGCCTTGTCCCAGGGATACGCGACGGATGAACTGATCGATCTGATCTTTGGCGCCTGGCCAAAGGATGTCGCCGACCCGATCATTTCCGAGCTACGCGCAGTTCTGGCTGGATCAGGGTCTGGCGTGATCACGCTGGGGGGATTGCTGGCAGTTTATTTTGCTTCAAACGGGGTTGCTGCGGTGCGGGTCGCAATAAACCAAGCCTATCACGACTATGACCACTGGCCGTTCTGGAAAACGCGGCTTTTGTGCTTGGCGTTGGTCATTATGGGCGGCGCCGCGATTCTTGCGATCGCAGCGTTTGAAGTCGTCTTGCCAGTCTACACTCAGCTGGTTTCAGACAAAACGGCTGTGAATGTGTCTGATTGGCTGTCCGTGGACAGGTTGCGATGGACGTTCACCGTGGCTGTCCCGGTGGGAACCGTTCTTCTGGCCCATTTGATCCTGCCAACGCGGCGACATCGACTGACACAGATCCTCCCAGGGGTCCTTTTGACCTTGGTCCTGTGGGCGACCGGAGGATGGGTTTTCTCTATCTATATCGCCCAATTCGCCACCTACAGCGCCACCTACGCAGGTCTGGCAGGTGCCATGGCGGCTTTGATCTTTCTTTACCTTTGTGCCGCCATGCTGATCCTTGGGGCGGAATATAACGGCGCCCTGATCGCATTGCGCGACAAAGCCAAGGAAGATGCCTCATGAGGCGGGTGGCGCTTGCCTTGTGCTTACAAATTCCCGCTTTCGCCAACGCCCAGACCCCAGATTACGTCGGATCGGAGCAATGCTCGGACTGCCATCAGGCCGAAACCGAGGCTTGGGCCACGTCTCATCATGCTCTGGCTTGGACGACGGTCAATGAAGGCTCAATAGTCGCTGACTTCGACGGCACACGGTTTGAACATGACGGAATGTCGGTGGCGTTCACACGCGAAGCAGAAGACTATATCGCCCGGGTTACAGAGAAAGATGGAACAACTACCGAGCACACTGTTCACTCAGTTGTCGGTGTCACGCCGTTGCAGCAATACCTGTTCGAAACCAAACCGGGTCGATTGCAAAGTTTCGACGTGGTTTGGGATACCGAAGCCAAAAGGTGGTTCCACCTGTATCCTGATGAAGACCTGCCACCAGATGACGGGTTGCATTGGACGGGCCCGTACAAAAACTGGAATGCGCGCTGCGCCGAATGCCATGCGACAGGGTACGAGAAAAACTACGATCCAGAAACGCGGAGCTACCAATCTCAGCAAACTGAAATTGGGGTTGGGTGTGAGGCCTGTCATGGTCCGGGCTCAGCACATATCGACTGGGCGGGCGGGCAAGGCGCGGCTGACGATCTGAGTGAAACGGGGTTTTTGATGCGTTGGGGCAGGGGGCAGACAGAGGCCGAAATTCAACAATGCGCCGGGTGTCATTCGCGCCGTGAGGCGCACGAGGGTGGAAATCCGCTCCCCGGCACGCCTTACCATGATGCCTATAATCTCGCGTTGCTTCGGCCAGGTCTGTATCACCCGGACGGGCAGATACTGGATGAAGTCTATGTCTACGGATCATTCCTGCAGTCGAAGATGTATGCCCGCGGTGTTGGGTGCATGAATTGCCATGAACCGCACAGCGCCACGTTGAAAGCCGAAGGCAATGGCATTTGCACGCAGTGCCATTCCGCGGTCGGTAACCCCGACTTTCCTACTTTGACGACTCAAGACTACGACACAACGGCGCATCACCAGCATCCGGAAGGGAGCGACGGTGCTCAGTGCAAAAGCTGCCACATGATCGAGCGGGTCTACATGGGCGTCGACGGTCGGCGCGATCATAGTTTCCGCATACCGCGCCCCGATCTGGGCCTTGGGCAGGATGCGTGCACGGATTGCCACCAAGGCGAAGATCAGGTCTGGGCTGCCGCTTACATTGAGGGCTGGTTCCCTGAATCTCGACAGCGGCGCGCGCACTATGGGACAGTATTTGCCCCCGCCATGGCGGGACAGCTTGAAAGCCCCGAGGGGCTTGTTGCCCTGGCCATCGATCCTTCCCTGCCGGGAATAGTTCGCGCAACAGCGGCTTACCTTTTGCAGCCCTTTGGTTCGCCGGAGATCGCCACGGCAACCGCACCTTTGCTGAAAGAAAGCGATCCGTTGATTCGCGCCAATGCCGCGGTTTTGCAAAGGTCCGCAAATTTGTCCGAGCAGGTTCAGCGGCTCGAACCATTGCTGTCGGACCCAATCCGAAATGTACGCATCTCGGCTGCTAAAGAGTTCCTGAACATTCCAACGCAGGTGCTGTCACCTGATCAGCAAGCAATGGCAGGTCAGAGCATGGCCGAATGGCAAAATGCGATTTCAAACCGGCTGGATTTCCCGGAAACCCATCTGGTGCTGGGGGGTATGGCGTTGACCTTCCGGAATGCCCTGGCGGCCGAGCAGGCGTTCCGCGAGGTTGTCACACTGGACCCGCAACGGGACGGAGCCTGGCCCATGTTGGTGCAGCTGGCACAGATAAATCGCGGGCCGGATGCTGCCCGCGAGGTGTTGCGGGAAGCCTTGGACTGGTTGCCACAAGACCCAAACTTGCTGCAATTGTCGACGCAACTTGAACCCTGACACGGCACCATGGTGCCTGTATTAGGCCATTTTCCCGGCAGATTTGATGGTTACGCTTCAGGGCAGGGTGATGCTCTGAATGTGTTTAAAGGTGACCAATGTCGGATAAAACGACGAAGCAGAAGGTTTCGCTTGATCAGCGGATTGCCGAGTTGCGCGATAGAAAACCTGTTTATCTGAACCATGGTGAGGCGCTGATGTTGCAGGGTATGGCCACGGCGTCATGGCGCGAACCGCGCCTGGCCAAAGATCATATCGCTCTCGAAGACTGATCTCAGCCACGGAACCCGGTTGCGACAACAAATTTCTCCGAACTGTCCGAACGGGATGCCGGTGGTTTCACATTGGCCACCTTGTCAAACTTCTGTTTCAACAGTTTCTGCAGGTCACCTTCGGCGCCCCCGGCCAGAACTTTTGCAACAAAGGTTCCGCCTTCTTCTAAAACGTCGAATGCAAAGTAGGCTGCCGTTTCGCACAGGGTCATGATCCGTAAGTGATCTGTCTGCTTGTGCCCCGATGAAGACGCCGCCATGTCGGATATCACGACATCGGCCTTGCCACCCATCCACTCTTTGACTTTTTCATCGGCATCGTCTTCCAAAAAATCCAACACATGAATCTCAGCCCCGGCGACCGGCTCAACTTCTTGCATGTCGATACCCAAAACCGTGCCGATTTTCTTGCCGGATTTCTCGCCCAGCGCGTTGACGCGTTTGACGGCAACCTGACACCAGCCGCCGGGGGCACAACCCAGATCAACCACCCGTGCGCCTGGCACAAGAAACCGAAATTTCTCATCCAGTTCTAGTATCTTGAACGCTGCGCGTCCCCGATAGCCTTCGGTCTGCGCCCGCTTCACATAGGGATCGTTCAACTGCCGCTGCAACCAGCGGGTCGAGCTGAGCTTGCGCCCGCGGGCCGTTTTCACTTGCACCTTCAGATCGCGTTGTCCGCGACCCGAGGTGTTCTTACCAGTTGGTGTCTTCGCCATCAAAACGGTCCGTCTTCCAATACGCCGTCCGCACTCATCTGCGCATAAAGCAGACCTTCGCGCAGCCCCCGGTCCGCCACGGAAAGGCGGTCGGTGGGCCAGCAGCGCAGCAGTGCCTGCAAAATGGCCGAGCCAGACATGATCAGGGCCTGCCGGTCATCACCAATGCGCGGATCGCGGCGGCGCCCATGAGGACCGAGTTCTAGATAGCCACGTATGACTTTGTCAATCTGATCGCTGGTCATGCGCAACCCGTCGACTTTGGTTCGGTCATAGCGTTTCAGACCCAGATGCGACGCCGCAACCGTCGTCACAGTGCCGCTGGTGCCAACGATCTGAAACCCTTCGCGGGCCTGCTCGTCTTTGTACGGTGCAAAATCGGCCAGGTTTTCTTCAAAGAACCAACTCATCAAGGCAAACCGGGCCGAGTCATCCTCGACGTCATGGAACTGATCCCGCAGGGTTGCAACACCAAGTGGCACGCTGATCCAATCCACGACTTTGGCGGCAGGAAAGGGGCTATCGGCGGTGTGGAACCCGTTATGCAACCGCATGATCGCTGCCGGGCGATCCCGGCGCGCGATAGATGAGATATCAATCCACACCAGCTCCGTCGATCCGCCACCAATGTCCACGACCAGCAATTGTTCGGTCTTGGTCGAAACCAACGGCGCGCATGAGATGACGGCCAGACGGGCTTCTTCCTCGGGCTGGATGATTTCAAGTGTCAGGCCGGTTTCACGTTTCACTTGTCGGATGAAATCACGCGAATTCTTCGCTCGTCGGCACGCCTCGGTCGCGACCAGACGCATCCGTTTGACCTTGTTGCGCTTTAGCTTTTGCTGGCAAATCCGAAGGGCCTGTACGGTACGCGCCATCGACGCCCGTGACAGTCGCCCGGTGCGTTCCAGCCCGGCACCCAACTGCACGGACTTGGAGAAGCTGTCTACCACATGGAACCCGCTTGCCTTGGGCTGGGCTATCAACATGCGGCAGCTATTTGTCCCCAAATCCAACGCCGCATACAGTGCATCTGGATCGGGTCTTGCCGGCGCGGGGCTTTCAACCGCTTTCGGGAACGCGCCCGCACCTTTGGGACGCTTGGGCGCCATCGTCACGCCCTCCGATTTTCAAGTTACCCCGACCCTAGGCGGCGCTTCGCCGACGTGCAAGCGATTTCAATTTTGAATTTAACGCAACTGTCACATGCGGTTCATACTGGGATGCGACCTGATTGGTCGAAACCCATTGCGGGATTCTCTACCAGCTTACAGCCAGATACGGAGTCTGCCATGAATGATGAGCGCCCTCTTTCCTTTGATGAATTCGACGAAGCCGTAAATCCACGACCCGAAGAATGTGAATTTGACCGCGTAGTCGAACGTGCCTTGTCGCGTCGCGGCTTTCTGGGTGGCGTTCTGGCCATGGGCAGTTTCACCGCTGTTGGCGGCTCGCTTGTGCCGTCAGGCGCAAGCGCTGCATCGGATCGGTTCTCGTTTGAGGCGATTCCGACCTCTACTGCGGATGAAGTGATTGTACCGCCGGGGTACAAAGCCGAAGTCATGGTGCGTTGGGGGGATCCGCTGTGGTCTGATGCGCCTGAATTCGACCATGCTACCCGTGGCACCGCAGCCAGCCAGGAACGTGCGTTTGGCGACAACACAGACGGTCAGGATGTGTTCTATCATGACGGTCATACTCTATTAGTCGTGAACAACGAATACACCAATCGCGATATTCTCTGGGGTAACAATCCTGATGCCAAGGCAGCATCTGACGATGATGTTGCCAAGGGCATGATGGCCCATGGTGTAACCGTCGTCGAAATCGCCAACACCGATGGCAAGTGGGCCATCGTAAAAGACAGCCCTTATAACCGCCGTGTTACACCGCAAACTGATATGACCATAACGGGTCCCGCTGCGGGTCACGATCTGATGAAGACGGTGACCGATCCCACGGGTACAGCGTGCAAAGGAACTTGGAATAACTGCGGAAATGGCATGACGCCTTGGGGCACCTACTTGGCGTGCGAAGAAAACTTCAACGGCTATTTTTCGGCCGCTGACGAGAATCATGAGGTCAGCCCTGAGCTACAACGGTATGGCGTCTCTTCCAAAGACTGGGGTTACGGCTGGGCCAGGATCGATGACCGTTTTGATGTGTCCAAGGATCCCAACGAACCTAACCGTGCGGGTTACGTTGTCGAGATCGACCCAACAGACCCGAACTCTACACCGCGTAAGCTGACGGCACTGGGTCGTTTCAAACACGAAAACGCGGAATCGGTCGTAAACAACGATGGTCGCATCGTTGTTTACATGGGCGATGATGAGAGGGGCGAGTTCCTTTACCGCTTCGTGTCTGACGGTGTTTATGCCCCTGGTGTGGATACCAACCCGTTGTTGGAAAACGGCACCCTTTCGGTGGCCAAATTCAACGATGATGGCACGGGTGAGTGGCTGGACCTGACCCCCGAAACAACTGGCCTTGCTTCAGCAGCCGAAGTCAGTGTGCACACACGTCAGGGCGCCTCGGCCGTCGGTGGAACCACCATGGATCGACCCGAATGGGTTGCGGCAAACCCGAATGCACCCGAGGTCTATTGCTGCCTCACCAACAACAAGAACCGCGGCCTAAAGCCGAACGCAGGCGGTGATGAAACACCCGCAGGGGGACCGAACCCGCGTGAAGCCAATAACTATGGCCAGATCGTGCGCTGGCGTCCAGATGGTGGTGATCACACAGCCGCTGGTTTCGGCTGGGATCTGTATGTGCTTGCTGGCAATCCAACCGTTCATCAGGATACGTATGGTGGATCGGATAACGTCAATGCCGAAAACATGTTCAACTCGCCCGACGGGCTGAAGTTCGACAACCACGGCCTGCTGTGGATCCAGACGGACGGTAAGTACTCTAACGAAGGCGACTTTGAAGGGCAGGGCAACAACCAGATGTTGGCAGGGGACCCGGTGACTGGTGAAATCAGGCGTTTTCTGGTTGGCCCGAACGAATGTGAGGTCACGGGTCTAAGCTGGTCCCCGGATCGTCGCACCATGTTTGTAGGCATTCAGCACCCAGGCGAGGACGGCAACAGCCATTGGCCCGAAGGCGGTGATGCAGTGCCGCGTTCGGCGATTATCACAGTGACGCGTGATGATGGTGGTCTGCTCGGTTAACGCCGTTTTGCCCTAGGAAATGACCCCGAACGGTGGATGCCGTTCGGGGTTTTCTTTGTTTATGTGCCGATTTCATAGTCACGTTGAGAATTTTGATATGCGTGTTCTGTCAGGAATTGGCTAAAAGCCCCATATCCGGTCGTGGGCAAAAAACGTCGCTGGATAAGCGTCGTGTGTCGAAATTCGACCGACCCACGCCCACATTGAAGTTTAGAACCAGCCCATCTGGTTAGGAGGAATCACGGCGATGCCCGACGTCACTATCGTATACTGGCGCGACATTCCCGCTCAGGTCATCGTCGGCAAAGGCCGACGTGGGGCCAAGCGGCAGCTGGAGGAACGGTTCGAGCAAGCCATCGACCGGGCCGCAATGAAGGTGAACGCCAAGGACAGTGATGCCTATCTGGCCGAATGGCGTAAGGCAGCCGCGTTTGCAGTTGAAGGCGACCCCGCCGAGATTGCCGAGGCGGAAGCTGTGCGTCTGGAAACGGAATACGATCAGGATCGCATCAAGACCCTGATTGCCAATGACGGTTGGGCATGAGCCCAAAATCTTTATGGGAGGCCGCGATGGCTTTGCTGAACTTCAAGAAACGTGATGCGGCCGAAAAGGCCCCGGTAAACCCGACCGTCGAAGCCTTCTTGCAGGGCTATTCGATCGAGGTGATGCCGCGGACCGCTGAAAAGGTCGAAGATTTCCGCGCGCTGCTGCCTGAAGGCACGCGTGTCTACATCGCCCATATCGAAGGCACCCCGATCGAGGATATGGTCAAAACGGCCAAGCGGATCGCCGACGAAGGTTATCCGGTCATGCCGCACTTTCCGGCGCGGATCATCAAGGATGCGGCGACGCTGGAAAACTGGATCTCGATGTACAATGGCGAAGCGGGCGTTGATCAGGCCTTGCTGCTGGCCGGCGGCGTCACAAACCCGCATGGTGATTTCGACAGCTCAATGCAGTTGCTGGAAACAGGTCTTTTTGACAAGGCTGGTTTCAAGCGTCTGCATGTTGCCGGACATCCCGAAGGCAACAAAGACATCGACCCGGATGGCTCGACCAAAAACGTCGATGACGCATTGCGTTGGAAGCAAAAGTTCTCTGAGACCACCGATGCAGAAATGGCTCTGGCCACGCAGTTTGCGTTTGAGGCCAAGCCGATCATCAAATGGGCAGATAGCCTGAAGGACGCAGGGATCGATATTCCGGTCCATATCGGCATCGCGGGTCCGGCCAAGCTGCAGACGCTGATCAAATTCGCAATTGCCTGTGGTGTTGGTCCGTCGCTGAAGGTCCTGCAGAAGCGTGCCATGGATGTCTCTAAACTGCTGCTGCCCTACGAGCCGACCGATGTGATCACCGAGCTGGCCAACCACAAAGCGGCTAACCCGGATTTCAACATCACCAAAGTACACTTCTTCCCGCTTGGCGGCATCAAGACCAACGCCAATTGGGCTATCAATAACGGCGGTGCCTCTGCACAGCCTGTAAACTCTTAAGGAACGGACATGACGCGTACAGTCGTAGAATCAAAAACAAAAACTGCCGTTCTGGGCTTTGATGAGCCGTTCTGTGTGATCGGTGAGCGGATCAACCCCACAGGTCGTAAGAAACTGGCCGCAGAACTGGAAGCAGGCGATTTCTCGACTGTCGAGAAGGATGCACTGGCCCAGGTAGCAGCGGGCGCAACCGTTTTGGATATCAACGCAGGCGTTGTCTACAACTCGAACCCCAATCCGAACGAGACCGAGCCACCGCTGATGCGCAAAATCATCGAAATGGTGCAAGGGCTGGTAGACGTTCCGCTCTGCGTCGATTCCTCGGTCCCAGGTGCGCTGGAAGCGGGTCTTGAGGCGGCCGAGGGCCGTCCATTGCTGAACTCGGTAACTGGCGAAGAAGAGCGTCTGGAGCTGGTTCTGCCGCTGGTCAAGAAATACAACGTGCCGGTTGTTGCGATCTCGAACGACGATACGGGTATTTCAGAAGACCCTAATGTTCGATTCGAAGTGGCCAAGAAGATCGTCGAGCGCGCCGCCGATTTTGGTATCCCGGCGCATGACATCGTGGTTGATCCCCTCGTCATGCCCATTGGTGCGATGGCAACTGCAGGACAGCAGGTGTTTGCCCTGGTCCGTCGCTTGCGCGAGGAACTGGGCGTAAACACCACTTGCGGCGCCTCAAACGTGTCCTTTGGTCTGCCAAACCGCCATGGCATCAACAACGCCTTCCTGCCGATGGCAATGGGTGCAGGCATGACCTCTGCTATTATGAACCCGGTGGCTTTGCCGGTTGGTCCCAAGAAACTGGCCGAGAAGAAGGCCGAAGTTGAAGCCAAAGGCATTATCCTGCCCGCCGATATGGACGATGAAACATTCTGCCAGCTGTTCGGTCTTGGCTCGACCCTACCGCGTGCTGGGAAAGAGATGGAGGCCATTCGCGCCGCCAATCTGTTGACCAACAACGACCCGCATGGGGGCGCTTGGATCAAATTCAACAAAGCCCCCAGCGAAGCCGGGGCCGAAGGGACCGGCGGTGGACGTCGTGGCGGTGGACGTCGACGTCGCGCCTGATTTACTTGAAATGATGAAGCGAGGCCGGGCCACAAGCCCGGCCTTTTTCGTTTGACCCTGATCAATGCCCGGATTCCCGATTTGGGCAAAATAGCCTGATCCAATACGCAACGATCGGGCACCAATATGGCAAGACATCACCCCCCCAAACTGTCGGACGCCGACCTGTCACAGCGGCTGCCAAAGCATGAATACTTCGACCAGCTTGCCGATCTGCAGGCGCAGCTTGCCCGCATTCAACAGGCCTTTCTGTTTCATGGTCTAAAAGGCGTGATCGTTTTCGAAGGATGGGACGCGGCAGGCAAGGGTGGTACGATCCGCCGGATCAGCCAGGCGCTGGACCCCCGCAGCTTCAAGGTGTGGCCCATTGGGGCACCCAGAAACTACTATCTCAATCGCCACTACCTGTTGCGGTTCTGGGAACGTCTGCCGCCCAGCGGGGCGATTTCAGCTTTTGATCGCAGTTGGTATGGTCGGGTGTTGGTCGAGCGGATCGAAAAGCTTACGCCCGAAAATCGATGGCGCGCCGCATACCAAGAGATCAATGATTTCGAACGTATGCTGGTGGAGGACGGGACACGGATTGTGAAGCTGTACTTTCACATTTCCCCCGAGGAGCAGATGAGGCGCTTCACCGAAAGACTGACCAATCCGCTGAAACGGTGGAAGCTGACGTATGAGGACTTTCGCAACCGCGAAAAATGGGAGACGGCTGAGGTTGCAGTAGATGAGATGTTGGCCCGTACGTCGACCAACATAGCGCCGTGGCATGTCATTCCTGCAAACAACAAGAAATACGGACGTATCAACGCAATGAGCGCCGTTGTTAAGGCATTCTCGAAGGATGTGGACCTTGATCCTCAGCATTTGGATACGCGCACATTGGATGCGGCCTGCGAGGCGTTGGATCTGGATCAATCCCTGATCAACAGTCTGCGTGCGCGAACTGAATGACGATTTTGCGGCGCGACCCAGACGATCCGGCTTGAACCTTGGCTGGTGGCGATGATATCCAAACCTAAGCGGCGGGTATGATGTAATGGTAGCCTGTCAGCTTCCCAAGCTGAACGCGCGGGTTCGATTCCCGCTACCCGCTCCAACTCTGATCTTCACATCATGACGCACGACGGGCTTGATACAAGTTGATCACGGCCGGAAGGGCGGGTGCGTTGGAAAAGAAGGGTTGAAACTCTTCACAAACAGCCTGCTGAATTGCTGAAACATCTTCCTTTGTTCCGTCGAAATGAGAGATCACCCGCGCTGCCGGACCGACGCGCGTGCACAAAGTGGCGGTCTCTTCGATCGTATCCAGGAAGTTAAGCCCGATTGGGATCGCCCGCGCGCGAACGTCTTGCAACCCGGCGGTGGCCATCATCCCGGTCACATGGTCCAGATCGTGAAAGGCAAGCGGGCCCGGTGCGTAACGGTCAACTTTGGGTGGATGCCCCAAGCGATCAGTGGCAGCGATATGCGGTATCAGAAACCACGGATTGTCTGCCAATGGCCCCCAGGCGGCAAATGTCATCTGGCCATTCGGTATCAGCGCTCGGGCAATGTTTCTGAATGCCGCAACGGCATCTTCAAAAAACATAACCCCGAACCGCGAAATCGCCGCGTCTCGGCCTGCTTCCGGAAATTGGGTGACTTGCGCATCTGCCCGCTGAAAACCAACGTTGTCCAGCCCGCTATCCTTGGCCCGTTGCGCGGCCCGGTCCAGAAACGGCTGTGAGATGTCGGCCCCGAGTATGTGACCTTCTGCTCCAACTTGCCTCGCTGCGGCCAGGCTGCTGACACCGGTTCCACAGCCGATATCCAAAACACGCATGCCGCTCTTCAGGTCTGCATTTTGCAGGATCAAATCAATGATCGGCGCCATCGTATGGTCAAGCTGGTCCTCATAGGTCAGCCACTTGGTGCCAGAAGGTGAGTTGCCCCAGAACTCTGCCTGCTCTTCGTTTGCGATCTGCACATCGTCCTCCTACGGATGGCAAGACTATGCTTTGCGCCGCCGTCTTCGACCAGCTTTTTCAGGGTCGCCGCCGGTATTGAAAGATGGCGATGGCAGCGTAACTATCTGAGATAGTTCAGGGAACGTATCCGTCTTGTGCGGGATCGCATTTGCCGCGACGAAATGGTCCTGAAACTTGGGTTCGATGGCGGTTTCGACCTTTGTGATATGTCGTACGACCTGCTCGATTTCTGATCGTGCTGCAATGTTACACAGCGCGATCCGTGCCCCGGTGCCGGCGGCATTTCCTGCGCTGGAGACTTTGTCCAACGGTGCGTCCGGGATCATCCCCAGAACCATGGCGTGTTTGGTCGAAATATGCGCCCCAAACGCGCCGGCCAGAACGACACGGTCAACCTTGTCGACCTCCATCTCATCCATCAACAGGCGTGCACCGGCATAGAGCGCCGATTTTGCCAGTTGGATGGCTCGGATATCGCCCTGCGTGACCGTGATGCGCGGGCCACCTTCGGCGCTGGCGTCGTGGATCAGATAGGAATGCGTGCGCCCTTCGGGGACAGCGCGCGTGGTTCCGGTTTGCTCGGCGGAACCGATCAAGCCGCTTTCATCCAGCAGGCCCGCGATGCGCATTTCGGCCACCGCTTCAATGATGCCTGAGCCGCAGATGCCGGTGATACCGGTGGTTGCGATATCCTGATCGAAGCCGTCTTCATCCGACCATTTCTCGGACCCTATGACCTGGAAACGGGGTTCCTTGGTCACTGGGTCGATCTCCAGGCGCTCAATAGCGCCGGGGGCGGCGCGCTGGCCCGAACTGATCTGGGCGCCCTCAAAAGCGGGTCCTGTGGGTGACGAACAGGCCAAAACGCGGGTGGTATTGCCCAAAAGGATTTCGGCGTTGGTGCCGACGTCGACAATCAGCACCAGATCCTCGGACTTGCCGGGCTCCTCCGACAGGGCCACGGCGGCGCAATCCGCCCCGACATGGCCGGCGATGCAAGGCAAGATGTACACTTGCGCGCGCGGGTTTATATTGGTCAGGCCCATCTCACTTGCGGGCAGGGAAATGCTTTCGGACGTGGCCAGCGCAAACGGAGCTTGCCCCAGTTCCACCGGGTCCAATCCCAACAGCAAGTGGTGCATGACCGGGTTGCAAACGAACACTGTCTCGACGATCAGCGCTGCGTCGATCCCGGCCTCATCAGCGATGGATGTGGTTAGATCATTGATCGCCTGGCGCACGGCTTTGGTCATTTCCTGATCACCGCCGGGGTTCATCATGGCATAGGAAACGCGGCTCATGAGGTCTTCGCCAAAGCGGATCTGAGGGTTCATCAGGCCAGAGGATGCTTTGACCTCGCCGGTTTCCAGATCGGTCAGATGGGCAGCAATAGTGGTTGAGCCAAGGTCAATCGCCAACCCGTAGAGGCCACCTTCGTGCAATCCCGGCCAGATTTCCACGATTCGCCCCTTAGTGTCCTTGTGACCTTTGTGAACCGCGACCGTGACCTCCCATTTGCCTTTGCGTAGCGCTGGTTGCAGCTTGGACATCAGGGACAGGTCGGCGGTCACAGCGCCGATTTTCCATTGCTCTTGCAAGGCCCGTTCCAAACGCTCCAGATCACCCGTCGGGGAATGCATGTCCGGCTCTTCAACCACAACAAAGTAAAGCCGGGTCGCCGGATCCATGGTGATTACCCGAGCTGTCGCAGCCTTGCGGACGACCTGCCGGTGAACCTGACTTTCTGGTGGCACATCAATCACCACATCGCCCAGAACGGTAGCCTGGCAGCCTAGGCGGCGACCGGGTTTCAGGCCGCGCTTGTCGTCATAGCGCTGTTCGACGGCGTTCCATTCGCTCAGCGCGCCTTCTGACACGGTGACGCCGTGCTTGGGAAACTCACCATAGCTGGGTGTGATCTGGCATTTGGAGCAAATCCCGCGTCCGCCACAGACCGAATCCAGATCGACCCCCAACTGGCGGGCGGCGGTCAGAATCGGCGTACCAGCGGGAAAGTGCCCGCGTTTGCCCGACGGGGTAAAGACAACAAGGGGGTCGGTGGTCATGAACGGCCTGCCTTTTGTATTCGCGCATATCCCGGGCAACATATGAGTTTGCGGCCAAAGGGAAAGGGCATTCAGCGGCACGTTTTGCACATGTTGCGTCGTTTTGGGGCGCGGCATTGGCCCGCAGAGAACAACAACTTGGGGTAGGGGGCTTTTCCTTGGGTCAAATCCATGTAATAGGGTCACCGCCAAACGGGCTTTTGCATGGGGTTAGATGATGCAGATTCGTGAGGCACTCACCTTTGACGACGTTCTCCTGGTTCCAGGCGCATCTTCTGTGCTGCCTGCGACGGCTGACACGGCGACGCGCGTGACGCGCGAGATCACTATGAATATCCCGTTGCTCAGCTCAGCGATGGATACGGTGACCGAGGCGCGCATGGCCATCGCCATGGCGCAGGCGGGCGGGATTGGCGTTGTCCACAAGAACCTGACCATCGAGGAACAGGCGCGCGAAGTACGGCGCGTGAAGCGGTTTGAATCCGGCATCGTCTACAATCCTGTCACATTGCGAGTGGATCAGACGCTGGCCGACGCGCAGGCGCTGGTCGAACGCTACAATTTCACGGGATTTCCGGTGGTCGAGGAAAACGGCCGGGTTGTCGGTATCCTGACCAACCGAGATATGCGGTTTGCATCATCCGACAACACGCCGGTCAAGGCGATGATGACCTCGGACAATCTGGCCATGCTACAGGAACCGGCGGATCTGGAAGAGGCTAAAAGCCTGATGCGCGCACGCCGGATCGAAAAGCTGCTGGTCGTAGACGGCGAGGGCAAGCTGACCGGTCTGCTGACGCTTAAGGATACCGAACAAGCTGTTCTGAACCCGACAGCCTGCAAGGACCGTTTGGGCCGTTTGCGCGTTGCGGCTGCGACCTCGGTTGGGGATGCCGGGTTTGAGCGCTCCGAACAACTCGTGGATTCCGGCGTCGATATCATTGTCGTCGACACTGCGCATGGTCATTCACAAGGCGTGTTGGACGCCGTGACGCGGGTCAAAACCCTTTCGAACGAAGTGCAGATCATTGCAGGCAACGTCGCAACCGGCGAAGCCACCCGGGCGCTGATTGATGCGGGCGCAGACGCGATCAAGGTGGGCATCGGGCCGGGGTCGATTTGCACAACGCGCATGGTAGCGGGGGTTGGGGTACCTCAGCTGACGGCGATCATGGATTGCGCCTCTGCCGCGCAGGATGTGCCGGTGATTGCTGATGGTGGCATCAAATTTTCCGGCGATTTCGCCAAGGCAATAGCGGCAGGTGCGTCTTGCGCCATGGTCGGTTCGATGATCGCGGGTACCGATGAAAGCCCGGGCGAGGTCATCCTGTATCAGGGCCGGTCGTTTAAATCCTATCGCGGCATGGGCAGCCTGGGCGCAATGGCGCGTGGTTCGGCAGATCGCTATTTCCAGAAGGATGCGGCCAGCGACAAGCTGGTACCCGAGGGGATCGAAGGGCAGGTGCCATACAAGGGGTCGGCCAGTGCGGTCGTACATCAGTTGGTTGGCGGATTGCGTGCCGCCATGGGCTATACCGGCTGCGCAACCGTGGACGAGATGCGTCGCAATTGTAACTTCGTGAAAATCACCGGCGCTGGCCTGAAAGAAAGCCACGTACACGACGTGCAGATCACCCGTGAAAGCCCAAACTACCGGGTGATGTGATTTTTGAATCTTATCTTGCGGCACCCTCAGCGGGGCGCCGTTATGCGTTCTCATTGGGCTATTCTGCATGCCTCTGACTGCCTAGGACAACTGACATGACCCCCGCAGCCCGTGTTCAAGCCTCGATCGAAATCCTGGATGATGTTTTGGACGGGATGCCGGTTGAAAAGGCATTGACAGGTTGGGCGCGGCGCAGCCGTTTTGCCGGGTCAAAAGACCGCGCGGCGGTTCGCGACCATGTCTTTGATGCGGTCCGTTGCAAACGTTCCTTTGCTGCACTTGGCGGCGCGAACACAGGGCGAGGTCTGATGATCGGCGCGATTCGTTCGGTGCGTGGGGATTTGGCGACGCTGTTTTCAGGTGATCGACACGCACCATCCCCTGTTCAGGAGTCTGAGACCTCCGAAGATTTCACCTCAGATGCGGAACGTTTCGATATTCCGGACTGGTTGTGGCCCCGTTTCTCGGCATCGTTGGGTGATGAGGCAATTCCGGCGGCACAATCACTACAAACCCGTGCGGCGGTTCATCTGCGCGTGAACTCTTTGAAGGCTGACGTGGCTGCGGCCATGCAGGCGTTAGAGGCTGACGGGATCAGGGCTTGTCCACACCCGGCCTGCGACACCGCGTTGGAAGTGACTGAAGGCGCGCGAAAAATTTCACAAAGCCGCGCTTATGCCGATGGTCTGGTGGAACTGCAGGACGCAGCCAGTCAGGCAGTTGTGGCTGCCCTTGATTTGAAGTCCGGGATGCGAGTTCTGGACTATTGCGCAGGTGGAGGCGGCAAAGCGCTGGCATTGGCCGCACAAAAGGGTGTCAGTGTATATGCTCATGACGTGAACGCGGGTCGGATGCGGGACCTGCCGTCGAGGGCGGCGCGGGCCGGTGCAAAAATCTCGCTCCTGACCTCACAAGAAGTCACCGATGCGCCCCCGTTCGATATCGTCCTTGGGGATGCTCCATGTTCGGGGAGTGGCGCTTGGAGACGTGCACCCGCAGGCAAATGGGCATTAACAGAAGAACGCTTGCAGGACCTGACGGCAATTCAAGCACGTATTTTGACACAGATCATGCCGTTGGTCGGGGCACAGGGGACATTGGCATATGCGACCTGCTCAATGTTGGATGATGAAAACAGAGCCGTCGTGGATGGTATCCTGGAACGCAATTCAGTTTGGTGGGAAGTTTTTCGAAAATCGTGGCTGTTGACACACGGGACGGATGGATTCTTTACCGCGCACTTGACGCGGTAACCATCTGGTGAGTAGCAACCAAGGGTAGAGTTTTTATTTTTGACATACCTTAAGCGGGTGTTAACTATTTTTAGATCGTTTTATCCCGATGCCCTTGTCCCGAGCCATTAATGTCCGACACAGCAGATTTCTTTCCTAATCCGTCCATTTCCAGATTCCCTCCGGTTTCGCGACTTGGGCCACTTATTCTTCTGGCCGTTTTCTTAAGCGTTATCCCCGCAACCGGGATTTTGTCGCCGGATTGGAGCAGCGGGCTGCTTGTCGCCAGTTTGTCATTGCTGGCGGTCGCAGCCGGCATTGTGATTCAGGTGCAATTGGCCAACCGATCTGCGCGCCAGGCCACTGCGGTCATGGCCGCTTTTGCCGAACAGGATCAGTTCCCGTGCCTGATCGCAAACTCGCATGGTGACATTCTGGTTGCCAATTCTCAGGCCGTCAGTCGGTTTCACGCGGATACCGGGTTGAATCTGGCCCAGTGCTTACGTTCAGTTTTTGGCAATCCCGCAGCGATACTGTTGCGGCTGCAATCTCAGGCCGCGTCAAAGGGGCGGGCACGTGAAGATATCCTGACATGTGATGACACAATCCCGGTCTCTGTCTTCATGTTGGCCGAGGGCGTTTTCTGTTGGCGTTTCCAATTGGATGAACAAGCGAGCTGGGAAGATCTGACGATGCCGGTGTTGTCTAAAGGTCGAAATGGCTTGGTGTTGGGGTTGAACGATGCGGCTGAACGCTTGTTGGGGTTCAGACCGGGCTCTGTTGAAGAGATTTTTCCGGATAGTGCGCCAGCAATCGGTGAAATCTGCCAGGTGCAAACGCGCGACGGCGCCGTCCCAGTTGTGGTTTCGCAATTCTCGCGATCCGGGTTCGGGCAAAACCTGTCACTGTCACCTCTGAGTGAGACCGCCAATACACAAGGCGGAACAGCTTTTGCGGACCTGCCGGTTGCAATCATGTGTCTTGCGCCGGATGGCACAATTCTCGAGGCCAACCGGCTGGCAAACAAGTTGTTGGGCGACACGCGCCTGGGTGATGCGAACATCAGCCAGATTATGCATGGCCTGGGTCATCCGGTACTGGATTGGCTAAAGCGAACGGCGAACGAGGAAGACACTCAGCGTTCCGAGTTTCTGCGGCTCAGCCGGGATGACAAGGAAGTCTTTGTTCAGGTCACCCTGAATCGGATCGTTGAAGACGGAAAGGTGTGTCTGATTGCGGTTTTGAATGACGCAACCGAGCTCAAAACGTTGGAGGCGCAATTTGTCCAAGGTCAAAAAATGCAGGCCGTTGGGCAGTTGGCGGGCGGTGTGGCGCATGATTTCAACAATTTGTTGACGGCCATTTCCGGGCATTGTGACTTGCTGCTGCTGCGCCATGATCAAAACGATCCGGACTACGGTGATTTGGTGCAGATCAATCAAAACGCCAATCGGGCCGCTGCACTGGTCAGTCAGCTGTTGGCCTTTTCCCGCAAACAAACCCTCAGACCCGAGGTGCTGGATCTAAGGGATACGATCTCGGATTTGATTCATCTGCTGAACCGCTTGGTCGGGGAAAAAGTTCAACTGACGCTCAGCCACGACCCGGTGCTGAAATCCGTCAGGGCGGACAAACGCCAGCTTGAGCAAGTGCTGATGAACCTTGTCGTCAATGCGCGTGACGCAATGCCCGATGGGGGAGAGATTCGGATTGAAACCGAGGTTTTAACCCTGACACAACCATTCAGGCGCGACCGTGCGACAGTACAGCCCGGGGAATATGTGACTGTCAAAGTGATTGACCGAGGAATTGGGATCCCCACGGACAAGCTGCAAAAAGTGTTCGAGCCGTTTTATACGACCAAACGCACAGGTGAGGGTACCGGTTTAGGGTTGTCGACGGCCTATGGCATCGTAAAACAAACAGGCGGCTTTATCTTTGTGGATAGCGCACCGGGCCGAGGGACTGTGTTCACTGTCCTTCTTCCTGTGAGTGCTGTTGCGTCCGAACCCGGGCCGATGGCACAAGAACAACCCGATACTCGTGGCGCGGGCCAGGGCGAAGGCGTTGTTCTGTTGGTGGAGGACGAGGCTCCGGTGCGGGCTTTCGCGACACGCGCGTTGAGATTGAAGGGCTACACTGTGCTTGAGGCCGAGTCAGCCGAAGATGCTTTGCGGCTGTTGGAAGATCCGGGCTTGAACGTGGATGTGTTTGTTACCGATGTTGTCATGCCGGGCATGGACGGGCCAACCTGGGTGCGCCAAGCAATGGAAACGCGCCCGGACACGCGGGTCGTCTTTGTTTCGGGCTATACCGAGGGCGCATTCGGAGATAGTGGTCCGGAAATCGCGAATTCCACGTTCTTGCCGAAACCATTTTCACTCAATCAGTTGACCGAGGCGGTTTTCCAACAACTGAGCTGATCCAGCTATTGAGCCGCGTCGTGCGTGGCAAATTCTGCGGCGTGTTTGTTTCGAAATCTGCGCATGGTCTCATCAGTTATAGAAAGGTCTCGGGCAGGAGAGACATTTTCCCGAGCCAGGGTGATATCCATGTTCAGGCGGTCCTGCAGGAAACTCAGGATTTTGTCCTGATGTTCGTACTTGAATACATGGCTGGCCCCGAGGCCATTGCTGCGCGTGCGGAAAAACTGGCTTTGACTGCCTACATCTGCAAATTCAGGACGCGGATTTTGCATGTAAGCGCGGACAAACGCGTCGAAAGTTATGTTGCGCGTTGAATGTGGGTGCCCGAGGCGGTCCTGCCGGCTGCGAAACCTGTACCAGCTGCCAAGCCAATCGATAGGTTCGCGGACAACGGCCATGATCTCCATCTCGGTGTCGTACATCTTGCGAAACATGTTTTGAAAGAAGCGATCATATCGACGCACCGGGGCATGTTTCAATTCGGGCGGACCTGTCAGCACAAGGTCGGCGCGGTCGCGTAATGCAGAATGATAGGCGGTACTTCCGGTTTTTGGGACAGACAAAAAAGCCAGACGTTCCTTATAGAAAACAAGCATTTGTCACTTCCCCAATCACTTAGCTCATATGCGCAGATTGTCGTAAACGACTCTTTAACACAATTGCAGAACAGTGAGGTCTGTAAGTTTTAGTTGAAATGTTCTCTTTTTGGTCCCATAAGGAACAAGAGGCGAACAAAGCAGCGATTGCCGCCCGGCCAAGGGTGTGACAAAAGAGAAGGCGACAGGACAATGGCGGATCTTCTGACGATGAGCGACAAGAAAAACGCGGACAAGCAAAAGGCGCTCGACAGCGCGTTGGCCCAGATCGAACGCCAGTTCGGTAAAGGCTCGATCATGAAGCTGGGTGACGACACCAAGCAAGAGATCGAGGCAAGCTCGACCGGGTCTCTGGGTCTGGACATAGCGCTGGGTATCGGCGGATTGCCGATGGGCCGCATTGTCGAGATTTATGGGCCGGAAAGCTCGGGTAAAACCACGCTGACCTTGCATTGTATTGCCGAGCAGCAAAAGCGCGGCGGTGTCTGTGCGTTCGTTGACGCCGAGCACGCGCTTGACCCGCAATATGCGCGCAAGTTGGGCGTTGATCTGGATGAATTGCTGATCTCGCAGCCCGACACGGGTGAGCAGGCTTTGGAGATCACCGACACGCTGGTACGGTCTGGCGCGGTGAATATGGTTGTGGTCGACTCGGTGGCCGCATTGACGCCGAAGTCCGAACTTGAGGGCGACATGGGCGACAGCAGTGTCGGCGTTCAAGCCCGTCTGATGAGCCAGGCGATGCGCAAACTGACCGGATCGATTAATCGCAGCAAGTGCATGGTGGTCTTCATCAACCAGATCCGGATGAAAATCGGTGTGATGTTCGGCAGCCCGGAAACCACGACCGGCGGCAACGCGCTGAAATTCTACAGCTCGGTCCGTCTGGATATTCGCCGGATCGGCGCGATCAAGGACCGGGATGAGGTTGTCGGCAACCAGACCCGTGTCAAAGTTGTGAAGAACAAGGTGGCACCGCCCTTCAAGCAGGTGGAATTCGACATCATGTATGGCGAAGGCATCAGTAAGATGGGCGAGTTGTTGGATCTGGGCGTCAAGGCCGGTGTGGTCGAAAAGTCGGGTTCTTGGTTCAGCTATGGCGACGAACGGATCGGGCAGGGGCGTGAGAATGCCAAGCAATATCTGCGCGACAACAGTCGCATAGGGCTAGAGATCGAAGACAAGATCCGTGCAGCGCATGGTTTGGATTTTGAGATGCCACCAAATGCCGACGAAGATGATATCCTCGAGGCATAGCAATAGCCTGGATTTCTGACAGAAGTTTTCGATAGGGCGGTCCGGTTGGGTCGCCTTGTCAGTTTTCACCAACCGTATCCTGTGGACACTCCCTTGGCAGGGGGCTAAACCTTCGCGAACGACTATGATTGCCCGCCGAGAGAGCCCTATGCCCACGCTGAACGATATCCGCTCAACCTTCCTGAATTACTTTGCCAAGCAAGGTCACGAAGTGGTCGCGTCCAGCCCACTGGTACCGCGCAATGATCCAACATTGATGTTTGTAAATTCCGGCATGGTGCAGTTCAAAAACCTGTTCACCGGCTTGGAAAACCGTGACTACCAACGCGCTACGACAGCACAGAAATGCGTGCGTGCTGGCGGTAAACACAACGATCTGGACAATGTGGGATATACGGCGCGCCACCACACGTTCTTTGAAATGTTGGGTAATTTCTCGTTCGGAGATTATTTTAAGCCCGAGGCCATTCCATTTGCATGGGAGTTGATCACCAAGGAATTCGGCATCGACAAAAGCCGCTTGTTGGCAACCGTCTATCACACCGATGATGAAGCGTTTGAGATCTGGAAGAAGGTCGGCATCCCAGAAGACCGGATCATCCGCATCGCCACCAGTGACAATTTCTGGCAAATGGGTCCAACCGGCCCCTGCGGTCCGTGTACCGAGATTTTTTATGATCATGGCGATCACATCTGGGGTGGCCCTCCGGGATCAGCCGAAGAAGACGGTGATCGCTTTATCGAAATCTGGAACATCGTTTTCATGCAAAACGAACAGTTCGAGGACGGCTCGATGGTGGAACTCGACATGCAGTCGATCGACACCGGCATGGGGCTTGAACGCATCGGGGCCTTGCTGCAAGGCAGCCACGATAACTATGACACGGATCTGTTCAAGACGCTGATCGAAGCGTCTGCAGATGTGACGCATGTTGATCCGTATGGTGATCAGAATGTACATCACCGCGTTATTGCCGATCACCTGCGGTCGACCTCGTTCCTGATGGCGGATGGCGTAATGCCGTCGAACGACGGACGCGGATATGTTCTGCGTCGGATCATGCGCCGGGCGATGCGACATGCCCATTTGTTGGGTGCAAAAGATCCGGTCATGCACCGGCTTGTTCCGACCTTGGTTCAATTGATGGGCGCTCAGTATTCCGAACTGGGGCAGGCGCAAGCGCTGATCGAAGAGACGTTGTTGTTGGAAGAAACCCGGTTCAAACAAACTCTGGATCGCGGCCTGAAACTGTTGGACGACGAAGTTGCTGGATTGCCCGAAGGCGAACAACTGCCCGGCGATGCGGCATTCAAGCTTTACGACACCTTTGGGTTTCCGTTGGATCTGACGCAGGATGCGCTGCGCGAAAAGGGCCGCAGCGTCGACACCGACGGGTTCGACACCGCGATGGCAGAACAAAAAGCAAAGGCGCGCGCTGCGTGGTCGGGATCAGGCGAAGCCGCAGACCAGGCCGTATGGTTTGACGTGCTTGATAACGATGGCGCCACTGATTTTCTGGGCTATGATACCGAGAAGGCAGAAGGTCAGGTCGCGGCCTTGGTGGTTGATGGTGCTTTGGTGGACAAGATTGAACAAGGCGGCAGCGGTTGGGTCGTTGTGAACCAAACCCCGTTCTACGGTGAAGCTGGTGGCCAGATTGGCGATACTGGTGAAATCCGTCGCCTGGAAGCTCGTGACGATGTTGCAAAGGTCGAAGACACCAAGAAGTTTGCCGACGGCAAGGTCTACGCGCATAAAGTGACTGTGGATCACGGAGCATTATCCAAGGGCGATGCGGTCGAGCTTGAAGTCGATCACACGCGCCGCACCGCAATACGCGCCAATCACTCGGCGACACACCTGTTGCATGAGGCTCTGCGTGAGGCGCTTGGTGATCACGTCGCACAGCGCGGATCATTGAACGCGGCTGATCGGTTGCGGTTTGACTTCAGCCATTCCAAAGCGCTGTCGCAGGAAGAAGTGCAGAAGGTCGAGCGTGAGGTGAACGACTTCATCCGCCAGAACTCGGCAGTCGAGACACGGGTCATGACCCCGGATGACGCGCGCGACTTGGGTGCGCAGGCACTGTTTGGTGAGAGATATGGCGACGAGGTTCGTGTTGTTTCAATGGGCAAGGCGCCAACCGGCAAAGGCCATGATGGCGAAACCTGGTCGATTGAACTGTGCGGCGGTACGCATGTCCGTCAAACCGGCGATATCGGAACATTTGTTGTGCTGGGGGACAGCGCCAGCAGTGCAGGTGTCCGGCGGATTGAGGCGCTGACCGGGGATGCAGCATTCAGTTATCTGTCAGCACAGGATCAACGTGTGTCAGAGGTTGCGTTGGAACTGAAGGCACAGCCGGATGACGTAGTCGGCAGGGTCAAATCTCTGCTGGATGAACGTAAAGCTCTTCAAAACGAGGTTGCCCAATTGCGGCGTGATCTGGCTATGGCCGGTGGGGCAGGGCAGGGACCCGGTGCCGAAGCGCGCGATGTGAATGGCGTAAAGTTCCTGGCTCAGGCTTTGAATGGAGTGTCCGGAAAAGACCTGCCTGCGTTGATTGACGAACACAAAAGCCGCATTGGATCCGGGGCCGTCTTGCTGATTGCGGACACCGGCGGAAAAGCGGCGGTTGCGGCTGGGGTGACACAGGATCTGACCGACAGGATCTCGGCCGTTGATTTGGTCAAAGCTGCGGTGGTCGAGCTAGGCGGTAAGGGCGGTGGTGGCCGGCCCGACATGGCACAAGGCGGGGGCAAAGATGCCTCCAATTCAGATGCGGCAATCAAAGCTGCGGAGAAGATATTGGGAGGGTAAGATGCCTGCACTTTGGATTGCGCATGTGACGGTGACAGATGCCGAGGCATATGGAAAATACGCAGAGTTGGCCGGACCGGCAATTGCCAAGCACGGAGGCGCGTTTATCGCGCGCGCGGCTCGCTATGTACAATTGGAAGGAAAAGAACGGCCGCGAAACGTCGTCGCTCGATTCCCGTCAGTCGAAGCTGCAGTCGAATGCTATAATTCAGCAGAGTACCAAGAGGCGCTTAATCACGCACGTGGCGCAAGTGAGCGTGAGCTGATCGTTGTCGAAATATCGGATTAAGAATCAGTAAGCGCCAAGTTTCTCAAAGTTTTTGGGCCAAGTGTGCCGTTTGTAAGCAAATTTCAGCTTAGTAAATTGTGGCGCCAGTGACGAACTCGTGTTCTCTCGGTCCGTGATATTTGTTTCATAAATGTCATGGGCTTACGTGTTGAACCATCAAGAAGTTAAAAAAAATGGCGAGCCAATTGTGTCTTTTTAACCAAACTTCTTGCCTGAAATCGTCAAAGTCACGGACGAAATTCCGCCTTTTTTCCCCTTCAGTGTGAACAAAGACTGCCTAGATCTGCAAAGGTTGCATAAACAGGTCTGTTTCCGGATACTTTACCGAAAACAGGCAACGGTTCTGCTCTATGGCAATCGCTTGGATAAACCTGGATCGAGGGACAGGCATGAAATTGTTATGCAGTAAAGTCAGCAAGGGTGTTAACCCTCTTGTAAAAGCCTCAGGGCGTTTTGTGGGCGTTTTTGCACTCGTGTTGGGTTCCATCGTTGCCGGGACAGAAGTCCAGGCGTTTGAGAAGGCTTACATCACAACTGTTTCTGCGTCGCCTCCCCCGACAGGAGCGCAGCAACTTTGCCGTCAATACAGCTGGGCGTGTTCCTCCAAGCGGTCGATGTCGCTGACAAGCCAGCAGGAAATGAAGATAATCCAGCAGGTCAATCGCCGTGTGAATGCGACAACTCGTGAGGTTGCGGACCAGCTTCAGTACAAAACCCGGGAAAGATGGGCACTGCCGACGTCTCGTGGCGGTGATTGTGAAGACTTTGCTCTTTTGAAAAAGCGGGACCTTATCAAGGCAGGAATCGATCCGAACAAGCTTCTGATCGCGACTGTTCTCGACAGGAGCAGAAATGGGCATGCGGTTTTGATCTATCGGTCTGCTAGTGGAGATCTTGTTCTGGACAACGCGACGAACCGGATTAAACCATGGGCGGACACGCGGTATCTGTTTTTGCGGATGCAGGACCCAAACCAGCCGCGCCGTTGGGTTGGCGTTTACGGGAATAGCTAAATCTCGTTCTGTTCATTTGTGATGAAAATCAAAAAAACCGGTGAGATGGTCACTTTTCACCGGCTTTGATTTATTGGAATATGGATCAGTCTATGACTGGGTCACTTGGGCCGTTTCCGCCACCGGAACCTGATCCGCCGTCGCCGCCGCCGTCACCTGATCCACCGCCATCGCCGCCGCCGGAACCGGATCCGCCGCCATCGCCGCCGCCGGAACCTGATCCGCCGCCATCGCCGCCGCCGGAACCGGATCCGCCGCCGTCACCACCGCCGGAACCTGATCCGCCGCCGTCACCACCGCCGGAACCTGTTCCGCCGCCGTCACCACCGCCGGAGCCTGATCCGCCGCCGTCACCACCGCCGGAACCGGATCCGCCGCCGGAGCTTGATCCGCCGCCGGAGCTTGATCCGCCGCCGTCACCACCACCGGAGCCTGATCCGCCGCCGTCACCACCACCGGAACCTGATCCGCCGCCGTCACCACCACCGGAGCTTGATCCGCCACCAGAGCTAGAACCACCACCGGAGCTTGATCCGCCACCAGAGCTTGATCCGCCACCAGAGCTGGAACCACCACCAGAACTGGAACCGCCGCCGGAGCTTGATCCGCCGCCGGAGCTTGATCCGCCACCAGAACTGGAACCACCGCCAGAGCTTGATCCGCCACCAGAACTGGAACCGCCGCCGGACCCACTACCTTCTTCAGAAGCTCCATCACCAGATCTTTGTGTTGGTGCACCGATCGAGGCGGTTGGGAAGTCCGTCAGAACTGCGGCGAAGGCCGGGCAGAACTGAAGGGTTCTTGTTAGGATATCTTCAAAGTCGGGACGGCGTTGAATGTACCGCAACATTCGCGCGTCAACGACGCTACACGCACAAAGCGTTTCGGTTGAAACAGATTGCTTTGCTGTTCTTACGGTGCACTTTTCTGCAGCCTGTGCCGAAACACCAGTGAATAATGAAACTGTGGCTGATGCGAAAACAATGGATAAAAGACGGGACTTGATGCGCATAGCGCGACTCCTTGGAACTCGTTAACAACTACGTCGTACTTATGCGCTATACTGAAGGCTGCGTGTATGAACGACGTCACACTTTAGCCATGAATACACCTTTCTTGAGCCTGATTTACAAGAAGATGTTTGGCTGATTGAGATGTAATTAATTCTCCTAAAGGTTGAATGTTCTTTCAAAACAGAGAGAAGGCCTGACGTTACGGCAGGCCCTCAACTTTTCATCATTTTTGAGATGGATGAAAAAATGTCACAGTCGTGTCATTGTTTCCAGATTCGCATCAACCCAAAAGCCGTGTTTTAGGCGCTTCTGGACATCCTTTTGCGCTCATGTGGGTCCAGAAAGCGTTTGCGCAGGCGAATTGCATTGGGTGTTACTTCAACCAATTCATCGTCGTCGATATAGGCAATCGCTTCTTCCAGTGAAAACTGAATGTGGGGTGTTAGCCGGACTGCATCGTCGGATCCGCTGGCCCGGACGTTGGTCAGCTTCTTGCCCTTCAGCGGGTTCACTTCCAGATCATTGTCACGAGAATGCTCGCCGATCACCATGCCCTGGTAAACGTCCGTCTGCGGGCCGACAAACATGCGACCGCGTTCTTCCAGGTTCCAAAGCGCGTATGCGACCGCCTGGCCGTTTTCCATGGAAATCAGAACACCTGCACGGCGGCCGGGGATCGGCCCTTTGTGGGGTGACCAGCCGTGGAAGACCCGGTTCAAGACGCCGGTGCCGCGTGTATCGGTCAGGAACTCTCCGTGATATCCGATCAATCCGCGCGACGGCACATGGGCGATAATACGAGTTTTGCCGACACCTGCCGGCCGCATCTCTGCCAATTCACCTTTGCGCGTGCCTGTGATCTTTTCGATTACGGACCCAGAGTACTCGTCATCCACATCGATGGTGACCTCTTCGATGGGTTCAAGCCGTTGACCGTCTTCTTCGCGGAACAGAACCTGCGGGCGTGAAATGCTGAGTTCGAACCCTTCGCGACGCATGTTTTCGATCAGAACACCCATCTGAAGTTCGCCACGACCGGCGACCTCAAAAGCTTCACCACCAGGAGTGTCGGTGATGCGGATAGCGACATTGGATTCGGCTTCTTTCATCAGCCGGTCACGGATCACACGCGATTGGACCTTTTTGCCGTCGCGGCCAGCCAGAGGTGAATCGTTGATCCCAAAGGTCACAGTGATTGTGGGCGGATCAATCGGCTGCGCGGGCAGGGCTTCATCCACTTGCGGGGAAACCAGCGAGTCGGCCACCGTGGCCTTGCTCATGCCTGCGATTGTAACGATGTCACCGGCCTCGGCCACATCAATGGGTTGTTGACTCAGTCCACGGAAGGCCAAGATTTTGGAGGCGCGGAAGTTTTCGATCAGCGATCCGTCCCGGCTGAGTGCTTTCAGGCTGTCGCCTGCCTTCAACGTGCCGCTTTCGACCCGGCCCGTCAGGATGCGCCCGATAAACGGATCACTGCCAAGGGTAGTTGCCAGCATACGGAACGGTTCGTCCTTATGTTCGGCCTGCTTAGGTGCCGGAACATGGTCAATGACAAGATCAAATAACGCCGTCAGGTCCTTGCGGGGCCCGTCCAGTTCCATATCAGCCCAGCCCGAACGGCCCGAGGCATACATGGCGGGGAAATCCAACTGATCGTCATCGGCACCAAGGTTGGCGAACAGATCAAAACACTCATCCAGTGCGCGATCGGGTTCGGCGTCGGGTTTGTCGACCTTGTTCAGCACCACGATCGGACGCAGGCCAAGGGCCAACGCCTTGGATGTCACGAACTTGGTTTGCGGCATTGGACCTTCGGCTGCATCCACCAACAGGACAACCCCATCGACCATGCTGAGGATCCGTTCAACTTCACCACCGAAATCGGCGTGGCCAGGGGTGTCGACGATGTTGACCCGCGTGCCTTTCCATTCGACCGACGTCGCTTTGGCCAGGATGGTGATGCCGCGCTCGCGTTCGAGGTCATTGCTGTCCATGGCGCGCTCTGCCACGGCCTGATTTTCCCGGAACGCGCCGGATTGTTTGAGCAGCTCGTCAACCAGGGTCGTTTTACCGTGGTCCACGTGAGCGATGATTGCGATATTGCGCAGGTCCATGAGAGGTCAGCCTTTGAACGGGAAGTTGCCGCGCGCATAACGCGGCACAGGCAATTATACCACCCCTAACCGACAGTCAGTGGCCCGTGGTCTGGGAAAACAGGTGAATGATCAGGATTCCGGCCAGGATCATCGACAATCCTAGGACCGCCGGCCAGTCGAGTTTTTGTCCAAAGACGACAAAGCCGATCAGGGCAATAAAGAAAATCCCGAGCCCTGACCAGATGGCATATACAATGCCGACTGGCATGACCTTCAGGGTGAGGGCCATCAGGTAGAATGCAAACCCGTAGCCGATAACAACCAAAACCGAAGGCCAGAGCCTTGTGAACTGCTGACTGGCCTGTAAGGCGGTCGTGCCGATTGTTTCGGCAAAAACGGCTAGTAAGAGGATCAGATAGGCTTTGGGCATAGCGAAGCACCTAAACACAGGGGTATCAGGCCCGGTTGAGCACGATACTTCCCGTTTGGGCAAGTAGATTCGATGCCCTGCAACAGTTAAGATGATGACCTAGGGTCAGGTATACCTGACTATGGGTCTTTGCAATTTAGTGTAAGATTTCCCCATATTTAATGATTTGTTAACGAGTATTGATTAATGACGACATTTTCAAAATCCGTCATATTTGCTTCGGCTCTTATTGTGGCGCTTGGGTGGCTTGCAGGCGGGGGGTCCGTCTAGATTGCTGTAGCCCTTTTGGTTTATCAGTTAGATGGTTGCGTAGGATAAGCGTCATCTGGAACTTAGCAGGGAAAAAGGGGCTTTCAGGCTCCTTTTTTCTTTGGGTCGGTTATCCGCTGGCAGCTTCAGTTGCCGAAAAATACGCCGTCAATTGCGGTTCAAGCCAAGCCCATAGCTCGGGCGCACCGGCTTCGATTGCAGGGCGAACACGTGCTTCGATTTGGGCATATGTAACGTCATAGTCGATCCAGGACCCACCACCCGTTTCCAGATTGGCGATCGGAGTTTGAAGTCGGTCAATCGCCTTGCCAAATCGCGCATCGCTTGTCTCAGCATTTTCGAATTCATGCCACAGATCAACGAAAGACGTTCGTTGGCTGTCGGGCAATAGGCCGAACAGGCGTTTTGCGGCAGCTTCTTCTTTCGCGGCTTGTGCGGCGTGATCAACCTGCCCGTGGATCGGATGATCTCCTGCATCGATTTCGACAATGTCATGTAACAAAAGCATCTGCAGAACCCGGCCGATCCGGACGTCCGGACCCGCGTAGTCCGACAGGACCCAAGCATACAGCATGATGTGCCATGAGTGTTCAGCCGAGTTTTCGAACCGATCACTGCCCATTAGACGAGAGGCGCGCAAAATAGATTTCAGCTGATCTGCCTCTGTCAAAAACGGCAGCCGGTCCGTGAACGCATTATTGTCTACACCTTCGCCGGTCAGCAGATCATGCGCATGACGATAGGCATAGGGAAAAGCACTTTTCAGATAGGCGGCACGCCCACCATCCAGATTATCCCGGACAACATCCAGATGATCCGGCCGCGGATGTGTTGCGCACAAGACCTGAAACAAAGGCTGGCACCGGTCCAGTATTTTGGCAAACTGCGCGTCTGGGCTCTGATCTGCTTCGAATTCGTACCATAAGGTCATGAACTCTGCTGCTTGTTCCGACGGAAGAAGGCCAAATAGCTGCGCTGCGGCCGCGTGTTCGGCCTTGGCGACACTTTCCCAGTCAGTGCTCAGGTGGATTGGGTGGTCGCCAACAATGATCTCGACAAGATCATGCAGAAGCAACATGCGGATCACGCGATCAATATTGACATCAGAACCAGCCAGCGGTGCCATGACCAACGCCCAAAGCGCAAGATGCCAACTGTGTTCGGCAGAGTTTTCGGGGCGGGACTGGTCGAGCAGGACATTTGCCCGCTCGACCGCTTTCAAATCATCTGCCCGTTTCAGGAAAGCGATCTGGGCCGATAACCTCTCGGTCATTGCTTCTCGATCGCTTTGATCTTTGAGCGGTGGTCGGTCAGTCGCTTGACCACGAATTGCCGTGCCTTGCGTTCGGCCAGGCGCACCCGGACTTCGGTCAGAAATGCCTCTTCCAAAGATTGCGAGGATGCCCCCAAAAGCTCGGAAACTTGCATAAAGAAGCGATCATCGCCGGTTTCATCCATGACCTTCATCGTATCTTCCGCCAGTTTCGACGCCAGATTGGTGATCGTATCGGACATTAGCGCGTGGTTTCAGTCAGTCGGCGTTTCACATAGTCGCTGACATCGGTGATCAGCGTGTCCATGTGGCGATCTTGAAAGAAGTGATCGGCACCCTCGACCTCGGTATGGGTGATGGTGATGCCTTTTTGCTCGTGCAGCTTGCTGACCAATCCGGTTGTATCGGCCGGCGGCGCGACGCGGTCCGCTGATCCATTGATGATCAGACCAGAAGACGGGCAGGGCGCCAGGAACGAAAAATCGTACATATTGGCCGGGGGCGAGACGCTGATGAAGCCCGTGATCTCGGGGCGGCGCATCAGCAATTGCATGCCGATCCAGGCGCCAAACGAAAAGCCAGCGACCCAGCAATGTTTCGAGTTGGTGTTCATCGACTGCAGGTAATCCAGCGCCGACGCTGCATCGCTCAACTCACCCACGCCCTGATCGTATTCGCCCTGGCTGCGGCCAACGCCGCGGAAATTAAAGCGCAACACAGTGAAGCCCATGTTGTAGAACGCATAGTGCAGGTTATAGACCACCTTGTTGTTCATGGTCCCGCCGAACTGAGGATGCGGGTGAAGCACGATAGCGATCGGTGCGTCTTTTTCCTTTTGCGGGTGGTAGCGGCCTTCCAGGCGGCCTTCGGGTCCGGGAAAAATCACCTCGGGCATGTGTGCTTTGGTCCTGTCTTTTTATCATTGGTGCCGGGAATTACTTGACGGTATTCGTCGGGCACCTTAGAACGGTTCTAATTATAACGCTTAGCGAAAACGCGCTGTCCGTCGGAGATACGCACTGGCAGCGGCGGCGTCAATGATTTCGCGCGGATCTGACCAAGAGGACTGGATATGAAGCTGTCGACCAAAGGACGTTACGCCATGGTGGCGTTGGCCGATATTGCTCTGCAGCCCACAGACAAGCTGGTCACGCTGGGTGAAATCTCGGAACGTCAGGATATCTCGCTTCCTTACCTGGAACAGCTATTTGTCAAGCTTCGGCGGGCCGAACTTGTGGCGTCTGTGCGTGGCCCGGGCGGCGGTTATCGTCTGGCGCGGTCGGCGTCCGAGATTCGTGTGGTTGAAATCCTCAGTGCCGTGGATGAAACGGTGGATGCGTTGCAAAAAGGGGCCGGGGCGTCAGGGGCGTCTTCCGGCAGTCGCGCGCAGTCTCTGACCAATCGGCTCTGGGAAGGTCTCAGCGCTCATGTCTATGTGTTTTTGCACCAGACCCGCTTGTCGGACGTCATCAAGAACGATTTGGCGCCCTGTCCGGCAGTTCCGAACCTGTTCGCTGTTGTCGACGACTAAGCTAGCGAGTTAGAGAGCAACATCATGAGGACTGTCCGGGAAAAGATGTATCCATGACGCGTGTTTATCTGGATCATAATGCAACAACGCCTTTGCGGCCCGAGGCCCGTGACGCGATGATCGCGGCGATGGATGTCTGTGGCAACCCGTCCTCGGTCCATGCGGAGGGGCGCGCGGCCAAAGCACTGGTCGAGCGTGCCCGTGCGCAGGTTGCCAACGCTTTTGGGGCCGATGGCGCTGATATCGTCTTCACATCCGGTTCTACCGAGGGTGCTGCATTGACGATGGCAGATCGCGATCTTCACGGCGCTGCTATTGAACATGACGCGGTAAGGGCTTGGAGTATCGAAGATATCCAAGTCCAGCGCAGTGGCTTGGTTGTGGTTGATGATCCGACGAAGGCTACAGTGCAAATGGCCAATTCCGAAACGGGCATTGTTCAATCACTGCCGTCCGGACTGGCATTGACCGACGCCACCCAAGCGTTTGGCAAGCTGCCGATTGCTTTCAACTGGCTCAACGCTCAAATGGCTTTGATATCGGCGCATAAACTCGGCGGCCCAAAAGGGGTCGGTGCCGTGGTTATGAAACGTGGAACGGACCTGATGGCCCAGATAAAAGGTGGCGGGCAAGAAATGGGTCGTCGGTCAGGCACTGAAAACGTCATTGGAATCGTGGGGTTCGGGGCCGCAGCTGAAGCTGCTATGCGCGATCTGGCAAGTGGTGTTTGGGAGCAAGTCGAAGAATTTAGAAATATTCTAGAAAACGCTATTGAGGCTGGAAATAAATCACCTATTTTTGTCGGGAAAGGTCAAAAACGCCTTCCGAACACGCTGTGTTTCGCATCCCCCGGTTGGAAAGGTGAAACGCAGGTCATGCAAATGGACCTGTCGGGTTTTGCAGTCAGCGCGGGCTCCGCCTGTTCCAGCGGCAAGGTTCGCGCCAGCGCGGTGTTGACTGCAATGGGATATGACGAGGTGACAGCAGCCAGCGCGATCCGCGTATCGCTGGACCCTCGGACAACTGAAGAAGAAGTGCTGCGTTTCGCCGAAACGTGGCTTGAAAAAGAGAAAAAGCATCGCGCGCGCGCCGCGTGATCTGACGGAGGGTAGAACATGGCCGCATTGGACCAGACCCAGGTAAAAGAGGGTGTCGATCAGGAAACCGTGGATGCGGTCCGTGAGGTCGGTGGAGCCTATAAATATGGCTGGGACACAGATATCGAAATGGAATACGCGCCCAAAGGCGTGAATCCCGATATTGTTCGCCTGATCTCGGACAAAAACGAAGAGCCGGAATGGATGACCGAATGGCGTCTGGCCGCGTTCGAGCGTTGGACCAAGATGGAAGAGCCCACTTGGGCGATGGTCCACTACCCGCCAATCGATTTTCAGGATCAGTATTACTACGCACGGCCCAAATCGATGGAAGAAAAGCCAAAGTCGCTGGACGAAGTTGATCCCAAGCTTCTGGCAACTTACGAAAAGCTCGGTATCCCACTGAAAGAACAGATGATTCTGGCGGGCGTCGAAGGCGCAGAAAATGCACCTTCCGAGGGGCGCAAGGTTGCCGTCGACGCGGTGTTTGACTCGGTATCCGTGGGAACGACCTTCCAGAAAGAGCTGAAAGAGGCCGGTGTCATCTTTTGTTCGATTTCTGAGGCGATCAAAGAGCATCCTGAGCTGGTCAAAAAGTACCTCGGTACTGTCGTGCCGGTGTCAGACAACTTCTACGCCACACTGAATTCAGCCGTTTTCTCGGATGGATCCTTTGTCTACATACCACCCGGCGTGCGCTGCCCGATGGAACTGAGCACCTATTTCCGGATCAATGCGGAAAACACAGGCCAGTTCGAGCGGACGTTGATCATCGCCGACAAAGGCTCGTATGTGTCCTATCTGGAAGGGTGCACCGCGCCCCAGCGTGACACCGCACAGCTGCATGCAGCTGTGGTTGAAATCATCATCGAGGAAGACGCCGAGGTGAAATACTCGACCGTTCAGAACTGGTTCCCCGGGGATGAAAACGGTAAGGGCGGCATCTACAATTTCGTAACCAAACGTGCCGATTGCCGGGGCGACCGGTCCAAGGTGATGTGGACTCAGGTCGAAACTGGTTCGGCTGTGACCTGGAAATACCCCTCCTGCATCCTGCGTGGAGATGAAAGTCAGGGCGAGTTCTATTCGATCGCGATCGCCAACAACTACCAGCAAGCCGACACCGGCACCAAGATGGTTCATCTGGGCAAGAACACCAAGTCGCGGATCGTGTCAAAAGGGATCAGCGCGGGCAAGGCGCAGAATACCTATCGGGGGCTGGTTTCGATGCACCCGAAAGCGAAGGACAGCCGCAACTATACCCAGTGTGACAGCCTTTTGATCGGCGACAAATGCGGGGCCCACACGGTGCCGTATATCGAGGTCAAAAACAACTCGAGCCGGGTAGAACACGAGGCGACCACCTCCAAAGTGGACGACGATCAACTTTTCTATTGCCGCCAACGCGGTATGGACGAAGAAGAGGCGGTAGCCTTGGTTGTCAACGGGTTCTGCAAGGACGTGCTGCAAGCGCTACCAATGGAATTCGCCATGGAAGCTCAACAGCTTGTTGCGATTAGCCTGGAAGGATCTGTGGGCTAATGCCGGACAAGCCCCGCCAGCGCATCCAGAGAGATGACGTGCTGACCGCAATGGGTTATGCGCTTCCTGTGCTTGGTGGGTTGCTTGGCGTCGCTTACGTCAACATCAATCATATGGCCTTCATAAACCCGGTTTGGGTGGTAGGTGGCGGAGCGATCCTGGGGTGGATTGCGTCGCGTATTCTCCGAAAGCTGCTGGGATAGAATTTGAACGGAGCCCAAGTGCTCCGCTGCTACACCAAAGGACAAATAAATGCTGGAAATCAAAAACCTGCACGTGAAACTTGAGGAAGAAGACAAGCAGATCCTCAAAGGCGTGGACCTGACGGTCGAGGCTGGCAAGGTGCATGCGATCATGGGGCCGAACGGCTCGGGCAAGTCGACCCTTAGCTATGTGCTGTCTGGCCGTGACGGATATGAAGTCACCGAAGGGTCGGCGGAGCTGAATGGCGAAGACCTGCTGGAGATGGAGCCTGAAGAGCGCGCCGCCGCCGGCGTATTTCTTGCCTTCCAGTATCCCGTTGAGATTCCTGGCGTCGGGAACATGACCTTCCTGCGTACCGCTGTGAACGCGCAACGCAAGGCACGTGGGGAAGAGGAGCTTTCAGCGGCCGATTTCCTGAAAGATATCCGCGCCAAGGCCAAGTCGTTGAAAATCGACGCTGATATGCTGAAGCGCCCGGTCAATGTCGGGTTTTCCGGCGGTGAGAAGAAGCGGAATGAAATTCTGCAAATGGCAATGCTGGAGCCCAAGCTTTGCATTCTGGACGAGACAGACTCGGGCCTGGACGTCGATGCGATGAAATTGGTTGCCGAAGGCGTGAACGCGCTGCGCGATCAGGGCAGGGGCTTCCTTGTCATCACTCACTATCAGCGCCTGTTGGACCATATCAAACCGGATGTGGTGCACATCATGGCCGATGGCCGCATCATCAAAACCGGTGGCCCGGAACTGGCATTGGAAGTTGAAAACAACGGCTACTCTGACATTCTTGCCGAGGTGAACTAATGGCTGTGCCCGAGGTTAAACAATCTGTAACCGAGGCTCGGTTGGCTACGTTGACAATGCCCGATGCCGGATGCACCCGCGCGGCGCGCGAAGATGCGTTGGCGCGCGTGCTGGAAACCGGCCTGCCTGGACGTCGCGACGAGTATTGGAAATACACCCGCCCAGACACATTGATCACGTCTGATGCCATGCCGGCCGCAGTGTTGAAGGATGACGAGTCGCCAATTTTCGCCGAACTTGATCGACTGAAAATTGTTTTCGTGGATGGTGTTTTCAGCGCCGAGGATTCGGATGACCTTTCCCTGGAAGGCGTCAGCATTGATCGTCTCGAAGATATCTGCTGCAAGGACATCCACTGGGCGAAAGAGCTGTACGGCGTGCTTGAAGCCCGTGGTCAGGTGCCAGTGCAACGCCCCTTGGCAGCGCTGAACACCGCTTTTGCGTCCGATGGTGTTGCCATCCACGTGACGGGCAAGCCGTCCAAACCGATCAATCTGATCTATCGCCACGCGTCCCCGACCTCGGATGCCATCCTGCATCACGTGGTCCGCGTCGAAAGTGGCGCCGAGGCGACGATTCTGGAAACCGGCCCGGCTGCTTCGCGCTTTAACAAGTGCATGGAGATCGACGTGGCGGACAACGGCACGATGCACCACGTGCGTGCGCAGGGACGCGATCATGAGCGGCGCGCAGCGACCCATATGTTCACCCGTCTGGGACAGGAATCGGTATATAAGTCGTTCACCTTGACCGTGAACGGCGTGCTCACCCGGAACGAGCAGATTGTCGAACTGACCGGAGATGACGCTGTTGCTCACGTGGCGGGCGCTTGTGTCGGTGATGGTGATTTCCATCACGACGACACAGTGTTTGTCACCCACGATGCGGTGAATTGCGAAAGCCGGCAGGTGTTCAAGAAAGTGCTGCGCAACGGTGCGACCGGGGTGTTCCAGGGCAAGATTCTGGTCAAAGCGGGTGCGCAGAAAACCGACGGCTATCAGATCAGCCAGTCATTGCTGTTGGATGACGACAGTCAGTTCCTGGCCAAGCCGGAGCTTGAGATCTATGCCGATGATGTGGCCTGTTCACATGGGTCTACCTCCGGCGCGATTGACGAAACCGCTCTGTTCTACCTGCGGTCTCGTGGTGTTCCGACAAAGGACGCGACCAATATGCTGACCTTGGCGTTCCTGGCCGAGGCAGTAGACGAGATCGAAGACAGTTCCTTGGCCGAAGCCATTGTGAACCGTCTGGAAGGTTGGTTGGCGCGACGCAGCTGATGCCGGTTTCGTCAGATATCGTGGCAACATACCGGGGGCCGGGGCGCGTTGTGCGTCGGCTTCTGGATATGGGACCGCGCGAAGATAGGGCACTGGCATTTGTCATGTCTTTTTGTCTGGTCGCGTTCATTGCGCAGATGCCGGGCCTGGCGCGTCGGGCGCATCTTGAAGGGCTGGAGCTGAATATGCTGCTTGGCGGGGCTCTGTTGGGATCCGTATTCATGTTGCCATTGTTCTTCTACCTATTGGCTTTGATCTCACATTGGGCCGCACGACTGTTCGGTGGCCACGGAACCGCCTATGGCGCACGACTTGCCTTGTTTTGGGCTCTGTTGTCCTCGGCTCCGCTGGTTTTGTTGAACGGGCTGGTTGCCGGGTTTATCGGTCCCGGGCCGACATTGACTCTGGTTGGCGGTGTTTGGGTTGCTGTATTTGTTTGGTTCTGGGTATCAGGTCTCAGGCAGGCACAAAGGGTTGCTGTATGAATACGGTCTTCTTTGGCAATTTGGCGCTTTTGACGCTACGCAAACCAGCCAAGGCTGCGCGTCAGCTTTTGGCCCTTAACCCCGGGCGCGAGGTCTTGTGGCTGGCGTTTTTCTTAGCTGTTGTTCTGAATTGCCTTGTGCAGCTGGGTATCGACCTGTTCGTCACGGTGCCTTCCACTGATGCTCCGAACACCGAAACGTTGGCTGAGCCTGAATCGATTCCGCTGGTATTGCTGAAATCGGCCGGAGCAATGATGCTAAGCATTGTGGCCTTCCTGTTCGTTGGTCGCCTTCTGGGCGGGACTGCGACGTTCGATGATATGATGGTTCTGACGATCTGGTTGCAGTTTCTGCAGATCGTGGCCCTGATGATCACGTTGGCTCTCAGCATCACCTTTCCGTTTCTCATGTTGCTATTGCTGATGGCGACAGCAGTGCTCAGCCTGTACATCACACTGCATTTTTTGAACGAAGCGCATCAGTTTGGATCTTTGGGCAAATCCTTTGCCGTCATCTTGCTGTCTGCCCTTGTTGCGGTGCCTTTCGTGTTAATGTTGACCCCAAGCGGGCCCGTCTAGGGAATAAGCCTATGTATGATGTGCAAAACATCCGTTCAGACTTTCCAATCCTGTCACGTCAGGTGAATGGCAAACCGCTGACCTACCTCGACAATGGGGCCTCGGCACAAAAGCCGCAGGTTGTGATTGATGCGGTGACCCGGGCCTATGCGGAAGAGTATTCAAACGTGCATCGCGGGCTGCATTATCTGTCCAACCTGGCCACTGAGAAGTACGAGAACGTGCGCGGTAAAATCGCACAATTCCTTGGTGCGCCGAACGAGGATGAAATTGTTCTGAATTCGGGCACGACGGAAGGGATCAATCTGGTTGCCTATGGTTGGGCCATGCCACGCCTGCAAGCGGGGGACGAAATTGTGCTTAGTGTGATGGAGCATCACGCCAATATCGTCCCTTGGCACTTTCTGCGCGAACGACAGGGCGTTGTGTTGAAATGGGTCGATGTGGATGCTGACGGCGGGTTGGACCCTCAGGCCGTGATCGATGCAATCGGACCTAAAACCAAATTGGTGGCCGTCACACATTGCTCGAACGTTCTTGGTACCGTTGTGGATGTGAAGGCCATTACCGAAGGTGCGCATGCGAAAGGTGTTCCGGTTTTGGTGGATGGCAGTCAAGGTGCCGTTCATATGCCGGTGAACGTGCAGGACCTCGACTGTGACTTCTATGCAATTACCGGGCACAAGCTTTACGGTCCCTCTGCGTCCGGTGCGATTTTCATCAAATCAGAACGTATGGCCGAGATGCGCCCCTTTATTGGCGGCGGCGATATGATCAAAGAAGTCAGCAAAGATCAGGTCGTCTACAACGATCCACCCATGAAATTCGAAGCCGGAACGCCGGGTATTGTTCAAATCATCGGGTTGGGTGTGGCGCTGGACTATATGATGGAATTGGGGATGGAGAATATCGCAGCCCACGAGGCAGGGTTGCGGGACTATGCCATGCAACGCCTTACCGGATTGAACTGGCTGCAAGTACAAGGCACTCGACCTGACAAGGCCGCGATCTTCAGTTTTACACTGGATGGGGCAGGGCACGCGCATGATGTCTCGACCATTCTGGACAAGAAGGGTGTTGCAGTTCGGGCGGGTCATCACTGTGCAGGTCCCCTGATGGATCACCTTGGACTGACAGCCACATGCCGCGCGAGTTTCGGTCTTTATAACACGACGGGTGAGGTCGACACCCTGATCGAGGCACTGGAACTGGCCCATGATTTGTTCGCATGATGCGGGCCAATCAGGTTAAGCGAAACCGTCCTGGGTGGCGAAGATTTGCAGTTGCACCCGGGTCGGAACAAGGTTAGCTAACGGCCAAGGCACCTGTAGCTCAGCTGGATAGAGCGCTGCCCTCCGAAGGCAGAGGCCAGAGGTTCGAATCCTCTCAGGTGCGCCATTTCAAAAAGTAGAGAGTTGAAAAAGCCCGCTAATCCAATCGGTTGAACGCGCTGTTGATCAGCCGTCCCGAAACGTTGTCTTGCGAGTATTGGGAATCGAGATTTTCGCAAACAGAGCACGGGAATATCGTGTTTGCTCTTGGTAGGAGGCGGACGAAACGCGGAGCGTTCACATGCGATTCACGTGTCGCCCAAGGACGAATGAAGACAGAGTACTGAGGTTTAGTCGCGTTCGGGGTTAACCGCGCCAGGAGCGGACAACGCCACAATCCATGTGAACGAAGTTCGAACCGTAGTACTGACCGACGCCGCCAGCGCGGCAAGACATGGCTGCTTTGGCCATCTGAGAAACCGATCTGGAGCCAAGACGCAAATCAGCCGCCTGGCCCTGCATATGCAACGAGTTGCGCGCAACGCGGCGGGACTTTGAACGCAACATGGCGTTGGTCTGGGGCGAGCGATAGCCCGACAACAGCATATACGGCTCATTGGCATCCAAGAGGTTATGCGAGGCGGCCATGATGTCGATTGTGCGCAGGTCCATGGACTTTGCCTGATCGGTGCGCCAGTCACGCATGAAGTGGTTCACTTCCTTGACAGCGTCCTTGATATATTTGCCGTCCACCCAATATATCATATCAATCCGTTCGCCAGTGCGACCGGAGTACATACGGATACGGCGAATATCACCGCCACCGCGAAGAAAACCTGCTGCATTGGAATAGGATGGTGCTGCTGCGACCGCTGTGGCCGCGAATGCGCCCAACAGGGCACGCCGGGTCATTCCCGAGGTACTGCACTTGGTCATTTTAAGGTTCGTCCCGTACTGTTCCTGCCTGCACACGATGTTACGCGCGCGGTGTTAATTTATTCCCATCCCAGATGCGGAATTTATGGCACAATCAGATTCGGCCGCCAAGAAGTCTTTCAGAGGCATCTTTTCAAGGGGGAATTTTCGGCAGTTTTTTGCGCAAATGACACAGTCCGCCACAAAAATTTCTTAATTGGGTGTCGCGCAGCACGCAGCCGATGCAAACGCGCATCATGCGCGAGCAGAAGCTCTGAGGTAAGGAATTTGTGAATAGACAACAGGTCGGTCCAAAAACCATATTTGTTCGACGCAGCAACTTTTGCACAAGCTATTGAATAACCAAGGCCATCTCATGCTCTCTGTTTTTAGAACCAGTACAAGTATTCTGCTGACCGCCTGTTTCGCGGCAACGGCCGCAATGGCCAACACCGCTTCGGACATCGTGCCCGATACCGCATTTCAGATGGCAGTTGCCGAACACACACCGAATTCGGCGGGAATCGCTGAGTTTTACAAAGGCAACGGATTTGCGCCGGTTTGGGTGGGGAATACGCAAGAACATGCCCAGCGTCGGGCTGCTTTGATCAAGGCCTTGTCGGAGATGCAACTGCACGGGTTGCCCGCCGCAGGACATGACGTGCAGGCGTTGATTGACCAGATGCAGCAGGCCCGATCGGTTCGGGATCTGGGCGCGATTGAAGCGGAATTGACCCGGGTTTTTATCGAATACGCAGATGATCTGTACTCGGGGGCTTTGCGCCCGGCCAGCATCGATGGCGGGCTGGTGCGTTCTGTGAAACGGCGCAGTGCCGCAGAGCATCTGCAACAGCTCAATATCCTTGGTGCAGAGTACCTGGACCGTCTTGCGCCTCAGACGCGTCAGTATCGTGCTTTGATGAAGCAAAAAATGGCGTTGGAAGCATTGGTAAGTCAAGGCGGCTGGGGGTCAACGGCCACGGTAACCAAACTAGAATACGGGGATACCGGATCCAGTGTCATCAAGCTGCGCAATCGGCTTGTGGCAATGGGCTACCTTAAGCCAACAGCTAGCCCGGTTTATGACGACGCGGTGTTGGCCGCAGTTCAAGCCTTCCAAACGGCGCATGGTTTGGCCGCCGATGGCGTAGCCGGAAAAGGTACGATAACAGAACTCAACCAGTCTGCCTCGGAACGTTTAAAAGCGGTCTACGTCGCGTTGGAGCGGGAACGCTGGTTACCGCGTGAGCGGGGCACACGCCATATTCTGGTCAATCAAGCTGATTTCTCGGCCAAGATTGTCGATGACGGTCTGGTCACCTTCGAGACCCGTGCTGTGATTGGCAAAAATACGCATGACCGTCGCAGCCCCGAATTCTCGGACGAGATGGAGCATATGGTGATCAACCCGAGTTGGTATGTTCCGCGCTCGATCATCACCAAGGAATACCTGCCGAAGCTGCAATCCAATCCCAACGCAGTTGGCCATATTGAAATCACCGACAGGCGCGGGCGGCAGGTCAATCGCGGAGCGGTAGACTTCACCCAATTCACGGCGCGCAATTTCCCGTTTGCGATGCGTCAGCCGCCCAGCAAACGAAATGCGCTGGGTTTGGTGAAGTTCATGTTCCCCAACAAGCACAACATCTATCTGCATGATACGCCTCAGAAAAGTTTGTTCTCTCGCGAGGTGCGGGCGTTCTCGCATGGCTGTATCCGACTGGCGCAACCGTTTGAGTTTGCCTACGCATTGCTCGCCAAGCAGGAAGAAGATCCCAAGGCGTTTTTCCATCGCGTTCTGGGCACCGGAAGAGAGACCAAGGTCGAGCTGGAGAACCCGGTTCCGGTGCACCTGATCTATCGCACGGCCTATATCGGGCCGAAAGGCGACGTGCAGTATCGCCGCGACGTCTATAAGCGTGATAGCAAGATTTGGCAGGCTCTGCAGAAGGCAGGGGTGGCCCTGCCGGACGTTCAGGGGTAATCACAGGGCGCAACTCCTGCCAAAAGGAAGCCCGCATGCAGTTTACCGTTCAGCAAATCGCCGAAGCCCTTGGGGCTGAGTGTCAGGGCGACACTGGCCTTACGATCATTCGGGCGGCCGAACCGGGTGACGCAGGTCCAACCGATCTGGCGATGGCAATGGCTCCAAAATATGCCGAGGCGCTATCAAACGGCGACGCGCGTGCAGCCGTGTTGTGGGAAGGTGCGGATTGGCAGGCACTGGGGCTGTCTGCAGCGATTTTTGTGCCGCGTCCGCGAATGGCGATGGCTGGGATTACCGCAATGCTGGACCGCGGGCAGGGGATTGAACCCGGGGTTCATCCGTCCGCCGTGATCGACCCGACAGCACAGATTGGCGCGAACGTGTCCATCGGTCCACTGTCCGTTGTGGGCGCGCGTGCTCAAATTGGTGCGGGTGCGGTTATCGGAGCGCACTGCGTCATCGGGTTGGACGCAGTCCTTGGCGAAAACGCCGTTCTGCGCGAAATGGTTAGCATCGGCGCACGTGCCCGGATCGGAGATCGGTTCATCGCCCAACCGGGGGCAAGGATCGGCGGAGACGGGTTCAGCTTTGTGACGCCTGAAGTCTCAGGCGTTGAAAACGTTCGAAAAACAATGGGCGATCAGGGGGGTGCCAAGGCACAGACCTGGCTGCGTATTCATTCTTTGGGTGCTGTTGAGATTGGTGACGATGTCGAAGTTGGGTCCAATTGCACCATCGACAACGGGACGATCCGTAACACATGTATTGGTAATGGCACCAAGCTGGATAATCTTGTGCACGTCGGTCACAACACCCGCGTTGGTCAAGATTGCCTTCTGTGCGGTCAGACGGGTGTTTCCGGATCGGTCGAGATTGGCAACAACGTTGTCTTAGGCGGTCAAACCGGGGTGGTCGACAACATCTTTATTGGCAACGGCGTTATTTCTGGCGGAGGCACCAAGATTCTGTCCAATGTTCCCGCAGGGCGTGTCATCATGGGGTATCCCGGTATCAAGATGGAAAGCCATACGGATATCTACAAGGCGCAGCGCCGTTTGCCTCGGATGGCACGTGACGTTGAGGCGTTGAAAAAGGCTGTTTTCAAACAGCCTCCGAGCGATTAAATCATCCTCAAACCGGCAATCAGGGGATCGACATGAGCATCAGCGACCGCGTCATCGCAATCATTGCAGAGCAGGCCTTGCTGGAGCCTTCGGATGTAACACCCGAAAGCACGCTTGAAGATCTGGGAATCGACAGTATGGGGCTGGTCGAAAGCATTTTTGCCATCGAAGAAGAATTCGACATTTCTGTCCCATTTAACGCAAATGAACCGCAGGCCAACGACTTTGATATTTCGAACGTAGCGGCGATCATTTCAGGGATCGAAAAGCTCGTGTCGGAAAAGGTCTGACGCAAAGTTATGAAACGTGTTGTCATTACCGGCGCGGGCACCATCAACTCGCTGGGCCATTCGGTCCCAGATACGCTTGAAGCCATGCGCGAAGGGCGCTGCGGTATTTCCGAGCTTGAGTTTCGCGATGTCGAACGTCTGACCATCAAGATCGGTGGCCAGGTGCGTGGGTTCGAGGCGGAAGGCCGGTTCAACCGTCAGCAAATGACGCTGTATGACCGGTTCACGCAATTCACGCTGACCGCTGCGAAAGAAGCGATTGAGCAATCCGGGATCGAATTTCACGGTGAAATGGCCGCGAGGTCCGGGGTTGTTTTAGGCACTGCAGGTGGCGGCGTGTCGACCTGGGACGACAATTACCGCTCGGTCTATGAAGACGGCAAAAACCGTGTGCACCCCTTTGTGGTGCCCAAGCTGATGAACAATGCCGCCGCAAGCCATGTGTCCATGGAGCATAATCTCAAGGGGCCGAGCTTTACGGTCTCTACAGCTTGCGCCTCGTCAAACCATGCCATGGCTCTGGCCTTTCAGATGGTGCGCAGCGGAGCTGCTCCGGCCATGATCACCGGTGGCGCTGAATCTATGCTGTGTTTCGGTGGGGTTAAAGCCTGGGAAGGGTTGCGGGTGATGTCCAAGGATGCGTGCCGCCCTTTCAGCGCCAATCGAAACGGAATGGTGCAGGGCGAAGGTGCAGGCATCTTCGTGTTTGAAGAATTCGAGCACGCGCGCGCACGCGGTGCCGAGATTCTGTGCGAGGTTGTTGGGTTCGCCATGTCATCGGATGCGGCGGATATCGTTATGCCCAGCAAACAAGGGGCTTCTCGTGCAATGGCCGGGGCCTTGGCTGATGCTGGATTAAACGCAAGTGATGTAAGTTACATCAACGCCCATGGAACAGGCACGGCAGCAAATGACAAAACCGAATGCGCGGCGGTTGCCGATGTCTTTGGCCCGCACGCAGACGAACTTATGATCTCGTCAACCAAATCGATGCATGGCCACTTGATCGGTGGCACCGGAGCTGTCGAGTTGCTGGCGTGCATTATGGCACTGCGGGACGGTATCATTGCCCCTACGATTGGGTATGAAGAGCCCGATCCTGAGTGTGCGCTGGATGTTGTTCCGAACGAATCACGTGAAGTGAAAGTGGACGTTGCACTGAGCAACGCGTTTGCCTTCGGTGGGCTGAACGCGGTTTTGGCTTTGAAGAAAGTTTGAAACCTGTGAAAGCCACCACCGCCAGGATCGCTAGCGGCGGTGGTTTTGTTTCGAACGGATTTATCTGACGTTGACGTCCAGCCCGTCAAACCCTGCGGTAAAGCCAGACAGGGACATTTCCATTTCCAGGACCTGATCGGGGAAACGGGCAGGAACCAATGAGAATGTCGCTTTGCTGCCAGACTTCATCGCGCTTAGGTCACCCTGGCTTAGGCCCAATTGCGCAACGCACCCCACAGGAACACAGTGATGGTAGTTGTACAGTTTGCGCGGTGCACCGTCGATTGACAGCGCCAGTTGCGCCTGCAGCAGCGTTTCCAGTGGAACGATGACATTCGCCCATGCCACGGCGGCACCGCCTTCGGGCAACTTACCGATGGATACTTCGGCAATTGGCTCACCTTGAGGGCCGTTCAGGACCTGCACGATTGCGCAGGGATCTTCCCCTTCCTCGGCCTTGATGCAGGACACATCCCATTCACCGGATTTCTCTTTGACGAATTGCTCGCCAACGCGCGGACCGGAGTCACCAAGATCCAGCTCGGTGCCGGTCTCAGCGTTAGGTGTTTCTTCAGTGGGTGTCGCTTCCTGCGCACTGACTGCGCCACACATCAGGGCAGCAGCCACGGTGTTAAGCGAGAGGATGTTCTTGATCATGAATGCCTCGAAGTTTTGATGATTGATCTTTTTGTTTCGTCTAGCACCCTAAACACCCGGTGTCAGGCGCTAACCTGTCAGCGGGTCGAGAATTGCACGATTTCTTGCCAAAAGGGTAGAACAACTGTCCCAAAGGACAAGAAAAAGGGAGCCGTTTGCACAGCTCCCTTTCCCGAATTTTTCTCCCCGTCGGACTGGCCGACTTAGTTATGCGCAAACCCTAGGGAAGGGGCGCTCGGCGGTCAACTGCTAACCTGAATTTTTAACATACTCATCAGTTCACTTTAATATCGGAGAGTTGAAAAAAGCCGCGCCCGAAGGCACGGCCAGTCGACAGGGAGGAAGTTTGTCCCCCGCAGCATGCACCGCAAAGAGAACGTCAAGACTATCGCAGTTAAAGGTTAACTTTGTATGCTGGGCATGGATCGGTGAAAACGAAGGCATAAGAACAGATGACAAAAGAATTATTCATAGGCGGTGCGGGGCAGGAATACGGTCAACCACAAGGGTTGTCCCTGAAGTACGCCAATCGTCACGGCTTGATTGCCGGCGCAACAGGCACAGGTAAGACTGTGACACTGCAAATCCTGGCCGAAGGGTTTTCAAAGGCCGGTGTCCCGGTATTTTTGTCTGACGTCAAAGGGGACCTGTCGGGGCTGGCCGTGGCGGGAAGCCAATCCCATAAACTGCATCAGGCGTTTCTGGAACGGGCCGAGCGCATCGGCTTTTCCGATTTCTCTTACGAAGCCTTTCCGGTCACGTTCTGGGATCTTTTCGGTGAGAAGGGCCACCCGGTGCGTACCACCGTTACCGAAATGGGCCCATTGCTGTTGTCACGATTGATGGAATTAAGCGAAGCGCAAGAAGGGATACTGAATATCGCGTTCCGCGTTGCCGATGAAGACGGGATGCCGCTGTTGGATCTCAAAGATCTACAGGCCCTTCTGGTTTGGATTGGTGAGAACCGAACGAAGCTTTCGCTGCGCTACGGCAATGTGTCCACGGCCTCGATCGGGGCGATACAGCGACGGTTGCTGGTGCTGGAAAACCAAGGCGGAACGCGTCTGTTCGGCGAACCCGCGCTGGATCTGGCCGACCTGATGCGGACAGATGAAACCGGGCGCGGGGTGGTCAACATTCTTGCATCAGATCAATTGATGGGATCACCGCGCCTCTACGCAACCTTCTTGCTGTGGCTGCTAAGCGAGCTGTTCGAAGAACTGCCCGAGGTCGGCGATCCTGATAAGCCCAAGTTGGTGTTCTTTTTCGATGAAGCTCATTTGTTGTTTGATGACGCGCCAAAAGTTCTTGTGGACAAGGTCGAGCAGGTCGCGCGTCTTATCCGGTCCAAAGGCGTTGGCGTTTATTTCATCACGCAGAATCCGGCGGATATTCCAGAAGATATCTTGGGTCAGTTGGGAAACCGCGTCCAACACGCATTAAGGGCCTTCACAGCCCGCGACCGCAAGAATTTGCGCTTGGCCGCCGAAACCTATCGCGAAAACCCCGCCTTTGACACCGAGGTCGCAATCCGTGAGGTCGGCGTAGGTGAAGCGGTGACATCGATGCTGCAGAAAAAGGGTGTACCGGGCATTGTCGAGCGTACCTTGATCCGCCCACCGGGGTCGCAGCTGGGTCCGATTTCTGATGCAGAGCGTCAGGCCATATTGGGTGCATCGCCAATGGCGGCCAAGTATGACACTGCTACGGATCGGAAATCCGCATTCGAAATACTCCAAGCCCGGGCGGAAGCGGCTGCAAAGGCTGCAGAACAAGCCGAGTCGGAGGATATGTTGGAACAGCAAAGCCCAATGGAGCGTGAGTACGCCTCGGCCCGTCGGTACTCCGGCAATCGGGTTGGGCGATCCTCCTCGCGTGCGGTGCGCAAGAAGGACACATTTGCATCAGCCATGAGTTCGGCCGTTATCAAAGAACTGAAGGGAACAACCGGTCGTCGGATCGTGCGTGGAATCCTGGGCGGGTTGTTTCGCAGCCGGTGACTGGAAAGGTGGCGCGATACTCCAACGCCGCATCCCTCACTTCAATTGGCGTTGGCCTTCTTGTTTGCAATAAGCGTCAGCTTCCGGCACTGACATTTTGCTGGCCGGAAAATCAATGGCGCGATCCCAGGTAACGCGGTCTGGACGATACAGTTGGCACGTGACCACGCCCTTTGGGGTCTGAACCTTCACCGGAGTTGTTTCCAGATCCTCGGGTGAAGGAATACATGCTGTTAGTGCCGCAAGAACCGGCAACAGCACAGTGGCTTTGGCGAGTGGTGTCATCATGGGATACGTTACTCTTATTAGTGAGTCTCAATGATCGTTACAGATCGGCTAACTGTGTGTGAGTGAGCGCCGACAACAAAGCGTACCAAGTGGCAAGTACGTACTCTCATTTAGTCAGAAAATCGTTAAGAATCAAGAAACCGCGCCGTTTTGCCGGCGCGGTTTCGCTGATTTGTATGGATTTTGACCTATTTCTCGGGGATGAGGCCCCTTGGGCTAAATCTGAGAACAATCAGTAGTACAAGGCCCATGGTGAACAGACGCATATGCGCTGCGCTTGCGATCAGATGCGCCTTAAGCGCGCTGCCGTCCGGAATACCGGAGGTGACCAGGTTCATTATCCACAGGCCCATAGGCTCGACCTGCACCCAAAGGAACCAGATCAGAAAGGCCCCCAATACGGCCCCGAAATTGTTACCCGATCCGCCGACGATCACCATCACCCAGACCAGAAACGTAAAGCGCAACGGGTTATAGGTCCCAGGCGTAAGTTGCCCGTCCAACGTCGTCATCATCGCCCCGGCAATGCCGCAGATCGCCGAACCCAGAACAAAGATCTGAAGATGGCGGCGGGTGACATCCTTGCCCATCGCCTCAGCTGCAACCTCGTTGTCACGAATGGCGCGCATCATGCGACCCCACGGGCTTTTGAGCGCCATCTGCGCCATCCAGAGCAAGGCGAGCAACACAATCATGAACAGCAGCGAATAGCCCAGCTTCACGGACAGTGTGGACGCAATGACCGGATCCAGACCAAACCAGTCAGCGCGTGCGATAAAGCTGGGGTCGTTTTGCAGTTCGACCTCATATCCGACCACGGGGGCCGGCCGGGGAATGCCGTAGACATTCTTGACACCGCGCGCCAACCAGTCCTCGTTCTTCATGATCGCGATGACAATCTCGGCGATGCCCAATGTGGCAATCGCCAGATAGTCTGAACGCAGACCCAGGGCCGTCTTGCCAATCAACCACGCTGCCCCTGCTGCCAGCAATCCTCCTGCGGGCCAGGCCAATAGTACAGGCAAGTTCAAACCACCGATATTTCCGGCAACCGCCGGGTTGATGGCTTCGATTGCGACCGCGTTGGGATCAAAAACCGCGCGATAGACAAAGAAACCGATGACAAGAATGGCGACGATGACCAGAGTCTGCAATCGTCCTTTGGGCATTCTCTGCGCAACCAGTACAGCGGCAACAACGGTTACGGCCCCCAGCAAAAGGGCCAACACAACACCGTAGCCACCTTCCGACCACGCTCCCGGAGTTGGAGGTGTCGACACCAATACAACCGCCAGTCCGCCCAGCGCCACGAAACCCATGACACCAACGTTGAACAAGCCCGCAAAACCCCATTGCAGGTTCACGCCAATCGACATGATGGCCGAGATCAGGCCCATGTTCAAGATCAGGATTGCGGAATTCCAGCTTTGCGTGAATCCGGTCAGAAGGATCAGGCCCCCAACAACGGCGAAAAGCAGCGTGTTTTTGACTGTCTCGGTCATACCGCTTTTCCTTTGAACAGGCCTGTGGGCTTAAACAGAAGCACGATCAGCAAGATGACAAAGCTGACGGCGAATTTGTAGTCGGTGGACAGAAGCTGCACCAATCCCGAAGGTTCCAGATTTTCTGGGGCGATATATGTCAGCACCTTTTTCCAGGCGTAGGTGATCGTGACCTCGGAAAAGGCGATGACGAAGCCACCGGCAATGGCACCAAGCGGGCTGCCTAAACCGCCGACAATGGCCGAAGCAAAGATCGGCAGCAGCAGCTGGAAATAGACAAACGGCTTAAAACTCTTGTCGAGGCCATAAAGCACACCGGCAGTTGTCGCCAGAGCCGCCACGAGGATCCAGGTGATCATCACCACGCGTTCCGGATTGATCCCTGACAGCAGCGCCAGATCCTCATTATCGGAATAGGCGCGCATGGATTTTCCGGTGCGGGTCTTGTTGAGAAACCAGAACAGCAATGCCACAGCGACAACAGCCACGATCACGGTGATCCCCTGAGACGTCTTGATCGCGAGCCCCTCGCGCAACCCCGTCATGGCCTTGAAATCACGCGCAGAAATAAGGAACCTTGCACCGTCCGAAAACCTTTGATCGTCGGGGCCGATGATAAGCCGGACCAAGCCGTTCATGATGAACATCACACCCATCGACACGATCACAAGTATGACCGGTTTGGCTCTTTGCGCTCGGTAAAAGCGATAGACGAACCGGTCGGTGATCAGCACCAACAGGATGCATCCCAAGATCGCAAAGGGCAGGGCAAGAAGGGCGGTCGGCAATGGGCCAAAGCTGATACCGACAGCTTGCATGCCCCAGGTCACCAACACGGCGATCATTGCGCCAAAGGCCATCGTATCGCCATGGGCAAAGTTGGAAAACCGCAGGATGCCATAGATCAACGTGACCCCAAGCGCGCCCAGTGCCAACTGACTGCCATATGCAATCGCGGGCACGATCACAAAGTTCGAAAGCGCAACAAGCGCGTTTAGTAGGTCCATCAATTCTTCTCACTGTCCGGGTGCGGCTTTATGGCATAGCGACGTGAGAAGACACAACATTTTGTGGTCTGTTTTTTGGCTTTACGACGCTGAAAAACAAGGTTTTGGATAGATACGTTGCCGTTTCATCTCATGCGGGAAATACGATGTCTGGCGGACACGACCGCCAGACACAGTTACCGCCTAAGCGTCGACCTGGATGCAGGTGCCGCGGTCGGTTCCAACATGGGGACCCTTGATCGAGAGGTCGTAGGTCATGTCCTCGGTATGGATTACGAAGGTCACCACATCGCCGCCTTCGATGTGAAGAAAGGTCATGTTGCCAACGCCTTTCAAGATAGTGGCATCGCCTTCGATATTCTGTGTGGCGATGCGACCCTTGTCACCTTCAGCAGTTTGGTTCAGGCGAGTTTCGCTTCCATCGCGATCTGACACGCAGACGAAGTGGCGTTCTTCTGCCGCTGCAGCCGTGGCGAGCAGGGTGGTCACGGCCACGCACATCCATTTTTTCATTGTTTGGTCCTGAATAGAGTTTTTCATTCAGAAGGTTCGCTGATTTCACGGAACCAAATCTGTTTGTCCGGGAAACCGTTTCCTTCACAGCGCCCGGCGCTAAACGCACAATGTGACCGGATTGCAGCGGAGGCGTGGAAATCTTGGGATGACAGGTGAGTTTCTAAGGGCGTTTGATGCTGAGAACTGTCAGCTGGTCCTGTTGGAATAGGCGGTCAAGTGGTCGTTGGAACCAGGGCGACGTTAGAGAGCGCCACATGGGGGTCAAGGAAATCCATCCTACTTACCATACTCCGGACAGATCATCTTGATTGTTTCAAACCTCGCTTCGGCGCTATTCCGTTTTGTATACAGCCTAAACCAAAAGTTCCGATTCTCCCAAAGATCAACAACCTCGCCGTCGTTGCTTGCGTCCGCTTCGAACACAAAAGCATATGACTGTTCGTCGTATGGTGAGAGCTGCTTGCCATAGAGCCAATCATCCAATCTGAATTCCATTGCTTCACCTGAAACGAAATCGAACTTGAACCAAATCGGGAGAGGGACAGGCACTCTCGAATAGCGCGCAAAGTCGACCCAAGCGATTTCATCCACTCTCTCAATAAGGTCGTATGGATTGGTCCCATTTTGCTCATTTGTTGGTGCCATGAAGACCGTCGTTATAACGATCAGCTCGCTTTTTTCGCGCGTCATTTTGCAGAGCTTTTGAGCGTCACATCTTTCAACAATTACACAATCATATTTCTCGAGCCCGCTCACAGGTCCAATAAATGCCATAGCTGTCCGGGGCAGAACGCTCAGAATCAGCGAGAAAATTGCCTTAATCATCCTCACCCCCCCAAGAAACTCTTCCGAACCTCCGGGTCCGCCAGCAATTCTTTTCCCGTACCGGAGTAAGCGTTGCGCCCCTGAACCAGCACATACCCCTTATCAGCGATCTCCAGCGCCTGACGGGCGTTTTGTTCAACCATCAGGATCGGCAGCCCGGTGCGTGACACCTCGATGATCCGGTCGAACAGTTCGTCCATCACGATGGGTGAGACACCAGCCGTCGGCTCGTCCAGCATCAGCACTTTGGGCTGGGTCATCAGTGCGCGGCCGACGGCGACCTGTTGGCGTTGACCACCCGACAGCTCTCCGGCCGCCTGGTTGCGTTTGTCGCGCAGGATTGGGAACAGCTCAAACACCTGCTCCATCGTCTCAGAAATGTCGTCACGACGGATGAATGCACCCATCTCGAGGTTTTCCTCGACCGTCATAGAGGTAAAGATGTTCTGCGTCTGAGGCACAAACCCCATCCCCCGGATCACACGATCTTGTGGGGTAAGGTTGGTGATATCCTCGCCATCCAACCGCACCGAGCCGGCGCGAACGTCCAGCATCCCGAATACGGCCTTCATTGCGGTGGACTTACCCGCGCCGTTGGGGCCGACGATCACGGCAATCTCGCCCTTGTCGACAGAGATCGTGCAATCGTGCAGGATATCCGGTCCTTTGCCATAACCACCGGTCATGGTGTCGCCAATCAGGAAAGGACCACCTTCGACCTTGGAGACGGGTCCGCTTTTCGTGTGGGCGGGCGTCAATGTGCCGATTCCGGCGGTGTTCGTGATCGAGGCGTCCTTGTTGCCGTGATCGTCCTGGTATGGGTTGTCGCTCATGCGCCAGCTTCCAGCTTGTCTTTGTTTTTCAGGCCGGTGCCCAGATAGGCCTCAATCACATGCTCATTGGCTTTGATCTCGTCCAGTGTGCCCTGCGCCAGCACCTTGCCCTCGGCCATACAAATGACCGGGTCGCAGATCTTGCCGATGAAATCCATGTCGTGTTCGATCACGACGAATGTATATCCGCGTTCTTTGTTCAGGCGCAGGATCGTGTCGGCGATGGTCATCAGCAGAGTGCGGTTCACGCCGGCGCCAACTTCGTCCAGAAACACAATCTTGGCGTCGACCATCATGGTACGGCCAAGTTCAAGCAGTTTCTTCTGCCCGCCCGAGACCTGACCGGCCTTGTGATCAGCCAGATGCTCGATTGTCAGAAACTCCAGAACCTCATCGGCGTGTGCCGCGAGCGCACGCTCTTCATCCGCGATCCGTTTGCGTCCGAACCAGGTGTTCCACAGAGATTCCCCGGATTGAGTGCCGGGCACCATCATCAGGTTTTCGCGGCAGGTCATCGACGAAAACTCGTGCGCGATTTGAAAGGTGCGCAGTAGGCCCTTGTGAAACAGATCATGTGGGGGCAGGCCGGTGATATCTTCACCATCCATGAACACCCTGCCGCTGGTGGGTGGCAAAACCCCGGCGATGACATTGAACAGAGTGGTTTTTCCGGCCCCGTTTGGCCCGATCAGGCCAGTGATCGACCCTTGTTCGATTTCCAGCGATGCCCCATCCACCGCGTGAAAACCGCCGAAATGCTTGTGCACGTCTTCGACGACGATCATCGTTTCCCCTAGCCGCCCTGTTCGGCGTTCTTGTTGTCCCATCCCCAAAAAGAGGTGCGATCTTTTGTCATTGAAACAGCCCGGACACAAGGCCCGGGCTGCTTGGTTTCATACTGTTAACGCTGGATCAACGGAAGTTGACGGTTTTGTTTTCGCCGTCGGTCACTTCGATCTCGCGGTAGGAGCCTGCGCTTTCACCGGGGCCGATCAGTTCAACACCCGAAGCTCCGACATAGTCGATCTCCTCGCCCGCAGCCAAAAGCTCCAGACCTTTGGCCAGTTCACCCGGATAAATCTTTTCACCCGGCGCGTTGGCGACATCCATGACTTTGGATGCATAATCTGCCGGGCTTGTAGACCCGGCGGCCTGCATAGCCAGCATGAACAGCGCTGCCGCGTCATAGGATTCAGGCGAATACGGGGATGAGCCGTCAAAGCCTGCTGCCTCGGACAGGGCAAAGTACTTTTCAGCACCTTCGCCGCCTGAACCCGCGATCTGACCGAACGATCCGTTCAGGTCCGCGCCCACATTGGAAGGCAGCGAGTCACCGATCATGCCACCGGGCAGACCGAACGTGTCAAACGCGCCGCTGTCCAGCGACGATTGGATGATACCCAGACCGCCTTGGTCAAGATAGCCCGCAACGACCAGAATGTCGCCTCCGGCCGAGGCCAGCGCGCCAACTTCAGCCGAGTAGTCCGCTTTGCCGTCTTCATGCGCCGCGACGATGGTCACTTCGCCACCGACAGCTTCGAACGAAGACTGGATCGCGTCTGCCAGACCTTTGCCATAGTCGTTATTTGTGTAGGTCAGAGCGATCGAATTGATGCCACGATCCTGCAGGATGTCCGCCATCACCTGACCTTCCCGCGCATCCGAAGGTGCGGTGCGGAAAAACAGGCCGTTGTCTTCCATGGTCGACAGACCGGGTGAGGTTGCAGAAGGCGAGATCATCACCATGCCATTCGGAATTGCGACATTCTGCAAAATCGCGCCTGTCACGCCCGAGCAATCCCCACCGATGATGCCAGCAACACCGTCGGCAATCATGCGTTCGCCGTTCGATGTGGACAGGCCATTGTCGATGCAGCCGGTGTCAGCGCGCATACCAACGACGGTGGCGCCATCAAGCAGTTTGCCCGATTCTGTAACTTCGGCGATGGCCATTTCCGCACCGGATCCCATGGCGGGGGCGAGCGATTCAATAGGCCCTGTAAAGCCCACCAGAATGCCCAGTTTAACGTCGTCGGCCATCGCGGCACCAGCCAGCAATGCGGTTGCTGCGGTTGCAGTAAGCAGCTTTTTCATATGGTTACTCCCTGATTTTATCTTCATTCTGGGCACGACCCTAGGCAAGCTGTTCAAAAAAGAAAAGTCCTAACGAAAAAGTGCTTTTGCATACATTAATTCTATTTGTTTTGTTGGTGCTGCCGGGCTTTGGCGGCGGCTCAATACTTGATGGAGGGCGAAGATGATCCGGCTTGTTGCGATTCTCATTTTGACTTGGGTGACCGGTACGTCCCATGCGGACACGCTGCAAACGGCCTCTGGCCCAGTCCGCATCACGCACATGCTGCAAGGTCTGGACACGCCGTGGGCGGTGGGCATCCTGCCGGATGGCAGTTTCCTGGTCACGGAACGCGATGGCGACCTGCTGTTCGTCAGCAACGGAACGACTCAGCGTGTATCCGGCGTGCCCAAGGTTGCTGCATCGGGGCAGGGTGGTTTGCTAGATGTCACTGTCGCAAAGGACTTCAGCCAGAGCCGAGAGGTGTTTCTGACGTTCTCCAAACCGCAAGCGGATGGGGCCGGAACTGCGGTAGCCGTAGCGCGATTGTCCGAGAATGGGCAACGTCTGACAAATCTGCGCATCATATTCGAGGCCATGCCCGGTGGATCGGGGGGACGGCATTTTGGATCGCGCGTGGTCGAAGCCAGCGACGGCACATTGTTCGTAACACTTGGTGACCGGGGCGACAGGCCGTCTGCGCAGGACAGATCAACCCACATGGGCTCGGTCGTTCGGATCACGCGTGACGGTTCTGTGCCCGCTGACAATCCGTTTCTCGGCCAAGATGAAATCCGTCCTGAAATCTGGTCTTTTGGTCATAGAAACCCGCAGGGTGCCGGATTGGATTTAGACGGACAGCTTTGGGTATCCGAGCACGGCGCGAAGGGCGGAGATGAGGTCAACCAAATCCGCAAAGGGTCAAATTACGGGTGGCCGGTGATCTCTTACGGCACCCACTATTCCGGCGAAAAGATCGGCGAAGGAACATCGCAACCGGGGCTGGAACAGCCTGAACACTACTGGGACCCGTCCATCGCGCCATCAGGGTTGCTGGTCTATTCCGGTAAGCTTTGGCCCCAGTGGACTGGCGACATTTTTGTCGGCTCGCTCAAGTTCGACTATATCGCGCGCCTGGCCGGATCGCCGCTGCGCGAGGTTGAACAGATCACGGGTCCGGAAACCGAGCGTGTGCGTGACATCGTCGAAGCTCCGGATGGGTCGATCTGGTTCATATCAGTCGGGCAGGGCGCCGTGTATCGCATGACACCTGGCTGAGACTTCAGACTGACAAACGCCCGCTTTGCGTTCCACGTTCGCGGTACGGCGTGGTGTTGTAATGCGCCCTGTAGCATTTCGAGAAATGGCTGGGCGAGGCAAAGCCGCAGGCAAGGGCCACGTTGATCACGCTCATATCCGTCTGCATCAGCAGGTTGCGCGCCTTATGCAACCGCAGCTCCATATAGTATCGTTTGGGCGAACGGCTGAGGTACCGACGGAACAGCCGCTCGAGCTGTCGGGTGGACATGCCGACATCCTTGGCCAGGATCGAAGGCGAGATCGGCTCTTCGATGTTCTTTTCCATCATCAGGATAACCTGGCTAAGCTTGGGGTGGCGCACCCCGATGCGCGTCGGCGTTGACAGACGTTGTGTGTCCTGATCCGTGCGGATGGAGGAATAAATCATCTGATCTGCGACCGCGTTGGCAAGATCCTCTCCAAAATCATCCGCAATCAGTTTTAGCATCAGATCAATCGAAGATGTGCCACCGGCTGTGGTCATGCGGTTACCGTCGATCAGAAACACCGATTTGGTCAGCTCAACGCTGTCGAATTCCTCGGCAAAACTGTCCGAGTTTTCCCAATGGATTGTCGCGCGTTTGCCATCCAGCAACCCGGCTTTCGCCAATGTATAGGCCGCAGTGCATAGTCCACCAATCTTCAGCCCCTTGCGCGCTTCACGACGCAACCAGTTCAATACGCGTTTGGTGGTCGCGGCCTGAACGTCCACGCCACCGCAGACCATAATGATCTGGTCGCGCTGCAGCTCACCCAGATCCGAATCCAAGTTGAATGTGGTTCCGGATGAACAGGAAACGGTTTCCCCGCCTTCGCCTGCCAGGGTCCAGGTGTATATGGTGCGATCGGCCATGCGGTTGGCGATGCGCAGGCTGTCCAAAGCAGACGCAAAAGACAGCAACGAGAACTTGTCCAACAGGACAAAGACAAAATTGACCGGTTTATCCGTGCGGGCGTCCACAGTGACAACTTGGCGTTGCTCTTGCATGGCGATTGTCCTTGAATTGGCGACGGCTGCACCCACGTCGCGGCTGATTTGCCAGACACCATGCTCAAAGCTTCTTTACCGCGTCAAGGGGTGCAAATCGGATATGGCCACTCTTCCCTGCTTTTTGTATAGAGACCACCTGAAATATATCTGCGGAGATCCAAGCTATGACTGAGTGGCAAAAAACGAGCTGGCGCAATAAGCCCCGGGTTCAGATGCCAGAGTATACCGACGCGGCCGCGCTGGCCAAAGTCGAGGCTCAGCTTTCACAGTATCCGCCGCTGGTCTTTGCCGGTGAGGCGCGGCGTCTCAAGCAACATCTGGGTGCCGCTGGTCGCGGCGAGGCCTTTTTGCTGCAGGGTGGAGATTGTGCTGAAAGCTTTGAACAATTCAGCGCCGATGCGATCCGCGATACGTTCAAGGTGATGCTGCAGATGGCCATGGTGTTGACCTATGGTGCCAAGGTTCCCGTGGTTAAAGTCGGCCGTATGGCTGGTCAGTTTGCCAAACCACGCAGCGCCCCGACCGAGGTTATCGATGGCATAGAGTTGCCCAGCTACCGCGGCGATATCATCAACGAACTGGCTTTCACGCCCGAATCCCGGATTCCGAATCCTCAGAAAATGCTGCAGGCCTACACGCAGGCCGCCGCAACGCTGAACCTGCTGCGTGCGTTTTCGACCGGTGGCTTCGCGGACATGAGCATGGTGCATTCGTGGACGCTGGGCTTTACGGACGAACAGGACGTTCAGAAATATTCGGAAATTGCCGACCGAATTCAGGACACTATCGACTTCATGGGTGCGGCGGGGATTACCGCAGATACCACGCATGAGTTCTCGACCGTTGAATTCTACACCAGCCACGAAGGGCTACTGTTGGAGTATGAAGAGGCGCTGACGCGTCTGGATTCGACCTCGGGCAACTGGTTGGCCGGGTCCGGGCACATGATATGGATCGGTGATCGCACCCGTCAGCCTGATGGTGCACATGTCGAGTTCTGCCGTGGGGTCCAAAATCCCATTGGCCTGAAATGCGGCCCGACCACTTCGGCGGAAGACCTCAAGGTTCTGATGGCCAAGCTGAACCCGGAAAACGAAGAGGGTCGCCTGACCCTGATCGCGCGCTTTGGTGCGGGCAAAGCGGGTGAGCACCTGCCGCGTCTGGTCAAGGCGGTGACAGAAGAAGGCGCCAATGTCACATGGGTCTGCGATCCAATGCACGGCAACACCATCAAGTCGGCGACCGGCTACAAAACCCGGCCCTTCGATTCGGTGCTGCGCGAAGTGCGCGACTTCTTTGGTGTTCATCAGGCCGAGGGCACCATCCCCGGTGGTGTGCATTTTGAGATGACCGGTCTGGATGTCACAGAGTGTACCGGCGGCGTACGCGCAGTGACCGAAGAGGATCTGTCTGACCGCTACCACACCGCGTGCGATCCACGCCTGAATGCCTCTCAGGCGTTGGAACTCGCCTTCCTAGTCGCTGAAGAACTGACCAATTTGCGTCGTGATCGTTCAAAGCGCCAAGCAAGCTAAGACTACTACGAATTATCGGGAAGCGGCGGGTTATTGACCCGCCGTTTTTCGTTTGTCAGTCGTCTTTTGAGACGACCAGTCGCAAGTGGCTGGCGGGTCGCTTGAATTCTGACTGGTCTTCCGCAAAGCCGGAAGCGTCCTCTAGTTCGGGTTTCGCGGGCACGTGCATGTCCGACACCGGCTTGATGCGTCTGTCGGAAATGGCAAAACGGCGTGGTGTCGCGCCAATTGCACCGTCGCTGACCATGATGCCAAGAACCCGGCTCACGTCCCCAAGATCACTTTTCAGGGGAAGAAGTATCATGCGCGCTTGCAACCTCGCGCGGCCCAGCGCACCAGCCGACACGACGCTTAGCTCTGCCGTGGCGGGTGCCGAGAAGACCTGCTCAAGCACGTCTTTCACATCCGCTCGCGCATCTGGCTCAAAAAAGGATGTCAGAGGCATGCCTCGAACTTCCATTCCCGCGAGTTTGGTGAGATGGCTGCCAGCCAGACGAAACCGGGCAAGGCCAGGGGCGATGCGTTCCAGAATGAAGGTGTATTCCAGAATGTTCTCTAACCCGCGCGGATCAACCTGCGACCGTTTCGGAACGCCGTCGCCTGTCAGCAATGCGGTCCAATACGCCTCGGCCTGGCGGATCGGCGAGAGGCTGCGCCCACTGTCAAAGCGATCCATTGCGACGATCTTTCCAAATCCTGACCCGGAACCAATCCCGAAAAAGGTTTTCATTTCCATCACCCTAACATCAAACGACCACCATTTTCATAAAATGCGAGACATCGCATATATCGGCGGCCCAAAAGCCTCTGCTCTGGACAGTTTGACTCGGGTTAAGACAATTTTGGAGTAATTCTTTAATGAATGGTTAACTTCTGCAGATCAATTGCAGCATCAGCAAGGTCTTGCTCTGGACCGGTCAATGGCATTAGGTGCGGCAGGCAGCAAAAAAAGTGCAGTGACAGAAAGGGCAGTCATGATCAGATCCATGACCGGGTTTGCCTCGGCCAAGGGGGCATTTGGCCCGCATAGCTGGACGTGGGAACTGCGCAGCGTGAACGGCAAGGGGCTGGATTTACGCATTCGGGTGCCGGAATGGTTGACCGGGTTAGAGGCAGCGTTGCGTGGTACGCTGTCCAAGTCTCTGAGCCGCGGAAACGTGACGCTATCTATGCGCATAAGCCGCGATGAAGCCGCAGCGGATTTGTCTTTGAACGAAACCACAATGGCCGATGCGCTGAATGCTCTGGTGAAGACACAACAGATGGCCGAGGCGCGCGGAGTTGTTCTGGCACGGTCCAGCGCAACTGATCTGCTTGCGATGAAGGGGATGATGGAGGCTGGTACAGACGCCGATGATCCAGCCCCCTTGGTGGCGCATCTGACGTCCGAATTTTCAAGTCTTCTAAGCGCATTCATCGACATGCGCCAAAGTGAAGGCGAAGCGCTTGCCGGTGTTCTGGCGTCACAGTTGGATCAGGTTGCCTCTCTGACCGAGCAAGCTGCGAAGCTGGCTGAGCAGCGCAAGGACAAGATGGCCGATGCCCTTCGTGAAAATCTGGCGCGCGTACTGGACAATGCTCAGGGAGCGGAGCCCGATCGCGTGGCGCAAGAACTGGCTTTGATCGCGGTCAAAGCTGACATAACTGAAGAAATCGACCGTCTGATTGCCCATGTGGCCGCGGCGCGTGACCTGCTGGGGCAAGACGGGGCCGTTGGGCGCAAGTTGGACTTCCTGATGCAGGAGTTCAACCGTGAGGCAAATACACTGTGTTCCAAAGCGCAAAACACTGATCTGACATCTGTTGGGCTAGAACTGAAGGCCGTGATCGATCAGATGCGCGAACAGGTGCAAAACATTGAATAAAAATGGGAATAACTGAAATGGGGCACCGCCGAGGTCTACTAATTATCCTGTCCTCGCCCTCAGGGGCAGGAAAATCTACTTTGGCGCGCCGGCTGATGGCATGGGATAGCGACCTAGAGTTTTCGGTGTCCGCGACGACCCGCGAACCGCGCCCCGGTGAAGAACACGGGCGCGAGTATTACTTCCTCAGCGAGGATGCCTTCAGACAACAGGTGTCCGAGGGTCAGATGCTGGAACATGCCCACGTGTTCGGCAATTTCTACGGCTCACCTGCAGGACCGGTGCGGGAATTGATCAATGCCGGACGGGACGTGTTGTTCGATGTGGACTGGCAAGGCGAGGTTCAGATCAGGAATTCGGACCTGGGAAAACACGCGCTGTCGATCTTTATTCTGCCGCCGTCGATCCCCGAACTGCGACGCCGGTTGGAAACCCGTGGGCAGGACAGCGAAGACGTGATCGCCAAGCGCATGCTCAAAAGCTGGGATGAGATCAGCCATTGGGGGTATTACGACTACGTTCTGGTAAATGATGATCTGGATGCAACCGAAGACAAGCTGAAGACAATCGTCAGCGCAGAACGGATGCGCCGAATTCAGCAACCGAGCCTGCAAGACCACGTAAGAACCCTGCAAAACGAGTTTGAGGGATTGTCATGACACTCTACGCATTGGGCGAGCACACGCCGCAGATTCATGAAGATACCTGGGTCGCGCCGGATGCCAACCTGATCGGGAAAGTTGTTCTGGAACAGGGCGCGTCGGTCTGGTTTGGGTGCACGATCCGCGCCGATCATGAAGAGATCCGCGTCGGCGCTGGCAGCAATGTTCAGGAAAACTGTGTCATGCATATCGACGCCGGATATCCGTTGATCATCGGTCAGAACTGCACCATCGGGCACAAGGTTATGCTGCATGGCTGTACGATTGGGGAAAATACTCTGATCGGAATGGGCGCCATCATTCTGAACGGCGCCAAGATTGGCAAGAACTGCCTGATTGGGGCAGGGGCGCTGATCACCGAAAACAAAGAAATCCCGGACAACTCCCTTGTCATGGGATCGCCCGGAAAAGTTGTGCGGCAACTGGATGACGCCGCTGCACGGCAAATTACGTTTAGCGCGTTACACTATCAGGAAAACATGCGCTTGTTTCGTGAAACGTTGACACAAGCCTCGTAGGCACTTGGGCAAACAGAGTTCCAAACCATGTCCACCGACTTACTTGAAGAATTAGTGTCAGCCATTCCGATGCCCGCATTGGTGGTCGATCAAACCGAACGCATTATTGCGGCCAATACGGATGCCAGGACTCTGCTGAACCAAAACATTCAGGGCCGGCATTTTGCCACTATTCTCCGGCAACCACAGGTGATCGAGGCGATTGAGCAAGGCCTGCGCACCAAAGGCCCCGCCAAGACACGGCATTTGGCGAATGACGGCGCACAGGACACCACGTTCGAGGTTCAATGCCGCTACATGAACGGTGTTGGCGCGGTTTCGGGCGGCGCAGTACTGGTCATATTTCAAGACGTCACTCATCTGGAAGAAGCCAGCCAGATGCGCCGGGATTTTGTGGCAAATGTCAGCCACGAATTACGCACGCCGCTGACCGCGCTGATGGGGTTTATCGAAACGTTGCGGGGGTCAGCCCATAACGATGCTGTTGCGCGGGAACGGTTCCTGCAGATCATGGACGAAGAAGCCAACCGGATGAATCGCCTTGTCGGCGACTTGCTGTCCCTGAACCGGGTTGAGAGCCAAGAACGTGTGCGTCCGAAGGAAGAGTTGGAACTGACGGGTCTGGTGCAATCGACTTTGAATTCACTGCGCCCCCTGGCTGAAGATGCCGGTGTATCCTTGTCGTTGAACGCCGCTGCGGGTCCGATTTCGGTGCCCGGGGACAGTGATCAATTGCGTCAGGTCTTTACCAATCTGATCGAAAACGCCATCAAATACGGAGGAAGCGGTGAAAGTGTCGAGGTGTTGGTCTCGGCCTCCGAAAGGGACACCGCGATGCGAGGGCCCGCAGTAAGGGTGCAGATCATCGACAAAGGACCGGGAATCGACGCCGTCCACTTACCCCGCCTGACCGAGCGATTCTACCGCGCTGACAGTCATCGATCACGGCAACTGGGCGGAACCGGATTGGGGCTGGCGATTGTAAAACACATCGTGAATCGCCATCGGGGACGGCTACGTGTGGAAAGTGACTTAGGCAAAGGGTCTGTTTTTACAGTTATTTTGCCGCGTTAAGCTGCACCAGACATCTGAAGCAAATCCATCTGCCTTCACATAAACCAAAACGTTTTTGTCATCAGGCCGGTGAAACTCGTCGCTTGTCATGAAACCGTTACACACTTGTCACAAAAGGCTTACGCACGATCCATAGGGGTGCGCTCAGGATCATCATGGGGGTGATCGCAAATGTACTTTCTCAAGGAGACTGAAATGTCCTTTGTAAAACTGTCGGCTTCGGCGCTTGCCATCGCTGCCGTATCTGCAACAGCTGCTGCTGCCCGCGACAACGTTCAAGTTGCTGGGTCGTCGACCGTGCTGCCTTACGCATCGATTGTTGCCGAGCTGTTTGGCGAAAACACCGACTTCCCAACACCGGTTGTTGAATCGGGTGGTTCTTCCGCTGGCCTGAAGCGTTTCTGTGAAGGTGTTGGCGAAAACACCATCGACGTTGCAAATGCATCGCGCGCCATTCGCGAAAAAGAAATCAAAGCCTGCGCTGACAACGGTGTCACTGACATCATGGAAGTGCGCATTGGCTATGATGGCATCGTGTTCGCCAGCCAGCAGTCGGGTCCCGCATTCACTGCGTTCCAGCCGGCCGACATCTACAACGCCATCGGTTCCAAAGTGATGAAAGACGGCGCGCTGGTTGATAACAGCTTCAACAACTGGGCCGAATTCAATGGCGACCTGCCGGACGTTGAAATCGCCATGTTCATCCCTGGCACCAAGCACGGCACCCGTGAAGTGTTCGAAGACAAGGTTCTGCTTGCCGGTTGTGAAACCACAGGCGCCATGGAAGCGATGATCGCAGGCGGCATGAGCGAAGACGATGCCGAGGACGCATGCCTTGACGTCCGCACTGACGGCAAGTCGGTCGATATCGACGGCGACTACACTGAAACGCTGGCACGTATCGACACCAACCCGAACGGCATTGGCGTGTTTGGTCTGGCGTTCTACGAGAACAACACCGACAAGCTGAAAGTCGCGACCATGGGCGACGTTGCACCGTCGACTGAAACCATCGCGTCGGGTGAATACCCGGTTTCGCGCCCATTGTTCTTCTACGTCAAGAAAGCACATATCGGTGTGATCCCCGGCTTGAAAGAATACGCGCAGTTCTTCGTCGCTGACGAAATCGCTGGCGGCTCTGGCCCGCTGGCCAACTATGGCCTGGTTGCCGATCCTGAACTGACATCCACGCAGGACGCGATCAACAACGAAGCAACCATGGGTTCGGGTAGCTAAGCCGGACATTGGTCCGACACGCGAGGGGCGGCCTAAACGTCGCCCCACGCTTTCTTGAATTTCCAACCGGACCAGTGAGGGTGGCATGCCGTTAATTTGGCTTTTCCTGATCGTCATGGTGATCGCAGCAATCGGGTACGTGCTCGGGCGGTCTCGCGCATTGCAAAGCGCCGGGGGCGACAGTCGCGATCTGCATTCACTGCCGGTGTTCTACGGTGCTAACGTTGCCCTCAAGACGGTTGTGCCAGCTTTTGGTTTGCTGGTCTTTTGGCTGCTGGTTCAGCCGCTCTATGTAAACTCCCAGATTTCTCAAACAATTCCTGGTTCTGTCGTCAAGGAAGGATCATCGCTCAGCCTGGTGATGGCCGAGGTTCGGCGCACTGCCTCAGGATTGGACAATGCTGTGGCACAAGGCAGCATCACGGAAGATCTGGCCAGAGATGCGCGTGCCGACGTTGCGGATATGACGCAAAGCCTCAAGAACGCGGGGCAGGTGGTCACCTCGGAAATCACGCGACCTGTTCTTACGGCGGCACAAAACTACCGTGTCATGAATTCCACCGGTTACGCCATCATGTCAATTGTTGTGATTGTCGTCGCTTTGATCGGGGCGGCATTCAGCTGGCGGCAAACCCATTCCGAATACCGTGCGCGCAATGTCGTCGAACAAGGCATTCGTGTCCTGCTGTTGGCCGCCGCGTCGATCGCCATCCTGACAACGGTCGGAATCGTTCTGTCGCTGGTTTTCAACACGTGGGAGTTCTTCAAGCTATATCCCGCGACTGATTATTTCTTCGGCCTGACATGGGCACCCAGTTTCTCAGGTCGCGGCGGGACGTCGGCATTGGGTGTCCTGCCGCTGCTTTGGGGCACTCTCTACATCTCGATCGTCGCGCTTTTGGTGGCGGTTCCGATCGGCCTGTTTGCCGCGATCTATCTGAGTGAATACGCCTCGCCCCGCCTGCGGGCTGTTGCCAAACCTATGCTTGAGGTGCTCGCCGGTATCCCAACTATCGTCTACGGTCTGTTCGCATTGCTGACCGTTGGCCCGCTATTGCTGGGCATCTTTGGGGATGGCGGTTTGGGTTGGATGAAAGCCGGGACAGCCGTAATGACGGCGGGGCTGGTTATGGGCATCATGCTTATTCCCTTCGTCTCGTCCTTGTCGGACGACATCATCAACGCGGTGCCGCAGGCGATGCGTGATGGATCTTATGGGTTGGGCGCCACGCAATCTGAAACCATTCGGCAGGTGGTTCTTCCCGCCGCATTGCCTGGCATTGTTGGTGCGATCCTTTTGGCCGCGTCGCGGGCCATCGGCGAAACCATGATTGTGGTTTTGGGTGCGGGTGCGGCTGCGCGCCTCAGCCTTAACCCATTTGAGGCCATGACAACTGTGACCGCGAAGATCGTCAGCCAGCTGACAGGTGATGCCGATTTCGCCTCACCAGAAGCGCTTGTTGCTTTTGCACTTGGAATGACACTTTTCGTTATCACGCTGGGCCTGAATGTCTTTGCCCTCTACATCGTGCGCAAATACCGGGAGCAGTACGAATGACTGACGCAAGCACGCCATCCCCGGACAAGGGCCGTCACTCTGTCTCGCTTACGGCGCCCGATGCGCGGACGCGCAAGCGCGCGCAGGCCGAAAAACGGTTTCGGGCTTACGGGATCATCGCGATTGCAACCGGCATGTTTTTTCTGGTTGTCCTTTTCACATCTATCCTGTCGGAAGGGCTTCCGGCGTTTAAGCGCACGGTTGTTAGCGTGGAGTTCACACTGACCGAACAGGACCGCGAAGAGGCGGAAAGCGAGCTGTTCAAAACAAAGGCGTATTCTAACCTGTTCGTCACCGCCCTTAAAACCGAACTGGATGAACGCGGCTTGAACGTCGACATCAACGAAGACGCGATCGAGCGCCTGTTGGGCAAAGTCGGCGGCACAATCCGAACGTTTTATAGCGAAAACCCCAGTAAACTCGGGCAGCCGGTGCAGTTTGATCTGGCCGCATCCAGCCGGGTTGATGGGTACTACAAAGGACGTGTGACACGAGAGTCCATGCAAGACAGCAGGTTCCTGCAAAAAAGCGACCTGGATCTTGTGGATGCGATGGAAAAAGCCGGGATCATCAAACAGGCGTTCAACTGGACCTTTATCACAGGCGCGGACTCAGGCGTCGACAACCCCGGCGGTGCAGGTATCGGTGCGTCCGTTGTTGGGTCCTTCTTCATGATGCTGGTAGTTCTGGTCTTTTCCCTGCCAATTGGCGTCGCGGCCTCGATCTATCTGGAAGAATTCGCCCCGCAGAACCGGTTTACCGATCTGATTGAAGTCAACATCTCGAACCTTGCTGCGGTCCCGTCGATCGTGTTCGGTATCCTAGGTCTGGCGGTTTTCATCCAGTTTATGCACCTGCCGCAATCGGCACCTTTGGTTGGCGGGTTGGTTCTGACATTGATGACACTGCCGACAATCATCATTTCGACCCGCGCATCGCTCAAGGCGGTTCCGCCATCGATCCGCGATGCCGCGCTGGGGGTAGGGGCCTCGAAAATGCAGGCGGTCTTCCACCATGTTCTGCCGCTGGCAGCCCCGGGTATCCTGACCGGTACCATTATCGGTTTGGCACAAGCGCTTGGAGAAACCGCGCCGTTGTTGCTGATCGGTATGGTGGGCTTTGTGGCGCGTGGATATCCGGATGGATTTATCGCAGGCTTCACCGAAGCGAACTCGGCCATGCCGGCCCAGATTTATACCTGGGCCTCGCGCGCTGACGTCGCCTTTTACGAAAAAGCCTGGGGTGGGATCATCATCCTTCTGATGTTCCTGCTGAGCATGAACATTATCGCAATTATCCTGCGTCGGCGTTTTGAACGTCGCTGGTAAATGGGGGCTGTTATAATGAACGATATGACCCGAGTGGAGAGACAAGTGGACACCAACAAGATCAAGCTGGAGTGTCGTGACTGCCAGGTCCACTATGGTGAGACCCACGCGATCAAAGACGTGAACGTCGATATCGAAGACAAGACCGTGACCGCCTTTATTGGTCCGTCCGGTTGTGGCAAGTCCACGTTCCTGCGCTGCCTGAACCGGATGAACGACACCATCGACATTGCCCGTGTCAAAGGATCGTTCAAACTGGACGGTGAAGACATTTACGACAAACGTGTTGATCCGGTGCAGTTGCGCGCCAAGGTCGGGATGGTTTTTCAGAAACCAAACCCGTTTCCCAAGTCGATCTATGACAATGTTGCATATGGCCCGCGTATCCATGGCCTTGCTAAAAACAAGGCGGACCTGGATGATATCGTCGAGAAATCTCTGCGCCGCGCTGCGATCTGGAATGAAGTCAAGGATCGCCTGGATGCGCCAGGCACCGGGCTGTCTGGTGGCCAGCAACAGCGCCTGTGCATCGCCCGCGCGGTGGCGACAGAGCCAGAAGTTCTTTTGATGGACGAACCCTGTTCAGCTCTGGACCCGATCGCAACATCTCAGGTTGAAGAGTTGATCGATGAATTGCGCGAACAATATTCGGTTGTGATCGTGACCCACTCGATGCAACAGGCCGCCCGCGTCAGCCAGAAGACGGCCTTTTTCCATCTGGGAAGCCTGGTTGAGTTTGGCGAAACCGGTCAGATATTTACCAACCCTGTAGACCCCCGCACGGAAAGCTACATCACCGGCCGGATCGGCTGAGCATAGGTAATCAGAAATGACCGATAATCAAATGTCCGACCAACATATCGCATCCGCTTTTGACCGCGATCTTGAAACCATTCAGGCCCACATCATGAAAATGGGTGGTCTCGTCGAAGAATCGATTATGGGCGCTGCACGCTCTCTCGAAACCCGAGACGAGGAATTAGCGCAAGAAGTTCGCCGGAAAGACAAAGCGATTGATGAGCTGGAAGAGCTCGTCAACGAAGAAACCGCGCGTTTGATCGCTTTGCGGTCGCCGACCGCCAGTGATTTGCGGCTTGTCCTATCGGTGATGAAAGTTTCGGGCAACCTCGAGCGTATCGGCGATTACTCCAAAAACATCGCCAAACGAACCACTGTTTTGGTCACTGCAACGGAAATCAGCGGCAGTGCGGCTGCTTTGCGTCGCATGGCGCGCGAGGTTGAGCTGATGCTGCGCGATGCACTGGACGCCTACATCCAGCGCGATTCTGAACTCGCGACAGATGTCATCGAGCGCGATCACGAAGTGGACCAGATGTACAATGGCCTGTTCCGCGAGTTCCTGACCTTTATGGCGGAAGATCCGCGCAACATCTCGGCCTGTATGCACCTGCATTTCATTGCCAAAAACATCGAGCGCATGGGCGATCATGTCACCGCGATTGCAGAACAGGTCGTCTATCTGGTGACCGGCGAACGCCCGACCGAAGCGCGACCCAAAGCCGACAATACATCGCAAACTGTCTAAAGGACGAAGGCAATGTCTGCTGATCAACCGACTGTTCTGGTGGTCGAGGATGAACACGCTCAGCGCGAAGTTCTAGCGTACAACCTTGAGGCCGAAGGGTTTCGCGTCTCAAAAGCAGCCAGCGGCGACGAAGCGATGCTGCTGGTCGACGAAGATAGCCCGGACATCATCGTGCTGGATTGGATGATGCCCAATCTCAGCGGCATCGAGGTATGCCGACGCCTCAAGACTCGTCCGGATACACGGTCGATCCCGATCATTATGTTGTCAGCCCGTTCTGAAGAGGTCGACAAGGTGCGCGGGCTGGAAACCGGCGCGGATGACTACGTGGTCAAACCGTATTCGATCGTTGAACTAATGGCGCGGGTTCGGACGCAATTGCGCCGCGTCCGCCCGGCGACCGTAGGGATACGGCTGGAGTTTGATGACATCGTGCTGGATTCTGAAACCCACAGGGTCAGCCGAGGCAGCGTAACGTTGAAGCTGGGTCCGACTGAATTCCGCCTGCTGAGCACGTTCATGGAAAAACCAGGCCGTGTCTGGAGCCGCGAGCAACTGCTGGACCGGGTCTGGGGGCGCGACATCTATGTCGATACGCGTACCGTCGACGTGCACATCGGGCGATTGCGCAAAGCTTTGACCCAACATGGCGGCGAAGATCCAGTGCGTACTGTGCGCGGCGCGGGTTACGCCCTGGGCTAGAGTGATCGGGAAGGGGTCTTCAACACGGGTCCAAGCGTATGACATTTACTCATGGGAAGGTGCGAAACTCTTGCTGTAACTTTCGGACAGCGCGCGTTACGCTTCGGCAACATCGACAACCCCGGAGAAGCCCCATGAACGCCCCCAGCACCCAACCAACCTTGCGCGCCAAGGATGCGCCCGATCTGGGTCAGTTTGCATGGGATGATCCGTTCCGCCTGGCCGATCAGTTGACCGAAGATGAACGTATGATCACCGACAGCGCACGGGCATACGCGCAGGAAAAACTGCAGCCCCGCGTGACCGAAGCGTTTCAGAACGAAGAAACCGATCCTGAGATTTTTCGGGAAATGGGTGAAATGGGCCTGTTGGGCACGACCATTCCTGAAGAGTACGGCGGCATAGGCGCGGGCTATGTCGCCTATGGCCTGGTCGCACGTGAAGTCGAACGCGTGGATTCCGGCTATCGCTCGATGATGTCGGTACAAAGCTCTTTGGTCATGTATCCGATCTATGCTTATGGCAGCGAGGAGCAGCGCCGAAAGTACCTGCCGAAACTGGCCAGCGGCGAGTGGATTGGCTGTTTTGGCCTGACCGAGCCGGATGCGGGATCTGATCCTGCTGGTATGAAAACCCGGGCTGAGAAGATCGACGGCGGCTATCGGTTGACCGGTAGCAAGATGTGGATTTCGAACTCTCCGATCGCCGACGTCTTTGTGATCTGGGCGAAATCGGATGCCCATGACGGCAAAATTCGCGGCTTTGTTCTGGACAAAGATCTAAAAGGTCTAAGCGCACCCAAAATCCAAAACAAGCTGAGCCTGCGCGCGTCAATCACCGGTGAAATCGTTCTGGACGGCGTTGAGGTGGGCGAGGGTGCTTTGCTGCCCCATGTTCAGGGCCTCAAAGGACCATTTGGCTGCCTGAACCGTGCCCGGTTCGGCATCAGCTGGGGCGTGATGGGCGCTGCGGAAAGTTGCTGGCATGCAGCGCTTCAATATGGATTGGATCGCAAGCAATTCGACAAGCCGTTGGCACAAACTCAGCTGTTCCAGCGCAAACTGGCGGACATGCAGACCGAGATCGCTTTGGGCCTGCAAGGAAGCCTGCGTGTCGGTCGTCTGATGGATCAGGCCGAGGCAGCGCCGGAAATGGTCTCGATCGTCAAGCGAAACAATTGCGGCAAAGCGTTGGATATCGCGCGGATGTCACGCGACATGCACGGCGGTAACGGGATTTCGCTCGAGTTTCAGGTTATCCGCCACATGATCAATCTGGAGACAGTGAACACCTATGAAGGCACGCATGATGTACATGCGTTGATCCTGGGGCGGGCACAGACGGGATTGCAGGCTTTCTACTGAGCCATAGCATTATTCGTGTAATTGGTATTATGGTAAATAAGCGCCAATACTTTGCGCTTTGATTTTAAAACCAACGCCTTACCATGTGGTGTTGAATCCAAGAATTGGGGCATCACATGGATGTGAACGGAAAAACGGTTGTCGTTACCGGCGCCGCACAAGGTATCGGAAAAGGTTTGGCAGAACGATTTGCGCGTGAAGGCGCAAATGTTGTCTGCGCAGATATCGACGCCTCTGGAGCACGCTTGGTTGCCGAAGCCATCGATGGACATGCCTTTCGCTGTGACGTTTCCAATGAAGATGAGATCAAGTCCCTGATTGATCAGGTTGAAAACACAATCGGTCCGATCGATTTGTTCTGCGCAAATGCAGGAATTCTGACGCTTGGTGGTCTGAATGTTCCCGACGAAGACTGGGATCGGATTTGGAAGATCAATGTGATGTCCCACGTTTGGACAGCGCGACACCTGGTTCCTCGGATGACCGCCCGTGGTGGCGGATACATCATGACAACTGCGTCTGCGGCAGGCTTGCTGAACCAACCTGGCGCTGCACCATACGGTGTGACCAAACACGCAGCCGTTGGATTTGCCGAATGGCTGTCGCTGACCTATGGGCATCAGGGACTGCGGGTTTCGGTTTTGTGCCCACAAGCGGTACGATCGGAAATGACCCGCGGGCATGAAAATTCAGTGGCCGCAATCGACGGCATGCTAGAGCCTGAAGACGTGGCGCAAGCCTGTGTTGATGCGATCCGCGAGGAGCAATTCCTAGTTCTCCCGCATCCTCAAGTGTTGGACTACATACGGTTGAAATCTGAAGACTATGACCGATGGCTTGGAGGAATGCGGAAGCTAAATCAAATGTTTGCTGAGGAATCTTAAGGTTTCTTCTGCGCCCGTCGCATAAGGCCTTCTTGCGCAACAGAGGCGACCAAAACCCCATCTTCGGTGTAGATCGATCCGCGATTGAAGTTTCGTCCCTGCCCCGACCACGGCGAATCCATCGCATAAAGATGCCAGTTCTCAAACTGAACCGGCGCGTGAAACCAGATGGTGTGATCCAGACTGGCGCCATTGACCTCACCGGTAAACCAGCTCAGCCCATGTGGGCGCATCCCCGAACTCATCAAGCTCATGTCAGAGGCATACGCTAGCAGCAAGTGCTGTGTTTTGGCGTCCGCCGATGCGGCCGCCCCCATTCGGAACCAAATCTGATTTCGGTCATCCGATACCGCTGGTTTAAACGGATCTAAGTGATCGACTTCGCGGATTTCTATTGGGCGTTCGCGGATCAGTTCTGGTCGCAGTCTTTCTGGAACGCGATCCAGGTAAATCTGCCGCAGATCAGATCGTGCCGGATAGTGTTCCGGTGAGTCCAGATCTGGCATTGGGTGCTGATGATCCCAACCTTCATCTTTGATATGAAAAGACGCGGACATGTTCAGGATTTGTTTTCCATGTTGAATTGCAACCACCCGCCGCGTCGTAAAAGAACCTCCATCTCGCGCTCTATCAACTTGATAAATAACGGGAATGGTGGGATCTCCGGGGCGAATGAAGTAGGCATGCAGAGAATGACACAATCTGTCGTCCACAGTTCTGTAAGCCGCTGCGAGTGCCTGAGCAATCACCTGTCCACCAAAAATACGCGTCGGGGTTTCGCCACCTGATCCGGTGCCACGAAACAAATCGACCTCTAGACGTTCGATGTTGAGAAGATCCAGAAGTATGCTCTCGGCTTCGGTCATGTATTACTCATCACTCTTTGGTCGCACTTGGCGTATCAGTCGCCGTGAAATCAATCAATCATCGCCGCAAGAACAAGTGCCTTAAGCTCTGCTCGGGACGGGTAGGAACTGGACGGTGACAACTGGGTGAAGAACACGGCGGTCAGGTCATTGTCCTGATCGATCCAGAAATAGGTCGATGCCATGCCGCCCCAACTGAAGTCCCCGACCGACCCCGGGACGCGGACCCTGCCCGGGTTCAAGATGACCGAACCACCCAGTCCAAAGCCCATACCCTCCATCGGTTGTTCGGCGAAACTTTGCGGCCCCATCGATGCAATGTCGCCCGGCAAGTGATTACGCATCATGAAGTCCACCGTCTTGGGCCCCAGCAAACGATGGCCATTGCCAGTACCGCGGTTCCGAAGCATCTCGGCAAATGTTGCATAGTCGTCGATTGTACTGACCAAACCTCCGCCACCCGAAAAAGTAGTTGTATTTTCAAAGGGTGAGTGCCCAGCACGATCCACAAGACGCAAGGTTTCCGAGCCTACATTGGCCGAATTCAGCGCCATCGCGTCACCCGCGAGCGGAGTATAAAGCGATGCAAATCGATCCCCTACCCCGGTTCCAACCGAGAATCCGGTATCTCGCATGTTTAGCGGGCCAAAAATCTCTTGCTCAAAGAATGCATCCAGAGACTTTCCCGCGACGACCTCAATCACGCGTCCTAGCACATCCAAACTGACCGAGTATTCCCAGCGGGTTCCAGGTTGGAATGCCAGCGGCAAATCGGCCAAATCAGCGACGCGGTCCTTTAACAGACCCTGATTTGGCTTGAACAATAGGTCTTGCTCGTCCATCGCGGTAGGTAACAGCCCTGGATTGAACGGGTAGCTGAAGCCAGCGGTATGGGTCAGCAACTGATGGAGAGTTGGCGTGGTGGTATCCTGAGTTTGGTCCAACCGCAGCGCATCCGGAACAAGCGCCTGTATGTTGTCGAAGCCCCGAACAAAATCCGACAGAGGCGCATCCAGATGGAACAAGCCTTTTTCGGCCAGCATCATGATCGCGACGGACGTCACAGGCTTGGTCATCGAGTAGATGCGGACCAATGTGTCCCTTTCAAACGGCAAGTTGCTTTCGACACTTCGCAACCCGGTCGCATTGAAGAAAACCTCGCGACCCTTGTGAAACACCACGACTGAACTGCCGGCGTATTTCCGCTGTTCAACATAGGTGTCCATCCATGTGGGAATACGGTTCAGCCGCGTTTGTTCAAACATCGCATTTGCGTTAGGCATTGAAGATCTGACCTCCTATGATCTTCTGCGATCATGGTTGCTTGGGCGCTGAAACAACAGTGAAAATTGCACGTCCCGGCAATAGGTCTTCTGACCGATTGCGATGGGTACAGAGACCGGTTCAGGTGTTAGACTACCGACGTCTCAGATTCGCCGTTCGCTTTCGCAATCCCAACGACCTGTCGTCTTTCCGGAGGACCAATATGGCCCAAAGCATCGATTTCGTCTTCGACTTTTGCAGTCCAAACGCTTTTCTGGCCCATAAATTGTTGCCGGGTCTGGCCAAGCGACACAAAGTTGCGATCAACTATGTCCCGGTGCTGTTGTCCGGAGTTTTTAAGGCCACCAACAACCAAAGTCCTTTTCACGCATTCTCGGAAAACCGACAGAAATCAGCCTATCTGACACATGATTTGCACCGTTTTGCGCGTCGTCGCGGGTTGAGTTTCCACATGAGCCCGCATTTCCCGTTAAACACAAGGTTCGCGATGCGTGGGGCGCACTTTGCGTCGGGAAAGGCATGGGGAATCAAATATATAAACGCTATATTTGATGCGATCTGGGTGCATGGTCAAAAGGTTGATGAGTTGGGTGTACTAACCGAAATTTTGCACGAGAACGGGCTGCCGGTTCGGAAAACTCGTGAGGCTATAGGAAGCGCTGACACAAAACAAAAACTGAAAGAACAAACCAAAGCTGCCGTCAGGCGCGGTGTTTTCGGGGTGCCCAGCATGTTCATCGGTGATGAGATGTTCTTTGGCAAGAACAGCCTCGCAAATCTGGAACTGGAGTTGTCCAACCTCAGATAAGTTGTAGAATCTTATGAAAACAGAGTGTTACCGTGCTTTTATAAGGTTTTTCCAAGTGCCGCCAACCCATGCCGTGCGAAGACAGGAACATAGGCGCCAAACGCTTGGGCGCGTTTGGGATCGGACGCGTTACCGTCTAAAGCACGTTTGTAAACCCCTTGCAGAATACCTGCCATGCGGAAAAAATTGAACGCCAGATAGAATCCAAAATTCTCGATCCGGTCGATGCCGCGCCGAGCACAATATTGCGCGATAAATGCCTGATCACTGGGCAGGCCCAGACTGTCGCGATCAATACCGGCCAACCCCCTGCCTTCTTTGCCCGGAGGCATCTGCCACTGCATGATGACGGCAGCCAGATCGGCGTAAGGGTGCCCAATCGTTGACAATTCCCAGTCGAGCACTCCGATGCACTTGGCGCTGTCCGCAGCGAACATCAGGTTGTCGATCCGATAGTCGCCATGAACCAGTGTTCTTTGACCGTCATCCACTGGGATCGAGGCTTCCAAAGCTGAAATCAGCGCATCCATATCGGCGATCACCGTGGTCTCTGAGGCCCGATACTGCTTGGTCCACCGAGAGATTTGCCGCTCAAAATAGTTCCCGGTTGGTCCGTAGTCGGACAGTCCGGCTGCGTCTATGTCCACCATGTGAAGCTCGGCCAGAACGCGGTTCATCTCGTCCAGAATGGCGGTCCGGGTCGTGTTGCTTTCGCCCTTCATCGCGGGTTCCAGAAAGACCCGGCCCTGCAGATGCTCCATGACGTAAAAGGTCGAGCCGATGACGCTGTCATCTTCGCAGAGCAGGTACATTTCGGGCACCGGAACCTTGCTGCCCGCAATCGCGTGCTGCACCCGGAACTCACGATCAACTGCATGTGCTGATTTCAACAATGTTCCGGGCGGTTTGCGACGCAATACATAAGATCGGTTCGGAGTACGCAACTCATAAGTCGGATTGGATTGGCCGACCGGGAATTTGGAAGCCTCCAATGGGCCTTGATAGCCACTTAGATGCGCAGACAGATAAGTATCTACAGCCGACAGGTCTAACGTATTGTCGTTGCTCATTTTCTGCACTCGCGATTACATGGCTTCGGCAAAGATATTGCCCGCTGTCACCACATTGATACCACCAGAAACCGGAATCACAGCACCCGTGACATAGCTGCCGCCTCGACCGCACAGAAACAGCATACACCCTGCGATATCTTCATCCCGCCCGACGCGTCCCAAAGGTACAGATTTGCCAACCTTGTCGCGCGTGCCCTCATCAGCTGTGGCAAAAGCCGTCATGCGGGACACAAACGGCCCCGGAGCCAGCGCGTTAACGGTCACATTATAAGGCGAAAGCTCTTTCGCCATGATCTTGGTCAAATGCAGCACTGCCGCCTTTGACGCCGAATAGCTGTACGCGCCGTCCCCCATCGGAACTTCACCCATGACGGAACCAACGTTGACAACCCGGGCAGGATCTTCCGGTGATCCGGATTTCATCAGCAGCGGCAGCAGCCTTTGGGTAAGCTCGAAAATGCCCGCGACATTGACGGACATGACTTTTTCCCAAGCTTCGTAGGGAAATTGACCCATCGGTGCGCCCCACGAAACGCCCGAGTTATTCATAAGAATATCAAGTTTATCCGTGCGGGAATTAATGTCATCGACCAGGGTAGCGATCCCTTCTTTGCTGCCAAGATCACCAGCAAACCCATCTGCACTTCCCGGGGCGTCCAAATCGTTCAGCTCGGCCGCCACGGCAGCACATGCATCACCTTTGCGCGACGCGATCAGAACATGTGCCCCGGCCCGAACCAGCGCTTCGGTCGCCATACGACCAATTCCGGTTGCCCCTCCGGTGACCAGTGCGGTTTTACCGTGCAGCGAGAAAAGAGTTTCGGGTGTCATGGTCTGCTCCTCAGTTATATGCGGCGCGGCGTCCCGGAATGTCCAAACTTGCCGTCGCGGGACCCGGGCGTCTGCGCCGTTGACAACCCAGGTCGGTGCACCAAAAGTTCTTCCTTACAGATTAACAGGGACAAGGCCGTCGACATGCAAGCATTACTCAGCGTCGCCCCCGGCGGGCCCGAGACACTGGAACTGACCACCCTGCCCGATCTCAAACCAGGTAAGGGTGATTTGCTAATCGGTGTAAAGGCCGCCGGTGTCAATTTTCCGGACACATTGATCATCCGGGATCTGTACCAAATGAAACCACCCCGCCCTTTTGCCCCGGGCGGAGAAATCGCAGGCGACGTTCTGGCTGTGGGTGAAGGGGTCAAGGGATTCGCGGTCGGAGATCGCGTTCTGGCGTTGACCGGGCACGGAGGGTTCGCGACGCAGGTGGTGGTCAAGGCGGCGACGGCACTCAAATTCCCGGATGCGATGCCATACGAGGATGCCGCCTGTTTCATCTTCACCTATGGCACCTCCTATCACGCTCTGAAAGATCGAGCCGCGATTCAACCTGGTGAAACTCTGTTGGTTTTGGGCGCAGCTGGTGGCGTGGGGTCTGCAGCTATTGAGCTGGGCAGAGCCATGGGCGCCCGTGTGATCGCAGCTGTGTCGTCGCCAGAGAAGGCGGAATTTTGCCGCCAGATCGGTGCGGACGACACAATCCTCTATCCGCGTGAAATGGACCAGGATGCGCAGAAGCCTTTTGCGCGCGACATTAAGGCACTGGCCGGGGCCGGCGGTGTGGATGTCGTGTATGACGCGGTTGGCGGGCCCTGTGCCGAACCTGCTTTGCGCAGTATGGCGTGGAAAGGTAGATACCTTGTGGTTGGCTTTCCCGCCGGAATTCCGAACATCCCGCTTAACCTTCCGTTGCTAAAAGGCTGTCAGATCATAGGCGTCTTTTGGGGGGCGTCCGTCTTTCGGGACCCACAGGCGCATGCGGAGAACGTCAAAGAGCTGTTTGACTATTACGCGGCGGGTCAGATCAAGCCACGTATCAGCGCCCGGTTTCCACTACGAGACGCGCCTGAAGCGCTGGAAAATCTATCTCAGCGATCTGTCTTGGGAAAACTTGTAGTGACCATGGATTAAACCCGTTCCCTACGCCAAAAACATGTATCCCGAATACCCTTAACCCGCTGAGGTAAAGTCAGGTGGACAACCATACCAATTCATGTCTATGAACCTTGTAATGGGGATAAATTAGTAATGCATGACGTTTTGGTACTGAATGGACCGAACCTCAATCTGCTGGGTACGCGCCAGCCAGAGGTGTATGGTGCAACCACTCTAGGGATGATCGAAGATCGCTGCACCAAACACGGTGCATCTGTCGGGCTGAATGTGTCACATCTTCAATCCAACCACGAGGGCGTTTTGATTGATGCGATCCACGCCGCTCGGGGTGTTCAGGATGGTTTGATTGTGAATGCAGGCGCTTTGACGCATACTTCGATTGCCCTGATGGATGCGTTTGCCTCTGTCGAATTGCCGGTTGTGGAAGTGCATTTGTCGAATATCCATGCGCGCGAGGCATTCCGCCACAGTTCGTACATTGCCCCGGTTGCGTTGGGCCAAATCTGCGGGTTTGGAGCCCAAGGCTACATCTTCGCGTTGGACGCGCTGGCAGCCCACCTGACTCCGGGGAGCGGCGCATGAAGCTTAAGGAATACCTGCACTTTGTAACCTACGCCAAGACCCTGGAAGAGCTTTGGGACGCGCATTGCCGGCAGATGGCCGAGTATGGGTTTGACCGGTTGATCTATGGGTACACGCAGTTTCGGACCGCGACATCGCTGGGGGATCCTGAAGACTTCACAATTCTTACGAACCACAGCCGGTCGTATGTAGACGGTTTTCTGGGCGACGGATTGTATTTCCATGCGCCAATGCTGAAATGGGCGCTGGATCATGAAGGTGCGGCAAGTTGGAATATGATTCAGGACATGGTTTCCAGTGGGGTGCTAACGCCTCAGGAGCAGCGCGTCATTGATTTCAATAAATCCAAGGGGGTTGTTGCGGGGTATACCGTCAGCTTCAACTCCGTCTCCATCCGCTCAAAAGGCGCGATCTCGCTGTCTGCAGAAGATGGCAGAACCCAGGATGACGTTGATGAAGCTTGGGAGAATCATGGAAATGACATTCTTCTGATGAACAATGTCGCCCATCTGAAGATCCTGACCCTGCCCCACAGCCCGCCAAATCGCGGCCTGACCAAACGCCAGCGCGAGGCGTTGCAATGGGTCGGCGATGGCAAAACAACACAAGACATTGCGTTGCTTATGGGGTTGACCTCGGCGACGGTTGAAAAACACCTGCGACTTGCCCGGGAAGCCTTGTCCGTTGAAACCACGGCGCAGGCTGTTCTTAAGGCATCATTGCACAATCAGATGTTTGTCGTCGAAGCCTGAACCAGCTGAGTTGACGCGAGACTGCGTCACTTTACCTAGGGTAAGGAAAACATGACTATCCGAATCTGGCAGGAAAGTTGCACAGTATCCTTGTTCCGTGAGTGGTGGCTTTAGCCAGGGAACATTCGGTTGGATCTTTGCAATAACAGAGCTCTCCAATCACTCTGACAAGGGGGCGTTTATTTATCCGCGTACCGGTGTCGGAATTTTGGGGGGCCTCGACCATCCCCATCATGCGGGGCCCTCCATTCAACTTCTTGTTCAATGGCGGATTTGAGTTGGCTTAAAAAAAAACGGGCTACGCGACGCGTAACCCGTTCCAGCTTGGTGATAGGGCCCTGAACGGCCCCTACACTTTTGATTAGCCCTGAGCGGCTTTTGCAACTTCGGCTGCGAAGTCTTCCTTCTCAACCACGATGCCTTCGCCAACTTCCAGACGGACAAAGCCAGTGATGGTTGCGCCTGCTTCTTTGGCCGCTGCTTCTACGGTCAGGTCAGGGTTCACAACAAACGCCTGGTTCATCAGTGTCGATTCCGCCACGAATTTCTTCATACGGCCAACGATCATCTTCTCGATCACCTGCTCCGGCTTGCCGGATTCGCGGGCGATGTCCATCTGAACCTGCTTTTCCTTCTCGACAACAGCCGGATCCATGTCCGCTTCGGACAGGGCTGCGGGGTTCACAGCGGCGATGTGCATCGCAATCTGCTTGCCGATCGCTTCGTCACCACCAGTCAGAGCGACCAGAACGCCGATTTTACCCATGCCGTTAGTGGCCGCGTTGTGCACGTAAGACACAACGGTGTCACCCGACAGTCTGGACATGCGGCGCACCGACATGTTCTCGCCGATTGTCGCGATCTTGTCGGTCAGCGTGTCGGCAACCGATTTGCCGCCCAGATCAGCAGCGAGCAGAGCCTCGACGTTATCAACGCCTTCAGCGGCATATGCGATCTTGCCGACCATTTCCTGGAATTCGGCATTCTTGCCGACAAAATCGGTTTCCGAGTTCACTTCGACTGCAACACCGGTGCCGCCGTTAACGTGCACTGCAACCAGACCTTCGGCTGCGGTACGGCCCGATTTCTTGGCCGCTTTGGCCAGACCTTTGGTGCGCAGCCAATCGACGGCCTCGTCCATGTTGCCACCGGTTTCGGTCAGTGCTTTCTTTGCGTCCATCATGCCTGCGCCGGTTGTGTCGCGCAGTTCTTTCACCATTGCTGCTGTGATTGCCATCTCTTGGCTCTCCTCAATTCAAACGGATTAGGGGCAGGTCATACCCTGCCCCATATGTCATTTACGTGACGGGCAGCTTACGCTTCGGCTTTGGTTTCCGGCGCGGCTTCTGCGGCTTCTTCAACCGCGGGCTCTTCCGCAACGACTTCTTCAACCGGCGCTTCTTCGAACGCGCCCAGGTCAACACCAGCAGCACCCATCTGAGCGGTCATGCCGTCCAGAGCGGCACGTGCGGCCAGATCGCAATACAGCGAGATCGCGCGCGCTGCGTCGTCATTGCCGGGGATGATGTAATCCACACCATCGGGTGAGCAGTTGGTGTCGACAACAGCCACAACCGGGATGCCCAGTTTGTTGGCTTCGGCGATGGCCAGTGCTTCTTTTTTGACGTCGATGACGAACAGCAGGTCAGGAACGCCGCCCATTTCGCGGATACCGCCCAGCGACGACTGCAGTTTGCCCTGGTCACGTTCCATGCCCAGACGCTCTTTCTTGGTCAGGCCTTCGGCGCCGGATTCCATCGCTTCGTCGATCTGGTTCAGACGGTTGATGGACTGAGAAACGGTTTTCCAGTTGGTCAGCGTGCCGCCCAGCCAGCGGTGGTTCATGTAGTACTGGGCCGACTTTTCAGCGGCTTCGGCGATCGGCTGAGCTGCTTGACGCTTGGTGCCAACGAACAGAACGCGGCCACCTTTGGCAACGGTGTCACGAACAGCCTGCAGCGCCTGATCCAGCATTGGAACAGTCTGGGTCAGGTCCATGATGTGGATGCCATTGCGCGAGCCGTAGATAAACGGGCCCATGCGGGGATTCCAACGCTGTGTCTGGTGACCAAAGTGAACGCCAGCTTCCAACAGCTGACGCATGGTGAACTCGGGAAGAGCCATGCTATTTTCCTTTTCCGGTTTACGCCTCGGCGGGGGTTGAAAGAAGCGGATGCTCCAACCGGCGGGCCAGATAAGGATGTCTCCCCTACAAAGCCCAAACCCCGCCTGCGGGTTTGAATGGCGCGCGTATACGGCAGGATTTAACGCTGTGCAAGGGCCAAATGCCCTTATTTTTCAAGTCGGGCCAGCGCATGCGCGTGCCGGACCGCCTCTTCGCAATATGCCGCCAGGGCTTTGCGGTTTTCAAAATCACTCACCCGGGCCGGGGCGTGGTAAATCAACTCAACCGAACCTTGTCGGCGCGCGCCCAACGTCTTCAACAGATGTGGTCCGAATTCCATATCGCCCCACCAGCCGTAAAACCTGTCGGGCTGACCTTTGGGTGCGTGAAAGACCACGGATACGGGTTGCACATACATTTTATTGCGCAACTCATCTGCGAAGAACGCCGCAAAAAGCGTTGTTTTAAATGGCAAAATACGTAACCCGTCGGTCGACGTGCCTTCGGGAAAGAACAACAACTTATGGCCAGCGTTTAACCGTGTTTCGAAAATCCGTGTTTGTTCGCGTGCTTTTTTGGGGTTTCGCTCGATGAAGACGGTGCCAGTTGCCCGGGCCAGCCAGCCGATACCAGGCCACTTCGCGACTTCTGCCTTGGAGACAAAGTAAATCCGTTTGCGCGCGTTGAGGGCAAAAATATCCAGCCATGATGAATGGTTTGCCACCACGGCCCCGTGTTCCCGCATCAAACTACCCGACGTTTGGAATCCGATGCCCAGAATGCGAAACGCGTTTCGGCACACAAACTGGGTTATGAAAGGCGTGACAGGACGGCGGACACCAAAAAACGGACGTTCAAACAGCCGGAGGACCAACAGAACGATCAGCCCACCGAAGACGAAAATCGCCAAAGGTAACCCGCGCACCACCACAAAGCACCAGCCAACAACACCCAAGTCTATCGGGTCAGGTGCGTCTTCACTGTTCCAGAGAGGCGCAGTCATCGGGTCACGCTCCGCCATAAATTCGTTTCTGCCGGTCGTTCATGCGCGCGGTGTCCAGGATCAAACAGACATCGGTGGTGTTAAACGCCTGGTCGATGAACGCCCCCTTGCCCACAAATCCGCCGAGCCGCAGATAAGCCTTTATCAGTGCAGGCACCTGAATCATCGCCGCGCGACGGTCCAAAGCCTCAGGCTCAACCAAGTTCATGGATTGAAACACATCCGGTTGCGCACGGACTCGCAGATCGCTCGGGGCCAAGTGATTGTGGTGCAGCATCGACAATGGCTGAGCCAGTTCGGTTACATCTGTGCCGTGAAAGCTGGCCACACCAAACAGGATTTCGATCTGACGCTCTGCGACGTAGCCAGCCAGCCCGTTCCACAGGTGGTACATGGCGGTGCCGCCCCGGTAATCCGGGTGCAGGCAGGAGCGGCCGAGCTCCAGCAACTTGCGACCGCTTTGTTTCAGGACGGTCAGATCGTATTCGTCCTCGGAGTAATACTGCCCCAATTCTGCGGCACGATCACCCGGTAAAAGCCTGTAAACGCCGACAACTTCGCCAGTTGTATCGTCATAAGCCAGCATGTGATCGAAGTACGGATCAAACTTGTCTTGCTCCAACCCCGCGTCATGGTCGACCATCTCTCCGCCGCCGCCGAGTTCGCGCACGAACACGTCATAGCGCAGTCGTTGCGCTGCGCGCAGGTCTTCGGCTGAGTCAGCAAGTCGAATGGTGAACGAAGGGCCTGCGTCGGGCATGTCAGAAAGTTTGATCCTATGTATCTGATGCGCAGATATCGCAGTTTTTCAGGCAAAGGCAACCAGACGGCAACCGGCTATCCTGTTAACTATTCCTAAACCAGTTTCACGGATCAAAGACGGGCATCAGGGCGATGCGTGTTCCATCGATTACCACTTTCCCCTGCTCGCGAAAGTTCACGGTGATCTTGCCTGCGATGTTGGACTGAACCTGTCCGACGCCCCAGTCGGGAAAATCCGGGTGGCGCACGAACATGCCCGGTGCGAAAATGGCATTCAGATCTGTCATGCTTGGGCTCCGGTCCGGCGTCAGATACAGCAGGAGGTACGCATGGGCGCATCAGACGTCAACCTGGCCGAGTTGATCGGCTCTCGGATCTGTCACGATCTGATCAGCCCGATTGGGGCGATTACCAACGGGTTAGAGCTTTTGGATATGGTTGGTGCAGTGCAAGGCCCGGAGATGGAACTTATTTCGGGCAGTGTCGGCAGCGCCGGGGCGCGGATCCGCTTTTTCAGGGTTGCCTTTGGGCCCGCCAGCGATCAGCCCCTGGGTCGGACCGAGGTGGCAGATCTTCTGAAAGACGTTGAACGCGCAGGTCGTGTTCGAGTGCATTGGCACCTGACGGATGCAATACCTCGCAATCAGGTCAAACTGGCCTTTTTGGCGCTTATGTGCTGCGAAACTGCAATGCCAATGGGTGGTGAGGTCCGGATTACCGCGCATGGCGACAAGTGGGAGGTGACAGGCACCGCCGACAAACTGAATGTCGACAGTGACCTTTGGAAAAACGTCGCGACCGGGCGTTTTCCCAACAAAATCACACCTGCTCAGGTGCAATTTGCCTTGTTGCCCGAAAGCGCCGCGGCCATGGGCCGAAGAATTACGGTCGAGACCGCCCCGACCCGCGTTACCCTCAGTTTCTAGGCGCGGGTCGTCCCGTTTCCGCGGACAAGATATTTAAAGCTGGTCAACTGGGCTGCCCCCACCGGGCCGCGGGCGTGCATTTTGCCGGTCGCAATCCCGATTTCAGCACCCATTCCAAACTCACCACCATCAGCAAACTGAGTTGATGCGTTGTGCATCAGGATTGCACTGTCCAACCGTTCAAAGAACCTGGCGGCGGCAGAGGCATCTTCGGTCATGATGCAATCCGTATGGTTCGAGCCATATTCGCGAATATGCGCGATGGCGCCATCAATGTCAGCGACAGGTTTGGCGGCGATAATGCTGTCCAGGTATTCTTTACCCCAATCATCGGCCGAGGCCGAAACAGTGCCCTCCACAGCCAAAGAGCCTTCGGCATGAACCTCAACACCTGCCGCCAACAGGGCGACGACGATGTCTTGCCCCAGCGTCTCAGCGACATCCTCATGGATCAGTAGGCATTCAGCCGCGCCACAAATACCTGTGCGGCGTGTCTTTGCGTTCAGCACGACATCCAGGGTTTTCTGCGGATCAGCGGCTTTGTCGACATAGATGTGAACGATGCCTTCGAGATGGGCAAAAACCGGCACCCGCGCTTCGCGTTGGACCAAGCCGACCAACCCCTTGCCACCGCGCGGAACGATGACGTCAACGTAGTCGGTCAAGGTCAGCAATTCCTGAACCGCAGCGCGGTCGCGCGTTGGGACCAGTTGGATGGCATCCTCGGGCAGGTTCGCAGCCCTCAGACCTTCGACTAGACAGGCGTGAATGGCGGCGGACGAATGAAACCCTTCGGACCCACCCCGCAGGATCACGGCATTGCCGGATTTCAGGCACAAAGCACCTGCGTCTGCAGTTACGTTCGGGCGGCTTTCATAGATGACACCGATCACACCCAGCGGGGTACGCACGCGCTGAATATTCAGACCTGACGGCATATCCCATTCCGTCAGCACCTCACCCACCGCATCGCCCTGTTCCGCGACGGTACGCAAGCCATCGACCATGCCCTGAATGCGCGCCTCGTCCAGCATCAGACGGTCCATCATCGCAGGGCTCAGGCCCTTGTTGCGACCAAACTCCATATCCTTCTGGTTGGCCGCGATGATCTGAGAGCGATTGTTCCAAACCGCCTCGGCCGCTGCGATCAAGGCCGCGTGTTTGCGTTCCGCGCTTGCAAAGGCGAGTTCCGCTGATGCTGCCTTGGCGCGTGTCCCAAGATCGGTCATCAGGGCGGGGATGTTATCGAAATCCTTCATATCACGTGCCTTTCTGGTCGGTAGCTTTCTGTAACAATGCGCCGCTAAAGCGCCAAGTCGTCGCGGTGGATCAGTGCCGCCCGGCCCGGATAGCCCAAAGTCGCCTCGATCTCCGACGATCTGCGCCCTTTGATTGCGTCGGCTTCCTGCGCCGTATAACGGCTGAGGCCCTGTGCCAGTCGTCGGGACTGAGGATCTAGAACCGCAACCGGATCACCGCGCCCGAACTCTCCGTTTACTGCAACAATTCCGGCAGGCAGCAAACTTTTGCCATTTGCCAACGCATTCGCCGCACCCGCGTCAACGGTAATTTCGCCACGAGGTTTCATCGCTGAAATCCAACGTTTCCGGGCTGCATGCGGATCGAGTGTCGCTGTGAACCAAGTGCAGTTTGCACCATTATTAAGGGATTTCAAAGGGTTCAGCGTCGACCCTTCAGTTATAGCCATTGTGCAGCCTGCGGCAATCGCCATCTTCGCCGCAAGCAATTTGGTTTTCATACCGCCCTTTGACAGGCCGGATCCGGCGTCGCCCGCCATCGCCTCGATCTCGGGCGTGATCTGATCAATCACGTCATAGCGCCTGGCCGAGGCGTCTTCGCTGGGATTGCCGCTATAGAACCCATCCACATCCGAGAGCAGGATCAACTGATCCGCGCCAACGGTCACCGCGATCTGAGCCGCCAAACGGTCATTGTCGCCATAGCGGATCTCATCCGTTGCTACGGTGTCATTCTCATTCACAATCGGAACCACGCCCAAACCCAACAAGGTCTCTAGCGTTGCGCGCGAATTCAGATAACGGCGACGATTGGCACTGTCTTCCAGTGTAACCAGGACCTGAGCGGTCGTAATTTGGTGCGGCGTCAGCGCTTCCTCATAGGCGCGGGCCAGTCGGATCTGCCCAACTGCCGCCGCAGCCTGAGATTGTTCGAGCGCCAATGTGGCTGCAGGCAGGTTCAGGACACCGCGTCCCAGAGCAATGGACCCCGAGGAAACAAGAATGACGTCTGTGCCCTGCCCTTTGAGCCAGGCAACATCCTGTGCAAGCGACTGCAACCAATCCGACCGCAACAAACCCGTTTCGCGATCCACCAACAGGGCGGATCCGATTTTGACGACCAATCGGTTTGCAGCCGTTAGGGCCGCCACGTCGTCGTCTCCTCGACAGGCTTCTGGCGCAGCCTATCTTCGTCAATTTGGGTTCTTAGGGCGCGCAGCACTTCGGTGACCCCCTGACGGGCGACGCCGGACATGGTCATGATCGGGCCACCAACAGCCTCTTGCAGTTCGGCTTTGGCCGCTTCAAGCTCTTCCTCATCCAACGCATCGATCTTGTTGAGCACTGTGATCCGCGGCTTTTCTGCCAACGCCCCGCCATAAGCTTCAAGCTCGTGAATGATTGTCCGGTAATCCTCGGCGACCGTTTCAGAGGTGCCATCAACCAGATGCAACAGGACCGCGCAGCGTTCCACATGACCCAGAAAGCGATCACCGATCCCGCGCCCTTCATGCGCCCCTTCGATCAGACCGGGGATGTCGGCGACGACAAATTCCACGTTGTCCACGCCGACAACGCCAAGGTTCGGGTGCAGCGTTGTAAAGGGATAGTCAGCAATCTTGGGGCGCGCATTTGATGTGGCTGCCAAAAAGGTCGATTTCCCGGCATTCGGCATACCCAAAAGCCCAACATCAGCGATCAGTTTCAGGCGCAGCCAGATGGTCCGGTCGATGCTGCCCTGCCCTGGATTGGCGCGGCGCGGCGCCTGATTGGTCGCCGATTTGAAGTGCAGGTTGCCGAAGCCGCCATTGCCACCTTTGGCCAGCAAGACGCGTTCGCCCACCTGCGTCAGGTCAGCGATCACGGTCTCTTCGTCTTCGTCCAAAATCTCGGTGCCAACAGGGACGCGCAGAATGATGTCGTCACCATCTTTGCCAGTCCTTTGCTGGCCGCGACCGGGTTGGCCGCTTTTTGCAAAGAAATGCTGCTGATAACGGAAATCGATCAGGGTGTTCAGCCCATCCACAACCTCGGCCCAGACAGACCCGCCTTTGCCGCCGTCCCCGCCATCGGGGCCGCCGTATTCGATGTATTTTTCACGCCGAAAGCTGACGCACCCGCCACCGCCGGCCCCGGACCGGATGTAGACCTTTGCAAGATCGAGAAATTTCATGTCAGTCCCCTACTGCAAAGGCCCCACCGGCCACAAGTCAGAGTTTCTTACTATATGTCCAGGTGGGCACATTTGCGTCGCGTGCCACCGAATAGCTCTCAGCGTCGCCGAGGTATTCAAACCCGCAATGAATCAACACCCGGGCCGAGGCCGGATTGTCCTGAAATACACTGGCGAACATGTTCGCGTTCTTCAGCGGGTTGGTATTGACCAAAGCCTCGACCGCCAATGAGGCGACGCCGGTGTTCCAGTAGACCGGTGCAACCCAGTACCCAACCTCGGTCTGGTTGCGATCCAGTCGAGTCAGGGAAATCAGACCGATAAGTTCCGGACCACCATCCTTGGTGGCATCCATGGCCCAGACATCTTCGTCCCGCTCGTCTGCCATCGAACGCGTCACGAAGGCTTCGATCGAACCGGGCGGCAGCGGGTGGGGAATGCTGGTGGTCATACGCGCAACGCGTTCATCGCCTGCATAATGTTCGACGAGACCCATATCCGAACGACGCAAAGGGCGCAGGTCGAACCGCTCGGTTTCGATGACCGGCTGATTTATAATTGTCTCAAGTTTCATGAGTGCGTTCCTCCTCCGAACAACACGAATAATACGGACGCAACAGTCAGACTGGCTAACGTCCACATCAGATATTTTTCCGTAGGCCTTCCTTCAACCACATGGGCAATTCTGTCGCCTGCAAAAGTCCAGATCGGGTGCAATACAATCTGGCAGAGCAATAGACACAGAGCGATTGTAAACGTCGCGTTAAGACTGGGCGTGCCTGCGGCAACAAAACCGGTGAACCCTGCAATAATCATCGCCCAGGCCTTGGGATTAAGCGGATGCACGATCAGCCCGGCCCAAAAACCGGGCACGTCCTGAACGGATACGTCACGCGAAAGTCGCAGATTGGCGATTTTCCACGCAAGCCAGCAAATATATGCCGCCGAAGCATATTTCAGCGCAGCAAACACCATCGGAGTCTGATCGGCGACCTGCATCAACCCAAACCCAACGGGCCAGATGATCAGCTGCTTGCCCAGAACAACACCTGCCACAAACGGCAACGCGGCGCGAAAACCATAGCGCGCACCTGTCCCCAGCAGGACCATATTGGCCGGCCCCGGCGTGCCGACCTGACTGGCGGCAAAGATCAGGAAACTGGTGGTTGCGACTGTCATCAGACCATTCGATCAAATCTGCGTTAAAACGAGAAAGGGGACCGGCATTTGCTGCCGGTCCCCCATGAATTTTCAAACCTTATGGGTTTCGGCTTACTCTGCGGCCTCCGCCACTGGCAGGACCGAAATAAACGTGCGGTTTTTGAGGCCTTTGTGGAACTTTACAGCGCCATCGACGGTCGCAAAGATCGTGTGATCTTTACCGATGCCTACGCCTTCGCCCGGCCAAAACTTGGTGCCGCGCTGACGCACGATGATGTTGCCTGAAATGGCGGCCTGGCCACCATACAGTTTCACGCCAAGGCGACGACCCGCTGAGTCGCGACCGTTACGGGAGGAACCGCCAGCTTTTTTATGTGCCATTCTCTCTCTCCTTAGCCTTTAGCCAGTTCTTTGGCCTGTTCGATCCAGCCTTCACGCTCGATCCGGCCTTTGAACGACAGTTTCTCGTCCATAGCAGCTACGTCTTCATCCGTCCATGCCGCGATCTGGGCAAAGGTGGTGATGCCTGCTGCCACAAGCTTCTTCTCGAGTGCGGGGCCAACACCGGACAATTTCTTCAAGTCATCCGCGCCAGCTTCAGCAGCGGGTGCTTCGGCTTTCTTGGCGGGTGCCTTTTTCGGAGCTGCTTTCTTGGGTGCTGCTGCTTCAACAGCTGCTGCAGAAACCGAACCGGTTGCCGCTTTGATGCCCGACTTGTCAGCGCCCGACGACAGGATGTCAGTGATTTTGACCAGTGTCAGCTTCTGACGGTGGCCAACGGTACGCTTCGAGCTGTGCTTACGACGGCGTTTGACGAACTTGATGACCTTGTCACCTTTGATCTGTTCGACAACTTCGGCTTGAACGCCGGCACCTTCGATGAACGGTGCGCCAACAACCGGTGCGTCACCGCCCAGCATCAGTACGTCGTTGAATTGAATTGTTTCACCTGCGTCGGCAGCCAATTTTTCAACGCGGAGCATATCGCCCGCCTGAACCTTGTACTGCTTGCCGCCAGTCTTGAGGACCGCAAACATGCGTCTTTCCTTTTCATTCCCGCGTTCTGTGGTCCCCGTCTGGGTGTTTTGGCCCCAATGAACTTGAAGGCCACCTCGAACAGCGCGCCCTTTTCGGGCTGTGTGACTGACCTGTGGGACATGCCCAATGGGTCAAATAATAACGATACCCGGCGCGGAAAACCGGCCGGGATGCGCGCTTATCCATAGATTGCCAGTGAAAGTCAACACCCAACCTGCGTCAGATATCTGATCCTCTGAGAACCTGAGCAGCAGCCTCGCCCAGACGAAAGGATATGCTGTCAAACATCTGGTCAAACCCGTCAAACAAGGCCTCATTCACGGCCTGCCCCGTATCGGTACGAGAGAAAGCGATGTTCTCGCGCATCTGCGTTTCGTCCATCGGTCGATAGGCCAACAACAGGAACGAGTACAACCAGGTCGTGGCTTCTTCTGTCTTGCTGTCTGTTTCTGACAACAACTCGGCCAGCAATTCGCCTTCATCCGATAGCTCGCCATAGGCAAGACCCCGGAAAAAGTTGAAATCCGCGCTCAACGACCCTTCTACATTCTGTTCTATCAGGTTGTTGATCTCAATATACTCGTTGACCAGTTCATAGCGCACCGAGTCCCTTGCGGTATTTTCATAAGCCTCGCGCGCCATCTCTTCGATCGCATCGTCGGAAATTGCGCGTCTGGCCGAGTTTTCAAGCGAGATGATCGTTTGGCCCAAGTCGCTTTCGAAGAACACGATCGCCTGATCCAACTGACTGTCCGTCAACCCGCGTTCGAAGGCTTCTGTCACGCGTTCTTGCATCCAGATCGGGTCATAGATGTCTTCAACCTGCGCTTCGAAAAAGGCGCCGCCAGTGTTGTCCAGCAGCGTTTCATCCAACTCGCGGCGCTGGACCATGGCTTCGTCGACCAGAATGTCCATGACCTGCGACAGGTGCATGGCATCCGCCAAACGGTTGACCTTTTCGTCGGCCATCAATGGCGGGGCCCAAAAAGCCAGAAAAGCTAAAAGGCAATTAAGACGCATCAGATATCCTGTGCGGGATGCAAATCAGCCATTCTTGCCGCCAGAATTTCGAATTTCATCGCCATGATCTCGTATTGAATAGCATTCAACAGCTCATACACTTCCTGCATCAACGGCTGTTCCAACGCCTCGACATAGGCATCAACATCCGAATCCGAGAAATCCTGATAGGTGTATGCCGCCCCTGCCAGTGCCGATAAGTGCAAAGACTGGCGCATAGCGGTTTCGTTGCGCTTCATCATCTGACGCAGCTCGTCTGCACCCAGCTGAAGATCAATTACTCCAGACGCGCTGGCGGCCAGCAGGAAGCGCAATTGAATCTCCTGCAACGCGCGCAAAGCCGTTCCGGTGGAATCGATCGCGCGGTTCATCCGTTTCAGGCTTTCGACTCGTTGCGACCCGTTCTGGATCAGGCCGGCAACAATTTCCTGCCCTTCCAGCTGCTTGGCCTCGTCGTCATCTATCAAATGCGATGCATTCTCGGCCTCGACCAGCCGTTGACCAAGATCCGAGGCGTAAAACTCAACGGCATGCCCCAAAGCTTCGTCGCTCAGGGTTTGTTCAAGGATTGCCACGGCAGTTTCGTGCATGTCCACGGTATCAAATACTTCTTCGGTCAACCGTGTCCAATCCGACCCGAACCCGTCCGGATCAATGCCCAGCATTTGCGGCGCTGATCCCGAAGCCAACGCAATGCTTTCCAGCGCCACGTCAAACCCGGTTGTTGTCAAAAACGCCTCAACACGGTCACGGTTGGCGGCCGCGACCTGAAGCGGGATCAGGACCAAAGCCGCAAGCGGCACAAGAAACGGAATGGCGAGACGCCGTGCAAAATATGTCATACCTAATAGCCTAGGAGTTTTATGCCTGCAGGCAATGGAAAATCCGGGCTTTGGCGATTTGCGGAATTTTCTGCTTGCACCGTTGTGCGTTCCTCACTAAATCCCCCCCTCACAGCCCCCCGCGGAGAGGTGCCGGAGTGGTCGAACGGGGCGGTCTCGAAAACCGTTGTGGGTGCAAGCCTACCCAGGGTTCGAATCCCTGTCTCTCCGCCACTCTTCCAGAGTTGCAAACCCTTCCGACAGTGCAAATCAACCGCATCGCCGCCTGTTGGACTGATCGTGATGGTTGCAAGGTGTTCAGAGCAAGAAAATAACTGTGCGCAAGTGTGTTGGCGTGTTATCGCCACGCCCCACCTGCCAGATCAGCGTAGCATGGCTCATGCCCGTATTCTGCTGACATTTCTCGGGAATTCCCCTTTGCGACTCGCTAGCGTTGACCCATCCCGGCGACACATTTTCCAAAGGAGACACACATGTCGCGTACTCTTATTGTTGCAGTCGTCATCGCCGCAATCGGCGCTGGCGGATATCTTTACCTCAACCAAGCCGAGCCAACCCCGGCCGAACAGCTTCAGGCCGCGGAACAGGATGTTAATGATGCGGTGGACGAAACCGTTTCGGCCGCTCAGGACGCCGCGACGGATGCGGCAGATACCGCCACGGACGAAACTGCTGACGCGGCCACGTCTTTGACGGATCAAGCTGCAGATGCCGTTGACGCCGCTGCAGAGCAAGTTGGCGATGCCGCGTCCTCACTGACCGAACAAGCGTCCGAAGCTGCGTCTTCGGTTGCTGATCAGGCCTCGGATGTTGCCGAACAGGCCGGCGATCAAGTTGCTGCAGTCGCAGGTCAAGGTCAGGACCTGTTCAATTCCTGGATTCAGGGAGGCATGCTGACAGCACAGAATTTCGATTATGAGACCATGGTCGCTTCCGTCGAGAACAGCACTTTGACCCAGGACATTAAGACTGGCGCAATCCGGATCCTTGATGACATCAAGGCCTCGCCGGAATTGGTTGTCGAAAAAATGCAGGATCTGCGCAACCTGTTGACACAACAATAAAAACCATCGGGCCGACCCGTCGGGTCGGCCCTTTGCCGTGCTTCTGATAAGGTGCCGCGACGTCAGTGCCCGGTTTGGTTGACCCGGCGCGCGGCTTTTGTTTGATTTGCTTCAAACTCCAGCCTGTACCACAGCTAGAGCTTCCCCGCCTGAACCCCGGTTATCGGTTACCCGATCGCGTGTTATACATACGCTTTTTAAGGATGAAAAAATGTCTGCTCTGCCTTCTTCGATGTTCGCTACAACTTTGAAATACGATGGATACTCCGGTGCGATGACGGGGCCGGTGATCGAAGACGCTGCGGATTGGCTGGCAGAGGCGGAATTGCCTGTTCCAGAGCCGGGTCCGGGTCAGGTTCTGATCCGTTTGCGGACCGCCTCGGTCAACCCGTCTGACATACATTTCATCAAAGGCGAGTACGGTCAGCCGCGCTTCAAGGGTACAGCAGCCGGTTTCGAAGGGTGCGGGGATGTCGTCGCAACAGGCAAGGGCGCCGAGGCGCTGCAAGGCCAGCGCGTCGCCTTTGTTGCGGCAGGTTCCGGGGCCTGGGCTGAATATGTTGTTACCCAGATGCAAATGTGCATCCCGCTGCGCCCAGATATCTCGGACGATGACGGGGCCGCACAGATTGTGAACCCGCTGACCGCGATGGCAATGGTCGATATGGCGAAAGAAGCTGGCGAGGCGTTTGTCGTTTCTGCCGCGACCAGTCAGCTTGGCAAACTGATGTGTAGCCTGGGCCGGGATCTTGGTTTGAAGCCTATCGCTTTGGTCCGCCGTGAAGAGACGGTGGAGTCGCTGAAAAACCTCGGGGCATCCGAAGTTCTGGTCACCACCGATCCGGACGTCACGCAGAAATTCGCGGATCTGAGCGCAACGATGAAACCGCGCGTGTTCCTGGACGCCGTCATGGATCAGCTTTCGGAACAGTTGTTCTGCGCCATGCCCAATCAGGCGCGCTGGGTTTGCTATGGCAAGCTGGGCAGTGAACTCCCTACCCTGACCCAGCCGGGGCAGCTGATCTTCATGGGCAAGCGGATCGAGGGGTTCTGGCTGACCCAATGGATGATGTCCACGCCCCCCGCCGATCAGATGCGTGTGGTGGCCGAGGTTCAGGCGCGTTTTGCCGATGGCCGGTGGAAAACCGATGTCTCGGAACGGCTTACGTTGAAAAATTTGATCCCAAATCTCGCAGATGCGCTGAAAAAGAGTGACGGAAAGGTGATTATCACGCCATAGTAGAACAAGACCCGCGCATCTAAGCAAATCAGCGCGCGGTTCAAACGTCGGCCAACCGACATGGGGAGGAGAGTTTGGATAACGCGCAGCTGCTGATCAGCGGGCTGGCGAATGGCTGTGTCTACGGCCTGATCGCGCTTGGTTTTGTTCTGATCTACAAGGCGACCGAGGCTGTGAACTTCGCGCAAGGCGATTTCATGATGCTGGGCGCCTTTGTGACCATTGGCCTGACAAATACCGAATATATGGGCTTGCCCTTTTGGCTGGCCCTGCCGATCTCACTGGGGATCATGGGGGCTTTGGGCTACCTTCTGGATCGCCTGATCATCCGCCGCCTGTTTGGGGAAAGTCAGACCGCTGTTGTTATCCTCACCATCGCATTGGGTTTTGTGATCCGATTTGCTGCCGGTTTGATCTGGGGTCACGAACCGCAGACGCTGCAAAACCCGTTGGCTGGCAAAGAAGTTCGGTTTGGCGGGTTGGTGCTGGGGATGGAGGATGTGGCCGTCATTGTCGTTACCGTCTTGCTGACCTGGGGCCTGTATGTCTTTTTCAGCAAAACCAAGTTGGGTCTGGCGATGCAGGGCGCGTCGCAGAACCAGTTGGCCGCCTATTACATGGGTGTCCCCGTCAAACGTGTTCAGGGGATTATCTGGGCCTTAGCCGGAGTGGTTGCCGGTATCGCCGGCATTCTCTTTGCGGCCAAAGGGTCTGTCGATCCAACCACTGGCCTGTTGGGAATCAAAGCTTTTGCTGCCGCCGTGATCGGTGGGTTCGGCAGCCTGCCCGGTGCCTTGGCCGGAGGGTTGATCGTTGGCGTAATCGAACCCTTTGCCAGCCGCTACATTGCTGCGGGTTACAGTCAGATTGCACCTTACGCCTTACTTCTGGCCGTCCTCATATTCCGCCCCAACGGGCTGTTCAGTCAGGTTCGGGTCAAGAAGGTCTAGACGCATGCGGATTGTTTTCAAAACGGATTACATGCAGGATATCAGGCCGTGGAAGGACAGTTTTCAACTAACCATGTACCTGATCTTGCTGATAATTGTTGCCGCAGCACCCTGGCTGCTGGACGATTTCTACCTTGGCGAGCTGACCAACGTCCTGATCTGGGCCATCGCCGGTCTTGGCTTGATGATCCTGACGGGGCACACGGGTCAGGTCAGCCTGGGCCACGCAGCCTTTCTGGCTTTTGGCTGTTATGCCAATGCCATCCTGATCGAGGCCGGGGTTCCCTTCCTGATTGCCTTCCCTCTGGCGGGTATCCTGACCGGGGTTGCCGGAGTGACGGTTGCCATCCCTGCCCTGCGCCTGCATGGCATATACCTCGCGATATTCACCATGGCCCTGTCCATTCTGATGGACGATGTCATTGTATTGGCCGAGCCGATCACCGGCGGTGTCGCGGGTAAGTATCTAGGTGGCGTGGAAATCTTCGGTCATCTGGTCGACCGTTGGGCGACACCGGATCAGTTTTTCTGGCTGGTCCTGATCGTCGCCATTGTGGTCACCCTTGGATACATCAATCTGCTGCGCGCGCCGTTGGGGCGCAGCTTCATTGCCGTGCGCGATTCCGAAGTCTCGGCGCAGGCGATGGGCGTGGATGTTGCCAAAACCAAGACCCTCTCGTTTGCACTGTCTTGCGCCGTGACCGGATGGGCGGGTGCGTTGATGGGGCTTTATGCCGGCGCGTTCAACAACGAAACGTTTAGCGTCCTGATCTCGATCCAGTTGCTGATGATGATCGTCATCGGTGGGCTGGGTTCGATCCATGGCGCCTTTCTTGGTGCCATCGTCATCGGATTTCTGCCGCAGTTCCTGTCGATCTCGAAGGAATACGTTGCCGCCGCGTTTGGTGGCAACACGGTCGCCATTCCGGGGCTGGAATTTGGCATCTTCGGCGTGATCCTGATCTGCTTTATCCTGTTCGAACCCATGGGCATGTATGGCCGCTGGCTGAAAATCCGCACCTGGTTCGAGCTTTTCCCCTTCTACCGCAAGGACATGTTCAAACGGCAGAAATCCTATCTCAAGACGGAGCGTCTGAGATGAGTATGCTGGAGTTTGAAAACGTCACGCTAAAGTTCGGTGGCCTGACTGCCGTGAATGATCTGTCGTTCGAGGTTCAAGAAGGCGAGGTATTTGCCATCGTTGGCCCCAACGGTGCCGGTAAATCCACTGTATTCAACCTGATTTCGCGCTTTTACGATCCACACGCGGGATCGATCCGGTTTGACGGGCATGACCTGTTGCAGGTGAAACCCTCGGGCGTCGCTGAATATGGCGTCGCGCGCACGTTTCAGAATATCGAGCTGTTCGAACACGCGACCGTCTTGCAAAACCTGCTGGTCGGGCGGCATCGGCATCGCAAGACCAATTTGATTTCAGAGATCCTGTTTAGCCCCTCGGCGCGGCGGCAAGAACTGGAGAACCGCGAAAAAGTCGAAGAAATCATCGATTTTCTTGACCTGCAGGCCTTCCGCGACAAGATGATTTCGGGCCTGCCCTACGGTGTGCGCAAAGTGGTCGAGGTCGCCCGTGCCTTGGCCACCGACCCCAAATTATTGCTGCTGGACGAACCGGCCTCGGGCCTGTCGGTCGAAGAGACTACGGACATGCGTTGGTGGATCGACGATATCCGGCGGCAGATGGGAATCACGGTGTTGATGGTTGAGCATGACATGGGGCTGGTGTCCGGCGTGTCTGATCGCGTTTTGGCCATGGCCGACGGGGCAAAACTGGCCCTTGGCACCCCAGTCGAGGTGCAGTCGCACCCCGCCGTGATCGAGGCGTATCTGGGGAAAGCTTCATGAGCGAGCCAATCCTGAAGATCCGCAATATCGAGAGTTTCTATGGTCCGATCATGGCCATTCGCGGTGTCTCGCTGGATGTTCACCCAGGTCAGATCGTTTCTATTCTTGGGGCCAACGGTGCGGGCAAGACAACACTGATGAAGACCGTGTCCGGTGTGATGGACCCTGAAAAGGGCAAGATCACCTTTGATGGGCGGGACATCCAAGGGTCTGAACCGCATAAGGTCGTACAAAAAGGCATCGTCCATGTCCCCGAAGGGCGCGAAGTCTTTCCCCTGCTCACAGTGAATGACAACCTGAGCCTTGGGGCGTACACACTCAAGGACAAAGCGCAGATCGAACGCGACCGGGAACTGGTATTCGATTACTTTCCGGTTCTGAAAGACCGTCGCCAGCAAGAGGCCGGAACCTTGTCCGGCGGGCAACAGCAGATGCTGGCGATCGGACGTGGTCTGATGGCCAATCCCAAAATCATGCTGTTGGACGAACCCTCCCTCGGGCTTTCTCCGCTGCTGGTGCAAGAGATCTTCGGCATCCTCAAACGCCTGAACGAAGAACAGAACATGACAATGATGCTGGTTGAACAAAACGCCCACGCAGCATTGGAACTGGCCGATCATGGATATGTCATGGAGGTTGGCCGCATTGTCATGGATGGCGCGGCAGATGTTCTGCTAGAATCCGAAGACATTCAGGATTTCTACCTTGGCGCTCAGCAAGATGGCGCGCGCGAAAATCGCCGCTGGAAGCGTAAAAAGACGTGGAGGTGACCCGGATGGAGAACAGCCCCCTGCCCGCGCAGATCACGATCAACGGTGTTCAGTTCAACGCAACTCCGGGACAGCGCCCGCTGCGTGTGGATGGGTGCGTCACGATTTGCCAGCTGTTCCAAAGTCGCTGCGCCGAGTTGGGTGATCGCACTGCACATCGAGAAAAAGACCTCGGTGTCTGGAAATCCTATTCCTGGAGCGACTACTGGCAGCATGCCAAATGGATCGGACTGGGTTTGCGTCAATTGGGGCTGGAACGTGGTGACGTGGTTTCGGTTCTGTCCGAGGATCGCAAGGAGTGGGCCTGGTTCGACATGGGCATTCAAGGGATCGGCGGGATCTCCTCGGGTGTCTATACCACGGATGCCGCCAGCCAGTTGCAGTACCTGATCAATGACAGCGGCAGCCGATTTCTGATCGTCGAGGACGAGGAACAGCTGGACAAGTTTCTGGAGATCGAGGCCGAAGTTCCCGATCTGCTCAGAGTCATCATCCTGGAAGACGAAGGCCTGCACGATCTGGATCACCCGCGCTGCATGATGATCAAAGACCTGTACGACATCGGCAAACAGGCTGAGGCCGAACACTCTGGCATGTTTGAAGCAGAAATTGCGCTGGCAAAACCGCAAGATACCGCGTTGCTGGTCTATACGTCCGGAACAACCGGCCAGCCCAAAGGCGCAATGCTAAGCCATGAAAACATACTCGCCGCCATCGAATCTGGTGCCCGCGCCCTGCCTACTTTGGCAAGTGACGAACAGCTGTGTTTTCTGCCGCTGTGTCATATCCTTGAACGCGATGTATCGGTCTTTTACCCGCTGGCGGGCAGATGCACTGTAAATTTCGCGGAAAGCCCCGAGACGGTGTTTGCCAACTTGCAAGAGGTGTCGCCCAGCACCTTCACAGCGGTGCCGCGTGTGTGGGAGAAGATCTATTCTCAGGTCCAAATCCTGACCCAAGACGCGACACCTTTGGGGCGTCTGGCCTTTGGGATGGCCTTGAAGGCGGGGCTGGCGCGGGCGGAATATCTGACAACCGGCACACCCGTCCCTGTCGGCGTTGCCGCCCGGTATTGGGTTTGGGATCATCTGGTCCTAAAAAATGTGCGACGGATGCTGGGAATGGACAGACTGCGGCGCGGTGGTTCGGGTGCGGCTCCGATTTCGACGGAATTGCTAAAATGGTATTGGGCCATTGGCGTTCCTCTGGTCGAAGGGTTCGGGATGACGGAAACGGCAGGTCTCGCGTCACTGAACACGACAGAGGAAAACAGAATCGGGACAATTGGCCGGGCTGTCGCAGGCAATGACATCCGCATTTCGGATCAGGGTGAAATCCAACTGAAGGGTATGAATGTCTTTCAGGGGTATTGGCGCAACAATGCCAAAACCGCAGAAACATTTACCTCGGACGGTTGGCTGCGCACGGGCGATCTGGGCCATATCGATGAAGACGGCTACATCACCATCACCGGCCGTCTGAAAGACATCATCATCACTGCGGGCGGCAAGAATATCACCCCGGCCGAGATCGAAAGCCGATTGAAGTTCAGTCACTATGTTTCTGATGCTGTGATTATCGGAGATCAGCGAAAGTTCCTGTCGGCTCTGATCATGATCGATCAGGAAAATGTTGAAAAATTCGCACAGGATCGGAAAATTCCGTTCTCGAATTTCGCTTCTCTCTGCGCGGCATCCGCAGTGAAAGAACTGATCGGCGCCGAAGTGGCTGCGGTGAACAAGGAGTTCGCGCGCGTTGAACAGATCAAGGATTTTCGGCTGATCGACGTTTTGCTGACCGCTGAAGACGATGAGCTGACCGCGACAATGAAATTGAAACGCGGGCTGGTGGAAAAGAAACACGGACATCTCATTGAAGACATGTACAATTAGACAAGGGATTAAAGGGAGGAAAAAGATGAGCACCATTTTCAAACGGCTGGCCACGGCCACCGCTTTGACGGCGTCAGCGACGCTGGCTTGGGCAGACACGCAAGGCGTATCCGACGATGAAATCGTCATAGGCTCGGTCAATGACCTGAGCGGGATTTTTGCCGCGGTCGGCGTCCCGGCGACCAAGGGCGCCAATGTGGTCTTTGATCGGGTCAACGCCGAAGGCGGTGTGCATGGCCGCACCATCCGCTTTGTGGTCGAGGATAACGGCTATCAGATGCCGCGCGCGATGCAGGGGTATAACAAGCTGCTGAACCGCGACAAAGTGTTTGCCATGCTGCAATCGCTGGGCACACCGATGAACGTGGCCGGGTTCAAACTGCTGGATCCCAAGGGCATCCCGAACGTCGCCCCCCTGACCGCGGCCCGGCAGATGCTGCAAGAGCCGATGGACAACAAGTTCACATCCTTCTCGACCTATTTTGATCAGAGCCGCATCGGTGTGAAATACCTGGCCGATCAGTTCGGCTCTCAGGCAGTTTGCACCATGTACCTGCCCACTGATTTTGGTGAGGAAATTCTGGAAGGCAGCAAAGCCGGTGCCGAAGAGGCTGGCATCTCATTTGCGGCGGAAACCACGCATAAACCGGATGAGACGGACTTTGTTGGCTCGCTCAGCAAGCTTAAGGACGAAGGCTGTGGCATCGTCACGATGGCACTTGGTGTGCGTCAGGCGATTACCGTTGTTGGAACTGCCAAAAAGATGGGTCTTGAGGATATGAAGTTCCTCGGCACCTCTGCCAGTTTCCTGACCGTTGTAGCTCAGGTGCCCGGTGGCGTGACCGACGGGTTCTATGCCGCTGCGTCTTGGCAAGATCTGTGGGCGCGCGCCGACGAACCGGTTCCTGCCGCGTTTATCGAAGAATACAAAGCAGCAACCGGCGAAGATCCGGTCGGGTTTGCGATGCTTGGCTATTCAGCGGCCGAGATGATGGTCAAAGCGCTGGATGCGGCAGGCCCTGACCTTACGCATGAGAGCTTTATCGCCGCAATGGAATCCCTCAATTATCAGGATGAGCTGGTTGGAAACCATATTTCATATGGGCCTGATGACCATCAGGGGGCCGATACGGTGTTTGTGAACGTCGTAGAAAATGGCGCCTGGAAGTTGGTTTACGAAGAATAACCAAGTCTGAGTATCAACCGGAAGGGGCCGTCGCCCCTTTCGGAAACTTCATGATTTCAACATCTTCTTCAATTTCTTCCGCAAGGATTGTAATTTGGGCTGTGTGTATATCTGCGCCGGTGTCAGATCTGCATACCCGCCGTGGTCGATAACGCGAAAACCGCTCGGGTCATTGACGATCAGGAACTGGTTGAATGGCAGCGTGTAAATCGGCAAACCCCGCGCCTCGCAAAAGTAAATCGCGTAAGGAAACACTTCGCTGGGGCTGAACTCATTGCTGTGCTGCCAGATCGTTTTGGTAAAATCGTCACCACCGATGAAGCCATTCTTCCGAATTTTCGGCAGCATTGAGAACAAATCCATGGTGATCCCGCGCAGCGTATGATCCCCATCGATATATGTAAAATCAAGCGAGCCGTCCGGAATGTGCTGTTGCGCGTTTTTGGTCGTGTCCCGGATTTCGATGACCTTGTCCATATGCGGGCGCACGCGGTACAGCGCCTCTTCCCTGATCTGTTCAAACTCGATATTCGATCTGTTGGCGGGCTTGTTCCAATCCGGTAAATTCCGCCATGGATCAATCAGTGTATAGGCTTCAATTGCCGGGATTTGTCCAAGCAGCATCTCAGCAAACTGTCCCTTCCAGACGCCAACCTCGCATAACAATACGCAGTTCAGGTCCGAGACCAGCCTGACCCATAGTTGATGCCGGTTCTCGCTGGAGGTGATGGCGTGTTCAACGATGTCATCGATTGATGTTTCAACCATGGTGTTTCGCCCTCAATCGCGGCGACCAGCCGGAAGAGAACTTACGCTCTTCCCGGTAATGACCCGCCTTCACGAAACAGGTTTACAAATTCTTGGTTGATTATCTAACGACTTCATCCAAAGCGGCATGATGCTGCTTAGTCCGTAAGCAAAAGGGCGCCCGCATACACGCGGACGCCCCAAAATCTGGGATCACAAAGCGATTTGAAATTAACGCTTCGAGAACTGGAACGAACGACGCGCTTTGCGCTTACCGTATTTCTTACGTTCCACAACGCGGCTGTCGCGGGTCAGGAAGCCAGCGGCTTTCAGGGCACCACGCAAGGACGGATCGTACAGCTGCAGCGCTTTGGAAATACCATGCTTAACCGCACCGGCCTGACCGGTCAGGCCACCGCCTTTGACGGTTGCAACAACGTCGAACTCACCTTCGACACCAGCAATTTGGAACGGCTGGCGCAGGATCAGCTGCAGAACGGGGCGTGCGAAATACACGTCCTGGTCTTTGCCGTTTACGGTAACCTTGCCGGAACCCGGCTTGATCCAAACGCGAGCAACAGCGTCTTTACGCTTGCCGGTGGCATACGAACGGCCCAGTTCGTCACGTACGGGCTCACGCACGATGACTTCTTCGGCCACAGCTTCAACGCCTGCAACGGCGCTCAGCTCTTCGAGAGTATTGATCTGATCAGCCATGGTCATTAGCTCCGGGTGTTTTTCTTGTTCATGGATGCAACATCCAGAACTTCGGGCGCTTGCGCCTCATGGGGATGCTCGGCACCAGCGTAAACGCGCAGGTTGGTCATCTGAGTGCGTGCAAGACGGTTGCCCGGCAGCATGCGCTTGACCGCTTGGGTCACAACACGCTCGGGGTGTTTACCCTCAAGGATCTGCTGCTTGGTGCGGGATTTGATGCCGCCCGGGTGGCCAGTGTGCCAGTAGAAGTTTTCTTCGCGCTTCTTGCCGGTCATCTGGATTTTATCAGCGTTGATCACGATGACATTGTCGCCCATGTCCATGTTCGGGGTGAACGACGCTTTGTGCTTGCCACGCAGACGCATGGCGACGATCGAGGCAAGACGACCAAGAACAACGCCCTCGGCGTCGATCAGGATCCATTTCTTGTCGATGTCTGCAGGTGTTGCAGAAAAGGTTTTCATGGCAGGATAGTCCTGTTTGATGTGAAAGACCGCCCACGTGCGGAGCGGCCCGAATTCGATGGATGGGGTTTAGACCTAGTCGGGAAGCGCGTCAACACACACAAAGCTGTTTTAAGTGATCGAAAACAATGCCTTATAAAATAGGTATTAAAATACCCCACCATTTACAGGTGAATTCGCACCTTCGCAGGCAGCCTGCTATCATCTCTGCATATGCTTGCCACCATATTGAAGGAAGATCCAATGTCCGATCTGAACCAAGTCATTTATGATTATGGCGCTGCATGGCAGGAAATGGATGCAGATAGACGATTGGAATTGCTAACGCGCTGCTTCGCAGACACAGGGCAATACTCCGATCCGACAGCTGCGATCAGTGGGCGGCAGAACCTGTGCGTTCACATCGGAGAAGTGCTGCAAAGCGCTGGTGGACGGGTAGAAATCACCAGTGCCCCGAACTCGCATCACGATGTTGTTCACTTTACCTGGCATATGGTTGCCGATGATGGATCAAAAATGGTCGAAGGTCATGATTTTGTCCGTTTGGGTGCGGATGGCAAAATCTCATACTTGTCAGGCTTCTTTGGTGATCCCGATCCTCTGACCTGAGGGGTCAGACGCTGATTTGTTCGGGCGGATTGTCCAGCAAAGCGCGCAATCGCAACATCGCGTCTTCAAACTGTCGCAGCGAGATATGCCCGTTCACTGCGATGCGTACGGCGTTGGGCGCGCGCCCGTCCCGCAGGGCAAACTCATCTGCAGATCGTAGCTGTATCCCCTCTCTCTCGGCAGCGCGGCTGAATGCGGCAGATCGCCAGCCAGATGGCAGGTTCAACCAGACAAACGGAATATCGGGATCCCAGTTCAAATCGAACCCGCCTAAGGCATTCACGGCCACTCGGACATATTCACCCATTTTAGACCGAACATCCGCAGCCAGCTGCCGCGCACTAGAGTCCCCAAGCATCAAGCGGGTCAATTCTGCCAAGGGCTGCGCCAGCCCAAAATAGCCGTATTCAGCAGACCGCCGCAAATCGCCGCTGCGTTCCTTTGGGGCGATCGCAAACCCGACGCGCAGCGCCGGTGTCAGAGTTTTGGAAATGGATGACACATGCCACCCCCGTTCTGGCGCAAGCGCGCGATAGCTGGGCGCGCGCGCCTCTCCCATGCGATAGCAATCGTCTTCGATAACCTGAAGGTCGTATTTCCGCGCAATCTCAACAACTTCCTTGCGCCGTTCCAACGGGGAATGTCCCCCAGTTGGGTTCTGAACCTCGGGTGAAACGCAAATCGCCTGAGCCTGTGTGTGCCGTAGGACTTGGTCCAGCGCTTCGGGGCTGATCCCCCATTTGTCCATTCTCACGCCGATGACATCCGCCCGCATCAATTCGCCCGCCCGACGAAACCCAGCATAAGACAGGTCTTCGACCAAAACGACAGGCTTTGGGCCGCTCAAAATGGTTTGAAACACAACACACAGGCCACTTTGCCCGCCATGGGTCAGCACGATGTCATCTGCCGTCAGCACGCCCAACGGTAAATCCGACAACCAGTCGACCACCACTTGCCGCACCAACTGATAAGCGTCACGTGTCGGATAGTTCATGAACATCCTTGGGTCGCCTTGGGCGATCTTTGCCAGACATGCGCGGATCAGGGCCACCTGCCCCACATCCGGCAAGCGCGGACTGAACAGGCTAACATTTGCTTCGTACTTATCGTCTCGCAAATGCAGCTGCCTGGACCAGACATCGTCCAGAATCGGGGATTTTGGCGGGGCGACAAATGTACCACGTCCGACCTCAGCTTGTAGCAAGCCTTCATCCGTCAGGATGGTGTAAGCCCGCGCAACCGTTCCTGGCGTAATTTGTAACCTATAGGCCAGTTCCCGCACTGGAGGAAGCTTAACACCTACTTTCAGAGATTTGTTTTCAATAGATTTTCTTATTGTGTCAGCGACCAGAGTATACTTCGGTCCTTTGGATTTCGGCAGAGAGTCTGGCCAAATTGTATCCATTACAATTCTTCCTTTGATTTTGACACAATTTCGAATGTATCAAGCAGATGTACCGAACATTTATGATTTGTGTCAATACAATTTGAAAGGAACACTGAGATGACACGCACAATGCACAACCCCGCCCTCTTGCTGCTGAATGACAGTCCCCGACTGCCGTTGATCGCCGCGCTGGCCGTGCGGTTTGCGGCGGCGGTCACTCAATGGGAACGCCGTCGGCGCAGCCGGATTAATCTAGGTTATCTGGATGACAGGCTGCTCGAGGATGTCGGTTTAACACGGCATCAGGCCCACCGAGAAGTGAAACGCTATTTCTGGAACTAACGAACGATCCCCAGTCCCATTCAGGGACCTCTTCCTAGGCCGGGGCAAGTCCCCGGCCCTTTTTTATCCGAAATTGGCGGCAGCAGACCCCGCGGGAGGCAATGAATATGTCATGCTGGCCCGTGCAACCGGATGATCAGACCCGTCTGAGTACATCAGCACATCTCCAACCGCTAAAGTGCGACCCAACTTAAGCAACCGGCATTTAGCAATCATGTCCGCATCGCCTTCTGGTTTGCGCAGAAAATCCAGTGAGCTGTTGGTGGTGACCGCCAAAGACTGACGTCCTTTTCGTGCAAGTACCATGGCGTAGACACATACGTCAGCCAGCCCGAACATCGATGGACCTGAAACGGTACCACCGGGTCGCAGATGGCGATCATCCACGACAAGCCGCATGGTGATGCTGTCTTCGGTCAAATCCTCGACGACAAAGTCTTTGTGTATCTGCGGAAAGACCTCTGTCAGATATTGTGACAGTTCGTCCTTGGTCATTGCCAACGCCATGCTTCCCCTCCTTCAATTACCGTCCTAGAGTTGGCCCGATAGCCAGCAGGAGGGCAAGATGGCAATTCTGGAACGTAACGACACAGGCGCGGTTGCACAGCTGAAACTGAACGCTCCTGACCGGCTGAATGCCCTGAGCGACGAGATGCTGGCGGCTTTGCAGGCCGAGTTTGATGCGCTGCGCGAAGACAGTTCCATCCGTGCGGTTACGCTGTCTGGATCGGGTAAGGCGTTTTGCGCTGGCCATGACCTGAAACAAATGACGGCCGGACGCAGCTCAGAAGATGGTGGCAAAGCCTATTTTCAGGATCTCTTTGGTCGCTGCGCCAAAATGATGATGTCGATCCAGTCCCTGCCCCAACCTGTCATTGCCCAGGTTCATGGGATCGCGACCGCAGCAGGATGCCAATTGGTGGCCACATGCGACCTGGCTGTTGCCGCCGAAGGCACGCGATTTGGTGTAAACGGCGTGAATATCGGCCTGTTCTGTTCGACCCCGATGGTTGCGCTAAGCCGGAACATCCCCAGAAAACAAGCGTTTGAGATGCTGACGACCGGGGACTTCATCTCTGCCGAACGCGCAGCAGAGCTGGGGCTGGTGAACCGAGTGGTACCGGAAATGCTGCTTGAGCATGAGACGATATCGTTGGCCGAGCAGATTGCGGCCAAGCTTGGCACTGCCGTCAAAATCGGAAAAGAAGCATATTATCAACAGCTTGAAATGCCGATTGACCAGGCCTACGCCTATACTGGCGAGGTAATGGCACAGAATATGCTGCATCGGGATACAGAAGAAGGCATTTCTGCATTTATTGAAAAACGTCCGCCCAATTGGACCCAATAACGCAATTGTCATCTACTTTTTTTACGACTGTTCGCATTTTAGCACTTTTCAAAAGGGCAACACTGTGGCAAAGCTGGGTCGAGGCCGAGGCCTTGAACATACTTCTGGGTCGCCGTGGGCGGAAGGTCCCTCCGAGCTGGTCTCTCTCACCAGCGTTGACATTCCCGCAGCGGCGACCCCAAGACCCCTCCTGACAAAATCGCGAATGTAAGCCCGCGCCTGAGTTGCGTCCGTCGGTTCTCTGCCCTATGTGGCAGCGCATGACACAAGTTTTGCATATCGTGGGCGGCGGCATGGCCGGGTCCGAAGCTGCCTGGCAGGCCGCTGAAATGGGCGTCGATGTCGTGATTCACGAAATGCGCCCTACTGTCGGAACATTCGCCCATCAGACCGGTAATCTGGCCGAGATGGTGTGTTCGAATTCCTTCCGCTCGGATGATGATGAGCAGAACGCCGTTGGCCTGCTGCATTGGGAGATGCGCGCTGCGAACGGTCTGATAATGACCACCGCTGACGCGTACCGTTTGCCCGCCGGCGGTGCCCTGGCTGTCGATCGCGATCCGTTTGCCGAAGGTGTGACTGCCAAGTTGCGCGCGCATCCTCGCATTACAATCACGGATGAAGAAGTCACCACCTTGCCGGATGATGGCCAATGGATCTTTGCCACGGGCCCTCTGACCTCTCCGGCTTTGGGCGAAGCGATCAAAACCCAAACGGGTGCTGAGGCGCTGGCCTTCTTTGATGCAATCGCCCCGATTGTCTATGCCGATAGCATCGATATGAGCAAAGCCTGGATGCAGTCGCGTTATGACAAGGGTGAGACCGAGGAAGAACGCACCGCCTATCTGAACTGCCCGATGGATCGAGATCAGTACGAGGCGTTCATTGATGCACTGTTGGCTGCGGACAAAGCCGAGTTCCACGAAGGCGAGACGGCCGGGTATTTCGACGGCTGCCTGCCGATCGAGGTCATGTCGGAACGTGGACGCGAAACCTTGCGTCATGGGCCGATGAAACCGGTTGGCCTGACCAACCCTCATCAACCTGACGTCAAACCCCATGCGGTGGTCCAACTTCGACGGGACAATGCCCTTGGCACGTTGTTCAACATTGTCGGGTTCCAAACCAAGATGAAATACGGCGCGCAGACCGAGGTGTTTCGTATGATCCCCGGCTTGCAGGACGCCAGCTTTGCGCGGTTGGGTGGCATTCACCGCAACACGTTCATCAACTCGCCCACATTGCTGGATGCGCAGATGCGGCTGAAATCCAAATCCAATATTCGCTTTGCAGGTCAGATCACCGGCGTTGAAGGTTACGTTGAAAGTGCTGCGATGGGATTGTTGGCAGGCCGATTGGCTGCGGCTGAGATTCTGGGTCACACGCTGCCGGATGTACCGCACGACAGCGCCATGGGTGCTTTGATCCATCACATCACTGGTGGGGCCGAAGCCAAGACGTTTCAGCCCATGAACGTCAATTTCGGCTTGTTCCGCCCGGTAGAGGGCCTAAAGGGTGGGCGCCGGGGCCGCAAGGACCGCTATAAAGCCTATACAGATCGCGCTAAGGCCGAATGGACTAGCTGGCTGGAACAATGCTGACTGGACGCGCCATGCTCGCTCGGCCTAGCATGGTTACATGAACGACAAGTTTTTCCAAAGTACCTACGACCTTGAAACGCCCGAGGACACTCAGGAACACTATCAGAAATGGGCCGCGACCTACGAGGATGAGGTTGCCGCACAAGGCTATGCCACACCCGGTCGCGTGGCCGAAGCGTTGTGGTCGCAGATACCGCAGTCGGACATTCCTGTTCTGGACTATGGCTGCGGAACAGGCCTGTCGGGCGTTGCGCTGCACGCGGCGGGGTTCAAAGTGATCGATGGGATGGATCCGACGCCCAACATGCTTGAAGTTGCAGCCGCCAAAGGTGTCTATCACGACCTGTCCAGCTTTGAGATCACCGATCCCGAACCGCTGACGCAGGACGCTTATACTGTAATCACCGCCATCGGAGTGATTGGCACTGGTGCCGCGCCGCCTGAAACACTGGATCTGCTGATGAAGGCGCTTCCGAAAGGTGGGATGCTTGCGTTTTCCTTTAACGATCATACGCTTGCGGATCATACTTATACCTGCCGTTTGAATGATTGGCTCGATATGGGGGCCGCCCGGTTGCTGTTCCGCGAACATGGTCCGCATTTGCCGGGTATGGACCTTAAATCTGACGTGTATGTACTAGAAAAGACGTGACTTTCACCACTCGTTTTGCCCCATCTCCAACAGGTCCACTACACCTTGGGCACGCCTATTCTGCAATCGTGGCTTACGACATGGCTGAATCCGAAGGCGGGGATTTCCTGTTGCGGATCGAAGACATCGATCAGTCCCGATCCCGCGCCCATTGGGAAGACCAGATCTATAGTGATCTCAAATGGCTGGGTCTGACATGGCCGCAACCAGTGATGCGCCAATCCGAACGACAGCAGACCTACAATCAGGCCCTGGACGATCTTTGGGACCGTGGCCTGTTGTATCCGTGTTCGTGCAATCGAAAAGACATCGCCGCTGCGGCCAGCGCTCCGCAAGAAGGTGCCGCGCTGCTGGGACCGGATGGAATCATTTATCCGGGCACGTGCCATGTTCGCTGGCAAGGTACCGATCTAAGCAAGCGCGCGCGCCCCAAGGATCAACCGCTGAGATTGGACATCGCAAAGGCCGCCAATCTGGTTTTTGGTGACACGAACCCCGGTGGCTGTTTTCAAGAACTTGGTCTTGGGCCATTGAATGAAAGCGGCCATATCGTCTTCACACCAGAAGAGTTAAGGGCCACCATCGGCGATGTCGTCCTGTCGCGTCGCGACATGGGCACATCCTATCACCTGTCAGTGGTTCTGGACGACGCGGCCCAAAAGATCACCCGTGTTGTGCGCGGTCAGGATCTGTTTGAAGCCACGCGCATTCATGTTGTGTTGCAAGCGCTGCTAGACCTGCCAACGCCCGCGTATCTTCATCATCGCCTGATCCGGGACGAGGCTGGTAAACGACTGGCAAAGCGCGATGATGCTCGTGCAATCGCCAAATATCGCGCTGATGGCGCCTCGCCCCTAGATATCCGGGCCATGGTCGGGCTCTGATCCGTGCCGATCACCCCATCGGTGACATCAGTTCAACCTCTTCATCGTCGCGCACGGCCGTATAAAAACACGTCCTGCGATTGGTGTGGCACGCTGCCCCGGTCTGGCGCACCAGAACCAGCAGGCAATCCCGGTCGCAATCGACGCGTAAATCCACGAGCTCCTGCACGTGACCGGATGTTTCGCCCTTGATCCAGAACGCCTGACGCGAGCGTGACCAATAGGTTACGCGACCCGTCTGCAACGTGCGCTCGACCGCCTGCGCGTTCATCCAGGCCATCATCAGAACCTCACCGGATGCCTCATCCTGCGCGATTGCAGGGACCAATCCAGCGTCATTGTATTTAAGGGTCGAGGGGTCAAAGACGACAGGGTCGGACATGATAAAAACCTTTTGCATCCCGGGGGCTGGCCACTATGTATGGGGAACACGCTACGAGGGAAAGCCATGAGCGGCGAGAACGACCTTATTAAGCTCTACTCCGGACGTATTCTGGCGCTGGCCGCGGAAATCCCGCATCTGGACCGACTAGACGCCCCTAATGCAACGGTCAAGAAACGTGCACCTTTGTGCGGATCGACCGTAACCGTAGACGTGAAGTTGCGCGATGGTCGGATCAGCGAGTTTGGTCAGGACGTCAAAGCCTGCGCCTTGGGTCAGGCCTCAGCATCTGTTGTGGGAAATGCCGTCATTGGCGCCACACGGGCCCAGGTTGAAACTGCACGTGATCAACTGACCGCGATGCTGAAAAAGGATGGCCCTGCCCCAGATGCGCCATTTGACGGGCTCGAGGTACTGATGCCTGCGCGCGACTATAAGAACCGCCACGCGTCAATCCTTTTGGCGCTGGATGCAACGTCCGAGGCCATGGAACAAGCCGAACAGGCAAATTGCGCCTGAACATGGCGTTTTAATACAAACCTGTCTAACCTCTGGAAAAAATTGAGGAGTGACGGGATTGAATAACTTGCTTGAGCATTTTGTTACGCTTTGGGTCGTCATTGACCCGATAGGTACAATTCCCGTCTTCATCGCAGTAACCGCCGGGGTCGAAGCCGCCGCCCGCCGTCGCATGGCGTTGCTTGCCTCGCTGATCAGCGCTGGCGTCTTACTGTTCTTCCTCATATTCGGACAATTGCTGATCGAGGCGCTGGATATCGGGTTGAACTCTTTCCAAGTCGCCGGGGGCATCATCCTATTCCTGTTCGCCTTGACGATGATTTTCGGCGAAAGCAAACAGGACGTCGAACAACGTCAGGCCGAAGAAGACCTGGAAGATAAAACCCACAAGCAAAACCCTGCGATTTTCCCCCTTGCCGTGCCGTCTTTGGCGTCCCCCGGCGCAATGCTGGCGATTGTCATTCTGACCGACAATCACCGCTACAGCATGGTGGATCAGGGCATTACCGCGCTGGTCATGTTGTCGGTGCTGGTCGTGGCATTTGTTTTGATGCTGTTGGCTGAACCGATCATCCGATTGATCGGCCATTCCGGCGCGGCCATCATAAGCCGCGTGATGGGCATGATCTTGGCCTCGGTCGCGGTTAACTCTGTCTTGTCGGCATTAATGGAAATTATGAAAACCGGACAGCTGTAAAAAAGCCGCCGCTCCTTCCGGGCGGAAAGGGCGGCGGCAGGTAATGCGTTTCTCGTGTGGGGTCCGGGTCTCCGCGGGGCCGAGGCATGGCCCCTCAAGGGAAATGGGACAGGCAGGTCACCCTTGACTGAGATGGGGATAACACGCGCGAGACAATCGGCACGAGAGCGCAGGCAGAAAGGCTTAGATACCGACGGGCAGATGTAAGGCAACGACCAGAATCACGACCAAAGACATCACACCCGCCGCATCCTGTAGGATGGTTGATTGCGAACGGCTGAAAACGGTCTTGATCTGGGTCAGCATAGGGTCACCTCCGGTCAGAGTTTTAATCCTTTGTTGACCTTTTGTTCTCATATTTTCCCGAGTCGGTAAAGAACTTTTGAGAACATTTGTGAACTTTGTGGAACATCTCGTCTAACCCACTGAAATCAAACGGATCGCCTGATCCTGTTTCATCAGCCAAAGCAGAACACGTGCAGCCTGCCCTCGGTCTGAGGTCAGTTTCGGGTCTGCGTTCAACAAAGCGCGCGCATCCGATTGGGCAACTGCCATCAAACCTGCTTGTCTCTCCAGATCAGCGATGCGAAATCGCGGTAAACCAGATTGTGCGGTGCCAATCAGATCACCAGCGCCACGCATCTGAAGGTCGGTTTCAGAAATGCGAAACCCATCCTCGGTCTCGCGCAGAACCTCCAACCGTTTGCGTCCGCCTTCGCTCAGCGGCGCCTGATACATCAACAAACAGGTGGACTCGGCCTCGCCCCGCCCGACACGACCGCGCAATTGATGCAGCTGTGCCAGGCCGAAGATCTCGGCCCGTTCGATCACCATGATGGTTGCGTTGGGTACATTCACGCCCACTTCGATGACCGTTGTGGCCACCAACACCTTGGTCTGTCCGGATTGGAACGCGGTCATCGCCGCGTCTTTGTCGGTTGGCGGCATCTGGCCATGAACCAATCCCACGACGTCGTTCCCCAGGATGGCGCGCAACCGTTTGAACCGCTCTTCCGCCGCCGTCAGGTCCGAAACCTCGGATTCATCGACCAGAGGGCACACCCAATAACATTGTCGCCCCTCCGCAATGGCTTTCCGCAGATGCGCCACCACATCGTCTATGCGTTGGGTGCTGATGATTGCGGTTTTGATCGGCTTACGCCCCGGCGGCTTTTCATCCAGTACCGAGACATCCATATCGCCATATTGCGCCAGCGCCAGACTGCGCGGGATTGGCGTCGCCGTCATCACCAGAACGTCGGCACCCTGCCCCTTTTCAGACAATTCCATCCGCTGACGCACACCAAAGCGGTGCTGTTCATCGACAATTGCCAGACGCAGGGCTTTGAATTCGACATCGCTTTGAAACACCGCATGGGTCCCCACCAGAATCTGGATGTCACCGCGTTTCAAAGCCTCCAGTTTCGACCGCCGCTCAGCGCCTTTATCGCGGCCTGTCAGGATCTCAAGGACGACCCCGGCCTCTACCGCCAGCGGTCGTAGCCCCTCCAGATGTTGGCGCGCCAGGATCTCGGTCGGGGCCATCATGACACCCTGCCCGCCGGCCTCAACCGCCACAAGCAAAGCCATGAACGCCACGAGCGTCTTCCCTGAGCCAACATCGCCCTGAAGCAGGCGATTCATGCGTGTCTCGGCCGCCATATCTAGCGAGATTTCTTCAATGGCCCGGGTCTGCGCACCGGTAGGACGATACGGCAAACTGGACAGAACATTCGACTGCAGCGCACCTGTTCCGATACTGACGATCCCACGCGCTTTACGCTCCCTTTGCCGGGCCAGCGCCAAAGTCAGTTGATGGGCCAACAGCTCATCATAGGCCAGACGCTCGCGTGTAGGAGCAAAAGCTGCAACATCATCAGCGCCTTGCGGGTTGTGGGCCGCATGAATGGCCGTTGCCCAATTAGGCCAACTCTTTTGGGCAACCTGCGCCGCATCAATCCATTCTGACAACTCGGGCGCACGGGCCAAAGCGCTCCGCGAGGCTTTGAAGGCCGTCTTTTGCGTCAGACCATGTGTCAGGTGATAAACAGGTTCAAATTCAGGGATCTCGCCTGCCTGTTCCACCGGCAGGATATGATCTGGATGCACCATCTGCGCCATACCGTCGAACAGTTCGAGCTTGCCAGAAATCACGCGACGGGATCCCTGAGGAAGAACTTTCTTCAGGTAGTCCCCGCGCGCATGGAAAAAGACCAATTGGAAATCGGCCTGAGCATCCTCGACATGTACACGATATGCGCCGCCCTTGTTTCGGGACGGCCGGTGCGTGCCCACGGTCACCTCAACGGTCAGCGTCGTCGGTAGATCAGCCCCCTGGATCGTGTCCCGTCGGCGCCGGTCCACGACCGCATAAGGCAAGCCAAACAGCACGTCGCGCGGGTTTTCGATCCCGGTTTGCTCCATGATCTGGGCGGTCTTTGGTCCGACACCCTCTAGTGTCTCCAAATCGGCAAACAGAGGGAAAAGCTGTTCCGATCGTCCGCTCATGCGCCTTCGATCAGCTGCAACCAGCCATCCTCATCCAGAGTTTCAATTCCCAGTTCTGCCGCCTTCTTGGCTTTCGATCCAGCCCCGGGCCCGGCCACCAGAAGATCGGTTTTCTTGCTGACCGACCCTGAAACCTTTGCCCCCAACGCCTCGGCACGGGCTTTGGCCTCGGCACGGGTCATTTTTTCCAGCGTGCCGGTAAAGACAACGGTCTTTTCGGCCACCGGGCTGCCCGAGCTATCAGGTCGTTTGGCGTCCTTTACCTGTAGCTGCCGCACCAGATCGTCAATACTCTCGCGCTCGGCAGATTGGGAGAACGCCGACACCAACGCGCGCGCCATGACCTCTCCGACCCCATCGATGCCAAGCAGATCCTCCCATTCGGGACCGGAAAGATCTGATGCGGCAGTAACGGCACGTTCGAATTCCGACCATGAGCCATAGTGGTTGGCAATCAGGTTGGCGGAGGATTCGCCGGTATGTCGAATGCCTAATGCAAACAGCAGGCGTCCGAACGGGATCGCGCGTTTTTCATCAATTGCAGCCCACAGGTTTCCCGCACTCTGCGCGCCCCACCCTTTGCGGTTGGCCATCTTGTTCAGATTGGCCGCATCGCGTTGCTGTAATGTGAAAATATCAACCGGCGCTTTGATCGGCAAATCGGGATCATCATAGAACATTTCAATCTGCTTGGCACCCAGACCTTCTATGTCGAACGCTTTGCGCGATACAAAATGCTTCAATTTCTCAACGGCTTGGGCCGGACATATCAACCCTCCGGTGCAGCGTCGGACGGCGTCGCCTTCTTCGCGAATGGCATCGCTTTGGCATTCCGGGCATTTGGTGGGGAAAACGTACGGCTTTGCCTCACCGGGGCGTTTGGATACATCCACATCAGCGACTTTCGGGATCACGTCGCCCGCGCGATAGACTTGCACCCAATCGCCAACGCGTATGTCCTTGCCATCGCGGATGGTTTCCCCCTTGGAGTCGCGCCCCACAATGTAATCTTCGTTGTGCAATGTGGCGTTCGACACGACAACGCCGCCCACGGTCACCGGATGCAATCGTGCAACAGGGCTAAGCGCACCTGTGCGGCCGACCTGAATGTCTATTGCTTCAAGCCGTGTCCACGCCAATTCGGCCGGGAATTTATGGGCAATCGCCCATCTCGGGGTCGTTGATCTGAAACCCAATCGTGCCTGCAAGGCCAGATCGTTTACCTTGTAGACGACACCATCGATGTCATACCCAAGGGTCGAACGTTGCGCTTCGATATCGCGATAATGCGACAGCATCTCTTGGGTTGTTTCGCAAAGCTGGGTCAGCTCGTTGGTCGAAAACCCAAAGCTGTTAAGCTGCTCAATCGCACCCATTTGCGAGTCCGCCAGAGGTGCAGACAGCTCTCCCCAGGCGTAGGCAAAAAAGCGTAGGGGGCGAGAGCGTGTGATCTCGGAATCCAACTGCCGCAATGAACCCGCCGCCGCATTTCTTGGATTGGCGAAAAGCTTACCACCGGTCTCGGCTTGGCGTGCATTCAGTCGTTCGAAATCCTCGTGCGACATGTAAACTTCCCCCCGCACTTCGAGGATTTCAGGGGCATTCTCGATTTGTTGCGGAATGTCCGAAACCATGCGCGCATTGGCCGTTACATTTTCGCCGACCTCTCCATCCCCACGTGTTGCGGCCTGAATCAGCTGTCCGTTCTCATAGCGCAGTGACAATGATAGACCGTCGATTTTCGGCTCTGCCGTGAACGCCAATCGCGCATCCGAGGCCAACCCAAGATATTTCCGGATCGATTTGTCGAAATCCGCAACATCTTCATCATCAAAGGCATTGCCCAACGACATCATGCGCACGGCGTGGGTGACTTTTGAGAACCCAACAGAAACGCGTGCGCCAACCTGCTCTGATGGGCTGTCCTGACGTTTCAATTGCGGGAATCGGATCTCAATCTCGGCATTGCGCCGTTTCAATGAATCGTATTCCGCATCTGAAATTTCGGGTGCGTCTTCTGCGTGATACAGCGTGTTTGCCCGCTGCAGAAGCTCAGCAAGGCGTGCCAATTCCTCGCGCGCCTCGTTTTCTGTGAGCTCTGGTGTTGAAATAGAGTTGCTCATGGCCTCGCCCTGTCACGAATTCTTGGACCTCAGTGATAGGGCGAGGTCATGGCCAGGTCCAGTCGTGCTGAGCCGTGAGTGGAGGTGCCGCCCTGGACCGACGACGGCATGTCTTGGGTCTGATCAGGCGCCAACCGCCATCCGGGTCTCGTCAAGGCTGTTGGTTTGCGGGTCGCGCAACACATAGCCGCGCCCCCACACGGTTTCGATATAGTTATCGCCGCCAGTCGCATTGCTGAGCTTTTTGCGCAGCTTGCAGATGAAGACATCGATAATCTTCAATTCTGGTTCGTCCATTCCGCCATAGAGATGGTTAAGGAACATTTCCTTGGTTAAGGTTGTACCCTTGCGGAGGCTCAAAAGCTCGAGCATCTGGTATTCTTTGCCGGTCAAGTGAACGGTTTGCCCTTCAACTTCGACAGTTTTCGCATCCAAATTCACGGCCACGCGACCTGTGTGGATGATCGATTGCGAATGTCCCTTCGACCGTCGAATGATCGCGTGAATACGTGCAACCAGTTCTTCGCGATGGAATGGCTTGGTCAGATAATCATCCGCTCCAAAGCCGAAACCTTTGATTTTGCTTTCAGTATCATCCGCGCCCGACAGGATCAGAATCGGAGTTTCGACCCGTGCGATCCGTAGCTGGCGCAGAACCTCATGCCCGTTCATATCGGGTAAGTTGAGATCCAGCAGAATCAAATCGTAATCATAGAGTTTCGCCAGATCGATGCCTTCTTCGCCAAGATCCGTCGCATACACATTTAGATTCGCATGTGTCAGCATCAATTCGATGCTTTTAGATGTTGTAGGATCATCCTCGACAAGAAGTATTCGCATTTACCTGCTCCAATTCGGGTCAACTATTCCAATTAAAAATAAACCTGACCAAGAATGGTTAACCTGACGTTACCGTTGAATCATTTATTCACTTTCAATCTTAGGTTGTCGATATTTTTTTAACGCTGTGACCTTTAATGCGTCCACACCGTGCTCGGCGACTGCCGATACCCAGATATTGAACTCCTCATCGCTGATGCCGTATCGCTTTTTGGCTTCGGATAGCGTGATCAGACCATAAAGCACGCCACGAACCACAATGACCTTGCGTGATGCCACCCAGCGCCGCGTTTCCGCAGGCGGAAGATCTGCGCGCGTTAAAACCGTTCCATCCGGCAGGGTTACCGACCGTGGCCCTTCAACTTTGTGCAAATACATCTCTTAACCCTTTTCTTGCTGCGACAAAGCTGACATCAGCCTACTTAATTCGCGGTGAAATCGCCCCTTGAGAGTGTGTAGAATTTTCCTATATTCTGCCGGTCTTCCTTAATCCGGACTGGAACCCCCATGGCCCTCGATGCCGACACACCGCTAAACTCGCTTGGCTTTGCCAAACCGCCCTCGGAAACCCGGGTGGTTGTGGCCATGTCTGGTGGTGTCGACAGTTCGGTCGTGGCCGCACATCTGGCGGATCAGGGGTATGACGTGGTGGGCGTGACCCTGCAGCTTTATGATCATGGGGCAGCGCTGGCCAAGAAAGGCGCATGCTGCGCCGGGATCGATATCCACGATGCGCGCCGTGTGGCCGAGGAGCGTGGATTTCCGCATTATGTGCTGGATTACGAGAACATCTTCAAAGATGCAGTGATCGATGAATTTGCCGACAGTTATCTGGCGGGCGCCACCCCTGTACCCTGCATTCGCTGCAACGAGAGGGTGAAGTTCAAGGACCTGCTGGAAACCGCCAAGGATCTTGAGGCTGATTGCATGGCCACCGGTCACTATATCCAGCGCAAGATTGGATCCAACGGTGCAGAACTGCACAGTGCCGAGGATGCCAACCGCGATCAGTCCTATTTCTTGTTTTCGACAACGCCGGATCAACTGGCGTTCCTGCGCTTTCCTTTGGGCCACCTGCCCTCAAAAGACGCAACGCGGGAAATGGCGGCACAATACGGGCTGGCCGTGGCGGATAAGCCCGACAGTCAGGACATCTGCTTTGTGCCCAACGGCAACTACGCCAGCGTGATCGAGAAACTGAGGCCCGGTGCTGCCGAACCCGGAGACATCGTGCATGCGGATGGCCGAGTTCTGGCGCAGCACAACGGTGTTATTCACTACACGATCGGACAACGCCGAGGCTTGGGCATTGGAGGCCTTAGCGAGCCGCTGTTCGTGGTGAAACTGGACGTGGATAAGAAACAGGTCGTGGTTGGTCCCAAAGACATGCTGGCCACCCGGACCATACCTGTGCGCGAAATCAACTGGCTGGGCGATGTTCCCTTCACGTCCCAAAAGGAATGGCATCTGTCGGTCAAAGTCCGCTCGACCCGGCCCCCGCGCGAAGCGATTGTCCGCCCGTTGTCAGACACAACAGCCGAGGTCGAATTGCTGACCCCTGAAGAAGGCGTTTCGCCCGGACAGGCCTGCGTGTTTTATGAATCCGAAGGCAGCCGTATTTTTGGCGGCGGCTGGATCTGGCGTGGTTACTAGATCGCGTCAGTCCACGAGTTGCTGAGAATATAGAGCCCGGCACAGATCATCACATAAGGCACCAGCCGTTCCAGCTTGCGCGCCAGCCCGCCGGTCATGAAAGGTACTTTCGAGCCCAACAGCGCGACGATAGCCAAACTGATCGCAGCCGCACTTGCGCCGAAAAGCCCTGCCAGCCTGTATCCTGGGGTCGAGTCTGCCAGCAACGGTCCGAGTACAGCAAACGTGTCCATCGACAAGCTTACGAACAACATCGAGATCACGATGGTCGAACCACCTGCCTGGACTGCCGGTTCGGCTTCTGAAGACGCGCCGCGGAATTGTCTCACAACGCCGAGCAAGCCGAGGGACAGCGGCACAATGCCCAGATACCCGGCCCAATGGGGGATGATATCGCCAACCCCGGTCGCCAAAAGAAACGCGGCACCGATGACGATGAATTGCGCCACTAAGAACCCAAAAACCGAACGCCTTGGTCCGGTCACCAGAACCAACGCCAACAACGCGGCCAAGTTGTCCAAGTTTGTCAGAACCTGCGCCATAAACGCTGAAAGCGCAAAGACCCCATAGTCCAACATCAGGCGTTCATCCGTTCCAGAACAGCCTTTGCCGCCCTGAGGCCCGGCGGTTCGCCTCCGCGCCCCAAACGGTCCATTGTCAGATCCATGGCCTGTCTCTGCGCATCAGGCGCGTCAGCGACCTGATTCAGCGCTGCGGCAATTTTGTCGGGCACGCAATCGTCCAGAAGACATTCAGGCACGGCGCGCGTATCAGACACCAGATTGACCAGCGTGACGGTGTCCAGTTTGACCATCCGCTCGGCCATTTTCTGCGTCAACCAGTTTAGCTTGTAAGCGATCACCATGGGTGTGTTCTGCACGGCCAGTTCCAGCGAGACCGTGCCAGAGGCGGCCAGCGCCAGATCGGCGGCTCCAAAGGCCGCACGTTTGTAGGCACTGGCTTGGTCGGCACCAATGTGACGTGGGTCCAGCACAACCGGGTTTCCCGGCCAGCTTGGAACCACAGAGTTGATCAGATCGATTGCAGCGCCAACCGTCGGCACGACAACACGGAATTCTGGCCTGTCCGAGATGAACTGGTGCAGCGCATCCCGGAAACACTCAGACAGCCGTTCAATCTCACCCCGTCGCGACCCGGGCAATGCCAAAAGAATCGGCGCGTCGCCCAATTCAAAGGTCGCGCGGAAGGCGGCAATTTCATCTTGTGTCGCAACCGGCTCACTTGCGACAGGGTGACCTACAAAGTCACATTCCATCCCGGCGCGTTCCATGTAGGGCGGCTCGAATGGCAGCAAAGCCAAAACATGATCGATGACCCTGGCCATCTTATCCGCCCGCCCCGGACGCCAGGCCCAAACGCTGGGCGCGACGTAGTGAACGGTGCGAATGGTGCTGCTGGCTTTGACCAGTTTGGCTACCCGTAGGCTGAAATCGGGACTGTCGATTGTAATCAAAACGTCTGGCTGCGTGTCCAGAACGGCCTGCGCCGTTTCCGAAATCCGGCGTTTGAGGTGGAAGAACTTTGGCAGCACTTCGACCAACCCCATCACGCTCAGCTCGGACATTGGAAAGCGGCTGGCGAGGCCTTCGGCTCCCATTAGAGGTCCACCGACCCCGTCGAATTCAATATCCGGCACCAGGGTTTTCAAACCCTCCATCAGCGCACCGCCCAAACGGTCGCCAGACGGTTCTCCAGCGACCAGAAAAACGCGCATCAGACAGCACGCTCGCGCACGAAGAGGAATAAGCCCAGGCGATTACACTCGGCTATCACACGGTCTTTTTGCAGGACGATCACCCCACCCTTTTCAATGACAATACCTGACAGCCCTGCGGCAACAGCGCCCGTCACCGTCTCGGGCCCAATGGCAGGCAGATCGACCCGCCGATCCTGACCCGGCTTTGGCCCTTTGAACAGGATGCCACCACCCGCGTCCGGTCGTTGCGTCAGCGATTGCAGCATCCAGGCTGTGCCGAAGATGCCCTCAACCGCTAACGCTTGCCCTTTTGACACCGCACAGGCTTGGCCGACATCGGCTGATCCCATGGCGCTTAGAACACTTGCGCCGCGATCCGCATCTGCCAGATCCGCTTGCGAGGGTTGCGCATCGGTCAGACATCCAAGCGGCGGCAACAGCGTCGGAGCGATTTCATGCGCGGCCCGCACGCTCAAGCCGGCGTTCTCGAATATTCCAATCACTGCACGCAACGCGCCATCATCGCTTGTCATGATCGCCTGCTGTAGAACCGGCACCAATGGCATGGTCGCCGCATCAATGCGGCTTGGATCCACGGTCGGACGTTGAACTGCGCCAGCCATGCAGATTTCCGTCACGCCTTGGTCTTTCAGGTCAGAGATAAAACTGCCCAAATGTTCCAAAGGAAAAACAATATCGACGGACAAGTCGTCCGGAATGAACCCTTCCATCGCGCAGATCACCGGTGTCTCGGCAAGGTCTGCAACAACTTCGTTCGGCAATGCGCCCGTTCCCGCAATCAGCGCCAGCATGGCTCTACTTTCCCGGTGTCAGGAAGGACCGGTCACTGTGCCCGGTGACAAAATCGACAATGCGTTGCACATATTCGCTTTCATTGTCCGCACCAACCCTGTGGGCGCGGTCCATGAAGGTGCCGTCACCTTTGCTGAGTTCGCGAAACGCACCGCGCAGCGCCGAAATGTCTTCACGCGACACGCCCTTGCGCTTCAACCCAACCAGGTTCAGCCCATCCAGTTCGCCGCGCGGGGCCTGCACCAGCCCGTATGGAATGACATCATTTGGCACCATGGTCAGCGCACCAATAATGGCGCCTCGGCCAACCCGGACCCATTGATGCAGACCCGAGATACCGCCGATGATCACATCGTCTTCGATGATGCAGTGCCCTGCGGCACCCGCATTGTTCACCATGATGACGCGGTCGCCCATCTGTACGTCATGCGCCACGTGGACCCCCGCCATCAAAAGGCAATCGTCACCGATCCGCGTAACGCCGCCGCCACCATCTGTGCCGGTGTTCACAGTGACATGCTCGCGAATGCGATTTCGATTGCCAATCTCCAGACGCGTGTCTTCGCCACCGAATTTCAGGTCCTGCGGGATCTCACCAATGACCGAGAAATTGAAAATCACCGTGTCTTCGCCGACCGATGTATTCCCGGTCACAACCACATGAGATTTAAGTTCGACCCGGTCACCCAGCTTGACCCGTGCGCCCACGTAACAGAACGGACCGATCACACAGTCCTGCCCGATCTTTGCGCCGTCTTCGATAATTGCGCTTGGGTGAATGCCGCTCATGCCGTTTTTTCCATCTCCCAGTCGACATAGGCCGAAAACTCGGCCTCGGCCGCCACTTCACCTTCTACGGTCGCGCGACCGCTGAATTTGAACAGCTTGCCACCCTTTTTGCCGCGCAGGGTTTCCACGTGCATCTCAAGCACATCCCCCGGAACAACTTTCCGGCGGAATTTACACTTGTCGATGCTCATGAAGTAAATCAGCAGTTCGGTGTCGATGACGTCCATGCCAACGCCTAACATCACACCTGCGGTCTGGGCCATTGCCTCGACAATGGTGACGCCTGGCATAATTGGCGTGCCGGGAAAGTGCCCCTGAAAATGGGGTTCGTTCATCGTCACGTTCTTGATGCCAATAGCGGATTGATAGCCGGTGATATCCACCACCTTGTCGACCAGCAAAAACGGGTAGCGGTGCGGCAATATCCGCTGAATCAGCTGAATGTCGGCGCTTTTGGTTTCCGTGGTCATAATGCAGATGTCCCGTTCTGGATGTCTTGTTGCCAGCGTGGTTAGCAATACCAGAACCCGAGGGCAAGCAAACCTATTCGCCGGTGCCGTCCTGCAACCCTGTGCCATCGCCGATTGTTGCGTTAATGCGAGCGATAGCGGCATCGGTGATGTCGGATGTATCCGAGCTTAGAAAAACGTTCGAACGCTCAAGGATCATCGACGCGCCAGTTTCACGCAACAGGTCAATCAGAACTGGGCGCGCCAGCTGAAAAAAGCTCTGCCGGTTCTCTTCGCTACGTCTTGCCAACGCATCAAGTTTGGCCCTCTGACCCTCGCGGTGGGACTGGACCTTTCTGTCGAATGCCTCGGCCAATGGGCGAAACTCATCTGCTTCAAGACTCGCGCGCTTTTCCGTCAGATCTTTTTCCTCTTTGCTCAATTCTGCAACGATCCGTTCGTTCTCTTCAGCCAACAACGTGCTTTCTCGTTCGATCACGCCCATAACCCGTTGGCCGTATTCGGAATCAGAAAACAACCTTTCGCTGGAAATCGTCAACACACCCGGTTGGGGCACACCCAGTTCCAGTTGTTGCGCAAAGGTTGGGACGGCCAGAAAAAAGGCCAGGAAAACACACAGGGCCCGAAGCGGGCCCTGTCGTTGCGTCAAAAAGACACTCAGCATCGCAAATCAGAACCTGGCCTGAATGGTCAGGTCAAAATTCTGTTCCTTGTCGAAGTCTTCTTTCTTCAGTGCCTTCGAGAAGTTGAAACGCAGCGGGCCGAACGGCGTATCCCACAGAACTGATATGCCGATAACGTGACGAATAGCACCGTTTGCACCAACAATATTTGCCCCTGCAGTATTCACGTTGTCGATGTTGTACAGGTTGCCCACATCGTAGAACAGACCGCCACGCAAACCCAGTTCCTCGGGCAGCCCCAGAGGGAAGTCCGTTTCAAAACGCGCAACCCAGTAATAGTTGCCTCCGATGGCGTCATCCTGCCCGTTGGACAAGTCGCGCGGACCAAGGCCGGCAGGCTCGAAGCCTCGGAATGTATTCGGTCCCAGAACGAAACGGTCAATGGTTCGACTGAAGTCATTGCCGCTCCAATGCAGGGCGCCAAGTTCCAGCGACGCGCGCAAGGTCACTTCTTCGCTAAGCACTTTTGTCTGAGCGACGCCGCGCGCAGTGGTTTTGACGAATTTGTTGTCACCGCCAAGTCCGGCAGCGTCAACACCAACCTCAAACAAAACGCCTGCGTTTGGATTCAAACCACCGATACGGCTGTCATAGACATAGGACAGACCCAAAGAGCTTGAGATTCGTTTCCCCTGATCGATTTCCGAGGAAATGACCGCGCCATTGGTTTCGTCATCCTGCTGGCTCATCTCACTGCGTTCCCAGCCATAGCGCAAACGGACCGCTGACAATTCGCCAATCGCGTAGCTGAGCTGTGGGTTGAAGAAAACACGTTTGGTATCATAGCTCGCAAAGCTTGAATTCGTAGACGCCAGACCCAGCCCCAGATCAAAGCGCAGTTTCCGTCCCAACAGGTAAGGTTCGGTGAAGTCGATCGTATACTGCTCGGAATCCTGGGCCGTTGAGATCGAAATACCAAGGTTCTGTCCGCGTCCAAGGAAGTTAGCTTCGTTAAGACCCACGGCCAAACCGAAACCGTCAGTGACCGAGTAGCTACCGCCGAGGCTGAGCGACCCGGTGGGTTGTTCTTCGACATCCACATCCAGAATAACCTGGCTCGGCGTCGACCCTTCACGCGGTTCTACATTGGCAGTGGCAAAGAAGCCCAGTGCATTGATGCGCTCTGCCGCCTGACGGATTTCGCGCGGATTGAACGGGTCACCTTCGACGGTGTCGAACTGACGGCGGATCACACGGTCAAGTGTTGTGGTGTTGCCTTCGATATCGATCCGCTCGACAAAGACGCGCGGTCCTTTGGTCAGAACAAACTGAACATCCAGCGTCAGATCGCGAGGATTGCGTGTAACACGCGGCTCGACACGCAGAAAATCAACGCCTTGTTTGACACCCAAACGCTCCTGACGGGCGATCGAGTTTTCGATCAGGGTCGGCGAATAAGTCACGCCGGGCTTGATCTTCAGGGCGTTTTGATAGTCTGCTGCGTTAACACCCGGAATTTCGCTGACGGTGCTGATCTGCCCGAACGAGAATTTCTGGCCTTCGGTGATGTTCATGACCAGGAAAAATGCATCCCGCTCACGTGTGAATTCAACGTTGGCGCTGTTCACACGGAAATCAATGTATCCGCGTGACAGGTAGAAATCGCGAAGGACCTGTTTATCAAACTCGATCCGGTCGCCGATAAATGTGTCACTCCGGAAGAACGTCCGCAGGAATGTCGCCTGCTTGGTCTCAAGAACACGACGCAGGCGGCGGTCGGAATATGCACGGTTGCCCACAAAACTAACGCGTTCAACCTCGATGGCTGTACCTTCGGCCACTTCGAAAACCAGATCCACGCGATTGTCGCTGCGTCGGATGATGCGCGGGATAACGGTCGCGGACACGCGGCCCTGAGCCGAATAGACCTCGGCAATCAAATCCGCATCCGCTTCGGCAACCTGAGGTGTAAACACACGACGGGGCTGAGACGAGATGACATCCATCAGAACGTCATCCTTTACGCGGCGATTCCCCTCGATACTGATCTGGTTGATCGTCGGGTATTCCTGAACTTCGATGACAAGCGTGCTGCCGCGCGGTGTCAGTTCGACTGTTTCAAAAACACCACTGTCAAGCAAACGCTGATAGGCATCGTTCAACTGCCCTGCGGTCACGGTCTGACCAGGCTCAATGCCTGTTCGCGCTATGATTGTCCCGGTTTCGATGCGGCGGTTGCCGTCGACATCAAAAGAATTGATGGTGAAGTTCTGCGCCCGTGCTTCTTGCGGCAAAGCCAGTAAACTTGCTGCTGCAAACAGGAAAAAAAACGTTAGCGTCCGCCACAAAATCTTGTTTGTTGGCTTTTGCCCCCCGCAGGATGTACCCGCGCCACGCCCTTTGGTCATTTTTGTTCTCTACCCAGCATTTCAAGAATTTAATGCTGAGTAACGGGAATAGTTGGTCTTGTCAAAAGGCCAACATTCGCACCGAAATATTGATCAGTTCCGCAGTCTATCGAGAAGAGAGTGAAGAATCACATGCCAGCCAGATATGCGCCGCCCGCCAGCGCCAAAGCGGTGACTGCAAAGCTCAAAAGCATGTCCCAATTCAGCATGAACAGGAAACTCAGGCTCTGATAGGATTTTTGCATCGTATTTGTCATAATAGACCCTCAACCAGCGCGATTTCAGTAGCCCAAGAATGCGGCATTAGTGCGGCATTTCTATGCCGCACCCGCCTCAATCAGCAAAACAGGTCGTTGGTCAAAGAAAACAACATCAGACTGAGAATCAGCGTGATGCCGACGCCCATCAGAACCCGCAGCGCTTTGTCGCTTGGCGGTTTTCCGGCGACTGCCTCGTAGGCGTAAAACACCAGATGACCCCCATCCAGTGCCGGGATCGGAAACAGATTCAGTAACCCAACGGCCGTAGACAAAACAGCAATGAAAAAGATGAAGTTCTGCGCACCCTGACTGGCCATCGCACCCGAGGTTTCGGCGATTCCAATCGGACCGGATATGTTGCAGGTGCTGATCGCCCCCGTCACCATATGCCACATCCCGGACAGCGACCCTTCGATGATCCGTACGGTCTGCTGCACACCACCAGAAAGCGATTCTATCAAACCTGCAGGCTCGGTCGCGGCCTCCAGCATCATGCCGCCGACAATACCGATACGCCAATGGGTTACGAACCCACCATCAGCTTGCGGCTCGTCGGTTCGACGCGGTGCAAGGGCAAACTCAAGATCAGCGCCGTCTCGCCAGACGTTCAGCAACAAAACCCGCCCGTCCGAGCCTTCGACAAAGTCCTTGAGTTGTTCAAACGCAAAGATCGGCTCTCCGTTCACGGAGGTAATCACGTCCCCTTGCGCCAGTTGGATATCCATGGCGGCGCTGCGGGGGGTCACTTGCCGGATCAAGGGCGGGAACAACCAGGGTGCGGCCACGTCAATCGTCTGGCCGTCGCGGATGACAGTGTAATCCAGAATGGGTTCCACCGGCAGCGAATCCGTGAAGTCACCCCAGGCCCCTTCTTCATCGAAGTCAGGTGTCGGGATCCCGGCGATCGCAACGATTTCGTCGCCTTCCTGCAACCCTTGTTCTGTTCCCGGCAAAGGTTGCAGTGTTCCGACGGTCAAAGGCTCGCGTGATACGCCCTGCGACCAGAAGATCATCCCAAACACCAGAATCGACATGACGAAATTAAACACCGGCCCTGCTGCAACTGTCGCCGTGCGGGCCCAAAGGGGGGCGCCATGCATCGTGCGTCGCAGCTCTTCCGGGCTTTGTTCGGTGATTTCTTCCATCGCCTCTTCGTCTTTGCCCGAAGCGGCATTGGCATCGCCTAGAAATTTGACGTATCCACCAAACGGCAACAGAGCGACCTGCCACCGCGTGCCACGCTTGTCCATACGGCTCCAGAGTACGGGGCCAAACCCGATCGAAAACACCTCGGCATGGATTCCAGACCACCGGCCAACGATGTAATGGCCGTATTCATGAACTGCGACTATCACCGACAAAGCGATCACGAAGGCCACAATAGTCCAAAGCAAATTGCCAAACTGTGGAATCAGAGAAAGTACGTCCAAAATTTTATCCTGCTCGTTTGATCACGGCATCATCAACCCATTGACGTGCCAGATGGTCTGTTTTCCACACGTTATCAAGTGTCATAGGGGCATCAATAAGACCACCCGTTGCGTCGAACCGTTCCAGAACCGCGTCCACGACCTCGGCCATATTCAGAAATTCGATCCGGCGTGCAATGAAATGGTCCAGCGCACGCTCCTTGGCTGCGTTGAACACGGCACCTGACAAACCGCCGCGCGCCATGACATCGCGCGCCAGTTTCAGCGCCGGATACCGCGCCAGGTCCGGGTCGCTAAAGCGCAACTGCCCCAGCTTCGCCAGATCCAGCCTTTGCACAGGCAGAGCCTGCCGTTCTGGCCAATGCAGTGCATATCCAATGGCATGACGCATATCAGGCGCGCCCATATGGGCCATCACCGCCCCGTCGCGAAACCCCACCATCGCATGCACTATGGATTCCGGATGCACCAGAACTTCGATCTGATCCGGGTCAATGCCAAAGAACTCTCGGGTCTCTATGACCTCTAATGCCTTATTGAACATGGATGCGCTATCGATCGTGATGCGTTGACCCATGTTCCAGTTTGGATGGTTTGACGCCTGCTCGACAGTGGCTTTGGCCAGCTCCTGCAAAGGCCAATCCCGAAATGCGCCACCGCTGGCGGTGATAATCACCCGCTCAACCGCGTCCATATCCTCACCGGCCAACGCCTGAAACACTGCCGAATGTTCGCTGTCCACCGGCAGGATACTGGCATCATGTGTCCGCGCCGTGTCCAAAACCAGCGCACCAGCACAAACCAGCGTTTCCTTGTTTGCCAGCGCCAGCGTTGTTCCCTGTTTCAAGGCCTCGATCCCCGGCGCCAAGCCAGCGGCGCCAACGATCGCCGACATTACCCAATCGGCTGGCCGTGCTGCAGCCTCGGCAATGGCACTCTCACCGGCAGCAACTTCGACACCGCTGCCTTGCAGCGCATCCTTCAGATCGTGCAGTCGGTCCTCATGGGCGGTGACCGCGAGATCAGCACCCAACCTGCGGGCATCTGCCGCCAGTTGCGCGATATTCGCCCCGCCCGTCAGCGCGATAACATCGTAGGCGGTGGGATCACGTGCGATCAGATCGATCGTGTTTTGACCGATCGAGCCGGTTGCCCCAAAAATCGATACTTTCCGCATCACATGGCTCCGGGCGCGTAGATCAAGCCGGCAATCAGCACGAACAACGCGGCCCCCATCATACCATCGAAACGGTCCAGAAACCCGCCATGTCCGGGGATCAGGTTCGAACTGTCCTTGATGCCAAATTTGCGTTTCATAGCGCTTTCGACTATGTCGCCCGCCTGACTAGCCATCGACGCCAGAACCGAGACAACCACAAAGGCCACACCAAACCCGCCGTGCTGGGCAAACAGTGTCCCGACAAGCGCCGCAGCAACCCATCCCCCGGCGGTGCCGGACCATGTTTTCTTAGGGCTAACCTTTGGCCAGAACTTAGGGCCGCCGAAGGCTTTGCCGACGAAATAGCCAGCAACATCCGTGACCACCACGACCGAGATCAGCCAAATCATCCAGCCAAAACCCATGTTTTCGCGAATGGATATGAACCCTAGCCCCGCGGCTGCGATCCAGATGGCGAACAAGGCATACAATCCACGGGAATGGCTGACCTGCCCTGCTCCGACCAACGCTGGAGCGAGCAGAAACGGTACTTTGTACAGGGGTGGTAGGTGATAGCTTAGAATGACCCCGACACCAGTCAGAATGCCCAACTGCACAGCCATGCCTGCCCGCTGTGGTTCAATCATGCGGACCAGTTCCCAGGCCATCAGACCGCAGGCTGCGGCGATGAATACCTCGAACCAGATTCCGCCCAGCCAAACTTCGATCGAGCCAATCGCAACCAAAACGATCGCAGACAGAACCCGTGTGGTCAGATCAGACCATCGGCCGTCGCTCATGCCGGAACCGCTCCGAACCGCCGTTCGCGCGACCCGTAGTTGCGGCACAGGCGTTCCAACTCATCCGCGGTGAAATCAGGCCAGAGCGTGTCGATGAACTCGTATTCCGAATACGCCGATTGCCAGAGCAGAAAGTTCGAAATCCGCGCTTCGCCACTGGTCCGGATCACCAGATCCGGATCCGGCAGAACACGTGTATCCAGGTATTTCGGTAGCGTTTCCTGATCTACATCCTCGGGCCGCAACCGGCCTTCGGCCACGTCGAGGGCGAGGCGTTTGGTCGCCCGCGCCACCTCATCCCTGCCCCCGTAGTTCAACGCGACAGTCAGATGAACCAGATCGTTGTTTTTGGTTTCCTCTTCCAGCGTATCCATCAAATCGGTCAGCTTGGTATCCAGTCGCACCCGATCGCCAATGAAACGCACGCGAATGCCGTTTTTTGCCAGCGTTGTGGTTTCCTTGATAATGTAGCGCCGAAACAGGCTCATCAATCCGGCAACTTCAACCTGCGTCCGTTTCCAGTTTTCTGTCGAAAAAGCGAACACCGTCAGATATTTGATGCCCAATCCCGGACAGGCCTCGACCACTTCGCGCACGCGGCGTGCGCCTGCATGGTGACCAAATAGCCTAGGCCGCCCGCGTGCTTGTGCCCAGCGGCCATTGCCATCCATGATGATGGCGACGTGGCGCGGGCCGGCATGCTGTTCGGGTTGGGGATCTTTGGGCATTGTACCGGTTCAGACCTGCATGATTTCGGACTGCTTGTTCTCAAGCGCGGCATCCACGGCCTTGATCATCTCGTCCGTCAGGTCCTGAACTTCGCTTTCCCAGAATTTCTGATCATCTTCGGACATGCCGTCGGCCTTGGCCTTCTTGATCTGGTCCATGCCGTCACGACGAACGTTGCGAACGGACACACGCGCGCTTTCCGCATATTGCCCGGCCACCTTAGTCAACTCGCGGCGGCGTTCTTCGTTCAGTTCCGGGATCGGCAGCATGATGATCGTGCCATTCAGCTGAGGATTGATCCCTAACCCGCTTTCGCGGATCGCTTTTTCCACTTTGCCCACAAGGCCCTTGTCCCAAACATTGACCGTGACCATACGCGGTTCCGGGACGTTTACTGTGCCCACCTGGTTGATCGGTGTCATCGCGCCATAGGCGTCCACCATCACAGGTTCGAGCATCGAGGCCGACGCGCGACCGGTCCGCAGCGAGGCGAATTCGGTTCTGAGATTAGCCATCGCGCCATCCATGCGGCGTTTCAAATCATCGGTGTCCAATTCAAAGTCGTCAGACATGCTGCTCACTCCCCGTCTTCAGGTGATGTTTGGATGGGTCTTAAGCCATCACAATTGGGATGTATAGCAATCATGATCAGGAATTGTACCAATGGCCAGAGTTGTTTCGGCCATTTTTCGTCAACATCTTAGTTGGAAAACCGGCCAACCTGCGGGTCAGCCGGTTAAAGGGTGTGTTTTGCCTTCAGGCGTTCACATCAACAACCACACGGCCCTTGACCTGACCTTTCAGAATGTCTGCGCCCAGCTGGGAAAGATCGGACAAAGCGGCCGGGTGAACCATCGCTTCCAGCTTGTCCATCGGCAAGTCTGTGGCGACGCGCTGCCAGGCCCGAACGCGGTTGTCATAAGGCTGCATGACGCTGTCGATACCCAGCAGGTTCACCCCCCGCAACAGGAACGGAATAACGGTTGCAGGCAATGCCGCCCCGCCCGCCAGACCAACCGCGGCAACGGACGCGCCGTACTTCATTTGCCCCAACACACGCGCCAGCATTTCGCCGCCAACCGCATCAACACAACCCGCCCAGTTTTCGCTCTCCAGCGGGCGTTTGGTGGTCTCGTTCAGCTCATCACGCGGAACAATTGTCGTGGCCCCAAGGGATTTGAGGTAATCTCCGGTTTCCGGGCGGCCCGTGACAGCCGCAACCTCATAGCCCAGATGACCCAGAATAGCCGTCGCAACCGATCCGACGCCACCCGCAGCGCCAGTCACCAGCACGGGCCCGTGATCGGGTGTCATGCCATGATCTTCCAAAGCCATAACGGCCAGCATCGCGGTAAAGCCAGCGGTTCCGACTGCCATAGCCTGACGCGCATCCAGACCGTCTGGCAAGGGCACCAGCCAGTCCGCCAAAGCGTTGGCTTTCTGTGAATAGCCACCCCAATGCGCCTCGCCCACGCGCCAACCGGTCAGAACAACCTTGTCACCGGGCTTGTAACGATCATCCGAGGACGCCTCGACCGTACCGGCGTAATCGATGCCGGGCACATGAGGATAAGACCGCACCAACCCGCCCCCTTTTGGCGACATGCACAAACCGTCTTTATAGTTCACGGTGGAATACTCGACAGCCACAGTCACGTCGCCATGTGGCAGCGCATCCAAAGAAAGCTGCTGAACCGAGGCGCTCGCCAAACCGCTTTCCTCATCCTTTTCCATCACCAATGCATTGAACATCCAAAGCTTCCTTTCGTTGTTTCGCGACCGGATTCACACTTCATCTGGCCAAAAATATCCCGGGGGAGTTGCGCAGCAACGGGGGCAGAGCCCCCATACCACGTTAAATCCAGAACCTCTCTTGCACCGTTGCGCGGCGCATGCCGTCAGGTGTCTCGACCTCCACATTCGTACCGGCATCCCAGTGGCTCAACCTCAGCATACCGATCGACACGTTTGTTTTGAAATCCGGGGACCAGGCAGAAGATGTCACCTGCCCCACCCGTTTGCCATTTGCATATACCGGCCAGGGACCATCACATGGCGGCACTGCGTCTCCTTCGATCGCGATTGGCCGGATTTGCTGAACAGGTCCTTCCTTGGCGACGCGCAGCAAGGCGTCCCGACCGATGCAGCCAATCGCTGTATGAGTGTTGCAGAACTTGCCCAACCCGCATTCATGCGGAGTGTTATCGTCGGTCATGTCGTTGCCATAAGACAGCAAGCCACCTTCGATCCGCTCGATCAAATTCGGACATCCGGCGCGCACTTGAAGGTCCTCGCCCGCAGCGAACAGCGCATTCCACAAAGGCATACCGATATCCCCGCCTTCGACATAGATCTCAAAACCGCCCTGCTTGGAATACCCCGAGCGTGCGACGGCCAGATCCCGACCTTCGAACTGGAACATGTCAAACTTGAAGAACCGAATGTCCCGCACCCGGTCGCCAAAGACACGCGCCATCAGGTCTTCGGCCTTTGGTCCCTGCACAGCCAGCGGTGACACGTCCGGCTCATCCACCAACACGTCCAGTCGATAGCCGTTGGCCAAGCCCTTGACCCACAGCAACAAATCGCTGTCGGCGATAGAAACCCACCAACGATCCTCGGACAGTTTAACAGCGACCGGATCGTTCAACATGCCACCTGTTTCATCGACGATAGGCACGTAAAAGCACTGGCCCGGCAGCATGCCACGCAAATCTCGGGGCGTCAGCATCTGCATCAACCGCGCCGCATCGGGGCCGCGCAGTTCGACCTGCCGCTCGCAGGACACATCCCAAACTTGAACATGGTCCTTCAGGTGTCGATAATCAACCTGTACGCTTTCGAAAACCGTGGGCAATAACATATGGTTATAAACCGTATACGCTTTCACGCCTGCAGCTTGGACACCGTCGGAGAATGGTGTTCGCCGCAAGCGGCGCGACAAGGAAATCTGCGGCATTCACACCTCCTTTGGCATAAAGACAAGATCGCTGACAGGCGCGGCTGAGCCGGTTTCAGTCAGCATTTTGTGGATTTGTCCCCGGTGATGGGTCTGGTGATTGAAGAAATGGATGATGCTTCGTGCGTAAGGCACTGTAACATCGTCTTGTTTCGCAGCTGAAAACCACGTGAACTCACCCGTTAAAGGGCCATCGCCCAAGCTCTTGGCCCAGTCTGTTATGCGCGAATCCATGGTGCTTCGCAGCGGTTGCCATTCGCTCAGATCCGCGCAGATCGCGGTGCTTTCCGGTATTCCGCAATTGGGGCCTTCGCCTTTGTCAAAGCGCGACATCCAGATCCAGTCGCCCCAGAGCAAATGGTTTGCCGTCCCCAGGATCGACCCGAAAAAAGCCCCACGCTCGCGTGTTAATTCTTCTTGGGTCAAGCCTCCAAAGAACTCTGCCAACTGGTTGTTTTGCCACGTGTTATAGCGCGCCATTTCGCGGACATAGGCACGGGTGATCATCACTTTGGTCCATGCCAGTCGATGGGGCAAATTTCGGCGGATTTACCGCCAAAGTCCCAAATGCGGCCATAGTCACGCACCCGCGATTTGGTCCCACGGGCTACGATGATGTCCGGACCCATCCAGTATTTTGAGTTCGACACCATGACCGGGTGCTCCGGGTCCTGACCCGCCAGCATTTCGATCTCGCCCTGTATCTTGCGCCCAATCGCGATCCGACGCTTGTTGCCGTCCCGCTCGATCTGGACCGGGGCGCGTTCGGCACCGATGATTTCGCTGACCAGCATGGTGAACAGACCCGTGGTTCCTCCCGCCTGACCGCTGAAGATTTGTAGCAGACCATTGTACGCTTTGCCGCTGGCCCGCTCGTCCACATAAGCCGCGACCTTCCACTGCCCCTCACCCATGCGTCCGGGGATATCGACCAGCAGACCCACATTCAGACCCGACAGGTCCTCACCTTCGAAATGGCCTTCATCGATGATCACGCCCATCCAAGCGTGGCAATGCCCTTCGGTCGGCGGGTGCGCGCCCAGAGACACAACGCAGGGACAAAACACATCACAGGAACAGTTCAGGATCAGCTCACCTTTGATAGACCATTCCGTCGGGCTCATCTCGCGCCGCTTTGGGTTGGGCATGCGACTGTCGATCCGTTGACTAATAGGCAACCTGTCGGATTCTGGTTTTCTGTTTTTAGCCATAGGCTTATCCTCCGTATACAATGGGATAGATCAGCAGTGCGGCGCCGCCTGCGATCAATAAGAACCCCATCGGTCGGGTCACGACATGACCGATCTGGGGGAGTTTTTCCAAAACCATGAACAGGGTTGCCAGCCCCATCCACAACAGGCTCATGACACCGCCAACGAACCCCAGCGCCATAAAGCCCCAGCAACAGCCGACACAGAACGCGCCCAATCCAAGACCCATGCGCAGGCCGCCTGTAAAACCGGGTTTCCAGTGGCCCAGGAAATAGGTCATTGGGGCGTGGCACACGCCATGACAGACCTCTTTCGCACGGGTGAACTGGAAAGCGCCAACAGCGATCAGCAATCCGCCTGCGATCCAGTTGGATTTGGCTATGCCCAGCATGTCCACAACGCCGCCAAACAGCAATACAAGCTGAATACCCGTGATCAGGGCGGCAAAACCAACCCACACTACGAAATAACCGGTCAATACGCCCAACCACCCGGCGCGCGACCCGTCAGCGCTGCGGATCAGGTCTTCATAGCTGCGCAAGGTGGGCACCAACGTCGGCAGCATCATCGCCGCCATCATGATTGCCCACATCCAGAACAACGGGCCGAACTTGGCCATGGGCATGTACATGTCCATGCGCGGGTCCATGGCGCGCATCGCCTCGCCCATTGGGCCCGGACGACCAATCCAATCCAGATCCATGTCCCGGCTCATCGAGAACATGATCCACCATGACCACAGGATCATGGCGTAAAAGCCCAGCCATAAACCGCTGCGAAGCATTGCGCGACTCACGTGTCCCTCCCGACTCATCTCTTGCTTTTCAAATGTCAGACTTTTAAATGTCAGACAAATAAAAATTGATCCACGGTTCCCGAAACATGAAAATCGACCCTCAAAAACCTGCTGACCTGTCTGCCCAAATTGCACAGGCCATCCGCGATGCCATTGTGTCCGGAGAGTTGATCGTCGATGAACGCTTGCCGTCCGAAGCCGAATTGTCGGATCAGTTTCAGGTTTCGCGCCCCACCGTACGAGAAGCCTTGAAACGTCTGGCCGCGCAATCGCTGATCCGGACGCAACGCGGCGCTTCCGGGGGGGCATTTGTCAATCGGCTGAGCTTTCAGGACGCCTATTCGCAGCAAGTCACCACCTCGACCCTGTTGCTGTCGATGAATGCGGTGACCTTCGACACAGCATGCGAGGCGCGATATGCGCTGGAACGGGCCTGCGCGCCTATGTCGGCGGAACGGCGCACAGCGGATCAACTGGCCACTATGCGCGCCGAGATTTTTCGGCAGTCTCAACCCGGTCTGACGGATGAGGCTTTCTGCGCCTCAGATGTGGCCTTCCACCGGGCCCTGGTCGATGGCGCAGGCAACCCGGTGTTGTCCTACCAACTGGCTGGCGCTGTCGAAGCGATGCAGCCCTTGATGAACATGATCACCTTCACTGCGCGTTCCCGCGAAGAAATCATTCTGTTGCATGAGAAAATCGCCGACGCGCTTGAGGCGCGGGACGCCGAGACCGTAGACAATACTTTGGTCGATCTTGAATCCTACACACGTCTGCTAGCCCATGATGTGGCTGAGCGGCGACGCAAACCCGCCTGATCCCACATCAGGCCCGAATTCGAGGCAAAGAAACAGGCACAAGGGCACACGAGCACGCAGAAGGATGTCATCCGGCATCAAGACCGGAACTCTCAATAAAAATTGAATATCAATTGCTTACGGGAGGACGTTATGAACCAAAGACCGGACCCTACCTTTTATCCATCGGCCAAACTGGCAATGGAGGGCCCGACTGAGACACTTGCTTTTACGCTGATGCTCAGTCCTGACTTTTCGCAACCTGATGGGCTGGCGGTTGTGAATGTCGATCCGACATCGGACGACTTTGGCAAAATCGTGCATCAGGTGATCATGCCGGAAAAAGGTGATGAGTTTCACCACTTCGGATGAAACGCCTGTTCGTCTTCCTTGTCGCCCCTTAGTGGCCATGCCTTCCTCGAGCGTCGGTATTTGATCATTCCCGGCATTCGATCCAGCCGGATCTACATCATCGATGTGAAGAACCCGCTGGAGGCGAAGATCCACAAGATTATCGAACCCGAAGAAGTCTTTGCTAAGACAGGGTATTCCCGCCCACATACGATCCATTGCGGCCCCGAAGGCATCTATGTCAGCACCCTGGGCGGTGCGGGTAAGGACGGTACAGATGGCCCTCCGGGCATCTTCATCATGGATTGTGAAAGCTTTGAGATCATCGGACGCTATGAAATCGAACGTGGCGTACAGGACAAACACTATGATTTCTGGTGGAATCTGCCGCGCGACTACATGGTCAGTTCCGAATGGGGCCTGCCGCCGCAATATGAAAACGGGATTGTGGCCGAGGATTTGCTGTCCAACAAATACGGGCACAGCATCCATTTCTGGAACCTGCGAAACCGGACCAATATCCAGACCATTGATCTGGGGGAAAACCATCAGATGGCGCTGGAGATCCGCCCTGCTCATGACCCGGTCAAGCAATATGGGTTCTGCGGCGTGGTTGTGGACACGACCAACCTGCAAGGCGCGATCTTCACATGGTGGCGCAATGATGATGGCACGTTCGAAGCCAAGAAAACCATCACCATCGACCCGCAAGCCGCAGACCCGAATGACCTGCCCGAGTTGCTCAAGGGGTTCTCGGCTGTGCCACCACTGGTCACGGATATCGACCTTAGTCTGGACGACAAATACCTGTATGTTGCCTGCTGGGGCACCGGTGAGATGCATCAATACGATGTCTCAGACCCGATGAACCCGAAACTGGCCGGTAAGGTCGAGGTCGGCGGGATCGTCAAAAAGACCAAACACCCAAACGGTCAGGACTTTGGCTACGGCCCGCAAATGGTCGAAATCAGCCGTGACGGCAAACGGGTCTACTGGACCAATTCGCTGTATTCCACCTGGGATGATCAATTCTACCCCGGTGAACGTGGCGCGGCCATGGTCAAGGCTGATGTCGGCGAGAACGGAGGTCTGACACTGGATCCGAAATTCTGGGTCGACTTTCCTGACGGCTACCGTGCCCACCAAATCCGGCTAGAAGGCGGCGACTGTTCGACGGACAGCTTCTGCTACCCCTCCGTCTGATTTGGAATGGTTGATGACATCAACGGCTGGCCTTTGGCTGGCCGTTGTAGTCAGCGGCGCTTATCACGGGTTGAATCCCGGCATGGGATGGCCGCTGGCGGTATCGTCCGCATTGATGGAACAACGACAATCGGCGCTGTGGCGCGCGCTGGCGGCGTTGGCGGGCGGGCATTTTGTGGCCATGCTGGGGGTGCTTTTGCCCTTCGCGCTGATGGCGGTGCTGGTGGATTACCAAAAGGAAATCCGCATTGGCGCCGCTCTGATTGTCATCGCCATGGGCCTCTATATCGCTATCACGCGCCGCCATCCGCGGATGCTGTCCCGCATCCCGCCCAGCAAACTGGCCCTGTGGTCCTTTCTGGTGGCATTGGCGCACGGGGCCGCCCTGATGCTGGTGCCCATCTACCTCGGGCTCTGCGGGCTGGATGAACTGGACGCAGGCCACCGCGCCGTCTCCGAGATCATGGCCACAAATGGCCTGCTGGTTCTTGCGGTCGCCGCGATCCACACCGCCGCGATGATCCTGGGCGGCGGTCTTCTCGCCTATGCCGTTTATCGCTGGTTGGGCCTGCAGTTTCTATCGCGCAGCTGGTTCAATCTCGAACTGATCTGGGCGCTTAGCCTGATTTTGGTTGGTGTGTTGGGGCTCTGGTCTGCGCTCGGGTGACCTTGCACTTGCATCTCAAACACGCTTTGTCTGCCGAGGACATTTCATGGAGCTTCCGAATGCAAGACAGCACGCGCCCGACAGACATGCTGCGTCAGGGCAAATCCGCCGATTGGCAGGCCGCAACCACACACGCCTTCACGCGTGAAATGGCCGACGGCACTCTGTCCGTGCATAAGATGCGCTGGTATCTGGAACAGGATTATCAATTCGTCGATGGCTTCGTGCGCCTGCTGGCGAGCGCCATCGCCCATGCCCCGAGTTTGGCCGACAGTGTCCCTGCGGCGCAATTTCTGGCGGTCATCACCGGCCCTGAAAACACCTATTTCCTGCGCGCGATGGAGGCTCTGGGCACCGAACCCAGCAATGATGCCGCCCCGGCCACCCGCGCATTTCAGGACCTGATGGCCGAGGCGACGGCATCAGGCCGATATGAGAACATGCTCGCTGTCCTCGTGGTGGCCGAATGGGTGTATCTGACCTGGGCCCGCCCAGAAAACCCGCCCAAAGATCAGCTTCCGTTCTGGTTTGCCGAATGGATCACGCTACATGCGGGCGACGGGTTCGAGGGCGTTGTGGACTACCTTCGAAGTCAACTCGACAAGGTCTGGCCCACGCTGGATCCCAGCGCCCAGGTCGAGGTCACACGGTTTTTCCACCGCGCGATCGAGTTGGAGCGTGAATTTTTCGACGCCGCATACGCGGCCTGATACGGGAAAGATCCGTTTATGGTCACAACACTGAATGTCATCGCCGCCGTGCTGACCATCGGCTTTGGATTGTTTGGGTTTCTGGCGCCCGCCTGGACGGCCGCTTCTCTGGATTTGGCGCCCACCAACAGCACAATGGGTCTAAGCGAGATGCGCGCCTCGGTTGGTGGCTTGTTCGTCGTGACCGGCATCGCCGTGCTGTGGCTGAACAACCCGATGGCCTATGCCATGCTGGGTGTTGTCTATGCCGGGGCGGCTTTGGGGCGGTTCGTGTCCGTGTTTCTGGACCATCCACCTTTGGCCAAGGCTGTGACATTTGGTGGAATCGAACTGGTCCTGGCGATCTGGCTAATTGCGGCCAACATCAACAGAACTCCGTAACATATTGTTATGCTTAAGGTCGACCGGATGTAATCTGAGTTTGCATCCGGTCGACACCTCACCTATATAAGTCTTGTCCTTCGGGACTATGGACATAAACGCGCTCGTCATAAGCGGATCGGACCCGGGGGCGGTACCCGGCGGCTCCACCATATATCTTCTGGAGATATCCTTCATTTGAGGATTTCGTCAGAACCGGGGGGCCGAAATAGGATCGACGAACGTCTAAAGGGGTTAGCTTTGTCTCGGCTGTCTGCCACCGTTACCGGCGAAAATAGTACAATTGCAAATGACAATCGTGCTCCGGTTGCAGTTGCTGCGTAAGCAGTAGCAAGACCGAAACTTAAGCCCTTGCGCCTAGCCGCGTAAGGCGGGGTTCGCAGGTACCTGGCAACAGAAACCTGCATTTCCCCCTATTTGTCTGCGTTTCTGGCTTTCCCTATGCATATTTAGGGTTTGTTCATTCCTTTTTGCCAACGTCTGACCGGACAGACAGGAGAGCAGGGATGGCAAATTCAGACATACTCAAAACATGGTATTCCGAGGTTTGGGAAAATGGAAACACTGACGCTATCGATCAGTTCTTCGCGCCCGAAACTATGGCCGAGGGGTTGATTCCGGAAATGCAGGTTGGTGCAGATGATTTCCGCGATCTGGTCATGGCGTTCCGGCACGTCTTGGGTGAAATCAAGGTTAACTTGCCCAAGATCATCGAGAATGGCGATTGGGTTTCGGCCATTCTGCATGTCAAAACATTTCGTGCGGACAATGGCGCACCGCTTGAGGTGACCGGTCAGGTCATGGCGCGATTTAAAGACAACAAGATGGTTGAGGCCTATAACCAATTCGATTTTGTGTCCTTGTTTGAACAACTTGGTCAGTTTCCGCAGGACACATTGCCGGTTTGCATGACCGGGCAAAGGCTCGACTGGGCCTGATCAGACGCAAACCAATCTTGACCCCCAAGGCGCTTGCACGTTAGCAAGTGCCATGGGGTAAGATTGCGAACGCCCCGTGAGGCGACAGCCCAAGTTTCGCATGTATCCGACAGTATAAGGAAACATGCCATGGCATCGCCAAATTCAATTGCCCCCCGACAGCTGCTGCGTTTGATCGGCACGCCGCAAGCACCAATGCTGGTCGATATTTGTATCGACGAGGATTTTGAGGCCGATCCGTATCTGATCCCAGGATCCGTCCAGCACCCGGCGAAAGACATACCGGGTTTGATTCAACTGCTCTCGGGACGCCCCTGTGTCATCATCTGCCAAAAAGGCAAAAAACTGAGTCAGGGAATGGTCTCGTGGCTGCGCAGTGAGGGTCAATCAGCTGAATATCTTGAAGGCGGAATGTACGCGTGGCGCGACCTGCCAGAGGCGTTGCGCATCCCTGTTGCCCCCCTGCCCGCACTGGCGACCGGCGGCACAGTCTGGGTGACCCGCCATCGACCAAAGATCGATCGCATTGCGTGCCCTTGGCTGATCCGGCGGTTCATTGATCCCAATGCCCGTTTTCTGTTCGTTGCACCTGCCGAAGTTGAAAGCGTCGCTGAGAAATTTGATGCCATCCCCTTTGATGTCGAAAACACCTTTTGGACCCATCGCGGCGATAGATGCACGTTTGATACATTGCTGGAGGAATTCAACCTTTCCTCTGCTCCTTTGGGCCGGCTCGCGCAGGTGGTAAGAGCTGCGGACACCAACAGACATGATCTGGCACCCGAGGCGGCTGGTTTGCTCGCCGTTTCCGTTGGACTGTCGCGCCAATTCCGTGACGATCATGAAAACCTCGACGCCGGTATGAATCTGTACGATGCGCTGTATCGCTGGGCGCGCGATGGGTTTGATGAAGGTCATGACTGGCCAACAGGTCGCCAGTCATGACACCGACATTGAAAGAACTGATCCATGTGTTTGGTCGCATTGGCCTTTTGTCGTTCGGCGGGCCAGCGGCGCAAATCTCATTGATGCATCAAGAACTTGTCGAACGCCGCCCGTGGCTGGACGAACAATCTTATCTACGGGCCTTGTCGCTGTGCATGTTGTTGCCGGGACCCGAGGCGATGCAACTGGCGACCTATGCCGGGTGGAAAATGCGCGGCGTGACCGGTGGCCTGATTGCGGGTAGTCTTTTTGTCCTGCCCGGCGCCATCGTAATCGCCGTTTTGGTCTCGCTTTATGCGGCATTTGGCGATCTGCCGCTTGTTCAATCGGCATTCCTTGGGATCAAAGCGACTGTCATCGTGATTGTCCAGCAGGCCCTGCGCAACCTGTCGCGCAAGGCGTTGACGGATATTGAACACCGAATGATTGCAGGGCTGGGATTTGTCGCCATCTTTCTGCTGAACCTCCCCTTTCCGTTTATTATTCTGGCGGCTGCAGTTTGGGGGTATGTGTCGTTCAAGGGAACAGTTCCGCTGACCGACACACAGGCAGCCCCAAGCCTGGCGCGCCCCGTGCGGACGGCCGCCATTTGGCTGGTTTTATGGCTGGGTCCCTTGTTTTTGCTCAGCTTCACCGGGCAACAGCTGCTCAGTGACTTAGGCTGGTTCTTTGCCCGGCTGGCCGTAGTGACCTTTGGCGGGGCCTATGCCGTTCTGGCCTACATGACGCAAACGGTGGTCGATCAGTATCACTGGATCAGCACAAACCAGATGATCGACGCGCTTGGGCTGGCGGAAACCACGCCTGGCCCTCTCATTCTGGTCACCCAATTCGTGGCAATGCTGACCGGCCAAATGAACGGAGGCCTCTCGCTGGCGCTTGCAGCAGGTGCCGTGGCACTCTGGGCGACGTTTGTTCCTTGTTTCCTTTGGATATTTCTGGCGGCCCCTTATCTCGACCGCCTTGCCGCCCGCCCCCGATTGTCTGCCGCACTGCATGGAATCACCGCGGCGGTTGTTGGAGTGATTCTCAATCTTTCCTTGTGGTTTGCCTTGAACGTTCTTTTCGGATCCGTACCGCAAAAGTCATGGGGCCCGGTGGCACTTCCTGTTCCGGATGTCAGCAGTTTGGATTTTACGGCGTTGGCCTTGACACTTGTCGCCGGAGTATTGATTTTCCGCATGAAATTCGGGATGGCGACTGTGTTGGCGTTGATGGCCGTTGCTGGATTGGCTGCATATTTTATCTGATCAATCCGGTCATACCTGCCCTTTCGTTTCCGAACAAAACCCCTATGCTGAGATCAACCACTTTCGAGGATGACACATGTCGCAAGACATCGACTATGGAAACCTGATGCACACCGCCATGCGCGGTTTGATAAAAACCGTGCTGACCGGGGTTTCCGAGACCGGTTTGCCCGGATCCCATCATTTCTTCATCACCTTTGACACGCGTGAAGATGGCGTGGATATCGCGGAATGGTTGCGCGAACGATATCCAGAAGAGATGACAATCGTTGTACAACACTGGTTCGATAACCTTGACGTCGGAGATGACGGCTTTGCGATCACTCTGAACTTCGGTGACAAGCCAGAACCTCTCTACATCCCGTATGAGGCGATTAAGACCTTCGTGGACCCGTCAGTCGAATTCGGCCTTAGGTTTGAAAGCCCAGACGATGAGATGGACGAAGATCCCGTAGTTGAGGAAATGATCGAGGTTGAAGACGAGGAAGAGCATCACGACGCAGACGTGGTGTCGCTGGACAGCTTCCGAAAGTAAGACCGACTAAAACCCCGCGAAACGCGGGGTTTATTGCTTCATCAGGAATGTTTCGACAGATCGGGACTTTTCGCCGTTGATAAAGCGCGAGAAAGCCAGGTTCAGACCGCCATCCGCCAAGGTGCGATCGAACTGTTGCAGTTCATAACCGCCATCCTCGTCGATAAACAATGAAAACACGGTCAGTGTTTGCCCTTCAATCCGACCCCACACAAATGGCTCGCCCTTTATCGGATCCAGCGGGACTTCATGCCCAAACACATTGCGTTTCATGGCCGCCGAGAAGACATCAGGGCGATCTGATTGCTGAAAATCGACCGAGAACTTTTGTTCTTTCACCCGGCCATCCAATTTATAGGTCGTCGTTTTCCAACTGACATTGAATCCTTTGCTTGTTTCATGGATGGACACGCTCATGTCTCGGGGCGTGGACGTGCCATCAACATCAACCACATCAGCGGATCCGACATAACTGCCGACAAAGGGTGTGATTTCGGCGGCCCTTGCGGCGCTGCCCAGCACAACGATCCAAAGCAGAAAACCAACAGCAGTTGCGGCGACTTTCATAGGCGAAATCCGTTGAGATACGAGCATTTAGTTCTCCAAGTCGGCGGTCCTGACATTGTAGCCAAGCGGGTACGGTTCACAATGGCGCATTCTGAAGCTGGGACAATAAAAATGACGCACCCCCGCGCCTATACCTTTGACGCCCTTATGTTTATGGTGCGCGCAACTGGCCGATTGCGTCGCAGCTTCTCTGGGGCTAAACGGCATACGACTGCATACCAGACGGAGTGACCGATGTCTCAAACCCGCACCGAATCCGACAGCTTTGGCCCGCTGGAGGTTCCCGCCAATAAATACTGGGGCGCGCAAACACAGCGTTCGATCATGAACTTCCCCATCGGCTGGGAAAAGCAGCCGGTGGCCATCGTGCGCGCGCTGGGTGTGATCAAGAAGGCCTGCGCCATGCAGAACAAGGCAACAGGCAAGCTGGACGCAACTATCGCAGATGCGGTTATTGCTGCCGCAGGTGAGGTGATCGAGGGCAAGTTTGACGACAACTTCCCTTTGGTCGTGTGGCAAACCGGGTCCGGCACCCAATCGAACATGAACTCGAACGAAGTGATCGCCAACCGCGCGATTGAGATTCTGGGCGGCGTGATCGGTTCAAAAGACCCGGTTCACCCCAATGATCACTGCAATATGGGCCAGTCGTCGAACGATACCTTCCCAACCGCAATGCATATCGCCACAGCGATGAGCGTGCGCGATGTGCTACTGCCTGGCCTTGAAAAACTGGCTTCAGGGCTGGAACAGAAAGCCGAGCAATTCAAAGACATCATCAAGATCGGCCGCACGCATACGCAAGATGCGACGCCCCTGACACTGGGTCAGGAATTCGGCGGATACGCCCATCAGATTCGTCAGGGCATCGCCCGGGTGCGGGCTGCCATGCCAGGGATCTATGAACTGGCCCAGGGCGGCACCGCGGTGGGCACCGGCCTTAACACGCAAAAAGGTTGGAGCGAGTCCGTCGCGGCCCACATGGCCGACATCACCAGCCTGCCCTTCGTCACTGCACCAAACAAGTTCGAAGCGCTGGCCGCCCATGACGCCATGGTTTTCCTGTCAGGCGCTTTGGCAACGATTGCAGGCAGTTGCTACAAGATCGCCAATGATATCCGGTTTCTGGGCTCGGGCCCACGCTCGGGTCTGGGTGAGCTGGTTTTGCCGGAAAACGAGCCTGGCTCGTCCATCATGCCCGGCAAGGTGAACCCGACACAGGCCGAAGCGCTAACGCAGGTTGCGGCCCATGTGATGGGCAATGACGCCGCAATCAAGTTTGCCGGCAGCCAGGGTCATTTCGAGTTGAATGTCTACAACCCGATGATGTCTTACAACCTGTTGCAGTCAATCCAACTGCTGGGGGACGCCGCCGACAGCTTTACCGAGCGGATGTTGCTGGGCATTCAGGCCAATGAGCCGCGCATCGAAAAGCTCATGAAGGAATCACTGATGCTGGTCACCGCACTGGCCCCGACCATCGGCTACGACAACGCCACCACCGTCGCCAAAACTGCCCATAAAAACGGCACAACCCTCAAGGAAGAGGCCGTCGCGCTGGGTTTTGTAGACGAAGCAACCTTCGATGCGGTTGTGCGTCCCGAACAAATGATTGGCCCGAAAGACTGATGGGTAAGCCGGTCAGCCTGAACCGGTATCGAAAAGAAAAAGTGCGGGCCGAAAAAAAGGCCCGTGCAGACGAAAATGCCGTGAAATTCGGTCGCTCAAAACCTGAGAAAATGATTGTGAAGCTGCAGCAGGACAAAACGCGCCGTGATCTGGACAATCACGAGCTGGATGAATGAGCGGCCGTCCCATCAAACGCTCGCTGACACTCAAGGGCCACCGGACCTCGGTCTCGCTTGAGGATGAATTCTGGCAGGCATTTCGCAATATCGCCAAGCAGAAAAATATTCCAATCAATGTGTTGGCTGCGGAGATTGATGTGGCGCGCGATCCAGAAACCGGTCTGGCGTCGGCCATTCGCGTGTTTGTACTAAACTGGTATAGCGAACGGCGATGACCCCTTGCGTTGTTCCTGATCCTGCGTTTAAGCTGGCAGGAACAAAAAGGGTACATTCATGAGCGAGACCATCTCCGGCCCGGATGGGCAACCCCGCTGCGCATGGTGTCAGTCTGCGCCTGAATTCTTCGAATACCATGACAATGAATGGAGCTACCCGGTGGCTGATGATCAGCGGTTGTTCGAAAAACTGTGCCTTGAAAGCTTTCAGTCCGGCCTCAGCTGGCGCACGATTCTGTCCAAACGCGAAAATTTTCGAAGCGCGTTTTATGACTTTGATTTCAACAAGATGACCACGTTTACTGATGTAGATATCGAGCGCCTATTGCAAGACAAAGGCATCATACGGCATCGCGGTAAGATCGAGGCTGTGATTAACAATGCCCGCCGTGTGCAAGAGTTGATCGAAACTGAAGGATCTTTAGCTGCCTATGTCTGGCAATACGAAGCTGAAACACCGCCAGACCCACAAACCGCATCAACTTCGCCGGAATCTGTGGCGATGTCGAAAGACCTTAAGAAACGTGGCTGGAAGTTTGTCGGCCCCACGACCGTATTTGCCTTCATGCAGGCGATGGGATTGGTCAATGATCACGCCACGGGCTGTGTCATGCGCGAAAAGGCTTCACACTTGCGCCGCGAATTCCTCAAACCGGAATGAAAAAGGCGCCCCGCAAGGCGCCCGGAATCACGCGGACGCGCTAAAGATCTTGTTTATGTTTCCACCCAAGGCCGCGTTGAATTCAGCTTCGGACTGCTGTTTGGACAAACCTTCGGTCAATGCGCGCGAGAACGATGCAATCATCTTCCCGTTCTGTCCCAAAAGATCACAGGCCTGTTCTGTCGAATATCCGCCAGAAAGGGCCACAACGCGCAGCACGCGCGGGTGATCTGCCAGATCATCATACAGGTTCGCCTGGTTGGGGATCGTCAGCTTCAGCATGACATCCTGATCATCATTTAATTGGTCCAGGTTCTTCAGCAGTTCTGCCCTCAGAATGTCTTCGGCTGCTGCCTTGCTTTCGGAATGAATGTTCACCTCGGGCTCAATAATCGGAATCATGCCTGCATTGATCACCTCACGCCCAACATCGAACTGCTGTGAGACGACGGCGGCGATGCCATCGGCATTTGCTTCGTGAATGACAGACCGTTCTTTGGTGCCAAATACGCCATCAGCTTTGGCCAAGGTCTCGGCCAGGCCCGGGATCGGTTTCATCACCTGAACGCCATTGGCCTGCTCTTCCAGACCTTTGTCGATTTTCAGGAACGGAACGATACCTTTCACCGACCAAAGATAGTGAGCCACTTTACGGCCATCGATTTCTTCGCCCAATGTGCGTTCGAACAGGATTGCGCCGATGACTTTTCCCTTGGTGAAATCATCGGCCAGTATGATCCGCGCCCGCATCTTCTGGATTTCACCGAACATCTCTTCGTCCGAGCTATAGTCGGATGCCTCCACCCCATAAAGCGCCAAGGCCTTGGGTGTCGATCCGCCGCTTTGATCCAGTGCTGCGATAAAACCTGCTCCATTGGACATCTGCGCGCGCTGTTCTGCTTTGGACATAATGCTTTCCCGTTCAATATTGATTCCGATTTCCTCACCCGCATACAGCACGGCGATCAACGATGGTAGATTGTTAGCGCTCAACCAGTCGCAACCAAATTCCATCCTTGGATCGAACCGTCAAATGAGCGACCGGAACCGGCGTTTTACCGCTGATTGTTTCGAATTTGAAATGGCGCAGCAGCATCGACAGGATCAATGGTCCTTCGACCATGGCAAATCCCGCCCCCGTGCACACACGGGGGCCGGTTGAAAACGGGATGTAAGCCTCTCGTTGGCAGGTCTTGCCATTCTCGGTGGCCCAGCGAGACGGATCAAAGCCGTCCGGGTTGTCCCACAGCCGCTCTTGCCGGTGCAGATGCCACGGGCTGATGACAATTTGCGATCCCCTTGGCACGTCCCGGTTTCGAAACTGCTCCGGGCATCCGGCCTCACGCACCATCATCGGAACCGGGGGGTAAAGCCGCAGCGCCTCGCGGAACACATCGCGGCTGATCCTGAGCTTGGACATGGTCGCAAATGTGGGATCCTCAAGCGCCTGCGCTTCGGTTGCAACCTTCTCCTGCCAATCGGGATACAGCGCCATCAGGTACAGCGTCCAGGCAAGGGCCGACGCGCTGGTTTCGTGCCCGGCCAAAAAGAAAATTGCCACCTGATCAATCATCTCATGCGTTTCAAAGCACTGACCGGTCATCGGATCAGGTGTGGTCATGATCTTGGTCGCCAGATCATCCGGTGCGAATCCCTCCGCTATGGCAGCAGCCCGATCAGCGGTCAGTCTTCCGATCAGCTTTCGAATATCAGCGGCGTTCCGGCGGGTATTGCGGGAATGGAACCGTGGCATCCAGCGAGGCAGCGGAACAAACGCCGCGAGGTTCAACAGCGGTTGCTCCCTTTGATAGGTGCGGAACTTCTCGAACACCTGTGCGGCGACCTCATGCTCGATCGGGACCGAAAACAAGGTGCGAACGATGACATCAGCGGCCGCATGACTGGTCACTTCCTCGCACTCAACTTCGGTACCGACATATTGACGTAAACGATCCACACAGGCCCGAGATGCCTCGAGCATGGCCGGGAAAGTATCCTTGAGTCGCCCGCCTTCAAAGGCCGGATCGATAATCCGTCGCTGGCGCTTCCACGCCTCGCCATTGGTCAAAAACACGGAGTCGCCCAGCAACGGGCGTAGCCCTTCGCTGATCCGACTGGATTTTGGAAAGTCGTCCGGGCGCTTTTTCAGAACGGTTTCAATCAAATCCGGCTGGTTGATCATGTAAGATCGGAAAAACGGTGTGCGGAATTCAGCCATCCAGGCGCGATACAAGCGTTGGGGTTGGGCCGACAGCAAATCCTGACGGAACAGCCTCAGGTACTGCCACAGCGATACCTTGTCCGGGCGCGGTTGCGGCTTGGGAGGGTTCATGCGTGGACCGAGGTGAATTTGGACACAGCCTTTTCGATACGTGTCTTGGATGGGGCGCTGCCCTGAAACCTGTGCCCGAGGGTCTGGGGACCTGCGGTGATACGGAAATAATCATATTGGCCGGGCTGATCAAAGGCGCAGAGATACTGAAAGTGAAGTCTGAAGAATCGCCAACGCAGTTCTTGCCAACGTTTGGGTGAAAGAGTCTGAGTGAACGCTGCCGACAAGACCAAAGGCCATCGCTTTTCCGGACCTGCCACGCCGCTTACCGCCACCGGGTCGCACAAGGCAAACGCACAGCCATCCCCCGGCGCGGACACATCCACCCAACTTATTCTTTGCTGAGTAGACAGAAATTGAAGATCCGCCCGCAACTGGTCCGCTTTGGGCAGAAACGAGACCATTGGAACCACTTGCCCCAATGTCAAAAAAGACAGCACCGGACCATGTTCTGCCATCCCTTGGGCCCGGATCACGTCGGCGAGAACCGAAACCCCGAGATGCGCGCCCGAACTGTGGCCCACTACCAGAACCTCATCTACATCCGTATCCAACGCCTGCCTGATCAGCTTTCCGAAGCTGTCCAATCGCGCCTGTAGCTCGACCGAGGTTTCGCCCAGTAACTGGGCAGAATAGGCGTAATCATGCATCAGATAATACGCGAACAGTCTGTTGTCGATTTTACGGAACCAGCGCAGCAGCGCGTAAGCAACGACAAGCGCAGGCAATAGTCCCAACCATCCAGTTGATGGCCACAACAAGGCGATTCCCGCTGCGGCCACTGCCATAGCCATCATAAGTTGTACCAACAGCATCCCGACGGGATAGAGCGCCGCAATCACCGGCCCTTTGCGCAGGCGCATCAATCGCTGCAGAGTTCCGGTTGAGATATATGCCCAGGCGGTTCTTGCAAGTTGCAGGTAGGTCGCTGGAATCGAACCTGACATGCTGTCGCGTACGATGTCGGACCAAACCAGAACCTCGACATCCGTTTGAATGTGCGTCCCATCCTGATGCGAGACGACACGCCAACCAAATGGCCCGTCACCGGACTTGGCAGAGACAGCAATATCATATCCAGATACCTTAGCCTGCTCGCTTGCTTCGGTTCGGTACAACTCGCGATAGCGCCGCGGAGGAAACGGGTCGTAACCGGGGATGTAAAACACCCGGCGTCTGCACACCTGACGAGGATTTGTCTGACTGCTCATGGCCTTACCTTCTGCTGCACAGGTTAACCCAGCATTGCGGCCAAGGTAAGATGGTTCAGCAGATCAGCCCAGCAGTGCCAGCCCCGGGAAGGTTTCCAGAAGCCACCAGCTGAACTCGGTAAACAGACCAGTGACCAGCATGATACCCACGAACAGCAACAGCGCGCCCATGACCTTTTCGATCGTGCCCATATAGGGTTTGATTCGGTTCATCACGGTCATCGAGCGGTTCAGGAACATCGCCGCCAGCAGGAACGGAATCCCCAGCCCCGCAGCATAGACGCCAAGCAACAATGTGCCCCGCGCCACGGAAGCCTCGGATGCGGCCAAGGACAGGATCGCGCCCAGTTGCGGGCCAATGCACGGTGTCCAACCGAAGGCAAAGGCAAGCCCCAGAATATACGCGCCAAACACGGATCCGCCGGAATCGCCGGTCTCAACACGGGCTTCCCGGTCTAACAGGGGAATGCGAAAGACGTTCAGAAAATGCAGACCAAAGACAATCACAACCGCGCCTGAAACCTTGGCGAACAACACCTGATTTTGCAGCACAAACGCACCAAAAGCTGACGCCGTGAAACCGAGCAACAGAAAGACAGTGGACAGACCCAGAACAAAGAACAGCGCCGACAAGGTTGCCTTGCGACGTGCGCGTGCTTCGTCCTGCATTTCGTTGATCGTCACACCGCTCATATACGCCAGATACGGCGGCACAATGGGTAGCACGCAAGGCGATAGAAAGCTGATGAGCCCGCCGAGCAGGGCGACAAACATGGCAGGAAGCAGGCCTGCGTCTATGATTTCGATTCCGAACATAGATCAGCACATATGGTATCAATGCGCCGCCGTCACGGGGCCAATCGGTCACATCATCGTGGTTGCACGCTGGACACCATGGCAAAGTGGAAATATTTGATCTCTATGTCAAACCCGACCGAAACGCTGGACGCCCTGGGCCTGCTCTGCCCGCTGCCCGTCCTGAAGGCCCGCAAACGCCTTAAATCCATGCCTGCGGGGGCTGTGTTGCGCGTCTTGGCTGATGACCCCGCCGCTATCATCGATGTCCCGCATTATTGCGCTGAAAGCGGCCATCGTCTGTTGTCTCAGGAAGACTCCGACGGACACCAGGTTTACTTCATTCAGAAATCAGGCTGACCAGACGCCGGGCCTGAAAAAGAAATAGGCGGACCCACTGGCCCGCCTTTTTGCTTGATTACTGGCCCAATGACCACCAGCCTCGCCGTTTAGGCTTAGCGGGTTCACTTGGTTTCTCAGGTTCCGGCGCGGTCGCCGCAAGTACAGGCTCCGCAGGCGTGTCTTCTACGCTTGCTTCACCCGAAACTTCTGCAACTTCCTGAACCTCGACTGGCTCGGGCGTTGCATCAACAACTGCAGGAGCTTCTTCCACCGGCTCAGCCGATGCTTCCGGTTCAGGCGTGGGCTCAGGCGCGACCTCTTGCGCAGTCGTCGCGTCCGCCTCAGTCACCGCGTCAGCCGCAACAGGTTCGGCCTCTTTCTTCTTGCGACGTGGCGCCCGGCGTTTTTTGGGCTTGGCTGGGGCCTCATCTTCAGCCTGCGGCTCTGCAGGTGCTTCAGAGATTGCAGCTTCCGTTGGTTCTGCCGCAGCTTCGCCGTCTTCAGTCGGCGTATCGTCGGTTTCGGAACCCGCTTCCTGCGCGTCAGCCCCTCCACCGTTCTTTTTCCGACGGCGCCGACGACGCTTGCGCTTGGGCTTGGTCTCGTCTTCGGCCTGAACGGCCTCTTCTGGGACCTCGACCTCTTCCTCGTCGGTTGAGTCCACCAGATCCATCAGCGATGCATCCACTGAGACGACAGGTGCTGTTGCCTCGGGTACGATCCGGCTGGCCGTCTTGAACTTCTCCATCGAGAAATCCGGGCTCACCAGATGCAAATCGCCTTCTACGCGCACTGACAAGCCATAGCGCGCTTCGATCTGAGCGATATGTTCCCGCTTCTGGTTCATCAGGAAGTTGGCGATGCTGACCGGGCAGCGCACCAAAACTTCGCGCGAACGACGACGGGTGCCTTCTTCTTCAATCTGACGCAGGATCGACAGCGCCATGTTGTCGTCGGACCGTATCAGACCAGTCCCATGACACGCGGGGCATGGCTGAGTCGTCGCCTCCAACATACCGGGACGCAGACGCTGACGGCTCATCTCCATCAGACCAAAGCCCGAGATGCGGCCCATCTGGATGCGCGCGCGATCGGTCTTTAGCTTGTCCTTCATGCGCTTTTCGACGGCCGAGTTGTTCTTGCGCTCATCCATATCGATAAAGTCGATGACGATCAGACCGGCCAGGTCACGCAGGCGCAATTGGCGCGCCACTTCCTCGGCGGCCTCAAGGTTGGTCTTGAGCGCCGTTTCCTCGATCGAGCCTTCTTTGGTTGCACGACCCGAGTTCACGTCGATGGCCACCAGCGCTTCGGTCACACCAATCACGATATAGCCACCGGATTTCAGCTGGACGGTCGGGTTGAACATGCCCGCCAGATAGCTTTCCACCTGGTAGCGCGCGAATAAGGGCAGCGCGTCCTCATACCGTTTCACGTTCTTGGCGTGGGACGGCATGATCATCTTCATGAAGTCCTTGGCGATGCGGTATCCGCCTTCGCCTTCGACCAGAACTTCGTCGATATCGCGGTTGTACAGATCCCGGATCGACCGCTTGATCAGGTCGCCTTCCTCGTAGATCTTTGCAGGCGCAATGGACTGCAGGGTCAGTTCGCGGATCTGCTCCCACAAGCGCTGCAGATACTCATAGTCGCGCTTGATTTCGGATTTGGTCCGCTTCGCGCCCGCGGTGCGAATGATCAGCCCCGCACCCGTCGGAACATCAATTTCCGAGGCGATTTCCTTGAGCTTCTTGCGGTCCGGTGCGTTGGTGATCTTGCGGCTAATCCCGCCGCCGCGTGCGGTGTTTGGCATCAGCACACAATAGCGACCGGCCAGTGACAGATAGGTGGTCAGCGCTGCGCCTTTGTTGCCGCGCTCTTCCTTGACCACCTGAACCAGCAGCACCTGGCGGACTTTAACGACTTCCTGAATCTTGTATCGACGCGGGCGCGGCTTGCGCGGCGGACGGATATCCTCGCTGTCGTCTTCATCAGCAACGGATTCGATTGAATCGTCCTTGCTGGTCGCGTCCGAGCGGGCATCGCCCTCGTCGCCATCCTCAGCGTCGGCTTTTTTGCCGTCTGTATCCGTTGTCTGCTCTGCTTCTTCCGAAGTGGCGTCTTTCGCATCCGCTTCAGCAGCTTCTGCGCCGTCGTCAACCTCCGCCGCAGGGGCCGCTACGACCTCTTCCGCCGGTGCGTCGTCATCAGACTTTTCAGCTGTCGTTTCATCAACCGGCTCTTCAACAGGTGTATCCGCGACCAACTCAACCGGAGACGTGCCTTCGGGCACATCCATTTCCGTAGTTTCGTCTGTGTTTTCGCCATCTTCCAGATCGATGGTTTCCATGCCGGATGGCTCTGATGACACTTCGATTGACTCGACAGCATCGTCAGATTTCACATCCGCCGCTTTGGTCCGGGATCGCGAACGGCGTCTTTTGGGCTTGGACTCTTCTGCCTCATCCCGGGCCTTCATGGCCTCGGCATAGGCGCGTTCTTCCTCCATCAACGCCTCGCGGTCGGCAACGGGGATCTGATAGTAATCCGGATGGATCTCGGAAAACGCGAGGAACCCGTGGCGATTGCCGCCATAGTCCACAAAGGCCGCCTGCAGCGACGGCTCAACCCTAGTTACTTTTGCGAGATAGATGTTGCCAGCAAGCTGGCGTTTGTTTTCGGATTCAAAGTCAAACTCCTCGACCTTGTTTCCGTCGACCACCACAACGCGAGTTTCCTCTGCGTGGGTGGCATCGATAAGCATTTTCTTAGCCATGTGTCCTTGGTGCACCGCGCCAAACGCGTTGTCCTGACCCGTCCGGGCGGACAGGCGCTTTTGGGGTGGTGTCTTGTCAGGGCGATATCGGACGGCGCGCGGCAGGGTCTGGCGCTCTGGCCCCCTGCCCGTTCTCTCAATCGTTGCGCGCGCGTCATCGCGGTTCTTCTCCGACAGGCGCGATCCAAGCCGCCTCCTGCCCATTTATTCCTTTCGCCCGACGCGTCGGGCTCAGGCACTCCACTGCCCCATGCGGGGCACAATCGGTCTGCTTTGCGGTGAAAGATTGATCATCACCTGCGGCAAAGCAGCGAAACTCGTTGATTCGGGGCTTAAAGACGCAAAAAAGGATCCGGCCCGTCCGGACACATTAAAAGCAGTCCTGTGGAAAACACAATGGGCAAACTGCATCGCCGGCAATCAGTTAAGACCGCCGGCGTTCCAAATGGTGTAGCTGTTAAGGTGGGACTTGCCCGTTAGAGATAGTCCGACCGTTGCAGGCTGTACTTGGCCATCTTTTCGTTCAACGTTCGACGCGGCAGGCACAATTCATCCATCACCGACGCGATCGAGCCCTTGTGGCGGCGCATTGTGTTGTCGATCAGCATCCGCTCAAACGCTTCGACATATTCCTTCAGCGGTTTGCCTTCGGTTGTCATCACCGGCTGCATTTCTTCGTGATCAGACATCAGCAAGGATGCAATCGTACCTGAACCACGCCGCGATTGCAGCACGGCGCGTTCCGCGATGTTGATAAGCTGACGCACATTGCCCGGCCAAGGCGCCTGCAACAGTTGCGCTGCTTCCTGAGCGCTGACCTGAGGGGCATCGCAGCCATATTCCTCGGCAAATTGCTCACTGAGGCGCGTAAACAGCGTCAGAATGTCTTCGCCGCGCTGGCGCAGCGGCGGCATTGTGATGCGCAAAGCGGCCAGTCGGTAGAACAGATCAGGACGCAGAACATCCTCGCTGGTTTTTCCCGCTTCCTGCAGGTTCGAAATCGCGACGATCCGGGTTTCCGCAGGCGTACCCTGATCATTCATAACACTCAGTAGCTTGGCCTGAAGCGTATCGCTCAGCGCCTCGACATCCTCCAGCACCAGAGTACCGCCGCGGGCCTCTTCGATGGCCGGCAGTTGGGCGTCTTCAGGCATCATCGGGCCAAACAGACGCTTCGACAGCGCCTCTTCTTCCAACGCCGCACAAGACACCAGCACGAATTTCTTACCCGCCCGGCTGCCAACCGCATGCAGGGCATGGGCGACCAGAGTTTTCCCGGTTCCAGTCTCTCCGTCGATCAGAACGTGACCATCGGCCTGACCCAGATCCAGAATATCCTCGCGCAAGCGCTCCATAACCGGGCTGGCACCGATCAGTTTGTTCATAATCTGAGTGCCACCGGACAGTTCGCGCCGTAGCGCCCGGTTGTCCAAAGTCAGACGGCGCGCATTGCTGGCACGCTTTGCCAATTCAGACATCCGGTCCGGGTTGAACGGTTTTTCGAGGAAATCAAACGCCCCAACCCGCATCGCCTCGACCGCCATCGGCACATCACCATGACCGGTGATCATGATGACCGGCAGCGTGCTATCGGCACCCATCAGCTTTTTCAGCAGTTGGATGCCATCCATTCCCGGCATCTTGATGTCCGAGATGACGATGCCGGGGTAGTCCGGCCCCAGAACTTTCAGCGCATCTTCTGCACTGCCAAAGGTTTCAGTGTCATAGCCTGACAGCGCCAGCCATTGGCTGATCGACTGCCGCATGTCCTGTTCGTCGTCTACGATGGCGATTTTCATGGCTTGTGCCATATGTCTTCCCCGTTATTCAGCGGCCTCAAGGCCGTCGCTTCCTAGTATCGGCAGTTGCATCTCGAACACCGCGCCACCTGATTGGCCGTTTCGAGCTGTAAGCCGTCCGCCATGGTCGTTCACGATCCCGGACGAGATGGCAAGCCCCAGCCCGACCCCGTCGCCGGGCTGCTTGGTGGTATAGAAGGGTTCGAACAGGTTTTCGATGTTTTCGATCCCGTGACCATTGTCGCGCACCGTCAGCACCGCCATGTCGCCAGCCGCCAGGATGATTTCCAAATCCGGCTCGGGTACTGACTTGGTGGCGTCCAACGCGTTTCGCAAGAGGTTCACCATCACCTGTTCGATCCGCATGCGGTCGCCCATTACAACAACCGCGTCCTCGGGCAGAATCTGGGTGATCTTGACCTCCCGTTGGCGCAGCTGTGGCTCCATCATTGACAGGGACGAGGCCAGCGCCTCCCCAAGGTTTACTGGTGAAAACGCATCTGCACCCTTGCGCGCGTATGATTTTAGCTGGCGCGTGATCGCGCCCATACGTTCGATCAGCCCATCAATGCGACCAAAGCTGGCCAGCGCCTCTTCGGGGCGGTTTCGACGCAACAGAAGTCGCGCACCAGCCAGATAGGTTTTCATTGCAGCCAGCGGTTGATTCAGCTCGTGGCTGACGGCTGCCGACATTTCACCCAACGCCGCCAGTTTCGAGCTTTGCGCCAGGGTCTGTTCGGCCAGATCCAACGTCTTTTCAACCCGTTCCCGCTCAGCAATTTCCCGCTGCAGCCTTGCGTTCAATGCGCGAAGCTCTGCCGACTCACGCTGGAACAGCGCCATCCGCAACGTGGCGCGACGGCTAAGCGCATAGAAGGTCAGCGCCAGAAGAATCGCAAATCCCATGATTTCCAGCGCCAGCACGCTGTTCACCTTTTCCCGGATCGACGCATAGGTGGTGAACGAGGTCATTTGCCAGCCACGGAACGGAATGCGGGTTTTCATCCGCATCACCGCCTCACCCTGAAGGTAAGCATCCGGCGGCAGTGCCGTCCAATCGGTGGTGGCCCGAATGGCCCGCTGAATCGCGCTCTGCGGCGGTTGCCGCAGCATCGCGGCGTTTTCGTCCAGCCCGCGCCATTGTGGTTCGGTCGATAGAATGATGTTACCGGTGCTGTCAGTCACCATCACCGCATCCGATATCCCGGCCCAGGCGCGCTCGAATTTTTGCAAATCAACTTCTACGACGATGACGCCCAGGATTTCTGCTCCGGCCTGAAGTCGGCGCGAATAAACAAAGCTGTATCCACCGGATTCCTTCGGTATCACCGTAAAGATAGTGGCGTTGGACCGGATGGCGTCCACAAAATAAGCCGAATTCCGATGCGCCTCGCCCAGCCGATTTCGGTCGGTGGCGGCAACTGACCGCCCATCCCCGTCCAGCAGCATCAGCGAGGCGGCGCCGATTTCTTCCACAAACGAAATCAGCCGCTGCGTCGACAGCGTATAGTCGCTGGATCGCAGCGCCGAGATCAGCGTTGGATCGCGCGCCAGCAATTGCGGCACGATGGCGTTGCGGCGCAGCTCGCTCAGCAGGTTTCCGGAATACAGCGCCAAGCGCAGCTCGGCCCGGTTTCGCGTGGATTCGGTGAACCGATCCGTCAGCAACCGGTTGGTGATCCAAACCGTTGACACCGTGGCCAGCAAAAGAACGATGATCGCAAAACGCAACCGCCACCCCAGTGGCGCACCCCGGAACGGGTTCTTCAATTTGGACCAGCCAGAGCTAACTTCGGTACTCATCCCCAGAAGTTACGCTTGCATCGACCCGACCTCAAGTCACGCAGGTGCGAGAACACCCGATAATGCGCGGAACAGCGCCGCCCCGCCGGTCCCGCCATGGCCTTCGTCAGCTGCGCGCTCCGGATGGGGCATCATCCCGAGAACACGGCGGTTTTCCGACAAAATGCCTGCTATGTCTCCGGCCGAGCCATTCGGATTCTCGGTATAGGTGAACGCGATCCGATCTTGATCCCTCAGCGAGGACAGTATTGCGTCATCGGCGAAATAGTTTCCATCGTGATGAGCGATCGGAATGCCGATCACGTCGCCGGCATTGTAGCCTTCGGTAAAGGCCGAGTTGCAGGTTTCCACTTTCAGGCCAACTGTCTTGCAGATGTATTTCAGTCCCGCATTGCGCAGCAATGCACCGGGTAGGATCCCGGTTTCGGTCAAAATCTGAAACCCGTTGCAGACCCCAACTGCATAACCACCACGCTCGGTATGATCGACCACGGCCTTGCAAATCGGCGATTGCGCCGCAATTGCGCCGCAGCGCAGGTAATCGCCATACGAGAACCCGCCGGGCACGCCCACGATGTCGATACCATTCGGCAATGTCGCATCCTTGTGCCAGACCATATCGACCTGAAATCCGGCCTGTTCAAAGGCAACGGCAAGATCCCGGTCACAGTTTGAACCGGGGAATACGATGACGGCTGCGCGCATTGCGGACCCTCCTAAGAGACAAAATCAGTGACAACAGCAACGCCCGGAGGAGTCGGAGTGTCAAAAGCGGCAAGCTCGTCGCTTACCTGGTTCAGTGATATCTTTCGTGTCACTAACGGGCTAAGGTCAACACCTCCACCCGAAATCAGTGACAAAAGTGATGGGTAGCGCCAACTGGGCATTCCACGGGTTCCATAAACGGACAGCTGCCCGGAATACAGAATATCGATGGGCAACGACATCTGCGCGTGTTCACCCGTTGGCATGCCGATCTGCACCATCCGCCCAAGTTTGCGTAGAGACCGCAAGGCCGACACGGTGGTGGACTCAACCCCTAGTGCCTCGATTGCCACATGCGCGCCGCCGCCGGTGATGTCTTTCACCGCTTCTGGTGCGTTGCACGTGGCAGCATTAAGAACAGCATCCGCCCCCAGCGCTTTGGCATAGGCCAAGTTGTCATCGTCGATATCGACAACTGCGACACGCGCGCCCAACGCTTTTCCAAGCAGAAGCGCGGAAATCCCAACACCGCCGCCGCCAAAAATGGTCAGCCATTCGCCGCCTTGCAATTGTGCACGACCCACCAAGGCTTGCCATGCCGTCGTCACACGGCACCCCAGAGCAGCTCCGATTTCAGGAGCAAGAGTTTCCGGCAAGACCGACAAGTTCGCGTCCGCATGAGCCACGGCAATGTATTCAGCAAATGCCCCATCGCAGGTAAAGCCGGGCACGATCTGATCCGCGCAAATGGTCTGATGACCTTGCGCACAATCGCTACACCGGCCGCATGCCAGAATGAAAGGGGCAATCACCCTGTCCCCAACGCGCCAACGTGTGACCTGTGCCCCTACAGAAACAACCTCGCCGCAATACTCGTGCCCGGGCGTGATCGGCAGCGCTACGTCAGGGTCCGCGCCTGACCAGGCATGCCAGTCCGACCGGCAAACACCGCATGCCAGCACCCGAACAACGACGCCATCTACGGCTGGTTCAGGGTCAGGAACGGTGCTTACCTCAAGCGGCTGGCGATAGCTGGTGAGGCGCGCTGCCCGCATTGCTTCAGACCAGTTCGATTTCGTAGCGTTCGATAACGGTGTTAGCCAATAGCTTTTCGCACATTTCGGTCACGTCCGCCTCGGTCGCGCCTTCGGCGAGTTCAAGGTCAATCACTTTGCCCTGCCGCACGCCTTCGACCTGATCAAAGCCCATGGCGCCCAATGCGTGCCGCACCGCTTCGCCCTGCGGGTCCAACACCCCTTTTTTGAGCATCACATGCACCCGTGCTTTCATATTCGCAACTCCACCTGCGGGCCGCGCGTTTGGGCCCATTTGTTTGCGCGGGGGATAGCGCGCCTGATGCGCTTGGACAACCCTGTTTACCGTGCAGTTTGCCGCAGTGACCACGCACTACCCCTGCGCGCCCTGCCCCGTCGTCAAACCCGGATAGTGCGTGTCAATTGCGTTGAACACGCCGGTCAGGACCATCTCGACAGCAACAGCCACCAGCAAGATCGCCATGATACGGGTCAGAACATTGATCATCGTTTCGCCAAGGAACCGCGAAATCTGATCTGCAAATAGCAATCCCACACCGACAATCGAGCATGCAATGACGACCGCTGAGCCCAATGTCACAATTTCCGTACCGGGCGTCGCCTGATGTGAAAAGACGATGGTGATAGCGATTGTTCCCGGGCCGATCGTCAGCGGTATGGCCAAAGGCACCACAGCAAAATTGAGCTTACGTTCATGCCCATCCGCAACGGCCGCCTGATCTCCGGGCGGGCGGTCCTCGGCATTCAGCATCGACATGCCGATCCCAAAGACAATGATCCCGCCCGCGATACGAAACGACGGGACATCAATCCCGAATACAGCAAGAATTTCTTCTCCAATCAAAACGGCGATCAATGCGATAACCGTGACAGAGGCCATGACGATCATTGCAACGCGTCTTCGTTCTGGCGGAGAGCACTCTCGCGTCATGCTCAGAAATATCGGAATGTTGTAGAGCGGGTTGAAGATCGCAAGAACAGCGGCCAGAAACTTCAGAAAAACAGCCTGATCAAAGAATTCAGCCATGTATTGCGCCACCTTTTTTGCCAAACTTATCGGGCAAATGTCCCTTTGCACGTACTGATTACCAAATTAGGCGATCACGCAAACATAAAAAAACGCCGCTTCCTTGGAAGCAGCGCTTTTTGATTTGGGGTCAGACCCGCAACCAGGTCAATTGATCAGCGTTGGCTTGGCCACGTTGCTTTTGGGCAATACGCCCAAACGGCGCGCGACCTCGGAGTAAGCATCGGTCAGGTTGCCCAGATCGCGGCGGAACACATCCTTGTCCAGCTTTTGGCCGGTTTCGATATCCCACAAACGGCAGCTATCGGGGCTGATTTCGTCGGCCACGATCAGGCGCTGAAAATCGCCCTCATAAACGCGCCCGATTTCGATTTTGAAATCGACCAGGCGGATACCAACTGCCAGCATCACGCCGCTCATGAAATCATTCACACGCAGCGCCAGGCTCAGGATATCGTCCATATCCTGTTGGCTGGCCCAGCCAAAGGCCGCGATATGTTCTTCCGAGACAAGAGGATCGCCCAGGGAATCGTCTTTGTAGCAATATTCGATGATCGGACGCGGCAGTTGCGTGCCTTCGGCAATACCCAAACGCTTGGACATCGATCCGGCAGCATAGTTGCGCACGATGATTTCCAACGGGATAATCTCGCAATTGCGCACCAACTGCTCGCGCATATTCAGGCGACGGATAAAATGGGTCGGCACACCAATCTGGGTAAGGCCGGTCATGAAAAACTCGCTCAGACGGTTGTTCAGAACACCTTTGCCGTCGATCACGTCTTTCTTTTCGGCGTTGAACGCAGTGGCATCATCTTTGAAATACTGCACAATCGTGCCCGGTTCGGGGCCTTCATACAGAATTTTGGCTTTGCCTTCATAGATCTTCTTGCGACGCGCCATAAGCGACCTTTCCAGTCCTGGGTGAGTGAATGAGTCCCTCTCCGGTGGCGCCCTCATAGTCCAAGCCCCCCTTTCCCGCAAGTTCGCACGACCAAGAGGCTTTGATGCAGCGCAAATACCTTGCGCCTGCGGCCCTGTATAGCCATATCATCAGGAAAGAAGTTTAATCCAAGAGGTCCCCAACCCATGACCACATTTGACCAGCGTGAAGCCGCGTTTGAAAACAAGTTCGCCCATGATGAGAAGATGCAATTCATTGCCCGGATGCGCCGCAACCGGTTCATGGCTGTTTGGGCTTCGACCTTGAAGGGCGAGACCGTGGAACAAGCACGTAAATACGGCCAGGAGTTGGTGCAGACTGACCTTCAGAATGTCAGCGAAGTCGACGTGGTCAAGGCAGTCGCCAGCTATCTTGGAGATCTGGCTGATGAGCAAAAGATTCGCGAGAAGATGGCAGAATTACTGGTCGAGGCCAAAGAACAGGTGATGGCAGAGGCCGAAGCCTGAGTCCTTAAAACTCCGAATTCATGATCTTCATGAGTTTTATGAATTTGATTTGACGTCCCGGTCATGAGACACGGGACGTCTCTGATTTAAAACGGCGTTTTGCGCCTATTTTTTGGAAAACCCCATGACAAATGCGCTGAGCAAACTTCTGGACACTGCGGACTCTATTTTGGCTGACGGTGCAACCGGGACCAATCTGTTTAATATGGGCTTACAATCCGGCGATGCGCCTGAACTTTGGAACGTGGACGCCCCCGACAAAATCCGGTCCTTGTACAAAGGATCCGTCGACGCGGGCAGCGATCTGTTTCTGACCAACACGTTTGGCGGCACCTCAGCCCGATTGAAACTGCATGACGCTCAGAACCGCGTCGCTGAACTGAATCGCGCAGGGGCCGAACTTGGTCGTGACATCGCGGACAAGGCCGGGCGTCCGGTTGTGGTTGCCGGATCTGTCGGTCCTACCGGCGAGATCATGCAGCCCGTTGGCAGCCTGTCTCATGCCGAAGCGGTCGAGATGTTTCATGAACAGGCCGAAGCGCTGAAAGACGGCGGAGTCGATGTTCTTTGGGTCGAGACTATTAGCGCACCCGAAGAATTCCGCGCTGCAGCCGAGGCTTTTGCCCTTGCCGACATGCCATGGTGCGGCACGATGAGCTTTGATACCGCCGGACGCACCATGATGGGTGTGACCTCGGCTGATCTGGCGTTGTTGGTAGAAACGCTGCCCAACCCGCCGATTGCCTTTGGTGCCAATTGCGGTACCGGAGCGTCGGACATCTTGCGTACCGTGCTGGGCTTTGCCGCTCAGGGCACTGAGCGCCCACTGATTTCAAAGGGCAATGCAGGCATTCCGAAATATGTCGATGGCCACATTCACTATGATGGTACCCCTGAACTGATGGGGCAGTACGCGGCGATGGCCCGAGATTCCGGTGCGAAAATCATCGGCGGGTGCTGTGGAACCATGCCTGCGCATCTTGAGAAGATGCGCGAAGCCCTTGATTCTGTCCCGCGGGCAGATCGTCCAACGTTGGATCAGATCACCGATGCGCTGGGGCCGTTTTCGTCGGCGTCCGACGGCACCGGTGACGATGCCACCCCAGAACGGCGCACGCGCCGCCGCCGTCGCGCTTAATACGTATCAGCGCCCTTCAAATTTTGCGGGGCGTTTTTCCAAAAAGGCGACAACACCTTCCGAGAAATCACGTGTACGGCCGCAATTCCCCTGCAAGTGAGCTTCGGTCGCCAATTGCTGCGGCAACGTCTGTTCATAGGTCCCGCGCAACGCCTGTTTGATGGCGCCAAAGCCTGCGGTTGGACCGCTGGCCAGATACGCGGCCCGCTTGCGCCAATGGGCGTCAAACGCATCATCTGCGATCGCCTCCCAGATCAGGCCCCAGTCATCTGCCTGACGCGCGCTGATCTTATCTGCGAAAAGTGCGGCCCCCATCGCCTTAGCCAGCCCCATCTGACGTGGCATGAACCAGGTGCCACCCGCGTCAGGCAGCAACCCAATGCGCGCAAAGGCTTGAAGGAAATAGGCACTTTCGGTCGCAATCACCACATCGGCACACAGCGCTAGATTGGCCCCGGCCCCCGCAGCCGGGCCATTTACGGCAGCAATTGTTGGAACCGGACAGTTGTGAATGGCCTCTAGCATCGGTTCGTACTCGTCACGCAACGACCGCTCCAGATCGATTTTGCCGGTGCTTGACGCATCTCCAAGATCCTGACCGGAACAAAACGCAGGCCCTGCCCCTGTCAACACAACGCAACGGGCGTCGTTGGCGGCCTGTTTCATCGCATGGGTAATCTCGGCCCGCATCTGAGTCGTCAACGCGTTCATCTTGTCGGGGCGGTTCAATGTCAGAACTGCCAATCCGTCCGTGATGTCCAATAGGATCGTTTCGTATTCCATGGAAAGCCTCCCTCGCGCCGTGTTTTGCCGAACCCTGACGCATTCGCGCGCCAAGGAAAAGCGGAACCACGCGTCAGTCTTCGAGAATTTGGCGCAGGTGCTCTTTTTCGTCGTCGCTCAGCGTGTCGACTTCACCAAGCTCATGAGCCTTGGATCGGTTGCGCAGGAACGTCCAACCCACACCAGCAGCAATGAGCAGCATGATCGGACCAGACAGCCACAGAAACAGGTTCGAACCCGAGGTTTTCGGTTTTAGCAGTACGTATTCACCGTATCGATCCACGATGAATGCAATAGCCTCGTCATCCGAGTCACCCGCCACCAGACGTTCCCGCACCAAAAGCCGCAGGTCGCGGGCAAGATCTGCGTTGCTTTCGTCGATGCTTTCGTTCCGGCACACCAAACACCGCAGTCCGGTGCTCAGGTTGCGGGCCCGCTGCTCCAACACCGGATCCTCCAGAACTTCGTCGGGTTGCACCGCAAAAAGCGGCGAGGCCATCAGCATAAAGATCAGGACAATACGCTTCATTCTGCGGGTACCCCACCTGTCGCCGTATTGCGTGCCCCGGCAGCAACGCGAAAGCGACGGTCACACAGGCTGAGAAGGCCGCCCAGTGCCATCATCAAGCACCCCGCCCAGATCCAGTTGGCAAAAGGTTTGATGTAGGTGCGCATCACCCAGCCGCCATCTTGTTGCTGATCCCCAATCACCACGTACAAATCCCGCGTGAACCGGTAGTCGATGGCCGCCTCGGTCGTTGGCATACGCGCAACCGGATAGTCCCGTTTTTCGGGCTGCAAGGTCGTCACCGGATGTCCGTTCTCTTCGATCAGCACATCGGCTATTGTCGAGAAGTAGTTCGGCCCCTGAACGCGACGGACATCCTGCAATGTCAAAGTAAATTGCCCGACTTCAAAAGGCTGATTGGGCTGCGCGACACGAATGTCTTCAACCTCCCACGCGGTCAGGCCTGCGATGGCAAATATCGTGACGCCCAGACCTGTATGCGCGACAGCCTTGCCCCAATCAGCGCCCGGCAGCCGGATCAGCCGTTTTAGGCTGCCATTACGCCCTGTGCGGCTCCAAAGATCGACTATCGCACCAAAGGTGATCCAGGACCCCAGGAACACGCCAACCGGCCCCAAAGCACTGCGTCCTGTCTGCATCGTCCAAACCAGCAACGCCAGCGCCAGAGCGAGCCCAAACATATAGCGCAACGACCAGGCGGCCCGACCCAGACGCCCTCGTTTCCAGGGCAACATCGCACCAATTGGCAGAACAAGGCCCAGCAAAACCATGAACGGGGTGAAGGCTGCATTGAAAAACGGCGCTCCGACCGAAAGCTTCCGGTCAAACGCCATCTCGGCCACCATTGGCCACATCGTGCCCACGAACACCACGAAACAGCTGACCGCAAGCAGCACATTGTTCACAATCAGCGCACTTTCGCGGCTGACCATGCCAAACACGCCCTTGGCCTCCATCGCTTGGGCGCGCGCAGCAAACAGCGTCAGCGCCCCGCCGATGAACACCACCAGGATCAGCAGGATGAAGATACCGCGTTCAGGGTCGGTGGCGAAGGCATGCACGGATGTCAGTAGGCCTGAACGCACGATGAATGTCCCGATCAGCGAAAATCCGAACGCGATTATGGCCAGCAAGATGGTCCAGCTTTTCAGCGACTCGCGTTTTTCCACCACGATGGCAGAATGCAGCAAAGCTGCTGCCAGCAACCACGGCATGAACGAGGCATTCTCGACCGGATCCCAGAACCAAAAACCGCCCCAACCCAGCTCATAATAGGCCCACCACGACCCCAGAGCGATGCCGATCGTCAGGAATATCCATGCCGCAAGGGTCCAAGGTCGCACCCAACGGCCCCAAGCCGCGTCGACCCGGCCTTCGATCAGCGCCGCAACGGCAAAGCTGAACGCCATGCTCAGGCCCACATAGCCCAGGTACAAAAACGGCGGGTGAAAGGCCAAACCCGGGTCCTGCAGCAATGGGTTCAAATCGCGCCCGTCAAATGGGGCAATGGCCAGCCGGTCAAACGGGTTCGAGGTGAACAGGATGAAGGCAAAAAACGCCACCGCGACCGAGGATTGCACCGCCAGAACTCGCGCCTTGAGCGTCGGGGGCAAACCGCCACCAAAGAACGCCGCCATGGCGCCGAACAGGGTCACGATCAACACCCACAACAGCATCGAGCCTTCGTGGTTCCCCCATGTTCCGCTGATCTTGTACAGCATCGGTTTGGCCGAGTGGCTGTTTTCCACCACGATCCGCAGTGAGAAATCAGAGGTGGTAAACGCCCAGACCAGTGCGCCAAAGGAAAATGCCGTCAGCAGGAACTGCGTGATCGCCGCCGGTTCCGCAAACAGCATCCAGCCGTTCCAGCGCTTCGAGGCACCAATCAGCGGCACCACGCTTTGCACGATGGCTACGAAAAAGGCGAGGATTAGGGCGAAGTGACCAAATTCTGTAATCATGCGAAAGATATACTCTTGGGCGGACCCAAGCACCAATAACTTTCGCCTTATTCAAAGGCACATAGTGTCGCGGCTCATGCCTTGCGCAGGCGCTGCCAGTCCTCCAACGCGGGGTTGGCGTCCGATTGACTTATCGCCATCGACAACCCGGCATCAGGGCCCGGATCGGCGACACCCGGACTGTCCGATCGCAGCTTTTGCAACGCTTCCAGATTGGCCATCACGGTCGGAGCACGACGCATCGTGGTCGAGATATCCCTTTGTAGATCCTGTATTTTCGCTTGGTGACGGGCACCAAAGTAAAAGGACACGATCACCCCCAAGAGCCACCACAGGGGCTCGGGCACCAAAGCTATTCCCTGCATTCGGGCCGCAAACCACAAGGGATCGACCATGGCGGCGACAAACAAGCCCAGTGTGCCCAACGCCAGGGCCGGACGGGGCAAGCGGTTCAACCCGTCCATGAAGCGATCAAACCCGCCCTTGCGCGGCACCTGAAACTCGGCCCCGAACTGTGTCATCGCCTGAGTCTGAACCGCCAGAGTGCGCTCGGCGCCCGCCTCAGAGTTTTCCCGAAAGATTTCAGCAGTTTCTTGAACAACATTGCGCCCGCCGCCAAACAACAAAGCCAACACGCCCGAGATCAAGCCCATCCCGCGACCCTCCTTTGAAACTCGACTTCCGACATATGATATCTCGGCGACAAAAACGCCTCGGCGCGTTTGATCCAGCCGCCTTTGCCACCGGCCCGTGTACGTGCGTATTTGCGTGACGCTGCCCGTCGATCCGCCAGCCGAAAATAGTAGTTCCTGCGTGCCACACCGTAGGCATCGCGCAGTGCGAATGGATCAGGCTGCGCTGCGCGAGTACACGCCTGCACGGTTTGCGGCCCGATCACACCATCCACCGAGATATCGAACCGCATATCCCGCAGCAGGTTTTGCAGGATCCTGACCGCTTGTGCGCCAGCATTCACATACATGTCGAACACCGAAGGCTGCAGCACCTCGGGCAATTGTGAGATGCGCGGCTTTTTGAAATAATGTTTGACAAATATATCAATAGCTTGCCGATGGTTCAGCGATCTGACATCCGCCGAGTTCACAACCCCGTCCCCCGTCAGATCCAGCCCCAACCTGCGCATCGTATGAATCGTGACGCCAAAATTGGTCGCACCACCGGGGTCATCCGGATCGTCTACAAACCCGCCTTCCCGTGCCACAATCTCTTTGGCGATTTGCCGAACCGTCTGCATGCCACACCCCCAATTCCTGGTGCGTCAGACAATCCCGAACAACAGTTAAGACCTGCACAAAACAAAGGGCGCTGCCTGTCCAAAACACGCAACGCCCCTAGGCTAATTGTGTTGAAACTCAGCTTTCGCCGGGTTCTTTATAAACGCCCTGTTCCTTGAGGGCATCCATCACCTCTTTCGGCATGTATGTTTCATCATGTTTGGCAAGTATTTCAGTCGCTTCAAAGACGCCATTTACGTAACTTCCAGTACCAACCATGCCCTGGTTTTCAGTAAACAGGTCCGGCAGAACCCCGGTAAAGGCCACGGGAACGCTTTCGCCACCATCGGTCACGACAAATCGAACCGTTTCACCCTGACCGCGCACGATCGATCCGTCTTCGACCAGCCCGCCGATGCGAAACACCTCGTTTGGTGTCGGCGGTTCCGCGATCACCTGGCTGGGCGAGCGAAAAAAGTTGATCCCATCCCGCATCGCATAGCCAATCAACGCCGTCGACACAGCCAAGGCAACAACGGCCAGCAAAATGACTTGAATTCGACGACGTTTCTTGAGCGTTTTCATACCGTCCTCACGGGAACAAAGGGGCCATCATCAGCCCCCGGGTTTCATCCTCACCTAACATTAGGTTTGCGTTCTGCAAGGCTTGTCCACTGCTACCTTTTGTCAGGTTATCCAGCGCCGCGACCACGATGGCGCGGCGTTCGATACGATCGGCCACAACGCCGATATGGCAAAAATTCGAGCCACGCACATGATGGGTCGACGGTGTCTCGCCCATCGGCAACATCTGGATGAAAGGTTCATCCTGATACGCCTTGGCCAGTGTCTCATAGACACTGTGCGGATCACCTTTGACGTAAGTTGTGGCCAGAATCCCCCGGTTGGCCGGGATCAGATGCGGTGTGAACTGTATATGAACAGACCGCCCCGCCAGTTTCGAAAACTCCTGATCGAATTCGCCCAGATGACGGTGGGTGCCCCCCACTGCATAAGCGTTCGAGCCTTCGCTCATCTCGGCGTGCAAGAGGTTCTCTTTCAACGACCGCCCTGCCCCGGACACGGCACATTTCAAATCCAGAATGATGTCGTCCAGATCGATGACACCCGCCGTAATCAGCGGCCGCAACACAAATTGCCCGGTTGCCGCGTTGCAACCCGTGCCAGCCACCAGGCGCGCGGTGCGGATTTCATCCCGATAAAACTCGGTCAGACCATAAACAGCCTCTTCCTGCTGCTCCAGTGCGGTGTGTGGATTGCCATACCATTTTTCGTACTCACCAGCGTCTTGCAGCCGGAAATCAGCCGACAAATCAACGATTTTCAGGGTCTTGGGCAGATCCCTGATCACCTCTTGGCTGGTTTTATGCGGCAATGCGCAAAAGCACAGGTCGATCTGGGCAAAATCAATCTCGGAAATCTTGCATAGGTCCGGCAGGTCCATGTGGCGCAGATGCGGGAAAACCTGCGCCATCGTTAGGCCCGCCTTACGTTCGGCGGCCAGCGCGACGATTTCCATGTTCGGGTGCTCGGCGATCAGCCGCACCAGTTCTGCCCCGGTGTAACCAGATGCGCCCAGAATTGCGATTTTATGGGTCATGTCAGACCTCTTACTTCAGTGTGTCACATATCACGACCGCCGATGCGACGGTCTTCGAGTTAAGGAAAGTTTCGGGCGCAGTCCTTGACCTAAGTCAGGCCGCCTCGAATGCGATTTGTCGTCGGAGAAACTGGGTTGCCCGGTCACTGACAAAGCCCGGCTTGCCAGTGGTTACAAAACCACCCGCGCCATTGCCCAGCATGTTGGGGTGCCGTTGCAAGTAGTCACCGAGGCTTTCGGCCACCAGATCGCCCTGGCTGAACACCTGAACATCTTGGCCAAGTGCCTTCTGGAACGCGTCTGCCATCAAAGGGTAATGGGTACAGCCCAAAATGGCGGCCTGAGGCTCGGGCATTTTCCGCTTCAGCGCATCCACATGGCTCCGTACTAGCGCTTCGGCCAGGATCATGTCGCCCTCTTCGATCGCGTCCACAACGCCTCCACAGGCCTGTGCCTCGACGTCCACACCTATGGCCCGAAACGCCAATTCACGCTGAAAAGCACGGCTGGAAACGGTGGCAGGCGTCGCGAACAGAGCCACGTTTTTGACCGCGACCTCGCGCGGCGGGCTGTTGTCGCCCCATTGCCGCTCGGTCAGGGCCTCGATCAGAGGCACAAAGACGCCCAGAACGCGCTTGCCCTCGGGCACGCCTTCCTCCTGCATCCGGCGCAATGCCGCAGCACTGGCGGTGTTGCAGGCCAGAATCACCAGATTGCAGCCCCGCGCCCACAAGTCCTGAACGGCTTTGCGGGTCAGCTGATAAATATCGTCCGCGTTGCGCACACCGTAGGGTGCATGCGCATTGTCCGCATAATACAGAAAATCCACGTCCGGCAGATGTTTCTGCGCGGCGTTCAGGACGGTCAAACCGCCCAATCCAGAATCAAAGATGCCTACTGCCATTTGCCCCTTTAGGCGCGATGCCGTTCCTCGAATTCATAGCCGTAGTCATAGGACTTTAACGGCTTCGGAGACAGCTCATACGTGGCTTTGCGCAGGAAATCCATCATCTTGCGCGTATCCTTGCCCATAGGGTTCAGAACATCGCGCTGTATGGGTTCACCGATGACCACTTTGACGGGCGTATCAACGCGTTTTTTGAACTCTTTGATCAGCAGGCCCATCCGCAGCGTGTTGTGCAAATGACTGGCAATCTGGAACAGGCGCGACGTGTGCCCGTCAAAAAACACAGGCACAACAGCTGCATCAGATTTGGCCACCATCCGCGCCGTAAACCCGCGCCAGCCTGGATCCATTGGCTGCGAGAAAGGCTTGACGGCGGTGCTGACAGTGCCACCGGGAAAAACCCCCATTGCGCCGCCCTCACCCAGATAGTTCAACGCCGTCTTTCGCGTCTCCAGGTTCAACTTCATCGCTTCTTTCGACTCGTCGAACGAGATTGGCAGGATAATACGGTTCAAATCCTCGGCTTTGCGAAACACCCGATTGGCCAGAATTCGGAAATCACCCCGTGTCTGGGACAGGATATGCCCCATCATCAAACCATCCAGAATGCCATAAGGGTGGTTGGCAATCAGGATCAGCGGCCCGTCCTTGGGGATATTGGACAAGGACCCGCCGACCACGTCCAGTGTCAAGCCATAGCGCTCGACCATAACGGCCCAAAAATCACGGCCCTTGGCGACCTCTCTCTCATATCCGTCCGCGCGCTTGATCAGGCGCAGCCGACCGGTCGTGTTCTCCATCAGTTTGATGACCATCCGCCCGCCTTTGGTCGCGGCCGAATAAGAATAAGAAATGTCACGAACGATGTGGCGGCGCGAGGGCATACGGGTCTCCGGTTTGCTGCCTGCAGTATAAGTGCAGGCAGCAATTTTGCCTAGGTAACGTGACAGGTTTGTGACGCGCTACTCGGCCGCCGCGCGCACTTCCGGGCCACCACTGCGGATGGTCGCCAGTAATTCTTCGCGGCGTTTGGCCGCTTTTTCTTCATTTTCCATCAGAACCGGGCCAAAACCACGAATATCCAACGGCAGCCGAGCCAGAGCCACGACAGCATCAAGCGTGTCCTGCGACAGCAACGCCAGAACCTCTGTCATGTCCTTTTCATATTGCCGGATCAAAGCGCGTTCCATCTTCCGCTCTGCTGAATATCCAAAGACATCCAGCGGCGTGCCACGCAAAGACTTCATCTTTGCCAAAAGCTTCAATGGGCCAAGCATCCATTCCCCAAATGCCCGTTTGCGCGGACGGCCATTGCCGCTGTTGCCACCAAAGATCGGTGGGGCCAGATGGAAGGTCATCTTGAAATCGCCGTCAAACTCGGACGCGGCTTTGTCACGGCTTGTAAGCAACAGTCGGGCAACCTCGTATTCGTCCTTGTAGGACAGCAGCTTATGATACCCTTTGGCCACGGCTTCGCGCACCCTCTCATCCGTGACCGAGTTCACCAGTTTGCGATATCTCTTCGCCAGTCGGGCGCTTTGATACGCGCTTAGGTGCTGTTCCCGGAATTCGATGATCTGGTCCAACGTTTTAGGCAATTCGGTCACGGATGGCGACAGAATGGACTGAACCTCATCCGGGTGCAGAACCGCCCACCGCCCAAGATCAAAGGCGCGTTTGTTGCGCTCAACCGCGGTGCCGTTCAACTCCAGCGCCTGTAAGATAGCTTCGTGGCTGACCGGCAGGATGCCACGCTGCCAGGCAGCGCCAAACACCATCATGTTCGAATAGATTGAATCCCCCATCAATGCGCGGGCTAGATCGGTTGCATCGAATGTCGAAACCCCATCTTTCAACCGCGCCTGCAAAGCCAGTTCAAGCTGATCACTGGGGATGCGGAATTCGGTATCCCGGGTGAAATCGCCCGTGACCGTCTCGTGGTTGTTCACAACTGCGCCTGTTTGACCCGTTCGCGTCAGACCCAGAGTCTTTGCCCCGGCCGAAACCACCAGATCGCCCCCGATCAACGCATGCGCTTCGCCAGTTGCAACCCGAATGGCACTGATGTCTTCCGGGCGGTTGGCAATGCGGCAATGGATATGCACGGCGCCACCCTTCTGGGCCAACCCGGCCATCTCCATCATGCCTGCGCCCTTGCCATCGATCTGTGCGGCCTGCGCCAAGACGGCACCAAGTGTCACGACACCTGTGCCGCCGACCCCGGTGATCACCACGTTATGCGTGCCTTTGATCTCGGGCAGCACTGGCATCGGCAGATCCGGCAGGTCGATTTCGGTGGTGGCCTCTTTACGGATCTTCGCGCCTTCCAAAGTAACAAAAGACGGACAGAACCCGTTCACACAGGAAAAATCCTTATTGCAACTGGATTGGTCAATCGCCCGTTTGCGGCCCAGTTCCGTCTCCTTGGGAACGATCGAGACACAGTTTGACTGCACGCCACAATCGCCGCAGCCCTCGCAAATATCAGTGTTGATGAAGACCCGCTTGTCCGGATCCGGGAACGTCCCCCGCTTGCGGCGGCGGCGCTTTTCAGCCGCACAGGTCTGAACATAAACAATGACCGAGGTGCCCTCGATCTCGCGGAACCGTTCCTGCACTTGCATCAATTCGGCGCGCTCAAAGGTTTCGACGCTCGCAGGCAGCGCGGTGAAATTCACGTCTTCCTTTTCGTCATAGACCAAAGCGACATCCTTGACGCCCATCGCCTTGACCTCAGCCACGATGCGTTCAGCGGTCAGGTCACCTTCATTATCCTGCCCCCCGGTCATTGCGACCGCGTCGTTGAACAGGATCTTGAAGGTGATATTGGTGCCTGCCGACAATGCCGCCCGAATGGCCTGCACACCGGAATGGTTATAGGTTCCGTCGCCCAGATTCTGAAAAACGTGCTTGGTGGTGGAAAACGGCTCTTCCCCGATCCAGTTGGCCCCTTCACCGCCCATCTGCGTGAAGCCGGTTGTCTCGCGATCCATCCACTGCACCATATAGTGACAGCCGATCCCCGCATAAGCCCGGCTGCCTTCCGGCACCTTGGTCGAGCTGTTATGTGGGCACCCCGAACAGAAATAGGGCAGCCGGGTCGCGATTTCTTGGGCATTATCCGCCCTGCGCGCCTCGGACAGTTTGGACAGCCCGGCCCGCACGCCGTCTGTATCGCGCCCCTCTTCGATCAGGATATCGCCCAGTTTCTCGGCGATCATGATCGGGTCTAGCGCGCCGCGTGTTGGGAACAGCTCTTCGCGATGCAATGTCCCGGCACCGCCTTTGTACCAGCCATAGACCCGGCGACCGCGCCGGTCGTCAAAGATGGCTTCCTTGACCTGAACCTCGATCAGCTTGCGCTTTTCCTCAACGATAACAATCAGGTCCAGCCCTTCGGCCCAATCGTGGAACCCCGTCATATCCAACGGGAATGTCTGGCCAATCTTGTAGGTGGTGATCCCCAGTCGCTCGGCCTCGGCCTCATCAATGTTCAGCAGAGACAGAGCATGGGTCAGGTCCAGCCAGTTTTTACCCGCCGCAACCAGACCGATCTTGGCACCCGGTTTGCCCCAGACCCATTTGTCCAGCTTGTTGGCGCGGGAAAACGTCTCGGCCGCGAACCGTTTGTAATCTATGATCCGCGCCTCTTGCAGATGCGGCGTGTCGCCCAAGCGAATGTTCAGCCCACCTTCGGGCATGTCGAAGTCGGGAACGGCAACTTGCATCCGATCCGGGCTGCCATCCACGACCGAGGTCACCTCGATCGTGTCTTTCATCGTCTTCAGACCCACCCAAACCCCGGCAAATCGGCTAAGCGCGAAGCCATAGATACCGTAGTCCAGAATCTCCTGCACACCAGCAGGGCTGACCACCGGCATATACATATCTACCAGCGACCATTCGGACTGATGCAACACGGTCGAGCTTTCGCCGGTATGGTCATCGCCCATCGCCATCAGCACACCACCATGCTGCGCCGTGCCCGCCATATTGGCGTGACGCATCACATCGCCGGACCGGTCAACGCCGGGGCCTTTGCCGTACCACAGGCCAAAGACACCGTCGAAGCGACCATCGCCCCGCAAACCGGCCTGCTGACTGCCCCACAAGGCAGTCGCGGCCAAGTCTTCATTCAAACCGTACTGAAAGGTAACGTCGCTTTGTGCCAGTTGCTTCTGCGCGCGGGTCATCTGTAGATCCACCGCACCCAAAGGCGATCCGCGATACCCCGTCACCAGCCCTGCCGTGTTTAGCCCCGCCTGCCGGTCACGTTCCTTCTGCATCAGCATCAAACGCACCAGCGCCTGAGTGCCGTTCAGAAGAACAGGGTTTTTAGCAAGATCGAACCGGTCGGTTAGCGAAATTTGTGGCTGACTCATCAAACGTCTCCCCTCGTCAGATCAGTGTGCTTCATCTTCGGGCATTTTAGGTCATATATTCTGACCTGTATAGGGGTTATCCCCTGAAACGTAACGATTTCACTGTTTGAATGTGGAACTTGTTACCTATTTCATATAGGCCTTCCCGAGGATAACGAAAGTTGCGGCGATGGATTGGGACAAGCTTAGAATATTTCACGCGGTTGCAGACGCAGGCAGCCTGACTCATGCGGGCGACAAGCTGAACCTGTCGCAATCCGCCGTCAGTCGTCAAATCCGCGCGCTGGAAGAATCACTCGACGCGACACTGTTTCACCGGCACGCGCGCGGCCTGATCCTGACTGAACAGGGCGAGCTGTTGTTCGATGCCACCTCTGCCATGTCCAAACGTCTGGATGCCGCCGCCGCCCGTATTCGCGACAGCGAAGAAGAAGTCTTTGGCGTTCTGCGCGTCACAACGACCTTCGGTTTTGGGACCCTGTGGCTGGCCCCTCGTCTGCCGAAACTGTATGAACAATACCCCGACCTCAACATTGACCTGATGCTGGAAGAGCGTGTGCTGGACCTGCCCATGCGCGAGGCGGACGTTGCCATCCGCATGAAAGAACCCAGCCAGGCCGATCTTGTCCGCAAGCGCCTGATGACTGTGCAGATGATGCTGTATGCCACGCAAGAGTACATCGAAACCCACGGGGGTATGCTGGAACATCTGGAAGACATCAAAAACCACCGTTTGATCTGTCAAACACCCGCCGCGCCGCAGGTCGGGGCAAGCGCATCGATGGTGGGGCATCTGATGACGTACAACCCCAGGTCATTGCTGACAGTCAATAATTACTTCGGTGTCCTGCAAGGGGTGCTGCACAATCTGGGCATCGGCGTTCTGCCGGATTATGTAACTCAGGACTTCCCCCATCTTGTTCCTGTCCTGTCGGATATCGAAACTGCGGATGTGCCGGTATACCTCGCTTACCCCGAGGAATTGCGCCAATCACAGCGGGTTGCTGCGTTCCGAGATTTCGTTCAGGACGAGATCATCGCGCAACGCAAGCAACTGAAGCAAATGGGAAAACTATAGGTATGCAGCGACCGCATATCGGACATGCCCTAAAGTAAGGTTAAAATACCTTGAACGTTAACAAACTGACCCCTAAATGAGCACTCGAAGGCGGTGATGCTGTAACGCTCATCATCTTCATACCTCCCTGTTGGACTACGGCCGAGCTTCGTGCTCGGCCTTTTTTTTGGTTTATTGCCTTTTGCACACCAATAGGCCGCTGAATCTTCTGGGAAAAACGTAAGCGCAGCCCTATGATCGTGAAAAAAACAAATTTTTGTGATCGAGGACAAAACCGATGTTCCACCCAATTCGCATACTGATGGCGTTGCTATCAGTGTTACTGCTCTCAGGTCCGCTGCACGCGCAAGTGACCGGCACGACGGGTTCAACCTCCAGTGTTAGCATTCCCGAAGACCTGACGCCTGAACAAGTCGATGGTCTGGTCGCGCGGATGTCGGACGATCAGGTTCGCGCAATTCTGCTGGAACGCCTTGATGCTGTCGCGAAGAAACAAGCAGCAGCCAAGGAAGATGTCGAAGATCCACTCACCGAGATCAGCGAAATTTGGGCCGAGATGGTCACATCATGGACCCAGGTTCTGACGACTTTACCAAATATCGTCAGCGCGCAGGTCAAAGCGTTCGACAGTTTTTCAACAACCTTCGGATCAAACGGCGTGTTCAAGCTGCTTGGGTTGATCTTGACGGTTCTGGTGGCCGGATACGCAGCCGAAAAACTGTTTGGACTGCTCACCCGCAAATGGCACGAACAGTCCGGTGGAGAAGAGGAAGCCGACCTTTGGGGCGCAGTCCGATATCTGTTTCGCCGTTTCTGCCGCGAGATCGCCGGGCTCATTGTGTTTTATGTCGTGATACGCGCACTTGGACGCGGTTTGCTCACACCAGAACAGATTACATATGCCGCGCCATTTGTGTTTTACCTGATCTGGGTTCCACGCTTGGGCGCTGCAGCCTCACGTTTCATACTTGCTCCCAGCAAACCACATTATCGGTTGGTCAACATAGACGACCACTGGGCAAAATATCTGCACCGAAATTTGATTGGCCTGCTTCTTCTGGTCGGATTCACTCTGTTTATCGTCCGGTTCAATGCGCTTAATGGCGTCACGCCTGCTGAGACCCGGATTGGTTTCTGGCTTAATGCCGCGATACACATCTATATCGGCGTAATCGCATGGACGGCCCGAGAGGGCTTGTCTCAGATGATGCTGGGCACTGATCCTGATCACACCAAATTCGATGAAGAGGTAGCGCATTATTACCCCTACTTCGCGATCGGTGTTTCAGCGGCGGTCTGGTTGCTTGTCGAGTTTCTTATTGCACAGCGCGATCCTTCGACCCTCGCTCTGCTTTCCAAGGGACCACACTTCACAACCATGTTCTGGCTGTTGATAGCGCCTGCGCTGGATACGCTCATTCGTGGTCTCGTGCGTCACCTTCAGCCTCCGATGTCCGGCGAAGGGTCGCTGGCTGAACAAGCCTATCGGTCGACCAAACGCAGTTACATTCGGATTGGTCGCGTTCTGGCCGGGTTGTTCGTTGTCTTTATGATTTCGCGCACTTGGGAACTTGACCTGCGCGACGTTGCATCAGCGGGCATTGGTGCCGAGGTTGGCGGCGCAGTGATCGAATTCCTGCTCATCATCGCTGTCGGCTACATCATGAACGAGGTCGTATCACTGTGGATCAACCGCCGCCTGGCCAAAGAACAAACCGCGGCTGAAGCGCTGGATGAGGAAGCCGGCGGTGAAGGCGGAGGGGCTGGTGGATCGCGTCTGGCCACGGTTCTGCCGCTGCTCCGAATTACCGCTCAAGCAACGATTGTTGTCATTTTTGGCCTGTTGGCGCTGGGTGCGTTGGGTATCAATATCACCCCGCTGCTGGCTGGTGCCGGTGTTCTGGGTCTGGCGATCGGCTTTGGTGCTCAGAAACTGGTGGCCGACATTGTCGGCGGTGTCTTCTTCCTGATCGACGATGCTTTCCGCGTTGGTGAGTATGTCGATGTCGGTGGCACCATGGGCACGGTCGAGAAAATCTCCATCCGTTCGATGCAACTCCGCCACCATCGTGGACCGGTTCACACCATCCCGTATGGAGAAATTCAGAAGCTGACCAACTTCAGCCGCGATTGGGTGATCATGAAGCTCAAGTTCACCGTTCCGTTTGACACCGACCCGAACAAAGTCAAGAAGATCTTCAAAAAGATCGGTGCCGAGATGATAGCGGACGAAACCCACAAAGATGGGTTCCTACAGCCCTTCAAATCGCAAGGCGTTTTCGACTTTGATGATGTGGGTATGATCATCCGTGGCAAGTTCATGGCCAAACCCGGTAAACAGTTCACGCTGCGCAAAGAAATCTTCAACCGCGTAAAGGCCGAATTCAATGCCAACGGCATCGATTTTGCCCGCCGCGAGGTTCGCGTTGCAATTCCCGGATTGGAAGAGGCTGAAAACCTCAGCGAAGAACAGAAGGCAGCTGTGGGTGCCGCCGCAGGAGACGCAGTGGCCCAAAAGGTTCAACAGGACCAGCAGAAGTAGGACACTCCAAGACACTCTGGCATGGCAGTTCGGATGCCAACAAAGAGGCGCTATTTAGCGCCTCTTTGCTTTTGTACAACACGGAACATGACCCGTGAAAAACATGCACAAACCGGACAAAACGCCTTTGCCCTTTCCCCCGGCGGCCCGTTCCCCTAAAAGGCGCCAACAATTGCCATCTCGGGGACTGATACAGGATGCAAGAGCCAGCCATCACACCGGATCTGATTGCCGCCCACGGGTTGAAATCCGACGAATACGACATGATCCTCGAGATCATCGGGCGCGAGCCGAGCTTTACCGAGCTGGGCGTTTTCTCGGCCATGTGGAATGAGCACTGCTCTTACAAATCCTCCAAGAAATGGCTGCGCACCCTGCCAACATCCGGGCCGCAAGTCATCTGCGGCCCCGGCGAAAACGCAGGCGTTGTGGATATTGGAGACGGGCAAGCCGTGGTTTTCAAAATGGAAAGCCACAACCACCCGTCTTACATCGAACCCTACCAAGGCGCGGCAACCGGCGTTGGCGGCATCTTGCGGGACGTCTTCACCATGGGAGCGCGCCCGATCGCCTCAATGAACGCGTTGTCATTCGGCGAACCTGGTCACCACAAGACGCGCCAACTGGTGAACGGGGTTGTTGAAGGCATCGGCGGCTATGGCAATTGTTTTGGCGTGCCATGCGTTGGCGGCGAAGTTCGGTTCCACCCAGCCTACAATGGCAATTGCCTTGTAAACGCTTTCGCAGCTGGCCTCGCTGACAGCGACAAGATCTTTTACTCTGCCGCCTCAGGTGTCGGAATGCCCGTCGTTTATCTTGGCGCCAAAACCGGCCGTGATGGCGTCGGTGGTGCGACCATGGCCAGCGCCGAATTCGACGACACGATCGAGGAAAAACGCCCGACCGTTCAGGTTGGTGACCCGTTCACCGAAAAGCGCCTGATGGAGGCAACGCTGGAGTTGATGCAAACCGGTGCGGTGATCTCGATTCAAGATATGGGGGCGGCTGGCCTGACCTGTTCCGCCGTGGAAATGGGCGACAAAGGTGGTCTGGGTGTGCGCCTGGATCTGGAAAATGTGCCCCAGCGCGAAGAAGACATGACCGCTTATGAGATGATGTTGTCGGAATCCCAAGAACGGATGCTGATGGTCCTCAAACCCGAGCTTGAGGCCGAAGCACGCGCCGTGTTCGAGAAATGGGATCTCGACTTTGCTATCGTCGGCGAAACCATTGCCGAAGACCGCTTTTTGATCGTCCACAATGGCGAGGTGAAGGCCGATCTGGTTCTGTCAAAACTGTCCTCGACCGCGCCGGAATATGACCGCCCTTGGGAACCGACCCCGGCCGCGGAAGAATTGACCGAGGTACCTCAGATCGATCCAATCGACGGTCTGCGCGCCCTGCTGGCCTCGCCCAATTACGCAGGCAAGCAGTGGGTCTATGAACAATACGATACAATGGTCATGGCCGACAGCACTCGCACGCCTGGGCTGGGTGCCGGGATGGTGCGTGTTCATGGCACCGACAAAGTGCTGGCTTTTACATCGGACGTGACGCCTCGCTACGTGCGGGCAAATCCGGAAGAAGGCGGCAAACAGGCGGTGGCCGAGGCCTATCGCAATCTGACGGCCGTTGGTGCCAAGCCTTTGGCAACAACCGACAACCTGAACTTCGGGAATCCCGAAAAACCCGAAATCATGGGTCAGTTCGTCGGCGCGATCAAGGGCATCGGTGCGGCGGTGGCGGCACTGGATATGCCGATCGTGTCGGGCAACGTGTCACTGTATAATGAAACTGACGGTCAGGGGATCTTACCCACCCCAACCATCGGCGCTGTTGGCCTGCTGAACCATACGGATGAGATCATCGGAAACGAAGTTCGTGAAGGGCATGTGGCGCTTGTCATCGGAGAAACGACCGGCCATCTGGGCCAATCGGCGCTGCTGGCCGAGGTCTTCAACCGCGAAGACGGCGACGCCCCGCATGTGGATCTGGATGCCGAACAGCGCAATGGCGATTTCATCCGCGCCAATCGCGAGATGATCAAAGCCTGCACCGATCTGGGAGACGGCGGCTTGGCTCTTGCGGCCTTCGAACTGGCTGAAGCGGCGGAAGTTGGCATCCAACTCGACGACGCTTCGACTGAATTCCTGTTTGGCGAAGATCAGGCCCGTTATCTGGTCGCCTGCAACTTCGATCAGGCCGAGGCGCTGATGATTGCGGCAGGTCAAGCTGGCGTTCCGCTGATCTCGGTCGGTCGTTTCACTGGGGATGCCGTCAAGATTGGCGGGTCCGAAGCCCCATTGGCCGAAATGACCGAAACCTTCCGCACAAGCTTTGCAGCGGCGGTCGCCTGACCCTCTGAACCTCTGCAGGCTGCCCGATTGGCAATTCCGCGCTGCGGTGTAAGCGCAGGAATAACCTTATGCGGCGAGCTGGCACATCTTGCGCGGCCCGGCTCATCGCTCTACATCTTGGCAAAGACCTTCAGGAGTGACCTACATGCCGATGAGCGCCCACGAAATCGAAACCCTGCTGCGCGATGCCTTTCCCGATGCGGATATACAGGTGGGCGGTCAGGACGGCGTTCATATGTCCGCGATGGTCGTGGACGAGAGCTTTCGCGGCAAGAACCGGGTTCAGCAGCAGCGTGCAGTTTATGCAGCACTTAAGGGCAAGATGGATGGCCCGGACGGAGACCTGCATGCGCTGGCGCTGACCACTAAAGTGCCGGAATGATCAAGTTTATTTGCGAAGTCTTAAAATCAATGGGTGGCTGGACGCCCCCAAACCCCGATGAAAAACCTCCATTGGGAATGGAAGCGACTGACCTGAATCTCGTTAAGAAAACGAACAACGATAACGCTTGGCGGCAAGGAATAAACGATAGCCACAAGCGTGACATGTAAAGGAACTACGACATGACCGACGTAAAATCCCAGATCGACGAAACCGTCAAAGCCAATACCGTGGTGCTTTACATGAAAGGCACCAAAGAGATGCCGCAATGCGGATTCTCTTCGCGCGTGGCTGGCGTTTTGAACTACATGGGTGTCGAATACACCGATGTGAACGTACTTGCAGACGAAAACGTTCGCCAGGGTATCAAGGATTATTCCGACTGGCCGACCGTTCCTCAGCTTTACGTCAAAGGCGAGTTTGTCGGTGGTTGCGACATCATCACCGAAATGACCTTGTCGGGTGAGTTGGACACGCTGTTTGAAGAGAACAGCGTCGAGTACAACAAAGAAGCGGCCGACAAAATCCGCGAAGCAAACGCCTGATCCGGCTTAGCGGCTGGAGCAATCCTGGTAAATGACCTGCTCGCTGGCGGCATCACCTGCCGCCTGATAGCTGATCGACGCATTCCACCCCTTGGAACGTAGGATGTAGATGCCCTCGCCGTCGGTGGATTCATACCGAATGCCGGATCCGCTTGCGACCTGGCGCATTGGCACCAGTTTGTTATCTACCAGAGTTGCCGCCGCGCCGGGTCCGTCAGAGGCATTGAAATACGTCACCGGTAACGGCACCCCGTTTTCGCAGGTGAAGGTTACTGACAAAATGTCGATTTCGGCCACTGCCGCCGAGGCCGACATTGCCATCACTGCCCCGCCGGCGATGTTGCGCAGATTGATCATCGTGCCTTTTTCTCCTCAACGACCGATGCCAGCGCCTCGGCGCGCGCGGCCAGTTCGGCCAACGTGTCCGTAACGGACGGAGGAACCACGGCAACCTCGATGCGCTCGGGTTCTGGCGGGGGTGCTGTACGCAAATCGTTCAGTTTTGCTTCTACTTCGGCCAACTTGGCCTCCAGCACCTGTACTTTTTCTTCTGTGGCCGACGTCTTATCCGCCAGCATCAGGCCCGCCATCAGCAACATCCGCGATTCCGGCATCCGCCCGATCTGATCCGACAGGACCTGTGCCTCGTCATCCAGCATCTTGGCAGCAGACTGCAGAAAACTCTCTTCGCCTTCCTGACAGGACACTTCAAAGCCGCGCCCACCGATATGAATGGTCAATTCAGGCATCACTCCACCTCACCTTCTGCCAGTTTCGCCTGCGACAGCAAGGGTTCCAGGCGCGCCAGTACGGCATGTGCCTCGGCTGCATCTGTCGCCTGCGCGGCCCGCGTTGCCTCAAGCTCGGCGACGGTGGCCCGGTTCAGCAATTCGGCATCTGGCACGCCGTCTGCTGCTGCAGCCCTTAATTCGTCAATCGAGCTACGCAACTGTTCATTGGCCTTGCGCATCCGCTGAAGATCATCATCCAGCCGCGACATTGCGGCACCGTGGCTGGTGCGTTCCGCGCGCAACATCTCTAACTCTGCGCTTAGATCCCCGACCCGTTCCGTGTCGGCCAGTTCTGACCGCAACCGGGTGTTTTCCGCTTCGATCTGTTTCGCCTGCGACATCAACGCCTGAAGTTGTTCCAATTCGGCACGCAGCGGCGCGGGATCCTCACGGGTATCCAGTTCCGAGCGCAACTTCTCGTTCTCGGCTTTCAGCGTGTCCAGCTCTTCGCTGTTTTCCAGCGCAGCTTTGGCATCTGCCAATTCTGCCCTTGCAGCCTCGACCGATACAAGCTTTGCGGTTGCTTGCGCCAGTTCTTCCCGCAGCGCGGCACTTTCGCTGCCCTCACCGGATGTTAACCGCAGCTGCTCCAGCTCGTTACGCAGCTCGTCCGCTTCCTGTTCATGCTGGTCTTTCAGCAGTTTCAACCGCTCTTGAAGCTGAGCATTGGCAACACGTTCTTCTTCCAATGACGCCTGCAACGCTTCGTCCTGCGCACCGTCGCCCGGAGCTTCGTCTTGCAAAGCCTCAACGCCACTGCCGATGCGCGCCATCGCAGCGATGATGCGGTGCTGTAATTCCTCTATCTGGCTCATGCCCCTGTCACCTCTTTATCAAGGTTCATTCTATTGCGAGATGATCCGAATCAAAACCCGGCCCCGCCTGTGCGTAGTCTAACGGAATGCGACAGAAAATACCCACTGTTTGGTTTCAATCACTTGGGCAGCACTCTTCAAGCAGGTCAACCCTGTAATACCCGGTTCCGCTTGCACTTTGAGGGGTGGATGGTATTGAGCCCGCAATCTGCTTGTAATCCGAAGGAACAACGCCCGTGGACCTGACTGCGCTGCGCAATGCCAACCCCGAACACTGGGACAAAGCTGCGGCCATCCGCACATTGACCCTAGATGCCGTCGCCGCCGCCAACTCCGGCCATTCCGGTATGCCCATGGGCATGGCTGATGTCGCGACAGTATTGTTCGAAAAGCATCTGAAATTCGACGCTTCAGCCCCACACTGGCCCGACCGCGACCGGTTTATTCTTTCCGCAGGCCATGGTTCCATGCTGGTCTATTCATTGCTGTATCTCACCGGCAATGCGGATGTGACACTGGAAGAAATCAAGAATTTCCGCCAGATGGGTGCCAAAACTGCCGGTCACCCGGAAAACTTCCTGATCAACGGTGTCGAGACCACCACCGGTCCGCTGGGTCAGGGCATCTCGAACGCGGTCGGCTTTGCCATGGCGGAAGAGATCCAGCGCGCGCATTACGGCAAGAAAGTTGTCGATCACTATACCTATGTGATCGCAGGCGACGGTTGCCTGATGGAGGGTGTCAGCCAGGAAGCGATCACCCTTGCCGGTCGCCACGAGCTGAGCAAACTGATTGTCTTCTGGGACAACAACAACATCACGATCGACGGCACTGTCGACATGGCGGATCGCACCGATCAGGTTCGCCGCTTTGCCGCATCGGGCTGGCAGGTCATCGAGATTGACGGGCATGATCCCGAAGCCATCGACGCAGCCATTGTGAAGGCGAAAAAGTCGAACAAGCCGACCATGATCGCCTGCGAAAGCCACATTGCATTAGGGCACGCCGCTCAGGACACGTCCAAAGGGCATGGTGCCTTGACCGATCAGGACCAGTTGAAAGCCGCGAAACAGGCCTATGATTGGCCTCATGACGCGTTTGAGGTTCCCGCCAACGTAAAAGCCGCATGGGAAGCCATCGGAGCCCGTGGTGCAGATGAACGGGCCGCCTGGGAAGGGCGCTTCTCAGAACTGTCTGAGCGCAAACAGGGTGAATTCAACCGCGCTTATGCGTTTGACGCGCCCAAAAAATTGACCGGCGCCATCCGTTCGTTCAAAAAGCAGATGTCGGAAGATCAGCCGAAATTGGCCACCCGCGCGTCCTCGGAAAAGGTGCTGAACATCGTCAATCCGATCATGACCGAAACGGTTGGTGGTTCGGCGGACCTGACCGGATCGAACAACACCAAATCGGCCGATATGGGCGTGTTCCTGCCGGAAAATCGCAAAGGTCGCTATATCCACTACGGGATTCGCGAACACGGTATGGCCGCGGCCATGAATGGCATGGCGCTGCATGGTGGTCTCCGCCCCTATGGCGGTACATTCATGGCGTTTACCGACTATGCGCGGCCATCCATGCGCTTGGCCGCGTTGATGAAGATTCCCACGGTTTTCGTGATGACACACGATTCAATTGGTCTGGGCGAAGACGGTCCGACCCACCAGCCGGTTGAACATCTTGCGATTTCGCGCGCGACGCCGAACACCTATGTGTTCCGTCCCGCCGATACGATTGAGACGGCCGAGGCTTGGGAATTGGCGCTGACGTTCAAGGACAGCCCCTCGGTTCTGTCGCTTACACGTCAGGGTGTGCCTACGGTTCGCACCGAACACAAATCGAAGAACCTGACCGCGCAGGGTGCCTATGTTTTGGCTGAAGCTGAAAGCAAACGTCAGGCCATTCTGATCGCGACCGGTTCCGAAGTTTCGTTGGCTATGGAAGCCAAGGCGATGCTCGAGGCGGATGGTATCGGAACCCGAGTTGTCTCGATGCCGTGTATGGAATTGTTCGCCCAGCAGGATGAAGCCTACCGCAAACGCGTTCTGCCGGGCGGTGCCGTCCGTGTTGGCATTGAGGCCGCCGTACGCGCCGGTGGCTGGGACCGCTGGCTATTGGGTGAGCGGGGTCGCGAGGCCAAGTCTGACTTCATCGGCATGTCGAGCTTTGGCGCATCCGCCCCGGCTGGCGAGCTGTATAAGCATTTCGGCATTACCGCAGAGGCAACGGTTGCCAAGGTCAAAGACCTGTTGGGCTAAACGCTTCGCAATCGCAACGAATCTCAGGGGCGGCACTTGCCGCCCTTTTCTATTCTGCCACCGCGCCCACCTGCCCCTTCAGCGTATCATAGGCGCGCTGGGCGTAATCAACCCGCAGCTCATACTGGCCGCGCGCCACAATGAACTTGGGTGCATCGATCCCTGCCGCCGAAAACACTTGCCTCAGATGCACGCCAGATAACGGTATATAGTCTGCTGATTGGCCGCTGAACTTGTTGAACAGTCGTCCGCCAAACCACACTTGGCGTTTCTTGGCTTGCTCGACCGAATGCAGACGAAAATGCAAAACGCCAAAGAGAGCTTTGGCATCGAATGGCATCAAGTCTGCAGCAGCGCTAGTGCTTGAAACAACCTTCGCCAAACCATCACTGGCTGCATTTTGCAAAGCTTTCTGCGTTGGGCTCGGCCCAGAGATGATCCTGATTATTGGGCGGTCAGACATGTCAGGCTAGTTCCGCTTTGTTAGTGCGACTTGGTTTTGCGGGAGATCATCGGTGCGATCACCTTCGTCGCAACAGGGATCAAAACCATACCCCACGCCAGGCCAAAAATGCCATCCATCGTGGCCTTGGCAGTCCATTCGACAAACCCTTCCCACTGAGCAGAAACGGCATGGCCGGCAGCATAGGCCAAATCATGGATGTGGTGGCCCAGCCAGCCAAAGCCCAGAACCTCGAGCCCGTGAATGATGATCGAGCCACCCACCCACAACATCGCCGCCGTGCCGACAATCGAAAGTAATTTCATCACGCCCGGCATGCCCTTGACCAACCCGCGTCCCAACCCGCGTCCAATTGGGGTTGGCGCGTTGTTGGCCAGATAAAGCCCGACATCATCCATTTTCACAATCAAGGCGACCGAACCATAAACGGCCAGAGTCACGCCAAGGCCAACTACCGCCAACGTCGCGGCCTGCATCCACAAATTCGGCGCCTCAATAGCCGCCAGTGCAATGGTCATGATTTCCGCTGACAGTATGAAATCGGTCTTGATCGCGCCTTTGACCTTCTGTTCTTCCAGGTGACCCGGGTCCGGGTTCTTCAAGTCTTCTTCAATCACATGACTGCCATGTGGGAACAAAACATGGAATATCTTCTCGGCCCCTTCAAAACAAAGGTATGATCCCCCGATCATCAGCAAAGGTGTTATGAGCCAGGGCGCGAAATTGGCCAACAACAATGCAACCGGCAACAGCAGAACGATCTTGTTAAAAACGGACCCGCGTGCGATGCGCCAGATGATCGGCAATTCGCGTGCTGGCGCAAAACCTTGAACGTACTTGGGTGTAACTGCGGCATCATCGATTATGACACCAGCCGTCTTGGCCCCGGCTTTGCCAGCCGCCGCAACTACGTCATCCACGGAAGACGCCGCAACCTTGGCGATTCCTGCCACATCGTCCAAAAGGGCCAACAGACCACTCATCGCGCGTCCTTTCCTGTCACCTGTCGCATCTGGAACCTACCTGATCCCACGGCTAGCGCAAGCGTTAGCGCAACCGGGATAGGTTTGCGCTAACACCTTAAAAATATGCCATTTTTGCCCTTTTGAGATTCACCATTCGCCGTTATATGGCGTCCAAAGCAAGCGCATTTGGAGACGTCAGATGACCATCAAGGTCGGTATCAATGGTTTTGGCCGCATTGGCCGCTGTACCCTGTCGCACATCGCCGCATCGGCGCGGAACGACATTGAAGTGATCAAGGTGAACGCGACCGGACCTTTGGAAACCTCGGCGCACTTGCTGAAATACGACAGTATCCATGGGCGTTTTCCACGCGACGTATCCATTAACGGCAACACCATGGACCTGGGCCGCGGCCCGATGGAGATGTTTTCGACCTATGATATGAATGAGTTGGACTGGGACGGTTGCGATGTCGTTCTGGAATGCACCGGCAAGTTCAACGATGGGCGCAAAGCCAAAACCCATATGGAGCGTGGCGCACGAAAAGTTCTACTGTCGGCACCGGGCATCAACGTTGACAAGACCATCGTCTTTGGCGTCAACCACAACAGCTTGACCGCCAATGACAACATGGTGTCCAACGGCTCTTGCACCACGAACTGCCTTGCGCCGCTTGCCAAGGTTCTGGACGAAGGCATCGGAATCGAACACGGCATCATGACCACGATCCACGCTTATACCGGTGACCAGCCGACATTGGACCGTCGCCACAGCGACCTGTACCGCGCCCGCGCGGCCGCAATGTCGATGATCCCCACAACTACAGGCGCTGCTGCTGCGCTGGGAGAAGTGTTGCCGAACCTCAAGGGTCGTCTGGACGGATCTGCAATCCGTGTACCAACTCCGAATGTGTCCGCTGTTGATCTGAGCTTCCGCGCCGCGCGCGACGTGACAGTCGAAGAGGTGAACGCGATCGCGCAGGAAGCCGCCCAAGGCCCAATGCAACGCGTTCTGGGCTATGAGCCCGCGCCGCTGGTGTCGACCGATTTCAACCACACCGAAGAAAGCTCGATCTTCGCCCCTGACCAGACCCGCGTTGTCGATGGCCGTATGGTCCGCGTTCTGGCGTGGTACGACAACGAATGGGGCTTCTCGGTCCGTATGGCCGATGTGGCCGTTGCGATGGGTCGTCTTAACTGACTTTCCCTTGATCGCTTGAACAGCTTCGCCCGCTCAGGTTATCTGGGCGGGCGTTTTCGTTCGAGGACAGGATGACCAATCAAATCGCCATCTGGCTCGGAATACTGCTTATTGGTGGTATGATGCTTGATTACGCTGTGTTCGGACCCGAGCATTTGTTGTTTCTCAGCAAAAAACTTTACACCTTTCTGGACTGGCTGGCTTTCTGGCGATGACAGAGGTTCCCCTTGACTTTTCCGTTCATCTGATCTTGTTAGCGCTAACTGAATTTTAACCGATGCCGACAGGCTATTCAGACGGAGCGCACCATGACACTCAAACTGGCAATCAACGGCTTTGGACGGATCGGGCGCGGTGTTTTGCGCGCGGTCATGGAATCGGGTCGTATCGACGTGGAGATCGTTGCCATCAACGATCTGGCGAAACCCGAGATGAATGCGCATCTGTTTGAATTCGACAGTGTGCACGGGCGTTACAATAAGTCTGTTACGCTGACCGAGTCTGGTCTGGACGTGGGCGCTGGTCCGATCCGCCTGACCAGCGAGCGTGACCCCGAGGCACTGAACTGGTCCGATGTGGATGTGGTTCTGGAATGCACCGGCGTTTTTCGCACGCGCGAAGCGGCCGAGCGTCACTTCAAAAATGGATCAAAGAAAGTTCTGATCTCTGCCCCAGCGCGTGGCGATGGTGGTGTTAAAACTGTGGTCTTCGGCGTTAACGATCACGAGCTGACGGCAGCAGACGCGGTTGTGTCGAACGCATCTTGCACAACAAACTGCCTGTCGCCTGTTGCAGCAGCATTGGACGCCGGTTTGGGCATCCTGCACGGCAATATGACGACCGTTCACGCCTATACGGCAAGCCAGCCGGTTCACGACACCGCAGGCAAAGATCCCTATTTGTCGCGCGCGGCGGCTCTGTCAATGATCCCGACCACCACCGGTGCGGCCTCGGCCGTCGGATTGGTTCTGCCGCACTTGGCCGGCAAACTGACCGGTCAGGCCATTCGTGTTCCAACCCCAAACGTTTCAGTCGTTGATCTGGTGGCCGAGGTCTCGCGTCCCACCACTGAAGACGAAGTTAATGCGCTGTTTGTCGAAGCCGCTGCAAAGATCCCTAGCGTTCTGGCAGCCGAGAAACGTCCATTGGTATCCATGGATTTCAACCACGACGCGCACAGTTCGACCGTGTCGCTGGCCGAAACCAAAGTCACTGATGGCACGCTTGTGCGCGTTCTGGCATGGTACGACAATGAATGGGGCTTTTCGAACCGGATGCTGGACACAGCCGCCGCGATGGGTGCCCTAACCTAACCTTTCGCGCAGCGCCGTATTGACGCGGGGCGTGACGAATTTCGACACGTCCCCGTCCAACCGGGCGATTTCCTTGACCAGCTTTGATGCGATGGCCTGATGCCGCGCTTCGGCCATCAGGAACACCGTCTCGATCGAGTCGTCCAAGGCGCGATTCATGCCAACCATTTGAAATTCGTATTCGAAATCTGCCACAGCCCGCAGGCCACGCACGATGATCTGCGCACCGACGTCTCGGGCGCAGTTGATCAGCAGATTTTCGAATGGGTGGGCGACAATTTCTGTTTGAGTCTGTTCGGACAGATGTGCGCATTCTGCCTCGATCATGTCCACACGTTCTTCCAAGGCAAACAGAGGACCCTTGTCCCGGTTAATGGCAACGCCGATAACCAGCTTGTCCACCAAGGCCGAGGCGCGGCGGATGATGTCGATATGACCCAGGGTGATCGGATCAAAAGTTCCAGGATACAATCCAACCCGCATCGCGCCCTCCTGCGCAACAAAATTTCTGCGCAAGCAAACATAACTCTGCTGCGGCTGCAAGGGGCCTCGTCAAAAACCCGCGTCGTCAGTGCCCCATGATCATGCCCTCAAGGGCATCTTTTTCCATAGCAAGCTCTGTCAGTTGTGCCTTGACCACATCGCCCAGTGTCACGATCCCGACCAACTTGCCTTCTTCTACGATTGGCATATGGCGAAAACGACCTTCTGTCATGCGGGACATGATGTCCTGAACCGTCGTCTGGCGGGTCGCCGTTATCAGTTTTTGCGTCATGTAGGAGCTTACCGGCTGCGTCAGGCAGCCGCTGCCATTTTTGGCCAACTCGCGAACGATATCTCGTTCGGACAATATCCCAGAGGCGGTTTGCCCGTCATCGTCTGAAATCACCACGGTGCCGATCCGTTTCTCTGCCAATATCTTCGCCGCTTCGGAAACCGTGGCAGTGGACCCAACCGTTACGACCCCACCCGCTGCCTTGGACTTGAGAATGGCCTGAACAAGCATAGGGAAAACCTCCGAAATAACGTACTGTTTTCCAAAGCGTTGCGCGATTGTCTCGACCTGTCAAGTTTCTGCTGCAGCTTCCAGCCGCGCCACCTCGTCGCGGATGCCGCGTGTCAGAGCCTCGGCAAAGCGGTTCAACCGCTCATTGCGTTGATCCCCCTGATGTCTGACCAGATAGAAACTTCTGGTCAAACTCACTTGATCCGTCAGGATTTTCTGCAGATTCGGATGAAAGGGCAGCGTGAAGTCATGTGCCACACCTACGCCTGTCCCCGACGACACCTGCCGCAGCTGAACCGAGACAGAGTTCGATGCAAGTGCGACACGATCAACGCCAATGTCGTTCAGATAGTCCAACTCTCGGTCGAAGATCATGTCCGGAATATAACCGATCAGCCGGTGGCGACTTAGATCTGCCACCGACCGAATGGGCCCCTTGCGATCCAGATAGTCCTGCGTGGCAACCATATGCAGTTTGTAATCACTGATCTTTTTGACCAACAGCTTACCGGCTGTTGGTGCGCTGACGGTGATGGCCATATCCGCCTCGCGCCGCGACAGGTTGATGATGCGGGGCAAGGCCAGAATCTGAATATCCAGATCGGGGTTCGCGTCACTGATCTTGGCGCAGACCTGTGGCAACAGATAATTGGCGCTGCCATCAGGGGCCCCAATCCTGATCTGACCGCTTAACGACTTTGTCGAGCCAGTCATGGCGCCAGCCGCAGCGCGCATCGCCTCTTCTGCCTGCAGGCCATGTTCCAACAGTCGCTCTCCGGCAGCCGTCAGCACATAGCCTTGTTGGGATTTGGTGAACAGCAACGCATCCAGCGTCGTTTCCAGCCGGGCAATGCGCCGCCCCACCGTTGCCGGATCAATCTTGAGGACCCGTCCGGCTGACGACAGGCTTTCCTCGCGTGCTACCGCCAGAAAAATCCGCATGTCATCCCAATTTGGGTTCATCACAGCCCCCTTTGCATTTTTGCAATGCTCTTTTGAGACATTGCCTCTGTTCCCGGGATTTCTGCAAGCCTATTCTGCGCCCAACTTTATCGGAGGAGTATTCGATGCAAGACCTGACCCACTTCATCAACGGTGAATACGTAGCCGGCGCATCTGGCCGTTTTGACGACATCTTCAACCCGGCAACGGGCGAAGTTCAGTACAAGTGCCCTATGGCCAGCGCCGCAGAAACAACGGCCGCCGTTGAACAGGCAGCCATCGCACAACCCGCATGGGGCGCGACCAACCCGCAAAAACGCGCCCGCGTGATGATGGCAATGGTTGGCCTGATGAACCGCGATATGGACAAGTTGGCCGAAGCGCTGAGCCGTGAGCATGGCAAGACCATCCCGGATGCCAAAGGCGATCTGCAGCGCGGCCTGGAAGTGATCGAATACTGCATTGGCGCGCCTCAGATGCTGAAGGGCGAATATACCGACAGTGCCGGACCGGGCATCGACATGTACTCGATGCGCCAGCCATTGGGCGTTGTGGCATCGATCATGCCGTTCAACTTCCCGGCCATGATGCCGCTATGGCACGTCGGCCCTGCCCTTGCCTGCGGCAACGCTGTGGTTCTGAAGCCTTCAGAACGTGACCCCTCCGTGCCGCTGATGCTGGCAGAGCTGTTTGTCGAGGCGGGCCTGCCCAAGGGCGTGTTCCAGGTCGTCAATGGCGACAAAGAAGCCGTCGATACGCTACTGGACAGCGAGATCATTCAGGGTGTGTCCTTCGTCGGCTCAACCCCGATTGCACAGTACATCTATTCCCGCGCAACCGCGAACGGCAAGCGCGCCCAGTGCTTTGGTGGCGCCAAGAACCACATGATCGTGATGCCGGATGCCGATATGGATCAGGCCGCTGACGCGCTGGTCGGTGCCGGGTTTGGTGCGGCAGGCGAACGCTGCATGGCCGTCTCGGTTGCCGTGCCAGTGGGTGACGAAACCGCCGACGCCCTGATCGAAAAACTGGTGCCTCGCATCGAAAAGCTGAAAGTCGGCCCCTACACGTCTGGCGATGACGTGGATATGGGCCCGGTTGTGACCGGCGCTGCAAAAGAACGCATCCTAGGCCTGATCAACTCCGGTGTGGAACAGGGCGCGAAACTGGTTGTCGATAACCGAGATTTCAATCTGCAAGGCTATGAAGACGGCTTCTTTGTTGGCCCACATTTGTTTGATCACGTGACACCCGCCATGGACATCTATCGTCAGGAAATCTTTGGCCCCGTCCTGTCGACCGTACGTGCAGGATCTTACGAAGAAGCGCTGAAGCTGGCCATGGACCATGAATATGGCAACGGCACCGCGATCTTTACCCGCGATGGTGATACGGCACGTGACTTTGCCAGCCGCGTGAATATCGGCATGGTTGGCATCAACGTGCCGATCCCAGTGCCACTGGCCTACCACACCTTTGGCGGCTGGAAGAAATCCATGTTCGGCGACCTGAACCAGCATGGTGCTGACAGCTTCAAGTTCTATACCCGCACCAAAACCGTCACCGCGCGCTGGCCGTCGGGTATCAAAGAAGGTGGCGAGTTCAACTTCAAGGCCATGGACTAAGTCTCCAGCCCTATCACTGCCAAAGGCCGCCCATTGGGTGGCCTTTCTAGTTCAGCGATTAGGTAAGAGTGCTGCAGAAACTCGACAAACTCAAAGGTCTGTATGGGTGTCAGAGCAGTGTCCGGTAGGTCGTAACTTCGTGTCCGCACACAGGGAAAACACCGTCGGGACAGGCGGATTTCCGTTCATTTCATGTTAAGTTCACGAAAATTTCAGGTTGAACGTCTGGCTCTTCCCCACAACACACCATAAATTGCCCCAAAACCCGAGCAGTCTTTGAGGAGGCTCACGTGTCCAATTCTCGTATTACTCGCCGCAAGGCCCTGCTGGGCGTTGCTTCGGCTCTGGCCATTCCGTCTCTGGCGCGGGCGCAAAGTATCGATGCATTCCCGCAAACGGAAGAGGCCATCAGCACCCAACTTCCGGTGCGTCGCAACGTGTCGTCATTTTCTCAGCAAAACTGGCAAGATCATTTCGATCAGCTTGGCGTGGGCTGCCTGCTGGCAGACATCACCAGCCGAGCGGTGCATTACTGGGCAGCCGATGGCTCGTACAAGCTATACCCCAGCTCGGTCCCGATGAGCGAAGAACTGACCAAGCGCGGCTATACCAAAGTGGTGCGCAAAACAGAGTTCCCCAGCTGGACCCCGACCGCATCGATGCGGGAACGTGATCCAGAGCTGCCCGTGCGTATGGAAGGCGGCGATCCTGGCAACCCACTAGGCACTCGAGCAATGTATCTGGATTGGCCAGCTTATCTGGTGCACGGCACCCATGACACCCGCAAGATTGGACGCCAAAGCTCGTCCGGCTGCATTGGCCTTTATAATCAGCATGTCGAGGAATTGTATCCGCTGGTGCAAATCGGCACGCAGGTCCGACTGGTATAATCAAAAAAGCCCCGGCCAAATGGACCGGGGCTTTTTGTTGGCAAAGCCGTCAGTCTTAGTCGGGAATGATAACCGCATCGATGACGTGGATCACGCCGTTGCTGGTTTCGATATCAGCCTGGATAACTTCGGCACCGTTGACCTTCACACCGTTTCTGGCGTTGACGCTCAACCGGTCCCCCTGAACAGTAAGGACCTTCGCACGTTTGCCAGCGATGTCACCGGACATCACTTTGGCCGGTACGACGTGATAGGTCAGGATTTCAACAAGCTGATCCTTGTTCTCAGGCAGCAGCAGGGTTTCCACGGTACCCTCCGGAAGCGCAGCAAATGCTTCGTCTGTTGGGGCGAATACAGTGAACGGCCCGCTTCCTTTGAGCGTATCGACCAGACCTGCGGCCTGAACCGCGGCAACCAGTGTGTTGAATGACCCAGCAGAAACGGCGGTGTCGACAATGTCTGCGGCCTGGGCCTTCAGTGGCATTGCAAATGCGAGTGCGGCGGCGGCCCCGATAAATGTGCGACGGAACATGGCTGTCTTCTCCTCTCCAGCTTGTTATGAAAAGGGTTACGGGCGTTGTTCAGGCCCGGATCACTTTAGATCAAGCTTCTTTGACCTGAATCCAGATGCTTTGAGCGCGTCCGTCCTTCAGAAACGGCAAGGCTTGGACGGCATCCGGACGGGCCTGTTGCAGGAAAAATCCGGGCCAAAGCATTGAATACCCACCAGATTGCAGCAGAGCATGTAACATGTACTGCTCTCCCCACCCGGGACAGTCATAGAAAAACCGCTTGGGATATTCGTAGGGTAAGAAAACATCGTGCACATGGATCACGACACCCGGCTTTAGCGCAGGGATGATCCGGCAAAACAGATGGGCGACATCATTGCTCATCCGCACAACGTGACTGGAATCGATGAACAGAATGTCCCCCGCCTCAAGCTGATCGAACAGTGCAGGGTCGACCTCTTCCAGCCGTTTCTGTTCAAACTGATCGACGACATGGGCGATGTCGGCGCGCGGATAGGGGTCAATCGCTGTGATCTGGGTTTGCAGACCACCATCGATTATGGCCTGACGGGTGACACGTGTGGAGTTTCCACACCCGACTTCGATCACGCGTTTAGGCTGATATCTGCGGACCATCAGATACAGCGCATCCGCATCGGGGCTGTCATAATACCCGTTGCCAATGCGATATCCGGTCTGGTTGCGCGCGGGGTCCTTCAGCGCGACCAGAGATTCTGCATGCTTACGATACTCCTCGGTCAGCTGTCCGATATCAAACTCATCCATGCCCGGAGACAGAGCGTAAGCAGGTCTGGTCAATCCCCCCGCCCGCTCAAAGGCTTCTAGCCGGGTGCGTTCGTCGCGTTCGGTGACCTTGTCGACCAGTTTTACACCAAACCGATCAAGGGCGGCGTTGATCCGTGGAAATTTTCTGGGTTTCACGCGGCGGGCTCCGATTTGGTGTTTTGCGACTGTCGCTCCATACCGTTGCTTGCCTGGCCTCTGCAAGAAGCAGAACCTCAAACCCTTGGCAAAACGTTGATTTCCGTATTCACTGGTCAGACACGGGAAGAGGAGGTCCGCGGATGCAGCAGGATTTCACGCTGGGCATCGAAGAAGAATACCTGCTGGTTGATCGCGACAGCCTGCAACTGACCCAAGCGCCCGAAGCCCTGATGGACGCCTGCCAGTCCGATTTCGAAGGACAGGTCAGCCCCGAATTCCTGCAATGTCAGATCGAAGTCGGCACCCGCCCCCACACGACGATCAGCAGCGCGCGCGAGGATCTGAAGCGGTTGCGATCCTGCGTCTCGAAACATGCTGCCGCGTACAACCTGAGCCCCATCGCCGTATCCTGCCACCCTTTTGCGAACTGGAAGGATCAGCACCACACTCGCAAAGAACGTTATGATGCACTGCAACACGCGCTGGGCGGGGTGGCCCGGCGGATGCTGATCTGCGGCATGCATGTCCACGTGGGCGTCGAGGACAAGGCGCTGCGGGCAGACCTGATGCCCCAGCTGTCTTACTTTCTGCCACATCTTCTGGCCCTGTCCACATCTTCCCCTTTCTGGAATGGCGAGGACACCGGGTTGTCGTCTTATCGTCTGACCGTGTTCGACAATCTGCCGCGCACCGGCCTGCCACCGGACTTTGACAGCTGGGCAGAATACGAGCGAACGACAGGGATACTGGTCGAGCTTGGCGTTATCGAAGATACATCGAAAATCTGGTGGGACCTGCGCCCTTCACACAGCTTCCCGACACTGGAAACGCGCATCATGGATGTGCAACCGCGTTTGGAACACACGCTGTCGTTGGCGGCCTTGGCGCAGGCACTGACGCGGATGCTCTGCCGCTTGAAGGATCGCAACCTGCGTTGGCGCCAGTATGATCGATTTCTGGTCGGTGAAAACCGCTGGCGCGCGCAGCGCTATGGCGTAGGTGAAGGGCTGATTGATTTTGGTGATCGTTCGATCAAGCCGATGGCCGAACTGATCGGAGATTTGATGGGCCTGCTGGCCGAGGATTCCGAGGCCCTGGGCTCCATGAAAGAACTCGCTCGTTTGCGGCAGATCGCTGAAAATGGCACATCCGCCACCCGCCAGCGTCGAGTTCATGCCGAGGCTGCGGCCAAGGACGAAGACCCGGGCAAAGCAGTTGTTCGGCATCTGATCGAAGAATTTCACGCCGATCTGTGACGGTTGGTAGATCCGCGCAAAGACGCCGATTGAATTCAAGTCGAACGATTGCTGAGCCTGCAAAATTTCTGTAACGATTGGGAAATAAACAACCGTTCAATTCTATGCCGACGGGAGGGAGCGCTATGGATTTCGCGCTGAGCGAGGAACAAACAGCCATCTTTGATATGGCTTACGCCTTTGGACAGGAAAACATCGGCCCATTTGCCCGCCAGTGGGAAACAGATGGCACGATCCCCAAGGATCTGTGGCCCAAGATCGGAGAGCTTGGATTTGGCGCGTTGTATGTCTCGGAAGACGGCGGCGGGTCCGGTCTGACTCGATTGGATGCAACGCTGGTGTTCGAGGCCTTGTCGATGGCCTGCCCCTCGGTTGCGGCGTTCCTGTCGATCCACAACATGTGCGCCAAGATGTTGGACAGCTTTGCGGATGATGACCTGAAATCCCGCATCATGCCAGACGTGCTGACGATGAACACGGTGCTAAGCTATTGCCTGACCGAACCTGGATCGGGCTCGGACGCCGCAGCGCTGAAAACCCGCGCGGAACGCACGAATGAAGGTTACACGCTGAACGGGACCAAAGCGTTCATTTCGGGTGGTGGGTATTCTGACGCCTATGTCTGCATGGTCCGCACCGGTCAAGACGGGCCCAAAGGCATTTCCACGGTCTATGTCGAAGATGGTACGCCCGGCCTCAGCTTTGGCGCCCTAGAGAAGAAGATGGGGTGGTTAAGCCAACCCACTGCGCAGGTGCAATTCGACGATTGCAAGATTCCATCCGGCAATCTGGTCGGAACTGAGGGCGACGGTTTCAAATACGCCATGATGGGCCTGGATGGCGGGCGGCTGAACATCGCGTCCTGTTCGCTGGGTGCCGCGCAGGCAGGTCTGGATATGACCGTGCAATACATGTCCGAGCGCAAGGCCTTCGGCAAATCCATCGATCAGTTTCAAGCCCTGCAGTTCCGCCTGGCGGACATGGAGATCGAGCTTCAGGCCGCCCGCACTTTCCTACGACAAGCTGCCTGGAAACTGGATCAGGGCGCGCCGGATGCCACCAAGTTCTGCGCCATGGCCAAGAAATTCGTGACCGAGACCGGATCAAATGTGGTTGATCAATGCCTTCAATTGCATGGTGGCTATGGCTATCTGGCGGATTATGGGATCGAAAAGCTTGTGCGCGATCTGCGGGTGCACCAGATATTGGAAGGCACCAATGAGATTATGCGCGTGATCGTCGCGCGACAGATGCTTGTCGAGAGCTGAGGATCCAATGTCTGACATCGATATCCGCACGACCGGCCGCGCCGGGCGCATCACCCTGACGCGCCAAAAGGCCCTGAACGCACTGACCTATGAGATGTGCATGGCAATCGATGCGGCCCTGCGCAATTGGCGTGAAGACGACGCGGTGGACCTGATCATATTGGACGCCGAGGGCGACAAAGCGTTTTGCGCCGGCGGGGATATCGCCGACCTTTACGAAACCGGCACCAAGGGAAATTTCGGTTTTGGCCAGACGTTCTGGCGCGACGAATATCGCCTGAACGCATTGATCTTTGAGTATCCCAAACCGGTGATCAGTTTCTTGCAAGGCTTCACCATGGGTGGCGGCGTCGGTGTCGGTTGTCATGGTAGCCACCGCATTGTCGGTGAAAGCTCCAAAATCTCGATGCCCGAATGCTCGATTGGTCTGGTACCGGATGTAGGCGGCACGCTGATGTTGGCGCTGGCGCCCGGAAGACTGGGTGAGTTTCTGGGCATGACCGGTCATCGCATGGGGCCTGCGGATGCCATCCTCGCCGGGTTTGCCGATCACTTCATCCCACTTGCGCAGTGGTCTGACCTGATTGAGATGCTTGAAGCCTCTGGCAACGCGGACCTGCTGCTGAACCATGCAGAGACACCGCCAGGAGGTGAACTCTCCAGCATGCAAAGTGATATCGACCAGTTCTTTGGCGGTGAAACGCTTGGCGACATTTTGATCAATCTTCGGGGCAGCGATCAGGATTTCGCGTCAAACACGCTTAAGGCGCTGCAGCGTAATGCCCCGTTATCGATGGCATGTACGGTTGAAATGTTGCACCGTTTGCGCGGCCCCGCCCTGATCATGCGCCGCGCATTGGATATGGAATACCGGTTTACCTATCGGTCAATGGAACATGGCGACTTTCTTGAGGGCATCCGCGCCCAAATCATCGACAAAGACCGCAATCCGAACTGGCAGTTCGCCGATATGAACGTGCCTGCGGTGGCCGTTTCAAAAATGCTGCAGCCCCTGGGTGCAGAAGCGCTGACATTCGAGGAGGAGTAAGGCATGCAAATCGGATTCATTGGCTTGGGAAACATGGGCGCGCCCATGGCGGCCAACCTCGTCAAGGCAGGCCATCAGGTTCGTGGCTTTGATACAGCCGGTGTGGTTGTTGAGGGTGTAACACAAGTACAAACAGGCGCCGAAGCTGCCGCAAACGCAGAGGCTGTGATCACCATGTTGCCCAATGGCGCCATTCTGCAGGCCGTTGCTGATCAAATCATTCCGCACATGCAGAACGGCGCGGTGTTTATCGATTGCTCGACAGTAGATGTGGACAGCGCGCGCGCCGTAGCCGATCAGGCGACCTCTGTCGGGTTGCTGTCGGTGGACGCTCCGGTGTCGGGCGGCATTGGTGGCGCGTCTGCAGGCACCCTGACTTTCATGGCGGGTGGCTCGGGGCTAGCGTTTGCCAAGGCTGATCCCCTGTTCGACATCATGGGCCAGAAGGCCGTGCATTGCGGTGAGGCTGGCGCTGGGCAAGCTGCCAAGATCTGCAACAACATGATCCTCGGCGTCACCATGATCGCAACTTGTGAAGCCTTCGCGCTGGCCGACAAGCTGGGTTTGGATCGTCAGAAGATGTTCGATGTGGTCAGCACGTCATCAGGCTACAGCTGGACAATGAACGCGTATTGCCCCGCCCCCGGTGTTGGCCCGAGCAGCCCGGCAGACAACGGGTATCAGCCCGGATTTGCTGCTGAATTGATGCTGAAGGACCTGCGGCTCAGCCAACAAGCTGCCGACAGCGCGGATGCCGACACGCCTATGGGACATGCGGCAACGGCGCTTTACGAACAGTTCGTCGAAACTGAGGATGGCTTGGGGCAGGATTTCTCGGCCATGTTGCCGCGTTTCGAAAAACGCGGGCGCAGTTAAGACCTCGAAAGCGGGAACCCGCCAGTCCGAAGGTTAAAGGCCGGTCCCGCCTTCTTCACCAAGACAGTACAGGATACGGTCCTTGCGTGGCGCATGTAAGGATTCACGATGAAAAAGCTTGGTTTTGTTGGCGCAATTCTATTGCTGGCGCTCAGCCCAGCCGCAGTGATAGCGGGCAACGGAAAAGGCAAAGCTGGTCATTGCCCACCCGGGTTGGCCAAAAAGGCCGTGCCCTGCGTCCCGCCCGGCCAGGTCAACAAACTGTATCGGGCCGGCGACCGGATTGACCAAGATTACGTTTGGATTGACGATCCAGGCCGTTATGGCCTTGCACGAGGCGGCAACTATGTGCATGCCGGAGACTATGTCTATCGAATAGACCCGGACACGCGAAAAGTTCTGAACCTGATTGGGGCTATTGCCGATATCCTCTATTAAGGCGCGATCAACCCGCTACTCTGCCGCGACGCGTTTCGCGTCAAGCATGGGTTTGAGATATCGCCCCGTATGGCTCCGCTCGTTATCCGCGACCTTCTCGGGCGTGCCTTCGGCGACGATCTCGCCACCTCCGTCGCCGCCTTCAGGGCCAATGTCGATGATCCAATCCGCGGTTTTGATGACATCCAGATTGTGCTCGATCACAACTACGGTATTGCCCTGATCAACCAATTCGTGAAGCACTTCCAACAGCTTACGCACATCTTCGAAGTGAAGACCCGTCGTCGGCTCGTCCAGAATATATAATGTCCGCCCGGTCGACCGCTTGCTGAGCTCTTTCGACAGCTTCACCCGCTGCGCTTCGCCGCCGGACAGCGTCGTGGCTTGCTGGCCAACTTTGATGTAACCGAGACCCACGCGGGCCAGCGCATCCATCTTGTCACGGATTGACGGAACAGCTTTGAAGAAGTCCTGCGCATCTTCAACGGTCATATCCAGAACATCGGCGATGGATTTTCCCTTGAACTTGATCTCCAGCGTCTCGCGGTTGTATCGGGCGCCTTTGCAGGTCTCGCAGGTCACATAAACATCGGGCAGAAAGTGCATCTCTATCTTGATGACACCATCACCCTGACACGCCTCGCACCGTCCGCCTTTGACGTTAAAGCTGAACCGACCGGGCTTGTAACCGCGCGCCTTGGCCTCGGGCAGACCTGTAAACCAGTCTCGAATCGGGGTGAAGGCTCCTGTGTAAGTTGCTGGATTTGAACGCGGAGTTCGCCCGATGGGTCGCTGGTCAATGTCGATGACCTTGTCCAGATGCTCGAGCCCTTTGATCGTTTCGCATGGTGCGGGCGTTTGGCGCGCGCCGTTCAGGCGCATTGAGGCGGTCTTGAACAGCGTTTCAATGGTCAAAGTCGACTTACCGCCACCCGAGACACCGGTTACACACACAAATTTCGCCAATGGGAATGCAGCAGTGACGCTTTTCAGATTGTTGCCAGTGGCTTTGACCACCGAGACTTTTTTCTTATTGCCTTTGCGACGTGTGGATGGCACCGCGATTTCGCGGGTTCCGGCCAAGTATTGACCAGTCACCGAAGCCGCATCCGCCGCAATCTCGGCAGGTGTTCCTTGGCTGACCACCTGACCGCCGTGCACACCAGCACCCGGACCAATGTCAAAGACGTAATCAGCCTCGCGGATCGCCTCTTCATCATGTTCGACGACGATGACCGTGTTGCCCTGATCCCGCAGGTTCTTGAGCGTCCCCAACAGCCGGTCATTGTCGCGCTGGTGCAAACCAATTGAGGGCTCGTCGAGTACATACAACACGCCCGTCAGCCCAGACCCAATTTGGGATGCCAATCGGATTCGTTGACTCTCGCCCCCAGACAAAGTTCCACTTGAACGTGACAGGGTAAGATACTCTAACCCAACGTTATTCAAGAATCCCAGCCGTTCACGGATTTCCTTGAGAATAGCACGTGCGATTTCGTTCTTCTGCGTATTCAAATGGTTTGGTGCGTCCTCGACCCAGGCCAAAGCCTCTCTGATCGACATCTGAACCACCTGACCCACATGGTGGCCCGACATCTTGACGGCCAAGGCCTCAGCTCGCAGGCGGAAACCATTGCACGCGCCACAGGGACGATTGTTCTGATACCGTTCGAACTCTTCCCGGATCCAGGCGCTGTCGGTCTCGCGATAGCGCCGCTGCATATTTGGAATTACACCCTCGAAACTACGCGTGACCTGATAGACCCGTCCGCCTTCGTCATAGCGGAACTGGATTTCTTCATCGCCTGAACCGCGCAAAAATACTTGCTGAACCTTTTCAGGCAACTCTTTCCAGGGTGTGTTCTTGTCAAATTCATAGTGCCGGGCGATGGCTTCGATTGTCTGCAGGAAGTAGGGCGATTTGCCCTTACGCCACGGCGCCAATGCTCCGTCATACAGCTTTAGCGTCTGATCCGGCACGACGAGGCGCTCGTCAAAGAACAGCTCTACCCCCAACCCGTCGCAATCCGGACAGGCCCCAAAAGGCGCGTTGAATGAAAACAGGCGCGGTTCGATCTCGGGGATGGTGAAGCCACTGACAGGGCACGCAAAATTCTCGCTGAAGGTGATGCGTTCCGGATCGCCTTCCTTGGGCGCAGTTTCCAGAACGGCGATACCGTCGGCCAGATCCAAAGCGGTGCGCAGACTGTCGGCCAGCCGCGTTTCCATACCCTCGCGCACGACCAGACGATCCACAACAACATCAATGTCATGCCGAAACTTCTTGTCCAGTGTGGGCGGTTCGTCCAGCTCGTAGAACTCGCCATCTACTTTGACGCGTTGGAACCCCTGTTTGCGGAGTTCGAGGAATTCTTTTTTGTACTCGCCCTTACGGTCCCGCACGATCGGAGCAAGCAGATAGCCCCGCGTCCCCTCCTCCATCGTCATGATCCGGTCAACCATGTCTTGCACCTGCTGCGCCTCAATCGGCAGGCCGGTTGCGGGGCTGTATGGCGTGCCAGCGCGGGCAAACAGCAGGCGCATGTAATCGTAGATCTCAGTGACTGTGCCGACGGTCGAACGCGGGTTCTTCGACGTGGTTTTCTGTTCGATGGAGATTGCCGGGGATAGGCCGCTGATGTGATCCACATCGGGCTTTTCCATCATGTCCAGAAACTGCCGCGCATAGGCTGACAGGCTTTCGACATAGCGGCGTTGACCCTCGGCATAGATGGTATCAAATGCCAGTGACGACTTACCCGAACCGGATAACCCGGTGATCACAACCAACTGATCGCGCGGAATATCCACGTCGATACCTTTGAGGTTATGCTCGCGCGCGCCGCGCACCTCGATATTCTTCAACTCAGCCATTTCGGCCCCCAACAAACAAGTTTCTTAGAGATAGGCGAGTGGCGCTGAGTCTCCAATAGAAAAATTAGAACAAAGTATGAACGAACGAGTTTTCGCCGAACTGGTTCCTGTTTCCAAGGCAATCCACAAACGTCAAAGAGAGCCGCCCAATTGCAGGCGTCGTTCGAGTGTCAACATTTTGAAGAAAGTGGCGCGGTTGACGGGGCTCGAACCCGCGACCCCCGGCGTGACAGGCCGGTACTCTAACCATCTGAGCTACAACCGCGCATTTTAGGTGATCCCTTGACCCGGATCCAGGCTGACAGCAGTGGCGCGGTTGACGGGGCTCGAACCCGCGACCCCCGGCGTGACAGGCCGGTACTCTAACCATCTGAGCTACAACCGCCCGCTGCCCGTTCATTGCTGAACGTTGGGGTGTATTATGGGTCCGTCCCGGTATCGTCAAGCGGCGTTTTGAAGTTTTTTGCGCTCAGCCGATTTTTTCCCGGGCTGCTGGTAGGAGCAACAAGAACAGGTCGAACTATTCGGCCTTGGTGGCACACTTCGATGCCTCGCGGTCTTGCGCAACTTCCGAAGCCGCTGTAGAAGCGCGCCGCGAGGGTGATTAGCTCAGTGGTAGAGCGCTTCGTTCACATCGAAGATGTCAGGAGTTCAAATCTCTTATCACCCACCAATCAACAAGCCTTGTAGATTATTGTTTTTTAACTATATCTTTAAAGCGCCGAACATCCATGTGGGACACTAAGGCGGTTCTTGTGGGACATTCCTGTTACAAATGGTGTGGTAAATTCAGCCGTTTGATGGATAGAAAACGGGGGTGATAGTCCGCGTTAGCAGTTCTCGGATTCGCACTGCTCGTCTCCATCTTCTGGTTCAGGTTCCCGCTGTATCGGAAAGCCCTTACCATCGAGCCCGCGCTGACGCTTCGGCTCGTAAAATCTCGACTCATGTAACCGGAACAGATGCGGTGGCATGTTTTATCGGTTCAAAGATCATACTGGTTCCTTTGTGAGCGATTAGACTGAATTGCCCGCTGCGATGCTGCGTCTGCGTCAGCGGCTGACTGTATTCGTCTTCGGCGAAGGCTATTTGGCGACTGCGTCGGTGCATTCAAAGCTGAGAACTCGTATGAAAGAATGCCTTTCTATGGCTGCTATCTATTGTTGTAACGTCAGTCAACACACCAACCAATATACCAAAGACAATAGTGTAGAGGCCTTGGTCGATTGCCTGCCCGGTGGTCTTGGAACCGAGATAGCGCGCGGTACTACCGGGGTCTTCTGAAAACAGAACGGTAATAGCCATCACAATACGCAAGACACCAAACGCGATAGCAAGAACGGCCAGAATTCGACCAAGTTTCGTAAAAATCATGCCTAAACCCCATGGAGTATTTCGAATTCTCAATGCTCTTTCTAGTAGATCGGCGAAACCAGAAGCTCAATATCGGCAGGAAGCAAGTTGGCGCAGTCCGCATTCACTCTGGTATGTCAGAGCGTTAGCAATATATGAAATTGAGGAAGGTCGGCTATGCGGACAAAGTTGCCGTTGGCCAATCATTGGCCAACGGCAGAACTATTAAAGTAACCGCGTCGCCATGCCGCCATCAACTGCCAACGGAGCGCCCGTGACGAAGCTTGATCGATCAGACAGCAAAAACAGAGCTGCCTGAGCAATCTCTTTCGGTTCCGCCATCCGTTTGATGGGATGTAAACCAGCAATGAATTCATGCGTTGCCGGATCGTCACCCGCCATACCAGTTTTTGTCCCACCCGGGAGAATCGTGTTGATACGAATGCCTTGGGAAGCGTGGTCGGATGCCAAAGACTGTACCAAACCGATTAACCCTGCCTTGGACGCGGCATAGGCTCCCATGCCCGGCATTCCTCCATTGCTAAACCCGACAAACGTTCCGGTAAACACCATCGATCCGCTGCCCCGTTTTTCCATCGCCGGAAGTTGAGCTTTGGCCGCGAAAAATGCACTAGAGAGATTGGTTGCAATTACAGACTGCCAATTCGTTGCTTCCATTGCAGGAATTGGGCCCATTTCACCCATCATACCTGCATTGTTGAAGGCTCCATCAAGACCACCGAAACGTTGCTCTGCCAATTCGACGAGAGCCAATGCATAGTTTTCATCCTGTACGTCTCCAGCAAGGCAGGCTGCTTTCCCATTGCTTTGAGTGATTTGCCCAACCAACGTATTCAATTCAACTTCGCGCCGCGCTCCAAGCACTACATTGGCTCCTTCTTGGGCAAACAACAGTGCTGCTGCTGCTCCAATTCCACTGCTCGCTCCAGTGATGATTATCGTTTTGTCTTTGAGTTCCATGCTGATGCCTTTCATTAGTAGCATGCTGAGCACTTAATGTATCTGGAGAGGATGGAGCGACCCGTTTCTTGCGCCTGATGAAAGCGCAAATTCGAAATAGCAAGAAATGGGTCAGGTGAGGGGAGTAAGCTGGAAGCCGCCACTCATATTTCGCGCAGCATCCGGAACTAAGGGCTCAGAGCAGTCATTTACACTTTACCAGAACGACACTTTGTTCATGGCGTCAGCCATTGCGTCCATGGTCTCCGGGTCCGTGTAGTGGCGCATCATCTTTCCATCTGGCTTATGTCCGATGATCTGTTGCCGTATCTCTTTTGAAACGCCCTGACGCTTCATAGCCATATTGAACGTGCCGCGCGTCGAATACAGAGACACGCGCGGGCGTTTAAGTTTCAATTCCATCAAGATCGGGTCAAACTGCTTTTCGGAGAAGTTCTTCACCACATCCTTGATCAGCTTGCCATCAGCGTCACGGACACAGGCCAGCCCACCACCATTGATAAACGCCGGAAGGTCTGCAAGCCCCTCTGGCAGCGGCATAAGACGATTGCCGCTCTTGCTGAAACATATGTTTATTCCGATGCCCCGCCATTCATCCTGATAGGCGTCGATCTGGGAAACATCACAAACATCATCATCCCGAAGACGAAAAAACTCATGCGGCCTCATGCCAGTCAAGATTAGCGTCTTGATACACATAAGGTACGCGCGTCGGCGTTCTTTGCTCAGTCTGGTTTTGCCATCTGGGGCGAAACGCGCCTGCGCTGCATCCCATATTTTCACCACTTCATCCGGCTTGAAGGGAATTTGCTTTCGATCCTCAATTGACTTCGTGTCGCGAGGGAACTTAAGGCCCAGTGCAGGATTGACCTCTATCACTTCCTCGTCGAGCGCAAAGGACAGGACCGAACCAATCCCGGCGAAGAGGGTCCGTATTGAGGTCGGTTCAAGGCCAAAAGCAACAAGGTGGTCCCGGTGGTCCTTGAGCATCCTTGAGGTAACTTCGCGGGCGTCTAAGTCGCCTTCACGATCAATGAATCTCTGAATACCATTCCGGTATGCGCGGGCGGTGTTGTCGGACAAGGATTCCAGACCTTTGTAGCGGTCTAAAAGCTTCAAAAGCGTGTTCTCTGAATTGCTGGTAACCACCCTTTGAAGCTGGCGCAGGCGGGTTGCGACCATGCCTTTTAGCGCATCAAACATAATTGCGCTCGTTCCGTCATTCGGGCGCTGAGGGCGCAAGTGCCGCACCAAAGTCATGCCGAATGCGTCGTCAACAGGTTGGGCCTCGATGTAACTGTGATCACCGAAGGCGTACGCCATGAAGACCGCTAGGATTTCCCGCTCACGCTGGGCGCTTTCTTTCACCGCTTTCTGCATCACGGATTCAGTGTCGCGCCAGCGCTCTTTAGAAATCACTTCGGGATTGCTGAAATCGGAGGCTGGATTCGACGAGTGGTCCAGAGTTAAGTCCAGCACCTTGGCTGCGCTCTTGTTCTCATTCTGCCTGACACGTGCAGCGCGGGCATCGGGGTCAGACAGGGATTCAATCAGTGCATCGTGCTCGTCGGTAAGTTTGTGGCACCTACGAACGGCCTCGTCGAAATCAGAACCAAGCCGTTTTTCCCATACCTTCTTCCCCACCGCCTGTTGCATGCTTTCCGGGACGCGGCGGATGTACTTGCAAAGGCCAGTCTTAGCCGCGACTTTGAGGTAAGGAATGTCGTTCTTTGTGGGCATCCGGAAAAGCTCCATGTAGGACACTAGGCCATCCCATGTAGGACGCTTTTGGCACTCAAAACAAGCGACAACCCATATAATCAAGGTAATATGGCTCGATTTATCCAAGTCACATTTTCAAATCTCTTATCACCCACCACGCCCTCCCCGGTAAATCGTTGACTTTGTCTCTCTTTCCTCGGGCCGTTAGGTAACAGCCGGCTAGCTGCATTGTGAGAAACGAAAAAAGGCGCACCCATAAGATGCGCCCTTTTATTGGTTACAGATTAATTTAGTGGGCCGTAGCAGACGGGCTTGTGCTTTCTGCGGCTTTGGCTGCCGCCGCGGCTGCTTCCTCGGCGGCTTCGTCCCATTCGATAGGCTCAGGCGCACGCACCAAAGCTTGTTTCAGAACCTCTGAGACATGCGTCACCGGGATGATGTCCAGACCCTCTTTCACGTTGTCCGGAATCTCGACCAGATCCTTCGCGTTTTCCTCGGGGATCAGAACGGTTTTGATACCCCCACGTAGCGCCGCCAACAGCTTTTCCTTCAAGCCGCCAATTGGCATGGCGTTGCCACGCAGCGAGACCTCGCCGGTCATGGCAATGTCCTTGCGCACCGGAATACCGGTCAGCACCGACACGATCGATGTCACCATTGCCAGACCCGCACTTGGGCCATCTTTTGGTGTAGCACCGTCCGGCACATGGACGTGGATGTCCAACTTGTCGAATTTGGGTGGCTTCACCCCGATCTGAGGCGAGATGGACCGCACGTAGGACGAGGCTGCGTCGATGGATTCCTTCATCACATCGCCCAGCTTACCTGTGGTTTTCATCCGCCCCTTGCCCGGCAGTTTCAGCGCCTCGATATGCAGCAGATCACCACCGACCGATGTCCAAGCCAGACCGGTGACAACACCGACCTGATCATCCTGTTCGGCCAGACCATAGCGGAACTTTGGCACGCCCAGGAACTCATCAAGATTTTCCGGCGTAACCTCAACGGTTTCCGCCTCTTTCTTAATGATCTTGGTCAGCGATTTACGCGCTACTTTGGCAATTTCGCGTTCCAGATTCCGCACGCCAGCTTCGCGGGTGTAGGTGCGAATGATCGCCTGTAGCGCCTCATCTGTGAGTTCAAACTCCTTGGCTTTCAAACCATGGTTTTTGATCTGCTTGTCAATCAAGTGCTGCTTGGCAATCTCACGCTTTTCATCCTCGGTGTAACCGGCCAGCGGAATGATCTCCATCCGGTCAAGCAACGGCCCCGGCATGTTGTAGCTGTTGGACGTCGTCAGGAACATCACGTTCGACAGGTCATATTCCACTTCCAAGTAGTGGTCCATGAACGTGTTGTTCTGTTCAGGATCCAACACCTCAAGCATGGCAGATGCCGGGTCACCCCGGAAATCCTGCCCCATCTTGTCGATTTCATCCAACAAGATCAGCGGGTTCGTGGTTTTTGCTTTCTTCAGCGCCTGAATGATCTTGCCAGGCATCGAGCCGATATATGTCCGGCGGTGACCGCGAATCTCGGATTCGTCTCGTACCCCACCCAACGAGATGCGAATGAACTCGCGCCCCGTGGCCTTGGCAACGGACTTACCCAAGCTGGTCTTACCCACGCCCGGAGGGCCGACAAGGCACATGATCGGGCCTTTCAGCTTTTTCGAACGCTGCTGAACTGCCAGATATTCAACGATCCGCTCTTTGACCTTCTCAAGGCCATAGTGGTCGTCATCCAGAACTTTTTGCGCGCGACTCAGATCTTTTTTGACACGAGATTTGGTGCCCCACGGCAGAGCCAAAATCCAGTCCAGATAGTTGCGCACAACTGTGGCTTCAGCCGACATCGGGCTCATGTTGCGCAGCTTCTTCAGTTCGCCCTCGGCCTTTTCGCGCGCCTCTTTCGACAGCTTGGTCTCGGCGATTTTCTCTTCCAGCTCGGCGACTTCATTCGAGCCGTCTTCGCCATCGCCAAGTTCCTTCTGAATGGCCTTCATCTGCTCATTCAGATAGTATTCGCGCTGCGTCTTCTCCATCTGGGATTTGACGCGGGTTTTGATCTTTTTCTCGACCTGCAGAACCGACATTTCGCCCTGCATCAGGCCATAGACTTTCTCAAGCCGTTCGCTGACGCTGAGGGTTTCCAGCAGTTCCTGCTTTTGCTCGACCTCGATACCCAGATGACCGGACACAAGGTCCGCCAGTTTGGCGGGCTCGGTGGTTTCACCCACAGCGGTCAGAGCTTCTTCGGGGATGTTCTTGCGCACTTTTGCGTAACGTTCAAACTCATCCGCGACAGTACGCAGCAGCGCCTGAGTCGTGGTCACGTCACCCGGCATCTCGGTCAGATACTCGGCGCGGGCTTCAAAGAAATTGTCGTTCTCCAGAAATTCCGTGATCTGCACGCGTGCCTGGCCTTCAACCAGCACCTTAACAGTGCCGTCCGGCAGCTTCAGTAATTGCAGAACGTTGGCCAAAACGCCTGAACGGTAGATACCGTCGACATCCGGGTCATCGACGCCGGGATCAATTTGGCTGGACAACAGAATTTGCTTGTCATCCTGCATCACCTCTTCCAGCGCGCGGACCGATTTATCGCGGCCCACGAAAAGCGGCACAATCATATGTGGAAACACCACGATGTCGCGCAGTGGCAGGACGGGGTATGAGGAATTCAGAGGCTCTTGCATGCTCTATCCTTATCGTTGGCAAGACGGCTCTGGTCCCTCATCGAGGCAACACTCGGCAGTCTCCTGTCTTGGACAATAAAGGTGGGGCCTCATCGCCCTTTTTCAACCTTACCGCCATGTATCAAAAATCAGAATGAACCGAGGTGTTACCGACTGCAAGATGTCCGCGTGACATATCCACCGAAAATTGTCGAAACACGCGACTTAGATTTGTCAGCGTGGCATCAAAAGACGCGTTGAACCGCCCGGGACAAAAAGAATCCGTGATCGTCCTGATTTTTGCACTCAAGCCCCTTTTTCGATGAATTGCACACAAAACCACCAAACTGACCCGTTACGCCGTATTCGGCCCGGTGATACCCGTCGCGATGACGGCTAAGGGGCGCGCAAATCATCTGAACAGTACCGGTGTTGTTCATCAAGAACTCGTGGCCCCAATCGGCCTGGCAATTGGCCGGTCGCGGCAAGGCCGGCGGGCCTTTGCGTTCAATGATCGTGCATTGAATGTCCGAAACGCCTGCACTTTCACCGACCGAGCATTGTATGTTTTCTGACGGGGTTTCAAACGTCCAGACATCGGAAAAAGCGGGCGTGGCACATACAATCATCGCGCCGATCAGTGGGCGGAACATCACAGCCTCCGAGGTCAATTCGCAAAATAGCACGGCCTAAATCTTGAAACAGTGTACTGTTTTTGAGGCGAATTGTCACCGGAAAGAGAGATTAAAGTGGCCTGATATCTCCTTGCGCGCGCTGCGCATGGAACTGTTGCTGCCACGTCTCAAATGTTCCCGCAGAAATCGCATCGCGCATACCCTGCATGATTTCCTGAAAGTAATGCAGGTTGTGCCATGTCAGAAGCATGCCCGAAATCATCTCATTCGCGCGGAAGACATGGTGCAGATAGGCACGCGAGTAGTTTGAGCACGCAGGACAGGAACATGCCTCGTCCAAGGGGCGCGGATCATCGGCGTGCCTTGCGTTTTTGATGTTCACAACGCCAAACCGCGTGAACACCTGGCCTGTGCGACCAGATCGAGAAGGCAGTACACAATCCATCATGTCGATGCCGCGTGCAACCGCCCCAACGATATCATCAGGCTTCCCGACCCCCATCAAATACCGCGGCTTATCATCAGGCAGGAAATCAGGGGCATAATCGAGGCAAGAGAACATCGCCTCCTGCCCCTCGCCGACGGCCAGACCTCCTATTGCGTAGCCTTCAAATCCAATGCCCTTCAAAGCTTCGGCGCTTTCTTCGCGCAAATCACGCTCTAACCCGCCCTGCATGATACCAAACAGCGCGTGCCCCGGACGGTCTCCAAACGCTTCACGAGATCTGTCTGCCCACCGCATCGACAGGCGCATAGATTCGGCAATACGGTCGCGATCAGCTGGCAATGCGGGACATTCGTCGAAACACATGACGATATCGGATCCAAGCAGCCGTTGGATCTCCATAGATCGTTCCGGGGACAATTCGTGTTTGGAGCCGTCAATATGAGATTTGAAGGTCACACCCTTCTCGGTCAGTTTACGCAGCCCCGCCAGCGACATGACCTGAAACCCGCCCGAGTCCGTCAGGATCGGTCGATCCCAGTTCATGAACTTATGTAACCCGCCCAGACGGTCGATCCGTTCTGCAGTGGGACGCAGCATCAGGTGATATGTGTTGCCCAGCAGAATATCCGCGCCCGTGGCGCGCACGCTTTCGGGCATCATCGCCTTAACCGTAGCCGCTGTTCCGACCGGCATAAAAGCGGGCGTACGCACGTCGCCGCGCGGAGTCTTGATGACGCCGTTGCGGGCTTTGCCATCAGTGGCTTTCAGTTCAAATGAAAATCGCAGGGTCATGTTATCATCTCGGATCGCGGAACCGGGCAGCATCTGCCCGATCCACCCACCCAATGCAACCCGTCAGGGCAATGAGGCGACGCGGTCCGTAAACAAACGCACCACCCCTGCCCCGTCCACATTGCGGCAAACCGAGATTGACGGGCGGGACAGATTCGGCCGCGTCGCCCCTAATTCAGGCCCTTGCGTAATGACCTGAAGGCCAGTTGAAACCATGTCGAACATCGGATCATGGGTGCAGGCGATCACAGCTGTTGAATCATGCAATCCGCACCCTTCAAGCCCACCAATTTCCTTGTAGAACTTCAGATAGAACCGGGAAATATCGCGCAGGAACGCCCCCATATCCGGGGATCGATTGGCTAACACTTCGAAATCGGCGGGCTCATAGAGGGTTTTCAGGGTCACATCCAACCCGACCAGAACAGTTTCCGGCGGGGTCGCGAAGACTTCGTTGGCGGCCAGCGCGTCGTGATAGATGTTCGCCTCAGCGTGCTGAGTAACATTCCCCGGGCAGAACACCGCTCCGCCCATAATCACCAGCCGCTTCAGATTCGACGAAAACTCGGGATCAAGGCGGATTGCATCCGCAATGTTGGTCAAAGGTCCGACTGCACAGACCACCAGTTCACCTTTGTGGGCGCGGGCCATTTCAGCAAGATATTCAGCAGCAGGCAAAGTGTGATTGTCACCGATTTCAGGGATTTCTGTCAGGTCGCCAAAACCTTCTGGGCCATGGACATGCTCGGACGGCGCATGGCCGTCTGCTCCACGCGCGAAGGGCGCGCCTTGAGCTACGGGAATATCCAGCCCCAATTTGTCCAGCAGATACCGCGCGTTGCGACTTGATTGGTGCACATGCGTGTTGCCAAAGACGGTGGTCAGGCCAACCAGTTCGATTTCAGGGGCCGCAGCGGCATATGCGATGGCCATTGCATCATCGATGCCCGGGTCGGTGTCGATTATCAGTTTCATAGCGCCCCGATATCGTAGTCTGATAAGGATGCAAAGCGGTCACAATACATAAACACGGCCTCAACTTACTCTATTTGAACGTTTGCATTCGCCTTGTTTCCATCCATACCAGAGTTGAAATCACACGACTCAACTCATAAATGTATACCATCGTACACAATAAAAGAGGACAGATATGACCGAAGACCAGATTATTGGGTTGCTTTCGTCAAACATCATCTACGTTTTGGCCGCCGTTTTGGTGGTTGTCGTTATTCTCAAGGGCATCAAGATCGTCCCGCAATCCGAAAAGTATGTGGTCGAACGGTTCGGGCGCCTGCACTCGGTCCTCGGCCCCGGCATCAACTTTATCGTTCCATTTCTGGATGTTGCGCGTCATAAAATTTCGATCCTGGAACGCCAGCTTCCGAACGCCACTCAGGACGCGATCACCAAGGACAATGTTCTGGTTCAAATCGACACCTCGGTCTTCTACCGTATTTTGGAGCCGGAAAAGACAGTCTACCGTATTCGGGACGTGGACGGCGCCATTGCCACAACCGTTGCCGGCATCGTCCGGGCGGAAATTGGTAAGATGGATCTGGACGAGGTCCAATCGAACCGATCGCAACTGATTAATCGTATTCAGGAGAGCGTTGAAACCGCTGTCGATGATTGGGGCATTGAAGTCACCCGCGCAGAGATTCTGGACGTGAATCTGGATCAGGCGACACGGGACGCAATGTTACAGCAGCTGAACGCCGAACGTGCACGCCGGGCGCAGGTGACCGAAGCGGAAGGTCTAAAACGATCGGTCGAGTTGCAAGCCGACGCCGAATTATACGCGGCCGAGCAAACTGCCAAGGCCCGCCGTATCCAAGCTGACGCCGAGGCCTACGCCACAGGTGTTGTTGCCAAAGCCATTCAGGACAATGGCATCGAAGCGGCGCAGTATCAGGTCGCACTGAAGCAAGTTGAATCCCTGAACGCGCTGGGCAACGGTTCTGGAAAACAGACGATCATCGTTCCTGCAAACGCAATTGAAGCCTTTGGGGATGCGTTCAAGATGCTCAAGGGAGGAAAATGATGGCGGATCCCTTTTGGCTGACGTGGTGGATTTGGCTGGCCGCCGCACTTGCGCTGGCGATCCTTGAAGTTGCCCTGCCCGGTTTCATATTTCTGGGCTTTGCAATCGGCGCAGCGATCACGGGCCTTCTATTGGTCATTCCGGGGTTTGTACCGTCATTGTCCTTTCTGTTGCTGATATTCGCGGTTCTGTCTTTGGTGGCCTGGCTTATCCTGCGTCGGATGTTCGCCCGGCCGCATGGTCAGGTGAAGACCTTTGAACACGATATCAATGACTAAACAGCTTTGGCGCTCAACTGGGCGCTATTGCCCCACTGGACGCTGTAGCAGGCATTCCCTATATAATCACTCAGGCAACTGACCCGAGGCACCAATGACCCACCCGAGCGAACAGTTTGAAGGCACACCGCTGATTGCGCCGTCGACAATAGAACACCCCTTGTACGAGCTCGTGGTTGAAGCGTGCCGGACGGTTTTTGATCCTGAAATTCCCGTCAACATCTACGACCTTGGGCTGATCTATACGATCGATATCGCCAGCGACAACGCCGTGAAGGTGATCATGACGCTCACCGCCCCCGGCTGCCCCGTTGCCGGTGAGATGCCCGGATGGATCATGGAAGCCATTGAACCCGTCGCTGGTGTAAAAGAAGTTGACGTCGAACTGACCTGGGAACCGCCCTGGGGCATGGAAATGATGTCGGACGAAGCTCGTCTGGAACTCGGCTTTATGTAAGCCCGCTTCGCGTGATCGCACTCCAGTCGTTGTCACAAAACGGTTTCTTCTCTGTTACTGAACCGTAAAATCATTGTCATACAATTGTGGGACACATGGGGGGCATTATCGTCATCTCGATCACTTGGCGCGTTAGATGCGCGGGCCGACTGATTGATTGCCGCCCCCAAAAGACCTAGGCCCAAATACGGACCGTTCTTGCCCGAGAACGGTCCTTTTTCATGGTAACGTTTCCTACGGCCAGATCTATTTCAGACCACAGGTCGCTTTGATTTCGGCCGATCTGGCATCAAGCTGCTTAATGTAGTCCCCTGACAACATCCTGAGCCTCTTATTCTCGGTTCCCGTCACCAACCCAAGCAATGCACCAGCAGGCGTAATGGCAGCCACACTTTCAAGTTGCTTGTCTTCGGCATGCTTTTTTTCCGCATCGATGGCGCGCAGATCGCCCTCGGCTGTTGCGCAATTGACCGGATGTCTTTCAGTGTCCGACGCGGCAAACGCTGGGCCAATAGCCATAACACCTGCAACACAGAACACAGGCATCAGCTTCGCCAATACCTTAACCTTGATGTTTAGCACATTCATTCCACGTCACCTTTCTCATCGGGTTGCATTGCAGCATTCAATCAAAGTGGGTCGCACATTGGCAAGCTAAGGCGATCACCACAACCAAACAAGCTGTGGATTCCGAAACACCCAAAAAGCCATAATCGATGGGAAAATCTGTTCTTTTCCACACACATACTTGAGCCTCACCTCAGTCGGCCCTAAATTGAAGGTAACGCGCGACGACGGAGACTCAGATGTTTGGCATTCCCGGCAAGCAAGCCGTGACCATAACGCCCAAAGCTGCAGAGCAGATCACCCGCCTGATGTCATCCGGCGGTCATGCCGGGTTGCGCATTGGTGTCAAAAAAGGCGGATGCGCTGGCATGGAATACACCATGGAATATGTCGATCAGCCTGACCCACATGACGAGGTTGTCGAACAAGACGGCGCGCGTGTGATGATCGCCCCAATGGCGCAGATGTTCCTGTTTGGCACTGAAATCGACTATGAGGTCTCCTTGCTGGAAGCGGGTTTCAAGTTCAAAAACCCGAATGTCGTCGATGCCTGCGGCTGCGGTGAATCGATTAAATTCGATGAAAGCCTTGCGTCACAGCGCTGAACTCTCCTGCAACAGAGTTGAATTTCGTTTGGGCTGTCCTTCAGGCGCCGTCTTCAAACGCTGCGCCTGCTATCTGCAACCGGAATTGTCAGGCTGTCCAGACGGTGCTATCCGATCTATCAAATGACATAGTGTTACGAGAGGATTGGATATGCGGCGTAAGCTGGCGGCTGGAAACTGGAAAATGAACGGAACCGGCGCTGCGCTGAGTGAGCTTGACCTGCTGGCGGCCAAACATCCCTCTCCTTCCCTTGATATTCTGATTTGCCCACCTGCGCCCCTGCTCCATCGCGCCGCCAGTGCGGTTGAGAACACCAGTGTTTCGGTTGGCGGTCAGGATTGTCATGCGGACGCCTCGGGTGCTCATACCGGTGATATCAGTGCTGAAATGCTAAAGGACGCAGGTGCAAGCGCCGTGATCCTAGGACATTCTGAACGGCGCGTGGATCACGGGGAACGGAACGAAGACGTGCGCGCAAAAGCGCGGACAGTTATGGATGCAGGGTTGCAGGCGATCATCTGTGTTGGTGAAAGCCTTGAACAACGCGACGTGGCCAATACGCTGGACATCATTGGCGGCCAATTGTCCGGGTCTATCCCGGATCAGTCGACCGGCGAGAATCTGGTGGTTGCCTATGAACCGATCTGGGCCATCGGCACCGGTAAGGTTCCGACACTGGAAGAGATTGGTGAGGTTCACGATTTCATCCGCGCCCGGTTGGAACGCCGATTTGGCGAAGGCGTCGGTCGATCCGTGCGTCTGTTGTACGGTGGGTCCGTCAAGCCAGGCAATGCCACTGAAATCTTCGGCGTCTCAAATGTCGACGGTGCATTGGTTGGTGGCGCAAGCTTAAAGGCCGAAGACTTTTCGGGCATTATTCAGGCGCTGGAAAGTATCTGAGCGCGGCCCAAACGGGTCCGTGGTCTATTCTGCGATGTCTTCAGCCCATAGCTCTGGCTTTTCTTCGATGAAGCGCTTCATCAGTGCAATGCATTGGGGGTCCTCCGCCAGGATGACCTCGACACCTCGTTCACGCAGGAAGTCTTCATTACCCCCAAAATTCTGCGTATCGCCGATGACAACGCGCGGAATGCCAAACTGAACAATGGTTCCAGCGCACATCATGCAAGGTGACAAAGACGTATAGAGCACCGTGTCGCGATAGGTTCGTTGCCGTCCAGCTTTGCGCAACGCATCCATTTCGCCGTGCGCAATCGGGTCGCCGCGCTGGACACGCTGGTTGCGCCCTTGTGAGACAACCTGCCCATCTCGGGCCAGTACAGATCCGATCGGGCAACCACCTTCATCAAACCCCGCCTTGGCTTCGTCATAGGCGATGCGCAGCAAACGTGCGTCGGTTTCGGTAAACATGCTGGGGGTTCCTTGTGCGGTCCTTGCTCGCCATCCTGCCGAAGGCATCGGAATGCGTCAACGGCAGGATAATCCAGCTAAGACATCTTCATAACGACAAGACCTGACACAATCAGAACGGCCGCAAGAATCCTAAATGGGGTGATGGCTTCACCCAAAAACATGATGCCAACCATAAACGCACCAACAGCGCCGATGCCGGTCCAGATGACATAGGCTGTCCCGAGCGGCAGAGTGCGCATCGCCAGTGCCAACAGACCAAAGGATCCGATCATCGACACGCCCATGATCGCCGTGGGCCAAAAGCGCGTGAACCCGGCAGATTGCTTCATGGCAACAGCCCAAACGATTTCCAACAGGCCAGCGAACAAAAGAAAAATCCAAGACATAAGAACACCTTTGATCAGGTCGGGTCGTCCCGACTGATTTCCCGGTGAGGGGAGGTCGTCCTCTGACTGTTAGATAAGACCTGAAAATACAGGATCAAGACACAAATAGACCGGGCAGCTTCAGCCGCCCGGTCTATTGTCGAATCTGTACCGGCTAATTCGTGATGATTTCCGGTCCCATGAAGGTGTTGGGCAGGAAAGTCGAAATCCACGGTATGTATGTCACCATGATCAGGAAAACGAACAACACGGCCAGAAATGGCAACGCTGCCTTCACAACACTCATCATCGGCATTCCAGCGACGCCGGAGGTGACAAAAAGGTTCAACCCGACTGGTGGTGTGATCATCCCGATCTCCATGTTTACCACCATGATGATACCCAGATGGATCGGATCGATCCCCAGTTCGATGGCGATCGGGAAGACCAGCGGTGCAACAATCACCAACAGGCCTGAAGGTTCCATGAATTGACCCCCGATCAACAGGATCACATTGACAACGATCAGGAAAGTGACAGGCCCAAGACCGGCAGAAAGCATAGCGCTGGCGATATGCTGCGGCACCTGCTCGTCCGTCAAAACATGCTTGAGGATCAGAGCGTTTGCGATGACGAACAGCAGGGTCACCGTCAGCTTACCCGCCTCAAACAAGGTGTGCTTTGTGTCGGGATGGAACAATGCAGTGACCAGCGCATAAGGCTTGGACAGCAAGGACCGGTTCGGCGTTCCGTCTTCGGTACTGAGCGGGCCCATGTCCTTGTAGACGAAGCTTGCAATGAAGAAGGCGTAAACAGCGGCGACCGCTGCAGCTTCGGTCGGCGTGAATATCCCGCCATAGATCCCGCCCAGAATGATGACAATCAGAAACAGGCCCCAACCGGCTTCACGGGCTGAAACGAAGACCTCCCCCCACCCTTTCCAATCTCCCTTGGGCAGGTTTTTGACCTTGGCCATGACGTAGATTGTGATCATCAGCATCAATCCGGCCAACAGGCCCGGTATCACGCCAGCCAGGAACATGCGGCCGACCGAGACTTCGACAGCCGCCGCATAGACGACCATCACAATTGAAGGTGGGATAAGGATGCCCAATGTACCTGCGTTACAGATCACACCAGCTGCGAATTCCTTCGAATATCCTACCTGCCGCATACCTGCGATAACGATGGACCCAATGGCCACAACCGTGGCCGGAGAAGACCCAGACAAAGCCGCAAACAGCATACAGGCAAACACACCCGCGATTGCCAACCCTCCGGGCAAATGTCCGACGCAAGCAATTGAAAAGCGAATAATCCGCCGCGCTACACCGCCCGTTGTCATGAAGGACGATGCCAGAATGAAAAACGGGATCGCCAGCAAGGTAAAATGGCCCTCGAACGCCTCAAAAAGCGTCCCTGCGACCGAAGCCAGCGAACTGTCAGAATAGATCAGCAGGAACAAGGTCGAACTAAGGCCCAACGCCACCGCAATCGGAACACCGATCAGCAGCAGGCCGATGACCATCGAGAAAAGAAGAACAACATCCATCAGTCGTGTTCTCCCTGCTGGGCGCGAACTTCTTCGATCTCGTCCTCAACCTCGTGGCTGGCAACCAGGCGGTCGGTTTCGCCGCGCCAGATCTGCATTGCAACTTGGACAAAGCGGATGAACAGCAAAAGCATCGACAGAGGAAGAATGAAGTAAGGCACAACTTTTGGCAGCTTTTCGTAGTATTCGCCGTAGTTGATCATCTCTTCCAGAAAACGCAGCGGGGCGATCATGGGGATGTCATCAACTTCGTAAAAGCTCTGACTACGGGCATCGAAATTGAACCCGGTCGGGAACCATCGCCCCGAGGTGGGCGGAAGATCCGCAAAGACAGCCCAATAGTCATAGGCGCCCTTCAGCATCAACAGTGAAAACGCCAAACAGCAGCCGACGGATACCAATGCAAGGATCCGCCTTGGTGCAGGTGCCAGCATGTTCAGGATCGCATCCACACCCAGATGGGCGTGTTTTTTCACCGCATATGACGCACCCAAAAGAACCAGCCACCCGAAGGCAAAAACAGTTAGTTCGAGCGCCCAAAGGATATTGGAATTGAAAACAAACCGCGCAATCACGTTGGCAAAGGTTATGGCCGTCATCAGGCCCAGCAACAACGCAATCAAGGTTTCTTCGATATGGTCGACCAGCCCGCCTTGGCCGGAATTCGCACCAGACATCTCTCTGTCCCCACATTTTCATTAATGAGAGTTAAAAAATGGCGGGCCTATTCCGGCCCGCCCGACCTGTGCGTCCATAACTCCCCAGTCCCCGGACGCGCGGTCTGTTCTTGGATCAGAACCCGGCGTTGATCGCCTGCGCCGCGTCGATTTTGTCCTGACCGACGTCACCAGCGAACTGGTCCCAAACAGGCTTCATGGCATCAACCCATGCCTGACGCTGTTCCGGGTTCAGATCACGGATGATACCACCCGCATCGGTGATCGACGCTTTGGCTGCTTCGTTCACCGAGAATGCCTCTTTATTGCGGGTTTCAGTGACTTCGCTAAGGATCGTCAGGAACTGATCACGCACTTCGGGATCAAGGCTGTCCAGCCAGTCAACCGAGGTCACAACCAGATAGTCGATGATACCGTGGTTGGTTTCCGTGATGCCGTCCTGCACCTCAAAGAACTTTTTGCCGTAGATGTTCGACCAGGTGTTTTCCTGCCCGTCGACCACGCCCTGCTGCAGCGCACCATAAACTTCCGAGAAAGCCATTTTCTGCGGGCTTCCCCCGATGGCTTCCATTTGCGCGACAAGAACGTCCGAAGATTGAACACGGAACTTCAGGCCTTCTGCATCAGACGGGTCCATCAGCGCTTTGTTCGCAGACATCTGCTTCATGCCATTGTGCCAGAATGCCAGCCCCTGAAGGCCGCGGCGCTGCATGCTGTCTTTCAGGGCTTGGCCGTCATCTGAGGCCTGGAACGCGTCCACAGCTTCGATGTTCTTGAACATAAACGGTAGGTCGAAAAGGCGGAACTGCTTGGTGAACTTTTCGAACTTCGACAGCGAAGGGGCGGCCAGCTGTACGTCGCCTTGCAGCATCGCCTCGAGCACCTTGTCGTCGTTGTACAGCGTAGAGTTAGGATAGACCTCCACACACATCACGCCGTTCATCTCGTCGTTGACGCGCTGTTCCAGCATGGATGCGGCGATACCCTTAGGGTGTTTGTTGGTGTTTGTTACGTGAGCGAACTTCACGACGATCTCGCCTTCGTCGCAGGCTGCCATGCCAGCGGTTGCTGTCACCGTCAGCGCCAGCGCGGTTGCGGCTGTTGTCAGAATTTTCATCTGTTTTCCTCCCAGACTTCTTTGAACCTTCCCATTGGCGCTGAAACAGCACCAGACGGCGGAAGTGAAGCGAATCAAGCCTGACCACACAACGGGTTGATCAATCGGGTCTGAAATCTATTTTTATATCTATTAATCAGTGCCTTAATGATTAACCATTACAGGAAAGATTCGTTGAGCGCTAACAGAGTGCGGAAAACCGCACACCTCAACGTCTGTTTGTGCGGATTTCCGCACTACTCACGAATCAATCACACGAATCGTAGCGTAGAAATCCCACGCCGACCGCAGCCCGCTCCAGCGGGCTGCCTGGCCCAACCTCTTTTGCTGCTTCAAAGTACAGTCAAAGTGGGCGTGAGCCTCCGTTACCTGCGATAGTCTTCTGGTCGAATCTGATAGCGGGTCAGCTTGTCATAAAACGTCTTGCGGGGCAGTTTTAGCGCCTTCGCCGCGTCTGATGCTTTACCGTTGTGTCTGCCCAGTGCCGCAATGAGCAATGACCTCTCGACCTGCGCCATTTGCTCGCTCAATCCAAGGTTCGCCGCCTTTGCAACCTCTTCTGGCATACCTAAGACAAACCGCATCGCCGCTGACATCAACGATCGCGCATTGCCCGGCCAATCACTGGCCATTAAAGCGGCCAGATGCTCGGACGTTATTTCAGGCTCGGCAATCCCAGCCTGCTCGGCGGCCTGTGACACATAGTGACGGAAGATCACCGGAATATCCTCGGGCCGTTCGGACAGTGATGGGATCAAGATGCGCATTACATCCAAACGGTAGAAAAGGTCTGGGTTGAATTGTCCTTCGGACACTCGCGCCAAAAGATCAGCCGTGGTCCCGGCGATGATCCGTGCATCAGTGCCCCGCTCTACCAGTTCGAGCGCGGCGTATTGCGTGGCCTGCGACATTGCCGAAACTTCGTCCAGAAACAGGGACCCACCACTTGCGTCCTCACAAGCACGGGCCAAATCATCCGGGCTGAGGCCCGAGGCCGGGCGTTTGACGAAAGGCCCCTGACCGACAGTTGACATCAGGTGAACCACTTCGGCCACTTTTGAAATCCCGCTTCCGGGCGGACCATTGACCAGAACCTCGGCCCCGGTCCCGGCAACATTGCGCACCCGATCCCGTAACGCCTCCGCCTGATCGGACAGGCCAAACAACAATCGCGCCGCGGGGTCGCCGCGCTCGAGTTCGGATTTCATCATGCGTTGCTCAATAATCTGTCTGCGGGCGGTGAATGCCCGATCCAATACCGCCAACAAGTCAGATGCGGCACAGGGTTTTTCCAGAAAATCAAACGCCCCCTGACCCATGGCCTGAACGGCCACGGGAACATCGCCTTCTCCGGTCAACAGGATAACCGGAAGGTCCGGATCGATGTCACGGGCATATGACAAAAGATGGAACCCATCCCGCCCGGGCATACGAAGGTCCGAGACGATTACTCCGGGAAAATCGGCACGAATGTGATCTTTGGCGGCAACGAAAGACCCGGCGGTGACAGGAGCGTAATCCGCCAGCTCTAGCGTCTGTGACAAAGCCTCACGTACGGCAGCATCATCATCAACCAACAAGACCTTCCGCATTATGCAGCATCTTCCTTCTCAAAAGGGTCCAGTTCCACCGTGAACTCGGCCCCGTCCGCTGTATTCGAACCGCGAATATCGCCCCCAAAACTTTGGACCAGACCGTAAGAGATTGACAGGCCCAGCCCCATCCCATCCGAAGATCCAACGCTTTTGGTTGTATAAAACGGCTCGAACACACGATCCGGGTCCGCGATCCCCGGGCCAGTGTCGCGCACCGAGACCCTCAACCTCGTTTGCCCGGACAAAGCGATCGTGACCTGCCTGCGCGGGCGATCCTCCATGGCATCCAACGCGTTGTTGATCAGGTTGACGAACACCTGAACCAGACGCACTTCGCCCCCCCAAACATAGACCGGGTTGGTGGGCGGGTCCCAATCCAATGACGCGCCTTCCGCGCGCAGGCGCGCTTCGGTCAGTTCAACGGCGGTATTGAGGATATGTATCAGATCAACCCGTCCTGCCGGTTCACTTTCGTTTCGGGCAAATGCGCGCAGATTCTTGATAATCCGCGCCATCCGAGATGCCATTTCTGAAATGCGCCCCAAATTCTCGTGGGCTTTCTCGCCCTGACCACGCGACATGAAAGCCGTGCCATTGTCGGCAAACTGCCTGATTGCCATTAGGGGCTGGTTCAGCTCATGGCTTATACCAGCCGACATTTGCCCCAGAGCGCTGAGTTTACCGGCCTGAACAAGATCAGCTTGCGCTTGTTTCAGCGCCGCTTCGGCCTCTTGCCGTTCCGCCACCTCTCGTCGAAGGGCGGTGTTGGCAACCGTCAAATCACGGGTTCGCTTTGCGACACGGCTTTCGAGAACGGTGTTCGCCTCAGCCAAAGTGCGCCGTCGCTCGGTCGCCAGAAAAAGCAGAGCACCAAAGGCCAGGCAAATCGCGGCAACTGTCGCAGCCTGCAACCCCGCCAGGCGTCGGGCCGGGGCGACATCCACCAGAACCTCAGCCGTCATACCGATCACCGGTAGGTCAAGCGTATGATGCAGCGCGTGGCGCGGGAGATAGCGACCCCAGTTTAGTGTCCACAGCTCATATTCATCGACCCAGGATGAGGCGAATTCAACTGTCTCACCGTCAGGTGGCGTCAGTCCCGGTTGCCCGTCGGCACGATGCCAGAACAGAAGGTCAGATCGGTTCGAGATAAAGACCACTCCGTCCGTATCGACAAAAAAGACCGCTTCGGTACTGCCGCGCCAGGTTTGTTCCACATCTTGCACATCAGCGACAACCATCAACGCCCCTTCCACTTGCCCTTCGGGACCAAAGGTTGGGGCCGCATAGGTATAAATGCGCGCACCGCTGAGGGGTTGGACACCACGCGCGCTACCCATTGCGCCCTGCAAGGCACGTTCGAACGCCGGATGCCCGACCATGCTGCGCTGTGCCACCGGTTGGGCCGAGGCTAAGATCTGGCCGTTCAAGTCTAGATACATCATGTTCACAGCCGCTGTTTTGTCAGCCACATCCAACAGCATCTTTTCGGCGTCTTGACGTTGTTCGGGGGTTTCTATCCCGCGCAGGGTGGGATGATTGGCCATCAGCACCGCAAGTTCCTGGTACACCTGCATCTGAGTGCTCAGCCGGTCCGCGGCCAGCTCAAGGTCCGCCTCGGCCTTTTCACTTAGTTGCGACACCGCCTGCCGGTAGCCATGGGACCAAACTGCCGCTGACAACAGCCCGACGGCAAACAGGAAACCGATAATGACCCAAATCCTTTGCATGACATAGGGTCTTGCATTCAGAGCAGCGCATGGCAAGTCTGCGCCGCATGAAGACATTGCACCAATCCCCGACTGACGCCGGTTTCGTACAAGACCCATACCTGTTCTACGACACTGCTCGTGAATATGGCGGTTTGGTGTACTGGAACGACTACAACATGGTCGCCGCGGTTTCTCGCAACGCCGTTCAGACATTGTTTCGCGATCGACGGTTTGGTCGCGAAGTTCCGCCCGAATTGGCGCGAGCTGGTCCAGACCACCTCGCCCCTTGGCTTGCGGTCGAAGCGCATTCTCTGCTGGAAGCCGAACCGCCCCGACATACGCGCCTGCGCGCTTTGGTCATGCGGGCGTTCACGTCGCGCGCCATCGCGGCGCTTACGCCATCCATCGAAGACCTATGCAACACCCTTGTTAACGCCTTCCCTGATGAACCCTTCGATCTGTTGGAATTTTATTGCACGCAAGTTCCAGTCATAACGATCTGCCGTCTGCTAGGCGTCCCAGAGGATATGGCCCCCAACCTGCTTCGCTGGTCGCATGACATGGTTGCTATGTATCAGGCCAGCCGCACCCGTGAGACCGAAGACATGGCCGCGCAATCTGCGCAGGACTTCACCAATTTTCTCGACGATTACATCGGAAGGCGTCGCAATGATCCACGCGATGACCTGATCACCCGCCTGATCACTGCCGAAGAAGAAGGCGAGAAGCTTTCCCGCGACGAGTTGGTGGCAACCTGCATACTTATCCTGAACGCGGGCCACGAAGCCACGGTCCATTCCCTTGGCAACGGTGTGAAAACGTTGTTGCAGACTGGAACCAGCCCGCAAGCGTTCGCCGCAGATGCCATCGACAAAACCGTCGAGGAAGTCTTGCGGTATGATCCGCCTTTGCACATGTTCACGCGCTACGCCTATGAGGATGTCGAGCTATTTGGACACGCCTTCAAGCGGGGGGATCAGGTGGCCCTTCTGCTCGGCGCGGCGAATCGTGACCCTGCAATCTGGCCAGATCCAAACAGGTTCGATCCGACGCGCGCGATTCAAACCAACACTAGCTTCGGCGGAGGACTGCATTTCTGCGTCGGCGCACCCCTTGCTAGGCTGGAAATGCGGATTGCTCTGCCGGTTCTGTTCCAAAGATGCCCAAACCTGCGGTTGTCGGAACAACCTGTTTATTCAAACAGCTATCACTTTCATGGCTTGGAACGCCTGTTGGTGTGCGCCTGAGGCAATCAGGCCTCAACCAACGCATTCAGTGGCAGCATTGTTGTCGACTTGATCTCCTCCATCGACAGCAAGGCCGTTACGTTATGGACCCGTACCTCTGAGATCAGGGATTGGTAAAACTGATCGTAGGCACGGGCGTTTTTGACCCTGACCTTCAGGATGTAATCGATGTCCCCCGCCAGCCGGTGCGCTTCTTGCACTTCCGGGTGATCCCGCAAGGCTTTCAGGAATTTGTGCTGCCATTCCGCTTCATGCTCGGACGTTCGGATCAATACGAAAAACGTCGCCTCAAAACCCAGCGCTTCAGCATCCAGCAAAACAGTCTGCTGACCGATGATCCCGGCCCCTTTCATTTTGCGAATGCGATTCCACACCGGCGTCTTGGAACTGCCGACCTGAGCCGCAATTTCATCCAGTGACTGACTGGCATCGCGCTGCAGCTCGGCCAGAATTTTCCGATCCATGTCGTCTATGCGCACCGGCATTCCAAATTTCCTTCCGTTTCGAAACCAGCGTTCCAAAACACCACCCCGTTAGAACATTTGTTCTTATTTAGGTGGCCATATGGCGCTTTGGTGGGAATATTTCCTATATTGAGAGGCAAGTCAAACCAAGCTTGAGACGATCTGATGCAGCATCCACATGAGACAAAAGACACAGGACATGTCGACTTTGTCGGCGCCGGCCCCGGTGATCCAGAATTGCTGACGCTCAAGGCTCTGTCTGCGTTTGATCAGGCAGATGTTGTCCTGCACGACCGGTTGATCAGTGATGAAGTTCTTGCGCTGGCAGGACAAAGTGCTGTGCTGGTCGATGTTGGCAAAGCTGGGTTTAGGCCGTCGTGGAAACAAGAAGACATTGATCAGCTCCTGGTCGAGCATGCCTTGCGGGGCAAGCGTATCGTGCGCCTGAAGTCCGGTGACCCCACCGTATTCGGTCGTCTGGACGAAGAAATCGAAGCGGTCGAGGCCGCCGGTATCTCGTGGCGTATCGTTCCGGGCATCACCGCCGCATCCGCAGCTGTTGCGGGAATAGGTCAAAGCCTGACCCGCCGTGGCCGAAACTCTTCCATCCGGTTCCTGACCGGGCATGACATGAGGGGCTTTGCCGATCACGACTGGGCCGCGCTGGCGCGTATAGGTTCTGTGGCTGCAATCTACATGGGCAAGAAATCCGCCCGTTTCATTCAGGGTCGCCTGATCATGCACGGTGCAGATCGCGCCACGCCGGTCACTCTGGTCGAAAACGCATCGCGCCCCGATCAACGTATTCTGTCCACCACGCTGGACCAATTGCCCACCGATCTGGCGGCCGCCGAAATGGACGGTCCGGCCCTGACATTTTATGGCCTTGCCCCGCGCGACGCGGCGCAGGCCGTCACCGAATTCAATAAGGAGCTTGCCTGATGGCCCGCGCTTTTACCCCCAAAGTCGTCACTGCAAACGATTTGCTGGAAGGCGATGTGATTTATCAGACCGAAGATGACCGCTGGTCGCGTGATCTGTCCGAAGCAGAGCTGATCACTGACGAGGCACACGCACAGGTACGTCTGCTTGATGCGGCCCGTCAGGCCAGCAAGATCGTCGGGGCATACCTTGCCGACGCAGCAGCTGGTGAAAGCGGCCCTGAACCCACCCATTTCCGGGAAGATTTCCGCCGGACTGGCCCGTCCAACTATGCCCACGGCAAACAGGAATCTTCCCCGCAGCCCCGGACCTGACCTCAGGCCCCCTTCTCCCCTCTATGGCCCCAGGTTCGGGGCTGCAAATAAGGACAGCTAGATATGTATCGCTACTCCGAATTCGACACCGCATTCCTGGCCGAGCGTAACGCACAGTTCCGCGCGCAGGTCGAGCGTCGTATTGACGGGTCTCTGACCGAGGATGAGTTCAAGCCTCTGCGCCTTATGAACGGCCTTTATCTGCAGCTGCACGCCTATATGCTGCGGGTCGCCATTCCCTATGGCACGCTGAACAGTGCACAGATGCGCCAACTGGCCCTTCTGGCTCAGAAGTGGGACAAGGGCTACGGCCACTTCACCACCCGGCAGAACATCCAGTACAACTGGCCGAAGTTGAACGACGTTCCGGACATGCTGGACGCGCTGGCCGAAGTTGGCATGCACGCCATTCAAACCTCGGGTAACACCATCCGCAACGTGACCGCCGACCATTTCGCCGGTGCCGCCGCGGATGAGGTCGCGGACCCGCGCCCCTATGCCGAACTGCTGCGCCAGTGGTCGACTGATCATCCGGAATTCCAGTTCATGCCGCGCAAGTTCAAGATCGCCATCACCGGGTCCGAGAATGACCGGGCCGTGATCAAGGCACATGACATCGGCCTGCAACTGGTCGAGCGTGATGGCGTTCTTGGTGCCCGTGTTATCGTAGGTGGCGGCCTGGGCCGCACCCCGATGATCGGCAAGGAATTGTCCGAATTCGTCGCCTTTGACGATCTGCTGGCCTATCTTGAGGCCACCGTTTCCGTCTGGAACCAGATCGGTCGCCGCGACAACAAATACAAGGCGCGCATTAAGATCACCGTGCACGAGCATGGCATCGACGCCATCCGTGCCAAGGTCAACGAGCGCTTCCTGCAAGTCCGCCCGCAGTTCATAGGCGCCGACATGAATCTGCTGGAAGAGATCAAGGGCCACTTCGCGGCGCCCGCCTTCCGCGAAGGTTCGGTTGCATCCTTTGAATCCGCATACACCAATGATCCCGTATTCCGGTCGTGGGTCGACACCAACATCGCACCGCACAAGAACGCGGATCATGCGATCGTCACGATCTCGATCAAGAAGCACGGCGCAACACCGGGCGATGCAACTGCCGAGCAGATGCACGTGATGGCCGACCTGGCCGAAGAGTTCGCCTATGACGAGCTGCGCATCAGCCATGAGCAGAACGTGATCCTGCCGCATGTCCATAAATCGGACCTGCCCGCGATCCACGCCAGGCTGAAAGAACATGAGTTGGCCACCGCAAATATCGGCCTGATCAGCGACATCATTGCCTGCCCCGGCATGGATTACTGCGCGCTGGCGACGGCCCGTTCGATCCCGGTTGCCCAGGAAATTGCGACCCGCTTTGAAGACATGAAGCTGGAGCATGACATCGGCCACCTGAAAATTAAGATCTCGGGGTGCATCAACGCTTGTGGTCACCATCATGTCGGCCATATCGGCATTCTGGGATTGGATCGCGCAGGCGTGGAGAACTATCAGATCACTTTGGGTGGTGACGGAACTGAAACTGCCGCCATTGGTGACCGCACTGGTCCAGGTTTTGCCTATGACGAAATCGTGCCCGCAGTAGAACGCATCGTCGAGGCCTATCTGGAACAACGTGAAAGCGCCGAGGAGACTTTCCTGGAAACCTATCGCCGGGTTGGAATGACGCCGTTCAAGGCGGCACTCTACCCTGAGGCGCAGGCCAATGCCGCTTGATCTGATCCAGACGGAACTGGGTAAAGACCGCGCCGAGCTGACTGAAAAAGTCGAAGCGCTGAATACCCGGTTCCGCCATCACAGCGCCCATGATGTGATGCATGGTGCCATAGAAGAAATCGACGAGCTCGCCTTGGTTTCAAGCTTTGGCGCGGAATCGGTGGTGTTGCTGCATATGGCAGCGGTGGTCGACAAGATGACGCCAGTGCTGTTCATCGACACGCAGATGCTGTTCACCGAAACGCTGGAGTACCAGCAAGTGGTCAGCGAGCGTCTGGGTTTGCGGAACGTCAAGATCATCCGGGCGGATGATGAGGACGTGGAGCGCGAAGACCCCTATGGCGCGCTGCGCCTGCGGGATACGGATGCGTGCTGCAACCTGCGCAAGACCTTCCCGCTGCAACAGGCTTTGTCGGGCTATTGCGGTTGGATCACCGGGCGCAAGCGGTTTCAGGCGGGCACCCGCACCACGCTCGAGTTTTTTGAGGTCGAAGACGGAACCGGCCGGATCAAGGTCAACCCGCTGGCCCATTGGGCGCCCGAAGATGTGCGCACCTATATGGACGAAAACAATCTGCCCCGGCATCCGCTGGTGGCCAAAGGATACCCTTCGATCGGCTGTGCGCCCTGCACCTCGCCCGTCAAAGAAGGCGAAGACCCCCGCGCCGGACGCTGGCGCGATCAGAGCAAAGAAGAATGCGGCATCCACTTTGTTGATGGAAAAATGGTGCGCGCAGGAGAGAAAACATGACTGTAATCGTAAACGATGAAGGGTTTGCACCCGACGATTGGACCAATGGCTATGTAACGTTGGAAGACGCCGCGAATGACGTTGTTGCACTGGACGTCGCCTCGGACACGGACCCAGATGAGCTGATTGACCGTTTAGGCAGTGCAGAAATGGTTCGGGTGGATTTCCCCTCATTTGCGGACGGGCGTGGTTTCACCATTGCCCGTACATTGCGCTTGAAAGGATACACCGGACGTTTGCGTGCCAAAGGGCATGTGCTGGCCGATCAGTATGCGATGGCCCGCCGCAGCGGGTTTGACGAGGTGGAAATCAATCAGGATCTGGCCTCTCGCCAAACGGAAGATCAATGGCTTGCCCGCGCCAATTGGCAGGACAACAACTATCAGGCCCGCCTGCGCGGTTAACGCGCCGCTCGCCAGCTTGTGACACAAGGGGGCAATCCGCCCCTTTTCATGACCTGAATCAAAGCTTAAACGGAGATGTCGGTTTAACAGACCGATAGTGAAATGATGACAGAGATGATGCCCGTGACCGAAGCCACAGCCGTTAAGGCCCCTGTCCTGCCGGACGCCCAGACTGTAACCGATGTGAAGCATTGGACCGACAGCCTGTTCTCCTTCAAGGTGTCCCGCCCCGCCAGCTTGCGTTTTCGCTCGGGCGAGTTCGTGATGATCGGCCTGCTGGGCGACAACGGCAAACCGCTGCTGCGCGCCTACTCCATCGCCTCGCCGTCGTGGGACGAAGAGCTGGAGTTCTACTCGATCAAAGTGCAGGACGGTCCGCTGACGTCGAGACTGCAACACATCAAACCGGGTGATCAGATTATCCTGCGCCCCAAGCCTGTTGGCACTTTGGTGCATGACGCCCTGCTGCCCGGCAAACGCTTGTGGTTCTTTGCCACCGGTACAGGATTTGCGCCGTTCGCCTCGCTGCTGCGCGAGCCGCAGACCTATGAGGATTATGACGAGATCATCATCACCCACACCTGCCGCGAAGTGGCCGAGTTGGAATATGGTCGTCAGTTGATCGAAAACATCCGTCAGGACGAGTTGCTGGCCGAACTGATCGGTGAAGGTTTTGCCGACAAGATCCGCTATTACCCGACCACAACCCGGGAACAGAGCCCAAAGATGGGTCGTATTACCGAGTTGCTGAAAGACGGCACCGTGTTTTCGGATCTGGGTGTCGAAGGTGGTATCAAGCCCGAAACAGACCGTGCAATGGTCTGTGGTTCCTTGGCGTTCAACCTCGACATCAAAGCGATCCTGGAAGAATTCGGACTGCGCGAAGGTGCCAATTCCGACCCGAAAGAGTTTGTGATCGAAAAGGCATTTGTCGGCTGATCGGCGTGGCTGGCCGGGAATTCAACACCTAGCCAGCCAAATCCCGCTATAAATCCTTGGATTTTCGCGTTTCCCGGCACTTATGCTGCTTGAAACAATGCGCGCACCAGTCTAAATTCCGGGCTCGAAATTCTGCAATAATCAAAGGAATGAACCAATAGCTCGCAGACCCCACAACGCGCCGCCGCAACGAGACACTGGCCCACGCGTAAACGACAAGATCCGGTCCCCCGAAATCCGCCTGATTGGCGCTGAAGGCGAAAATGTCGGGGTGGTTCATCCCGCGAAAGCTATGCAGATGGCCGACGACGCCGGCCTTGATCTTGTAGAGATCTCTCCGAACGCAAATCCCCCGGTCTGCAAGATCATGGATTTCGGCAAGTTCAAGTACGAGACGCAAAAGCGGGAAGCCGAAGCGCGCAAAAAGCAGAAGATCATCGAGGTGAAAGAGGTCAAATTCCGGCCCAACACAGACACGCATGACTATGACGTCAAGATGCGCAATGTGTTCAAGTTTCTGGAAAACGGCGACAAGGTGAAAGTCACCCTGCGTTTCCGTGGCCGCGAGATGGCCCACCAGAATTTGGGCCGCGAATTGCTTGAACGCGTGGCGGAAGACACCAAAGACATCGGCAAGGTCGAGAACATGCCAAAGATGGAAGGTCGTCAGATGATCATGATGATCGGTCCGCTTCCGCAGAAGTAAGCTGCTGTCAGCTTTCGTATTTCAAAGCTCTCGCCCATTGGCGAGGGCTTTTTTGTTTGCGAACCACCGGGCAGCATCCCGGAGGTCAAAGGCAAGCGAAATGGCGTCGGCAACAAACAGGATCACAAGGAACCAAAAGTAAGTCGGCGACAATTCTGCGCCACTCAGCAACACACCAAAGACGATCACAACCAAAGGCGTCCAGAAAACGAGGTGCGGCAACGCCATCGCGCCGGACATACTGCGGGTCACCAGCATGATCGGCAGGTTGAACGCCATTCCTGCAATTGCGAGAACCGTGACCAGAATCCCCAGCGGCTGATCCAGAAACGCCAACGGTATCAGGTTCACTGGGACTAGAATGAACGACACCCAGATCTGAACCCACAACGGCAAGTTCCGAAAACTCGTCCAGATATCAAGCAGCATGTCTTACCCCAAGACTATGGTCCGTGAGGCCAAACTATACGGTTCTTCCTGAACCGGAAGGCCGGTCACATCATTGTCAGATCACAGACGTCAGTGCGCGCCCAAGTTTTTCGACCAGTTCTTCAACTTGTTGGTCTGCGATGACGAACGGCGGGGCCAAAAGAATGTGATCCCCGTTTCTGCCGTCTCGGGTCCCTGACATGGGATAACAAATCAACCCCTCGGCCATGGCAGCCTTTTTGATCTTTCCAGCGATGCCCAAGCCGGGATCGAACGGAGTTTTCGCCGCTCGGTCGGCAACCAGCTCTATACCTCGGAACAATCCTCGTCCCCGGATATCGCCGACATTTGGATGTTGCCCGAAAGCGGCCTCCAGGGCGGATTGCAATTGTTCCCCCATGACACCGGAGCGTGCGGGCAGATCGCGCGTTGTAAGTTCGGTCACAACCGCCAAAGCCGCCGCAGTTGCCACCGGATGGCCGATATAGGTATGACCATGTTGAAAGAACCCCGATCCATCCCGGATCGCGTCATAGATCTGCCCCGAGCACAGCATGGCGCCAATCGGCTGATACCCGGCCCCTAACCCTTTGGCGATACATAGAATGTCAGGGACAACATCGTCGTGATCACAGGCAAAAAGATGCCCTGTTCTTCCCATGCCGCACATGACTTCGTCCAAAATCAACAGCACACCGTATTGATCACAGATTTCACGTACACGCTTGAAATACCCCTCGACCGCCGGAACCGCACCAAGCGTTGCCCCCACAACCGGTTCGGCCATGAAAGCCATGACCGTTTCCGGGCCTAACCGCAGGATTTCATCCTCCAACTCATTGGCAACGCGCTGGCCAAACTCAAAACTGCTCTCACCGTCGGGCTTTTCGGCATATTCATAACACGGGGCAATATGCGTCATCTCGATCAGCATCGGGGCGAACTGCGCCCGCCGCCATGCGTTTCCACCTGCCGACAAAGCGCCCAGAGTGTTTCCGTGATAACTTTGGCGTCGGGCAATGACGTGGCGACGCTCGGGCTGACCGATTTCAAGGTAATACTGACGCGCCAGCTTGATTGCCGCCTCGGTCGCCTCTGACCCTCCGGACACAAAGTACACCCGATCCAGATCTCCGGGCGCGTGCTGGATCAAGAGATCGGCCAACGCTTCTGCCGGCTCTGAAGTCATGAAACCGCTATGCGCAAATGCAATCTGTTCCACCTGTTTCTGAACAGCTGCAATCACGGCCGGGTTGGAATGCCCAAGGCAGGACACGGCCGCGTCACCACAATCCAGATAGCGTTTGCCCTGCGCGTCGATCAGATAGCACTCATCGCCACTGGCCGCGACCACAAGTTCGGCTTTGGTGTGTCTTGGAAAAACATGGCTCATGTTTGCGTCCTTTCGATCCTAGAGATCAGCGCTGCAACAGATTCGGCATTGTCACCCCAATGCCGACCGTTTGGATCGGTCAGGCTGTTTTCAAATCCTACGCGCACATCCCCACCGCGCAAGGCGGCTTCTTGCAGACAAATGTGTTCTTGCGACCCAAAGGCGCACACCATCCAAGGTGCCGCATCCAGAGGGAAAAGATCGATGTCTTCCGGGGCTGACACCTGACCGGTCGCATACCGGCCCAACACAAGCAAACGATCGACCTGCCCGGTCCGAACGATTTTGTTGGCTTTCCAATGCTCTAACAGCTTCGCATCCTCTGCGTCGTACAGGATGTGCTGAACCCGCGTACCCTGTTCCTTGCAAAGTCCATAAACACGCTCGGCCAATTGGGGGATGCGCGCGATTTCGCGCACGGAAATCGATGCCCATGTTGGCTGAACCTCCCGAAGGCAATCCAACTGCGCTTCAACATCAAAGACACCTGCCGCCTCGGTCGAAATCTGCACATCCAGGTCTGGAACGACCGAGTGAACCGCGGTGATTGCCGCGCGGTATCGCCCTGCATCCAGCGAATGCCGTCCCTGATCATCTCGAACATGCAAATGCAAACCCCGCGCACCTGCGTCAAAGCATGTCCGCGCAACGTCTGCGATCTGGTCCAAGGAAACCGGAAGCTGCGGATGGTCCGATCGGTCAAGCCGCGCCCCGTTTGGGGCAACCAAAACATAGGGTCTTTCAAGTGACATCGGTGGGCCAACATTTTGCGGTTGAAGCGGATTTGACATTGCTAGTTCTCCTGCCGTCCACATTATATATCCACTGGCTAGATGTTTTCTATTTGCTGATCTAAAAACATATGTTTTTCTGTGGTAATGGATACACCTAGTCAGTTGGTCAAACTCTTACGTCGCAAAATTGATCTGTTCCCACCACAGCTTCAAGCGGCGGCCAAGTACATCATCGATCACCCCGCAGATTTCGGCATCGACCCCATTCGGGTCACTGCGGAAAAGATCGGCGTCAGCTCGAACGTTTTGGTTCGGCTGGCCCAGCGACTGGGCTTTGACAGTTTTGATGCGTTCCGGCAGCCATTTCGGCAAGCGCTCGTCACGGACAAAGAAGACAGCCTGCAACAGGATTGGTTAGCACGCATGAAGTCGGCCGATCAGTTAAGCCAAACCCAGGCAGCCCTTGCTCAAAACGAATTGAATGTGGTCACAAGATCACTGCGCCTGATGGACCCCAAAAAAATCAAGCAAGCCACAGAGATTATTCTTGGTGCCCGTCGATGTTTCGTCACCGCAACCCGCGCCAGCCATGCGCTGGCTTACTATTTTCACTATGCTGGTCGTATGGCCCATCCGGATCTGCACTTGATTCCGCGCCATATGGGATCGGCGATTGACGATCTGTTGGACGCAGACGAAAACGATTGCCTGTTTGCTATCACCGTTCACCCCCATTCAGCGGATACCATCCGGTCGATGCGCTTTGCGCGGGACAAAGGTATGCAGATCGTTCTGATCTCGGACAGTGATGTGATTGCGCCTGGTATCAGACCCGATGTAGCCTTTCAGATCAGTGCTCGGTCAATGCATCACTTCACAAGTTTTTCCGGAGCGATGGCGGTTTTGGAATGCCTGCTAGGGCATCTTTTCGCTGCCGGAGGAGATGATGCCCGCCAGCGGGTCGAAGACTACGAAAAAGCCCGAGAAGACACCAATGCCTATTGGCAGCCATCAAAACTCCCCAAACTGCGCAGGCCGTAACAAAAGCCCCGGTTTTTTTGGACCGGGGCTTTGTTTTGTTGATTTTGTATTGTTCACATGGTGGCTTGGACGGCGCGTTTGGTCATAATTTTGACCAGATGTGCACGGTAGTTTTTGCTGCCGTGCAGATCGGCGATCATGTTGGCAGGGTTGATGTTCAGGTCCATCAGCGCGTCTTCGCGGAACTCTTTGCTCAGCGCCTGTTCGGCCTCGGACCAACGGAAGACGCCGTCTTCGCTGGCGCCGGTGACAGCAACACGCACACCGTCCGCAAACCGGGCCAGGTACACACCCACCAGCGCAAAGCGTGATGCTGGTTGCAGGAACTTCTGATAGCTGGCCGCCTGCGGCACCGGGAACCGGACGCTAGTGATGATCTCGCCCTCGTCCAGCGCTGTGGTGAACATGCCCTGAAAGAAGTCATCCGCCGCGATCTGCCGGGTATTGGTGACAATCGTGGCCCCCGATCCCAACGCGCCCGCGGGGTAGCAGGCCGCCGGATCATTATTGGCGACCGAGCCGCCAATGGTGCCGCGATTGCGCACCGCAGGATCGCCAATCTGACCGGCCAGCGCTGCCAGCGCCGGATAACTGCCAGCCGCATCAACGGCCACCGCCGCATGGGTCGTCACGCCGCCAATGGCGACAGAGCCATCATCCTCGACACAAACCCCTTGCATCTCAGCAATGCCGCTCAGTGACACCAGCGACGACGGGGCTGCCAGGCGCTGTTTCAACGTCGGGATCAGGGTTTGCCCACCTCCCAGCGCCTGCGCATCTTCGCTCCCCAGTGCCGCAACCGCATCAGCAATGGTCGAGGGCTTCTCAAACTCGAAATTGTACATTTCGTCTTCCTTTCCAAAGAGCACCCTTCCGCTCTTCATCTTTTTGGAAATACTCCGGGGTCTGGGGGCAGCACCCCCAGCCTTCCCCATAACTCACCCGTTCATCGCCGCCCAGACGCGCGACGGGCTCACCGGCATGTCGATATGATCGACCGCCTTACCACCCGAGTTCAGCGCATCCAGAACCGCATTGACCACAGCCGGTGGCGAGCCGATCGCACCGGCCTCGCCACAGCCCTTCACACCCAGCGGATTGTGGGTGCAGGGCGTCTGGCTGGAATGGTCGACGCCATAGAACGGTACGTCATCGGCCCGCGGCATCGCATAGTCCATGAAGGATGCACTCAGCAGTTGACCATTCTCGTCATAGGCGCAGTTCTCAAGCAAAGCCTGACCGATGCCCTGACCGATTCCACCATGCACCTGTCCGTCCACGATCATCGGATTGACGATGTTGCCAAAGTCATCCGCTGCCGTGAACGCCTCGATGCTGACCTGACCGGTCTCGGGGTCCACCTCGACCTCGCAGGCATAGGCGCCTGCCGGGAAGGTAAAGTTGGCCGGGTCATAGAACGCGGTCTCCTCCAGCCCCGGCTCAACCTCCAAAGGATAGTTGTGCGGCACATAGGCTGTCAGGGTCACATCACCCCAGGCCACCGACTTGTCGGTGCCCGCAACGCTGAACTGACCGTCCTTCAACTCGATATCCGCCTCGGACGCCTCCAGCAGGTGGGCCGCGATCTTCTTGGCCTTGTCGATCACCTTCTCGGTGGCCTTGACCATGGCCGAGCCACATACAGCCAGCGAGCGTGAACCATAGGTGCCCATTCCAAACGGGATCTTCGAGGTGTCGCCATGCACGATCTCAACCATCGACTCGTCGATGCCGATCATCTCGGCCACAACCTGCGGGAATGCAGTCTCATGCCCTTGGCCGTGGCTGTGCGCCCCCACCATGACGCTGATTGATCCGGTCGCATTCACCCGAACGGTTGCAGCATCATAAAGACCCGCACGGGCCCCCAGCATGCCAACGATGTTCGACGGCGCGATGCCGCAAGCCTCGATATAGCAGTTGATGCCCAGGCCCCGCAACTTGCCCTTGGCTTCACTGGCCGAACGACGCGCGGCAAAGCCTGTCAGATCAGCAGCAGCCTCAAGCTTGTCCATCGTCCCGTTGTAGTCACCAGTGTCATAGGTCAGCGCGACCGGAGTGTCATATGGGAATTGGGTTACAAAATTCTGTCGCCGCAACGCAATCGGATCGACACCCAACTCGCGCGCAGCCTTATCGACGACGCGCTCCAACTGATAGGTTGCCTCGGGGCGGCCTGCGCCACGATAGGCATCCACCGGCACCGTATTGGTGAACATCGCCTTCACATTTACCTGAATGACCGGCGTCTTGTAGTTGCCCGCCATCAGCGTGCCATGCAGCCATGTCGGAACCGAACTGGAGAAGGTCGACAGATAGGCCCCTAGATTGGCATAGGTGTTGGTACGCAGGCCGACAAAGTTGTTATCCGCATCCAGAGCCAGTTCGATCTTACTTACATGGTCGCGGCCATGGGCATCCGACATGAACGCCTCGGATCGGCTGGACGTCCATTTGACCGGACGGTTGCAGGCCTTGGCGGCGAATGTGCAGAACGCCTCTTCGGCATAGTGGAAGATCTTGGTGCCAAAACCTCCGCCCACATCGGGCGCTACCACACGCACCTTATGTTCCGGCAGGCCCAGAACAAAGGCGCACATCAAAAGACGGATCACATGTGGGTTCTGCGAGGTGGTATAGAGCGTATAGTCCTCGGTCGCGCGGGCATATTCCCCCACCGCCACACGGGGTTCCATCGGGTTGGCAACCAAACGGTTGTTGATCAAATCCAGCGTGGTCACATGCGCCGCATTGGCAAAGACCTCGTTCACCTTGGCATCGTCGGCTTCACCCAATTGCCAGTCGTAGCAGATGTTGTTTTTTAGATCGTCATGCACCAGCGTCGCGCCGTCCTGCGCCGCAACCTTCATGTTCATGACGGCAGGCAGTTCTTCGATATCCACATCAATCGCCTCGGCGGCGTCGCGCGCCTGTTCAAGACTATCGGCGACAACGGCCGCGATGGGATCACCCACGTGGCGAACCTTACCCTGCGCCAGAATGGGGTGCGGCGGCTCTTGCATGGGGGCGCCGTGTTTGTCGGTCACTTCCCAGCCGCAGGGCATACCGCCGACGCCTTCAAAATCTTTGCCCGTGAACACTTTGACCACACCCGGCATACTTTCTGCCGCCGAGGTGTCCACGTTCTTAATGCGTCCATGAGCAATGTCAGACCGCAGGAAATGCACATAGGCCTGGCCATGTACGTTGATGTCGTCGGTGTAATTGCCAGCTCCGGTTAGAAAGCGTACGTCTTCGCGCCGCTTGGAACTGGCTCCGATGCCACTGTCTTTGGGCATTGCTTGTTCTCCTCCCATAAACGGATGCGATAGCGCACCCTCTCTTCTCCCACGGGCGTCTCCCTTACGCCCGCAGCGGCATTACTCAGCTGCGATGCTGCTGACGTCCTGACCCGATGCGGCCATGATCGCCTTGACGATATTATGATAGCCGGTGCAGCGGCACAGATTGCCCTCAAGGTACTTGCGCACCTCTGCTTCGGTCGGGCGCGGATTGTTCTTCAACAGCGCAGCCGCGCTCATCACCATGCCCGGCGTACAAAAACCGCATTGCAGACCGTGATGATCCTGAAACGCCTGCTGGATCACATTCAAAGACCCATCCGCATTCGCCTGACCCTCGATCGTGCCAATATCAGCACCATCCGCTTCAAGCGCCAGCATGTTGCAAGACTTCACTGCCTCACCATTCACATGCACAACACACGCGCCACATTGCGCCGTATCACACCCAACATGCGTCCCCGTCAGTGATAGATGATCTCGCAAAAACCCAGACAACAACGTCCGGCCTTCGACCTCGCCGCTCACAGACTTACCGTTCACGGTCATGGAGACCTGTGTCATAGATTCCTCCCATTTTATGTTTTTGCTTATTTCGAGTTAAGCACGGGAATTTTCGTTTGAGAACAAAAATCTTGTCGCGATATGCAAGACAAAAGTCGCAAAAGTTTCACGGGGCAATCCACGTGAAGCCGTCAGCGCATATCAACCGTGTCACTTCTTCCGTTGTGCCCGAGGCTGCGGACGGGTTGGGATTTCTTTGAGCAAACCGCCAACACCCATTGCTGCGATATCCGCTCCTGTCGTCTCGATTCCGCAAGCGACGCGGGACAGAACCCAATCGGCGCCGTTCAACGCAGGCGACCGCGCACACCCTGGCAAACCGATAACAGAACGACCCCCAAGCGCCCCCAAAAACAACAGGTTCCCAGGATCAACCGGCATGCCAAAGCGGTCTACGGTGCCGCCGGCGGCACCAACAGCGGCGGGCGCGACATCGTCAAGATCCGAGGTGGCCGACCCGGTCAGAATCATCACCAGTTCCCCACCTACGTCTGAGATTGCGGCTGCGAGCGCCTCGGTCTCGTGCGGAACGATCTGAACATCACACAGATCCATGCCCAACGCGTCGATCCGCCCCCGGATTGCGGCGACGCCTTTCTCGTTTGGCGGACCACCAGGGATATCGGTGACAACCAAACCGGCGCTGGCGTGCAAGGGACGGGCAAGACGGATCGCGTCCTGGGCCAAATCTACGGCACGCAATACATCTGCTTTAGGCACAGCGTATGAAATGATCTTGATGGTCGCCACCATGCCTCCCGCGCCCATTTGCTGGTACTGCGGAACGGTCGCGACGGTGATCATCGGATTGACTTGATTGAAACGTTCTAAAGCCGCGACATCCAACACGGCCACGCCAGGTCCGTCAGCCAGCAGGTTTACCCGACCGGTGAAAGCTTCGGTCACCCGAAGATTGGCAGATGCGGGATCCGTCGCCAGCGCCGCAGCCAGAATACGGGCAGCTTCGTCCTCGTGACTGTCGTCGGGCCCCAGCCGGGCGACGATAACATCATCAACACCCGCCTCGGTCAATTGAGCCACATGTTCGGGCAAAAGGGACAGGCCTTTGCGCAGTTTCCGGCCACCGGCTGTTACAGAATGTGCCAGGATCGCGCCTTCGGCTTCTGCAACCGGGACCGGCCCGAATTTCACACCCGCCCCCTCAGCACGGCGGTCATCTGTGCCAGGATTGCAACCGCGATTTCTGCCGGGTCCGATGCACCAATATCAAGGCCCACGGGCCCATAGATCCGTGAAATCTGGGCGTCGGTGACGCCTGCATTCTGCATTCGCTCGACCCGTTTCGCGTGGGTTCGCTTGGACCCCAGCGCGCCGATGTAAAACACGCCTGCGCCCAGTGCAGCTTGCAGTGCAGGATCATCCAGTTTCGGATCGTGGGTCAGAAGAACCACAGCCGTGCGCGAATCCAATCCCAATTTGGCGACTGCCTCATCGGGCCAATCTGTCAGGATCGTTTCACCGGGAAACCGGTCGTCAGAGGCGAATGCCTCGCGCGGATCAACAATCGCCGGATCATACCCCGCGATCCGCGCCATCGGCACCAAAGCTTGCGCGATGTGTACCGCCCCGACAACGATCAGCCGCAGCGGTGGATTGTGTACCGCCACAAAAGTCTTGCCATCCTCTTCGAAACCAGAGCGATCCATACGCAGCCTTTGACTATAACCGTTTCGGCGCAGAGCGCGGTGGCCGGTGTCAACGTTGACCTCATAGGCCAGCGGTTCGCGTGCCGCCCGCGCATCAACCAGTTCGGCCAGCATTGGCTCGGGCAAGACCTGACCAATGGGTTCAACCAGAACCCGAATGGTTCCACCGCAGGCAAGCCCGACAGAAAAGGCGTCTTCGTCGCTGACACCGAACTCAAGCAGGCGGGCTTCGCCCTCCTCGATGGCTTCCAACGCCTCAACGATTACAGCGCCTTCGACACAGCCGCCCGAAACCGACCCTTCGATCCGACCGTCCCCGCCAATGGCAAGTTGCGCCCCGACACGACGTGGGGCACTGCCCCAGGTTTCAACAACGGTCGCAAGGGCCGCACTGCGCCCGCGGCGAAACCATTCCAACGCTGTCTCTGGACTATTGTCGAATCGATCCATTGAACCCTCCCGGCGTATTCCGACCCAACATAAGGCGCTTTAAGGCAATAAAAAGTAAGATCAGCACATGAAAGCGATGCCTTTGAAAAAGACTTCGCGGCAAAGTAGTGCGGGCATATCCTCACATTCTCAGAAGCAGAGCATTGAATGTCGATGTTCCAGCCTCTAGCCTGCTGGAACAGCCGGTCATCAACCGGCTGCCTGCTTTGACCATTTTACATCGGAGACAAAAAGTTGAAACGCATTCTTACACTGGGAACGGCGATCGGTCTTTTGACCTCAACCGCCGCATGGGCTGATACATTTGAACGCTATGGCGAAGTCGAGGGCTGGAAGGTGTTCATCGACAATGAAAAGAAATCCTGCCTGATCGAAGCTGTTGATGACGCTGAAAACGTTGTCCAGATGGGCCTGACCGAGGATCGCGGTGTTGGCTATGTCGGTGTTTTCACCAAAGCCAAAACCGATATCAAACGCGGTGAGAAAGAGGCTGTGGCGATCCTGCTGGGTGACAACATCTATCTGGGCGAAGCGACCGGCATGAAAGGCAACATTACCAAAGGATATTCCGGCGGTTACGTCCTGTCAGACGATCCTCAATTCGCCGATGATCTGGCCAAGAAAAAGGTCATGATCGTATTCCCCGAGAAAGAATTTGCTTTCACAGTCGATCTGACGGGCACCTATAAAGCGATGGAAATGGCACGCGAGTGCAACGAAAAACAGCTTGATTAAAGCTCAGGCAGAAAGCGCGGACATCAACCGCGCTTTCTCACCCACATCGTCGGGCTTTGAAATGACAGCCGCCAGATTTTCCAGCGAGGCGATGGAATGACCCGCGCGGAAACTGTCAACATGCGGCAACATTGATACGATTCCCCGCGCCTTGGGTGCAAACTCATCCCAGCGTAGCAGCGGGTTAAGCCAGATCAGACGATGAGAGGACAGGTGCAACCGCTCCATCTCTTTCGCCAACGCGTCGGGTTCCCCACGGTCCAGACCATCCGTGATCAACAAAACCACAGCGCCCTGCCCCATGACCCGGCGCGACCAATCCCGGTTGAAAGCGTGCAGGCAGTCCCCGATCCGTGTGCCACCTTCCCAATCCTGAGCCTCTGAACCTGCCGCCGCCAACGCAGCGTCGACATCACGCTGCTGCAGGTGACGGGTAATATTGGTCAGTCGAGTACCAAAGGTGAAGGCGTGAACCTTGGCCCATCCAGCGCCCTTGGTATTCGAAACCGTGTGCAGGAAGTGCAGAATAATGCGGCTGTACTGGCTCATCGAACCTGAGATATCGCACAAGGCCACCAGATTGGGCCAGCGTGGTTTGGGTTTCATCCGGGCAATATCGCGCAGTTCACCGCCCTGCCGCATGGCTGCGCGCAACGTGCGCCCTCGGTCAATGCGGTGCCCCAGATGGCTGGCCTGACCCCTGCGACTGGCGATAGGTTTGACGGGCAAATTCAATTGCGCCAGCAGACGTTTGGCTTGCGCAATTTCAGCGGTGCTCATCTGTTCAAAATCGAGGCTGCGCAAACGTTCCTCGGATGACGCGGTTTGCGACGCATCGATTTCAAGCTCGGTCTCGCCTTCGTCTTCGCTGGAATCTGGATGGTCGCGTTCCACGCCATCCAACAACGCTTCCGCCGCGCGCTTTTCTCCAGCCTCGGCCTTGCGGTCCTCCTGCACCCCGCGAATTGCAGGCAGCATCATGGACATCATATGTTCCAAGTAACGTGGATCACGCCAGTAGAGGCGGAAAACCTGCGCGAAAACAGTACGATGATCGGGTCGATTGACGAAACAAGCGTGAAGCGTCCAGTAAAAATCCTGTTTCTCGGTGAATCCCGCCGCCTGAACCGCGCGAATGGCATCCACGACCCGACCTGTGCCAATGGGCAATCCAGCCTTCCGCAAAGCCCGCGCGAAATGCGTGATATTCTGTGCCAATTTCGGATCATCCGGGATATCGATTGGGAGTTGTTCTGCCATCATACATCATGGGGGCGCTGCCCCCATACCCCCGGAGTATTTCGAAAAAGGTGAAGCATCAGGCCGGTTCGAGTGTGGCTTTTGCCTGATCCAGAATACGTTTCGCCTCGGACCCTTGCAGTTTTTGAATGTCGTCCTGGTATTTCAGGATCGCCCCCAAAGTATCGCCGATGACTTCCGGGCTTAGATTAATGACATCCAAGGCGAGCAGGCATTTGGCCCAATCGATGGTTTCCGCCACACCCGGTTTTTTGAACAGATCCTCGGTCCGCAGGCGCTGAACAAAGGCCACGACTTCGCGGCTTAGCGCATCTGCAGCTTCGGGCGCACGCGCGTGCAGAATTTCGATTTCTCGTTCAAAATCGGGATAGTCGACCCAGTGATACAGGCAACGGCGTTTCAACGCGTCATGCACCTCGCGGGTGCGGTTCGAGGTGACGATCACGATAGGTGGTTCCGGGGCTTTCACTGTCCCGAGTTCGGGGATGGTCACCTGAAAATCACTGAGCGCTTCCAGCAGGAAGGCCTCGAACGGTTCATCGGTTCTGTCGAGTTCGTCGATCAGCAAGATCGGCGCACCATTTTCGTCCGGCCGCATGGCTTGAAGTAACGGGCGTTCAATCAAATACTCGTCCGAGAACAATTCGGTCTGCAAACTATTGCGATCTGCCCCGCCGGATGCCTCGGCTGTGCGAATTGCCACCATTTGCGCCGGAAAATTCCATTCGTAAACGGCTGAGGAGGCATCAAGCCCCTCGTAACATTGCAAACGGATCAGCCGACGCCCAAGGCCACCTGCCAGTGCTTTGGCAATTTCGGTTTTTCCAACGCCCGCCTCACCCTCCAAAAACAGCGGTCGGCCCAGTTTCAGGGCAAGAAACACCACCGTTGCCAGGGCACGACCACAGACATAGCCTTGAGCGCCCAGAACCTGCTGAACGGCATCAATTGATTGGGGTTGGTGCATGTAGTTTCTCCTTGGGCCTAACAGGTCATGGTGCACGCCACGCGTCAAGTCACTGATCGATGAACCACGTACGACGATCCGCTTGATTAACAAGCTGCAGACATGCCCGCGCCTTGGTTACGTCATTTGCTGCAACGCGGCTCTTTCCCGAGGCAAGCGGCTGTGTTAGCGGATGGCCCATGACCGAAAGCATCACGATCCGCCGCCCCGACGACTGGCATTTGCACTTGCGCGATGGCGCAATGTTGCAAGCCGTCCTGCCCGAAACCGCGCGCCACTTTGCCCGTGCTATCATCATGCCCAATCTTGTGCCCCCCGTCGTGACCGGCACACAGGCCGCCGCTTATCGAGACCGTATTCTGGCGGCCCTGCCGGACGGGATGACATTTGAACCGCTGATGACCCTGTATCTGACCGAAGATACAGACCCCGCGGATGTCGAATCTGCACATGCCAGTGGCCTGATAAAAGCGATCAAACTGTACCCGGCCGGGGCGACAACAAACTCTGCCTCGGGTGTGCAGGATTTCGAAAAAGTACGCCCGGCACTTGAAAAGATGGCTGAAATTGGCCTGCCCTTGTGTGTGCATGGTGAAGTCACAGATGCTGAGATCGACATTTTTGACCGCGAAGCCGTGTTCATCGATCGCGTGCTGGACCCAATCCGCAAGTCGACGCCCGGCCTGCGTGTAGTTATGGAGCACATCACCACCAAGGACGGTGTTGAGTACGTCAAAGCCAATGATACCGATCTGGGCGCGACCATTACCGCACACCACCTGATCATCAATCGCAACCACATTTTGGTTGGCGGGATCAAACCGCATTACTATTGCCTGCCCGTCGCCAAACGCGAAGAACACCGATTGGCTTTGCTGGCAGCCGCGACTTCCGGCGACCATCGGTATTTCCTGGGCACCGACAGTGCGCCCCATACCGATGATAACAAGGAAATGGCCTGCGGATGTGCCGGGTGCTTCACCGCGACCAATACCATGTCCTTGTTGGCGGAGATGTTCGAGCGTGAAGGCGCGTTGGGCAAGTTAGAAGGGTTTGCGGCGCTTAATGGGCCAGCTTTTTACCGGTTACCCGCAAACGCAGACACGCTGACCCTAACCAAGGGCGGCCCGGTGGATTACCCGGCCAAAATCGAGACACCTGACGGACCGGTAACCGTTTTTGACCCGGGCTTTCCATTGCATTGGCGCGTCGACTAGTCCGTCAATCCTTCCGCCAGATCGCGGGCGTGTCCTCCGGTACGTAGCATCGACCAGATCGCGTCCGCTTCATCGCTGCCAATCAACTTGGCGGCCTTTCCACGCACGCGATCTTCGCGATCAGCAAGCGACATAGGCGCCAGCAGGTCATGCGTCGCTTCGCGCCGGACCCCGTCGCGACGCAGCAGCTCCAGATGCGCTTGGGTTTCGGAAAGAGTATCGTCGGCTTCGACAGTGATGCGATCCCCCAGGGACGTGATACGCGGATTGGCGCAGACCTTCTTGGAGTAATTGATCGGTAAGGCTGTATCAAACCCCAGCGCATGCATTGCTATGACTGTGCGGTAGGAGAACTTGGCACCCAGCCCGGTTGTCGGGGCGACCTGATTGCAGACACTCATCCAGCGTGGGTGCGTTTTGATCCTAATTTCAGCCACTTCCGGCTCGGCAATATCCAAATCCCGAGCAGCCTCAAGCGCGGCGTGCAGCCCATGGCAACAAGCGTGCAGCTTGTGGCTGACGGATTCGAACAGCCACTCTTCTCCTAAGCCATCCAATGCCGCGTCCACGTCGGATGCGCCTTGATGGGTGGACCCGAAACCGTATTGACCCTCTAACGCACCGGCATTTGGTTCAAAACCGCGTTGCACCAGCAGGGCGGCTTCGACCCCGGCAGAAGATGCAAGCCCGGCGTTATATGGTTTACCCATGGTCCCGAACTGCACTTTCAAACCTGCAGCACGCGTTGCGGTCAATCCAAGGACATGCTGCATCTGTTTTTCATCAAATCCAAACACCCGCCCAACGGCCACTGCAGCGCCGAAAGCGCCTGCAGTAGCGGTTTGATGGAACCCGGCCTGATAGTGCCCGCGCCCAAGCCACAACCCAATACGGATCGATGTTTCCATCCCGATCAGAGCGGCTTCGAGAAAGTCCACCAATATGCGGTCATCCCATTCCGTAACCGCCAGCGCCGCGGGCAAAACAACCACCGAAGGGTGGCCGATATGGGCGAAATGCGTGTCATCATAGTCCAACGCGTGCGAGACGGTTCCGTTGACTAACGCCGCCGCGCGTAGTGGGGCCGCGCCACCGCCGAAAAGATGCGCCTGGCCTGCCCCTTCTTCACCCAGAACCAAGTCTCGGACAGCTGATGAGACCGGTTCAGCCGCACCAACCCGCCCCACAGCGATCCAGTCGAGCGCTGACAAGGACGTCACGATCCGCGCCTGGGCGGATGTCGTTACAGGACCGGCAGCAAAGGCCGCCAAGGATGTGGTCAGATCATGCATGCGCACAGTCTAACGTGCACCAATCATTGGTAAAGGCTTAGCTATAGAGTTCTTTTGCGCGGGCTTCGAACGCACGAACGATCCGCTGCATGGCTTCGTTGAAAACAACGCCGATAATGCCTTGCAGGATGGCGTTCCTGAACTCGAAATCGACGTGGAACGAGATATTACAGCCACCGTCCGGCGCGTCCGCGAACTGCCAGTCGGATTTCATGTACTTGAATGGGCCATCCAGATTTTCGGTGTCGATTCTTTTTTGGTCCCCAAACAACGTGACCCGGCTACCGAACCGTTCCCGAAACACTTTGAACGAAATGACCAGATCCGCCTCCAGCACCTTGGCCTCACCGGTTTGATAGGTTTTGCGAATGCGTGCCGCTGCACACCAAGGCAGAAACTCGGGGTATTTGGCGACGTCTGCGATCAGATCATACATCTGCTGGGCGGTGTAAGGCAGGTGACGTGTTTCCGAATGGATAGGCATGGCGTCCGGTATTTTCAGATGACAATGGCGCGTCATGTCGTATGTTGCGCGCCAAAGATCAAGGGGGCTGGGATGAGTGACCGCGCATATGTGATAGATGAGATGATCTCGGCCAAGGCGATTGCCGCCCGGATCGAGGAGCTTTGTCGCGAAATAACGGATGAGTTTGGAGATACAGACAAGCTGGTTGTTGTCGGTCTTTTGCGCGGCAGTTTTGTCTTTATTGCCGATCTTGTGCGCGAACTGAACCTGCCGATCGAAGTAGATTTCCTTGAGGCGTCTTCTTACGGAGATGCGATGGAGAGTAGCCGAGAAGTACGAATTCTCAAAGACTTGCGCGGCGCAATTGAAGGGCGTGACGTGCTGGTGGTAGAAGATATCGTAGATACGGGCCATACCCTAAACCATGTCACGAGCCTTTTGGTCAGCCGCAACCCAAAACGCCTGAAATCCATCGCACTTCTGGACAAGCCAAGCCGACGAGAGGTTGATTTCCGCTCTGATTGGATCGGATTTGAGATCCCGGACGAATTTGTCGTGGGCTACGGGATCGATTACGCTCAGCGTAACCGCAACCTGCCGTTTATCGGCAAGGTCAGATTTACCGAGGCATAGATGAACCCGCGCCATTTCCTGCGCATGTCCCAATGGGCCAAAAACCCGCCTTCGAAACGGCGGGTACAGCTTGTGTTCGGAGTTATTCTGCTGTGTTTCCTGATTTTCGGGATCGAATACCTAGGCTGGTGGCCCGATTGGGCGACGGGTGAATGGACGCGCGCGCCGCGCTGATCCTGTCACCCGAGTATCCGACGGATCGCTGCGAGAAAAATCCCTGTCCCGATTGGAATGAGCGCGTCCGGAAAATCATAGTCCGGATTGTGGAGCTGCGGGTGATCCGGCCCAGAACCCAGCCAGAACATAGCCGTTTTTGCATTTGTGCCGAATTGCCCGAAATCTTCCGAGAACTTTTGCGGATCGTCCACCAAACGGACCGGGACGTTTTGTTCAATACACGCTTGCTTCAGAACATCGACGGCGTCCGAGTGATTGGTGCAGGCTTCGAAGACGTCGTCATAGGTGATTTCTGATGCCAAACCTTCCGACCGAGACGTCTCTCCAACCAGTGCTTCCGCTTCGGCAATCAGGTCTGCCATGCGCGTGTCCGAGACCGTGCGCAGGGTCACCCACAGTTCCGCCCGTCCCGGTGCAACGCCAAATGTCTGCTCCCCAAGATTTGCGTGGGTCACGGTGGTCAGTGCGTAGTTTTGATCCAGCTGCCCTCCCTGCCCCAGCTTTGCCAAAGCAGGCATGAGCTTCGACAATGCAGAAGCCGGGGAAACCCCGTCCTGTGGCGCAGCGGCATGCGAAGTTTTGCCCGTCAAAACAATCCGCATCCCACGAGACGCGCAATTGGCAGGCCCACCACAAATCTCGACAACGCCCAGATCCAGTCCCGGCAGGTTGTGCAGGGAAAATACATGGTCGGGGGCAAACTCTGCAAAACGCGGATCACTTCGGATCGCAACAGCGCCCTTTCCAGTCTCTTCAGCCGGCTGGAAGATCAAGGTCACACGGCCTGATCGTGGGCGTGCCGCGCGCAAAGCCTCTGCCACACCCACCACCATCGCCATATGGCCATCATGGCCGCACAGATGACCCTTTCCAGGAATGCGCGACGCGTAAGGCAGGCCAGATTCTTCCTGAATTGGCAGCGCGTCCAACTCGCAACGAATTCCGACACCAGGCCCTTCTATGCCGCTTTCGAACACCGCAGCAACGCCATGCCCGCCGAGCCCGGTCACGACCAGATCAGCACCCGCATTCTGCATCAGGTTGGTAATCCGATCGGCCGTGTTTTTCTCATCCCCCGAGACTTCGGGGAATTGGTGCAGCTCGTGACGTAGGGCCGTCAGACGTTTGACTGTTCCCGGCGTCACACTTGTCCCAGTTTTTCCTGCCGTGCGGCCCGCAAACGCGCGAAATCATCGCCCGCGTGGTACGAAGACCGGGTCAATGGCGTCGCCGAAACCATCAGGAACCCTTTGCCATAGGCTGCTTTTTCGTACGATGCGAACTCTTCGGGGGTGACAAAGCGATCCACCCCGTGGTGCTTGGGGGTTGGCTGCAAGTACTGACCAATTGTCAGGAAATCGACATCAGCGGCACGCATGTCGTCCATCACCTGGCGTACTTGTTGTTCGCTCTCACCCAAACCAACCATGATACCGGATTTGGTGAAGATCGACGGGTCCAGCTCCTTGACCCTTTGCAGCAGGCGCAGCGAATGGAAATAGCGCGCACCGGGTCGCACTTCGAGGTATAGCCCCGGCACGGTTTCAAGATTGTGGTTGAACACATCAGGTTTGGCTTCGACCACAGTTTCAAGAACTTTGTCGTCGCATTTCAGAAAATCGGGCGTCAGAATCTCGATCGTCGTTTTCGGAGACCGGTGCCGTATCGCACGAATGGTCTGGCCAAAATGTTCCGCACCGCCATCCTTTAGATCATCCCGATCCACCGAGGTGATCACGACGTGGTTCAAACCCAGCTTTTCAACGGCATGAGCCACACGCCCCGGTTCGAACACATCCAAAGCGTCCGGACGACCCGTTGCGATATTGCAGAACGTGCAACCGCGCGTACAGATTTCGCCCATGATCATCATCGTCGCGTGTCCCTGGCTCCAACACTCTCCGACATTGGGGCACCCGGCTTCCTCGCACACGGTGACAAGGTTGTTGTCCCGCATGATCCGACGGGTATCGGCGTACCCTTTACCACCGGGGGCTTTAACGCGAATCCAGCTCGGCTTTTTGGGCTGCGCATTGTCCGGACGATGGGCTTTTTCCGGGTGACGTTGTTCGGGGACCTTCAGATCTCGCACGGGCAGTTTTCCTGACTTTGGGTCAACTCTGTGTACCTATAACATAAACCAGCCGCTGTGATTACACCAGCCGTGCATATCCGCTATGCAATCACACTGTGCGACCGCAGAATAACTTTGATCGCAGTAACTTTTACCCATCTATTTCAACTGGTAAGAAGCCTAATATCAAATTCGCAAATGCGGCATTTCTTCGATTGAAGGCGGTTTGGAACTGAACTAGGTCTCGGGCCAAACACATGTGAATCACAGGAGATTGAACATGAAATCCGGTGCCAAACTGCCCGACGTGACTTTTCATACCCGCGTTCGCGACAACTCGCTCGAAGGGCCCAATCCGTTTCGCTGGCAAGACATGACAACAGCGGACTATTTTGCTGGCAAGCGGGTGATCCTGTTCTCATTGCCTGGTGCGTTTACGCCCACATGCTCGACCTATCAATTGCCGGGATTTGAAAACGGGCACGCTGATTTCGCGGCCAAGGGAATCGATGAGGTTTACTGCATGTCCGTGAATGACAGTTTTGTCATGAACAAGTGGGCAAAAGACCAGGGTCTGGACAAGGTCAAGGTCATCCCGGATGGGTCTGGTGAGTTTACCCGCAAGATGGGGATGCTCGTCGACAAGGATAATCTGGGGTTCGGCATGCGGTCCTGGCGCTATGCGGCCATCATCAATGACGGTGTTGTTGAAGCATGGTTTGAAGAGCCTGGTCTGATGGACAACTGCCCTGAAGACCCATATGGCGCGTCATCCCCTGAAAACCTGATGGCTCATCTGGAAAAAACTGCAGAACCAGAGTTGGTTTGAACACAGACCACAGGTTGATATCAGGCCCGCCCTTGGCGGGCCTTTTTACGTGCGCGTGGCCGATACGATCTTTTCGCCCACGTCCCGAATGACCTGCGCCAGCCGACCTGACCAATCCTCCTCAGACGTTGAGTCACGCAACACCAACCCGACTGTGCGGGCCGGTTCAGGAGTGCCAAAGCGCAGCAGTTTCAATCCTGAAACGGCATCTGTCTCCGAACGAGCAGCCAGTTCCGGCATCAGCGTCAGCCCAAATCCTTCGGCGACAAGGCGCGACAATGTTGGCAATGACGATGCCCCCATGTTTATTTGCCCACTGCCGCGATCCTGCCCACAGACCTCCAACGCCTGATCGGTCAGGCAATGCCCGTCTTCCAGAAGCATCAACTGTGCTGCTTTTAGATCAAGAGGTCGCAGCATCTCAGGGCTGGTGGACAACTTTTTCAGACGCGCCGCACTTCCCGCCAGCAGAAACTGGTCCTGAAACAACGGAATCTCTTGGAACTCACGTCCACCTGCGGGCAATGCCAGAACTGCGGCGTCAATATCGCCGCTGCGCAACAGCGCCAGCAAACGGTCGGTTCGTGCTTCTCGGATCTGGACTCTTAGCGAGACGTCGCCGGCCCGCAACCCTGCCAGAACACCGGGCAGCAGATAAGGCGCGATCGTTGGAATGATCCCGATCGAAAGGGATCGATGCCCACCGGAATGGTCCCGGGCAAACTGATCTAGCCGATCCGCTGCCCCCAAAACCTGGCGCGCATGGTCCAACACGTCGCGCCCCAGCGGCGTCAGCAGGATATCCCTGGCCTGACGTTCAAACAGAATGCCGCCCAGATTTTCCTCCAACGCTTTGATCTGCACCGACAACGCTGGTTGGGACACATTGCAAAGCTGAGCCGCCCGGCCGAAGTTTCGTTGTTCTGCAACGGCTTGAAAGTACTGGAGCTGTCTTAGTGTGAAACCCATAAGCCCTGATTATCAATCCCGCGCAAATCCGCAAGCGATTCAAATGAATTTCACCCAATCATGCAGTTGCGCTCTGCTTGATCCTCGTAGTGGCGCATGAGACGTTGCAGCGCGATACGCAGAACGATTTTGCCGGACCTCGCAGACCATCCCATTCTCTTTTCTGCCAGTTCCAACCCTTCGAGATAGCAGCAGCACCTTAGGGCAACGTCACTCAACCCCGGGCCGAGGTCAGATAAGGCACGTGCGACTCGATCCCTTGCGTCCGATGACCCTCGCCCGTCCTGCGAGGCGCTGTCAAAGTTTCCTCAGGCACCCCCTGTCAGAAAACTGTCCCAATTCTGTGTGACCTGTGGGCCAATCTGCGCCAACTCAAAATCTTCACGAAGACGCTCGCCAGCACTGACCAAAGCCTCATCCAGAAAGGGCTTTCCATCACGATCCCTGCGGCGGGACAAGGCGATCAGCGGGCTTTCGGCAGCGCTGTAGCGCATGCGCTGCACACGATTAGATTGCGCGCCCGAGGCGTTCGCCTGAAACGGGGTTTGCGCCTCGGCCATTCCGAATTCATTGCGGGACCGTGCTTTGTTTTCAACCTCAGCGACCAACATGCCCAAAGCGGATCGACCCGAGGTTGATATACGATACCGGGAAATGCGCCCGGGATTGTCACAGGAAATCCAATCTTTCAACGCCAGAGCTTGCGCGATCTTGCAATCTACGACCGCTGTTCTTGTCGCGCCCGCCTCGCCGTGTCACGCACAACAACGGCCTTATCCATATCCTCGGCCACCGCAAGAACCGACCCCGTCTCGCACAAACGTCGGAGAATGCGCAAAGCCTCGTTCGCGAACTCTTCCTCTTCGCTGGTTACATCGGGCAGAGGCGCCAGGGACCGCTGATCTTTTGCCAACGAAAAATGCGTCTCAGCCAGGGATTGCAAAGCGGCATCAACCAAAGGGTCGTCCCGCCGCATTTCTATACGTCGGATTTGCCTGAGAATGGTTGAAGCATGGCACCCTGCCGATCTTGCGATATCCCGGATCGATCGACCGGTTTCGGTATGAGCAAGGTATCTTTGCGCCCCTTCTGGAACCCACGTCGGAATGGGGAAAGCCATGTTGTTTTCCATAATTATTTGCCCTCGTCGACAAAACAGACTGCCACTTTTCGCCCTCGGAATTTGAGTTAACCAAATCTAACTAGAGATGCTTTCGTTACTCGTTCGTTAACCCCGAGGAGCAAGAACCAGATTTGATTCAAAAAGATAAACAGTCGTGAAACCATCGTTCGGAGGGAGTCCGATCAAGGCAACGCCCGCTAAAGTTGTGTGACAAGTAAGGCGATAAAACTTGAACAAGGGACACACGACATGCAGGACCTGATGACCATGATCACAACACTCCACCGCCCCCGCCTATTGGCCCGGGCCGCAAAATTCGGAGCGCTGGATTACAATCGGGATCGGCATCTACAACGCATTCTGGGCTATGGCGCGCTGCCGGGAACGGGCGCGGCCCTGATACGATTGATGGAGATGGAAAAAGAAGTGAATGAGCTGCGGCAAGAAGAAGACGCAGGTTATTCTCTGGTCCGACATCTGGTTCTTTTGATCGCGCTGTTGGGTGAGGCGCAGCTGTATCAGGCCAGCCGCGCCTCGCACTTAAATTGATCAGGTGAAGGCATCCGGCATAGAGGCTTTCTTCTCAGCGACATAAGCCTCTAGCGCTGCATTAACATCCGGGTCGATTTGCGGCTGTTGATAGTTGGCGAGCAAGTGTTCGACACGAGCCGACGCAAGCGTACGGGTGTCACGAGACCCTTCTTCCTGCCAAGTCTCAAACGGCTTGTAGTCAAGCACTTCAGATTTCCAGAAGGCTTCTTTGAAGTTTTCCTGCGTGTGATCACACCCAAGATAGTGGCCACCTGGACCAACCTCGCGAATTGCATCCATCGCTTGAGCATTTTCGTCATACGTCACGCCTTTGGCCAACCCGTGCAACACGCCCAGTTGATCGGCATCCATGACGAATTTTTCGAAATCCGCCACCAGACCACCTTCCAGCCAGCCGCAGGAATGCAGCATGAAGTTCACGCCAGACAGCAAACCCATGTTCAGCGAGTTCGCGGTTTCATAGGCGGCTTGCGCATCCGGCAGTTTCGATCCGCAGAATGACCCGGCTGACCGGTAAGGCAGGTTCAAACGCCGCGCCAGCTGGCCCGCGCCGTAGGTAATGTGTGACGCCTCAGGCGTTCCAAATGTCGGCGCGCCAGAGTTCATGTCGATGGAAGTCACCATGGCCCCAAAGATCGCCGGGGCGCCCGGACGAATGATCTGGCTATACGCAACACCGGCCAGAACCTCAGCCAGAACCTGAGTCAGCGTCCCTGCCACAGAAACCGGCGCCATCGCACCGCCCACAATGAATGGCGAGATGATGCAGGCCTGATTATTGCGGGCATAAACCTCAAGAGACCCCATCATCACATCGTCGAAGGTCATCGGCGAGTTGATGTTGGTCAGGGACGTCATCACCGTGTTTTCTTGCACGAACTCTTTGCCGAACAGGATTTCGCACATCTCGACCGAGTCCTGCGCGCGGCTGGGATCGGTTACCGACCCCATGAACGGCTTGTCCGACAGCGTCATATGCGCTTTCAGCATGTCCAGATGCCGCTTGTTCACCGGAACGTCGGTGGGTTCGCATACTGTACCGCCCGAGTGGTGCAGCCACTTGGACATATAGGCCAATTTCACGAACTTGTTGAAATCATCCATGGTCGCATAGCGGCGGCCACCCTCGGCATCACGCACAAATGGTGGGCCATAGACAGGCGCCAAAACCAGACTGCGTCCGCCGATCTCAACCGACTTCTCAGGATTGCGGGCGTGTTGCGTAAATTGGCTGGGGGCTGTCTTGATCAGCTCACGCGCCAGTCCACGCGGTATGCGCACGCGTTCGCCGTCGATATCGGCCCCCGCATCGCGCCACCGCTCCAAAGCAGCCGGGTTGTCAACAAAGTTGACACCGATCTCTTCCAACACGGTTTCTGCATTGGTTTCGATGATCTCTAACGCTTCTTCGTTGAGAACTTCGAAATTGGGTATGTTGCGTTCGATGTATTTCGCTGTCTCGATACGAACTGCGGTACGCTCCGCCCTACGGGCGGCTCCGCCTCCACCGCGACCCCGGCGACGTGCTGCTGGTTCAGCCATATTCTTTCCCCATGATCAGGAAGTCTTGATTGAGGTCCTGTCTAGCCCGCCGTCGATGACGACCATTGGAGGATAACGGCGATTGGAACATAAAAGCGACATATCCGCGGTCAAACAGACAAACGCGACGTCCGGAACCGCCACGTTAACCTTCAGGCACCACTTCCCAGTCCACGCTCAGAATTCCGGGTTCCAGAATAAGGGGGGAAGCAATCTTGTGCTGAACATCTTCCAACTGCTCCTCAGTGGACACCAGAATTTCGAGCGTTTGTATGCCCTCTTCCTCTGCCCCTTTTTGGAATCCAACGATACGCACACCGTTTTGCGCCAGGGCCTGCAACGCTGAAGCCCGCGCTTCGATCTGCGCATCTGCGGCGCATTTAACCAATATGCGGAATTCCTGTGTAAGCGGAACTCCGGCGCGCGTTGTGCGCTTCAGCCACTTCACCAGCGGTCTTAATCCCAGATTCACGAAAATGACGAATCCGGTCATCATCAGCGCAAAAATCCATGCTCCGCTTCCAGCCATCATTCCCACTGCGGCTGAACACCACAGGGTCGCGGCTGTATTCAGGCCGTGAATAGTGAACCCATGCCGAAAGATGATACCAGCACCCAGGAAACCAATCCCCGACACGACCTGAGCAGCCACCCGGGTCGGGCTGACTTCATTCGGGTAGAGCGCAGAGAACACCACAAAAGCCGCAGCACTCAACGCCACCAAGGCGTTGGTTCGCAGGCCCGCCATCCGCTGGCGCACCTGACGCTCGGACCCGATCAACGCACCGCAAAACAGCGCAAGCGCCAGATTCAGAGCGGCAATTTCAATCGCGATTGGCACGCGCGCCTCCCAAGTCGTTTGCGCCAACTCTGACAGCTGGCCGAAGATCGTCATATTTCTGTTACAAAACTTTTACAACAGATCAATCAAAGAACCGGGTCCGACACCGTTTCCCATGCACGGACAATGACCTTGCTCTTGCGAAATCACCTTGCTTGGCCTATGGCGCGCACATGAGTGAAAAATCCCATGACCGCCTCCTGATCATCGACTTTGGCAGCCAGGTGACGCAGCTGATTGCTCGCCGCCTCCGCGAACTGAATGTCTACTGTGAAATTCACCCCTATCAGAACGTGACGATGGATTTCGTGCGGGAAATGTCCCCGCGCGCCGTAATCCTCTCGGGCGGTCCGGACAGTGTGACGCGTGAAGGTTCGCCGCGCACACCGCAAGAGATTTTCGACTATGGCGTCCCGATCCTGGGCATCTGTTATGGTCAACAAGTGATGATGCATCAGCTGGGCGGCACGGTCGAAAGCGGCCATGGCACGGCCGAGTTCGGGCGCGCCTTCGTGACCCCGAACAAGACGCTGGACATTCTGGATGGTTGGTTCGCGGATGGCGACGAACAAGTCTGGATGAGCCACGGCGATCATGTCAGTGAAATCGCACCGGGATTTGAGGTCTTTGGCACGTCCCCGAACGCGCCCTATGCCATCACGGCAGATCCAGATCGCCACTTCTACGCTGTGCAGTTCCACCCCGAAGTGCATCACACCCCTAAAGGCGCGAAACTATACGAAAATTTTGTGAAACTGGCTGGGTTTAAGGGCGACTGGACCATGGGGGCCTATCGCGAAGAGATGATCCGCAAGATCCGCGAACAGGTGGGTGATAAGAACGTCATCTGTGGTCTGTCCGGCGGCGTCGACAGCTCGGTCGCAGCGATCCTGATTCACGAAGCCATCGGCGATCAACTAACTTGCGTATTTGTCGATCATGGATTGTTGCGCAAAAACGAAGCTACGGAAGTCGTGGGCATGTTCCGCGATAACTATAACATCCAACTGATCCACGCGGATGAAAGCGATCTGTTTCTGGGCGAACTCGACGGTCAGAGCGATCCTGAGACCAAGCGCAAGATCATCGGAAAACTGTTCATTGACGTGTTCCAGAAACACGCTGACACGATCGACGGCGCCGAGTTCCTGGCGCAGGGCACACTGTACCCTGATGTCATTGAATCGGTGTCCTTCTCGGGCGGTCCATCGGTCACGATCAAGTCGCACCACAACGTTGGCGGCCTGCCGGAGAAGATGGGCCTCAAGCTGGTTGAACCCCTGCGCGAGCTGTTCAAGGATGAGGTTCGCGCGTTGGGCCGCGAACTGGGCCTTCCGCCCAGCTTCATCGGACGCCATCCCTTCCCAGGGCCCGGCCTAGCGATCCGTTGTCCCGGTGAAATCACCCCCGAAAAACTGGAAATCCTGCGCGAGGCCGACGCGATCTATATCGACCAGATCCGCAAACATGGGCTTTATGACGATATCTGGCAGGCCTTTGTCGCGATTCTTCCCGTGCGTACAGTTGGGGTCATGGGCGATGGTCGGACCTATGACTACGCTTGCGCCTTACGCGCTGTGACCTCGGTCGACGGAATGACAGCCGACTATTATCCGTTCAGCCATGAGTTCCTCGGTGAGACTGCAACACGCATCATCAACGAGGTGAAGGGCATCAACCGGTGCACCTATGACATCACATCAAAGCCTCCGGGCACGATCGAGTGGGAATAACCTAACAGGTCTAGGAACGCGTTGATCACGTAGCAGGCTTTACCGTAGGTGCGACTACGACGCGTTCTGATCTGGCACGGCCAGGTCCGAGAAACCGCGACGGGCGCCCTGCCCTCAGCTGAACTCGCGGCTTACTTGTTCATCCTTCGGCGCAGAAATCGGAAACCGTTGAATCCGTCAAATTTCTCTGTAGCTCAAAGTGGCTGCAACGACGTTTGACTTGCATTCCGCATCCCGATCTCACAGCATGTTTTGCTAGAAGACCCTAAGGATCTTACAAGACCTTTTCTGAATTGCAGTGACGCCTCAAATTGTAGCAAGTAACGCCCAAGGTATTTTATGGCACTGATCAAGAACATTTTTTTCGTCTGTCTGTTAACTTTAGCGATTTTGGTCACGCTCGAAGTCATCCTGTTTGTCGCAATGTCAGTTCGGGATCTGACAAGTGATAGCAGTGCTTCAAAAAAGACGGACAACCCGAACCAAAACGAAGAGACATTTCAATTTCAAAACGACACCGAGAGCTTTCAAGGTTACCCATACAAAGCCTTCGTTGGTTGGGAATCCCCCATGATTTCCAGCAAAACCTTAAACATAGACGAAGACCTGAGGCGCGTTACGACCAACCCTGAACCAGAAAGTGCCACGAAAGTTCACTTTTTCGGCGGGTCCACCATGTGGGGCCACAGTGTTTCCGACAAAAACACAATCCCCTCACAATTTGCGGAATTGTCCAGGAAGACGTCTATCAACTACGGAGAACAAGCATACAATTCACGACAAGGCCTCAACCGGCTTCTGAATAATCTGTCGGACATCCAAAGCGGAGACACTGTGGTGTTTTTTGACGGCGTGAATGACGTCTACCACAATTGCCTTGGCTTGAACTCTGCTAACGGCCACCCCCGTGAAGGCTTCATAAAGGCGGCGTTGGAAAACAAGTCGCAATCTACTTCCGCGCTTTGGACCATAATTCAATCCTCATCCCTCAATCGATTTGCCCGAGGCGTCGGGCAGAAGTTGGATTCAAGCAAGAACGATACAAACTTCTCAGCGCTCAATCGTTGTGGCGAAGAGGAATACGCGGAAGACGTAGCTAGTTTCCTTGTAGACAGTTGGGCCGCGACCCAAGCCATCGTCCAATCCAAAGGCGCGCGGTTTATATGTGTGCTTCAACCGAACCCATATACGTTGAGTTCAGAACCCTTCAGCCATAACTCCAATTACGAAACTCAAATCCATCAGGTGTACCCGAAGATACGGGAAAAGGCGCAGGACCTTGGATGTTTCAAAGACTATTCGACACTTTTTGAAGAAGACCACTACATCGATCATTGTTGCCATGTGAACGCGAAGGGGAACTTGGAAATTGCTCGGCAATTTGCAAAAGACTTGAACTAGGGTTCTGGGTGAACTGCACCGCCTTCCAAAATTCATCGCCCACGGAAAATACTGAATTTTGATGACTTTCCATTAGATCCAAGTCAGACACGCCTCTGACAGGCAAGATGGCAAACACGGAGGCATCGGGTGGAGAGTGCGTCACCTCAGGTCGGTAAAGCGGCCGTTTGGATGATCGGGGCCATCGCGTCTTTCTCGTCAATGGCGGTGGCCGGGCGCGAGTTGAGCCTCTATCACGATACATTCGAAATTATGATGTACCGTAGCTTTGTGGGCTTTGTCGTCGTCGCGCTGGTCCTGAGTGCGACCGGCAAATGGCATCAGGTCAAAACCGAACGTCTGGGCCTGCACGCCATCAGAAACACACTGCATTTCACCGGGCAAAACCTTTGGTTTTACGCTGTCGGCGTAGCACCTCTGGCGCAGGTGTTCGCGCTTGAATTCACACAGCCCATCTGGGTCATCTTGCTATCACCGCTATTGCTTAAAGAACGCCTGACAGCGCTGAAAATGACGGCCGCTTTGATTGGGTTCGCCGGAGTACTGTTCGTGACCCGACCCGGGGCCGCACCGTTGAGCCCCGGCATCGTGATGGCCGCTGCCTCGGCAATTTTCTTCGCATTTACAACGATCACAACCAAGAAGCTCACAAGGTTTGCCAGCATCGGGTGCATCGTGTTTTGGTTGACGGCCATGCAGGCGATCCTGGGTACTGCCGCAGCTGGATTTGACGGGCAGATCACCATACCCAATGCACAAACCGCTCCGTTTCTACTGCTTGTAGGCTTGGCTGGGTTACTGGCGCATTTCTGCATCACCAACGCACTGGCCATCGCGCCGGCGACCATTGTGATCCCCTTCGATTTCGCGCGCCTGCCCACCATCGCTGTGGTCGGTATGATCCTGTATCACGAGCCGATCGACCACTGGACGCTATTGGGCGCAGCAATAATCTTTGCCGGTATCTTTTTGAACGTGTGGTCTGAAAATCGTAACAGTTTGGCAACAGTTCGTAACGTAACAACTCCTAAGTAACGCATGGTCACCAGTTGACGTTAAAATGGGTCACGAGTGAGTATTCGGGCACCACAAATAACGGGCCCGGCGATGCACACTCTGGCACTGCCAATAAGACCCACGAGAGACAGTATGGGAGGAATAAATGAAAAAGGCGCTTCTACAAGCTTGCGCCCTATGCGTAGGGGCAACGACAGTGCAGGCGGGTGGCTTAGACCGCAGTGGTCAGGGCATCAATCTGATTTTTGAAGAAGGCTCGGTTGTTCAGTTCCGACTGGGTTACACTGACCCGAGCGTGAGCGGTACTTTGTTGGGTACGGACTCCGGTGATGTCGCAAACGATTTCTTCACCCCGCATTTGGGCTACAAGACGTCGCTGAACGATCGCTTGGACTTTGCCATCATGTACGATCAACCGTACGGCGCGGACATTTCGTACGCTCCTGGTTATAGATTGTCTCAGGGTGGTAGCGGCGTTCTAGATGCCAAAGCTGACACTGATGCGATCACGGCCCTCTTGCGCTACAAATTCGACAACGGCTTCAGCGCGATTGGTGGTCTTCGGGCTCAAAGGGTGAAAGCCAGGGTCAATGTTCCCGTGGCTGCAGCTTATTCGGTCAATACGGATGCGTCGACCGATTTGGGTTATGTACTTGGTGTTGCATGGGAAAAACCCGAGATCGCAGCCCGGGTTTCATTGACATACAACTCGAAAATCTCGCACGATCTTTCGCAAACGGAAACCAGCCTTCTAACCGGAGGCAGGCCTGTACAATCGTCAAGTGAGATCGAAACGCCGCAATCGGTAAACCTGGATTTCCAGACGGGCGTTGCACCAAAGACTCTGCTCTTTGGCTCTATTCGCTGGGTTGACTGGCCACAGCTTGTGTACAATCCGCCTAACTACCCGCCGACCTCGAACCTGGTTGACTATAACAACGCGACTTTCACATACACGTTAGGTCTGGGTTACCAGTTCTCTGAAGAGTTTTCTGGCGCCGTGACGTTAGGATATGAAACCGACGAAGGTGAGCCGGTATCAAACCTTGGACCAACCGATGGGTTCTGGAGCATCGGTTTGGGTGGCACATACTCAATGGACAAGGCAAAGATTTCGGGTGGCGTCCGCTACACGGACATCGGTGATGCGACAGCTAATGGCGCTGGCCCCGGTGCGCGCGCGACCTTCACTGGTAACAGTGCTTGGAGCGTTGGTATTCAAGTCACTTACGCTTTGGACTAATCAAACCCTCATAGGGTAGGAAGGCCTCGCGATTTTCGCGAGGCCTTTTTTTTCGCAAGTTTCGGGTCGCCCCGGGACCATTCGAATGAAAAGGTGGTGCCATGGAAACTCAGAAACACCTCTCTCCTCGCGCTTGGTCCGAACTTTTGTTGCTGGGCCTGATCTGGGGCGCGTCTTTTTTGTCGATCCGCATTGCCCTGGATACAATTCCGGTGATGACGTCGGTTTTACACCGCACGTTCTGGGCCATGCTGGTTCTCTGGTTGGTCGTATTGATTCAACGTCAGAGCCTCCCCAACAGTCCTAAAATCTGGTTGGCTTTCTTAGTGATGGGCTTGTTGAACAACGCTATTCCGTTCACATTAATGGCTTGGGGTCAGCTTTATATCGACACAGGTCTGACGGCGATTCTGAACGCGGCTACGGCAGTGTTCGGTGTCCTGATTGCGGCCATGTTCTTCAAAGATGAACGCCTGACCAAAGCCCGCCTCTTAGGCGTTGGACTAGGATTTTTGGGCGTTTCGATCGCGATCGGAATACAGAACTTCTCAAGCTTCAGCCTGCAAAGCACAGCCCAACTCGCAATTGTTGCAGGAACAATCTCGTATGCTTTGGCCGCTGCATGGGCCCGGAAATCACTGTCCGGTCTCTCGCCTATCGTCGCAGCGGCCGGAATGCTCACCGGATCGACCGTGCTGATCTTACCGGTCACGCTGATGGTCGACGGCATCCCCACCTTGGCCCTGCCTTTCGTGACATGGGTCGCCATCGGGTATTACGCCATCATCGCCACCGCCGGCGCATATCTGTTGTACTACCGAGTGCTTGCCATGGCCGGCAGCGGCAACCTGATGCTGGTGACGCTGGTTATCCCGCCCGTTGCGATCATTTTGGGCGCCGCAGTGCGGGACGAGGCCCTTGAACCGAGGGCTTTCATCGGCTTCGCTGTCCTTGCGCTGGGCCTGTTGATCTTAAATCGTTCCGGTTCTCGCAATTGACGCCGCCCCTTGCCCGATTTAGCAAAGGCTAAAAAGGGACAGTGGAACATGATCTACGGCTCGGCAGAAGACTGGCGCAATGCGCCGCGAAAAAAAGTGCTGTTTTTCGGCATGTCGGGTCTGGGTAAAACCTATGTGTCGAACATTCTGAGGGATTCGGGCGGTTGGTTTCACTACTCAATCGACTACCGGATTGGCACTCGCTACATGGGCGAATACATCACCGACAATGCCAAGGCCGAGGCCATGAAGATCCCGTTCCTGCGTGATCTGTTACTGTCAGATTCGATCTATATCGGCTCCAACATATCATTTAACAACCTGACCCCGGTCGCGGCGTATCTGGGAAAGCCAGGGAATCCAGATCTCGGCGGGCTTGAGATGTCAGAGTACCGCCGCCGGCAAGAGCAGTTTCGCCTGGCTGAAATTCATGCCCTGCTGGACACCGAGTATTTCATCGACCGAGCGCAGCGGCTGTATCAATACCCCCATTTCATCTGCGATACCGGCGGATCCATCTGCGAATGGGCAGACCCAAACGATCCCGGCGATCAATTGCTGAGCGAACTGTCCCGACACACTCTGATGGTATGGCTGAAGGGTGACGAAGATCATACCGCCGAGCTGATAAAGCGGTTCGACAAAGCCCCTAAACCAATGTCCTACCAGGGCGAATTTCTCACCCGCGTCTGGGAGGAATACCTGGACCAACACGGATGCGCCGAGGCGGATGTCGACCCCGATGATTTCATTCGCTGGACCTACGCTCAAGCCCTCGCTCATCGTCAGCCCAGATACGAAGCCATGGCCAAGAATTGGGGTGTCACAATCACTTCAGGCGATGTCAGCAAGGTGCGTGATGCCCCTGATTTCGATGAGTTGATCGAACGCACCCTTGAGACCCAAGCCAATTGCGCCTAACTACCAGCTTTCTATGACCTCTTTAAAAGCCTGAGCATATGCCCATTAAGATCCCTTCAGACCTGCCCGCTTATGACGTCCTGACCCAAGAGGGTGTCATGGTCATGGACGAAGATCAGGCAATGCGTCAGGATATTCGCCCCTTGCGCATCGGGTTGTTGAACCTGATGCCCAAGAAGATCCAGACCGAAAACCAGTTTGCCCGGTTGATTGGCGCCACCCCTTTGCAGATCGATCTGTCGCTGATCCGCATGACCGAGCACAGGACAAAGAATACCGCAGCGGTTCATATGGCCGAGTTTTATCGCCCCTTTCAGGAGATAAGGGATCAGAAGTTTGATGGTCTCATCATAACTGGTGCGCCTATCGAGCATTTGGATTTTGCCGACGTGACATACTGGGATGAAATCAGCGAAGTTTTCGACTGGACCCAAACCAACGTCCATTCGACCTTTGGTGTCTGCTGGGGTGGGATGGCCATGATCAACCACTTCCACGGCGTTGAAAAGCACATGCTGGACGCCAAGGCATTTGGGTGTTTTCGGCACCAGAACCTGAACCAAGCCTCTCCGTTTTTGCGTGGGTTTTCAGATGATTGCGTCATCCCTGTCAGTCGTTGGACGGAAATGAAGCAGGCCGAAATTGATGGCGCGCCCGGTCTGACCACGTTGCTGGGCAGCGATGACGTTGGCCCCTGTCTGGTCGAGGACAGATCGCATCGGGCGCTCTATATCTTCAACCACTTCGAATACGACAGTGATACGTTGAAACAGGAATATGACCGCGATGTGGCCAATGGCACGCCGATCAATGTACCGATCAACTACTACCCAGACGATGATCCGGCCCAGACCCCACAGAACCGGTGGCGCAGTCATGGGCATCTTTTGTATGGGAATTGGATCAATGAAATCTACCAGACCACCCCTTTCGATATGAATGACATTGGCCGTTAAATTACTGATATCTTTGGGCCTTGCGGTCCTTGGCCTTGCGTTGGTATCGATGTGGCGCGCGGCGCAACAAGAGGCCCTGGCCGAAGCCGCCTTTCCGCCAGAAGGTGAAATGCTGGATATCGACGGTGTCGCGGTTCATGCTGTCGTGATGGGCGAAGGCCCCGATGTCGTGTTGATCCACGGATCCAGCGGAAACACCCGTGACATGACCTTCGCCCTCGCCCCGATCCTGGCCGAGCACTACCGCGTTATCGTTTTTGACCGACCCGGTCTTGGATATTCCGACAGTTTCAACCCGGATGGAGAAACCATCATCGAGCAGGCGGATGTATTACAGCGGGCCGCCGCGCTGCTTGGCGCCGACAAACCAATCGTGGCCGGGCAAAGCTATGGCGGTTCGGTTTCATTGGCCTGGGCCATCACGCGCCCTGACAACATCTCGGCGCTGGTCCTGATTGCTCCGGCTGCGATACCATGGGAAACGCCACTGGATGGCTTCAACAGGCTGGCGTCGACTTCGGCAGGGAGCGCTCTCGTCCTGCCCCTGATTACGGCATTTGTTCCCGATTGGTATGTAACTCAAGCGCTCGATACGGTCTTCGCACCCCAAAAAGCGCCTGACGGCTACGCTGAACATTTCGGGCCTCAACTGACTGTTCGCCGCGCCTCAATGCACGCGAATGCCAAACAGCGCGCAAACCTTCTGGATGAGATCACCCAGTTGCAACCCCGATATGGCGAGATTTTTGTTCCGACCGAAATCGTGCACGGCACGGCAGATGACACTGTCGGGCTGGGTTGGCATTCCGAACGTCTGATCGAACAGATCCCAGGCGCCGAACTGATCGCATTGCCAGGCATCGGGCATATGCCGCAGGTTGTCGCAGCACCAGAGGTTGCGGCAGCGATCGACCGCGCCACCGAGCGCGCAGGTTTGCGTTAAGCCGACACCTAATCCATAGTAAGAATTGGATTTTATTGCGAGGTAGCACATGGCCCGGTCGGAAAAAGGTTCCATCGAAAAGTATTATCGCAAGGGCGCACCCAAAAGCGTACGCGAAGAAATCAAAAACGCCAATAAGGGCGATATCCTGAACCCCACCTATCCCTACCCCGAAAAAATGAAATCCAGCGACTATCAAGATCAGATGGACGCGCTGCAGATCGAGTTGGTCAAGATGCAGTCTTGGGTAAAGGAGACCGGTCAAAGAGTTGCGATTATCTTTGAAGGTCGGGATGCGGCCGGCAAAGGCGGAACCATCAAGCGCTTTCGTGAAAACCTCAATCCACGCGGTGCCCGAAACGTCGCACTATCCAAACCGTCGGATACAGAACGAAGTCAGTGGTACTTTCAACGCTACATCCCGCACTTACCTGCAGCCGGGGAAATCGTGTTTTTCGATCGCAGCTGGTACAACCGCGGCGTAGTTGAGAATGTCTTTGGATTTTGCACACCAAAGGAAAGAGAACGCTTTTTTCGACAGGTCCTGCCATTGGAGACTGGATTGGTGGATGATGGAATTCACCTGTTCAAGTTCTGGCTGAACGTTGGGCGGGCTGAGCAATTGAACCGTTTTCTGGCACGCGAGACTGACCCGTTGAAGCAATGGAAGTTAAGCCCGATTGACGTTGCCGGTCTGGACAAATGGGACGCGTACACTCAGTCCATTTCAGAAACATTGACACGGTCTCATACTGACAGCAGCCCCTGGACGATCATACGGTCCGATGACAAGAAACGCGCCCGTCTTTCAGCGATTCGAACCGTGCTGCACGCGCTTGATTACGAAGAGAAAAAGACCAAGAATCTTGGCTCGATTGATAGAAAAATCTGCGGCGGACCGGTAATCTGGGATGCATAGAATTGCGGCCCTCAATTAAAGCAAGTTCATGTAGAAAATGACACATCGCCGCCGCATTTCTGCCGCCGAGAAGCCGTCGACATGCGTCAGGTTTTCAGCTTAAAAAGCGAGATGCAGACAGGTTCTCTCGATGGTTGAGGAAATATTCGCCGCGCTGCGGCACCCTTTTGAGTTGTTCTTTGATCCGACAAACCGTTTGTCCCTGGTTCACATGGGCACGGCACTGGCGGCAGCGATTTTTGTCTTCTATCGAACCAGAAAGGTGCGGCAGGGCAAATCTCTGAAAGATCTGCTCAATTGGCTGCTTCCTTGGGACGTGCTGACCCATAAATCAGCAAAAGCTGATTACGTCATGTTTTTCTTGAACAAATCTATCATCGGCGCGATCTACGCATCGATCTTGTTACAGGTTCCGTTCTGGTACGATGTCGTCGAGAAAATCCTGGGGCCTGCAACGGATGGGCCATATGAATCCTCCCTTGCTGTGTCGGTATTCTATACAGCGGTGGCTGTCCTCGTATTCGACGGGGCGCTTTGGTTTGGGCATTACATTTTCCACAAGATCCCCTTCTTGTGGGAGTTCCACAAAGTCCACCACTCTGCCGAAGTCATGACACCGCTCACCGCCTCACGCATGCATCCGGTCGAGGAAATCATCTCGTCGTTATTAAGCGGCTTTTTCGTTGGGGTCGCTGTGGCGCTCCTTGATCAATATTTTGGAAATGATGCGCGAGCATTTACGTTGTTTGGCTTGAACATCATTGTCTTCGTCTTTTTCATCGCCGCCTTCAATCTCCGGCACAGCCATGTCTGGCTGCAATATCCCGATTGGGTTCAGCATGTTTTTGTAAGCCCTGCACAACATCAAATTCATCACTCAAAGGCCCGTAAACATTGGGATAAAAACATGGGCTTTATCTTTGCGATATGGGATTGGAGTGCTGGAACACTGTACTCGCCAAAATCGAAAGAAAACATAGATTATGGTTTGGGAAATGGCGAAGACGGAACGTGGAATGATCCCGTTGTTTTGTATTTTCGCCCATTCAGAAACGCTTACGCCCTTTTGAAGAAGGATCCCCGAGGTGCTTTGACAGGATCCACCGCCGAAATCCGGTCGGAACAAGAAGCCACACATGTGAACTCTGCCGAGAGCAACTAATCCTCAGGTCATGAAATAATGGGCCTGCGACCTCTCAAGCGTTGGACGAACCTATCCTGATACACTATCTCTTTGGTCTCAATTGTCTTTAGCGCAAAGGTGCCTGAGCCCGGGATGACGAAACGCGGTTATCACCACGGAAACCTGAAACAAGCCTTGATCGAGGCTGCTTTGTCTCTGATCGAAGAAAAGGGGCCGACAGGTTTCACACTCTCTGAGGCGGCTAAAACGGCGGGCGTGACGCCAGCGGCCGTGTATCGACATTTTCACGGCCGCGAAGATCTGATTGCAGAAGCTGCCAGGCAAGGCTTTGAGATGTTTGCCGATCTGATGCAATACGCCTATGACAAGGGGCAGCCATCAGCCCTTGCCGCCTTCGAAGCCACTGGCCGCGCCTATCTGGCCTTTGCGCGAAAACATCCCGGCCACTACATCGCGATGTTCGAAAGTGGGATTTCGCTGAACCGCACCCCTGAATTGTCGCTGGCGGCCAACCGCGCAAAAAGCGTGCTTGAAAAAGCCGCCGATGATTTATCCCAACATATCCCACCGGAAAAGCGCCCTCCTGCTGCGATGTTCAGTGCGCATATCTGGGCGATGAGCCATGGTGTTGTAGAGCTTTATGCGCGTAACACCGGCGCGACATCCCCTTTCCCGCCGGAGGATCTGCTGGAAAGCGGTATTGGCATTTACCTCAGAGGTCTGGGTTTGGTTCCTCAGGACGAGTGACGCGATGTTCAGAGCCGGACGGAACCCAACGGGAACAGTTTCTGAATGCCGATGACCGTTTCCACGACGTCCCCTAACCCAATGCACGCCCGTCATTCAGGAGGGTGGCTCTCATTGCGCCAGTCAAGATTGCCCATTGTGAAGCATAAACATCAGGCCGGATGCGACAACGATAACAGTACAGACCTCGATAGCGGGTTGTGGCTGTGGACTGATGGTCAAAACTCATGCAGCGTGTCGGGCAACAATGATGGATCGTTTCCCCTCAATCGCGACCATCGCCGCTTTTACATCGCTGTCTGACATCCCATGCTCTGCCAAAGCCTCGCCAAACAGGGCGGCCATCTCATCAAAATCGGTATGGGAAATGTTCAAGTGACGATGAACTGCTTCGATCCGGTCATCGCCGAACGAGGCTGGGCCACCAATCAGCGAAGACACAAACTTCGTCTGGTGATCAATCAGGCGTGGCATATCAATATCTTCGAAATAGTCGCCGATCTGGTCCGAATCCAAAGCCATTTCGTAAAACAACATCACAACCCGGCTAATCGTTTTGAAGCCACCATATTTTTCATAAAGCGTCTGCGCCACACGACCACCCCGGCGTTGCCTCTAACGAACATAATAACACTATATCAAAACGCGTATTTTGTTAACGTTATTGATGTTTTTCGGGGGGCTGGCCAGGAACTCAAGCAGCGATGCTCACGCCAAAGTCCTAGTTAAACCTGCAAATCGTCCGCGCATGGAATGAAGCCAACGTGACCGCCCTGTTTCAACACCTGTGTCTGACCGCCCAACTGCCATCCCAGTTTGCGCTGCGCGGCTTGCAGCTCGCGCCGGATGCGGAACCAAAGCGGACCTTTGTCCAACCCCCGGTTGGTCTTTTGATCTTGCTCGTGTTCGCTGGTTTTGATCTGCACCGCACTTTGCACATGTTGTCTGCACCAGATCATCTGCACACCGATGTCAGAAAACCCTAGTACATCCGTCAACCCCGGCGTGGCGCTGAAACCTAGTCATCCAGATGATCAGAGTAGGTTTCCGACCATGACAAAAGCTTACGACACTCTTCATCAGAAACGATGTAAGCGGTGGCATTTGGCGCCACGAATCTCTTACCCCGCGATGCCGTGGGTCCGGTTGTATGCAGATACCTTGGGTTGTCGATGCGCCGCGCGAACATCTTCTCCGGGATCGTACACCTCGATCAAAAGTGGATAGCAGGACGCAATGTCCGAAGAATGTTCGGATGAGCAGTCGCCGCCTGGACATGCTGAAAGACCAACCACAAGGTCAATTTCTGCATGAAACTCCAGGTAATCCCCGGGACGCACTGGGCTTGCCTTCATGAAGTACTGACCAGTATCGCGGGTAAAACCGGTGCACATGAAAACATTCAAAACGTCGTGCACGTGCATCTCAGCTTCGTGCAAAGGCAGATTGCAATGACTGGCCAAGGCGCGCGTCAGATTGGAATGACAGCAATGGTGATAGTCATGGCCAGACAGCAACCGTCCGGTGTAAGGATCGCAGCGGGTGCCAATGACGTCATGCACTGATCCTCCAAACTCATCAAAGCCATACCAGTCAAGCGTGTCTTCGACGATGGTTGCCATTGGGTGCATAGTTGGAAAACTTGACCACATTCGGTCGCCGGTCGACAGATGCGTGCCGTGCAGCGCCCGGGTTTTTCCCGAGTAGAACCGCTCGGTCAGGTCATGCTTGTTCCAAAGGTTCAGATCACCAACCTGTGCGCCTTCGACCGAGACGATGCGGAAGAACGCCCCGGCGGGCACGTCTATGCAAGCCGCATCGCGCGGAGCCGCCGTGGTTTCTGCAGATTTTTGAGCCGTCCGCCTCAGTTCACTGAGACCACTCAAATCGGGTGGATCGAGGCTATCAGGCGGGTAACAAATAACTGGCAGAATACCCTTACGCGTTTCGGCATCCTGAGGCGGCGTGAAGCTTGGATTTTCTGATTTCACGTGAGACCTCCAGTTGGTTGCGAGACAAGCGCCTAACGTCGACAGAGATAGGGCAACTTCGTTCTAGATGCCATCCGAGTTGTCGAAAGGAGTTTTCTAAGCAAATGCTGTCATACACGCATACGCTGCACTTGGCTGGTTTTGATCATTTTCTTCGTACAAATTCCTGTTCGTTCCGCCGCCGAACTCCGCGGCCTCATTCAACAGAAGGTTAGGCGACATTTACAGGCCAAAATGGTTACAGAGCCGATAGTTCACGTCCCGACATCACCTCGTCAGTCGACAGGAAAAAAACATGCTCCCCCAATTTATTGGGAGAGCATGACCCGTACCGACCAACTGGTCATGGCACAGTGGTTCGAGCTTAGAACGACCACCTCAGCCCGGCTTGGAAGAACGGTCCCTGCGCTGCGTCACCGATCTCTTTTTCAGCCGTTACTTCCAGCAGCAAATCGTGCTTGATTTCTTGCTCGTAGCCAACCGAGACACTCGCGCCAGTGAAATCCGTCGATGCAAAGGTCAGATTATTTGTCGAAGAGAACACTGTAACGCTGGTTTCAGAGTCCCCGAGATCGCGTCGCACCACACCACTGAGTTGCCCGAACACCAAACCACCATGTCCAACGCTCATCTCAGCCTCGACACCCAAACGGGCTTCGACAACTTCGACTGTGTTGTCTCCAACTGTTGCATTCGCGATGGAGCCTGTTTCCGTGTAGCCATCGTTTTCCTGCCGCGTGTATCGCACATCAGCAAAACCAACCATGTCCAAAGTGCTATTGACCTCGAAAACGCGATCAACACCAACATAGGCAGTCAGCAAGGTACTGTCGTACTCACCACTTGCATTTGGGCTACCTGTGATTTCCCGGGTGCTGTTCGTGGACAACCAGCCATATCCCAGACCAGCTTCGAAAGTGTAGGCTCCGATCTGTCGACCGAGGGCAGCGTCCAGATAGAAACCGTCGGTGTCAAAGTCAGATGCATTGTCACCATCGGCATGGAAAACACCTGCCCTCAACGCCAGTGCCAACCCATTTTCAAGTTGACCCGAGTATCCCGCACTACCGTTGGCAACAGAAACATCCGTATCCGCACCCGAGCTTGCTTTGAAACGCCGGTCCGCTGCTTCTACCTCAACAAAAGGTCGGAACGCGCCGATTGCACCTCTCGCTGGATCAAAGGAACTGGAACGTGAAACCTGATCCTGCTGACCATAGCTAAGCGCACCGGTCGAACCGCCAATGACGCTGCCATAGAACGCCACAACGTCTCCTGATGGGGCAATACCCGCACTGTCGACAACGGCATAAATCGGTGCCGCACCATTCTCATCCTGCACGTACCAGGCTAAGGTCGAATCTGAAACGGTTGTAGCAAAAGACCCAACACCGGGCGCGGCGTCTTCAAAGCGGAAAACCGCGCTGCCGCCCTGCGCGTCAAGGTTCACATTGTGATCCTGGACGCGGATCAGGCCGGAAACTTTGTCCGTACTGTCAACGTTCAATGTCCCGGTTCCGGTCCCAAGGTAGATCGCATAGGCATCGCCCCCGTCAGATGTGGCGGAGATTTCGCCAACATCCGTAATCACCCCGTCGAAGTTGTCGAAATACAACCCATATGCGTCTGCGTTCGCGCCCCCGCTGGCGGTTGCGGTGATCATCCCGGTGTTCGAGAACACACCTTGCATGTCCCGAACACTGACACCCGTCGCGTCGGCGTCGGCGCCGGGTGTTCCATTCACAAGCATTGCTGTTGCTGTCAGCGTGCCCGAGTTGGTGATATCCGCTGTCGTTACTCCGCTAAGATAAATAGCTTGTGCATCCGCTTCGGTTGCACCAGTTGCCGAAACGGAAATCGAATTTCCGTTGAAAATGCTACCGTCAACCTTACTGCGCAACGTGATTCCCCGGGCCGTGGCTTCTTCGGTGTTTGATACGCTGGTCGCGGTGATCGAGCCCGAGTTGGATAAGGTTCCATCAAATCCACTGCTTGAATAGATGCCGTAAGATGTCGCATCTGCGCTGGTACCGCCATCTGAGGTAACCGTGATCGACCCACTATTCGTGACGTTGCCAGTCAGACCGCCGCTGACATACAGGCCGTAAGCCTCGGCCGAGATGGTATTGTCGGTCGCGTGAACCGTGATCGAACCCGTGTTCGATACATTTCCAGTCAGACCGCCAGAGATGTAGATACCTGCAACTGTCGCCTCAGAATATCCGTCGCCGCGCGCGCTGATGGATCCGGTATTCGTAATGTCTCCAGTCATACCACTGCGAACATGGAGGCCATAGGCTTCGGCCTCTTCAGTCTCATCTGTGGCCACAGCGGAAATCGAGCCGGTATTCACAAAGTTACCAGTCAATCCACCAGAAATGTAAAACCCTGCAACTGTCGCAGAAGAATTTCCGTCACCGCGCACAGAGACGGTACCGCTATTGCCAATGTTGCCGTCCATACCGTCACGAACGTAAAGGCCATAGGCGTAGGCCTCGTCTGTTTGGTCGATGGCGACTGCGTTAATTGTACCGGTATTCGTGAAATCCCCTGTTAGGCCACCCCTGATTTCAAACGCAGTTGCAGTGACCGATGAATATCCTTCTCCACGGATATTCATCACACCTGTGTTGACGATGTTTCCCGTCATGCCGTTCGCCACACGCAAACCAAACGCCTCAACCTCATCTTCAACGGTATCTCTGGCATGTACGTTGATCGTGCCTGTGTTGACGAAACTGCCGGTAAGACCGCTTTCTAAATCAAACGCAACAGCTTCGGCCGAGGTTGTATCAAGGGCACTGATGTTGACGTTTCCGCTGTTCCCAACACGCCCGGTCATGGCGCCTTTGACAAGAAGGCCCGTGGACGTCCCTTTGCCATCACTGGAGCTGGTAGAGACTGAAATCGAACCGGTGTTGGTAAAATCTCCGTTCAGATCCCCTGCAAGGTAAACCGCAGCGGCGGCAACATCCTCGTTGGAAGCAGCCGTGACATCTATCGCACCCGTTGTGACAAGATTTCCGGTCACTTTATCTTTGACATAGACACCAATTGCTTCCGGACTGGTTGCAGAAGGTGGTCTCGGCGGGCCACTGGGGCCGGTAGGCGCGCTTGGAGACGACGAAACGGTTGTGTTTACACTGATGGACCCAGTGTTCACGAAATCCCCGTCAAAGGTTCCGCTTACCTTAATACCGCGGCCCTCGGCCGAGTCCGCAGCAGTAGCGCTAATCGAGATGCTTCCTGTGTTGACGATGTTTTCATCCATCGAATCAGACACGTAGAAGCCGACAGCAGTTGCATCGTCTTGGCGCGAGATGGCTTTCGCGGTTATTGTCCCGGTATTGACGAAGCTGCCGGTGACACCTCTCGAGGAATAAACACCGTACGCATTGGCATCGGATTCCTCGGCAACGGCTTGCGTGGTGATTGTTCCTGTGTTCATGACGCTGCCGTCCAGGCCCCTGGACACGTAAAGGCCATAGGCTTCAGCCGATTCCGTCTGATCCGAAGCGAAGGCGGTGATCGACCCAGAGTTGCTGAAATCACCTGTTAAGCCGCCACTAATGTAATAGCCGGCGGCGGTTGCAGAAGAATACCCTTCCCCCGAACGTTCACGGTTCCGATATTCGTGATGTTCCCGGTCATGCCCCTGGACACATAGAGGCCATAGGTTTCGACCTCTTCATTTACATGGTCAATACCAACCGCTGTTATTGATCCGGTATTTGTGAAGTTCCCAGTGAGACCACCGCTGACGTAGAAACCTATTGCGGTCGCAGAGTCCACACCTTCCGCCCGCACATTGACAATCCCAGAGTTCAGGATGCTTCCCGTTAGGCCGTTCCTGACACGGACGCCATTCGCTTCGGCCTCATCCCCTTCGGTCAGAGCCTTGACATCAATTCTGCCAGAGTTGGTGATGTTTCCTGTCATCCCGCCGCTGACATACACACCGTTGGCTTCGGCGTCATCCTTTGGGGACAGAGCAGTCACATCCAGTGTGCCTGAATTATTGATATCGCCGGACATACCCCCCTGGATATAAAAACCAGCGGCCGTGGCGCTGCCGTTTCCAGCAGTCGGAGAGGATGCAGTGGCCGTGATCGTCGCACCATTCGACAAATTGCCCGTAACGCCATTCTGAATGTACACGCCTGCGGCATCAGCAGACGAAGACACCCCGGTTGCAGTTGCGTTTAACGTTTTGGTGTTCGTGAAATTGCCAGTTAAACCGCCAACCAAATGAAAGGCCCACGCGGCGGCTGAAGTCTTGGCTTTCGCATTGGCAGATACCGTCCCACTGTTGTGAATATTGCCGGTGACCCTGTCTGTGACCCTGACCCCAATGGCATCAGCAGACCTTCCGTTTTGTGTCGCTGTGGCCTGAATTGTGCCCGCGTTATTGATACTTCCATTCAGTTGTCCGGCGACTTGAATGCCATAAGCAGAGATTTTCGCGCCGTTTCTGGCGGTCGCGCCGATTGTGCCGCTGTTCGTTATGCCTGCGTTGACATCTGAAGTGAAAGACAAACCTGATGCGTTGGCCGCATTTGAGAGAGCAGAGGCAGCACTTGCCGTTATGACCCCTGAGTTACTCACTTGTGCAGAATTCTGCACCACATCATCAAACAGCACACCAGCGGCCTGCGCATCACTACTGGTTCGCGCCGCGACACTCACAGTGACAGTTCCGGTGTTTGCAACACGACCTGCGACTGTTTCATGTAGCTCGATACCGACGCCATTCACGCGCGCAAACGCTGTGATGTCGACGCCGATGGTGCCATTGTTCACAATCTGACCTGATGCCTGAAGCTCTCCGTCAACCAGAACACCAGTCCCCAATGGGCTGGACGTTGCAGGGCCCGTGATCGTGCCATTATTTGTAAACGTGCTTGAGTAGTTCGGAGCGACAACAACGGCGGGACCGCCTTCCGTTGTAAGGCTGACCGATCCGGTGGACGTTATTGTGTTGTCTTCGTCGTTTATGAACACAACCCGCGAATTTTGAGGAGTCGAAATTACCTCGGCTGAAACAGTACCTACAGACAGCGCGACAACCGACACCGAAGCCAGAAACACAGATGGCGCCATACTTGCCACCTGACCTTTCCATTTCACAACACGACCGCCGCGCGCCACACGTTCCCGTGTGCGCAATTTTGCGCATTCACTCATTTCCGAAGACCCCTTACGGATATTTTTTTGTTAACTATTAGCGGAGCGTTAGCTAGAGACGAAGCTGGGCGCAATTATGACAAAACGCCAACTAGGCCCAAGATTTGGTGATATTGCACAAACAACACACTAAATATCGTTTTGATACTTAGGCTTAATGACCTATTCTCACGGATAGACGACGCTTAAAGAATGGTCTACCACGCGCCAGGCGCTACGTGAAAAGCCAACGACTGTTGATTTTGATCGTACCGACAGACCGAGGAAGATCGCGTGACACAACAACAGCAGATGCCCGTACAAGACGCATTCAAATTGGCTATGTCCAACTATGAAAGCGGGCAGCTAAGGCAGGCTGTGTCTATCTTTTCCGAAATCCTGCGAATCGTCCCACAGCACGCCCATGCACATCACATGTTGGGGTTGATTGCGTTTCAGACTGGTCAACATGACCCCGCTGTGAAAGCGGTGGATCAAGCCGTAAAATTACAACCGGAAGATGTGAATTTTCTTACAAATTTCACCGAGATCCTGCGCAGTGCCGGTGAACTTGATCGGGCACATGAGATTGGCCAGCGCGCCGTGCAGTTGGCGCCCGGGCACGCGGCGGCGCACTCGAACCTCGGGCTTGTACTGTATGATCAGAAAAATCTGGACCAGGCACGGGCGTCCCAGGAACGTGCGCTAGCATTACAACCGGATTTCGACCGGGCGTTGAACAATTTGGGCAGCATCGCGCGGGATCACGGGGACCGGTCCCGCGCGGCTGATTTGTACCGGCAAGCGCTTCGTATCAATCCAGCTTCGTCTGAGACAACCAACAACCTGATTTCTGTTCTTATTGAAAAAGAAGAGGTTGCCGAGGCCCGTTCAGTTGCAGAAAGCTATCTTAAAACCGCTCCGAAAGATGCGGAGCTGCACAGGAATTTCGGGCGTATCTTCATGCTTGAAAACGATCTGGACAAGGCCGAAACCGCATTTCGGAATGCCATTGGTCTGAACGATCAAAAAGCAGAAAGCTATGTTGGCTTATCTCAGGTGCTATTTGAAAAGAACCACCCCAAACTGGCCTTGGTCGAAGCGGACCAGGCGTTGCGCTTTGATTCTGAAAGCGCGGCTGCTTGTCATCAGGCGGGGTTGGTCAAGGCTCATCTTGGGGACATCGATATTGCAAAATCGCTTTACATCAAAGCGATGTCTCTTAAACCCGAACTTGCGGCCAGCCGGTTGGCGCTAGGTCATCTTGCCCTGGAACAAGGTGATTTTGAGGGAGCGCGCCAACATTTTGAAACCGCCGCGCAATCTGCCGATGACGACCTGAGCGCCCAAATTGCATTGGCCCGCTTGGAAAAAATCACCGAGGACAGCCCAGCTTTTCACGCGCTAGAGGCCGCCTTGCCCGATGCAGACCAAATGTTGCCGCAAAAGGCAACGGCCTTTCACTATGCGTTAGGTGAGTGTTATGAAAAGCTAAAACGGTATGATGCGGCATTTGCGCAATACGAAAACGGTGCGCGGATAAAACGATCATTGGTCAGCTATGATCCGTCGGAAAATGACCAGTTGACAGAGGATCTGATCGCGGCATTCGACAGAAAGATGATCGATCGATTACACCAGAATTCGGTTTCCAGCGCCAAGCCGATTTTTGTGCTGGGAATGCCACGATCCGGCACCACATTGACCGAATCCATTCTGGACGCCCATCCCAACGTGTTTGGCGCCGGAGAATTGAATGATCTACAGACCCTTTTCGGCCGACTAGAGGACGGGCGGTCAAATGTTCCGGCTGCGTTGCGTTCCATGACGGATGCAACATTGAGACGTCGGGCGGAAGACTACATCGCAACCCTCTCGCACCACGCGCCAGACGCGGCGCGCGTAGTCGACAAGATGCCTGCGAATTTTCAACTGATCGGCTTGATCCACGGTTTAATGCCAAACGCTCGGATCATTCATGTTGCTCGCGACCCGCTGGATATTTGTCTGTCCTGTTTCACACGGTTGTTCGAGCGCAGCCAACTGCACAGTTACGATCAGGTTGAGTTGGGCCGATACTACAACAACTACGACCGCATGATGGAACATTGGCGCGCTGTATTGCCGCCCGAGGCATTCCGTAGCATTCAATACGAAGAGCTGGTGGATGACACTGAAACGGTGGCTCGAGGGATCATCGATTACTGCGGTCTGGACTGGAATGACACCTGCCTTGAGTTTCACACTGGTCAGCGACGTGTCCGCACCGCGAGTGTGCAGCAGGTTCGGCAGCCCATCTACGCGTCTTCAAAGCAGAAATGGCGTCGGTATGAGAAGCATCTACAGCCATTGATCGAGACGATTGGCCAAGACAATAGCAGACCGTAACTCTGACCTTAATAAGAACTGACCTGTCAGTTTGGCAGCAGCAATGGCCGCCTTACAATGCCTCGCGACAAATGGTTGGATTCAAAGAGAGCGCAAGCGCGAATTTTGTCCACGTGGGGTTTCGAAGTGATGATGAAAGACAAACTAGACCAGACGGCTCATCAGGAAGTAAGTGAAGAGTTCGGTTGGTTTGGGTGGCGGAGAGACAGTCCGTCATGCTGAGGCTTATAGCGCTGTTATAAATATGTTTTATCAAAATCATACACACTAATGTATATCAATTTGTGTATCAAAATTCGAGATTCTTCGACCCCAAAAAGATTCTTCTGTTCTTAGTATTTAGAGCCTCAGGGCGTGAAGACCCAACACAAAATCTTGTTACGCACGCAATCCTTGACGAACCAAACAAATAGCATCAACATTTTCTCTACTTGTTAGGCAAGAGAATTGCTGCGCGATGCCACGACGAACAAAGCTCTCGCCATCCACTGCTTCGAGAACTAGGCACCTACTAATGTTGGCTGCTGAGCTTATGCATGGGGAGAAAGTTTCAAAAAAAGAGATAGTTGATATGGTCGCCTGGGTAGATCAATTGGTTCGATTGTTAGAACACAAGGATAAAGCGCGTCCAGGGCTTCGAAGTAAACCAAGATGGGAAGCTACACTGGCCGATGAGCTGCGACGTTGCCTCCAGTTTCAAAAGATCGACCTCGCAACCTACCGAGTTACTCGGCAATCGAGAAGGCGACGAGATACCGACCCAACTTTAAAGAATGAACTGGTCTATGTCATGCGCGCTCCGGCGATGCAGAATCTACGCAAAATCGGATCCACTGCACATCACAAAGAGAGATTGGATACCTGCAACCGCGGCATGAAAAGAGCCACGATGCCGGACTTGTTGGAATATGAAGGGATGTGGAATTGCAGAGACGGTTATTTCGTTGAAGCCTGCTTGCACGAACGTTTCAAACTCATAGGTCAGCAATATACTGGAACTCTCGGAACAGAGTGGTTTTACGTCTCGGAATCGGCGGTGTCCGAGATGATCAAGCCTTACCTTAGGATCGAGAAATTTCGGCCAACCACATGAGGGGTAATGCAAAGGACTGTGTGGACCAAAAGTTTTTGACCCAGTATTCTGATGAATGATTTGCTGTAGGACCCGGAATTGTGTTCAACAAATCCATCCACCTTGACGCGGATCTCTGGTCGTTGGGCACGTTGTGGATCTCCGTGAGCCAACGTTATGGTTTGTCGGTATCGGGATGCCTGACGCTGTGCCGATCCATGACCTTATCGAGCCGCGACCAGTCAATGGTTCGCATCAACTCTTCTACGCCCTCTGGGTCCACTATCCTGTCTTGACCAGCATGTTTCACCACATGGCGGACCAGCCAAAGGCAGAGACAGGTGACAACAAACGATACGGTTATGCTGATCAGGGTTTCGGTGCTCATAGCCTACTATACCACAAAGGGGGTTTGTCGTCTGATCGGGTGATCGACAATATGATCTGTCGTGATCTGGTGATAATTGAAGCGATCATCGACCGGTCTCAATCAGTACTGCTAGCCGTAGTTGACGGTGTATCTCCTTGCACCGCGATTGCTTCATCACGCTCACCGACGGCCAGCTCTGCGATCTTGCGGACCAGATGCCAAACGCTCGTCCGCCGTGGATGATCTTTCACCCAACCCGTTACATCAGCGGCTGGGATGTCGAGTTTGGGCGCGGCGTGCTCGACGGCCCGCACCTTGTAGTCGCTGATGTCTGCCAGCATGGACATGTTGCCGGCCCGAGCTTCCGCGATTGGTGTCTGATTTGCGTAAACGACAATTCTAAGCATCTTCATCCCTTCCAAGCTGTCTGTTCCAATAAGTTCTGGGCAGCACCAGTTCGTCCAAGTACCCTCTTGAAGGTGATATTGCCGGGATCAATTCCGCTCCTGACTTTTCGATTTCTGATGCAGGAGCCCGCGTACAAGCCGGTGCAAAACCCGTACCGATTTGTGCTGTTTGAAGGTCTCGACCAGGGCTTCGACGTCGCCCAAGTCAAGCGCAAAGAACTCACGCCGCAGACCGTACTCAGCAGCATATTCGCTCACCATGCTTCTGCATGATCGCCGGCAGTTGCTCCGGCGTTGGTTCCGGAACCTCATAGATTGTGCAGCGGCTGCGCAACGGAGCAGGAATGCACCCCAGATCGTTTGCCGTCAGGATCCAGCTCACATGTGAGGCATCCACATCAGCAGCGAGATACTTTTCTCGATATCTCCGGGCCTCAATCGGTTCCAACATACCAAGAAGTTCACCGGTGATGTCTCCGTTGCGGCCGGCATGCGTTTTGTCGATCTCATCCAGAACGATCACTGGGTTCAACACGCGTGCCGTGGCCACGGCCTCCGTGACGATGCCAGCATGTGCGCTGTGCCAACCAGCACTGAGGCCAAACAAGTGGTTTTCGGACTTGCCACCCACGTTAGCGATCTGCGCATGAAGGCCAAGCGCCTTACAAGCCGCCCGGGTCAGAGCCGTTTTGCCAAGGCCCGCTTCGCCGACGAGCAGTGTTGGTTGAATGTGAATGATGTTCGAGCCCATGTCCCAGGTTCGCTCGATGCCCTCGGCGATCCCTTCGATGACGTGGTCGCAATGTGGGAACCTGTCGGAAAGTGCACGAAGCTTGTCGAGATCCGCCGGTGCCCCCAAGCGAGCAAACTGGTCGCTCCATTCTGTCAGCTGCTGGATGTGTTTCGGCATCTCCTTCTGAAGGGTGGGCGGCAGGTATTTGAAATCCTTTTTATCGACGAGATACCGGGCGGGCTCTACCTTCTCGTCAGCCTTGGTTTCTGGAGAGCTTGCCTTTGCATGGGCTTCAGCGATGACACGCATGACGCCCCGCCAGATATCCCGGCTAAACATCTGGTTCACTGCGTCAGCGCCAAAGATTGCCAAGGTCGGATCAATTTTCTCCAAACGCTCAATCTCACGCTGCCGCCAGTTTTTGGATTCATCGCTGTAAGCCGCAGCTTCCTCGCACCGTTTGCGCAGCACATCGCCAAGATCGTCGGCACAGGCATTCTGAAGGACCATCTGCTTGACGCGCTGCCATTCGTTGGGGGAATGCAATGGGTTCAGAATACGGCGCAGCATTTCCGCCTTTTCGTGGTCAAAACCCGCCAAAGCAAAGACCTCTCCCTCAGCCCATGTTGTGTCGCTTTTCATCTCACCAGCCTTTCGAGACGCAGGCGGGGCATCTGTGGCCCGACACGCCCCAGGCAATCTGCCCGAGATAGCCGCAACTCCGGCACTGAAGGGTCGCGCTTTTCGACCGCAGGTTTAGCCCGATTTTGGGGAACTTCTCCGAGCGTTCGACTGCGGCCTCATGCGCGTGCCAACAGCACAGGTTGGCATACCAGGCGCCGATGCATTGAATTCTCGAAACGTTTCCGCAGCGCTCACAACTTCTGCCCGCTTTCTGGACGGCATCCTCCAAGCTCGACTGGATGAATGGGTCGTCTGTTACGCCGCCCAAGTAAATTCTAAGCGCGCCAAATTTCTGTTTGATCTGGCTAACCGAGGGGTAGGTTTTCTCCTCCCCGTCACAATGCTCTTTGATATCTTCAAGGCACTCCGTGACAATCCGGATCCAGCCGACATTGTCTTTTGCGAGGTGTTTCTCTACGGAACCGCGGATGTCGTCATAGTCGAACCTGTCAGTCATCGGTGTGCTCCACTTCTGCACTGACCTTGGGTTTTACGTCTGAATCACTGTCGCGCAGCGAGGTGACGAACCGGCGCAAGCCTTCTTTCGTTTCCGCTGCCACGGCAGCCCTAAGGTCTTCAGAGTTATTGAATTTCAATGACATGCTTTGCCTCCAAGAGATGGTAGGAGGCGTCGGGATCGAACCGACTCGTGCACTCTAATCTGGAGCAATTACAAGGACATAAACCTCGCCCGCATACCAATGCTGCCTCCCACAGGTTTCGTGTGGGGTATCGACCTCAGGCCGATATTCGTTGGCAGATGTTGCGTGCGTTGGTCATGAGCTAAGGCTGCGGTAAACTGATGCTCGGCGTCAAGACCATGAATGAAGTTTTTGGATTTCCACCGCGTAGGTCCGGGACCCTTCTATCAGAGCGGGTGCGAAAGCGCACCACTCAACCCATGAACTAGGTGATTTAGACTATTTCGTCCTGACGCCGACAGGCCGATTCGTTGCATCTGGCAGATCGGCCCAGCCCATGGCCCCTGCCGCTCATAGCCACCGAAAAATCGTGGGTACTCGAACTCGCGGATGGCGTTACCCGTCGTTCGCCGCGGTCGCAGTAGTGAACACCCCCCGGATGGCAGCAAAGCGCAGAAAGCGGGCTTTACAAAGTCTAGCGGGCGGCCCATGGGAGGACGAAGCGACGTCGCTTGCTATGGCATTTTGCGCTGCATACACTTGCCGTGGCATCTCAAATCGTTTTGACGTGACGGCAGGTGTCTCAGCTCAGTAGGTTTCGTGAAATATGACAAGTGTGACTCTGAAGTCCGAAAATTAAGTAAGGAACAGGGAAAGTTCTGAGCGTCTGTAGTCGCCAGGGTGAACAATTGTAAGTTGTAGAATTACCTCGACAGCGCAAGCTTTACCGCAATATGCTGTTCAATGCTTACATTTTCTTTTAGCGTATACATTGAAAACATGCATTTTAATCAATCTTTTACACGTGCATGAATTGGTTATATTTGGACAGGATGGCGGCTATCACACAACCAGAAGAAATATCGGAAACTGCTCCAAGCAAATCAGATGTTGGAGGAGTACCCGCCAGGCATGGGTTCAAATACCAAGATCACATTGCTGCCAAGCACTTCATTGAAATGCTTACAAACGTGTTGTGTGTTAGAATGGAATGCGAGACAGCGGACGACATACTGGTGGTTTGGCAAAATGAAAGTCAAATCTTGAATGAGTACATTCAGGTAAAAACAACTGAAAATGACAGCAGGAAGTGGTCAATAAAAGAGCTTACTGATCGTTCCAACAAGAACACGCCCTCATCAGTAGCAGAAGCCTCTCTACTTTGTGACAAGTACGAAGCAAAAGCGATGTTTCGAGTAGTTACGCTCAGGGCTGTAAATAGGTCCTTGTTGCCACTTACCATCCCATTCTCAGAGCGGACAGATATCTGTGGGGTGGATAAATTAGCGGAAGTAATTCTTAAAAAAAGAAAAACCACACGATCTGAGAACGGAAACAATCTTGAGTACTGGGTGCAAAATGCATTCTGGGATGTGACTGGAGACAAGGCATCTGTTGAAGCAAAGAACCTCATTGCACTCAGCGAGGTGTGTGACCGCTATGGCGCTATCCCTGATCATGCTCAACTAAAAGACCTGTACGCCAAAATACTGAATTGGGTTGACGAGGCTGCCGAAGCGTCTCGGAGAACATCACCCAGTAAGAAGATTATTAGCAGAGTGGCCGCTGAACAGTGGGTAAAGGGGCAAACCGCCACTGTTATCGCAACGAGGTCTCAATTTTTAAAACCATACCGCTACGCGACGCCAAACTTTTTCACGGTCCTGACGACATTTTCTGAGGAGGATATCAAAAGATCGATGTCGTCGTATGATGTTGAATTTGAGTTGAAGAGATGGCGGTCTCGAAAACTTGCTGACTACCTTGTTCAGTGGATTCCTGAGATTAGCCTCAAGGCCAGCGAAATAGTCAGTGCGGACCAGTTCAGTTGGGATGAAAAGTTCAGCTCTGCAATTACCCAGATCACGAAGGACACATCGCTAGACTATCTTACTATCATGTCGGAGACACTTCTGCATGCTATCATTCGAAACTTTTTCGACAGCGAGCCAATTGCATGTAAGATTTTCTCGGGTAGCACTGAAGGCATTAGGCACTTTGGAAACGCTCATATTGTTCACGGCAAATGCGGCGACGAGCTTTGGCTTGGGCGCTCTTCAGTTGTAGCGGCACGCGAGTTCTCTGAAATCTGCGACCAGATTGTAGAAGATCTAAAAAAATTGCTCCATCCGGACATTTTTTTGAAAGAAAAAGACATAATCATTTCTTTACGCGAACCCCAGCATCTTCTGCCGACAAATCTTGAGGACGCCTTTGATCGAGGTGTCCCGTTTGATCGCTTGCTGAGTCATATCTGTATACCGATCCTTATTGGGTATGACAGTTCAGTACTAAAAGATGGATTCTCAGATAGCTATAAGGAAGCGCTCATACGTGAAGTCAAAGAAGGCTATGACGAACTAAAAGGCATGTTGCCTTCAGAAGTTGATGAGCATTCCGTAAAAGTGCATTTGATAGCGGTCCCGATTGAATGTGCAGCCACGCTTTTTAAGCAATTTGAAACAAAGCTTCGAAGCCTATGCAAGTAAGTTATATAGAGACTAAAGAAATCCTCGCACGCTCTGAGAGTATTCGCGAACAGGAGTTCCAAGCGCTAAAGAACATCGTCGCTTTGACCAACAATGCTTCAACGCATTCTCAGGGGCGAGACTTGGTGATACGTTCTCTGGCAAACTTTGAAGCATTTAGCGATGTAGGCCAACAATTGCTGGCGAGCCTCGTTCGCTCAACAGGTTTACATCCGTATTTGTCAAGGTTTCTGCTTCAAAAGAACTTTGAAGATAGGCTCGCCTATGAAATGCACAGTTCTGTTGTGGCTGATCAAAAGGTAACTCTACACAGCGAGCAGTCAAAAGTTCTGAACCTGCTACTTTCAGGAGCAAACGTAATATTTAGTGCTCCGACTAGTGTCGGGAAAAGCCTTATAGTCGATGCATTCATTTCACAAAAGAAGCCTTACAAGGCTGTAATAATAGTTCCGACAATTGCGCTGATCGACGAGACTAGACGCAGGTTTTTGAGTAAGTTTGGGGAAAGCTGCAAAGTCTTGACCCACCCGAGCCAAACAGCCGTTTCTGGTGTCTGTAACCTATATGTGTTGACGCAAGAGCGAGTGTTAGATCGAAATGATTTAGACGATGTAGAGTTCTTTGTACTTGACGAGTTTTACAAGCTGAACATTCCCTCTGATAGCAAGGATCGGGATCGTTCAGTAGACCTGAATTTGGCATTTTCGCGCCTCGCAAGCACAGGCGCGCAATTTTATTTGCTTGGCCCAAACATACAATCGATCAACGGAATAAACAGTTATGATTACTGCTTTGTTCAGACGGATTTTTCGACCGTCGCTGTAGACATCAAAAACTTTGACTTACCAACAAACGGGAACGCGCGAAAAAATAAACTTATCGACCTATGCAGGACCTTTAGTGAACCGACTATTGTATATTGCCAATCCCCCAGCAAGGCAGCTGAAGTGGCAAACCATTTGATTGATGAACTCGCCTTACCAGATAAGTCTGAGACGCGAGATGCTGCTGAGTGGATTGCTCGCGAATACCACAAAGAATGGGTTGTCTATCGTGCGATAATGAAAGGTGTCGGTATCCATCACGGAGGCGTGCCTAGAGCACTACAGCAGCACTTCATTCAACAATTCAATGATCGAAAGATCCAGTATCTTGTCTGCACCTCGACGATCATCGAGGGAGTAAACACCGTGGCCAAGAACGTTGTGATCTACGATAGAAGAAAAAGCACCAACTTGGTGGATCATTTCACATACAAGAACATATCAGGCCGTGCAGGCAGAATGAACGAGTACTTCGTTGGTAATGTATTTATTCTAGAGAAACCACCGGAAGAAAAAGAGTATTCGGTCGACTTGGTGATTGAAGACCAACCTGATGAAACACCACTTAGTCTGCTTCTAGAACTTCCAGAGGAGAGTTTGATACCAAAGTCTAAGGAGAGAATTTTGAAGATCAGGGATGATAGCCTGCTTTCGATTGATACCATACGAGCCAATCGTCACGTTTCCCCAGATGTTCAAAACTGGATCGCTAGCGTGATCGTTAACGATCTCTTTCTCTATGAAGACGTCCTGAACTGGAAGGGCGTTCCCAAGCAAGACCAACTTGAGGCCTTGGCAGAGCTGATCTTTGAGTATTTGTCCGAAAGCACACTTAGGTACTATGGGATATTCTCTGGAAAGCAACTCGCTTGGCACATCAATGAACTTAGAACAAGTGAGTCCCTCGGCACATACATCGAAAGCTGCGTAGAGAATAGGGGTATAGATGATGAAGTCAGCGATGCAATCGAACGCGCATTGAGGTTTGTACGTAATGTGATCTGCCACAGACTCCCCAAAGACATAAAGGTCATTCAAGAGATCCAATCTGAAATTCTGCCTCGATATGGTAGGGATTGTGGCGATTACTCGAAATTCTGTGAACAATTAGAGCATCTATTTATTCCTGCAAACCTCTTTGCATTGGATGAATACGGTATACCGATTCAAACCGCTGCTCGATTGGAGAGCTTCATAGGTCAACCTGAAGACTTGGATACGGCATTGGACCAGCTTTCACAGCTAGACGTATCGCCTCAAGATTTTAGCCCATTTGAAATTGGGCTTATTCGTTCCCTTCAGGGCCTACTTGCACGTAACATCGACGGTGACTAATGCGTTTTTTACGCTTCTGTAGGCACTCATTGCCTGCGAAGGTCTCTTTCACTGTAAAAATGACCGTTACTTTGTTGCGCGTACCGGAAAACATATAGCTTAGTGTCACCGATGCTGCAATCTGCTTAAATATCCGCAATGCTATTGAAGCATCCCTTGGCGTTACTTTTGAAGAGACCAAAATTAGCTAACTGAGTATGCCTACACATTCCTCAGAAACGGACGGTTCTTGAACTTTCTATTGTAATTAGAAACCATTGAAGCAAACTGATATTGACAGACTTCAACGACGCAACTCGGCGTGATACGATCTGACAATCAAGAACCCTGAACACAGCGTCCAATAACCTGCTATGTCACTCAAGGCTATCCGCTCAGAGATAAAAATCCCTTGTTCGCAAGGTTCGATTGCTTGTTCGATTGTTGAAGTCGAAGGTAGTTCGCACGACGCAGTGGTTTTGCTGCATGGTTTCTTGAGCAATCGCCGAGAGATCCCTGTTGCCACAGAAAACGCAGGAATGTTTGAAGTTCTAGCGGAAAAATTTGCTGAGTGTGAAATATCAACAGTGAGGATCGACTTCAGGGGCTGCGGTGAAAGCAGCGGCCTTCCGTTAGGCGCATGCACCCCAACAAGCATGGTACAGGACGTTCTTTCTTTGGGGGCGTCTACGGAACTGGCAGCAGTTTTGGGGCGAGGGTTCGTTCTTGTCGGCTGGTGTCAAGGAGCTGTCGCGGCAACTCATGCAACCTTACTAGGACTGCAAGGATGTTCGAGAATTGTACTCTTGAACCCCTTCGTTGATTACAGGACCACACTAACTCACGTGTACGGTAAGTCAGCGTGTGACAAAGCGCTTGCGTCCAAACCAGACGCATTTCTCGAAATCCAAGTGGCTTCTGGAAAGACTAGAAGAGTGCTGGCTGGATTTTTTCACGAGATGTTTGCGATTGACGAAGCACATGCGATTTCACGGGTCCCAATACCCGTTCATATCATCAAAGCAACAAGAGATATGGTGCTGCCCAAACAGGATTTCTTTAACAGCATAGTTCTCGAACTCGGTAGTACTTGCGATCTAATTGAAACTGATCATGCGTTTGGTTCGTTCACCGATACGCACGATCTGGATACTGTCACCAATTTGGTGAAAAAATTCGTTCGACGCGGCGTAAGTCCCAAGACTTAGCCGTCAGCCCCTTTTCTGATCAAAGTTGGGTATTCATTCTGTAGGAATCGGATCACGAGTCTCAAGTTAGACCGACATCCCCACGGTCAACCTTCTTCACCCATCCAACTTTAGGCACGCTCAATCCAATTTAGGATTTGATCCCACGTTGAAGCCTCATGAAATTGATCGTTTTCAGCAGTCGACTGTGTCTCCGTAGTCAATACCGCTCTTACTAAGTCCACGTCGGGCACATGCTTTCGAATGTTAATCAGTTGGCGAATGGAGTCATCGATTACGGACACTCGTTCTGGGCGAATATCCTGTATTATCCTTGAAACCGAATGACCCTTGCCACCGACGTTCTCCACTACACAAAAAGGCAGACCATGGCGCTTAAGGCAGTCTTTTCTGAGTTCCAGAAATTCCTCTCGGACATTGGTCAAGAAGACAATCTCATAGTTTTCGGAAAGCTGCGTCAAGCATCTGATTGCCCCAGAAATCGCTTCCTGCGTGCTGACCACTTTCAGCAGAATCTCATCAGAAATTTGATCACTTTTCTCTTGCTCCAACCACTGGCCAGTGTTCAAATCCTTGATTTTGAGATCAAAACCATCCGGTTCCAAGGCAAATTGGGCCGGATTCAACTGTTTTTTCAAGTAGGTGAAATATTGAAGCACAACTTCATCAACATCACAGATGACCAGATTCATGTTACCTCCAACTCAAGAAATCGAGCGAACTTGAACCAAGCGTTCGAAAAGTGTCTTCGCTCAACGTACTTCTTGCATGGTCTAATTGGTAAGGTAAGCTGAAGAACAGATTTAGCCAATTTCGATACGGCCAACCAATATCCACGCAGGACTAATTTATGACCTTGTTTAAAGCGTGCAACGTTCGTTCTCACAAGGAGTATGAGCTATTGTCTTCGTCAGGAGTTGACGTCGCAGGTGTGCGAGCGTTGGCGGGAGGACGTGGAAGTTTACCTTTAGAGGACATCACCAAGCTCGTAAACTGTGCGCCTCAAAGCTCGCCTAAGTTGGCAATTTTAACTGATCGCATCGACCTTGCACAATTCTCAGATGACTTGAAACTCAAGTCTCTAGATTTTTTGATGCTTCATTCCGTTCATGACACCACCACAATCGAGTTGGCTCGGAAACTGTTTCCAAATACACGAATTGGAAGTTTGCTGGCGTATGAGTTTACTAAGAATGAAATTAATCGGGTCTTGGAGCTGGAAGCGGACTTCTTTGTTTGTGACTGGCAAGCAGGCGGAACAGGAAGAACCTTCAACCAACGCTTTCTAGACTATGTCATGGTAAGACAGCCTAGTGCGAAGCTCATGGTTGCAGGAGGATTGAACTCTCTCAACGTTGAAGCAATAGTGAGAGACTACCGACCCTATGCAATAGACGTCGATTCTGGTGTCCGCTCTGGCCAGTTCAACCGCTTTGATGCAAAATTGCTTAGTGTTTTTTCAACAAGATTGAAAATTGCTTCCAGCGACGAAGAACTCGAAGTGAAATCTACTTTCTCGCGTGCTTCAATTGCCCCTTGGTCGAGCATCAGCTCTGCAACGATGGAGGGGGAGAACATTGTAGCGAAGCTTCGTTTACTAAGTAAACTTGATGAAACTGATCGATACCGAAACTCGAAGGAGTCATTGATCCAGAGAATTTCCAAGTCACTTTCCCAGTTGGCAAACCACCCGGATGTTCCTAATCGCTGGGTCGAGGCCGCTCTAGTGGCATTTGCTGCCAGTACCTACTTTCCCAACGAGCTGCTAAAAAGTAGCATTAGGTTCCTATATATGAAGGTTTGGAAGAGCGTTGTTGAGTTTGACGAACCTCGAACTTCCTTTCATGTTTTCTCCAACGATCCGGGCGCACTTGCGGAAGACTTTTTTCGGGTCAATGACATTCATGGCCGCCTCGACCAAGATAAGAACATACGTATAGACGGCGTCGAGGAACTTGGCAGAGCTCTGATTGACGCAGGGATGCCAGAAAGCCCCCTTCACGACCAAGCAATTCAACGATTGCGGATGCTCGCAGAGCGAAAGGTTTGGGTAGTTCTTGTTGATCAAACACTTAGTGGACATTCGTTAGTTGGCGACTTGGAGCGCATCGCTTGGTTTCACGGTCAAATAAAGGAACATGTTACCCATCCCATAAGGATCATGGTTTCTGCACAAATCGCTACTCAAACAGCATTGAAAGCACTTCGAAAGTCCGAGGCTTTAGACGCTCTGCTTCGTGATGGTTCACTTAGCATAGACTACGCAATCGGGTTAGGTGACGGCTACAATGTTTCAGATCACCGTTGTGACTTGGTATCCGACCCTGAAGTCCTTCAAGATCTCAGAGACCTTAGTGCCTGGTTCGCATCTGAATTCATAGTTGACGACGGTTGGTTAGGTCGTATGCGCCGGAAAAGTGGCGATAACTTGGAGTTCGGTTACCGTTCAGCAGGATTGTTGATCGCAAGGCAGGACAACTGCCCAACAGACTCATTGCCCCTTCTTTGGCATTCCGGCACTGGAAAGGCTGGCTACAAGTACAGCGGGCCATTCCCAAGAGTCCATTCTCGTATTGGCGAACAGGTCATTGAACAGACCGCAGATCTCTGGGGTACTTTGGTGAGCGCTAAGGAACAATCTTGGTTAAGAAATATGAGTGACGTGTAGATGACATCTATAAGACCACAAGATGACCAATGGCCGTCACGTGTTCATGTACGGAACTGGGACTCCATACGTACGCAAATGTTGGACGAGAGCTCCTCTTTCGTCGCCATTCTAGCACCAAATTTCGAGGACCGTTCGCTTGCCGTGGCAGAGGACATTTGCATCCACAAAAATGAGAAAACTAACAGACTAATTTTGGGAGTAATTACCCTCCAAGGCAAAGAGGAGTACGACGCCAGAGACCTAATAAAGGCGAGAAACTGTAACCGATGCGTTCGCAATCTCGAACTGGCAGGCTTTACACTCGGAGCAAACCTACACCACCAGTCGCTCGAAAACCCAATCGTAGAAGCTGATCTAAGGCAGCTTTTCACAACCCTGGAAAAGGGGATAGGAGAATACAATCTTGTCATAGACGTTAGTGGTTTGCCGCGAACTTTTTTGTGGAGGCTTTTGGACTATGTAGACAATGGAGAGTTGCACACCCGACCCGGCTCTCGCGCACAGCAGATTTACTTGATTTATAATTGGGCGGAGTCCTACAGCGATCTACTTGAACACGAGTCCGTTGGTGAAGTAGTCGATCATGTCCGCCAAGAACCGATTGCGGACGTAATTTCTAGATATTCCAGCGCTGATGTGGTGCTTTTTGGCAGCGGCAGCACTCAAAGCGCGTTTCACGTACTTGGTACAGTAAAGAAAAATGCACCGGTAAGAGATGTTGAACTCGAATTCATCAGTTTTCTCAGGCCAAATCGCTTCGGACTGTTCTGGGACAGTGCTATTCGTCAGCAAGAGCTTTTTTCTAGCACAACACTTCAAGATAGAGTCAGTAAGAGCTTCGTATTCGATGAAGAGCATGCTCTCTACTGGTTGAGAGATTTGGCATCAAGGTCATTAGATCGCCTGAGCGACCGGAAAGACCACTTGTTCGCCATCGTACCGGGAGGGCCAAAAATAATCTCAATTATTTCGCAATTCGTGGTGTCGGAATATTTAAGAAAAATTGAACTTGATTTTGACTTCGGAAAGATAGGCAGCGGGGAAGAAGTAACGAAACGACGTTACGCAGCAGTAGGTGGTCACGGGCGAGGTCAGTATTTATCGCTTTACTCATTCGGTGTTTCAGGTGAGTTCAGTTGCCTTGAAGTGACAAACGAAGCGTAGCCTTCCAATAGTGTAACGGGAACAGGAGACCTTCGAGTGTGTGTTGACGATGGCTGCTTTGTCCGCATCGGGATTTGCAAAGTTCGGTTGAGAATGTCCTGTTAGGGCTGTTGGTGTGCTGAATCCCTCTTGTATTTGGGGGCGCTCTGAGAGCAATTTTTCTGAAGCTTTGTCATCCTTCGAAGTCCTCCGCATCCTCGGCAATCGCGTCTATGGAAACGTCCTCAGCTGTTGGCTTGTCCTGTTTGATCTGCGGTGCAGCTTTTTTCCAGACGGAAAGATTCGCGCCGACTTCGCCATAAAACAGAGGCACGACTTCCTCTAAGTCGGATATGAAATTGGCCTGCTGGGTGAAACGTCCACCGAGACGCTTGGATAGGAATACATGAAAGCCGTGCGTTACGAGATGGTCCTTGCCTTCTTGGCAGATATCAATGTCTTCCCGGAGTTCTGAGACCGAGTGCTGCGTCGGCTCGCTGGCACCAGGCCAAAGCAAGCGAATATACAGCCCATCCATGTTATCGGCCTTGATCTGCCGAAGAAGCCAATTCAGCCTGGCTTTCGACGACTTCTTATCTTCAGGCGCGCGGATGGTCATTCCGACGTCTACACTCCGCCGCTTTAGATCTGCGGTAACCTCGATAGGGGCGGCGGTGTCTGGGACATCCAGTGTGCATTGCAGTTGGTGCTGTTCACGAAGCAACAACAGCTCGTCCCTTTTCCGCTGTGCTGGATCATTGATGTGTTTGCGCGACAGTTTTTCACTGACTGATGTTTCAACAAGGCGGCTCAGGATTAGCGACAGATCGCGAGTTTCCTGATGCCAAGCGTCAATTACGATCTGCGCCTCTGGCGACCGCGCCGGAATGACGCCGCCAGATGACACCAGTTTGTTGAGATCACCCCATTCCTTCGGCATTCTGTGGAAGCCTTGAACCCCAGCGCTCTCATGGTTGAGGAAACGCCGAAGTTCATTGAGCAACAGTAGTTGGTCCTTATCCTCGACTTGCTCATTGCTGATCAGTAACTCCGCAGTCGTAACAACGTGCATCCATGACCAATGATACACAGGTATCTTGGATCTGCTCTTCCTAACTTCCTCAACAGGGTGCGCTGTGGCGGTAGTGGCGAATTGATTAGATATCGTGATGACGCAATCGACGCCGTTCTCTTTGGCAAGAGCACGGTATCTTTCAATTTGCTCGGCATCGAGGGTGTTGTTCCCAACTTTGGTTTCAACTAGAGCCCTCCACTCACGAGAACCAACCTTCAGGACTATTAATCCGTCGGGCCGATCCTTGATTGTCTTGGACTGGTTCTTGAATACGACTTCAGTGAACGAATGAACCTGGGCCCGTTTTCCGCGCTTCTGGCCTAATGATTGCAGTAACGCGGCTCCTAGTTCCTCAATCTGAACCATGCAAGCCAACACAATGGACGTTGTGCGACCTTCCTTTGACGTGGTTGAGAGAACTGGGAACAAACGGGCGGCTTCGCCTTGAGCCAGATAATCTGGCAACTTCTCATTCATCTATGTGCCTACAACTTGAAATTGAAAATCATGTCTCAAATAGACAACCAACGCAGCTTTCCGTCAAGTTTTCAATGAAGTACCGTCCTCAAAACGTACAGGGAAACGGCCTCAAGCGTGCTCGATAGACCACGCTCTTATAGGAGTAGTGGACCTGTCGGGGTTTGATGCCGCCCCAAGTGCTCGTTTAGGCCACCTTGCGTTCGAAAGCGACAGGGCTTTTCCAACCCAGTGTAGGATGCCAAGGCCAAGATCATCCGCCACTTGCTTACGCGTTAGCCAATTGGTCAGAGCAATACGCACCGCATCTTGGCGGAACTCGTCCGTCCGATTCAGTCCCATAGTCAGTCTCCTTTGGTGCGGTAAATGCTATCAAAGGAGCAGCATCAAACCGCGACAAGTCCATTCAGTTCATTCTTGCAGCTAAATATCAGTGTGATAGCGTTCGCCTTGCACGATTCAGACGAGATGCTGTGCAATTTTAGCGAGCGCATCTGCTGTTTGGAACTTGGTTGATGCATAGGCTTGGCCTAGTGAGATCGGACCAACCCGGTGACAGGCTCGAGGTGCCCAAGGGCGAACTAGGTAAGAGGGCACACTGTTGCTGAAATCACTGTCAGAAGTTTTCAAATCAGATGAATTTTTACCAACTTCCGCAGTGTTTCCAGACATTGACAAAGATCGACTTGCAAAAGACCTGGATCTGAAATCAGAGGGGGCATCCAGAGGATCGGCAAACCAGCCCGAGACCTCTTCGAAGACGCTCGATCATATGGAGTTGAAGGCAGTAGCTCGGGTGGAAGATCTCCGGCGCCGCGGGCTTGAAAACTATGAGACCAATCGCCGAGTTTATGCTGAGCGTCTAAACAAGGCTGTGTCGGCCCGGATGCTGGTGGAAATGGAAGCAAGCGATTCAAAGGCGAAATTTGCTGAAGAAGTGACTAAGTGGAAATCACTGATGGTCACCCCACGAGAGCGGGTTCAGGAGACTTTCAAATGGCGCAACAAATTTAGACAAATCAACAAGCTGGAGCGACCCGCAAAAAAGGCTTCGAGTTGGGTCGCGTTGATTGGCTTGTCACTCGTACTGATTATACTGGAATCTGGCGGCAACGCATATCTCTTTGCTCAAAAGAACACCCTGGGACTTTTGGGCGGCTTACTAGCTGCGCTTCTGGTTTCGTTGGCCAACGTGTCATTGAGTACCCTGTTTGGCATGGGCTCCAGATATGCCAACTGCCGAGGCTTCGCCAACATCCTAAAAAAAGTTGTCGGTTTGGTCTTTTTCTTGTCGTGGGTCGTTTTTGCGCTGACCTATAATGCAGGCGTTGCACATTTCAGGGATGCCGTGGAACGGATTGGTGATTGGCGTCAAGCTGGCACCTCAGCCATTCAGACCATGGTGGACAATCCCATAAGTCTAAACACTATGGAATCTTATGTGTTGTTTCTCCTCGGTTTGTTTATTTCGATCTTGGCATTTCTCAAAGGTTACAGCCACTCGGATCCATACCCTGGATATGCAAAAGTCGCCCAAGATGTGATTGATGCTCGAGATGATTATGTGGACAATTTGGAAGACTCTATTGAGGTGCTCGCTGAGCACCGCGACGATGCAGTAAACGGTCTTCGCGCAGCCAACGATGAAGTTCACAGAAACATTAATGACTCAATCGATGCGCTGTATGGTCAAAAAGCTCTCCAATCAAATCTGAATCCATTTTTGGAACAGTGCAATATCGCTGCCAACTACCTGTTGTCGATCTATCGTGACGCGAACAAAGCGGCGCGTTTGGAAGAACCACCCGAATACTTCAACAGACCTTACACTTTTGAGAATTTCGAGACACCAAAAGAAGACATCGCAAGGCGCCAGGAGGCGGAGGTGCAGGCGAAAGAAGTTTCGGAATTGGTGACCCAATCGATCCACAAGATTTTCGAGGTCTTTCATGATGCAGTGAAGGCGCACTACGAAATTGATGAGTTGGAAGGTACATATATCGACCGGGGTAAAAGCCCTACATCCCGGAGTTCCGGTGAAAAGGGAGAACCGCCTCTCAAGGTTGTCCCTGATGACGATCATGGAACAGCATGATGGCAAGGAATCGAACAAAATCCAAACGTCGCAGATCCAAACGCAAAAAAGGGTCTGAGACAAGCAATCTCGTTTGGACGATTGTTATTGTTGCATGTGTTGGTTTGTTGGTGGGTGTGGGGTTTGTTTCTCAAAAACTAATTGCGAAAGGGGTGGTTGATAAGGCGACTCTTTGCCATTCGGACGGCGCTCTTAACGTAACCTCAATACTCCTGGATTTAACGGATCCCTTGAGTGTGACTCAGCAATCCCGGCTGAAGACTATCATTTCCAGAGAAGTAGAAGAAGCTTCCGTTGATACGATGATTGCACTTGGCGTTGTGAGTGAAGACAGTGTCAACTGGGGGGCGAAGTTTGCGAAATGCAAACCCGCTACTGGTGACGACGCCAACGGTCTTTACGAGAACCCGGCAATAATAGCCGAACGCTATGAGAAAGAATTTACCAAACCTATTCAGCTAACACTGAATTCAATGCTGACGGGTGCGACCGAAAATCAATCTCCGATAATGGAAGCGCTTCAGTCTCTCATCTCCCAAACACCAAGTTTCGCAGATGCTCGCGGCCATCGTAAGATAATCATGGTATCGGACATGCTCCAACACAGTGACAACTTGAGCTTCTATAGGAACCAAGGATGGGACTACTTCACCCAGCATAACGGGGAACAAAGGCTCGCTGGAAATCTCTCAAGTGCATCCATCGAGATTTTGCGGATCCCCAGAACGGCCGTAAACATCCCCCCGAATGAAATCGTTGAAGACTTCTGGGTGAGATACTTTGACAGACAGGGCAGTCGCCCACCTACCGTTACTTCCTTGGGAGACCTGTAACTATGGCGTTGAGAACATCAAGACTTCACGATGTCGCGCCGCGGGAAAACCTAGACCGCTTTGCGTTTGTTTTGGCCTTCATCTTGGGGGTTTCGGGCGGTGTTATTCTCAAGTTTACGGGAGCACACCCGTTTATAGCAGCGGGATACTCAGGGGCGATCTTGGTTTCCTATGCATTGATTGCTTGGGCTGGCGGGCGGGTCAAGATCGAGCCCGAAGCGATTGGTGACAATTGCTACTATCTTGGGTTTCTGTTTACCTTAGCCAGCTTGGCTTTAACGCTTTATCAAATGGCGGATCCGACGACAAATGCGGGCAAACCCATAGCCATTCCGGAAGTAATTTCCGGATTTGGAGTTGCGCTGTCGTCAACTATTTTTGGCGTATTCTTGAGGGTTCTGTTGATGCAGATGCGCCCGGACTTTGTAGCTAAAGACCGGGCCGTTCGAGCAGACCTTAATCACTCATATGCAGAATTCCGCAAAAATCTCTCTGGAACTCTTTCGCAGATGAAAGCGTTTTCGACCGAGTCTATACAGTTGGCGGCAGAGCGTGACAAAAGGCTTCGAGAGTCCACCGAAGAGTTTGTGATTGACCATCAAAAGGCATTACAACAGGCAGCCGATACTCTCGCTCAAAATATTGAGAAATCGTTTTTGGCGGCGTCTAAGAAAGCAGTAAGTGACATAGCTGCGTCAGTTCAAGAAACCAATAACGAAAACCAGATAGCGCTCAGGGAGTTGGTAGCCGATATCCAAAAGCTTAAGAACAGACTGAATGAGCAAGAAAGTCAATCGTTTGAAGATATCGAGAACCGAAGGAAACGGTTGAATGCCGAGCTTGAGACCGCAGCAAAGCGACTTAAGGCTCATGACGACGCAATGTTGGCGTATATAAAAATCACTCGTCGGGCCGCAGACGCGATGACAAAAAAGATTGTACCAGCTTTGGACAGTTTCAAGGACAGGCTGGACGAGTTGCCCAAGGACGCAACATTTGAGAACAATGAGTCCGAACAAACTGCCTCTTCAGAGGATCTAGATGCGACCGTTGAGAAGCCAATCACAGTCTCACCAGCAAAACCACGGTTTTGGGGTTCAAAAAGGTCTGATACCTAGTGTCTGATGTTCAGCAGTCAGATCGGAATTACCGTCGTGGTGCCATTATGGGGCTCACGATGGCGGAGGCCTTTATCCTGATTGCCTTTGCACTCCTTCTCTTATTTGCCTTCTGGCAGTGGGAAGTGGAAAAGCAGAACACTCCGGATGTGCATGCGTTCAGAGAACTGACCGAAGAGCAAAGGCAGACCGTTCTAAATTCTGTCGAAGACGGGTCAATGGACGCATTCGTTGCACTCCGAGGAAAGGGCATGGATTTTTCTACGCCAGCCAGCATCGAAAATCCCCAAGAGAAGTGGCGATTTATTGATGAAGATGAACTGCTCCGCCTGACAGACGCAGCAGCAGGCCTGCCGGAAGATATCCAAAGAGATCTTGCCGATCTTGTTGAAGCAGGGCAGGCAAAGAGGTTATTGCGAGAAATGGCTGCCTTGGAAGACCTAGTTAAAGCCGGACAAACCTTAGAGGGGATCTCAGGGAAAATTAGAGACGCTGAGGTGCAAGAAGCAGCTCTTGTTGGCGCGTTGAAATCGGAACTTGGGAATATTGTGGCGAGCATAGGCGGTCATATAGATGACTCGGGTGCGATCATCCTTCCGGACAGGGTTCTTTTCAGCCAGGGTAAGGCCAATATTACGCCCAGCTTGGCAAAGTTTTTGGCGGATGCTTGTCAGCCTTGGTTGTCAACTTTGCGCAATTCCGGAGTTGATATTGCAGAAGTTAAGATTGAGGGTCACGCCTCATCGGAATGGAGGAGCGGTTCGTCCCCTAGAGCGGCGTTCTTAGGAAATTTGGATCTTAGTCAGAGACGGTCGCAAGCTGTACTAAGGACTTGCCTGGATTTTGTCCGTGATACGGAGCTCTTGGAATGGGCCAGAAAGCACTTGATCGCAGTAGGGTACTCATCGGTGCGTCCAGTACTGGGAGAAGATGGCAATGAAGATCAAGCGTCGTCGCGTAGGGTAGTGTTCAGTGCCACGCCAAACAGGCAGTCTTTGATTGAAGAGATCGAGACTGAAGCCAAGATCGCACGTTATGACCGTTCTCTGTTTGGTGGGTGGGCGGACATTGATGACGACTGTCAAAACACTCGACACGAATTGCTACAGGAGATGTCGACAGGAGGTACAACCATTTCCCAAAGCAATTGCATCGTCTTGCGGGGTAAGTGGGCAGATCCATATACGGGCAAGGTTTTCACCAATGCTCGGGACGTCGAAATCGATCACTTGGTCCCTTTGAAGTGGGCGTGGGATCGAGGCGCTCATTCATGGCCTGATGAAACAAAGTCAGAATTCGCCAATGATCCGGCAAATTTGTTTGTGGTGTCGAGTAACGTCAACCAAGACAAAGGCGCGAAAGGACCGATTGATTGGCTTCCACCTCTAGGTGGATTTCATTGTCAGTACGTAACCCGGTTCGTTCGTGTAGCCCAGAAATACAGTTTAGAGATGTCTGATGCTGAACAAGCGGAGATTGGTGCGCTACGAACGAGTTTGTGTGAGTAGCTAAGTTCAATTCTAAGAAACGGCCTACTGACAGAAAGCTGACGGCAAGAGTACAGATTATCAACAAGGGCCGCCTCTACATCAGAACGAAGGAAGTCTCGGGGGCAGGTCACAGCAAGTCCACCCGCCATTGCCCAAGTTCTCGACATCGATGTGCATATCCAAGATGGTTTTGATGTAACGACAGCGGCTGAGAGACCCACCCCACGTCGCATTACCCGCCAGGTCTCGGATTCAGGACGACTCACAGCGAATCGAATGGACGTAGTGAAAGCGACCGATGGTGCATAATAGGGAACTCGGCAACCTGAGCGCGACATTACTTACTAGACAATTCTTGGCTATTCATTACGTTTAGGCACCAACAAAGAATAGGAAAGAATAACGTTTATAATCATTGATTTATGCGTTGACTTTAAGGCTGCGTTCCCGGGTAAGGTATTGCTCCAAGACGTTGAGCGGCCGAGTTTCTCGGATACGGGTAGCGACAGTCGCATCACCAAATCAAAGAGCTTTTACTGTGAAGTATTTGAGCGCGATTACCGAAGAAAGGCTCCAACGAGCGATTGAAAAAGTCGCTGTTTATGCGGCGAACGATTCTGAATTTCTTCCGGTGTTTGAGAAACTTGAGCAAGAGTTGGATGAATTTCGATCACGCCAAGGCGCTTTGGAGAGAGCAAGAAAGCTTGCCAATCAAAGTGCAACTGGATCCAACAGATCGGCGGCTAATTTTAGTTCGGCTCCCTTGCCGTAGCGTTGGCGACCGCCAAGACTGTGTCCCATCAAATCTCTACGAACGCGTTCATCGATGCCTGCGGCGAGCATGCGATCTTCAAAGCTATGCCTAAAAGAGTACAGAGTATGCTGGTCCGTTTCTTTTAGTCCGTTTTCCGAAAAGTAGCTATTGATAGTGCCAGATAGTCCAGGGTTGTCGAAATAGCGAGGAAAGCCGTTAGGGCATTCCTTTAAAGCTTCAAGCGAAACTCCGAGCAAAGGAATTGTGCGCTTTGAACTTCCAGTTTTCAGTCTTCTTCTATCTGAAGAAACAGTAAGTGATGGGACAGAACCTGCCAAATCGATTGTCGAGGAGTCTAGCGTTGCCAACTCTGATGGTCGGGCACCTGTGTTTACCATAGCCAAAACGATACATCGTGCTTGACTATTCAAACCCGACAGGGCGTTTGGTGCCAAGATTTTGGATGTTATCCAACTAGTCGAAAACGGTGGTCGGCTTCTCTTTTCGCCCTCTTTGAATGCCAACTCACTGAGAATAGGCCCAAGATCTAAGCCTAGGCGTTTGAGAGTATTTACCGACTTCAACAGCTGGCTCAAGTGAGTAAAATCTTTGTTTCCGCTATTTGGTGTCAGGCCTTCAGTTTCAATCCGGTCCAACCACCAGCTACGAAAATCGAGCATGTCGTCTCTAGTCACCTCATCAAGCGCTTTGTCACCGCAAACTTGAATGAAGTTGTTAACAGCCTTCTTTCGAGGGTTCTTCCAAACGCGTAGCTGGTTTTCGGTCATACCAAGCGTCTTATCTCTCGAAAGCGTCCAATACTCATTTAAGGCTTCGCTAACGGTTAGTTTTGGTAACCCTGCTGTTCCGAGAAGGGCAGCAGCTTCAGCCATATCCGAAGCACTTTCAATACGCTCCAATAACTTGTCCATCGGTAGCTCGGTAACGTCGCCAACAGGCAAATAGCGAAACCCACGCACAGCAGCCACTTGAGCAGCGGCCAAATGGCTCCTTGTGGCGTCTCCGCTATTGCCTGAAAGTCTCGCTTCCCATCCCTCGAGCAATTTGTCCCAGACCAAGCGCCATTTCGTTTCAGCTTGCGCTCTGCTGTCGGTATGAAGCGACAGAAGGATAGTTCGCCGCTTTTCGACAGGATAATACCTTTTGGGCACTCGTCGCCGCAAGTACCAGGTTTCGGATCGTAAAGTTATCGGGGTCTTTGACATACTGGTTCGCGTGTAACACTTTGTGCATCAAGAAGTGTATCATCTGGCGCTCAGCTAGTCTAGGTTCTTAGGTGTTTCTGATTAAATAAAGCCACTTATAATGCTTCTGGGTGTGGGTAATGGCGGAGAGACAGGGATTCGAACCCTGGAGACGGTCTCCCGCCTACACACTTTCCAGGCGTGCGCCTTCGACCACTCGGCCACCTCTCCGTGGAGGCGATATGTGAACCAACACAATCAGATTTGCAAGGCCCGAATTCCGGGAATTTGATGCCTTCTGAGCAAATAGACCACGCAGATGAGTCAGCGTGCCACAGTCGATGAACAACCGCCCTTTTTAATGAGGCTCGTTGTCTTTGCGCAATGGATCAGAGTTCGTCCCCACCATCAGGGTCCAAATCAGATTCCTGCATGTCCATTGGTCGGCTCGACGTCTTTTGGGGCCGCTCCTGCGCAGTTTTAGCGGTGGTTTCGGCAGCACTATCAGGCGAATGCAGCACCTCTGGATTCCGCAGCCACAAATCGCGCTGTGCGAATGGAATTTCGATCCCTGCTTCTGCAAAGCGACGGTTGATCTCGTGGTTCATGTCTGACTTTACCGACAAAACCCAGTTCACGTCCCGCAAGATGGCACGTATCTCGAAATCTAGGGAGTCGGCACCAAAGCCCTGGAACACCACACAGGGCGCCGGATTGGCCAGAACCATCGGATGAGTGTTTGCAACCTCTCCCAATATCTCCTCGACCTGTCGTGTATCGGTCCCATAGGCCACGCCCACCGGGACGATCACCCGGCCAATCGTGTTCCCGCGCGTGTAGTTCGTGACCACGCCGCTGATCAAATCCGAATTTGGGACAATCACATCCGTTCGGTCAAAGGTTTCAATCCGGGTCGACCGGACCGAGATGTCGCGCACGTAGCCCATCATCCCGTTCACATCAATCCAGTCGCCTTTGGAAATCGGGCGTTCGACCAGCAGGATGATGCCAGAAACGAAATTCGAAACGATTGTTTGCAGACCAAAACCGATACCCACAGACAAAGCGCCAGCTACAATGGCAAGCGAAGACAGATCAAATCCCGCCACCATGATAGCGACCAAGGCGGCCAGGAAAATCCCTACATACCCGGACCCTGCAACGATTGCATTTTGACCACCGGGGTCGATGCTTGTTTTTGGCAGCAGCGAGTTGCGCAGCCCACTTTGCAAAAGCCGCGTTATCGCGTAGCCGATCACAAACACTGCAACAAATGTCAGAAAGTTGCTGGGCGATATCGTGACGCCGCCAATATCAAACCCTTGCAGCAGCTGAGACCATGCCTCGAGCAGGTCCGCCTCGCGTGCGCCCCAGTAGACCGCCAGGATCGGCAACGCCAGGATCGCGAGCACAAACCCCACCAGAACAGCAAAAAGCGAATCTCCGGCACCATCACCCTGCCCGCTCAGCCAGCCATAGATCTGCGAAATGAACTGTTGGACAATGATCAAAGCCGCAATCAAAACCAACGTTTTCACAGCAGGAAAAACAATAGCTTCCGCTGCGTTCGTATAGCCCAGAATAGCTAGAAACGGCGCTGCCATGCCCAGCATAAACAAGGCGCGGCGCAAAAACTCGACCAGCTGGCTAAATCCTGCGGCCCGTGTCGAAATGACTTGATCTGACCCGTCTTTCTGAATGTCACTGGTTCGGATGTGACGCGCGCGCAGCAACAAAAGCGCAGTTGCGACGATGATCGGAAAACTGACCACAGCGCGGGTCGCATCCGAGATGTTCTCGATTTGCTCAAACAGTAGCACCAGCTCATGAAGGATCAGCATGACCGCCAACAGGTCAAGATAAACACGCAGTTCCATGATTTTTCCGGCTGACAGGCGCTTAAAGTTATTGGCAGCTCCCATCAGATAAATCTGGCGGCCGATCCAGTCATAGAACAACAAAATCGCCGCCCAGTAAGGGATTTCGTCAACCAGAAGTGATCCGCGCAGGCCCAATACATCGGTGAGGTAAAGCGCCACAACCACTGCCAACACACCGATCCAGGGTAAAATTATCCGAAGGAGTGAAATAACAAAAGTCCAGACGCCACTACCCGCGCCGCCAAACCGCCTCAGGTAGTCACCGCCCTTCTCTGACCAATATTTGCCAAAGACCAGCAACACGGTCGCAATCGCCAGCAGTACGAAGATCGCTGGCCACAGTTCACGAAACTGTTCGCGAACCACGTCGGACTTCATGTTCTTGACCGTCTCGTTGAACAGGCTGCGGGCCGCACTCTCGACATCCACCCACGCAGGGGCCCAATACACCGGGTTGATTGGGGACGGGCCTTTCTCCAAAAGCTCTTTCTTTTGGCGATTCCGAATAATCTGGTCGATTTCGCTGATCAGTCCCGCCGCGCGGCTATACGCCTCTTCTGAAATGATGCGCGGGACGCGCAAGCTGTTCAGTTGATTTTCAAGGTGCGCGCGTAGCTTGGCGATGTCTTCTGGTTCGGTCGCATCCCCTTCGGGTTTCGGTCCAAGGGCTTTCAGCTGCCCTTCCAGCGTCTCAATCCGCTCGGTGTTTTCTCCCCGAGATTTATTAAAGGTATCTCGATAACCGTTTATTTCTGAACGTAAGTTTTCCAACGCGGCACTCGACGCGCGGTTCACGTCGATCACGGCCTCGGCCCGGTTCGCTGTTTTTATCCATGTCTGATAGTATTCGCTTTGCCGATCGGACAGCTGCGCATTAGCAATGCTGCCAAGCCCGACCAAAGACAGGATAACAAGGACAAGAAACAGGCGGACCTGTCGCAGCATCATACGTCCTCGAATACGCCTGGAATGCTACGCGGCGCTTCGGTCATCCAGTCAGGTACAGGCAATTCCTTTTCACGCAGGAATTCTGGATTGAATAGCTTGGACTGATAGCGCGTACCAAAATCACATAGGATAGTCACAATGGTATGACCCGGTCCCAGATCCTTGGCCAACCGTACCGCGCCCGCAATGTTGATCGCGGTCGATCCCCCCATGACCAGACCTTCTTCGCGCAACAGGTTAAAGATATAGGGCAGCGCTTCGTTGTCGGTAACCTGATAAGAATGGTCCGGCGTGAACCCTTCCAGGTTTTTGGTCACGCGGACCTGCCCGATGCCCTCAGCGATCGAGCTGCCTTCCATCGCGATCTCACCAGTTGTGTAGTAGGAAAAGAGCCCTGCCCCCATCGGATCGGCCAAGCCAATTTTTACGCCTTTGGGCTGCAGCGCGTCGGCCACGCCTGCCAATGTACCGCCAGATCCGACGGCGCAGATGAACCCATCAACCTTGCCACCTGTCTGTTCCCAGATTTCCGGGCCGGTCGTTTCTACATGGGCCTGGCGGTTAGCGACATTGTCAAACTGGTTGGCCCAGATTGCGCCATTTGGTTCAGTCTGCGCCAATTCCTCGGCCAAACGGCGAGAGTAATGCACGAAGTTGTTCGGGTTGCGATACGGTGCCGCTGGCACCTGCACAAGCTGCGCCCCCGCGAGACGCAGCATGTCTTTTTTCTCTTCCGACTGGGTTTCCGGGATCACGATCACGGTCTTGAATCCCATCGAGGCGCCAACAAGCGCCAATCCGATGCCAGTGTTCCCTGCTGTACCTTCTACAATCGTGCCTCCGGGCTTCAGATCACCGCGGGCGATGGCGTCGCGAATGATGTACAGCGCCGCACGGTCCTTGACGGACTGGCCCGGATTCATGAACTCGGCCTTGCCGAGGATTTCGCATCCGGTCTCGTCACTGATGCGGCGCAGCCGGATCAACGGTGTTTTTCCTACTGCCTCAGCAAGATCTCGTGCAATGCGCATAGCACCCTCATGTCATTTGGTATCATGGAAGATTTACAGCCGCGCTGCCGCGACCACAAGCGTCATAGTCATGCGCGAAGCCGGTCCCTGTGACGGACCAGCCAATGAGCGAGCGTCAACAAGGGCAAATCCTTAAAAACGTTCTGATCAACAAGACTGATGAATTCTTCAAACGGCAGAATCCGCGTGCGGATATCCTCCCCCTCGGTTTCCAGCCCGCCCGCGTCAGTTGTTTCGGTCAATGCGCCGCTTCCAACGTAAAGGTAAACATATTCGGTCGACGATCCGCTGGATGAATACGCACCGCCGGCAAATTCAAGCGCATCCAAAGCAACTTTCGCCTCTTCTGTCGCCTCGCGATATGCAGCTTGCTCTGGCGTTTCTCCGGGATCGATCATCCCGGCCACGGGTTCCCACATCCAGGGCTCAGGGTCATCGATCAGAAACAACGGTGTTCTGAATTGCTCGACCATCAGAACGACATCGCGCACCGGATCATAGGGCAACACAACTACTGCGCTGCCTTGCAACAGCCCGTTACGGTTCAGCACTGGTCCCATCGTACCGTCATATTGGCGATGCTGCAGTTCGATTTCTTCCAACCCGAAGTAGTCAACATAGGCTCGGGTGTGACGATGCACGACAACATCGTTGGCCACATTGCGCGGGTCACCTGTTTTGCGTTGCCGCGCAAACAGCTTGGCCCATGCCCGGGTCTGGATCGCAGGCATGCTGCGCGACATCGCCCGGGCGTCGACCTTACCGAAATAGGCCATCTCTTCTTCCGCTGCGAGCGCGGTCACCTCGCCCAACCGATCGGCCCAATTCCGCAAGGACCAGGGATCACCCGGCATCCAAGCACCGGGAGCCGGATAAAACACCTGTGCTTGGACCTCACGATCGTCCTCCAGAACAACCGTGACCGGCTGCAGATCGTAGTCGAATCCGCCTTCGTAAAACGCCAACCTGGCCAAATCCTCAGCCGACAGCCCCCGTACAAATATACCTTGAGCATTTGCCCCGGCTTCCTGCAGGATCATTGGAAAGTCCTGCCCTTGCACCGAATAAACCATATGGTCGGAAAGGATTGCAGCATCTACAGACAGCGTGTTGGCATCACGCCCCAAGACGCGCTGCAAAAGAGGTTCATGTCGCAACGTGCCATAGAAGAAAAGATCAGTCATTGTTCAGGCTTTCGCGCCGGATGGTGAATTTCAGCGCCAACGGCGACCTGCTTCTTCGGTTGCCAGTCCGGCGACAACAGCGCCGACGCCCAATGTCACAAGGATTTCAGGAACAAGTAGCAATTGACCATATTCGAGCCCAATCTTGAAGATGGCCAATAACGCTTCAAATGGGCCGTCATAACGGTGGCGCATCGCCAGGCGGAACATCTCATAGCAGCCTTGCACAAACAGCGCCCAGAAGACCAACGAGGCAACACCCGTCAGGCCATTATTGACCCCCGCAGTCCAGCCACGACCCGCACGCTTGCCCATGATCTTCCATCCGCAGATCCAGCCCAACGCGATGTTTACAATGGTGAAATAGCCATAGTCTTTACCCTCTTCACCGTTTTCGATGATCATGCTCGACACCAAGAAGGCAATCGCCACCAGACAGATAGCGGCAACTAGACGTGAGGCACTGGGCATCCTGAATTCCGTTCCTTAACTGGGCTTTGCTATGGTGATCTGTGTCACATCACAATTGCCTGTGTCAAAGGCCGCTCCGCATGCGGTCAAATAATAATTCCACATGCGGCGAAAACGCTCATCAAAACCCAACTCCGAGACCTGATCCCACTTGGCGTTGAACGTCTCGTACCAGCGTCGCAAAGTCAGGTCGTAGCTTTTTCCAAACTCCTTGGAGCGCACCAGTTTCAGCCCCGCCAGATCAATTTGTTCGCGCAAAACCGTAGGCGACGGCAGCATTCCACCCGGAAAAATGTATTTCTGAATGAAATCAACGCCGTTCTTGTAGAAATCCCACCTATGGTCCCCAACAGTGATAATCTGAAAAGTGGCTTGTGCCCCTGGCTTCAGCCTGTCCCTTACGGTTTCAAAGTAGACCGGCCAGTACTTCTGGCCCACCGCTTCGAACATTTCGATCGAGGCGACCCCGTCATAGTGTCCTCGCTCATCCCGGTAGTCCTGCAGCTTGAATTTCACAAGATCAGAAAGTCCTGCTTTTTCTATACGTTGAGAGGCAAACTTCAACTGTTCTTCACTAATGGTCAGACCTGTTACGCGAAGGCCACGCTCTTTCGCGGCATATTCGGCAAAGCCACCCCAACCGCATCCGATCTCAAGGATATGATCACCGGGCTTGGCACCCATTTCGTCCACCAGGCTTGCATATTTGGCCGTTTGCGCTTTTTCCAAGCTTTCCTGCCCCGTTTCAAACAGAGCGCTGGAATAGGTCATCGTGTCGTCCAGCCAAAGACCGTAAAAGTCATTCCCCAGATCATAATGGTAAGAAATGTTCTTTTTCGCCTGTGTTCGGTTGTTACGGTGCAGCCAGAAGCGCAACCGCTCGTAAGCCTGAATAAGAAACTTACCCGTGAACCCGTCGTACACTGTTTCAGTTCCCAAGTGCACAAGATCCATAAAGGACCGCAGATCCGGCGTGCTCCAATGCCCATCCAGATAGGCGTCAGAGAAACCCAGCTCACCCTCGCGGATCAGACGGGCAAAAACATCCAGGTCGTGGATATTGACCTGAGCAACCGGACCCGGTTTGCCCCCCTCGGTCCGAAAGGTGCGACCATCCGGCAACGTGATATCCAGACGGCCAGACTCCATCTCGCCCAGCATCCTAAAAACCTGGGCGAAATACCTGGGTAGGTTTTTCTGCCCCTCAGTCGTCGTTAAGATCATCCGCTCTCCCCTTTGCGGTGCCTGTAGAAAGCTAGGCCGCGATTCCGTTTCTGGCAAGTTTTCAGTTCCTTACTGACTTTTTCGGCATTCATACGCGGCCAATGCCCGACGTCGCCCATCGGACAATGCAACGACAGGTTTCGGATATTTTGCGTCCGGCCGCATGCCCCAGGACCTGGGAACAGCATCAAAATAGGCCAGCGCCGTATCACTGGGTTCTGTCTGATTTTCCGCAATCCACCGCCGTACATAAGCGCCATCAGGGTCAAATCGGTCCTGTTGGGTCTGCGGATTGAATATCCGGAAAAAAGGCGACGCGTCCGGGCCGGATCCGGCCACCCATTGCCACCCCATTGCGTTGGCCGCCGGGTCCCAATCAATCAGGCAGTCCGCAAACCAATCCATGCCAATCCCCCAATGGGTCATAAGATGTTTGGTGAGGTAACTGGCAACGATCATCCGTGCGCGGTTGTGCATGCGGCCTGTGACGTACATCTGCCGCAAACCGGCATCGACGACCGGAATACCTGTTCTTGCCTGCCGCCATGCAACGACATCCGGGTGGTCGGGATCGGTGGTCCAGGGAAACCCATCCCATTCCGGCTTCCAGTTGCCGGTCAAAAGGCGCGGCGTGTGGAACATCAGGTGGTACGCAAACTCGCGCCACACAAGCTGCCGCAGAAACGCCTCGGTCCCGGACACGCCCATCATGCCCGCGCGTTGCACCGTATGCCATGCGGTGCGTGGCCCGATTTCCCCCAACGACAGATACTCTGACAGGTTCGATGTCCCATCCAGGCCCAAACTGTCCCGATCGTTGGAATACCGGCTCACGCGGTCCAGAAACCCGTCTAGGTGATCGAGCGCCGCCTTTTCGCCCGGCTTAACATAGCGGCGAACGAAGCGACCCCCGCGGTTCATCGCTGCGCCTAGATTCCAGATTTCCAGATCGTCAGAAACGGGCCAATGCGTCGGCGCTGGCAACCGCGTCGGAGGCGCATCCGCGACCGAGACCTCCTGCCCTTGAACAGCTCGCCACCTTGGTGTGAAAACGCGGAACGGCTGTCCTGCTTTGGTTGCAACGGTCCAGGGTTCGAACAGCAGATGGCCGGCAAACGACTTGGCCCGCACGTCCTGAGTGCCCAAGGTCGACTTGACCAATGTATCCCGTTCGATCGCTTCCGGATCATAAGCACGAGACCAGTAAACGGACTTGGCGCCCGTTTCTGAGATCAATTGCTGCAATTGACCCAACGCATTGCCGCGACGCAGGATCAGTCGGCTGCCAATTTGACTTAACGACCGCTCAAAGACTTCTAGGCCAAGTCCAAGGCGCCAAACTGGGGCAGCACCCATTTGCTGGGCCAGATCGTCCAAAATGAAGACAGGGATGATAGGGCGGCCTGTTTCCACGGCCGCCGTTAGCGCAGGATGGTCCGACAGGCGTAAATCCCGTCGGAACCATAAAATAATCGGTGACTGCCCCTGCGCCATATTCGCCCTGCTGTTTTCTTAGATATACGAGGCAGGGCGAATTTCGGATCACAAAATGCGTTCAAGTGCTCCTAAAAGCTGATCAATTTCGTTTTGAGTGGTGTAGTGGGTAAAACTGATCCGAAGAACGCCCTGCACTGGATCGACCCCCATAGCTTGCAATGGGCGCGATGCATAAAAGTCTCCGCCGCCAGCCATGATACCATGCTGCGCGAGCTCTGCCGCAACTGGTTCTGCCGGGCGGTTCAAGGATAAGGCTATCGTTGGCGCACGCATAGATGCGTCTGACGGGCCAATCAAACGAACGGCATTTCGATCTTTCACAGCGTCCAACACCGGTTGCAGCAATGCAACCTCATGCGCCCGCATCAGATCATGAACAAAGGCTCCCTGCTCGGCTGCACCTGTCTTTGGCCCGCCGTGATGGCCGCACAGCTGTTCCACATAGTCCGCCATCCCTGCGCTTGCTGCAATCTGTGCATGATCGGGGCCTGCCGGGGTGAACCGTTTGTGCAGAACATCGCCGTTAAAATAATGCGCCTGGTTGGGCAGAAGCTCTCCAAGAGTGCGGCGAATGATCATGCAGCCTTGATGTGGGCCATAGGTTTTGTAGGCCGAAAACAGGTAGATATCCGGTCCCAGATCCCCGACATTTGGAAACCCGTGCGGTGCATATGACACGCCATCCACACATACGAACGCACCCGCAGCATGGGCGATTGCAGTAATCTCGGTCACCGGATTGATCTCACCCACCACATTCGAACAATGAGGAAAGCACACAAGACGGACTTTGTCGTCCAGCAGATTTTCCAGATCCTGCGGGTTCAACGCCCCAGTGTCAGGATCGATCTGCCACTCTCGAACCTCGATCCCGGCGTCAGCCAATCGCCGCCACGGGCCGGAATTGGCCTCGTGGTCTTGATCAGTCACAACAATGGCTTCGCCCGGCGTCATCCACTGCCGGAACGCCTGTGCCAGTACATACGTGTTTTGGGTGGTTGAGGGGCCAAAACTCAACTCATCGGTATCCACGCCCAAGATGGCGGCCATTCGCGTGCGCGCCTCATCCATCTCTTGCCCGGCAAGTCGGCTGACCTCGTAAGCGGCGTAAGGCTGAACCTTGCGCTGAGTGTAGAACCGCGTCAGCCGGTCAATAACCGGTTTACAGGTATAAGATCCGCCTGCATTTTCAAAAAACGCTTGCCCTGTCAGGCTGGGTTCGGAAAAGGCGGGAAACTGCGCCCGAACAAAATCGATATCAAGAGAGCTCATCGCATCTCACTCCTCAGTCATGCTGCACACATCAAATGAGGGGCCCGCGCATGTTTCCAGACACCTCAGAAATCATGGCAGGTCTTCCAGCCTCTCCAAAGCCCTGATCGCGACACGGCATCGGCAGTTCTTTGGATTGATTGAAAAATCCCAAGAACGGCGACACGTTGACGGTGGACGCCACGCTCGTCAAGCATGGCATGCACACAAAAAAGCCGGCCCCTTGGGTCCGGCTAATTGCAAGTCCAGTGTCGGAATGATCAGCCTTGAACCTTGGTATACGTCCCTTCACCGGCCAGAATGCCGCGGAACCCGCCGGGTTCATCCAACCCGAACACGATCAAGGGCAGATTGTTGTCCCGCGCCAATGCAATGGCCGAGGCATCCATAACCCTCAGGCGCTTGGCCAGAACATCATCATAGGTCACCGTGTCATAACGCACGGCATCCGCATGCTCCTTAGGGTCTTTGTCGTAAACACCGTCGACGCCATTCTTGCCCATAAAGATCGCCTCACAGGTCATTTCGTTGGCCCGCAACGTCGCAGCGGTGTCCGTGGTGAAATACGGATTGCCTGTTCCGGCGGCAAAAATGCAGACACGCTTCTTTTCAAGGTGACGCACGGCGCGGCGGCGAATGTAGGGTTCACACACTTCATCCATGCGAATGGCCGAGATCACACGGGTAAACACCCCTACCTCTTCCAGTGCGGATTGCATCCCCAGTGCATTCATGACGGTGGCCAGCATCCCCATGTAATCCGCTGTCGTCCGCTCCATCCCCTGTGCCGAGCCGCTAAGGCCACGGAAAATGTTGCCCCCGCCGATGACCATGCAGATCTCGACACCCAAATCATGCACCGATTTGACCTCTTGCGCGATGCGCTGGACCGTTGGCGGATGCAAACCGAATCCCTGATCCCCCATCAAAGCCTCACCCGAAATCTTCAACATCACGCGTTTATATGCTGTTTTAGGGGTTTCTTCGGTGTCGATGGACGGGGAAAGGCTCATGTTGCGCTCCGGGCTGGCACGGGTTTATTTTCCGGCGCAAAATGAAGCAAAAGCTCCGCAGGTTCAATGCGGTTGGTAAGGAATGAGGCAACCGGGAATGACCGACCCTTCAGCAGCGCAACTATGGGACCGCCTGCCCCCGATCCCCGAGCGCAAACCGGTGCTGATCGCTGGCCCCACGGCGTCGGGAAAATCCGCGCTGGCCTTGCAAATCGCCGAGACCTTCGGCGGCGTTATTGTAAACGCCGACGCCAGTCAGGTTTATGACTGCTGGCGGGTCATCTCTGCCCGCCCCTCAACCGAGGAAGAGGCCCGCGCCCCACACAAACTCTATGGCCATATCTCCTATGATCAGGAGTATTCGACCGGGCACTGGCTGCGCGAAGTTGTTCCCTTGCTGACCGGCGATCAACGTCCAATCATCGTGGGCGGCACAGGTTTGTATTTTACTGCGCTGACCGAAGGCATGGCCGAAATTCCAACGACTCCGTCACATGTGCGATCCACAGCCGACCAGATGTCACTGTCAGAGCTGACGGCAGGCGTGGATGATCTGACGCTTGACCGGCTGGACACCAATAATCGCGCCCGTGTGCAGCGCGCGTGGGAGGTTCAGCAAGCTACCGGGCGCAGCCTGTTGTCCTGGCAAGCCGAAACGCCCGCCCCGGATTTGGCTTTGTCACATGCCGTTCCCATCGTCTTTGATGTCGACAAGACCTGGCTGCTGGGCCGGATCACGCGACGCTTTGATCAAATGCTGGAAATGGGCGCGTTGGACGAAGTCGAGGTTATGCGTGATCGATATGATCTGTCCCTTCCGGCTTACAAGGCAATCGGTGTCCCCGAATTGGTCGCGTATCTCGACGGAAAAATGACGCTGGATCAGGCCCGCGGACGGGCAACGATCTCGACCCGGCAATTTGCGAAACGACAGCGGACGTGGTTTCGGGCTCGAATGAAGGATTGGTATCATGTTGATTTCTCAAAGTGATACTTGATCAGGGCATTTTTGACCTTGCGAGCTGCCCAATGACCGACGCTATTTTACCGTGGGATGGGTAACCCAAGCCTGGTCGTTAAATGTCTCACTTTGATAAGTGCGCGAATCTTCAGCGGATTGTGCTGGCATCATCAGTTGAACTCCCCTCAAAGATGTCGTTTTTTTGCCATCTATGACGATTTCGAACATTGACCTCATGCAAATTCTGGTGCCGAATGCCGCCATGGGGATGCTGAGAATCCAAAAAAGAAAACCCATCGACCTACCGTTCGGCGCCCGCTGCGCCGGGTAGCTTTGATCTTCACAACAAAAAAACTGTGTCACAGGGAGATGCATTTATGACAAATCAAACAACCACCGGAGCACCGGTACACTGGGCGGCTGAGATGCATGCTCAGGAGTATCGGGACGGTAAGTTAAATCGGCGCGAGTTTCTGACCCGCACCACAGGGCTGGGCCTGACGGCCGCCGCAGCCTATGGCATGATCGGTCTCGCCGCGCCTGCCCGCGCGGAAGGCGAAGACGCCAAGCAAGAAGGCGGTACAATCCGCGTTCAGCAGGAAGTGCGCGCTTTGAAAGACCCGCGTACCTATGACTGGTCTCAGATCGCCAACGTCACCCGTGGCACCATGGAATATCTGGTCGAGTATAACTCGGATGGTACGTTCCGCGGCATGCTGCTGGAAGGTTGGGAAGTCAACGAAGACGCGACCGTTTACACGTTGAAAATCCGTCCTGGCATCAAGTGGAACAACGGAGACGATTTCACAGCCGACGACGTTGCCCGCAACATCGCGCGCTGGTGTGACAAGAGTTCGGAAACCAACTCGATGGCGGGTCGTTTTGCGACCTTGATTGACGCTGACTCTGGTCAGGCAATTGATGGCGCTATCGAAGTTGTGGATGCAAATACCGTTAACCTTAACTTGCCCAACTCTGACATCTCGTTGATCGCGGGCATGGCCGACTATCCGGCCGCTATCGTGCACAGCACGTTCAGCGAAACCGATCTGCTCAACAATGTGGGCACCGGTGCATACCTGATCGAAGAGCTGGAAGTTGGTGTGAAAGCATCGCTGGTACGCAACGAAAACCACGCCTGGTGGGGCGAAGAAGTCTTTGGTCGCCCGGCGCTGGACCGCATCGAATACATCGACTACGGCACTGATCCTTCGGCCTGGTTGGCCGCTTTGGAATCCGACGAAGTTGACATGCTGTACGAGTCGGTCGGTGAATTCATCGATGTGATGGACAGCCTTGGCTATGTGAAGTCGGAAGTTGTCACGATGAACACCATCGTTGTTCGACCGAACCAGCTGGCCGAGATCGACGGCAAAAAACCTTACGCGGACAAGCGTGTGCGTCAGGCCCTGCAGATGGCTGTGGACAATGCGGTTTGTCTGGAACTTGGTTATGGGGGCCGTGGGTCGCCTGCGGAAAACCACCATGTTGGCCCGATCCATCCGGACTACTTTGAACTGCCTCCGCAGAAAGTCGACCCGGAAGGCGCTCGCGCTCTGATGGAAGAAGCCGGAATGGCCGATTTCGAGCACGAGCTGATGTCAATCGACGACGACTGGCGCCGCAACACTACCGATGCCGTTGCCGCGCAGCTGCGTGACGCGGGCATCAAGGTCAAGCGGACGGTTCTGCCGGGCAACACGTTCTGGAACGACTGGGCCAAGTATCCGTACAGCTCGACCAACTGGAACCACCGTCCTCTGGGTGTTCAGATTTGGGCGCTGGCCTATCGTTCGGGCGAAGCCTGGAACGAATTCGGCTGGGCCAACCCTGATTTCGACAACTTGCTGACCGAGGCACTGGCCATTGCTGACGCAGACAAGCGTCGCGAAGTCGTCGCCAAGGGCGAAGCGATGATCCAGGAAGAAGGCGTCACCGTTCAGCCATACTGGCGGTCGCTCTATCGTCACATGAAGGACGGTCTGGTGGGCACTGACATGCATGTGTCGTTCGAACACCACCACTACAAATGGGGCTGGGCTGCGTAAAACCCGCCTACTCACCCCCAAGGGGCGCCTGATTTGGGCGCCCCTTTCCAGCCGCAGACATTCCGACGCGGGGTCGGACGTCCGAGGCCAGAAAATGGTCCATTGATCTGCGGAACACCCGAATAACAGGGGCCAACATGGGACTATTCATCCTCCGACGGTTCGGCGTCATGCTGTTAACGGCATTGTGCTTGACGTTCGTGGTTTTCTTTCTGACCAACCTCTACCCAAACCTTGAAAAACTCGCCAAGACGCAGGGTAACCAGCGTATGTCCGACGAACAGGTCGAGACATGGCTTGAGAACAGGGGATATCTGCAACCGACACTCATCAAATATGGCCAGTGGTTGGGCGTTATGCCGGGCTACCAGAAGGTTCAGGAGGATGGCCAGGTTTTGGGCACCTGCACCCGCCCCGGATCCACGGCCGATAACACCCCGAGGTTTTGCGGAGTTCTGCAAGGGGACTGGGGATACTCCAGTGTGTTCAAAGACGAAGTTGGCAGCATAGTCGGCAAACGTCTGGGCAACACAGGCTTTTTGATGCTCTGTGTTCTGGTGCTGATGGTTCCATCCGCGCTGATCGTCGGCGTTCTGGCGGGGATGCGAGAGGGATCAGCCCTTGACCGGTCCTTGTCCACCTTCTCGATCATCACAACGGCGACGCCGGAATATGTGTCCGGCGTGATTTTCATTGCGATATTCACCTCATCCACTGTGGGCCTGAAATGGTTCAAGGGGACAGCGACGCAGGCGATGGACAATCCGACCTTCGAGAACTTCTTTCTGCCGGTTCTGACCATTGCGCTTTATGGGATGGGCTATATCGCCCGAATGACCCGCGCGTCGATGACCGAGGTGATGACGGCGCAGTATATCCGGACTGCTCGTCTGAAAGGCGTATCCTTTCCCAACATCGTGGTGAAACACGCATTGCGCAACGCGTTGATCGCACCTTTCACCGTCATCATGTTGCAGTTCCCATGGCTGCTGAATGGCGTTGTGATCGTCGAGACCTTGTTCAACTACAAGGGCTTTGGCTGGGCGCTGGTTCAGGCTGCGGGGAACAATGACATCCAGCTGCTGCTGGCGATTTCGGTCGTGTCGGTCTTTGTGGTTCTGGTGACGCAGCTGATATCCGATATCGGCTATGTCTACCTCAACCCACGCATCCGTATTTCGTAAGGGAGATAGAACATGGAACCTCTTACCTGGACCGGCTCTATCGCCTTTCTGAACCCGCTATTGATGGTCGCCCTTGCTGCATTGATCCTGTCGATTGTGATCTGGATTGTCGGAAGCATCTTCCTGCCGGAAGATCAGGTCACCGTAAACCCGGATGGAACAATAACGTCCAGCAGCGGTGTTCGAAACCTGACCAACCTGGCCTTGCGCTACAGCTTTGTTGCATGCGTGGCATTGGCAGTCGGTTACTTAGTACTGGGCATCGTCATGGGCACCAGCGCCGGCATTGTCGGGGCAATTTCCCAACAATTCCTGCCTGTCTGGATGGCGCTGGTCATCATGTTTGCCATGTCTATCGCCTATAAACGGCGGCTGGGTCTTTATGGCAAACTGTATGACAGCCCAATCGGCATGATCGGGTTCGGCCTTGTGATGTTCTGGGTGTTCACCGGGATTTTCGGTGCACTCGACCTGATCGTGACACAGGACCCCTTGGCGCAGGTCTCGGGCATGAAGAACAAGGTCCCCGGGACGCCCTTGCCGAGCCCCGAAGACGGACAATACGCCTGGTATCTTCTGGGCGGCGATAACCTTGCCCGCGACGTCTTTAGCCGAATGGTCAAAGGGGCCTGGATTGTGGTGCAGATCGCACCGCTGGCAACCATGTTTGCCTTCATGGTCGGCATTACCCTCGGCCTTCCGGCGGGATATTATGGTGGTCGTCTGGACACGTTCCTGTCGTTCCTGGCCAACCTGATCCTGGCTTTCCCGGTCATCCTGCTGTTCTATCTTCTGGTCACACCAGAAATCGTGGCGACCGGCGTGCCGAACTATATGGCGGCCGTGTTGTTCGTGTTCCCGATCCTGTTTCTGACCGTTCTGCTAAACTCGCGCTATTACACGAGACCAAGTTTCCGCACGCCTCTGTTGATCGGAGTGCTGGGGGTAACGGTCTGGCTGTACTTATCGCTAATTTCAACAAACGGGTACGTGATCAACACGGATGATTACAGCATCTGGGGCCTGCCCACCTATCTGGATCTTTTCGACGTTCCAGGCGGCATTCTGGTGGTGTTCGTTTCGGTGGTCTTCGTGAACTCACCCACCGTGTTTCGCATTGTCCGAGGTTTGGCACTGGATATCAAAACCCGCGACTATGTTGCTGCGGCACAGACCCGAGGCGAAGGTCCTTGGTACATCATGCTTTGGGAGATCCTGCCAAACGCGCGCGGCCCACTGATCGTCGATTTCTGTCTGCGCATTGGCTATACCACCATCCTGCTGGGCACCTTGGGTTTCTTCGGGTTGGGTCTGCCACCGGAAAGCCCGGACTGGGGTTCTACGATCAACGAAGGGCGTAAGTTGCTGTCGATCTATCTGCACCCCGCCCTGCCGCCCGCCTTTGCGCTGCTGTCTCTGGTTCTTGGATTGAACCTGCTGGCGGACGGTCTGCGCGAAGAAAGTCTGAAGGATTGATGCGATATCGGCCGGGGGCTTTGCCCCCGGACCCCCAGGATATTTTTAGCCAGATGAAGGGGTTCCCCCAGACTCTCGCGAGGAGATACTAGATGAGTAAAATGGCGGAATATGACGGCCCGATCCTCGAGATCGACAAGCTGTCGATCTCATTCTTCACACGTCTTCGGGAAATTCCCGCCGTGATGGATTTCTCGGTCAGCGTGCAACCCGGCGAGGCTGTTGGTTTGGTCGGGGAATCCGGCTGCGGCAAGTCCACCGTGGCGCTTGGCGTAATGCAAGACCTTGGCAAAAACGGCCGGGTCGTCGGCGGCACGATCAAGTTCAAGGGGCGTGATCTGGCCGAGATGAGTTCGGAAGAACTGCGCGACATCCGCGGCAACGAGATCGCCATGATCTATCAAGAGCCGATGGCATCGCTGAACCCGGCGATGAAAATCGGCAGACAGCTGATGGAAGTGCCGATGATCCACGAGGGCGTGGGCCAAGATGAGGCTTATGCCCGTGCTTTGGAAGTGGTTACCGATGTGCGTCTGCCCGACCCCGAGCGGATGTTGAATTCTTTCCCGCATCAGCTGTCAGGTGGTCAGCAGCAGCGTATCGTTATCGCGATGGCGCTGATGTCAAAACCTGCATTGCTGATATTGGACGAACCAACAACCGCGCTGGACGTGACAGTCGAGGCCGCTGTGGTCGAATTGGTTAGGGATCTGGGCAAGAAATACGGCACCTCGATGCTGTTTATTTCGCACAACCTTGGTCTGGTTTTGGAGACCTGCGACAGGCTATGCGTGATGTATTCCGGTGAAGCAGTTGAACGCGGCTCGATCAAAGACGTGTTTGATGAGATGCAGCACCCCTATACGCAGGCGTTGTTCCGCTCGATCCCTCTGCCGGGCGCGGACAAGAATTCCCGACCATTGGTGGCCATTCCGGGCAACTTTCCCCTGCCTCACGAACGCCCGTCGGGGTGTAACTTTGGCCCACGATGTGACTATTTTGAAGAAGGGCGCTGCGACTCTCAGAACATTCTGATGGATGCTGTTCCGGGCAATGATCGGCATCACACACGTTGTCTGAAGTTCCAGGAAATAGACTGGAACGCGCCGATCACATTGGCTGATCAAAAGGAAAAGGGCGAAATCGGCCGCGTTGTTCTGAAAATGGACAACCTCAAGAAATACTATGAGGTGGCCGCAAACGCCTTGTTTGGGGGCGGTACAAAGAAAGTTGTGAAAGCCAACGAAACGCTGAGTTTCGAAGCCCATGAGTCCGAGACGCTGGCCATTGTGGGTGAATCCGGTTGCGGAAAATCCACGTTTGCCAAGGTTCTGATGGGGCTTGAAACCGCGACAGATGGTCAAATCCTTCTGGACAATCGCAACATCGAAGACGTGCCAATCGAAGATCGGGACGCCAAGACAGTGGGCGAGGTTCAGATGGTGTTCCAGAACCCGTTCGACACCCTGAACCCGTCTATGAGCGTGGGCCGCCAGATCATCCGGGCGCTGGAAATCTTTGGCGTGGGCAATACCGAGGCTGAGCGCAAAAAGCGAATGCTCGAGTTGTTGGATCTGGTGAAACTGCCCCGCGCCTTCGCCGAGAGGATGCCAAGGCAATTGTCCGGTGGCCAAAAGCAACGTGTGGGCATCGCGCGTGCCTTTGCTGGGGACGCGCGGATCGTTGTGGCGGATGAACCTGTCTCGGCGCTTGACGTGTCTGTTCAGGCCGCGGTGACTGATCTGTTGATGGAAATTCAGCGCGAGCATAAAACAACTCTGCTGTTCATCAGCCACGATCTGTCGATTGTGCGCTATCTCAGCGACCGGGTCATGGTGATGTATCTGGGTCATGTGGTCGAATTGGGAACAACGGATCAGGTCTTCTCGCCGCCCTATCACCCATACACCGAGGCCCTGCTGAGCGCGGTTCCAATTGCGGATACGTCTATCGAGAAGGAGCACATCGTTCTGGAAGGTGATATTCCATCCGCGATGGACCCTCCGCCGGGATGTCCGTTTCAGACACGTTGCCGTTGGAAATCCGAGGTGCCGGATGGACGCTGCGAGTCGGATGTGCCTCCGGTGAAAACACTGGCAGACGGTCATCAGGTCAAATGCCACCTGGCCGACGACGTGCTGGCGCGGATGCAGCCGGTCATAAAAATCGCCGCAGAGTGAACGAACCAAATTGACGGAAAAGGGCCGGTCAGTGACCGGCCCTTTCCATTTGCACTCCATTGTCATCTTGGCGCGACGAATATGAAGCACGTCGTGAGTGGTAGTCCCGATGGCTGGGTCCTTTACCCTGTCTGCACGTTGTTTCCGAAGTACATGAACTCCTGAGTCATTCCTTTCACTTCGCCCGCTTCCAACTGTAAACTGGCGCTGTCCAGCATCTTGTAACTCTGCTGGGCTTTGACCCACTCGTCAGCAGATTGCAGCGTCGTCAGCGTGTACGATGTGACGTCGTTCAGGTAGTGCGTTGGAATAATGATTTTGGGCTTTAGCTTGGCCACGATGTCATTACCCTGATCAAAGCTAAGGATATGCTCGGACCCGTCGACTGGCAGGGTCAAAACATCAACCTCCCCAATCGAGTCCCAGAATTCCTGGGGTGGATTGTGGCGATTATCCCCCCAAATCAACGTGCGAATGCCACCGGTTTCAACCAGATAGACAACCATATCCATGTGACCGACATTGTTCGGCGGGCAGGCCTCGGCACCGAACTCGGCCAGAGCATTTGTCCAATCATACCAGCCCGGAGCGACGCAGGCGTGTTTGTCGGCAAATCCGGTGATCTTCAGATCCGCAAATTCGAAATTGCCCGCCATTCGATCCAACACCATTGTGGAACTTGGGCGTTCAATCGCATCGTGGTCGAAATGCGCATGGGTCGACATTGTGATATCCACCGGGATCTGCGGGAATTCGTTCCGGAACCACAATCCCCAGGCACCGGATGGATCATCCCGCCAAGGGTCAAACAGAACTGTGGCCCCGCCGGGTGATGTGATCTTGATGGCGCAATGACCGTAATACTCGATCCCGACGGTCCCGGTACTCGCTTGACCCGTTGATCCTTGCAGATCAATCACGTGGTTGTTGTTGCCCGGTTGCAGCCAGGCTTGTGACTGGGCCTGCGCTGGTTTCACCCCGACCAGCGAAGCCCCCGCACCTACGCCGGCCGCACCGGCTGCTATGAAAAAGGATCTCCGCGAAAGCCCGGGGGCCAGCGCATCCTTGTTGCCTTTCACAATGGTGGGCTTCAGATCTTTGCGATCCATTGTTAGTCCTCTCTGTTGGATTGGCACGGTACGTCCCGCGACATGTCAGAGAGGGTAACAAGTCATCAACCTTTGGCTCAGGTCGGAAAAATCAGGGGGAAATATGGGGGCAATCCCCATATTCCCTAGTCACGAAATCGCGAGCAGATGGCTCCGCAGGTTTTGAGCACGCCCATCAAGGCCAAGTTTGCGGCGGATGTTGTTGCGATGAAAATCAATGGTCGATGTTTCGCGCGATAACGTCTTGGCAATGTCTTTTGTCGTTTTTCCAAACATGACCATTTGCGCAACTTCAATCTCGGTCGGTGTCATCACGGCAAAAGCGTCCGTCAGCTTGTCCGACATCGACGACGTGATTTCATTCAGATTGTTTTCCGCCAATTCGAGATACACGTGCTGGGCTTCATCGCGCCCTAGGTGGCTGCGAACCTTGTCGAGATAGGGCAAGACCCTGTTTCGAACCTGCTCGACAATCTCATGGTCACGGCTTTTGCGATCATCGTCCAAACTGGACAACAGAACGCGCAGCGCAGTGTTGGTTTCCCGCAATTCGCGTGTACGTTCTGCAACGCGGTTTTCAAGCTGCGCCAGTGTTTCGTTCAGCTTTTCTTCAAGCGCGCGGCGCAGGTAAACCTCTTGCAACAAAGCTAAATCCGATTCGACGATGCGCGCGAACTGACCCAGACCTTCCCTAAACAAAAGCGCCTGACGATTGCGTTTCCGATCCAGGACACAAATGGTGCCGAATACCGTTCCATCGGGCCACTTCAACGGCAGACCGATATAAAATGACATTCCATGTTCCAAATCGTCATTGTCGGCCCAAGCCGGATCACAGGTCGCATCTTCGACCAAAAGCTCTCCATCGCGCTCAAAGACCCCCTGACAATATAGCTTTGGGTTCAATTGAAAGCTCAGCCCAACCGGATAGGGATTGTCCGGATGATCGGAGGTTATGAGCACCGCGTGTTCTGGCGCATCAGTTTTCATGATCAAACTGGCAGGCACATCTGCAAGCTGCGCAACCAGATCAACCAGTTGCTGCCAGTTGGCCAAAGTATCCTTGGGAATGTTTGGGCGATCACTTGGCATCCAGAGGCCCCTTTTGCTGGGCAGTTCTCTTTCAGACTAGATTGCCGGACGGTCATCTATCAAGAAACGGACACTCTGCACTGCGGCATCGCGATTGTCAGCCGCCCCAGATCACTTTCACGTAGTTCTGGGTTTCTTTGTAGGGTGGGATTCCACCATGTTTTTCAACCGCCTTCGGGCCGGCATTATAGGCGGCCAGTGCAAGACGCCAGGATTTGAACTTGCGATACTGCCACGACAGATACCGCGCGCCGCCCTCAAGGTTTTGCTTGGGGTCATGCGGGTTCACGCCCAACAGGTCTGCTGTCTGCGGCATAAGTTGAGCCAACCCCAGCGCGCCTTTGTGGGATTTGGCATGCGGGTTCCAGCCACTTTCCTGCTGCACAAGGCGCAGAAACAGCTCCTCCGGAATACTGTGCAATCGGGCCGCTTCGCGGGCCATCGAAAGGTATTGGCCGCGATAGTTGCCGGTATAGCGTTTGTTGAATTTCCCTTGCGCTGCCTTAGGCTTCAGCCGTTCGGACCCGCGGTACTGTGTCGCCGCACGGGAATCCAACACTTTGGCCTGCTTCAGAAAAATGTCCTTACGGCTTTTAGAGGACAGCGTCTGCGCTTCCACCGGACCTGAAACCGATGCAAGGCACAGGGCACACAAACCAAAAACCAGAGAACGCATGAAAGCCTATCCCGCTCGTTCCAAAATCAGACGGAGTATATGTATTCCAGTCAAAAATGAAAGCTTGGTAAATGGTGTCGAAAGAATTCTTGCCGACTGTTGTTCCGATCAACTGTGTTTTAACCATGATGCAGGCCGTATAGGGTCGCACAGACACGCAGCGCCAGATTCGGCGCATCTAAGTTAGCACAGAACGGGGAGTTTCATGGCGGGTTCAGTCAACAAGGTCATTTTGGTCGGCAATCTTGGCCGCGATCCCGAGGTCCGGTCATTCCAGAACGGCGGAAAAGTATGCAATCTGCGCATTGCCACGTCGGAGAACTGGAAAGACCGCAATACCGGCGAACGGCGCGAGCGTACGGAGTGGCACTCGGTCGCCATTTTCTCGGAACCTCTGGCCCGTATTGCCGAGCAATATCTGCGTAAAGGCAGCAAGGTCTATATTGAAGGCCAGTTGGAAACGCGCAAATGGCAGGATCAATCTGGTCAGGATCGGTATTCAACCGAGGTTGTTCTGCGTCCTTATCGCGGCGAACTGACCTTGTTGGACAGTCGGGGTGGTGAAGGCGGCGGCGGACAATCTGGCGGCTACGGCGGCGGCCAGGCCGGTGGTGGCTATGGTGGCGGAGACCCATACGGCGCCCCATCCAGTGCCCCTGCCCCGGCATCCGGCGGAATCGATGACGACGAGATTCCGTTCTAAGCGAAACGGAGACATCAAATGACATGGTCCTTCTCTCTCGGACGATTGCTCGGCTCCGAACTGAGGGTCCATGTCACCTTTTTCCTGTTGTTGGCCTGGATCGGATTTGCCGCCTATTCCAGCGGCGGGTGGCCCGCAGCAATCGAAAATCTGGTTTTTGTGCTGGCTTTGTTTGCCTGTGTGGTCGCGCACGAATTTGGTCATGCCCTTATGGCGCGGCGCTATGGGATAAAGACCCCTGACATCACGCTTTTACCCATTGGCGGCCTTGCGCGGTTGGAACGGATCCCAGAGAAACCAATGCAAGAGGTCTGGGTGGCGCTTGCCGGTCCCGCCGTCAACGTCGCGATCTGGGTCATACTTGTCATACTGGGCGCCGGGATGCCTTACGAGGCTATCACTCAGATCGAGTCCGCCAATGTCGGGCTTCTGGACAGGCTCGCCTACGTCAATCTGCTTTTGGCCGCTTTCAACATGATCCCGGCATTTCCCATGGACGGAGGCCGCGTGTTCCGCGCGCTGCTTTGCCTTCGGATGGATCGCGTCAAGGCAACGCGATTGGCGGCCCTCGGTGGTCAGGTTGTTGCGGTCGGGTTTGGCTTCCTGGGGTTAAGCTCTGGCAACCCAATCTTGATCCTGATCGCCGTGTTTGTCTTCGTCGCGGCCAACGCCGAAAGCCAGGATGTGGCCCTAAGGTCCGTTGCACGCCGCGTTTTGGCACGTGATGCCATGATTACCGAGTTTCACGCCCTGTCCCCCGCCGACACGCTTAGCACAGCAGCGCAGGCAGTTATTCACACCACTCAGCATGAGTTCCCGGTATTAGATGCAGACGGCGCGTTGCTGGGGTTTGTGACCCGGGATCGGTTGTTTGCGGCGCTTGCAGGGGATCATCCCCGCTCGGACCTGGCAACTTCAATCATGGAAAGCGACATTCCCCAGTTGGGTTTGACGGTGGGTCTTGAGACCGTACTGGAAGAATTGCACAAAGGCGCGCCGGCCATCGCCGTGCTCGGTCGGACTGGACGTATGATTGGCTACATCACACGCGAAAACATAGGTGAATTGATGGTGATCAGAGGGCGCTAAAACCCATTTTAATCAAGCCGTTTCAAGCGCATCTTCAAGAACGGATAGAACCGCATCGCGCGGTACGTCCGCGGTGACAAAAGCCTGCCCGATGCCCCGGGCTAGAATAAACCGCAACTGCCCGTCCACGACTTTTTTGTCCTGCGACATCAGGTCTACCAAAGGCTCGGCACCGGGCAGTTCACCCGGAATATCGGCCAGATCGGTCTTCATCCCCATCTCCCGCAAATGTGCCCTCACCCGGCTTGGATCCTCCTGTGAACACAGGCCCAGACGCGACGACAGCTCGAAAGCCAGCGCGCACCCGATGGCGACCCCTTCCCCGTGAAGCAGCCTGTCAGAATAGCCGGTCGCGGCCTCTAACGCATGGCAGAAGGTGTGGCCAAGATTTAGCAGCGCACGGTCGCCTTGTTCCGTTTCATCCCGGGCCACAATGTCCGCTTTCATCTGAACTGAACGGGTCACCGCGCGGACACGAGCTGCCATATCGCCCGACGAAACGGCGGATCCGTTGATTTCAAGCCATTCGAAGAAGTCTAAATCACCCAACAGGCCATATTTCACAACTTCTCCGTACCCGGACAGGAAATCCCGTTGCGACATTGTACCCAGCACCGACGTATCAGCCAGCACCAGTGAAGGCTGATGGAATGCCCCGATCAGGTTTTTGCCCTGCGGCGCATTGATCCCCGTTTTCCCGCCGACGGAACTGTCCACCTGCGCCAGCAGCGAGGTGGGGATCTGCACAAAGCGGACGCCCCGTCGCAACACAGCGGCAGCAAAGCCCACAAGATCGCCGATCACACCGCCGCCCAAGGCCACAACCACATCCCGACGCTCAACTTTTTCGGCCAGCAGCCATTCGACCGTGCGTTCAAAATGCGGCCAGCTTTTGGTGGCCTCCCCAGCAGGCAAGGTCAGTGCAGACATCTCGATACCCGCAGCGTTCAACCCGTCGCGCAACGCATCCAGATGCAGCGCTGCCACGTTTTCGTCCGTGACAACCGCAACTTTGGGCCGGTGCAGCAATGGCGCGATACGCGCGCCAGACTGAGCCAAGAGGTCAGGCCCGATCTCAACATCATACGAACGCTCGCCCAGCTCTACATTTACAGTCTGATGCATTTACTTCTGTTCCAAAACATCGGGGCGCGTCATCAAAGCGCTGACAACCCGATCAACCATTTTGTCGATTGAGACCTCGCCATCCGACGTCACCGTCAGATCGGCCTCGGCATAAACCGGTACGCGCGCCTCATACAAGGCTTTCAAGGTCGCATGCGGGTTCTTGGTGCGCAGCAGTGGCCGCGTGTCTTTATGACGAACCCGGTTCCACAACACATTCAAATCCGCCCGCAACCAGACAGATGCCCCCCGCCGCGTGATCATTTCACGGTTTTCCTGGGACAGAAAGGCACCGCCCCCTGTCGACAGGATGCCCTTTCTTTCGTCCAGCAGGCGACCGATGACCTGACTTTCCTTGGTGCGAAAGAACGGCTCTCCGTCTCGGTCGAAGATTTCTGGAATTGTCATGTTGGCGGCCGATTCGATCTCGGCATCGCTGTCGAGGAACGGAACCGCCAGCTTAGCAGCCAGAGCGCGGCCAACGGCCGTCTTCCCAGCACCCATCATCCCAACAAGAACCACAGTTTTGTGCAGATGAAATCGCTGCCCTGTGTCCGCCGAGTGAGTGTTATGCTTTATTTCGCTCATTCCACCGTGAATGACGTGATCTTAGAAAGAATGCCAGTTATAACTTGGCCAAAATCAAAAATTGAGGCAGCGTGACGTCATGAGGCGTGTGATCAAGTTCCTGATATATCTAATTTGCCTGGGGTTCATCGGGCTGGTGGCCTATGCCTATGTGGGTCCGTTCTTTGGTGCGGATTTTTCGGCCCCACAAAGTGAAATCCGAGAGCCGGTCGTCCTGGATGTCGACTAAGCAAACGCTTCTGGCTTTGGTTCTGGCAGGTTCTGCGCAGGCGCAAGAGCCGCTGTCGGTCATCGAATGGCTGACCGAACCACCAGAAAACTTGCCCGGCACTGTTTTGCTTGAGCCACCCGTGGCGCAGAACGGGGTTCAACCGGACGTCGTGGTCACACCACTTGAGGCATTGTCCCAGCCTTTGGGGCTTGTCTCCTCGTCCGTTACGGGCCTGCCGGTCGATCTGTGGCAAGGCAGCGACCCCCAGCGCTTGGCCGATCTGATTTTGCGCGTCCCCGTAAAATATAACCCATCTATGCAGCGTCTGTTGTTCACACTGCTGCTGTCCGAGGCGCGGGCACCTGCTGGACCCGACGCAGAGGAAATACTGCTATTGGCCCGCTTGGACAGGCTGATGCAGCTTGGTGCGGCTGATCCTGCGCAATCATTGGTTCAACTGGCTGGCCCAACGAACACGCAAATGCGGTTTCAGCGCTGGTTTGACGCGACACTATTGACCGGAGATGAAGACCGCAGCTGCACGGCCTTGATTGCGCAACCGCACCTGTCGCAGAACTATGCAGCGCAAGTGTTTTGCAAGGCACGAAGGGGTGATTGGGCATCGGCGGCTTTGACGCTTGAGGCAGCCCATGCATTGGATATCCTGCCGCCCGAAGAGCTGGCGGTTCTTGATCGGTTCCTAAGCCCTGAATTGTTTGAAGGTGCAGCCTATCTGCCGCAACCGGACGACCCGGATCCGCTAAGCTTCCGGCTGTTCGAAGCGATTGGCGAGCGTTTGCCATCGGCGCCGCTGCCTCGGGCGTTTGCCAACGCGGACCTGCGCGATGTCGCCGGGTGGAAAGCTCAGATCGAAGCCGCCGAACGTCTGACCCGAATTGGGGCTTTGACGCCCAATCAGCTGCTCGGCCTATATACCGAGCGTGATCCGGCGGCGTCAGGTGCGGTCTGGGATCGGGTCGCCGCGATTCAACGCTTTGAAAGCGCGCTGGAAACCGGAAACGCCGAAGCAATCGGCAAAACGCTTCCCCTAGTCTGGAAACAGATGCGCAGCGTTGGGCTCGAAGTTCCTTTTGCCGAGCTTTTTGCCGAACGTCTGGCAAATGTCGCTTTGCCCGTGCCCGCAACAGAGAACTTGCGTTGGCGCATTCTGATGTTGTCCGAACGCTATGAAGAGGCTGCCTTGGCAGCATCTGATCGTTCAACTGATACCCAGTTTCTGGTTGCTCTGGCTCAGGGCGATCCTGGACGTGCTGCTTCGCCATCTCCGCTTGCCGATGCGGTGTCACAGGGATTCGAATGGGCCGCGCCTGTTCCGTCTGACATTGATGCCTTATTAGCCAACGGTCAGCTGGGTGAGGCTATATTGGAATCGATGCATCTGTTTGCCCATGGCGCGCGCGGTAACTTGGTGGATCTGACCGCCGCGATTGCCGCCTTTCGACGTGTAGGTCTGGAAGACACAGCCCGGCGCGCGGCGCTTAGCCTACTGATCCTGCAAGATCGCTGATGATGGGCGCACCAGCTTCACAGGATCTGTGGATTTCCACCTTTCTTCAGGCTCAGGCTGCTGAATTGGGTGCCGCAACGAATACACTGCTGGCCTATGGCCGAGACCTGAAAGACTTTGCAGCTTGGCTAGACCACCGGAAAGTCGGGTTTGATCAAACGGACCGCGACCAGATCGAGGCTTATCTGATCGATTGTGACGCGCAGGGTCTGTCACGATCCACTCGCGCCCGGCGGTTGTCAGCTATCAAACAGCTGTTTCGCTTTGCCTTTGAGGAAGGCTGGCGCGAGGCGAACCCCGCCATCCAGATAAAGGGGCCCGGACGACAGAAACGCCTGCCTAAAACACTGGATGTGCCCGAAGTCGATCGCCTGCTTGACGCCGCCAGACAAACCGGGCGCAGCAAGGCGGACCGGGTACGCAACAGCTGCCTGATGGAATTGCTCTATGCCACCGGCATGCGCGTGACCGAGTTGGTGTCGCTACCCGTCTCGTCTGCGCGCGGTGACCCCCGGATGCTTTTGGTTCTGGGCAAAGGGGGGAAAGAACGCATGGTTCCCCTGTCGCCACCTGCCCGCGATGCACTTGCGGCATGGCTGGGCGTGCGCGATCAGGCAGAAGATCAGACCGTGGCGGAGGGTGGTCAGCGATCTCGATTCCTGTTTCCGTCACGTGGCAAATCCGGGCACCTGACACGGCATCGGTTTTTCCTGCTGGTCAAAGAACTGGCGGTTCAAGGCGGTGTTTCGCCAGAAAAAGTTACCCCTCACACCCTGCGACACGCCTTTGCGACACACCTGTTGGCCAACGGCGCGGATTTGCGGTCGATCCAAACGCTTCTTGGCCATGCCGACGTTGCCACGACCGAGATTTACACCCATGTTCTGGACGAACGTCTGACCGAACTGGTGTTGCAGCATCACCCGCTGACGAAAGACCCAGACGTTGAAAAGGGCTAACCCCTTGATCGGACGGGGCAGCATCCCCATAACGAATGCAGCAACACGAACAAACAAGGACCGATGGAACCTGATTCTTCCCTGATCGACAGCGCCTTCTGGGTAACCTCAGGCGCTATTGTGCTTTTGCTTTTCCTGTCGGGCTTTTTCTCGGGATCTGAAACCGCATTGACGGCGTCCTCACGTGGGAAGCTGCGTGCGCAGGCCGACAAAGGCTCGCGCGGCGCGCAAAAGGCGCTTGCTCTTACCGACGACAACGAACGCCTGATCGGGTCGGTTCTGCTGGGCAACAACTTGGTTAACATTCTGGCGGCGTCGTTGGCCACTGCCCTGTTCACCCGGCTTTTTGGTGAAAGCGGGGTGGCGCTGGCAACGCTGGTCATGACCTTGCTGGTTTTGATCTTCGCCGAAGTTCTGCCGAAAACCTATGCCATCACGAACTCGGAAAAAGCGGCATCGGCTGTGGCACCTATTATCAGTGTCGTTGTGACCGTCTTCTCACCCATTGTGGCGGCGGTGCGTCTTCTGGTGCGCGGCGTATTGCGTCTGTTTGGCGTGCAGATTGATCCGGACAGCAACATCCTTGCCGTACGCGAAGAAATCGCAGGCGCCCTGCAGTTGGGCCATTCCGAAGGTGTGGTGGAAAAAGAAGATCGGGACCGTATTTTGGGTGCGCTGGATCTGGGTGACCGGACGGTTGAAGAGATCATGTTGCACCGCTCGAACATTGAGATGATTGACGTGGATGCCGCACCCGAGGCGATCCTGAGGCAATGCCTGGAAAGCTCGCATACGCGCCTGCCCGTGTTCCGAGACGAGCCCGAGAACATCGTGGGTGTCGTCCATGCGAAAGATCTGTTTCGCGCTATGTATGCGCAAGCCGGGGGCACCGACGGAGATCCCAGTCGGCTTAAGTCATTCGACATCTCCAAAGTGGCGAATAATCCCTATTTCGTTCCCGAAACAACTACGCTGGACGATCAGATGCGGGAATTCCTGCGCATGCACAGCCATTTTGCGTTGGTCGTCGATGAGTACGGTTCGCTTCGCGGTCTGATCACTCTGGAAGATATCCTCGAAGAGATTGTTGGCGAAATCGCCGACGAATTTGACATCGATGAAGACGTGCCGGTGACACGGACAGATGATGGCCAATTCCTTGTTGAAGGTGCCATGACGATCCGCGACGTCAACCGGGCACTGGATTGGTCGCTGCCGGATGAAGAAGCCAATACACTGGCTGGTCTGGTCATACACGAGGCGCAGATGATCCCGGTCGTGGGTCAGGTCTTCTCATTCCATGGCTTCCGGTTCGAAGTGACCGCGCGCGAAGGAAATCGCTTGACCGGCCTCAAGATCCGCCCTTTGTGAGTTTCCCGCAATCAATCAGGATCGGCACTTAGTTTAGTGTCGGCCCTGGTTTGGAGTGACATCCCTAAACGACAGGTTTTGTCGTATTTGATATTGCGCCCGTGGCCTCTCCGATCAGACTGGTAAAAAAGAAAGCGGAGATTTCCATGAAGCTCGAAACCCGTGTGGCGGTCATAGGCGGCGGTGTCGTTGGCTGTTCTGTCCTCTATCACCTGACCAAACTGGGTTGGTCCGACGTGATGCTGTTGGAACGGTCCGAGTTGACCTCAGGCTCAACCTGGCATGCGGCGGGTGGGTTTCACACTCTGAACGGCGACACCAACATGGCGGCCCTGCAGGGCTATACGATCCGGCTGTATAAGGAACTGGAAGAGATCACCGGCATGTCTTGCGGCCTTCACCATGTCGGTGGTGTGACGTTGGCAGACAATCAGGACCGGTTCGACATGCTTCTGGCGGAACGGGCAAAGCACAGGTTCATGGGACTTGAGACGGAAATCGTCGGCCCGGATGAGATCAAGAAGATTGCCCCAATCACCAATACCAACGGGATCATCGGCGCGCTTTATGATCCGCTGGACGGCCATCTTGACCCCTCTGGCACGACCCACGCCTATGCCAAGGCCGCGCGTATGGGCGGGGCCACGATTGAAACCCATTGTATGGTGCGAGAAACCAACCAGCGTTCTGATGGGACGTGGGATGTTGTCACCGACAAGGGCACGATCCATGCCGAACACATCGTCAATGCTGGCGGGTTGTGGGCGCGCGAGGTCGGTGCGATGGCCGGAGTCTACTTCCCGCTGCACCCGATGGAGCATCAATATCTGGTTACGGACTCGATCCCTCAAATCGAAGCTATCATCGACGCCGGAGGTGAGCACCCGCATGTGATGGATCCTGCAGGCGAGAGCTATTTGCGTCAGGAAGGACGTGGGTTGTGCATCGGGTTTTACGAACAACCCTGCAAGCCGTGGGCGGTCGATGGCACACCTTGGGACTTCGGCCATGAACTCCTGCCCGATGACTATGACAAGATCACCGACAGCATCGAATTTGCCTACAAACGCTTTCCGGTGCTGGCCGAGGCGGGTGTCAAATCAGTGATCCACGGGCCGTTCACCTTTGCCCCTGACGGCAACCCTCTGGTCGGCCCAGTTCCGGGACTGCGGAACTATTGGTCGGCCTGCGGAGTCATGGCCGGGTTCAGTCAGGGCGGTGGCGTTGGACTGACTTTGGCGCAATGGATGATCGAGGGTGAGCCCGAGCGTGATGTCTTTGCCATGGATGTGGCCCGTTTCGGTGGCTGGATCAGCCCGGGCTACACGCGACCCAAGGTGATCGAGAATTACCAGAAACGGTTCAGCGTCTCCTATCCGAACGAAGAACTGCCCGCCGCCCGCCCAAACCGCACAACCCCAATGTACGATATCTTCAGTGACATGGGCGCAGTCTGGGGACAGCAATACGGACTGGAAGTACCAAACTACTTTGCCCAAGACGATGAACCCGGGTACGAAACCCCATCCTTCCGTCGATCCGATGCGTTCAAGGCAACAGGCCGCGAAGTGCGTGCGGTCCGCACAGGCGTTGGGATCAACGAGGTCCACAATTTCGGCAAATACCGCATCACCGGATCTGGCTCGCGGGCTTGGCTGGATCGGGTCATGGCCGGACGCATCCCGCAACCGGGCCGCCTGTCCCTGACACCAATGCTGTCGCCCAAGGGCAGGTTGATTGGCGATTTCACTATCTCTTGTCTGGATGAGGTCACATTCCAAGTGACTGCCTCTTACGGCAGTCAGGCCTTTCACATGCGCTGGCTTCAGCAGCACCAAGAGGACGGCGTCACGATCGAAAACATTAGCGATCGGTTGAACGGCTTCCAGATTGCCGGGCCAAAAGCCACTCAGGTTTTGGCAAGCTGCACGCGTGACGACGTTTCAGACCTAAACTTCCTGGATGTGCGCCCGATGACCATCGGCATGACCGACTGCATCGTGCAAAGGGTTAGCTACACCGGTGATCTGGGCTATGAAATCTACTGTGATCCGCTGGCTCAGCGGCAGCTGTGGTGGACGTTGTGGCAGGCTGGCGAGCCTCATGGCATGGTGCCGTTTGGTATGCGCGCGATGATGTCCCTGCGTTTGGATAAGTTCTTTGGGTCATGGATGCGAGAGTTCTCGCCCGATTACACGGCCGCAGAAACCGGATTGGACCGGTTCATCTCATTCTCCAAGAACACAGACTTCATCGGTCGCGCGGCGGCAGAGGCAGAGAAATCGACAGGGGCTGCACGCAAGTTGGTGGCGTTTGAAGTGGACGCAGATGATGCCGATGTAAATGCGTATGAGCCGATCTGGCTGGACGGAACAGTTGTCGGGTTCTGCACATCGGGCGGGTATTCCCATTTTGCGCAAAAATCGGTCGCGCTGGGCTTTTTACCGACGGATCGCGCCGCCGATGGGTTGGAGGTCGAGATCGAAGTCCTGGGCGAGATGCGAAAGGCACACGTCATCTCGACCCCGTTGTTCGACCCGGATGGCAGCCACATGAGGGGATGACTTGTTGATCGGCCAAAGGCATGGTGACGGGATGGACAAGATTCCCGTCATATTGCTGGCCGCAGGACAATCCCGCCGCATGGGCGGTGCCGACAAGCTGATCAAAGAGGTTGATGGCATCCCGTTGGTGCGACGATCGACCGAGATCGCTATGACCGCCGGGCCCGTCATTGTCGCCCTGCCCCCGCGCCCCCATCGTCGGTATGATGCGTTAGCAGATCTTGATGTACTGCGCGTTCCGATCCCCGAGGCTACGGAAGGCATGAACGCCAGCTTGCGTGGGGCATTGACGCATGTGGCCCCCGATGCTCCGGCTGCGATGGTCATGTTGGCGGATCTGCCTGAATTGAGCTCTGCGGATTTGGGCGCAGTGCTAAGTGCGCGTACTGAGCACCCAGATCATCTGATCTGGCGCGGTGCGACTGACAGCGGTAAACCCGGCCATCCCGTCCTGTTCGACCGCAGCTTGTTCAGCCAACTCTCCGAATTGACAGGCGACGATGGCGCACAATCGGTCGTGCGAGCAAACAAAGACAAAGTCCACTTGGAAAGCTTACCCAGGCAGCACGCGCTGCGGGATTTGGACACTCGGGAAGATTGGGACGATTGGCACGCAAACCGGACCCTTTAAATGAGCGCGGCCCGGTCATTTAAGACCGGGCCGGCTACCCAAATTAGGACTACCACTTTTCACCAATCAAATAAGCGCGACCAACTTGCCTTTGAAGACACATTGGTATGGAGCCGCAAAACCTAAACAAGACCCCCTCGTTAACATGCTGCTAGCGCTTCTAAATGATCGAGCTAGCCATCGGCACCCCCTAGCGCCTCAGGCCCTCCATAATTGGGCAAGTTCATATTTGCCGATCCGATGCCTCGAAACAACGTAAAATTGGAAGAAACGGTTAATTTTGGCCGAATGCAGTTGGCTTTTGCGCAACATCTCGCTTGACGTGAATCAACCATAGATTGTTGCTATATCTCTCGGCCCGGAGCAAATGCGAATAAGCACTAACGTAATGCCAATTATGCTAACTCTTATGGTTATTAAGCGGAAATTTCGACGGGCTTCGAACAACGCCCACAACTTTAAGTCGACGACCCCTGATCGGACAAAAGCGACGTTTCGACTGTAACCGAAACATAACCAATTCAACTTGTTTGAAAGTTTGACAGCCGTTTCGGCAACAATCCTCTGATTCGTGAAGCCGTAAACAGACGAATTATCCGAATCCTCTGCGATCTCCGCCGGAAGTAGACACCGCCTTTATGGCAAAATTAAGTTTTCTTAATTGACCGGTCAGGAACCGCAAAGGTTAGCCCTCCATGTCTTGTTTCAACGCGCGGCCGATATCGTGCGCTTCAAACAGGAGACCAAAATGAGCACCCGCAAATCCTCGCTTCTTTTACCGCATACATCCAACTGGATGGGCATCAGCGCCCTCGGCGCCGCATTGCTTGCAACGACGGCTCTGCCCTCGCTGGCGGACGAAGCCTTGGCCGATCTGGTCGAGACTGTATCGCCGTCTGTCGTGACGATCATCGCCGCACAAGACGCTATAACACCAACGCAGGGTCAGGACTTTGATTTCGAAGGTCATCCTTTCGGAGAGTTTTTTAAACGCTTCGGCGGGCCCGAAGGGTTCAACACGCCCGATCGCGGACCGTCGCAGGGGTTGGGATCGGGCTTTGTACTGGATGAGGAAGGTTACATCGTCACCAATCATCATGTTGTCGACAATGCCTCCACCGTCACAGTACGACTGAGCGACGACCGTGAGTTTGAAGCCGAAGTCGTCGGGACAGACCCGCTGACCGATCTTGCCGTACTTAAGATTGATGCGGGCGAAACCCTTCAGGCCGTGGATCTGGGCGACAGCGATGTCATTCGCGTCGGTGAAGATGTTGTGGCAATTGGCAACCCGTTTGGGCTGAGTTCGACCGTCACAACAGGCATTGTTTCGGCCAAAGGCCGCAGCATCTCGCAAGGGCCTTATGCCGAGTTCATCCAAACAGACGCGGCCATCAACAAAGGCAACTCGGGCGGCCCCCTATTCAACATGGAAGGTGAAGTGGTTGGCGTGAATTCGGCCATTTATTCACCCAGCGGCGGCTCCGTCGGTCTTGGTTTTGCTGTCACGTCGAACATCGTCGAACATATCTCAGCCGATCTGCGCGATGATGGTGAGATCAGCCGTGGCTGGCTGGGCGTGTCGATCCAAAATGTCAGCCCAGAACTTGCTGCCGCACTTGGTATTGAGGCGTCAAGCGGTGCCCTGGTTTCCGATGTTGTCTCTGGCAGCCCGGCGGATGGTGTATTGCAGCAAGGTGACGTGATTTTGTCCTTCAATGACGATGCCGTCGATTCAAGCCGCGATCTGCCCATTCTGGTTGGAACCACCAAAGTCGGCACCAACAGCGTTCTAACCGTCCTGCGCGACGGCAAACAGGAACAGGTGGAGCTGACGATCGGCCAACACCAAACTGCCGAGGCAGACGTGGACAGCACTGTTGACACCACTGTGTCGGGCACAGCGTTAGGTGTATCCGTTGCACCACTGACCGAAGCAGCACGGGCTGAGATGGGCGTTGGCGATACCGTGGATGGTGTGGTTGTCACCGACCTGGAGCCTGATAGCCCGGCGGCCAAAGCCGGTCTGCAACGTGGCGACGTGATCGTAAAACTCGGGTCTCAGGACACCGCGACACCGGACGCGTTGAAGGCTGCGTTAGACAGCGAAAAGACCGACCCGGCGCTGGTACTGATCAATCGTGGCGGCAGCCAAATCTTTGTCGCCGTCGAAATCGCCTGACCCGAGAGCCGCGCGCGCCACATGATGGGGAAATCTGGCGCGCGCCTCACCCCGGCGGATTTGATTTGTCCGCGATCCGTCGGGCTTGCCGGGTGTGCACAGGGCGCACCCGGCAAGACCAAACCATGTGCTTTGTTCAAAAATTGTGTTTAAATCCTGATAGAAAGGATCCCCGATCATGAGCCGTCGCCTGCTAATTGTCGAAGACGATGAAGATACCCGTGAGTTCATCGCCAAAGGGTTTGGCGAAGAAGGGTATGTGGTTGAAGCTGCCGCTGATGGCCGCGAAGGATTGTACCACGCTACGGATGGTGGCTTTGATGCCGTCGTTCTGGACCGAATGTTGCCGGGCCTGGATGGGCTGTCCCTGATCAAGTCCATGCGTGCCGCTGGCCTGAAGACGCCAGTTCTGATGCTGACCGCCATGAGCGCTGTAGACGAACGGGTCAAAGGACTGCGGTCGGGCGCGGATGACTATCTTGTCAAACCCTTCTCCTTTCAGGAACTGCACGCCAGGATCGAAGCTTTGTTGCGGCGCCCGCAAGAGTCTGAGGAGACGCCTACCCTGACCTGTAAAGACCTTGAGATGGACCTGCTGACCCGCAAGGTCGCCCGTGACGGGCATGAAATCACTCTGACCCCGCGCGAGTTTCAGATTCTGGAGTTTTTCCTGCGCCGCAAAAACCGTGTGGTGTCACGCACCATGCTTCTGGAGGGGGTTTGGGATTATCATTTTGACCCGAACACCAATGTCGTCGACGTTCATATCTCCAAGCTTAGGCGTCAGCTTGACGAAGGCGGAGACGTACCACTGATTGAAACCGTCCGCGGAGCGGGTTACATGATGTCGGATGGATAACCTTAGGCTTTCCCTTAACAATTCGCGGACGCGCCTTGTTGCCGCCAGTATGATCCTCAGCACCATTCTGACGGCAACGGTATTGGCTTTGGTCTATGTCACGGCCAATCGCAGCATTGAATCCGAAACACGCTCGGTCGTGTCCGCAGAGCTCACGGGGTTGGCGGATGAATACGAAAGACGCGGGTTGATCGGGCTGATTTCAGCCATCGAGCGGCGCTTGCCGAGTGCGTCCGAACGGGACGCTTTGTATCTTTTGACGGATCGAAACGGCGTCAAACTTGTCGGAAACCTGAAATACTGGCCGGCTGACATCACAGCTGGCAGCGGCTGGGTTGATCTGGAATTGCGCCGCGCTGACAACGACCAACTGGTACCCGTCTCGGCAGCCTCCATTCGGTTGCCCGGTCGCGAGCGTTTGCTTGTCGGGCGGGACGCCGTCGCGCGCCAGCAATTCGACCGGGTTTTGTTGCGTTCAGTTGTTTTGGCCCTGGGAATTGCGCTGGTTCTGAGTGTTCTGACGGGCTGGCTTTTTACCCGTCTGGTGTTTTCGCGGCTGTCGGACATCGCCAATACGGCAGACAATATCGTTTCTGGCGATCTATCCCGACGCATGCCCCTGCGCGGAACCGGGGATGAATTCGATCAGGTCGCCGGGACGCTGAACAACATGCTCGACCGGATCGAAGAGTTGGTCAGCAACCTGCGTACAACCTCCAACTCGATTGCCCATGATCTTCGGTCCCCTTTGTCACGCCTGCGGCAAAGGGTCGAAGCCTTGGCGGACCCAAGCAAAAGCGATCAGGAACGAGAGATCGATATCGCTCGCGCAACCGGTGAAATTGACCATGTTCTGAGGGTGTTGGGACAGCTGACCGAGATTTCACGCGCCGAAGCTGGTCTGGGGCGCGAACAGTTCGAAGAGGTGGATCTGCAGCAACTTGTTGGTGACGTAGTCGAGCTTTATGAGCCCGTCGCAGCAGATCAGGGCATTCGACTTGAAATCACTGGTCAGGCCGCCCCTATTCAGGGACACCGCCCCCTATTGTCACAGGCTTTGTCCAACCTGCTTGAAAACGCTATGCGCTATGCCCCGGAAGATACGGTCGTCACGATCTCGATTGCCGAGGATGGCGGATTCACCCGTCTGAGCGTGCGCGACCGGGGACCCGGCGTTCCGTCAGAAGATCTGCCCCGGTTGCAATTGCCTTTTGTCACGCTTGATCCGGCGCGCACCGAACGCAACGCAGGTTTGGGGCTGGCGCTGGTGGCAGCCATTTCGCACATGCATGGCGGCGCGTTCGTGGCACGCAACTGCGATCCCGGTCTTGAGACAACGCTCAACCTGGCGCATCGGCCTTAGGTCGGCACGCCATTGATTGCCATCACCTTGTTTTTATAGCGCTTATCTTCTGTCACATCCGCACCGAACCAAGCTGGTGGGATGTATGACAACGCCTCGGCTTCGGTGGCAAACTCAACTTCCACCAACCGCAAAGGTGCCAGATCGCCGGAAAACACATCCAGCTCAAAAACACGCCCGTCGGGCAAGCTTCCGGTATAGCGCTCTTTTTCGACCCGTCGCCCTTCCGTTTCAGGCCAGAATGTCTCGAATTGCTCCGCAGAGATTTCAGCCTCGCGTTCAACCCGCACCAGGCTGCCCCTGCCTTTGAGCGTCAGGAAATAGCTGTCGTTCTTCTGGCGCAATCGCAGCTCGGTGGAATCGTCTGGTACCGTCAAATACCCCTGACGCACCACTGCTTTTTGCGTACCGCTCAGGTCTGGCAGCTCGGCGACAAGAAACTTGCGTTCGATTTCCATACTCATTTGGATGACACCACTCCGTTTTCCAACTCGTCATACAACGCTTGATACGCATCACTGGCCGGGCTGCGCCCGGCATAGATACTGACCGGTGCGCGATGCTGCCCCATTTTTTCGATGTCTGCCGCGAAAGGTACAGAGGTCTGCAGGAACCGCTTACGATACGCCATGCGCATATTCTGCATTGTGTCTTGGTGCAGGGTCTTGCGCAGTTGCACCATGGAAAAGAACGCGCGCAGCTTTTTCTTTCTCAGTTTGTGTTCGTCGAAAAAGCGTATCAGTTGATCGAACGTCCGCTCGGACAATGTTGTTGGGATGACCGGTACAATGATCTCATCTGCCGCCTTGAAGATGTTCTCGGACAGGGTCGAAAAGTTCGGAGGGCAGTCCAATATAATCACGTCATAGTCGCTGCAAGCCGAAGTCAGGGCCTTTTTCAGGCGCGAGCGTTTGTTTCGCATTCGAGACAAGAAGACATCGAAGTCGCGAAAGGTCAGGTTGGCGGGCAACACATCCAACCCTTCGAAATCGCTGGCCCGAATGGCATTCGTGAACCGTTTGACGTCTTCGAAAAAACGGGCTTCGGTCAGCTTTTTCGAGGGTTTGACCCGAAAATAGAAGCTTGAGGCACCTTGCGGATCAAGATCGCACAGCAAGACCTGTTTGCCCGCCTGCGCATAGGCATGGGCCAAGTTCACCGAAGTCGCGGTTTTACCGACACCCCCTTTGTTGCTGTAACAGGCAATGATCTTCATTCCTTACCCCTTTGTCTGATGAAACAAGCTGCGAAACAGATGTCGAATGTCCGGTCCATCGAATAGCTGAAAGCTCGACATAACCCGATCCCGCTCGGCCCGTTGGCGTTGGTCCAACACCGCGATAAGGCCGCCCGCAGCCAGTCCGATCTGCGCATCAACGCGACCTTGTGTGGTGCTTTGCCGTGAAACAAAGCTCAGCAACGCCTCTTGTTGCACCGAGAAATCGTTAAACAAGCCAAGGTTATCCTGTAGCTTTTTCAAAGGCTTGATGATGGCTTTAAAGTCATTGGCGTCAAACAACGGCGCAAAGAACTCCATCAGGTATCGCAATTTTTTGCAATCGATCCGCAGATCATGCACCAGTTCATCTGGTGTGTCCTTGCTGATGCTGCGCGCCAGTTTGCAAACCTTGCGATTGCGCTTCCAGATCAAGGTGCAGGCATATCCATAGGCTCCGCGCTGTGCATTCTGGCCCGGTTCCAACTGATTGGCGCCATCAAATGTTGCGCTTAAGTCCTTCATCGTCCTGTCGTATGCGGCGCTTCGCAACCGGCGCTTCAGCCGAGAAAACTCTTGCGCGCGTTCTTCATGAAATTCATCAAACATCGCCTGCAATCCTGCATGAAGGTTAGGCGGGATCAATTTGAAATACATGTCTTTTTCTAAAAGATAGACATCGAGATCGCGCATACGTCCCGTCGGTGCCATGAGCTCCGAAAAGAGCTGCTTTAGTTCAACGGTCTGACTTTCCGACAACACCCCTTTGAACAGGCTGATGACCGAGCGAATTTTACGCAAAGAAATGCGGTAATCATGCAGGAACTCTGTATCGGTATCAGCGATCACGCCGTCTTCGTTTTGTCGTGCGACTGCCAAGTATGTGCGGATGATATCGGCCGCGACCTCAATTGAGGGTTCGTTTTTGCCAAGATGAATTTCGGGCTTGGCCTGATATGGGCGCATTTCGGGAAAAAGCCCCTGGTACACCGCTTCAAAACGTTCGTCTTGTGCCGCTTTCTCAGCCAGCGCTGCATGGGTCTTGGCAAACACCCGTTCATAACCGCGCAATTTCTCGATCCCGACAACGGTCACTCGCCCCACATCCGTCGACATCGACCATACAGAACCGCGTACTTGTGTCTTTTGCAGATCATCCAGAATGGCCAGAGATCTGGTTTGGATTTCACCCTGACCGACCGCGATCAAAGCCCTCAGAACAGGAAACCCCTTCAATGCGTTGCGTACAGGACCAGCTGGCAAATCCCGGGCAAACTGGTCTTTGCCTTGGCAGCGTTGGATGAACGACTGCCCATCGCTTTGCAAAAGCTGCAACATCCCATCGGTCTGGATCAACAGCCGACCCTTGGCCCTTAGCGACTGGTCGTGGCAGTCTAACAAAGTGAACGACCTTGGTGCAGACGTGGGTTCGATTTTGACCGAAAGACCTTCCTGCATCTGTTCAAATGTAGTGTCATCAAACAAGAGTGGCAGTACGAAAAACCCTGCATTTTTCATCGTCATGAATTGCCTCTCCGAGGTCTGCCTTTATGCGCGATGACCTCCATGAAAGCATGAGAACTCAGTTCAATCTGCCTATCAACAATAATCTGGGTTGAACCGATCAATACGCGGGTGACAGCTAAAGGCTGCGGGGCTAAGACAAGGAAATGACTGACCCCGTCTCAACCATTCGAAACCTTGGTCCGGCTTTTGAACAGGCCTGCGCAGAAGCTGGAATTCATTCAGCAGACGAGTTACGAGAGCTGGGCGCGGATGAGGCCTATGGCCGATTGCTGCAATCTGGCACCAAGCCGCATTTCATTGGGTATTATGTTCTGGTTATGGGATTGCAGGGTCGCCCCTGGAACGATTGCAAGGGCGAAGAGAAGAAAGCCCTGCGTCAAAGGTTTGACGCGATCAAAGCCAGTGCGCGTCCCGCACCTGAAAACCAGATGATCTCAGAACTGGATGCGATCGGCGTGCGCGTTGCGGCCAAAGATCTCAAGATGGATTGATCGGCCACATAAAAGGGCCGCGTCCAACAACGGATACGGCCCTCAAATTCGCTAAGAATGACGGATTAGCCGACCAGTTCGATGCCGGAGAAGAAGTAAGCGATCTCGACAGCGGCAGTTTCCGGAGCGTCCGATCCGTGAACCGAGTTCTCGCCAACAGATTCAGCAAATTCTGCACGAATAGTACCAGGCGCTGCGTCGGCAGGGTTGGTTGCGCCCATGACTTCGCGATTCTTGGCTATGGCGCCTTCGCCTTCCAGAACCTGAACAATGACCGGCTCGGACGACATGAATTCGCACAGCTCGTCATAAAACGGACGCTCGGCATGCACGTCATAGAACTTGCCGGCTTGGGCTTTGGTCATATGGATACGCTTTTGCGCGACGACGCGCAGGCCTGCGTCTTCGAACTTGGCGTTGATCTTGCCGGTCAGGTTGCGGCGGGTTGCATCGGGTTTGATGATCGAGAATGTGCGTTCCAGTGCCATGTCGGCCTCTCCTTACGTGATAGCGCGGGGTTCGCGCCCAAATCCATCGCGCGCCGCGTAACATGGTATTGGCTTCGTGAAAAGTGGAATGATAGGCCGCTTAGATGATTGGCGGTCAGATTGTATCCGGCAGCGGATCGTGAAGGTCGACCCAGCGCACATAAAGCACCGCCAACAGACCAAAGAAGCTGCTGGCGCACATCATTCCCAACACCAGAAACGGCCCGTTTTCTGCGCTGACCAGTGCACCTGTCAGGGTCGTCAGCACGGCCCCCAACGCCACGATCATTGCGCCAGACAGACCTGCTGCACTGCCCGCAAGCTTGGGTCGGACAGACATCAACCCGGCCGAGGCGTTGGCGTTCGTCAGACCATTGCCGAAACCGACAAAGATGGCCGAGCCGAAGAAAACCCAGACCGATCCCAAATCGGACAGGAAAAGGAGCAGTCCGCAGAACGGCCCAACAGACGCAACCACTCGGCCGATCAAGATCATCGTTGTCAGCCGCGTGTTGGCGGCAATGCGCCCGGTGATAAAGTTGCCGACCATGAAGCCTCCGGTGATGATCCCGATCCCCAATCCCAGCATCGCCGGGCTAAGGTCGAACCATGCCGCCGCCACCAATGGCGCACCCGTGATAAAGCTGAAAAATCCGCCGATCGAAAACGCCGCACATAAGGCGTAACCCCAGAACCTGCGCGCCCGGAACAGATGCGGATATTCGCGGAGTTGCGCTACAAAGGTCGAAGATCGATCCGTATTGGTTTCTCCCATATCCGCCCAAAGCAGCACCAGCATCCCTGCCCCCAGTGTCGAATACAGAACAAACCCGGCGCGCCACCCAAACAGCGAATCCAATGCCCCGCCCAGCATCGGCCCAAGCATTGGTGCCAGCGCCATGGCCATGGCCACATAGCCCAGCTTGCTGGCAGCCTCGTTTGGCGGATACATGTCGCGGATTGAGGCGCTGGACAGCACAGGCCCGGCAACCACTGCCGCCTGCAGCAAGCGAAACCCCAGGAACACCCAGATCGACTCGGCCATTACACATCCGACGGACGCGCACGCAAAGATCGCCATGCAGATCAACAACACGGGCCGCCGCCCATATCGGTCTGACAAGGGCCCCATGATCAGTTGCAGTGCCGCGGACACCGCCAGATATCCTGCGACTGACAGGTTCACCAAGGCATAGTCGACCTGAAAATCCTCTCCCATCCGTGCCAAGGACGGCAGGAACATGTTTAGCGACAGCACGGACAGGGCTGTTGCAAAGACCAGCGTGATCAAGGATGGGGGTGATTGAGCCGGACGCATGATAAAACCGTTGTAAAATGCCAACCGACACAGCGCTAACACATCCCCTGCGCCTTGAACATGGCAGGCTCTGGCGGTGCCATCAACGCTCTGCTAAGAGCGGCGCATGTTACGGATCGAAAACATCACTTATGCCGTCGAAGGCCGCCCCCTGATTGATGGGGCTAACGCAACTATTCCCGATGGCCATAAGGTTGGGCTTGTGGGGCGGAATGGCACCGGAAAAACCACACTGTTTCGCCTGATCAGAGGTGAATTGGCGCTGGAATCAGGCAATATCTCACTGCCTCGTCGCGCGCGAATTGGTGGCGTGGCGCAAGAGGTGCCCTCATCCGACGTTTCACTGATCAACACGGTTCTGGCCGCGGATACCGAGCGCAGCGCCCTAATGGCAGAAGCGGACAGCGCGACCGATCCCGACCGCATCGCCGAAATCCAAACCCGTCTGGTCGATATCGACGCCTGGTCGGCTGAGGCGCGCGCAGCATCGATCCTCAAAGGTCTTGGTTTCGATGACCAAGACCAACTGAAACCCTGCTCGGATTTTTCGGGCGGCTGGCGGATGCGTGTTGCATTAGCGGCGGTACTTTTCTCGCAACCCGATCTGTTGCTGCTGGACGAACCGACCAACTATCTGGATCTGGAAGGCGCCCTGTGGCTGGAAAGCTATTTGGCGAAATATCCCCATACGGTGATCATCATCAGCCACGACCGCGGCTTGCTGAACCGTGCCGTCGGGTCGATCCTGCATCTGGAAGACCGCAAGCTGACCTACTACGCGGTACCCTATGATAAATTCGCCGAACGCCGCGCCGAACGACTGGCGCAGGCGGAATCCGAGAATGTAAAATCCAAGGCGCGTATCGCCCATTTGCAAAGCTTTGTGGATCGATTTCGGTACAAAGCTTCCAAAGCGGTGCAGGCCCAATCGCGGCTGAAGATGATCGAACGCATTCAACTGGTCGCGACCCCGCAAGAGGCTGCCTTGCGGGCGTTTTCCTTCCCCGAGCCTGAGGAGTTGTCTCCGCCGATCATCCAATTGGAGGGCGGTGTAACGGGGTATGGCGACACCGAGGTGCTGCGCCAATTGAACCTGCGTATCGATCAGGATGACCGCATCGCGCTGTTGGGCAAAAACGGGCAAGGCAAATCGACCCTGTCGAAACTGCTGTCGGATCGCCTGCCCCTGATGGCGGGCAAGATGACCCGCAGCAATAAACTGCGTATCGGCTATTTCGCGCAGCATCAGGTGGATGAGCTGCATGTGGACGAAACACCGCTAGACCACCTGCGCCGCCTGCGACCGGACGAAGCGCCCGGTAGGTGGCGGTCGCGTCTGGCCGGGTTTGGCCTTGGGGCCGATCAGGCCGTGACCAAAGTTGGCCGCCTGTCGGGTGGCCAAAAGGCACGTTTGTCGCTGCTGATCGCGACGATCGACGCTCCGCATATGTTGATCCTTGACGAACCAACCAACCACCTGGACATCGAAAGCCGCGAAGCGCTGGTCGAAGCCCTGACTGCCTATTCTGGCGCAGTTATCCTGGTCAGCCACGACATGCATTTGCTTGGATTGGTCGCCGATCATCTGTGGCTGGTGTCAGATGGCACAGTGAAGTCGTTTGAGGGTGATCTTGAAGCCTATCGCGCGCTGCTGCTGGGCCGTGACAAACCTGTCAAAGACAAGCCGCTGACGACCAAACCCAAGCGGTCCTCGCGTGATACCGTGCTGGCATTGCGCGCAGATTTGCGGAAATGCGAAGACCGGATCGAGAAGCTGACCAACATGCATGATAAATTGTCGGCCAAGCTGGCAGAGCCGACGCTTTATGAAGATGATCGTGTCAACGATCTGGAAGTATGGAATCGGAAGTTTGCCGAAGTGGTTGAAGCCATGAAAAAGGCCGAGGCATTGTGGGTGAAGGCCGCAGAACGTTTGGAACGGGCCGAGGCGGCAGCATGATCGACGCGGCATTTCTGATTACGTCATTCACCACACTCGTGGTGGTGATCGACCCTCCGGCGCAGACGCCGATCTTTGTGGCGTTGACGCAGGGCATGGACAAGAGCATGCGGCGCGCAATCGCTGTCCGGGCGTGCCTGACTGCAGCGGGCATTCTGGCCATGTTCGCTGCCTTCGGCGAGGCTGTGTTGGGCTTTGTCGGCATCTCGATGGAAGCGTTTCGCGTGGCAGGTGGTGTTCTGCTGTTCCTCACGGCATTGGACATGTTGTTTGAACGTCGCACCAAACGTCGCGAAAACAGCGCCGAAGAAGAAGAGCACCCCGACCCATCGGTATTTCCGCTTGGCATCCCATTGATTGCCGGGCCCGGGGCAATTGCGACGATGATCCTTCTTGCCGGCCAGCAACCGGGCATCGAAGGGCTGGCCGTGGTCATCGGCATGATGCTCATCGTGGTCGCGATGGTGTTTGTGACCTATCTTACCTCGGGCGCAGTCGCACGGCTGTTGGGCAAAACCGGTCTGAACGTCCTGACGCGTCTGCTTGGAATGCTGCTGGCCGCCCTTTCGGTTCAGTTCATCCTGGATGGTCTCAAGGCCTTTGGCTTTGCGTCCTGAGGCCCCATATCAATATGAAGATGACTTTTTCCGGGTGACGGTATGGATGGTTATGAAATCGGGCGTTTGACCTATCTGGTCTTGCTGGGTGCGGCCTTGCTGATGTGGTTCTTCACCCACAATCGGCAGCCGTTGGGCAAGACCCTGCAGCAGGTTATGGCCTGGGTGTTCATTTTCGTTGGCGTCATCGCCCTGGTAGGTCTTTGGGACGATATTCGCTCTACCGTTGGCGCAACGCCTCAGATGGCGGTGTCCGGCAACACCATCGAAGTTCCGCGCGCCTTTGACGGGCATTATTATCTGCAGATGTTGGTGAATGGAGAGCCCATCACCTTTCTGGTCGACACCGGCGCGAGTCAGATTGTTCTGAACGCGCAGGACGCCAAGCGCGTTGGTATTGATCTGAACCAGTTGAACTATCTGGGCCGCGCGTCGACCGCGAACGGTGTGGTGCGGACAGCCCCCGTACGATTGGATAGTCTCGCGCTGGGACCGATCCGGGACAACGGTGTCTCAGCCTGGATCAACGAAGGTGACTTAGACAAGTCGTTGCTCGGCATGGATTACCTGCACCGTTTTTCCAACATTCAGTTCGCCGATGGTAAGTTAATCCTGTCACGCTGAACGCTCTTGCAGCTATGCCATGTGGCTGGCCAGTCTGGTGCCGATGCGCTGGCACGTGGCAGCGAATTGGATCATAAGAAACCCCTGCGTGAAAGCACGAAGATCACGCAACTTGTGACTGGTCAAAGCCCGGCCCGCACCCTAGCGTCGCGGCATGAGCCATCCGATCCATGACAGCCGTTATTCCTGGCTTCGCCTTCTGATCACGCTCGCCATCGCAGCCGTGGCGAATGTCGGCATGTGGGCGGTGATCGTGGTCATGCCCGCTGTCGAAACACAATTTGGTGCCGGACGGGCCGAGGCGTCAATGCCCTATACGCTCGCCATGATCGGCTTTGCCCTGGGCAATATGTGGTTGGGGCAGTTGGTGGACCGGCTGGGCGTGACGAAAGCATTGATAGGCGCATCGATACTGAGCGCGATCAGCTACCTGCTGGCAACTCTGGCACCTAACATAGCCCTGCTTTCCGTCGCGCATTTGCTGTTGGGATTGGGCACTTCGGTCGGCTTTGGCCCCCTGATTGCCGATATCTCACACTGGTTCATGCGCAGGCGTGGGATCGCCGTGGCGCTGGTGGCCAGCGGCAATTATCTGTCCGGGGCGATCTGGCCCACGATGATGTCAGGTATTCTGGCGCGGGACGGCTGGCAACAGGTCTATCTGACACTGGCAGCGCTGACGCTGGTTGTCGTCATTCCCTTGTCCCTGCTGCTGCACCGTCAGGTCCCGATCGAGGCGCACAGCACTGCCGCAGCCACCGCAAAGATCAATGCGCGCAGTGTCGGGGTCTCACCGCGGGCGCTGCAATACATTCTTGGACTGGCAGGCATCGGGTGCTGCGTGGCGATGTCGATGCCGCAGGTTCACATCGTGTCCTACTGCGTCGGTCTTGGCTATGGCCCCGCTGTCGGAGCTGAGATGCTGTCTCTGATGTTGCTGGGCGGCGTGGTGAGCCGCATCATTTCCGGTCTCGTGGCCGACCAGCTGGGCGGCGTCCATACACTTCTGATCGGGTCGATCTTGCAATGCATCGCCCTGTTCCTGTTCCTGCCTTACGATGGGATGGTCTCACTTTATGTCGTCAGCATGCTGTTTGGGCTGGCACAGGGCGGAATCGTGCCAAGCTATGCGCTGGTGGTCCGTGAATACATGCCACCGCAAGAAGCCGGAGCACGCGTGGGTTTTGTCATGATGATGACCATTCTGGGCATGGCACTAGGCGGATGGATGTCGGGGTGGATCTACGACGTCACCGGTAACTATCAATTGGCATTCGTGAACGGGATTTTATGGAACGGCCTTAACATTGCCATCATCGTGATGCTTCTCAAAAGGTCTCGGCCCCGCAGACAAGAGGCAATCGCATGACAACCCTTTCGCGTCGCGGCGTTCTCGCAGGGCTTTTTGCCCTGCCCTTCAGCAACCCCGCACTTGCCGCGCGAAAACCGTACGCCCTTTCTCCGGACGGCACCCAAGTCAGCTTCATGTTTGATCTCTCAGGGATCGCGCAAACAGGATCCATGCCAATCCGCTCTGCTGACGTTCAGATCGACACAAGCCGCTTGCAAAACAGCGAGGTCGACGTGGTCCTGGATGTGGCCAAGGCAAAAACCCGATTGCCTTTTGCAAGAACACCCATGCTCAGTCCCGGTGTGCTGAATGCAAAGGAACACCCAACTATCAGATTTTCCTCGACAAATGTGCAACTGGGTACGGCCGGACGGATATCGGATGGCGCCCGCATCACAGGAAACCTGACCGTGCGCGGCGTAACTCGGCCGATCACGTTGAACGCCAATCTGTACCGACAGGCGGGTAGTTCCGAGGATGACCTTGATCGTTTGTCTATCCGCCTGACAGGGGGGCTGAATCGCCACGACTTTGGCGCGTCGGGATACCCTGACCTGGTTCAGGAAACCGTAGGTCTGGACATTCACGCTGAAATCATGCGTGTAACGTGATGCCAAATGGGTAAAAAACGACGTCATTGAGTCGAATAGATGCGCGCATCTTATGATGGTGCCGCCAATCTGGGGCCACTATGCGCACGATCATTTCTTTTGCCGCCCTTTTTCTTTCCGTCATTCTGCTGCAGCTCTCGACAGGCGGCGTTGGCCCATTGGACGCCATCTCTGGTCTGACGCTGGACTTCACTACCGAGCAAATCGGTCTGCTGGGGTCCGCCCACTTCATCGGGTTCTTCGTCGGCTGCTGGTGGGCGCCTCGCCTGATGGGCAGTGTCGGGCATTCGCGAGCGTTTGCCGTCTGTACCGCCCTTGGTGCAATGGGGTTACTGGGCCATACCCTAACCGAGAATCCGTATATCTGGGCCGTTCTGCGGATCGCCTCGGGCACCTGTGTCGCCGGGTGCTACACAGTGATTGAAGCCTGGCTGAATGCCAAGGTCACCAACGAAACCCGCGGCCGAGCGATGGGCACCTATCGCATTGCGGATCTGGGGGCGTCGCTGAGCGCGCAGCTGATCATCGCCGTTTTGCCGCCGGCCTCTTATGTCTCATATAACCTGCTAGCGATCCTGTGTTGTGCCTCGCTGCTGCCGCTGACCCTTACCCGTGCCAGTCAGCCCAAAACCCCAGATGCACCGCGTCTGCGGCCCAGATTGGCCTGGCGCAGCTCACCATTGGCTGTCGCGGGTGTTATCGTGGCCGCGCTCAGTTCCGCATCTTTTCGCATGGTTGGTCCAGTCTACGGCCAAGCGGTCGGGTTGGGCGTGGACCAGATTGCATTCTTCCTCGCCTCGTTCGTTCTGGGGGGCGCTTTGGCTCAATACCCTGTCGGCTGGCTGGCGGATAAATACGACCGGCGCTGGGTTCTGATCTGGTTGTCCGCGGCTGCAGTTCTGAGCAGCGGCATCACCATGGCCGCCAGCAATACAGGCACATTGGGCGTCATGTTGGCCGCTGGGTTCTTCGGGTTAACTACGTTTCCGATATTCTCGGTTTCATCCGCGCATGCCAACGACTTTGCCACCACCGAAGAACGTGTCGAGCTTGCTGCTGCATTAATGTTCTGGTTTGCTCTGGGCGCAATCGCATCGCCCTACGTTACATCGAACCTGATTCAGCAATTTGGCCCCGGCGCCCTGTTCGCCTTTGTCGCGATTGGTCACCTGGGTCTGATCATATTCGGTCTGGCACGAATGCGGTCGCGTCCGACACCGGATGAACGCACCAACTATGTCTATGCACCCCGCACGTCCTTCACCATTGGTCGCCTGCTGAAACGGTCGCGCGAAGGAAACGATTAGACCCTTTGGAGCCCGTCGCTCATCCGAAGTAGCGCGCCTTGCAGTTCATTAGCTCTGCCCGGTCCAACCCAGTGTCTTCGATCATGCAGGCGGTTATTTTAGGTCCTTCATTCCCAATCAACACCCCGGCTTTTTCAATGTAACGTCAACGGCGCGCCGGTCCGTCTGGCTGCAGGTTCTGGTGACGCATCCCACGATTTCCAACCGTTTGACCAAAGGGGTCATCGTACTTGTTTCCATACCCAACTGTTGCGCCAGATCATTTGTGTTTTACCCGTCCCGCTCTCGCAGAAGGGTGAGCGTAACATACTGAGGATAGATCACGCCCGGCCGCTTCAAATGCGGTGCGTAACGCGTGCGACGCGATATATACCCCGAAGCAAAACGGTAAGGGCCGGGATATCCCGGCCCTTACTTCGTTTTAGTGTTCGGTCTGTGGTTCTTCTTCGATCACGTCGACATCGTCCACTTGGTCTACCGACGGCTCAAGAGCGCCATTCACAACACCGCTGACTCCATTCTCCATCGACAGACCCAGTTCCTCGCCAAGCTTCTTAAGCGCGGGCATCTGAACGGCCATGCCCATGATCGAGTCAAGCGCTTGATTGACCACCGGCTTGTCGCCTGCTGACGTGCCGCCCCCATTGGCAGCGCCGATGCCCCCGACCTGATGAATCTTGATCGAGTCGATTTTCTCGGCAGGTTTGACCATTTCCGAAATGATCGACGGCATGGTTTCAATCCGTGCCAGATCAACCTTCATGCGAATCTGATCCACTGACAGAGCATTTTCGGACTCGACGATCGCACGCTTACCTTCCGCCTCAGCCAACATGTCGTTCTTCTTGGCCTCGGCGCGGATATTCAGCGCATCGGCTTCGGCCTGCGCCTCTTCTCGGCGGGCCTCGGCACGGTCAACGGCGGCCTCTTTGTCGGCCTGCGCGGCCAGGCGGATTGCGGTTGCCTGACGCTCAGCCTCACGCATGGCCTCAATCAGAACGATCTGCTTTTCGCGTTCGGCTTCGGCGACCTGACGGGCGGTGACCACTGCTTCGGTCGCTTTGGTTGCTTCAGCACGGGCCAGATCGGCAGAGGCACGCGCGCGGCTTTCTTCTTCGGATTTCTGCGCGATGATGATCTGACGCTCCTGCTCCGCCACTTCCAGCTCACGCTCTTTCGAGATTTCGGCATCGCGGATCTTACGTTCACGCTCAATCTCAGCCGCACGGATGGCCTCTTCACGGGCGATGCGGGCGCGTTCGGTCTCACGCACCGAATCTTCGGTCCGGGCAGCAATCTCGGCCTCCTGCGCAACGCGCAGCGTTTCGACCACTTGCGTTTGTTCGATGCGTGCCTGCTCTTCATCCTTTTCGATCAACAGCTTCTGGCGCTGTGCTTCCATCGAAGCGCGGCGCACTTCAACCTCGGCATCCGCATCAATCTGCGCGCGCTCTTTCTTTGAGGTTGCAATTACCTCGGCCAGCTTACGCATACCAACTGCGTTAAAGGCGTTGTTCTCGTCCAGAGCCTCGAACGGCGTCTGGTCCAGCGCGGTCAGCGAGACGGATTCCAGCGACAGGCCGTTTTTCAACAGGTCCTCGGACACTGCATTTTGCACCTCTTGCACAAAGTCGGCGCGGTTCTCATGCAACCCGTCCATGGTCATCTGAGCGGCCACAGCGCGCAGACCATCGATCAGTTTGCCTTCGATCATCTCGCGCAGTTGCTCGACATCGAATGTGCGATCACCCAATGTCTGGGCAGCGCGGGCGATACCCTCTTCGGTGGCCATGACCGAAACATAGAATTCCACGCCAACGTCCACACGCATCCGATCTTTGGTAATCAGCGCGGCCTCGTCGCTGCGCTGTACCTCTAGGCGCAAGGTCTTCATGTTGACCGGGCTGACCTCGTGCAGCAGTGGCACGATGATGACACCGCCATCCATGATGACTTTCTTGCCGCCAGCGCCGGTTTTCACCAGGCTGACCTCGCGGGTCGCACGTCGATAGAGACGGCCAAGAACAAGGCCAATGAACAAGATCACCGCTAAAATAGTCACAACTGTGACAGCTAGGAATGTAAGTTCCATGCAATATCCTCCAGATTAGGGGTTTGAAATTTGGTTAGTCTGATAAGCCGACCAGAACGAACCGGTCGCGCCGTCGGTCGCGTAGAACCAGCACATCTGTGCCCTGATCCAGCGCATCCTTGTCCTGCAGCGGCTCGGCGCGCAGGTAATGGGTATTACCAAAGCGATCCATGACTCGAACCTCGGCCGGGCGACCGCGTGACGCAGTGCCTTGGGTGATGACACCCCGGCGACGGGCCAGCATCCGTTCGGACATCGCCTCGGTCTCGGTCTTGGGCAGAAGGCGGGCAAAGACACCGCCAAAGCCACGGGCAAACCACAGACCAAAGGCACCGGCAGGGATCACAGCCGCCCAAGGCGGCAGATCAAAGCCCAGCACATCGCGCAGCGCCAGTTGCAGGCCGATACCCGACAGACCGAAGCCCGCCAGCAGAACCACAAGCCAGATCATGATGGGTATCTTTCCAACACCCAGCCACGCCATTGGACCCGCCGCAGAGGTATCGGGCACATCGCTTTCGACCTCTGCCAGTTCGAAATCGCCCAGATCGACATCCGCGTCGATATCCAGACCGAGATCACCAATGTCCAGATCGGGGGCATCCACCATATCCAGATCGATTTCCCCTTCGCCAGCTAGCAAGCTGCCACCCAGGACCAAAGCAATCAGTTCAACTGCCAAAAGGCCGAACAGAAGCGCAAGCGCCAAGGTAAAAGGCGCAAATGCACCCTCGAGTAGGAAATCGAACATCAATTAGTATCCCTCGTTTTTGTATACATTGGTATACAGTCAATATGGGAAGCCTTAACAAGAATTCAAGAGGTTGTGAGTCGGGCGTTCAACCTGTGGTTATTGCCACGAACATATCTGACACAATCCGAATTCCCGCCTCTTCGTCTTTTTTCTGCTGGTAAGGCGCGAAAGTGACATCCATGCGACGGGCGGGCTTTTGCTGACCCGTTACATAAGGTAGACGGGCGCGCAGACAGATACGCGGATACAGAAAATGGCTCGGATTCTTATCACTTCGGCGATCCCCTACATCAACGGGATCAAACACCTCGGCAACTTGATCGGCTCGCAATTGCCAGCGGATCTTTACGCACGTTATCAGCGTGGCCGGGGGAATGAAGTGATGTTCCTGTGTGCCACAGATGAACACGGCACCCCTGCCGAGCTGGCTGCGGCCAAGGCTGAAAAGCCGGTTGCGGAATTCTGCGCCGAGATGCACGGCGTACAGTTGGACATCGCCAACCGCTTTGGGCTGAGCTTTGATCACTTCGGCCGCTCGTCCAGTGATCAGAACAAAAAGCTGACGCAACATTTCGCGGGAAAACTGGATGAGGCTGGTTTGATCCGCGAAGTGAGCGAGAAGCAGGTCTATTCCAACACGGATGGCCGCTTTCTGCCCGACCGTTATATCGAAGGCACCTGCCCCAATTGCGGTTATGAGCGCGCCCGCGGCGATCAGTGCGAAAACTGTACCAAACAGCTGGACCCAACCGACTTGATCGAGCCCCGCTCGGCCATTTCCGGGTCCACCGATCTTGAGGTGCGCGAAACCAAACATCTGTATCTGCGTCAATCTGCGATGAAGGATCAGCTGGATGCGTGGATCGATAGCAAAACCGATTGGCCGATCCTGACCACATCGATCGCCAAAAAGTGGCTGCATGACGGTGACGGGTTGCGAGACCGCGGCATCACCCGTGATCTGGACTGGGGCGTTCCAGTCAAGAAGGGCGATCAAGATTGGCCTGGCATGGAGGGCAAGGTCTTTTATGTCTGGTTCGATGCCCCCATCGAATACATCGCCTGCACCAAAGAATGGGCCGATGCCAACGGCAAAGCCGACGCCGAATGGGAACGCTGGTGGCGCACAGATAAGGGCGCCGATGACGTGCGCTATGTCCAATTCATGGGCAAGGACAACGTACCGTTCCACACGCTTAGCTTCCCAGCGACTATTCTGGGGTCTGGCGAGACGTGGAAGATGGTCGACCACCTGAAATCGTTCAACTACCTGAACTATGATGGAGGTCAGTTCTCGACCAGCCAGGGGCGCGGTGTGTTCATGGATCAGGCACTGGACCTCCTGCCGGCTGATTATTGGCGCTGGTGGTTGCTGAGCCATGCACCCGAAAGCAGCGATAGTGAATTCACCTGGGAAAACTTCCAGCAATCGGTGAACAAAGACCTGGCGGATGTTCTTGGCAACTTTGTCAGCCGCATCACCAAATTCTGCCGGTCCAAGTTTGGTGAAGTCGTGCCCGAGGGTGGCGCATACGGCGAGCGAGAAAACGCATTGATCTCAGAATTGACCCGCCGCATCCGCGCCTATGAAGGCTTTATGGAGGCGATGGAAGTTCGCAAGTCGGCGCAAGAGCTGCGCGCAATTTGGGTGGCCGGAAACGAATACCTGCAGGCTGCGGCCCCGTGGTCGACGTTCAAGGAAGACCCGGAACAAGCAGCTGCACAGGTCCGTCTCGGTCTGAACCTGATCCGGCTGTATGCAGTGCTGAGCGCGCCGTTTATTCCAAACGCGTCTGCGCGAATGTTGAGTGCTATGAATACCCTCGCAACCGATTGGCCGGATGACGTTGATGCTGCACTGAATGCGCTGCCTGCGGATCACGCATTCACAGTTCCGGAGGTGCTGTTCGCCAAAATCACGGATGAGCAACGCGAAGACTGGCAGACCCGGTTTGCAGGCACGCGCGCTTAAGGCCACGTGAAATTGAGTGATGAAACCGGGGGCCATACGGGCCCCCGTTTTTTGGTGTGATCTGCAGTATTCACGACCTGCACTCAAAAGGCATCGATCTAAGTTAGCGAACTGACGAGATAATTCAGACTGCGTCCCAGAAGAACTCGTATTCAAGAAGCTTGAGATATGGCAACAAAACCGCCATCCTGATCCGGAATTCAATCGACTCGGCGCGGCGTTTGATGTGCCTGGTCACTTAATCCTTAGTTTGAACGAGGCATTTGCCATGGCCCTTGCATTGAAAACCTTTGACCCTCGCCATTGCGGACCCGTCCGGGCGATGGGAAAGCATTTTGCCGTGCTTTTCTTCCTGGGCATGGCGCAACCGTCTTTGGCACAAGAGGCGCAAGGCGATGCACCGCCCCCCAAGGTTTCGATCGCGGCAGCCTATACGCAGGAAATCACGGATGAGGCAGTTTTCATTGGCCGTGCAGAAGCTTTCGACAAAGTTGACATTGTTGCGCGGGTCAACGGGTTTTTGGACAGCCAGAATGTCGAAGACGGCGCTTTGGTCAAAAAAGATGATCTGCTGTTCACTATCGAACCCGATCTCTACGAAGCCACGTTAGAGGCTCGCAAAGCCGATCTGGACCGCGCCGAGGCCAATCTTGAACTGGCCAAGGTCGATCTGGCGCGAAAAGAAGAACTGTACAAACGCGACGCCACCCCGGAATCAGAACGTGATATCGCCCGTGCCAATGAACTTGTCGCTGAAGCCGAAGTCAAAGCGGCCAAGGCTGCCATTCAACAAGCAGAGTTGGATCTGAGTTACACCCAAATTCAAGCACCATTCGCCGGACGCCTTGGGCGCGTGACCACCAGCGTTGGCGATGTTGTCGGGCCTAATAATCCAGCATTGGTCAATCTGGTCAGCGAAGCACCGATCTACGTGAACTTTTCGTTGAATGAAAAACAGTTCACCACGATCCTCGAAACTTATGACGAGAATGCCGCATCGCTAGCTGAAAGCGAACAAAGCCCCAATGTGCACGTCACGCTGCCTAACGGAACCGATTTGGATGAAACCGGAAAGATCGTTTTTGTGGACAACCGCATCGATCCTCTGACCGGAGCGATCACGATGAGGGCTGAGTTTGACAATGCTAAACGCCTGATCCTGGACGGCGCATTTTTGAATGTTCATATCGAAGCGCTGGAGCCAACGCTGCAGGTTCTCATCCCACAGGCGGCTTTACAGCGCGACCAACGGGGCGAATTTGTTCTGGTTGTCAATGACAAGCAGATGGTCGAACAGCGCTACATCACCACCGGCGATACGGTCGACACAGCTATTATTGTTGTAGATGGGTTGCGCGAAGGTGAAAGCGTCATTGTCGAGGGTCTGCAGCGGGTGCGCCCGGGCGTTGCCGTGGACGCGGTTGTCGCCTCTGAACAGCCGGGAGAATAACTGATGTTCTCAGCCCTGTTCATCAGCCGGCCAAAGCTGGCGCTTGTCATCTCGCTTGTCCTGACCATCTTGGGCGGCATCGGATATATGGTCCTGCCAGTCGCCCAATTCCCGGACATTACCCCACCGGTAGTCAGCGTTACGGCCACCTATACCGGTGCCAACGCCGAAACCGTTGAAAACACCGTAGCTGCCCCGATTGAGGCGCAGGTCAACGGCGTGGACGACATGATTTACATGACGTCCACCTCATCAGATAACGGGTCCTACTCGCTGAACGTCACCTTTGAGGTCGGCACAGATCCTGACATCGCGTCGGTAAACGTGCAAAACCGGGTGGCGCAGGCAACGTCCTCTTTACCAGCCGAAGTGACATCTTCGGGTGTCGTCACACAGAAATCTTCGACGAATATGCTGATGCTGGTCACGCTGACTTCGCCTGAAGGCACTTATGACAGCGTTTTTCTGTCAAACTACGCCTCGATCAATCTGCGCGATGCACTGGCCCGTGTTCAAGGCGTTGGTAAGGCCGACGTCCTGACCAACCTGGAATACGCCATGCGGATCTGGATGGATCCCGACAAGATGGCGGCCTTGTCCATCACGCCCGGCGACGTGATCAACGCCATTCGCGAGCAGAATATCGAGGTTTCTGCTGGCTCCATTGGTTCCCCCCCTGTGCCTGAAGGGCAGACGTTTCAGTACACTATCAAATCCAAAGGCCGCCTCACCTCGGCCGAGGAGTTCTCCAATATTGTGATCCGCACCGGCGAGGCCGGTGCTATCGTTCGCGTCAAAGACATTGCCAGAACCGAGCTGGGCGCCCAGTTCTATTCGGCCTCTGGTTATTTTCAAGCAGTTCCAGCCACCGTGATCGGTATCTATCAGGCCCCTGGTGCCAATGCGCTGGCCGTGTCCGAGCGAGTTCAGACCGAGTTGGAGCGACTGTCGCGCTCCTTCCCCTCTGATGTGGAATACGACGTGCCCTTCAACACCACGGACTTCGTCGAAGCCTCGTTGAACGATGTGGTCTCAACTCTGATCCTGACATTCGTTCTGGTGATCTCGGTCGTGTTTGTGTTCCTGGGCAGTTGGAGAGCTACAATCATTCCAGCAGTCGCAATCCCGGTCTCTCTGATCGGGACATTCGCGTTCTTGTTAATGTTCGGCATGTCGTTGAACACCATTTCTCTGTTCGCGTTGGTGCTCGCCATCGGGATCGTGGTGGATGATGCCATCGTTGTTGTCGAAAACGTCGAACGCATCATCGCGGATGAAGGCCTGCCCCCGGCCGAGGCGACGCGAAAGGCAATGGGCCAGATCACGGGCCCGGTCATTGCAACCACGCTGGTTCTGCTGGCGGTGTTTGTGCCAGTCACCTTCATGCCTGGCATCACCGGGCGGCTATATTCACAGTTTGCCGTCACAATCTCGACTGCTGTCGTGATCTCATCCATCAACGCGCTCACCCTTTCGCCGGCACTGTGTGGCTTGGTACTGCGCGCTCGATCCGGCCCACCCAAAGGGATTCTGGCCTTGTTCGAGGGGTTCATCGGCACTGTTCGGAATGGCTATGTTTCACTGGTGCGCAAGCTCCTGATTATGCCAGTGATCGCACTGGGCCTGATTGTGGCGCTGGGTATGGGCACCGGGACGATCATGTCCAACACATCAGCGGGCTTCATTCCGCTTGAGGACAACGGCTACCTGTTCGTGGATGTGCAGCTGCCTGACGCAGCGACCTTGGAACGGACGGAGACCGTTACCAAACGCGTGGATGAGAAAATTCGCGAAATCCCCGGGGTTGCCAGTACCGTTCTGGTCAATGGCTTTTCGATGCTCAATGGCACCATTACCAACGGGGCAGCGATTTTCGTCAATCTCGACAACTGGAGCGAACGACAAGAAGATGACCTGAGTGCCGATGCCATCCTTGCCAAGATCCTCGCGATTGCCAACGGCGAGTCAGCAGCTTCTATCCTGGCCTTTAACCCACCACCCATTCAGGGATTGGGCATGTCGGCCGGCGTCGAAATGGAGGTTCAGCAAACCGGTGGCGGCACGCCACAAGATCTGGCATCTGCAGTCGGGTCCTTTGTGTATGCGGCCAATCAACGACCTGAAATCGCACAGTCTTATACGACGTTCCGCGCAAATGTTCCTCAGCTTTTCGTTGATCTGGACCGGGAGAAGGCCAAGACGCTGCAAGTGTCCGTGTCCGAGATTTTCCAGACGATGCAGGCTCAACTGGGCTCGTATTATGTGAACGATTTCAACCTGTTTGGTCGGGTCTATCGCGTGATGATTCAGGCAGACGGGACATATCGTGACAATGTCGAGGATATCTCGAACCTCTATGTTCGATCCACCCAAGGGGAAATGGTGCCTTTGGGCACGCTGATTGATGTCGAAAACGTATTGGGGCCGGTTTTGCTAAAACGCCACAACCTGTTCCGATCCGCTACAGTTACAGCGGTTCCAGCGCCGGGCCTGTCCAGCGGGGATGCGATCAATGTGATGACCGAGGAGTCTGTGACCGCCCTGCCCCCGGGCTACGCCTTTGAGTGGACCGGAACAGCGCAACAGCAATTGGCATCGGGCAGCATTGTCATCGTGATCCTGGGGCTCGCCATCCTGTTCGGATATCTGTTCCTTGTCGGCCAATATGAAAGCTGGTCACTCCCTGTGTCGATCCTGCTATCGGTCGTCGTTGCCTTGTTCGGCGCGGTTGCCGCGGTGGCAATTGTGGGCAGCGATATCAACCTTTACACGCAAATTGGCATGATCATGCTTGTGGGCTTGGCATCAAAGAACGGCATTCTGATTGTCGAATTTGCGATGGAACAACGCGCCAAGGGACTGTCCATCAAAGAAGCTGCTGCCGAAGCCGCGTTTCAACGATTCCGGGCCGTGATGATGACAGCGCTGTCCTTCCTGCTGGGTGTTGTCCCGCTTCTTGCGGCAAACGGCGCTGGTGCGGCCAGTCAGAAAGCCATCGGGGTGGCGGTATTTGGCGGCATGCTCGCAGCAACATTGGTTGGTGTCATCTTGGTGCCCGTCCTCTACGCCCTGATGCAGGGGCTGAGAGAATGGTTGAAGGGCAGTAAGAATGGTCCGGACTCGCCTGAAGAAACAGCCTGACCATAGTGGTCGTTGAACACAAAAGCCCCGCAGATACTGCGGGGCTTTTTCAATTCACGGGATCTGATCGGTCAACCTTGGATCTCCAACGGAGCGTCTAATTGAGAACTTCATTTTCCCTTCGAACCCGTCGCAGGGTCGTTACCGCACGGATCAACGCTTCTGCTTCGGCAGGCGGGGCTTGTTCGACCCGTTTGTAATCGGTTCCGTCGTTTTGCCGTGTCAACAGGCCACAAGAAATCATGCAGCGCCGCAAGGTCGCCGGATCGCTGAACAGGTGTTCGCGGTTCAGACGCTCATTCACATCGCGCTCGTGAAGCGTGTCACCAGCAGGCAAAGCAGCCCACAGAGCCCAAAGGGCGAGGGTTTGCACGGACCGTTTCGAAGGCCACTGACGCAAGCGACCAGTGTTATCGAACTGAAACAGTGCGCGCTCGACCGAACGCATATCGACCGGAGGTTTATGCGATTGTACCTCCAACCGCCGTTGAGCGGCAGTAACGGACCGCATGTGCTGAACGTTTTGAAACCCGGCCGCCCGGGCGATCATATTCAGCAGTACCAGGTGCGAGGGGCTCGCTACGCCAAGTTGCCTGGACAAAGATTTTGCAAACAGCGTCAGATCATCTGCGTGCAAGGGTAAAGGGGTTTTGGTCATCGTGCATCCATAGCGGGCGCTTTGCTCGATCGTCGGTCACTGACTTAACGAAACAACGCCCTAGTTTATGCGATGCCGTTTGGGAATGAATAGCAGGTTTAGCACTCTGATAAGAGCAGCGACGCCTCGGTGTCTGCCGACCGTGCCCGTTGGGTAGCACGATCAGTGATGGTTTCAAAGCACCATTCAAACCGGTATTTGAAAGGCGACGCGTTAGGCCGCGCTTTGGGCGTTTCGCCGTTCAACCATCCACTCATCCAACCGCGCGATCTGACCCGCGGACAAGCGAAGCCCCAGCTTGTTACGACGCCAGACCACATCATCCGCCTTGTGCGCATATTCCTTGTCCATCAGCCAAGTCACTTCGCGGGTGGTCAGGGTTGCACCAAAATCCTCTCCCAGATCCGTGGCCTCGTTTGCTTCACCAAGTACCGCCCTCGCCTCGGTACCATAGGCCCGGATAAGGCGCGCGGCCCACGGTTGGCCGAGAAACGGGTAATCAATCATCAGCCGAGCTATCTGGTCTTGCACGCCGGTCACGGGGAAATCACCGCCCGGCAGCGCGACACCTGCGGTCCAGGGTCCAGGCAAATTCGGGAAATGCTCGGCAACCTTCTCCAGCGCACTTTCGGCCAAACGACGATAAGTGGTGATCTTGCCACCAAACACGTTCAGAACGGGTGCCCCACCATTGGCGTCGACTTTCAACGTATAGTCCCGGGTTGCTGCTGTTGCACTGCTGGCCCCGTCGTCATACAGCGGACGCACACCCGAATAGGTCCACACGATATCGTCGCGGGTCACCGGCTTCTTGAAATATTTCGTGGCGAAGTCACACAGATAGTCCTGTTCGACCTCGGTGCACTCGGGGGGAACGGACGGGTCGGAATGATCTTGATCGGTTGTGCCAATCAGGGTGAAATCCCGCTCGTACGGAATGGCAAAAATGATGCGCCCGTCCTCGCCCTGAAAGAAATAGCATTTGTCGTGATCATAAAGCTTGGGCGTGACGATATGGCTACCCCGTACCAAACGTACCCCTTCCCGAGAGTTCACATGGATCTTTGTCTGAATGATATCACCCACCCATGGTCCGCCCGCGTTGATCAACATCTTCGCCTGGATCATCCGGGTTTCGTCGCTGTCTCTGTCCCGGATCGTGACGTGCCATAAGTTGTCTACCCGCTCGGCCGAAGTAACCTCGGTCCGCACCATGATCTGTGCCCCCCGGGAGTCCGCGTCGCGCGCGTTCAGCACAACCAGTCGCGAATCCTCGATCCAACAGTCGGAATACTCATATGCCGTTTCAAACTTGTCCTGAAGCGGCGCACCTTCGGGTGCCGTGTGCAGGTTCAATGACGTCGTGCCCGGCAGGATCTTGCGGCCACCCAGATGGTCATAAAGAAACAATCCCAACCGGATCAACCAGGCCGGACGACGCCCGCGCATCCACGGCATAACCGTACTGAGCAGCTTGGACGTTGGTGTTTCAGCATCAAACCGCATGTCTTCGTGATAGGGTAGCACGAAGCGCATTGGCCAACTGATATGCGGCATCGCGCGCAGCAGGGTTTCACGCTCGATCAGCGCCTCTCGTACAAGACGGATTTCGAAATACTCAAGGTACCGCAACCCGCCGTGGAACAGTTTGGTCGATGCAGACGATGTGGCCGACGCCAGATCGTTCATTTCCGCCAGCACCACCGACAAACCTCGTCCGGCCGCATCCCGCGCGATTCCGCACCCGTTGATCCCACCGCCGATAATGAACAGGTCGGTGATCTGGTTATCTCGCTGGTCCATGGCAGGATGATCCTTCATGCTGAACGCTCGAATGCGTTCGCTTCATCTATTTTATCTTTCGTTTATATTCGTTTTTAGATGAAAACAATACTAAAGCACAAACCTCCGCTTTAGAGTCCCGCCGGGCTGTCATTGCTTTGAAAGTCAGGTGTTTGAAGCGCAAGCATTGAGCACGCCCACACGCTTTGAAAAACTCAAGCCCTTGCAAATCTCCCCAAAAAGAACAAAAACGAACAAATCGAAGATCACCGGAGCCGCATATGTCGCTTTCTTTTCGCCAATCCGACATTCTGAATATGGCCAAACAAAACGGCCGTGTGGCGGTCGACGATTTGGCCGCGAAGTTCGGCGTGACGGTCCAGACCATCCGCAGGGATCTGTCTGAACTGTCGGACCTGGGCAAGCTGGACCGGGTGCATGGCGGTGCGGTTTTGCGATCAGGCGTCTCCAATATCGGGTACGAGGACCGACGCAGCCTGAACGAAGACGCCAAGACACAGATTGCGCAACTTTGTGCTGCGGACATTCCGGCCGGGGTATCGGTGTTCATGAACATCGGAACGTCGACCGAGGCTGTTGCGCGCCAATTGCTGAGTCACAAGAACCTGATGGTGGTGACCAACAATATGAATGTCGCAAATATTCTGGTCGAGAACCCAGAGTGTGAGATCGTTGTCGCAGGTGGAATTCTGCGCCGTTCGGATGGTGGGTTGATCGGCAACCTGACCGTCTCGACCATCAGGCAATTCAAGTTCGACTATGCCATTGTCGGATGTTCCGCACTGGATGCCGACGGCGATCTTATGGATTTCGATTTTCAGGAGGTGCTTGTCAGCCAGACCATCATCGAACAGGCACGGCGTACGTTTCTGGTTGCCGATCACTCAAAGTTCCAACGCTCTGCCCCGGCGCGCATCGCGTCCCTGACCGACATCGACTCGTTTTACACAGATTGCCCGCTGCCTGACGATCTAACCCGAAAACTGGCCGATTGGGACACATCACTCCGCGTGACGTAGCCCCATCGCCATTCTGTTTTGAACACCAATACCTCTCACTATCCTTGCAAGACAAGGTTGGTCCTGACAGTATTCTCAAACATTGCCATCGCAAACGGATTGGGAGAACCAGGCCATGATAGCGCTTTTATTTGCGTTACTTACAGTCGTCATGGGGTTAAGTTATTTCAAGATGACAATGGCCGCCAATACGCTGTTCTTCATCACACTGGCGTTGAGTGTCTACTGGTTGAAATTCCACGCAACCAGCCAACTGACCATTCAACTATAGGAGGTCGTGATGACACCGGAATTGTCCAGAACCTTAAACGCCTTTGGAATGTTGGCTGTCAGCCTGGTGCTGATACTGGCCTATCTCTATCAGTTCAAACTGGATGAACTACCGTGCCCTCTTTGCTTGTTGCAACGCGTCGGATTTGTTGCTGTCGGCGTTGGACTTGGCCTCAACCTGCTGTATGGGTCACGTCCGCAACACTATGCTATTGTGCTGATTGCCGCGCTGTTCGGCGGCAGCGTATCCGTGCGTCAAATTCTCCTTCATATCGTTCCGGGAACAGGTCACTACGGGTCGCCTGTTTTGGGCTTGCACTATTACACTTGGGCCGCGATTTGCTTTTTTCTGATCCTATTGGGTACAGCCATCATGCTGCTGTTCGATCGCCAATATGTCGAAGATTCCAAAACCGAGCCCCGCTTCGGAGGCAGTACCCTCGCTAAATCCGCCTTCTTCATCATGCTGGGATTGGCCGCCTTGAATGCTGTTTCGACATTGATTGAATGCGGTCCAGGCATTTGTGCCGACCCACCGACCAGCTACAAATTGATTGACGAATTGGGCACCAACAACTGAGGATGGGACAACCTTCCTGAAACGAGGAACGCGCATGGGACTTTTGGGCCAGCCGCTGGGCTATTATGACTATCTGACATTCGTTGCATTGATCCTGATTTTGGCGGCTGTGATGGGGCTGTTTCTGTTCATAATGGGTCTGCCTGGACGGATCGCGATCAAGCGCAATCATCCCCATGCCGAGGCCGTGAAGATCATGGGGTGGATGGGGTTCTTGGCCGTCGTTCCCTGGGTACATGCCTTTATGTGGGCGTTCCACGACGGCATGACCGTTGATATTCGCCGCTTGCCCGAAGACGAACGCGACGCCATCCGGAAAGAGATCGAACGTCTGGGCGGCACGGTCAAAGAAGAATATCTGCCCGCTTCTGACGAGACGCGGAAAAGCTAAGGCTTAAGGAATCAAAATATTATGTTCGTCGCTCTTGGCATCACGCTTTTCTACATCATTTTCGTCTGGTTCATTTTCTTCAAGGCGCAATGGCTGAAGTTCAGCATCACCTGGGGGATTGTCTCGTTCTGGGTCGGGGCGCATCTGTTGCTGATCTTTCTTGTCGCGCTGCGGTTTTTTCAGCCCTTCTCTGTCGACAGTCACGTGGTACGCTCAACAATCCAGATCGTGCCAAAACTGACCCAGCCAACGATTCTGACCGAAGTGTTGGTGGAACCAAACACTCAGATCACCAAGGGCGATCCCCTGTATCGCTTTGACGACACGATTTTCTCGCTTGCGGTCGACAACGCCAATGCCCAATTGGTTGCGGCGGAACAAAATGCCAAGATTCTTGAACAGGACGTGATCGCCTCGACCGAAGCGGTCGAACGGGCCAACGCGCAGCTGGCTTACGCCCTGACGCAAAAGGCACGCTATGAAAATCTTGTCCCTGCCGGCGGTGCCCGGCAGGACGAACTGGATCGCTGGAACGAGCAGGTTACCGAAGATCAGGCATCCGTCAAACAGGCCGAAGCAAACCTTCAAAAGGCACAGCTGGCATTGGAGTCGCAGATCGACGGGGTCAACACCGGTATCCTTCAGGCGCAAGCCCAGTTGGCCGAGGCCGAATACTTCCTTGAAAACACGACAATCTACGCCCCTGAAAACGGCATGATCGTTTCGCAACAGGCACGCCCCGGATTGGTGGTCGGAGATATCCGACTTGGGGCCATTGCCAGTTTTGTGACCGAAGACAGCCCCTATATTCTGGCGACGTTTCGGCAGCAAAACCTGAAATTTGTCGAACCGGGGCAAGAGGTTGAGGTGGCTCTGGACCTTTACCCCGGCGAAATTCTACCCGGCAAAGTCGAGGCGATCTGGTGGGCCACGCGCCAAGGGCAGTATCTGCCATCAGGCCGCCTGCCCGGTTTTGAGCTGCCGAAGATTCCCGGGCGGATCGCGGTACAGATCACCGTAGATGTCCCCGAGAAACATACGTTTCCGGCGGGTGGCCACGCGGCCGTCGCGATTTACACTGGCCAAGGCCAAACCTTTGAGTTTCTGCGGCGCATCAACATCCGCCTCTATTCATTCGCCAACTTCATTCGACCGCTGGATATTTAAGGACACGCATCATGACACGGGCCACATCCTTTCGCAGACTGATGGGAACTGCCCTTTGCACTGCAGTGCTTGTCGCGTGCACCCCTGTCGGCCCCGATTTCGTCCGGCCGAATTCACCCGTCGTCAAACAGTGGATCGAGGTGAACAGCCCCAGTGTCGGCCAAAGCGGGCTAACTTCGCGCAGTGCGCCGGTGGTCAAATGGTGGGAGACGTTCAACGATCCGACCCTGAACAAGTTGATCGCCGAAGCATATGCGCAAAACCTGACTTTGCAGGTGGCCGGTGCCCGCGTGCTGCAGGCCCGCGCGCAACTGGGCATCGCCTTCGGCGAGCTCTATCCACAATCACAGGCGATCGGCGGATCGCTGGAACGGCGACAGATCAGTGATAACCTTGCCCCTGTCGCGGACATCAACCGGATCATCCCATTGGATACCGAGTTTTCCACGTCGCAGGTTGGATTTGATGCGCAGTGGGAACTGGATGTCTGGGGCGCGCAGCGGCGCGGTGTTCAGGCGGCTCGGTCGAACCTGGCCTTGCAGGTGGCAAACTATGATGACGCGCTGGTCACACTGACCGGCGATGTAGCGGCCCTGTATGTCAATATCCGGGCCTTGCAGGAGTCGCTGTTTGTGGCCCGCGATAATATTAAGCTGCAACAGGAATCCGCAGACCTGACCCAGCTTCGGTTTGATAACGGTGTCACGACCGAGCTGGACGTGCAGGAATCCAAGGCGCTTTTGAACAACACCAAAGCGCTGGTGCCCGAGTTGGAAAGCGATTTGCAGCAAACCAAGAACGCGTTGGCGGTTCTGTTGGGCACCACCCCGTCACGCATGACCAGCCTGCTGGGCAACTCGGGACGGATTCCATCGGCACGGTCCAATGTCTCGGTTGGTATTCCGGCCGAGTTGCTGCGCCGGCGTCCAGATGTGCGCGCCGCCGAACTGGCCGCCGCCACGCAATCAGCACAGGTCGGGATTGCCATGGCGGACCTGTATCCGCAGTTTGTCCTGTCTGGATCTATCGGCTTGCAGGCCTCGGGCGGGCGGGATCTGTTCAGCTCAAACAGCACCACCGGGCTGGCAAGCGCGGGCGTTGTTTGGAACGTGTTGAATTACGGGCGGATCAAGAACAATGTGCGCGCGCAGGACGCCGCCTATCAGGCGCTGATCGCCAACTATCAGAACACCGTTCTGACGGCTTATTCCGAGGTCGAAAGCGCCATGGTTGCCTACGTGCAGGCGCGCAAACAGGTCGGGTTCTATCAACAGAGCGTGGACGCGTCGCGTAAGGCCGCGGACATCGCCATCAGTCAGTACAGGGATGGGATCGCCAGCTATTCACGTATCCTGAACACACAAACCGCGCTTTTGCGGTCGCAGGCCAACCTGATCCAGGCACGCCAACAGGTCTCGAGCAATCTGGTAGCGGTCTACAAAGGCTTGGGCGGCGGCTGGCAGATCCGTCAAAATCAGGAATTCCTGCCCGAAACGGTGTTGGCTGAAATGGCATATCGGACCGATTGGGGGGACCTGCTGGAACAGGCCCCAACACGCGCCAGCCTGAACTGACAGCTATTTCGTCAATCCGCGCAACCCGCCCGAGATCAGAATATTTACCTCATACAGAATCCGCGGTGCCGCAAGGCCGCCAGGGCTAGCCAGGTAATTTGGGCTCCATTCTGGGTCGAATTTTTGCTTGAACGATCGCAGCCCCTCAAAGTGATAGAACTGCTCACCATGTTCATAGACGAACCCACCGATCTTGTTCCAAATCGACGCCAGCTGACGGTTTTCGATCCCCGAGAACGGTGCCGCGCCCAACGAAAACCAGTGAAAGCCCTGCTCGGACCCCCATGCCATCATTTCTGCAAACAGCGCATCCATAACAAAGCTGGGGCTGTCAGGCTCATACCGCATCAGGTCCAGCGAAAGCTCGGATTTATTGCCGCCCTGAAACAGATTGGCAAAGGCCATGATTTTGCCGGTATCACCGTCTCTCAGCACGGCATGGTCGAAGTAAGACAGGTAATCATCGTCGAACCCGCCTAAGGCGAACCCCTTCTCGGCCCCGGCCTTCTTTTCCAGCCAGTGATCGGAAATCTGACGCAGTTCCGGCAGTACAGGCGCAAGATCTTCCTTGGCAATAATCTCGAACACATAGCCTTCTCGCTCGGCCCGGTTCTTGGCTTGCCTAAACCGCTTGCGAGGCTTTCCATCCAACGAGAAATCTTCCAACGGCACGCGCGCGACCTCGCCGATTTTCAGGATCGACAGGCCAAGATCCAGAAACGTGGGCAGGTACTTGGTCGAAACACTGTAAAACGCACAGAGCTTCCCTTCGCGATCTGCCATCTCGCGCAACTGCCAGATCAGTTGTTGTCCGGCCGTTTCATCCCCAACAGGTTCGCCTTTAGAGACTATGGCGTTTCCAGTATCGGCGTAGGCGATAAAGGCAGTCTCATCCGGTGAAATCAGAAATTGCTTGTCACCCGTCAGGGAAATCTGAGACTCCGTATCCTCACTTTCCATAACAAGCTTTTCAACCGCCTTGGGGATACCGACGCGCGCTGGCGCTGGGATTTCGCGACCAAACAATGAGTTCACTGCGACGACGCCAAGGATGACGGCAACCACTAGGCTCGACCTTAAGAAACGCGACGCATCCCCGTTCCACGCAAACTCCCACCATAAAGCGTTCTGATACTGAACATGGGAATAGGCAAAAAGGCCGACCCAGAAGACAACTGCCAACAAGGCAATGACGCTGGCCAGCCATGGGATGTTCAGCCTGAAGATCGACGCACCACTGACGCGATAGAACGCGCCTCTGAAGGTGGCAAGCAACGCAATGGTGCCCACCATGCTGATCGCTTCGTGGGTGTCCAAACCCTTGGCCAGCGAGGCGGCAAATCCCGCCACCATCAGCAGCATGGCAACAACCCATGCGCGGTAGAGTTTGCGGAACAAACCGCGCGACACCAGGATAAGCAAAACACCCACGGCGCTGCCGGCCAGATGTGATGCTTCGACAAAAGACAGGGGCAGAAATTCGCGCAAGACACCCAGATTCTGGCTATCGGACGGCAACGCGCCCGAGACCAGAAGGATCACACCGGCCACGGCCGCCACACCAGCAGCAACCATTGGCACCATGGGACGGATAACGCGATAGACCCATGTCGCCGCCCCGCCGATCCGGCGGCGTTGGGTCAGTGCCGAAGCGACACCGATCGACAAGCTTGCAATGGCAAAAGGCAGGAAGGTGTAAACCACGCGGTACAGCAGCAGCGCGGCAATTACGTCGGATCGGCCTGAGGCGCCGAGACCAGCGATCAGCGTCGCCTCGAAAACGCCAATGCCGCCTGGCGCATGGCTGAGGATTCCGACGGCAATCGCTGCAATATAGATCGTAAAGAAATACGGAAATCCGACGCCCAGATCATCCGGCATCAGAACATACAGCGCCATAGATGCGCCAAACAGGTCGCCAAGCGCGGCCAGCGTAAGCAGACCAGCCAGCTTGCCTCCGGGCAGATCAAACCCTACCCCGGCAAAGGCCAATCGGCGCCCACCGCTGGACAGCCAGATGAACAAAATCACCAAGCCAGCGAGCATGCAAAGCCCGATGATGGTTTCGGTCGTTTCGCTGATGGGCATGACCTTGGAGATCCCGTCCGGGTGCAACGTCAGCAGAACACCCAAAATCAGAATCAATCCCATCCAGAATGCGACCCAGGATGTGGCAATCACCCCAGCCACGCGACCCAGATCCAACCCCAACGATGCATAGATCCGGTACCGAATTGCAGTCCCCGTGATGTACGAAAACCCGAGACAATTGGAGACTGCGTATCCACTCGCGCCTGCCATACCGGCCACGGGCAACGGCACCTTACCACCCGCAACGCTTTGAACTGCGAAGACGTCATAAAATGATAGTGACGCAAAACTGAATGCGGTCCAGCAGAGGGCGAAGAACATCAGTTTCCATGACGTTGCCGCAATGTCGGTTTGCACATCTGACCATTTCACATGCGCAGACAGATCATGCAAAATCGTCAGTGCCATCAACGTGATAAAGACCGGTATCGCAATCCGAACCCAAGGCTTTTCAACGAGCGTGGCAAGTTTTTCTGCCCAATTCACGGCTTTGGAGCCTGCGTTTTGATCTTGTGTCGCCATGCTTAAGATATCCGCCCCAGCCATTATCGTGCGCAACCCCGCACCCCATCAAAACGACAGGTGAGGCTTGTGTCACCCTCAATGAAATTCTGTCACAATTTCCTTCAAGCTCAAAGCACTACAAGGAATCTGCACGATCAGAGTTAAAACCGGCCTTTGCGTGTTGAAAGCAGCAGGTTCGTTTCTGACCGGTTGATGCCTTCCATCCGTCGGATTTGAAACAGCACCTCGTCGAGCTCGGCCAGCGTTTCCGTGCCGATCTCGGCGATCAGATCCCAGCTTCCGTTTGTCGAATGCACCGCACGGACCTGCCGCATAGCTGCAATTCTGGCCATGGTCCTTTCCGTGCCTCGTCCTTCGATTTCCAGCATCATCAAGCCACGCACCGGACTTTGCGCCACGTCACGGCGGGTCAGGACCGTAAAGCCAACGATTTCACCTGATTGCTTTAGACGCTGTAGCCTGCTGCGCACGGTTGTGCGGGTCACGCCAAGGGTTTCTGCAAGCTCGGACAAAGATGCCCGGGCATCTCTGTGCAGGGCGCTGAGCAGGCGAGTGTCCAAATCGTCCATATTTATTTCCCATTTCGGATTTCTTGTATTCATATTGAACAATTTGCTTTCTTCACGCAAGACGTACTGACAGGCTAAATGAGCACATGGATATGAAAGATATAATACTGATCGGCGCACCCATGGACGCCGGCAAGCGCCGACAAGGTTGTCGAATGGGCCCGGACGCCTACCGCGTTGCAGGTCTGCAAGACGCACTGACAGACCTTGGTCACACCGTGAATGATCGGGGGAATGTTCGCCCCGAAGATGTCGATGTGCCCGAGCACTCGCATTTGTTTTCGCTGCCCGAATGCATCGGCTGGACACAAGCCCTGAGCCAGGCGGCACAGGATTCTGCGCCGCAGGGCGTTCCCATCTTCATGGGTGGTGACCACGCCTTGTCGATGGGCACCGTTGCGGGAATGGCCGCCCATGCCAAACAGATCGGACGCCCTTTGTTCGTGCTCTGGCTTGATGCACACAGCGATTTTCATACGCCCAACAGCACCGGCAGTGGCAACTTGCACGGCACGCCCGTCGCCTATTTCACCGGGCAATCCGGTTTTGACGCTTTTCCACCTCTGCCCGATGTCGTCCCGACGGACAGGGTAGGCATGATCGGATTGCGCTCGGTCGACCCGGCCGAACGCGCCGAGCTTGAGCAAGAGCGCGCCATGCTTGCAGACATGCGCAGCATTGACGAAAATGGGATCAAAGCCCCGCTCATGGCATTTTTGGACCGAGTAAGGGCAGAAAATGGTATCCTGCACGTGTCATTGGATGTCGATTTCCTTGATCCTGCTATCGCCCCTGCCGTCGGCACCACCGTGCCCGGCGGCGCGACCGAGCGTGAAGCGCATCTCGCCATGGAATTGCTACATGAAAGCGGATTGGTCTGCTCGCTCGATCTGGTCGAACTGAACCCGTTCCTGGATGAGCGTGGACGGACCGCGAAATTGATGGTTGATTTGGCTGCTTCACTGATGGGCCGCCGTATCTTTGACCGTCCGACACGGAGCTTCTGATGACTGCACCTTCTGACAAGGCCCTGGTGCCTTTTGTTTCCGTCGACAACATGATGCGGCTTGTTCATCATATCGGCGTCGAGCAGATGATCACGCAGATTGCCGCACAGATCGAAACCGATTTCAAGCGATGGGAGAGTTTTGACAAGACCCCCCGCATTCCGGCGCATTCACCGCATGGCGTGATCGAATTGATGCCAACTTCGGACGGTGAGGCCTATGGTTTCAAATACGTCAATGGCCACCCCAAAAACACCTCTGAAGGGCTGCAGACCGTCACGGCGTTTGGATTGTTGGCGGATGTTTACACGGGCTACCCCACCCTTTTGACTGAAATGACGATGCTCACGGCCCTTCGCACGGCCGCGACATCTGCACTGGTCGGCAGCTACCTTGCGCCCAAGAATGCCACGACGATGGCAATGATTGGCAATGGCGCTCAATCTGAGTTTCAGTGCCTTGCGTTCAAAGCCATGTGCGGGGTGGACACCGTTCGCTTGTACGACGTTGATCAGAACGCTACGGCCAAATGTGTAGCGAACCTTCAGAACAAAGGCCTGACCGTGGTGGCGTGCAAAACGCCCGAAGACGCGATCGAAGGCGCGCAGATCATCACCACCTGCACAGCCGACAAAAAGAACGCAACCATCCTGACCGACAATATGGTTGGCCCCGGCGTTCACATCAACGCAATCGGCGGAGATTGCCCAGGCAAAACCGAATTGCATCGGGACATCCTTTTACGGTCAGGGATTTTCGTCGAGTACCCTGAACAAACGCGGATCGAGGGCGAAATTCAGGCACTGGAGGCAGATCACCCAGTGACAGAGATGTGGCAGGTGATGATCGGACAGGCCACGGGCCGCACCGACGACCGCCAGATCACTCTGTTCGATAGCGTGGGGTTCGCGATCGAAGATTTTTCGGCGCTACGTTACATCAAGAATGCCATTGAAGGTACTGAATACTCTGAATCTTTAGATATGCTTGCAGATCCGGACGACCCCCGCGACCTGTTCGGGATGTTGATGCGGGCACAATAAAGAACCCGCAACATCACCCTACTCACCCCGGTTTTCGCCGGGGTGTTTTTTTATCCGGCCAATGACGGCAGGTAGAGCACGATACCAGGAAACGCGACCAGCAAGGCAATGGTCACTGCATCAGCGATGAAGAAGGGCGTCACGCCTTTAAACACGTCCTGAACGCTAAGATCCGGACGCACCCCGGCCACCACAAAACAGTTCAGACCAATGGGCGGTGTGATCAGACAGAACTCGGCCATCTTCACAACCAGAATGCCAAACCAGATGGCACACATAGGGCCTGACATGCCAAAGGCGCTTTCGGCGGCACTGACGGTCTCTCCCCCGTTCAGTGCCATCACGGCTGGGTACACCACCGGCAGTGTCAGAAGCAGCATACCGATGGCATCCATGAACATGCCCAGAACGGCATAGGCCAGCAGGATACAGATCAGGATCAGCATGGGCGACATTTCCAACGACGTGATCCAGTCTGAAAATGCACCAGGCAGGTCGGCAAACCCCAGGAAACGCACGTAAATCAGGACACCCCAGATGATCGAAAAGATCATGGCTGTCAGTTTTGCAGTTTCCAGCAGAGCGGATTTGAATTCGGGCCACCGCATCCCATGGAACAGTGCGAAACAGAACACGATGAAGGCGCCGATGGCGCCGCCTTCTGTCGGAGTACCCCAGGCCTTGTTACCAAACGGGTTGTAGACAAAGCAGATAATGATCAGGATGACCGCCACGATCGGAAAAGCTCCGGGAAGTGCGGCGAAACGTTGTTTCCATGTGAACCCTGTCACAGGGGGGCCGACGTTCTTGAACACCACCGCAATGCCAACAATCAGCAATCCATAAACAAGTGCGGAAAACGCGCCCGGAATGAACCCCGCCAACAACAGCTTGCCGACATCCTGCTCGACGATAATGGCATAGATCACCAGAATTGCGGATGGCGGGATCAGCGAAGCCAGCGTGCCCCCTGCAGCCACGACCCCCGCAGCGAAACGTTTGTTGTACCCGACGCTCAGCATCTCGGGGATGGCAATGCGGGCAAAAACGGCTGATGTCGCCACCGAAGCTCCAGACACAGCCGCAAATCCTGCCGTTGCAAAAATCGTTGAAACCGCCAACCCGCCGGGAACCCAGGCAATCCAACGTTTGGCAGCCTCGAACAGCGCGCGGGTCAAACCGGCGTAATAGGCAAGATACCCGATCAGGATAAACGTCGGGATCAGGCTGAGCGTATGTGAGGCAACCTTGGAATGCGGCACCTGTCCGGCTGTCTTCACGGCAACCGTCACCGCCTTGCCAAACCGGTCTGGGTCATAGCCGAATTTTGCCCAGAAAATCCAGACGAGCCCGATCAGCCCGGTCAGAGCGGCTGCAAAGGCCACCCGCATGCCTGTAAGCACAAGAACAAGCAGACCGCCTGTGACCCACAGGCCAATTTCAATCGTGTCCATGCGCTAGTCCTGCCCTTCAAGCTGCTCGGCCTCGGCAGCGGCCAGGGCTGCGGCATCCTGAATCAAAGGGACAGCGACTGGTGTTTTCAGCCCCAGCACAAAAGCCCGCCCATAGCCCCAGACCTGCAGAGCCAGCCGTAGGCACAAAACCGAGAATGCAACTGGTGCGAGCAATTTGGCAGGCCAAAGAGGGATACCAATGTCGATAGAGCTATCCCTGCTCCAAAGCGGGGCGCCAAAATCAAAGGACCGGTCGAAATGGGACCAACTGCCCCAGACCAGTGCAAGCATCAGGACAAGGATCAGGATCACCGAGATCAGTTCGAACAGCCACAATGCCCGTCCCTGCAGGCGCGAGATGACAATATCCATCCGAATATGCCCACCATCGCGCTGAACGTAAGAGATGCCTAGAAAAGCAATCAGCGGCATGGCTTGTTCGATCCAGTCGACATACCCGGGCAAAGGGGCGTTGAAGGCGTTGCGCCCTCCCACGGACACAACGGCCAGTACCATCAATCCAAAAACCGCCATCCCGCTGATCAGCGCCAGAACCTTCTCTGCGCGCAGCAAATGCTGATCGAGCTGGCTGAGGCGACTGCCGTCCTCCAGCACCGTGGCTTGTCCTGCCATTCCGGTGATCCCCTATTCTTGAAAATGCCGGGCGCCCAATAACGGCGCCCGGGAACTGCGATCAGTTGCCGCCGCGCTGCTGCTTCAGCGTTAGCTGCACCAGATCGTAGAGGTCCTGCCCCGGCAAGCCTTGCGCCGTCATGTCCGCGATCCATTTCTCGCGGATCGGATCAGCTGCCGTAGTACGGAATTCTTCAATCACAGCATCGTCAATCATGACTTTCTGAACGCCCTTTTCGTCCAGAACGCTGTCCCATTGCTCAAGCAGGCCTCCGTAATTCGCCAGATAGTGATCAATGGCCTCATCGACAGAGCTGTTAAGCGCCTCACGATGCTCGGCTGGCAGAGCTTCGTAAGCGTCGATATTCACCACTACCGGGCAATTGACCGTGCCGGGGTTCAGGTTGGCGGTCCACCAATCGGCTTCGTTGATTGTGCCAAAGGACAGATGCGCGTGCTGGGCAAAGGCCACGGTATCAACAACGCCGGATTCCATGGCGTTATAGGCTTCGGTCGCCGGGACGGATGTCGGCACACCGCCAACCGCCTCGAAAGCCTGCCCAAGACCACCTGTGGCCCGGACGCGCATTCCGTCGAAATCGGCAAGCTCATCACGGGGTTCGCCGGTCCCGACAATATTGTATTGGGGCATGGGTGACGTCATGATGATGCGCGCATTCCACTGCGCCATCTCGTCCTTAACAGCAGGATGATCATAGACAGCGTGGCTGACGGCAACTTCTTCATTCAGATTGTTGACGCCAAGAAACGGCAATTCCAGAACCGTAATCGCACGGTTCTTGTCCCGGTGGTAACCTGCACAGAACTGAGCCATCTCGAAGGCACCAATTTCGATACCATCCAGGTTTTCCTTGGGCTTGGACAGTCCGCCGTAGCTGACGTTGATCGTAAAATCTCCGCCGGTTTTTTCACTGACCAGCTCGGCCAGTTTCTCGACGTGCTCGGTAAAGGCGCGGCGTTTGCCCCAAACGGACGCGTTCCATTCGGTGGCTGCGGCTTCGGATACGAAGGCAACGCCAAGGGCGGCGACGGCTGCACCGCTCAACATCTTTTTCATCGTAAGTTCTCCCATTGGTGCGCCCCTTCCCGAGGCGCTTGTGAAAGAAGCTAGCGCCAACATTCGGATGTGCCAACCCTGCATGCGGGAGGTCAGGACAAGGATCGATCCGGTCACGCGTTCGGCTGAGACAGATCGGGGCTGGCAAGAGATCATTTCGACGCGATTCTAACGCCAATAAGCGTGCGTGGACATTACATTCAACCAGCTGTATTGGTTATTTTTTTTCTACTCTGTGAGATTTTATTTACCAGAAGCGCCAGTGTTGAAAAATTTATTTACAAACAAATCCAAGGATTACTGCTATTTATTTATTTCTTTTCCAAACCCATTATTATTCCGATTGTGGAGGAACGGGATCGACATTGCCCGATCGGTTGGCGAAAGATCCTAACTTAACCCAGTCCAGAGGGAGGAGCCTCAAAAATGACCACCGCTGCCCAGGCAGATGCCAAGACATATCCGCCATCCGCAGAAACCGTTGCCCACGCGCATGTTGATGCTGACAAATATGCCGACATGTATGCCGCTTCAATCAACGATCCTGACGCGTTCTGGGGTGAGCAAGGCAAGCGGGTTGACTGGATCAAACCGTTTTCCCAGGTCAAAGACGTCAACTACGATTTTGGCGCGGTTAAAATCAACTGGTATGCAGACGGCACGCTGAACGTTTCGGCGAACTGTCTGGATCGCCATCTTGAAACACGTGGCGACCAGACCGCCATCATCTGGGAACCGGATGATCCAAACGACGCAGCACAGCACATCACCTATGCCGAGCTGCATCGCCGTACCTGCCGGATGGCCAATATTCTGGAATCGCTGGGTGTACGCAAGGGCGACCGCGTTGTCATCTACATGCCGATGATCCCCGAGGCCGCCTATGCTATGCTGGCCTGCGCGCGGATTGGCGCCATTCATTCGATCGTTTTTGCCGGTTTTTCACCCGATGCTTTGTCGGCACGGATCAACGGCTGTGACGCTAAGGTCGTCATTACCGCTGATGAGGCGCCGCGCGGTGGTCGCAAGACTCCGCTGAAGTCCAACGCTGATGCGGCCTTGCTGCACTGTAAAGACACTGTGAAATGTCTGGTGGTCAAGCGAACCGATGGCCAGACCACTTGGATCGACGGTCGCGATTTCGACTATAATGAAATGGCGCTGGAGGCCGATGACTACTGTGCCCCTGCTGAAATGAGCGCCGAAGATCCGCTGTTCATCCTATATACCTCCGGTTCAACGGGTCAGCCCAAAGGCGTCGTGCACACCACCGGTGGCTATCTGGTCTATGCCGCGATGACTCATGAGGTCACCTTCGATTATCACGAAGGCGACGTGTACTGGTGCACTGCCGATGTCGGTTGGGTCACCGGACACAGCTATATCGTTTACGGCCCGCTGGCCAATGGCGCGACCACGCTGATGTTCGAAGGCGTACCAACCTACCCGGATGCGTCCCGCTTTTGGCAGGTTTGCGAAAAGCACAAGGTGAACCAGTTCTATACCGCCCCCACCGCATTGCGTGCCCTAATGGGGCAAGGCAACGAATGGGTCGAGAAATGCGACCTAAGCGATCTGCGGACGCTGGGCACTGTAGGCGAGCCGATCAACCCTGAAGCCTGGAACTGGTACAATGAGGTTATCGGCGGTGGACGCTGCCCGATTGTCGATACCTGGTGGCAAACCGAAACCGGTGGTCACTTGATGACGCCCCTGCCCGGTGCCCACGCGATGAAGCCAGGCTCGGCGATGAAGCCCTTCTTCGGTATTGAACCTGTCGTTCTCGATCCGCAATCGGGCGTCGAAATCACTGGCAATGGTGTCGAAGGCGTGCTGTGCATCAAGGACAGCTGGCCCGGTCAGATGCGCACCGTCTGGGGCGATCATGAACGGTTCGAGAAGACCTATTTCTCGGATTACAAAGGTTACTACTTTACTGGTGACGGCTGTCGTCGGGACGAAGATGGCGATTACTGGATCACCGGCCGCGTCGACGACGTGATCAACGTCTCGGGTCACCGCATGGGCACCGCTGAGGTCGAAAGCGCGCTGGTTGCGCACGCCGCTGTAGCGGAGGCCGCCGTGGTCGGCTATCCCCATGACATCAAAGGGCAAGGCATCTACTGCTACGTCACGCTGATGAATGATCGCGAACCCAGTGATGAGCTTGTTAAAGAGCTGCGCACCTGGGTCCGGACCGAGATTGGTCCAATTGCCTCGCCGGATGTTATCCAGTGGGCCCCCGGCCTGCCCAAGACCCGGTCAGGGAAGATCATGCGCCGCATCCTTCGCAAGATTGCCGAGAATGACTTTGGATCACTGGGCGACACATCGACCCTTGCAGACCCGTCGGTCGTCGAAGACCTGATTGAAAACCGGGCGAGCAAGTGAGGGTGTGATGGATACAGCTACAACTACCTCACCCGCCGTTCTCATCCTTCTCGGCCCTCCAGGCGCTGGGAAGGGCACACAGGCCCGCATGCTGGAAGACAAATTCAGCCTGGTCCAACTTAGCACGGGCGATCTGTTACGTGCGGCTGTTGCAGCAGGAACCGAAGCTGGCAAAGCCGCCAAGGCCGTGATGGAAGCCGGCGATCTGGTCAGCGATGAGATCGTCATCGCAATCCTGCGCGACCGTATGGCCGAACCTGATTGCGCCAAGGGCGTCATTCTTGATGGTTTCCCGCGCACAACAGTTCAGGCCGAAGCACTCGACGGGTTGCTGTCAGAAAACGATCAAAAGATCAGCGCGGCCATCAGCCTCGAAGTGGAAGACGCGGAAATGGTGATCCGTATCTCGGGTCGCTACACCTGCGCTGGTTGCGGCGAGGGCTTCCATGATCGGTTCAAACAACCGGCTGTTGAAGGCAAATGTGACAAATGCGGCCACACTGAATTCAAGCGACGTGCCGATGACAACGCTGAAACCGTGGCCTCGCGGCTTGAGGCGTATCACGCCCAGACCGCGCCGCTGATTACCTACTACGAATCCCACGGCGTCCTGCAACGTACTGACGCTATGGGTAAAATCGATGACATCGCCAGCGATCTTGAAGGGTTCGTCAGCGACGCACTGAGATAAGGGGGAGGAGACGAGCCCAAGGGCTTTGATCCTACAACAGAATACTTCAATGGACCCGCTTTGGCGGACCAGAGGAGTTTTGCCTGACACCAACCGGTGTTTGGCACAATCGAGAAGCGGCCCGCAGCACTGGAGGAGTTGGGCACGGGCCGCCCAACGAGGAAGCGAAGGAGGAACCCGCGATGGCGGATCAATCATCTAACTCCGCGCAGACTGCCGAGTCCGATAAGGGCTATTGGCAGGCCAATCTGCGCCTCATCTACATCAGCCTCGTGATTTGGGCGCTGGTGTCGTTTGGATTCGGCATTCTGCTGCGTCCACTACTGTCGGGGATCGCTGTCGGCGGCACCGATCTGGGCTTTTGGTTCGCACAACAGGGATCGATCCTGGTCTTTCTGGTGCTGATCTTCAACTACGCCTGGCGCATGAACAAGCTAGACGCCGAATACGGCGTGGAAGAATAAGGGAGCGCGGGGAAAATGGATCAGTTTACCATCAACCTGCTGTTTGTAGGCGCGAGTTTCGCGCTCTACATCGGCATCGCGATCTGGGCCCGTGCAGGGTCCACATCAGAATTCTACGCCGCGGGTCGCGGCATCCATCCGGTCACAAACGGTATGGCGACAGCGGCGGACTGGATGTCTGCGGCCTCGTTCATCTCGATGGCGGGCCTGATTGCCTTCACCGGCTACGACAACAGCTCTTTCTTGATGGGCTGGACCGGCGGTTACGTGCTGCTGGCACTGCTGCTGGCGCCGTATCTGCGCAAGTTCGGCAAGTACACCGTATCGGAATTCATCGGTGACCGCTTCTACAGCCAGACCGCCCGTATCGTTGCAGTGATCTGTCTGATCGTTGCTTCGGTGACCTATGTGATCGGTCAGATGACCGGCGTGGGCGTAGCCTTTGGCCGCTTTCTCGAGGTGCCCAACACTACCGGTCTGCTGATCGGCGCAGGCGTTGTGTTTGCCTATGCGGTTCTGGGTGGAATGAAAGGCGTGACCTACACGCAAGTCGCGCAGTATTGCGTGCTGATCACCGCCTACACCATCCCAGCGATTTTTATCTCGCTGCAACTAACCGGCAATCCTGTTCCGGCACTGGGTCTGTTTGGCGATACCGCAAGTGGTGAGCCGCTGCTGACCAAGCTGGATGCGATCGTGACCGAGCTGGGCTTTAACGAATACACGGCCCATCACTCGAACACGTTGAACATGGTGTTGTTCACACTATCGCTTATGATCGGTACAGCTGGTTTGCCACATGTCATCATGCGCTTCTTCACGGTGCCGAAAGTGTCTGACGCACGCTGGTCTGCCGGTTGGGCGCTGGTGTTCATCGCACTGCTGTATCTGACCGCCCCCGCGGTTGGCGCTATGGCACGCCTGAACATCAGTGACATGATGTGGCCCAACGGTGGCATCGAAGGTGGCGCGGTTTCGGTCGAAAATATCGACAACGATCCGCGGTATGACTGGATGGCCACGTGGCAGAAAACCGGTCTGCTGGACTGGGAAGACAAGAACGGCGACGGCAAAATCCAGTACTACAACGACAAGTCCGAAGCCATGACTGCCATCGCGGAAGAAAAAGGCTGGGTCGGTAACGAGCTGACCAAGTTCAACCGTGACATCCTGGTTCTGGCCAACCCCGAGATCGCCAACCTGCCGGGTTGGGTGATCGGTCTTGTCGCTGCCGGTGGTCTTGCGGCCGCTCTGTCAACCGCAGCCGGCCTGCTGCTGGCGATCTCGTCAGCTGTGTCCCACGACCTTGTCAAAGGGGCCATCAACCCGCAGATCTCAGAAAAAGGAGAGTTGCTGGCGGCGCGTATCGCAATGGCCGTTGCCATCGTTGTGGCAACTTACCTGGGTCTGAACCCACCGGGATTTGCGGCGCAAACCGTGGCCCTGGCGTTTGGTCTGGCGGCTGCCTCGATCTTCCCGGCGCTGATGATGGGGATCTTCTCGACCCGCATCAACAACACCGGCGCGGTTGCTGGCATGCTGGCGGGTCTGACCGTTACGCTGGTCTACATCTTCCTGCACAAAGGTTGGCTGTTCATTCCGGGCACCAACTCGTTCACCGATGCTGATCCGCTTCTGGGTCCAATCAAGTCGACGTCGTTCGGCGCCATCGGTGCAATGATCAACTTTGGTACTGCCTACATTGTTGCGGGCATGACCAAAGAGACCCCGCAGGAGATCAAAGATCTGGTCGAAAGCGTCCGCATTCCCCGTGGTGCGGGTGCAGCTCTGGATCATTGAGCCTGATGCGGTCGTTGGATAACCTCCAAAGGCCGCGTCTTTCGACTTACTGTTCCCGCCCGGCATACCACCGGGCGGGATTTTTCTAAACGAAACCCGGAGGCCCCTGATGACATTGTCGCAAAGTCGGATCACCCGGTTTCTGAAATCCGTTCACCCCTATGACGCGCTGCCCGATCCTGTGATGAACGATCTCGCACAAGAGATCCAAGTGCTTGAGATCGAAGAGAGCTCTGCCGTCTATGCGCACGGACAGGAATTGCCCGGGGTATACATCATCTATGAAGGACAGGTCGAAATCACGGATGAGAATGGCGCGGTCGTATCGCATCTGGGATTGCGTAACTCTTTTGGCGAGCGGGGTCTGTTAAAAGGCGGAATCGCCTGTACCAACGCCCGTGCGGATACGCCGACTGTGCTTTTCGTCGTGCCGACCGGGATGTTTCAATCTCTGATCCAAGAACATGATGTTGTGTCCCGGTTTTTTGACCGAAAACGGGCCAGTCGCACCGGCCCTCAAAGCCTTGCCACCACGGCGATCGACGTGTTGATGGCCGCTGCCCCAGCAACATGTGACGCATCCATGCCTGTACAAAAAGCAGCGCAGATCATGCGGGACAAGCGTATCTCGTCCCTTTGCGTAACGGAGCACGACAGCCTGGTGGGGATTGCGACCCTGCGCGATATCTCAAGCAAGTTCGTAGCCAACGCCATGCCCGACACCACTACGATTTCCAAGATCATGACGCCCGACCCCATAACGCTGTCACCCAGCGACATCGGTTCGGATGTTCTGCACGTGATGATGGAACGTGGGATAGGCCATATCCCGATTTGCGAAGGCGGACATCTGATCGGCATCGTGACACAGACCGATTTGACTCACTATCAAGCCGTCAATTCTGCCGAGATGGTGCGCCGGATCGCCCGTGCGCAATCAGCCGAAGAGATGGCTTTGGTCACCGCAGATATCCCGCAGCTGTTGGTACAACTCGTGGCCGGCGGAAACCGGCATGAGATCGTCACGCGTCTGATCACCGATATCGCCGACACCGCCACCCGTCGCCTTTTGACCCTGGCCGAACATAAACTGGGGTCACCGCCTGCCCCTTATCTGTGGCTGGCCTGTGGCTCTCAAGGTCGGCAGGAACAGACCGGTGTGTCGGATCAGGACAATTGCCTGATGTTGGACGACAGCGTGACGGATGCCGACATGCCCTATTTTCAGGAACTGGCCAGGTTCGTTTCAAACGGGCTGAACACATGCGGATACTTCTATTGTCCCGGCGACATGATGGCGACCAACCCGCGCTGGTGTCAGCCCGTTCAGGTTTGGCGCGACTACTTCCGAGGATGGATCGCAAAACCAAATCCCGAAGCACAAATGCTGGCCTCGGTCATGTTCGATCTGCGGCCCATCGGTGGCCAGTTCGAACTTTTCGAAGACCTGCAGGCCCATACGCTTGGTGCCGCCAACGCGAACTCGATCTTTGTGGCCCACATGATTTCCAATTCTCTGAAGCATACTCCGCCGCTTGGGTTGCTGCGGGGGTTCGCGACGGTCCGATCCGGCGAACATCGCAACACGCTGGACCTAAAGCACAATGGCGTCGTTCCAGTGGTTGATCTGGCCCGAATTTACAGTCTTCAGGGACAATTGAGCGAGGCGAATACGCGCGCGCGCCTGAAGGCTGCAGAATCCACCGGCGTCCTCAGCCCATCCGGTGCCCGGGATCTGCTGGATGCCTATGATCTGATCGCAGAGGCACGGCTGGAACATCAGGTCAGGCTGGTCAAATCCGGCGAAAAGCCAGACAATTACCTACCGCCGCCGGATTTGTCCGACTTTGAGCGAAGTCATCTTCGGGATGCGTTTGTTGTTGTAAAAACGATGCAATCGGCGGTTGGTCATGGCAAGGGAATGCTAAGCTGATCGCATGGCGATTGGCTGAGGTTCAGAACACAGCGGGCGGCATAGCCCGTAGAACGGAGAGACGAAATGTTTCTGGAATTGATCGGCACAGTCTTTGCGGGCATTGCGTTTGCGGGCGTTGTGATGGCGCTGAACAAATTCAGCGGCGGCCGCCTGCCCCGCTGGGCGGCACCGGTTGCGGCAGGTGTTGGCATGATCGGTGTTACAGTCGCCAGCGAATACTCGTGGTACAACCGACAGCTAGAAAACCTGCCCGAAGAATTGGCGATCATTCAAGAAGTCGAAAGCCGCGCCTTCTATCGTCCGTGGACCTACGCGGTGCCCTTCGTGGATCGTTTTGCCGCCATAGACACGGTGTCTGTGCGCACCAATGATCAAGTCCCGGACCAACGCCTGGTCGATCTGTATTTCTTTGGTCGCTGGGCTCCGGTCTCAAAAATGCCGGTGGCCGTAAACTGTGCTGAGAACCGCCGCGCCAACCTCGCGGATGGAGCCGAATTCGCCGATGATGGTCGTTTGTTGAACGCAGATTGGTTCACAGCCGGATCACGCGACCCCATCATCGAGGCCACCTGCGGAGTGTAATCATGCTGACCCGTCTGAACCTACGGATCAGAATTTTCCTGTTCTTCTGCTTGCTCGCCCTGGGCGGGTTGGCCGTCAGTTCCGTCGCGCTTTGGGTCAGCTATGCCCGATTAGACAATCCTGAACTGCTGACCGCCTTTGTGTTTGCGGAGATTCTGATCGGGTTCGGAATGCTCGCGATGGTTGCCGGGGTTTGGCTTATGTTTGACGACAACATTGCCAAGCCTATTGAACGGCTTTCTGCCGAGCTGCGCGCCCGGGCGCATGCTGGGGTCAGTACCGATATGGACCTGCAAGCCACCAGGTATCTGGGCGATCTTGCCCCCGCCGCGGCTGGTCTGGCGGATCAACTTTCTGACAAGACCCTGAACATTGCCGAGGCGGTCGCGGCTGAAACCGCCCATTTGGCGGCAGAAAAGCAACGATTGACCGCCCTTTTGACCGAGATCCCCGTGGCGATGTTGCTGGCCAGCCCAACCCATAAGATCGTCCTGTATGACGCGCAGGCGGCTGAAGTGTTGGCTCAAATTTGCCACCCGCGCCTGAATGCGTCGCTGTTTGAGTACCTCAAACCGGGACCTTTAGAGGACGCCTATTCCAAACTGGTAAAAACCGGGATGGACGTGGAATGCTCGCTTATCAGCATTGATGAAAACCAAAGCTATTTGGCACGGATGAAACCGCTGGGCGATGCGCCGGGATACATGTTGATTTTCGAAGACAGCACCACGCGCATCTCGCCCGACGCCGCACGTCCGCTGGTATATGATTTTGATCTGCTGCACGCGGCAGCAGAAGACGCGTTGGAAAACCGTGCCTTATCCGATCTTTGTTTTGTTGTCTTCGACACCGAAACCACCGGATTGCTGCCGCATAAAGACGAAATCGTCCAAATCGGCGCGGTGCGGGTCGTCAAAGGCCGGATTGTCGATTGCGAGCAGTTGAATATGCTGGTGAACCCGGGCATTCCGATCCCCGCAGCCTCGAGCAAAGTCCATAAAATCAATGATCGAATGGTGAAGGACGCACCGGGTATTGCCCAAGCCGGAAAGGTGTTTCATCGATTCGCGCGCGACGCTGTTATCGTCGCGCATAATGCGCCGTTTGACATGGCCTTTCTGCGGCGGCACGCCAATGACATGGGCGTCGAATGGGACCACCCCATTCTGGATACAGTCTTGCTATCGGCAGTTTTGTTCGGTGCCAGCGATACGCATACGCTGGATGCATTATGTGAACGACTGGACATCACGATCCCTGACGCACTGCGTCACACGGCATTGGGGGATGCCTTTGCGACGGCCGAAGCCCTGGTCAAGATGCTGCCCATGCTGCAAGCCCGCGGCATAACCACGTTTGGTGCGGTCCTTGCTGAGACACGCAAGCACGGGCGGTTGCTGGAAGACCTGAACTGACCCGCGAAACCTTTGGCGCGCGCTCAGCTTTCCATGGACAATCTCTTCGGGTCATGGCACCTGATGCGCGAGCACAGAACGAGCGCGTCATGACCGAAAGAACCTTCTCACCCGGCCCGGATCAAAGCAGCGCGTTCCGCGAGGCATTGGGATGTTTCGGCACAGGCGTGACCGTCATCACGACAGATACCGGAAACGGCCCGCGCGCGATTACAGCAAATTCATTTTCGTCGGTGTCGCTTGATCCGCCTTTGGTCCTGTGGTGTCTCGCCAAAGACTCCAACCGCTTTGATGCGTTCAGTAAGTGCCAACACTATTCCATTCATGTCATGGCGCAGGACCAACAGGAGCGGGCGTTGAAATTCGCCCGCGATGGAACAGATTTCTCGCACGCCGAATGGAGCACGGATGAGGCCGGACGCCCGCAACTGACCAATTGCCTGGCGCGGTTTGATTGCCATATCCACGCTCGTCACGAGGCGGGAGACCACTTGATTGTAGTGGGTCATGTAGATCAAGTGATGCACCGCACCGGCAAAGGTTTGATCTTCAAACGCGGCCAGTTCGGCGGCTTTGTCGACTTGATCTAATCGTCCAGTGAGCCGTGCACGGCCAGTGCGTCGAGTTCGGCCTCTTGCGGGGTGATCACGCGAAACGCTTCGCGTACACCTGTGTCCGTCAACTCACGGGCAACTGTCAGCAACGTGTTTGGATCGTGGTCATCGCAAAGCTCTGACATATGGTCAATTTCAGCTTGTGCGACGCCCATTGCGGCCTCGGCAGAAGGTGCTCCGTAGAATTGCACAAAATGCTCGGCCAGGTTCTGTTTTGCCAGTTCGATTTCGGCTGGTTCAATCTGTGTCACAGCCACGAACGTAACGCGCCCGAATGTGTCCAACCCCAACCAGCCGTTTGCAAAAGCCTGACGAGGCTTGCCTTCCAGATCCCCCGGTCCCCAGTTGGAAAACTCGAACCCGCCCGAGATACACCATTCACCCGTGCGTGCCGGAGAGTGAAAGACGTTCATGTCACTTTCGTCAAAGTGAATAGCACGGGCCAATTTCATCAGTCAGTCTCCAGCAATTGCGTGAGAGGGCGCAGATGCGTGTCTGTTCCCTTCCGGATGAGCATTCCAAACCGCTCGTTCGTGCCTAGAAAGATACCTTCTTCTCCCAACGGCTCTCCGACCCCTTGCAACAATCCCAACCATTCGCTGTGCAAAGGTGCATTGCCATCCTGTTGCCATCGGTTGAGCCAGGTCAGCATATGGCGTGACCAGCTTTCGACCAGCTGCGAGGCCGACACATCGGCGCAGCCCTCGTCATAAAGCGCCGTGACATCCGGTGTATCTCCCGGGGCATCACTGGTCTGCAACAAGGCCAACTCCCACCCCACAACAAGCCAGTCGGGAACAGCCGCCGGCTCGACGGTGGACGCCGCAACATCGAACTGTCCACATTTGGCACCATTCACACAGATTAGCCCGTCCCACCCAAGATGCACCGCAACTTCGGGCGGGGCCAAAGCGCCCAGCGCGTTCTGAAACCCGACTGCGCACAGGGGCATCATCGCCATCGCATCCTGCAACGAAACCTCAGGGGCGAATACGATGGCTACACGCAGCCTGTCTGCCTGGATGTTGTAAACAACGGCCCCCGCATCACATCCAAGTGCGGCCATCGACTGCGCGCGCTCAAAGGGGTCTTCCCCTCCCTGCACAGGGTGGCCTGATAGCAGCGGTGGGAAGACGAGCTCGCTCATGCAACGCCTTTTGTGATCAGGTCGCGCGCAATCTTGCGGAACGCTTCGGCCTGTTGGCTGTCGGGCTTGCTGATCACAATTGGCGCGCCTCCGTCCGCGGCGACACGGATATCCAGATGCAGCGGGATCTCTCCCAATAACGGAACGCCCAGCTTTTCGGCCTCTGATGCAACGCCGCCATGGCCGAACACATGTTCTTCGTGCCCGCAATTCGAACAAATATGAGTGGACATGTTCTCGATCATCCCAACGATCGGTGTCTTGAGCTGGTTGAACATGTCGATCCCCTTGCGGGCATCAATCAGCGCCACGTCCTGCGGTGTCGAGACCACAATGGCACCATCCACTTTGAACTTTTGGCTTAGCGTCAGTTGCACGTCGCCGGTTCCGGGCGGCAGATCCACGATCAGAACGTCCAATGCGCCCCACTGGACCTGGCTCATCATTTGTTGCAACGCGCCCATCAACATAGGTCCCCGCCAGACAACGGCCTGCCCTTCGTTGGTCATCAGCCCCATCGACATCATCGTAACGCCATGATTGCGCAGCGGCAGGATTGTCTTGCCATCCGGGCTGGCAGGACGACCAGAAACCCCCAACATCCGGGGTTGCGACGGGCCATACACGTCAGCGTCCAACAGACCGACACGACGCCCTTCTGCGGCCAGTGCACAAGCGAGGTTGGCCGAGACAGTCGACTTGCCCACACCACCCTTGCCCGAGGCCACGGCAATGATCCGATCTACGCCGGGTACCGCTTGCGGACCGGTTTCTGATGGTCGTGGCTTGGGTTTCAGCTCGGGCGGTGCCTTGTCCGAATGCGCGGTCATCATCGCCGATACGCTGCCAACACCCTCAACCATCTGTGCGGCCTGTTCAGCGGCAGCACGTATAGGCTCCATCCGTTCAGCCTGCTTGGGATCGACCTCAAGCACAAAGCGGACAGTATCGCCTTCAACATTCAGCGCACGCACCACGCCAGCGCTGACGATATCCTGACCGGATACCGGGTCGGTGATCTTTTTGAGGTTCGCCAGAACCGCATCGCGGACACTCATGCCTTAACCCCTTTGAACTGCGCCACCGCGTGGTTGCTTTTCATTGCATGTGTCTCCGTCTTTATCCGTTCATTTGACGCATTTGCCCGTGGCCCGTTAGGCTTGGTCATGCGCTTTGTCCTTTTGTGCCTGAGCCTGACGCTCACCGCCAGCCCCTCTTGGTCGCAAGAGGCAATTGGCCTCGCCGCCCCGGCCGAGGTTTCCGACTCTGGCCTGTTGCAACATATTCTGCCCCGCTTTTCTCTCAAGACCGGCATACGCGTGATCTCGGACGACTCCGGGGCGATGTCCCTTACTGCCACGCCAACCGGAGACCCGGTGTTTGCCCGCGAGGGGGTCATCTATCACCTGACCATTGACGACGATTCCCGTCAGCAGCGGTTCCGCGACTGGATGCTGTCCGATATCGGCAAGCGTACGATTGAAAGCTATGCGCCCCCTCAGGGTTCTGCTTTCAGCGCAAGTTTTGAAATCACCAAGATCGACGAAGCCGCGACGCTGGAGGGTGACGCTGTCCTGGGCGAAGAACTGTCGATGACCCATTGCGGACGATGCCATGTGATCGGGCCCAAAAACCGAATGAATGGTCTGGGTTCGACCCCGTCGTTTGCTGTGTTGCGTTCTATGCCGGACTGGACTGAGCGTTTTGAAGCATTCTTTGCGTTGAACCCTCACCCGGCGTTTACGCAGATCGACGGGATCACCCCCCCTTTTGACCCGGAACGCCCCTCGCCCATTTATCCGGTTGAAATGTCGGTGGACGATCTTGAAGCGATCCTTGCCTTTGTCTCGGTCATCAGCGCAGCCGATCTGGGCGCGCCTTTGCAGCATCAGTGATCTTTCCGTTTTGAGAGATAATCGTCCGTTGTGACGACGCGTGGCTTTGGGTTGGACTGAAACGGGTTATCTTGATGTTGAAACTGCGCATTTACCCTGCAATCATCGCACATCTGGATCATGCGCGCCTGCTCGGACGTGGCAAACATCGGATGTGTTCCTGACAGCTTGTCCATAATGCGTTCGACCGTCGACTTGACCCCAAACAAAGCGCCACATTCGACACAGGCAAATGGTTCCTCTTCATTCAACACTTGCTGAGACAGGGCCCCATCACTCAGATCGAATTGGGGGACCAGAGTTATGGCAGTCTCGGGGCAGATCGTTAGACATAGCCCGCATTGCAGGCATGCGTCTTGCTGAAAGTTCAGCTGGGGCATGTCCGGATTATCGATCAACGCGCCTGAGGGGCACAGTGACACACAGCTAAGGCACAATGTGCATGCATCAGTATCTACTGCAACGGCCCCATATGGCGCATCTTTCGGCAGTGGCAGCGGAGCCTCAACCTGCGGGTTCAATGCCTGAGCAGCAAGCCGTGCGATCTGTCTGCGATTGCCCAGCGGCAACACCGGGTCGGCCAACGGCGCCGGAACCGTTTGGTCATAGAGACAGTCCGACATGGCATCGGGGTCGGCCTCATCAATCAGGCCCAATCCGGCACCTCCGGCGATGGTTTGCGCCAGCTCTAATTCTCGATCCAACGCATCCCGTTCGGTTGTCGGCGACAATAGGACATCGACCCGCGCGAACCCATGCGCCAATGCCGCCAGCATCTCGGCATGGCCAAATCCTGAAATCACACAGAGCTCCAGGGGGATAACATCTCCTGGCAAGCCCCGCCCAAAGCGGGCGGCCAGGCGGATCTTCTCGGCCCCATATGCATCGTGCACCAGCAAACGCGGCGCGATACCGCCTGCGCGACGGTAACTGCGTGCCAGAATGTGCATCCGTGACAGCAGTGCCGACACCGGCGGATCTTCGTATGTGATTGCGGTCGAAGGGCAAACCGCTGCGCACTCTCCGCACCCGGCGCAAATCATTGGATCGATCGAGACATGCTCGCCCGCGGGTGTTATGGCCCCAGTAGGACAGATATCCAGACAGTTCGTGCAAGCGACCTGTTCGGCCCGGGAATGCGCGCACAAGGTTTCTTCCATGCGAACATATAGGGGTTTCTCAAAGGTTCCGACCAGTTGCGCCGCTTCGAACGCCAAACGCTCAACCGCAATCGCATCGCGAGGATCGGCACGCAAATAGCCTTCGCGTTTGGCCGGCGCCGAAACAAACGCCGTTCCTCCGGCTATGTCTATCAGGATATCACAAGACGAGCGTGCACCGTCCCGAGGTATGGTCCAGCTGAAGGTACCGCGCCCGCCAGGCTCAAGCTGTTGCAACGCGTCAAGGTTGATCGAAAAGCCACCCAATGCGCCCTGAACCGTCCGGACCTGACCGCGCACCACATCATAGGCGCGTGAAACCGGCTGGGAGTCATCTGAAATCACGACCGTGACAGCCAGCGTCGCAGACAGCCGCTCGGCCAGATCAAACGCCACATCTCCGGAGCCGACAATGCAACACGTACCTTCGCTTATCACATCTACACTTCGCGTGATCGGTTGCGGCAAAAGTGCTTCGGCGGCCAGGGCGGCCATCTTCGCGGATGCGTCCTGCCCCTGCTCCGACCACCCTGCGCGGTCACGCAGATCCACAAAGGCTGGGGCGTCGATACCCAGATCCTTAGCGAGATCGCGAAACACGTCTTGCTCCTGACCGCAGGCGATCACCACGGCCTCCCCATCTTTCATAAGCTCTGCAGCAACGTTCATTTCCCGGGTGCATAATGCGGTGTGGACCTTCGAACAGGCGGCATCACATGCCAGGCCGATATGGTCAGCGTCCACTGATTGCGTCCCTTCGCAATCACAGAGCAATAGTTTGGTCACCATATCCCTCCCCCGGACAGCTTCCACTCTCAGCACCTTAGGCTGCATCCCCCCATAGACAATGTAAATCCTGTGCCCCGTGCCGTTTTCACCGACCTGTCATCATCACCAACCCCCATAAACAAAGGCGTCGGACAAGAAGATCACGAATACGTAATCACTTCTACGACTAAGGTCGTAACCTGCGGGCTTGGCACAAGGCCATTTTGTGTACCATAGTGGACGCAGGGGAAGGCTGGGGAGAGCCTTCCGGGGAGGATGCGTGGCAAAAGCCGCAAGCCAAATCGAAATGCCTGTTGGCGTCATCGTGCGCAAAACACCCGGCGTGACCCGCTGGGCTAAATGGTGTTGGCGCGCAGTTGCCGCATTGCCCGGCGCCGGACCTGCCGATTGGCAGGAGTTGCGGCGCGAAGGCGACGCCATCGAATACCATGCCGCCACACTGCCACTGGTGCTTTGGGCTGACGAGGCTGAGGCCTATATGGTCAACCTTTCTGACGGGCAGCCTTCGATCTATCTGGTCCTGCGGGATGAGATAAATGGTGAGCGACCGATGGACGCAGTTTTGATCACAGCCTCTCCGTTCGAAGGTCAGGATTATGCTGATACCGGCGAAGAGATTGTAGAGAAGATCCCGATGTCCGAAGGCCTGATCGCCTGGGTTCGGGATTTCGCCGTGGAACATCACCGCGATGAGGTTTTCGTCAAGCGCTAACGCGACAAGAAACGGACGGACCTTGTTGAAGACGGCAAAGGGGACGCGCGTATCCGACAGGACTCGGACGTGTTCCGCGCACCGCGGCGGGTCGTGCAATGAGCGAGGCCCGCGATTTCTGGTCCCGCCGCAAGGCTGCCGTTCAGGCTGAGGTTGAAGCAGAGCACGCAACTGTCGAGGCGCAGGTTGTAGCCGCCCATCAGGCCGAGCTGGACGAAAAGACAGATGCCGAGATACTGGCAGAGCTCGACCTTCCTGATCCGGACCAACTGCAAGCAGGTGACGATGTCTCAGGCTTTATGGCCAAGGCTGTGCCTGACCGACTGCGGCGCCGCGCGCTGCGCCGGTTATGGCGGCTGAACCCTGTTCTGGCCAATGTCGATGGGCTGGTGGATTACGGCGAGGATTACACTGACGCCGCCTGCGTGGTCGAAAACCTGCAGACCGCCTATCAGGTTGGCAAAGGTATGCTGGCCCATATCGAAGCCCTGGCCGCAGCGGAGAACAAAAGCGACGACGAAGTCGACGCAGACCCCAAGCCGCTGGACATAGAAGAAGATGCACCCCTTGACCCTGCGCCACCTGCGCAAACGGTCGAGTTGGCGCAGACGGATGAGATTGAAGAGGCTGAGATCACCCCCGCCCCTCGTCGCATGACATTTGAGTTTGAAGGATAACGAAATGACCGCAAACAACGCGCAACATCTTGAGGTTTCGGCCGAGGATCGCCTGCGCGCGGATTTCTACAATTTTCTCGGATTGCTGCTCTCAGCTCCCCCCGATCAGATGTTGCTGAACCAGATGGCCGGGTTGTCTGGGGACGAAACCGATCTTGGTCAGGCCATCCAGGCGATGGCCCGCGTTGCCAAGGTGACCAAACCGCCAGCGGCTGAACGCGAATTCAACACCTTGTTCATCGGTCTTGGGCGCGGTGAGCTGCTGCCCTATGCCAGTTTCTACCTGACTGGCTTCCTGAACGAGAAACCTCTGGCGCAGCTACGCAACGACATGGCCGCACGAGGCATTACACGCGCCCAGAATGTGTTCGAACCCGAAGACAACATCGCCTCGCTGATGGAGATGATGGCCGGGATGATCGTGGGCCGCTTTGGCGCCCCCGCTTCGTTGGATGAGCAAAAAGCGTTCTGGAACAAACATATCGGCCCTTGGGCCGCGCATTTCTATTCGGATTTGGAAGCCGCTGAAAACTCGATTCTCTATGCCTCGGTCGGCACCGCTGGTCGGGTCTTTATGGAGATCGAGCGTGAGGCGTTTCGAATGACGGCGGCATAGCCCGCCACTCACCGGTGCCCAAAAGGTGCCACACCGCAAATGGGAAAGGAGACCCCCATGAGCAAGACCAAGGAAGAAGGCACCACGCGCCGCGACTTCCTCAAACTGGCCGGAACCGCAGCGCCCGCTGCCGTTGCCGCAGTCAGCCTGAGCGGAGAGGCCGAAGCAGCAGAGCTGCCGACGGACGACACCCGCATGCAGGACACCGCGCACACGCGCGCATATCTGGACAGCGCCCGGTTCTGAACCGGACGGCGTCATACCCGACAGACGGTTGCGATTGGCCCTGACGTCGGTTTCGACAAGTACCAAGCCAGCCATGGCTCACATGGCCAGCAAGGGAGGAAAGAAATGCTTAGGAAAAAGACCAACGGGGTTGCGAGACGCCCCCAGCGGACAAGTATCCTGTCCCAGGTCGGCGAGAAAACCGTCGATCGCCGCGCGTTCCTGCGCGGATCGGGCCTGACGATCGGTGGCCTTGCCGCGATCAGCGCTACGGGTGGAACCGTGACGCCAGCCAGCGCCCAGACAGCGGCCAATCAGGCCGTCGAAAATATCAAATCAGTCTGCACCCATTGTTCTGTCGGCTGTACCGTCGTCGCCGAAGTGCAGAACGGCGTCTGGATCGGGCAGGAACCCGGTTGGGACAGCCCATTCAACTTGGGTGCACATTGCGCCAAGGGGGCCTCGGTCCGCGAGCACGCCCATGGCGAACGCCGCCTGAAGTATCCGATGAAAAAGGAAGGCGGCGAGTGGAAGCGCATCAGCTGGGAAGAGGCGATCAACGAGATCGGCGACGGCATGATGAACATCCGCGAAGAGTCTGGCCCCGACAGCGTTTACTGGCTGGGGTCCGCCAAGCACAACAACGAACAGGCTTATCTGTTCCGCAAGTTCGCCGCCTATTGGGGCACGAACAACGTGGACCATCAGGCCCGTATCTGCCACTCGACCACTGTTGCGGGTGTTGCGAACACATGGGGCTACGGCGCCATGACCAATTCGTACAACGACATCCATAATTCAAAGGCCATCTTCATCATCGGCGGCAACCCGGCCGAGGCGCACCCCGTCTCGCTGTTGCATGTTCTGCGCGCGAAAGAGCAGAACAACGCGCCGCTGATCGTCTGCGACCCGCGCTTTACCCGCACCGCAGCGCATGCCGATGAATATGTCCGCTTCCGCCCCGGCACCGATGTGGCGCTGATCTGGGGGATGCTGTGGCATATCTTCGACAACGGATGGGAGGACAAAGAGTTCATCCGCACCCGCGTCTGGGGCATGGACCAGATCCGTGAAGAGATCGCCAACTGGACGCCGGAAGAAACCGAGCGCGTCACCGGCGTACCTGGATCGCAGCTGAAGCGCGTGGCCCGGACGATGGTCAACAACCGTCCAGGTACGGTGATCTGGTGCATGGGTGGAACGCAGCACACCAACGGCAACAACAACACCCGCGCATATTGCGTGTTGCAACTCGCGCTTGGCAACATGGGCACCTCGGGTGGTGGCACCAACATCTTCCGCGGCCATGACAATGTGCAGGGCGCGACGGACCTTGGTGTTCTGTCCCACACCCTGCCCGGCTATTACGGCCTGTCGAAAGGTGCATGGGGGCATTGGGCACGCGTTTGGGGAGAAGAACCCGAATGGTTGGCTGGCCAGTTCGCCTCGATCAAGGACAAGGAAGGCAAGGACAAACCGCTGCAGAATGAACGCGGCATCCCGGTCTCTCGCTGGATCGATGGTGTTCTGGAAGACCCGGAGAACATGGATCAAGACAACAACGTCCGCGCCATGGTTCTGTGGGGCCACGCGCCGAACTCGCAAACGCGGGGGCCGGAAATGAAGACGGCGATGGAAAAGCTGGACATGCTGGTGGTAATCGACCCGTATCCCACTGTTTCCGCCGTTCTGCATGACCGGACGGATGGCGTGTACCTGTTGCCGGCCTGTACGCAGTTCGAAACCCGTGGCTCGGTCACGGCCTCGAACCGGTCGCTGCAGTGGCGCGACAAAGTGGTGGATCCGCTGTTCGAAAGCCTGCCGGACGAGGTCATCATGGCCAAGTTCGCCAACAAGTTCGGCTGGGCGGATCGATTCTTCCGCAATATTGAAATGGACGACGCCGAAACCCCGAATGTTGAAAGCATCACGCGTGAGTTCAACTCGGGCCTCTGGACCATCGGCTATACAGGTCAGTCTCCAGAGCGTTTGAAAAGCCATATGGCCAACCAGTACACGTTCGATAGAACAACGCTGCAGGCGATTGGCGGCCCGAACGACGGTGAGTATTACGGTTTGCCGTGGCCTTGTTGGGGGACGGCAGAGATGGGTCATACGGGGACACCAAACCTATATGACATGTCCAAACCGGTGGCCGAAGGCGGCCTGACCTTCCGCGCGCGTTTCGGCGTGGAACGTGACGGCGACAACCTGCTGGCCGAAGGGGTCTATAGCGTGGGCTCGGAAATTCAGGATGGCTATCCGGAATTTACGATGCAAATGCTGATGGACCTTGGTTGGGACGGCGATCTGACCGCCGAGGAACGCGCGGTTATTGACGCCATTGCAGGACCAGAGACCAACTGGAAGACCGACCTGTCTGGCGGTATTCAGCGGGTTGCAATCGAGCATGGCTGTGCGCCCTTCGGGAACGCCAAAGCCCGCGCGGTTGTCTGGACCTTCCCGGATCCGATCCCACTGCATCGCGAACCACTTTATACGAACCGGCGCGATCTGGTGGCGGACTATCCGACCTACGAGGACCGTCAAGCTTATCGCCTACCCACCCTGTATGCTTCGATCCAAAAGAACGACTTTTCAAAGGATTACCCGATAATCCTAACGTCAGGTCGTCTGGTCGAATATGAGGGCGGCGGCGAAGAATCCCGGTCGAACCCGTGGTTGGCTGAGCTGCAACAGGACATGTTCGTCGAGATCAACCCGCGCGACGCCAACAACCTTGGTATTCGTGATGGGTCGCAGGTCTGGGTCGAAGGCCCCGAGGGCGGCAAGGTCAAAGTGATGGCAATGCTGACCAACAGGGTCGGTTCTGGCGTGGCCTTCATGCCGTTCCACTTTGGCGGCCATTTCCAGGGACAGGACTTGCGGGACAAGTACCCCGCCGGCGCCGATCCCTATGTCTTGGGTGAAAGTTCGAACACCGCCCAGACCTATGGCTATGATTCAGTGACACAGATGCAGGAGACCAAAGCGACTCTCTGCAAGATCTGGTCAGCGTAAGGAGGACGACAAATGGCTAGAGCAAAGTTTCTCTGCGACGCTGAACGCTGCATCGAATGCAACGCCTGCGTAACCGCGTGTAAGAACGAACACGAGGTGCCGTGGGGCGTGAACCGCCGCAGGGTGGTGACGATCAATGACGGTGACCCGGGCGAACGCTCGATTTCGGTGGCCTGCATGCATTGCTCGGATGCGCCTTGCATGGCGGTGTGTCCGGTCGACTGCTTCTATCAGAACGAAGAAGGGGTCGTCCTGCATTCCAAGGACCTGTGCATTGGCTGCGGCTATTGCTTCTACGCGTGCCCGTTTGGCGCGCCGCAATACCCGCAGGCGGGCAACTTTGGATCACGCGGCAAGATGGACAAATGTACCTTCTGTGCCGGTGGCCCCGAGGAAACGCACTCGACCGCAGAGTTCGCCAAATATGGTCGCAACCGGATCGCCGAGGGCAAACTGCCCATCTGCGCCGAAATGTGTTCCACCAAGGCCCTGCTCGCCGGTGACGGCGATGTGGTGTCGGCCATCTACCGCGAACGCGTTGTGGCGCGCGGGTTTGGCTCGGGTGCATGGGGCTGGGGCACCGCCTATGACCAGAAAGACGGCTGAGCTGTCTCTCAAAAGGCGGTTCCGTGAGATCGTTCGCGGGACCGCCTCTGTTTGGCCAGAATAAAACGGTCGGACGAAATTGGGCGTGACCAATCTGATCGGAGCACCTCATGACTGAACATATTTACTGGCTGCTAAAGCTTGACCTGCAAACAGATCAGGATGCGGCCTTTGATGCGCTGATGGCAGAAATGGTCACCGCGACACTGAACGAAAGTGGCGCGAAATCATATGAATGGCATCGAAGCGGATCGGCAATTCATATCTTTGAACGGTACGCCAGTTCTGACGACGCGATGACCCATATGCAGAACTTCGGTACAAACTTCGCTGATCGGTTCCTTGCAATTCTCACTCCGACTCAGTTGGACGTCTACGGACCCGCAAAAGACGACCTGCGCGCGGCTCTTACGCCGGTCGGTGCAGTATTTCATGAGCAAGTCGGCGGCTTTGACCGTTAAATCCGGATGACACAGGAGTTTTGACAGATGCGCCTGATCCAGTTGCTACTGATACCAATTTTCCTGGCCAGTTTCGCATGGGCTCAGGAAAGCGCGGGCGTCCCTGATGAAACTCACCGTGGCGTTACAGGTGGCGCAACCACCCTGGAAGACATTTTGGCGCGCCAACGTGGCGAAGAGGTGGACAACAGCTTTCGGTCTGAGAACACCGGGCAGGGCAATGTTGAGGGTTTGCTCGGCCAGTTGAGTCCTCGTGGCGTTTCCTCGGACAGCGATCTCTATCGCGAACTCAGGTTTGGCTCAGCGGACGTAACAGTCTCGGCGCGAGGACCCGCCGCTAGCGTTCTGATCCAAGACGGCGGCATGTGGTGGCTGAACTTTCGCACCGGCCCCCTGCGTGAATACGGAACGTATATTCTGGGCGGAATGCTCGTTGTCTTGCTGCTGTTTTTCCTGATCCGCGGGAAGATCAGAATTGATGGCGAGAAAACCGGGCGGACAGTGACTCGCTTTAACGGCTACGAAAGGTTCGGCCATTGGTTGTTTGCCGGGTCATTCCTTGTCCTAGGCGTTACGGGCTTGCTAACATTGTATGGCCGAGATTTCCTGATCCCAATCTTCGGAAAGGAAGGCTTTGCGATGATCGCGCAAGGGTGCAAATGGTTGCACAATAACCTCGCCTGGGCGTTCATGCTGGGGCTGGTGATCGTCACCGTGAACTGGATTGCGCATAACATCCCCAACCGGACTGACGTGAAATGGCTGGCTGCGGGTGGCGGATTGTTCACCAAGAACAGCCACCCGCCAGCCAAGAAATTCAATGCTGGGCAAAAGATCATTTTCTGGTTGTGCATCCTGCTGGGCGTATCGATCAGCCTGTCGGGACTATCGCTGCTGTTCCCGTTCGAGATGCCGCTGTTTGCCAAAACATTCTCAATCGCCAACGCGACCGGTCTGCCCCAAATGCTGGGTCTGAACCTTCCCGTGCAGATGTCACCGCAGGAAGAAATGCAATATACCCAACTCTGGCATGTCATGGTGGCCTATGCCTTCATCGCCATCATTCTTGCCCATATCTATCTTGGATCAGTTGGCATGGAAGGCGCATTTGATGCCATGGGCACTGGAGAAGTCGAAGAACAATGGGCCCGCGAACATCATTCGCTGTGGCTTGAGGAAGTTCAGGAAAAAGAGGCCGGTAAGGCGGCGGCCTCGCCCGCTGAATAGATGCGGGGATTGGTAGTGGCATTGGCACTGCTGCCCCTGCCCGCCTGGGCAGAGTTCTTTACTCTGAAAGGGCATGGCGGACCGATAATGGGGATCGCCACTGCACCTGATGGACGCATTGCAACTGCCAGTTTTGACAATTCGGTCGGACTATGGACCGGGCAGACGCCGGAATGGCTGGAAGGGCATGAGGCCGCGGTGAATTCGGTCGCCTTCAACGGCACCGCCATCTACTCTGCCGGGGATGATTTCACCCTGCGCCGTTGGCCGGGAGGTGAGATCGTCGGTCGACACAAAGGCAAGATTGTCGGTCTGGCCGCCTCGACAACCCATGTCGCTACTGCAAGCTGGGATGGAACAATTGGTCTGTGGCCGGTGGATGGGTCCGATCCAAAAATGCTTGGTTCAACCGGAAGTGGCGTTAATGCTGTGGTGTTTTCACCCGATGGATCACAGTTGTACTCGGCCGGAATGGACGGAGCCTTGCGCATTTGGGATGTGGCCAACGGGCAAGAAACGAACCGATTGGTGGAACATGGCTTCGGCATCAATGAGCTTGTTTTAAATGCGCAAGACAATTGGATTGCCTATGGTGCCGTCGATGGCGTGACCCGTATCCTTGATCTGGAAGCCGGGGGAGACCGCGATTTCACATTGGACCGGCGCCCGATCCTGGCGCTGGCCCTCAGCCCGGACCGAAGCCTCTTGGCCGTCGGGGATGGCGAGGGTTACATCATGGTCATCGACACTGTCGAATGGCGCATCGTTCAGGATTTCCGGGCGACACTGCGAGGCCCGGTTTGGGCGCTCGCCTTTTCCGTCGATGGTGCGAACCTTCACGCGGGCGGCATTGATGAGGCCATGTACAGCTGGCCTGTCACCACCCTGTCGGATCAGGAACAAATGGCGTCGGCGGAACCAAGTTTTTTGAAGAACCCCGATGAGATGGGGAATGGGGAGCGGCAATTCGCCCGCAAATGCTCGATATGTCACGGCCTGAGCCCGGACAGCGACAGGCGCGCGGGTCCGACCCTCCATGGTGTCTTTGGGAGGCCAGCCGGAACGCTGCCGGGATATTTGTACTCGGATACGCTGCAAGACTCTGATATCATTTGGAATGACGAGACGATAAATGCCCTTTTCGACGAGGGCCCGGACCATTACATTCCGGGGTCGAAAATGCCGATGCAAAGGATTGCCCAACCGCAGGACCGGGCCGATCTGATCGCCTTTCTGCGCCGCGCAACGGCAGACCGAAACTGAACCGGAGGAGATCATGAAAGCCTTTCTCACCGCAATCGCGGCGATGGCCGTCATCACAGTTGCAGCGCCGTTTGCGCTGGATCAGATCGGGTTCAGTGCGGCAGATGCGGGCTCTGGCTCTGCCGTGCGCCTCGACTGAATGTCGGAATACCTGACCACCCGGGAACTGGCCGATCTGCTACGCATTGGCGAGCGGAAGGCCTATGACCTTGCCTCATCCGGCGAAATCCCTTGTGTCCGCGCCATGGGCAAACTGTTGTTTCCCCGGGCCGAAGTCATCGCCTGGCTCAATGCCTCACGCTCGGGTCCGCAGGTGGCAGAACCGCCCCTGCCCCCGATCGTCGCAGGCAGTCACGACCCTTTGCTGGACTGGGCGCTGCGTGAAAGTGGATCAGGTTTGGCCACCTATTATGACGGATCGTTCGACGGGTTAAGCCGCCTCGGCGCACGCACTGCTCAGGCTGCAGCCCTGCACATCCACGAGGAACACGGCTTTAACACTCAATCCTTGCGCGATGAGCTCGGCGAAGCACCGGTGGTTCTGTACGAAGTAGCCCGAAGAGAACGCGGATTGCTGCTGGCACCCGGTGTCTCGGATATCGTGGGATTCGACGATCTCAAAGCCCGCCGGGTCATATTGCGCCAGAACAGCGCCGCCAGCCAGCGGCTGTTTGATGCGCAGCTTGAGGCGCATGGTATGACACGAGACGATCTAGAGACCCTGCCCACCTGCGCCCGCACCGAAGAAGAACTCGCCGTTGCCCTTCACGACAAAAAAGCTGATGCCGGGTTTGGCTTGGGTGCGTTGGCGGAGCTGTACGGGTTGGGCTTTGTGTCAACCCACACTGAACGGCTCGACCTGGCGATCTGGCGGCGCGCTTATTTTGATCCACCGATGCAAAAGCTGCTAGGTTTCATGCAATCTGATCAGTTTGCACAGAGATCTGCTGAATTTGGCGGCTATGACCTGACGCACATGGGGGACGTACACCACAACGGCGCCAGCGGATAAAAACAGCTTTGTTCAGTCACCGGCGTTTGGAAAGAAAACCTGCTGCCCCTCCAGCGTGTAGGCTGCAATCGCCGCCTGCCCGTCCGGTCCTATCAGCCAATCGACAAACCGCTGCCCGGCATTTGCTCGTACGTGCGGGTGCGTTTCAGGGTTGACCAGAATCACGCCATATTGATTGAACAGGCGCGGATCTTCTTCCACCAAGATCTCAAGGCTGCCTTTGTTGCCGAAAGACAACCATGTTGCCCTGTCGGTCAGGGCATAAGCATCCATTCCGCTGGCCACGTTCAAAGTGGCGCCCATCCCGGATCCGGTTTCCCTATACCAAGTGCCAGATGCGTCGGTCGGATCAACGCCAGCAGCGGCCCAATGACCCACCTCGGCTTTGTGCGTTCCACTGTCATCCCCGCGCGAGACAAAAGGCGCTTCAGCGGCTTTGATCGCGGGCAAAGCACTGAGTATGTCAGACCCTTCCCCAATCGCGGCCGGGTCGGACTTGGGGCCAACCAAAATGAAATCGTTATACATAAGGTCAAACCGCTCGACCCCCCAGCCGTCGGCCACAAACTTCTCCTCATCAGGTTTCGAATGCACCAGCAAGACATCACCGTCGCCATTGACGGCATTTTTGATGGCCTGACCGGTTCCGACCGCAACGACACGCACTTCGATGCCGGTTTCCGCCTCAAACCCCGGCAGAATGAAATCCAACAGGCCCGAGTTCTGGGTGGAGGTTGTGGATTGGACCACAATGAAAGGCTCCTCTGCCCAAACAGGCCCAGCCACCAGCCCAAGGGTTACCAACGCTGCCCGAATGCAATCCCGGAACATCAAACTCTCCGTCTCTTTGTTTTAAGTAATCAATCCGCCTGCCAAATAGCGGCGGGATGCTTCGGATTTTGGCGCAACCAGAACCTGCTTCGCAGGACCATGTTCAACGACAGTCCCCGCCTGCATCATCACCACATCCGCCGCCAACCGACGTGCCTGTCCGATATCATGCGTTACCATCACGATCCGCACACCTCGAGTCGACGCGCGCAGAACCATCCTTTCGATCATCTGCGTAGCGCCCGGATCAAGTGCACTTGTGGGCTCGTCCAGCAGCAGAGTTTCCGGCTTCAGGGCCAGTGCGCGCAGTATCGCAAGGCGCTGCGCCTCACCACCTGAAAGCGATCGGGCAGGCTGTCGCGATTTGCCTTCCAGGCCGCCTTCGGCCAACAGCTCAACAATCCGTCGCTTGCGGGCTGTCCAACCAAACCCCTGCCGTTTTAGAACAAAGTCCAGATTGGCCGCCACTGATCGCCGCAACAACACCGGATGTTGAAACACCATAGCCTGACGGGCCTTGTGATCCGAGTTGAGCAAGGTGCCATCCTGCGCCACCTGCCCCCGGTTCGGTGTGATCAACCCATGCAGGCAGCGCAACAAAAGGCTTTTGCCCGACCCGTTTGGGCCCAGAATCAAAGTGGGGCCTGGGCCGTCCAACGTTAGTTCGGGAACATCCAACAGTGTTTTGCCATTGCTCTGAATTTGCAATTCACGTGCCTGCAGAGACGTCGTCATTTCTGATACCAGATCACGCATGACGCAATCCTTCCTGCTCGGCCCGCAGGCTTAGCGTACTGACCATCGCGTTCACGGCCACGGCAATGCCAATCAGGATCGCACCAAGGGCCAGCGCCAGCGCCAGATTGCCTTTGGAAGTTTCCAGCGCAATGGTCGTGGTCATGACACGGGTGACGTGGTTGATATTGCCGCCGACAATGATCACCGCGCCGACTTCCGCAATTGCGCGTCCGAAACCAGCCAACAGCGCCGTGACAAGCGCAAGGCGCGCGTCCCACAACAATACAGGGACCGAGGACAACCGGGACACCCCCAAAGACCTGAGTTGTTCGGAGTACTCCTCGGCCAGCATCTCGGTCACCTGACGCGTCAACGCGGCGATAATAGGCGTGACCAGAACCACTTGGGCGAGGATCATGGCGGTTGGTGTGTACAGCAGCTCAAGCACACCGAGCGGTCCAGACCGCGACAGCAAAAGATAAACCAGTAGGCCCACAACCACGGGCGGGAGCCCCATCAGTGTGTTCATCAACACAATCAGCACACGTCGGCCCGGAAACCGTGCAACAGCTAACGCCGCCCCGACAGGCATACCGATAATCGCAGAAATCAGCACTGCAAACATGGAAACACGCAGAGACAAAAGCACGATCGACCAGAGCTCTGAATCTCGTTCGAAGATCAGAGATAGCGCCTTGCTGAATTCTGATGCAAAATCATGCATTTTCTACGCTTGATGCCCTCTTTCGTACGAAATGCTAATAATTTCATTGAAATACTAGCGCATTCTCTACCCAAGTACAGGCGCAAATCCGACATTGTGAACGAAAAACGCGGCCCGGATTGGGCCGCGTTCATCTACGTTGCTAAGGGATGCTTTAGTTCAGTGCCGCATCCGTGACTTGATGGGTCCAGGCACCGTCAGGCTGCTTGGTGATCACCGGATCCGAACCACCTGCAAGCAAAGTGCCCACGGTGCGTTCAAAATCTGCAGGGTCCAACGCGCCGTTTGAACCTGCCGTCAGTTTGGCAATCTCGCCCATCATGCGTTTCTGATGCTCTTCGGTTTGCGCACCGGTTTCGTCATTCTCCAGCACGATATCAGCCGCTTCATCCGGGTTTTCTTCGGCGTATTTCCACCCCTTCATCGAGGCACGAACGAAGCGCTCCATCTTACCGACAAAGGCTGCATCGCTCAGATTTTCCTCAAGTACATACAAGCCGTCTTCCAAGGTCGCGACGCCCTGGTCCTCGTATTTGAACGTCACCAGTTCTTCTGGCGCAACACCCGAGTCGATGACCTGCCAGTATTCATTATAGGTCATGGTGCTGATGCAATCGGCCTGACGCTGCAGTAGTGGATCGACGTTAAAGCCCTGCTTCAATACCTCAACACCGCTTTCGCTCTTGCCGCCGGTGTCGATGCCCAACTGGCTCATCCAGCTCATGAACGGGAATTCGTTGCCAAAGAACCAGACGCCCAGCGTGCGGTTCTTGAGGTCCGCGGGTTCTGCAATCCCGGCGTCTTTCCAGCAGGTCAGCATCATGCCCGAGCTTTTGAACGGCTGCGCGATATTGACCAAAGGCAGGCCTTTTTCCCGCGCGGCCAAAGCAGCAGGCATCCATTCGACGGTCACGTCAGCCCCACCGCCCGCGATCACCTGTGTTGGCGCAATGTCGGGTCCACCGGGCAGAATGGTGACGTCCAGCCCCTCTTCCTCGTAGAAGCCTTTGTCCTTGGCCACGTAGTAGCCTGCGAACTGCGCTTGCGTGACCCACTTGAGCTGTAACGTCACCTCATCCGCAGCAAGCGCTGCGCTGGCGGCCAGGCTAAAGGCGGCAACCGCCCCGCTGAGTAGCTTATTCATCTTCATTTCTCCTAGTTGCTAATTGCGCCCCGTTATCGGGATCTGTTGAAGTCTTTCCCTTATTATCCGCGTTGCGATGGATGCCAGAAGGTCACCGCCTTTTCGATCATGGCGACCAGACCATAAAACGCCGTGCCGGCCAGTGCAGCCACAACAATCTCGGCCCAGACCATGTCGAGCGACAATTGCCCGACGCTGGTCGATATCCGAAACCCCATACCCAACGTGGGCGAGCCAAAGAACTCTGCCACGATAGCGCCGATCAACGCCAGAGTGGTGGAAATCTTCAACCCGTTGAAAATGAACGGCATCGCGGCAGGCAGGCGAAGTTTCAGGAAGCTCTGCCAATAGCTTGCTGCATAGGTCTCCATCAGGTCGCGCTGCATGGTCGTGGCCTCGCGCAACCCGGCAACAGTGTTCACCAACATGGGGAAGAAAACCATGACCACCACCACGGCTGCCTTGGAATGCCAGTCGAACCCGAACCACATCACCAGAATGGGCGCGGTCCCGACGATCGGCAAGGCCGCCACGAAATTGCCAACCGGCAGTAAGCCAAGGCGTAGAAAATCCCAGCGATCCACTGCAATCGCCATCAGGAATGCCGCACCACAGCCGATGATGTAGCCACTGAACGCCCCTTTGATGATCGTCTGCACAAAATCCGCCCAGAGGATCGGCAAACTATCCCAGAAGCGATCCCAGATCACCGACGGCGCCGGCAGAATAACCAAGGACACTTCAAGCCCATTCACAAGCAATTCCCAGATCAAAATGACGGTCGCACCAAAGATCATCGGCGCCAGAAATCGCACCACCCTTGTGTCGGCATATGGTCCGCTGGCCAGTCGGCTGTTCAACCACCAACCCAGTATCCACACTCCGAAGGCACAAAAAACAAGTATCATTGCGCCATCCCCATCCGTCTGAGAATATTGCGCTCAAGGACACTCAGCACACCGACCAGACAGGCAGCCAGGATAGCCGCGGCAAAAAGGGCCGACCAAATCTGAACTGTCTGGCCATAATAGCTGCCCGCCAACAACCGCGCACCCAGCCCTGCGACAGCGCCAGTTGGCAGCTCTCCTACAATCGCGCCAACAAGGGACGCCGCGATACCGATTTTCAGCGACGTGAACAGGTAAGGCATCGACGCGGGCAGACGCAGTTTCCAGAACCCCTGCCCTTTGGTTGCGCTATAGGTCTGCAGAAGATCAAGTTGCATTGCATCCGGGCTCCGCAAGCCTTTTACCATCCCAACGACGACAGGAAAAAAGCTCAGATAGGCCGAAATCACCGCCTTGGGAATAATCCCCTGAATGCCCACCGAATACAAAACCACGATGATCATCGGCGCCAACGCAATGATCGGAATGGTTTGACTGACGATAGCCCAGGGCATGACTGACAGGTCCATCACTCGGCTATGCACGATCCCTACAGCCAACAGAATGCCGAGCCCTGTGCCTATCGCAAAACCAAGCATTGTCGCGCTGAGCGTGACCCAAGCGTGGTAGATCAGGGACCGTTTAGAGGTGATCTTCTTCAGTATCGTCGTCTCCCACAGTTCTACCGCGACCTGATGCGGTGCAGGCAGACGCGGACGGTCTTGCGCCCATGTGGCCGGAATGGCGAAGCTGTTGTTCAGCGTCAAACCAATCTCGCTCATATCCCGACGCTCTTTAGCCGACGGCGGCTGCACTTCGGCCCCGCCGCGTTCCAGTTCCGTCAGAACGCCTTTGATGTTCATGGGAACACAGGAGCCATACCAAAGCGCGACAATCGCGGCGATCACGGTTAGGACTGCAACGACTTGCTTCATGCGCGCCACTCCATCCGAACAACCGGCAGCGTCTCGGGCGGCGTTGGTGGTTCCGTTCCCGTCACCTTGAACCCCTCGCGTCGATAGAATTTTTGCGCCGATTTGTTTGGCTCATGGGTCGTCAACCAAAGGTAGTTGCGACCTGTTTTCGCTTTGTCTAACAATTGCTTACCGATCCCCCTTCCGGTTCGCAGACAGTACAGAGCACCGACTTTATGACCCTTGGGGTCAACAGACATATAACAATCCACCGGATCGCCAGCGACCCATATTTCCCGGCTTGGAAAAGCCTCACGGATCAAACCCGCCATCACGTCCTCTGGCAGCTCGTCCGGCATCCAATCAGTCTGTGCTGCCCACGTCGAGATGACATGCGCACAGGCCGAAACATCATCCTGCGTCGCTCTTCTTATGTCGACGCTTCCCATCAGACGTCATCTCCGTGCCCGGCACGCAAACCCTCGCGGACGCGGTGGGCGATTTCGATAAACTCCGGCGAATCCCGAATATCCAGCGGCCTTTCCTTGGGCAGTGGGCTGTCGATCACATCGGTGATACGCCCCGGCCGCGGGCTCATCACCACGATCTTGGTGCTCAGGTAGACCGCCTCTGGGATCGAGTGCGTAACGAACCCGATGGTCTTTTCAGTGCGCGCCCAAAGAGCCAGCAGTTGCTCGTTCAGGTGATCGCGCACAATCTCATCCAGCGCCCCAAAAGGTTCGTCCATGAGAAGAATGTCAGCATCAAATGCCAGCGCACGCGCAATGCTGGCGCGTTGCTGCATACCCCCAGACAACTGCCACGGAAATTTCCCGCCAAACCCTTCTAGATCAACAAGTTCGAGGACGTTCCTGACCCTCTCTTCTTGCTCCGCAGCCGAGTACCCCATGATCTCAAGCGGCAGTTTGACGTTCTTGGCAATGGTCCGCCATGGGTAAAGACCCGCAGCCTGAAACACATAACCATAGGCGCGGTTCCGACGCGCTTCATCAGGGGTCATGCCGTTAACAGTCAACGATCCGCCTGTGGGCGTTTCGAGGGCAGCAATGCAACGCAAGAAAGTGGTTTTGCCGCACCCAGACGGCCCAATAAAGCTGACAAACTCACCTTTGTTGATCGTCAGACCCACATCTTTCAGTGCATGAATAGGGCCATCATTCGTCTGGAACGTCAGGTCCAGTTGCCTCGCCTCGATGACAGGCTGGGTCGTGCTTTCAGTATTCATTCCATTGCCTTGAAAAGAGTTGGCTTAGGGTCGCAAGATATGCGACCCGTGCACATCATACGCCTGTTGCCGGTATTCCAGACCGCTCAACCGGTCGCGGCGCGGTCAGCTCTTTCCATGTGCTCAACGCCTTGTTTACATGCGTGTTTGCCTCGCGCGCAACAAAATCACCATGTCCTTCTTGCGTGCGAACCTCACCGTCATGCACCGCGACCTGTCCACGTGTCAGGGTGAACCGTGGCAGGCCCTTGATCTCCTTGCCCTCAAACACGTTGTAGTCGATCGAAGATTGCTGGTTATCTGCGCTGATCGTCTTGGATTTCTCAGGATCCCAGACAACGATATCCGCATCTGATCCAACAAGAACCGCGCCCTTTTTCGGATAACAATTCAATATCTTGGCGATGTTAGTTGAGGTGACAGCGACAAACTCGTTCGGTGTCAGCCGTCCGGTATCCACCCCATGTGTCCACAGCATCGGCATCCGATCCTCCAGACCTCCGGTGCCGTTCGGTATCTTTGTGAAGTCCCCAACACCAGAGCGTTTCTGTTCGGTCGTAAAGGCGCAGTGATCCGTGGCCACGACACTTAGCGACCCGGATTGTAATCCAGCCCACAGGCTGTCTTGATGCCGTTTGTTCCGGAAGGGTGGCGACATTACGCGCCGCGCCGCATGATCCCAATCCTGGTTGAAGTATTCGCTTTCATCCAGTGTCAGATGCTGGATCAATGGCTCGCCCCACACCCGCTTACCCTGCATCCGTGCGCGGCGGATGGCCTCATGCGAATCCTCGCAGGACGTGTGCACGACATACAGCGGCACACCCGCCATATCGGCGATCATGATGGCCCGATTGGTCGCCTCACCCTCTACTTGTGGCGGACGGGAATAGGCGTGTCCCTCAGGCCCGCTATTGCCTTCGGCCAGCAACTTCGCACTTAGCTCGGCAACCACATCACCATTCTCGGCATGAACCATTGCGATCCCGCCGAGTTCGGCTAACCGTTGAAACGACGCGTAAAGCTCGTCATCATTGACCATCAACGCGCCTTTGTAAGCCATGAAATGCTTGAATGTGTTGATGCCGCGTGTCTCGATCACCGTCTTGATGTCATCAAACACCTGTTCGCCCCACCAGGTCACGGCCATATGAAACGAATAATCGCAATTCGCACGCGTCGATTTGTTGTCCCAGCGCTTCAGGGCGTCCAACAAGCTCTCGCCCGGGTTCGGCAGGGCAAAATCGACCACCATCGTGGTCCCGCCCGCCAACGCCGCGCGTGTTCCGCTTTCGAAATCATCACTGGAATAGGTGCCCATGAACGGCATTTCCAGATGCGTGTGCGGGTCGATCCCTCCGGGCATCACGTAACAGCCCGTGGCATCCAGTTCCTTGTCACCTTTCAGATCCCGCCCTATTTCGGTGATGACGCCGCCTTCGACCATAACATCTGCTTTATATGTCAGGTCGGCGGTAACGACGGTTCCGTTCTTGATCACAGTGCTCATTTTCAACTCCCTGATGCGGTCTGCGCCGCTCGCTTCATCTGGCCAGAAATATCCCGGGGGAGTCGCCCAAAGGGCGACGGGGGCAGCGCCCCCTATTCTACAATCTCTGCCGTTTCGACGACGGCATGAAACAGGACATCCGCCCCAGCTGTGGCCCAGTCTTTGCTAATCTCTTCGGCCTCGTTATGGCTCAGCCCATCGACGCACGGGCACATGACCATTGCCGTCGGCGCCACCCGGTTGATCCAGCATGCATCATGCCCCGCGCCCGAGATGATGTCGGTATGGGAATAGCCCAACCGCTCTGCAGCGCTGCGCACTGCAGCCACGCATGTCTCGTCGAACGTCACGGGATCAAACCCGCCAACCTTCTCGAACTCGATCTGCAAACCCATTTCTTCGACGATGTCTTCTGCCGCGACGTGCAGTCTGTTTTCCATATCCGTGATCACGTCCAGATCAGGCGACCGCAGATCGACCGTGAACACCACCTTGCCTGGAATGACGTTACGCGAATTCGGATAGACATCGATATGCCCGGCCGCACCAACAGCATGCGGCGCGTGGGACCACGCGATTTCATCCACTTTCTCCAAGACCCGTGCCATCGCCAGACCAGCATTCTTACGCATCGGCATCGGAGTTGACCCGGTATGTGCATCCTTGCCGGTGATGGTGATTTGCGTCCAGCTTAGGCCCTGCCCGTGCGTGACGACACCGATGTCCTTTTCTTCGGCCTCAAGGATCGGCCCTTGTTCAATATGCAGCTCGAAAAAAGCGTGCATCTTGCGTGCGCCAACCTCTTCATCGCCGCGCCAGCCGATCCGGTTTAACTCATCGCCGAACTTTTTCCCCTCGGCATCCTCGCGGTCATAGGCCCAATCCTGCGTGTGCATGCCGGCAAAGACGCCCGAAGACAACATAGCCGGGGCATAGCGCGTGCCCTCTTCATTAGTCCAGTTGGTCGCAATGATCGGGTGTTTCGTCTTGATGCCCAAATCGTTAAGGGTCCGAATGATCTCCAATCCGCCCAGTACCCCCAGCACACCGTCATACTTCCCGCCGGTCGGCTGCGTATCCAGATGCGATCCGACATAGACCGGCAAAGCCTCAGGCTCGGTGCCTTCGCGCCGGGCAAACATGTTGCCCATCTGGTCCAAACCCATTGTGCATCCAGCGTCCTCGCACCACTTCTGGAACAGCGTGCGCCCTTCGGCGTCATCATCTGTCAATGTCTGGCGATTGTTCCCGCCCGCAACACCGGGGCCGATCTTGGCCATCTCCATCAGGCTATCCCATAGCCTGTCGCCATTGATCCTGAGATTCTGCGCCGGAGCTGCCATAGTCTTTCCCCTGTTGCTTGCGATTTGGCTCGCTTTTGGTGTCTTGATTTGACCATCTGGTCAAACTCACGCTATCACGGGTTCGACATCAGTCAAGAAATTGCGCGACACAGCCGAAATTTTCGGCGTATTTCGTACCTGCTTGACGGAAAAAGAGACACGCTGGAAACATGCCCAAAGACCGCGCACCGACCCGAATACAGAAAAAGAATCGCGCCGCGATTATCGAGGCCGCCCTGAACGTGTTTTCAGCGCATGGATTTCGCGGTGCAACCGTAGACCAGATTGCGGCTGAAGCAGGTCTGAGTAAGCCAAACCTATTGTATTACTTCCCGTCGAAAGAGGCGATCCACACTGCCTTGCTATCCGGCTTGCTTGAGGTCTGGCTTGCCCCGTTACATGATCTGGATGAAACCGGAGACCCGCTGCAGGAAATCCTGTCCTACATTCATCGCAAGCTTCAGATGAGTCGCGAGTTACCAAGGGAAAGCCGCCTGTTCGCCAACGAACTGGTGCAGGGCGCGCCGCGCATTCACGAGGCATTGTCGAATGACCTGAGGGTTTTGGTCGATGAGAAATCCAAGATCCTGACCCATTGGATGGACCAGGGAAAGATTGCTCGTCTTCACCCCCATCACCTGATCTTCTCAATCTGGGCGCTGACGCAGCATTACGCTGATTTTGACGTGCAAGTCCGGGCAATCCTTGGGGATGAAGATCCATTTGAAGGTGCTGAACCGTTCATTGATACCTTGTACCGAAAGCTCCTCACCCCATGAAAAAAGGGCCGTGAACCGGCCCCTTTTGTCGAGTATTCATAGTGGATCCCGTCACTCAGCAGCTTTCGCCATTGGGTTGTTGGGATGCGTCGTCCAGTTGGCGTATTCTGGCTGCACAACGTTTCCTGTGCGCGGATCAACTTCACCTGCATCCATCGGCACCATCGAGATGCACCCCTCGACCGGGCACACATCCACGCAGAGGTTACAGGCGACGCATTCTTCATCGATCACTTCAAACACGCGATCAGGTGACATTGCAATTGCCTGATGACTGGTGTCCTCGCAGGCCGCGTAGCACCGCCCGCATTTGATGCATTGATCCTGATCGATCTTCGCCTTGGCGATGTAGTTGAGGTTCAGATACTGCCAGTCCGTCACATTCGGAACCGCGCGCCCGACAACTTCAGAGACGTTGGAATAACCTTTTTCATCCATCCATTCAGACAGCCCAGCAGTCAGTTCGTCAATAATCTTGAAACCATATGTCATGGCCGCCGTGCAGACCTGAACATTGCCGCAGCCCAGCGAGATGAACTCTGCCGCGTCACGCCAAGTGGTCACGCCACCGATGCCAGAAATCGGCAAACCATGCGTTTCAGGATCGCGGGCGATCTCGGACACCATCGACAACGCAATCGGCTTGACCGCCGGACCGCAATAGCCGCCATGGCTGCCCTTTCCGTCAATCGAAGGCTCGGGGCTGAAGGTGTCCAGATCGACGCTGGTGATCGAATTAATCGTGTTGATCAGCGATACCGCATCCGCACCACCATTCTTGGCTGCGGCGGCTGGTTTACGAACATCGGTGATATTAGGCGTCAACTTCACGATGACCGGCCGATCATAGTATTTTTTGCACCACCGGGTGACCATCTCGATGTATTCCGGCACCTGCCCGACGGCGGCGCCCATACCGCGCTCGCTCATCCCGTGGGGGCAGCCAAAGTTCAATTCGATCCCGTCCGCCCCGGTTTCTTCGACGCGCGGCAGGATGGCTTTCCACGCCTCTTCCTCGCACGGCACCATGATCGAAGCGATCAGCGCGCGATCCGGGTAGTCGGCTTTCACGCGGGCCATTTCTTCAAGGTTCACTTCAAGCGGTCGGTCCGTGATCAGTTCAATGTTGTTGAGACCCAGCAACCGACGATCCGCGCCGTAAATGGCCCCATAACGCGGACCGTTCACGTTTACGACCGGCGGCCCTTCGGACCCCAGAGTTTTCCAGACGACACCACCCCATCCGGCCTCGAAGGCGCGGCGGACGTTGTATTCCTTGTCGGTCGGCGGTGCCGAGGCCAGCCAGTATGGGTTAGGGCTGGAAATTCCCAGAAAGTCAGTTGTCAGATTGGCCATGGGTACTCCTTCCCGGCTCCTCAGCCGGTTTTCTTGAAAATCATTTCCGTCGGGCGAATGCGCCCGGCTTCAAGGTTTGCGACATAGTTTTGGAATTTCTCAGGCGCTGTCTCACCCATCATCAGATGGATACCCAGCGGCGCTGGTCCGCTTTCGGCAACGCGTGCAAAAACCTCTTGGAAAAATGCGATCGCGAATTCTGTGCGATCGTTTTCTGCGACCAGTTCCATGCCCGCAGCTGCCGCCGCGTCTTTGTAAACGTCAGGCGCGTCGACGAATGACGTTTCAGGCAGCGTCGACCAGGGCAATGGGAACGCCAGCGGTTCGTCAACGGACCCACCCATAACATCAAACAGCGCGAAGGTTCCGCCTGTGGCGAGTACGCGCGACACTTCGGAAAACAGCCCGGCCTTGTCATCGATATTCATGCCGACATGCAACATCACGGCCAGGTCGAAACCTGCATCCGGAACTGGCAGATCCAACGCACTGCCTACCACAAAGGTCATCTTTTGTGACAGGCCCACAAGGTCGCTAAGCGCAATCGCCGTCTCGACAAACTCCGGTGTCAGATCAACGCCGGTGACGTTCGAGTCGTAATGATCCACGACGTACCGCGACGTACCACCAATGCCGCAGCCGATATCCAGCACGCGCGTGGCGTGGGTTGGTGCGAGTTGGGCAAACAAATGATCCGTCGCCGCAACCCCGCCAGTGTGGAACTCATCACCAGCCTTCAGGTCCGCAACCGTCGCCGCATCAGGATCAACGCCACTGGCCTGCAAGGCTTCGCGCACCCGTTCTGTCAGGGCACCGGTTGTGTAATGTTGAGCAACTGCATCTTCGATCTGGGACATGAGGGTACCTCAGCGATATGGGAGAGTTTGATGTCTCACCCTATCACGAAACAAGCATTGCGTTGATGTCCATCGCGGCGTCCCGGCCTTCGGCAACTGCTGTCACGGTCAGGTCTTCCCCGCCTGCAGCACAGTCTCCGCCCGCCCAGACACCAGAAATCGACGTTCGCCCTGCACCGCTGACAGCGATCTTGTTTCCGTCCAGCGTCAACCCTTCCGGCGCGCCTTCCAGCGTCTGACCAATCGCCTTGAAGACCTGATCCGCCTGCACCCGGATGGTTTCTCCGGTCCCCGACAACTGTCCGTCTTGGCTGGATGTGTACTCAAGTTCGATCTCTGCCGCGGCGCCATTTCCATGGACTGCAACTGGCTGAACGTTGGTCATGATCCGCACCCCATGCGAGGCTGCAAGGTGCTGTTCGTACCGGCTCGCTCCCATCGCGTCGCGACCGCGACGATAAGCAATCGTCACTTGCTCTGCGCCCAGAAGCTTGGATTTCACGGCCGCGTCTACGGCTGTCATTCCACCGCCGATCACCACGACGTTACGCCCGACTGGGAGATGTGCCAGATCTGACGCCTGCCGCACGTCCGAGATAAAATCGACGGCATGCCGCACGCCGTCTTTCTCGGCACCCTGCGACCGCAGAGCGTTCACCCCCGCCAGTCCAATGGATAGGAATACCGCGTCATAGTTTGCCTGCAGCCCCTCCAATGAGATCGTCTCACCCAGAATCGATCCAGTCTCGATTGCGATACCGCCGATCTTCAGCAGCCAATCAACCTCGGCCTGGGCAAAATCATTGGTCGATTTATAGGCCGCGATCCCATATTCGTTCAGGCCGCCGGGCTTGGGCTTGGTCTCGTGGATCACCACGTCATGGCCCAACATCGCCAAACGGTGCGCACAGGCCAGGCCCGCAGGCCCTGCCCCAATCACCGCGATCGTCTTACCGGTCACCGGCGCGCGTTCGAAAGGATGTTCACCCGTAGTCATCAGGTCATCGGTGGCAAAGCGCTGCAAGCGTCCGATCTCAACCGGTTTACCTTCGGCTGCTTCGCGGACGCAGGCTTCTTCGCACAGTGTCTCTGTCGGACACACGCGGGCGCACATGCCACCCAGAATGTTCTGCTCCATGATTGTGCGCCCAGCAGCCTGTGGCTGACCTGCCTGAATCTGGCGAATGAAAAGTGGTATATCGATATCCGTCGGACAAGCCGTGATACATGGCGCGTCGTAGCAAAAATAACAGCGATCAGCCGCAACCGCAGCTTCGTGCGGCGCCAGCGGCGCATGCAGATCGGCGAAATTTGAGGTCAGCTCATCGCTGGAAAGCCGCCCGGAGACAATGCCGGGTGCCATCTGGCCCTGTGCCATCACTCTACTCCCTGTAGATATGTTTGTTGTGGCATCAGCTTGCCACATTCTCATTTTTTATCAATTGGTAAAATTTGCCAAATGGTCAAAAAATGAAAAATCCGGGCTACAGACCCGGATTCACGCGAAATTTGCCTGAATTTCGTGCGGATGTTAGCTCAAACCATGCTGCTCAGGTGACCGGATTTGACCCAAACACGTGCTCCGCCCTCGCCAGCGACGGCCTGAGACTGCGTTCCCGGCGGCAGGCGCAGCCAGTCCCAGGCAACGAATTCTTCCTCTCCTTCAGCAAAACTGCCGTCGACGACAAAGACTTCCAGCCCCTGATCGGCATCCAATTGCACGACCTCACCGGCGTGCCAGGTTTGAATACGTACATCTTCATGGGCATCCTCGAACAGGTGCAGGTCATCGTCACCGTTGATCGAGCGATGGACTTCTGTTCGGTCTTGCGGATCGAACTGGTGCAACTTGACCAGAATCGTCGCGCCTGCCGTCGCTGATGGGCTGTGCGACGTGGTCGGCGGGTTGCGAACATAGCTGCCGACTGGGAAATCTCCGCTTTCATCCTGAAACACGCCGTCCAGAACCAAATACTCCTCTCCGCCATCATGCGTATGCGCGGCAAAGGCACTGCCGGGGGCAAACCGTACGATGGTGGTCGCACGCGCAACCTCGTCTCCGATCCGGTCCAGCATCTTTCGTTCTACCCCGGTTGCGGGAGACGCTACCCAATCAGTCTCATTAAAATGGACCGCAACACGCTTGGTGAAGTCTGCATTGACCCGCATCGTCTCTCTCCTGAACAGTCGTCTTGTCCCAAAATGGGTTGGTTTGAGCGAAATTCAAACCAACATCTTTTGACGCCCCTTGTTGCTTACTGTAATTCCGATGATAGGGGGTCGGAAAACAGACCCCCAACAGGATCGGGCGGGAATGCAGGCACCTACGCAGAAATTCAACATCGTTGTCATTGGGCAAAACAACCGCTTGCAATACGAAGCGGTATTGTTTGCAGCATCCCTGAGGTATTCGTCACCCGGATTCGAAGGGAAACTGTACGTCGCCACGCCCAATCCAGGACCGCGCTGGAACCAGAACCCAAGCCTTCAAAACGAAGATGTTCTAAAGGTATTGGGTCAACTGGATGCCGAGATATTACCATTTGACTCTCACGTCTTCGGTGAAAGCTACCCCTATGGCAACAAGATCGAAGCGCTTCTGGCCATGCCCGAAGGGGAACCGTTTGTTTTCTTTGATACCGACACTCTGATCACGGGCGATCTGAATACTGTGCCATTTGATTTCGACCGCCCCGGCGCGTCGTTAAAGGTCGAAGGAACGTGGCCCAAGCCAACCCTTTACGGGCCCGGGTTTGACGGGATCTGGCATGCACTCTACCACCGTTTCGGGCTGGATTTCGAAAGCTCTTTGGACACCAGCCAGCCGTATGATCACTGGCGTCGATACCTGTATTTCAATGCGGGGTTTTTCTTCTATAAATGCCCACGTCAGTTCGGAGAGCGGTTTTTGGAATACGCTCTGGCAATCCGCAACGAAGGTATACCCGAGTTGGTTGGACAGAATCTTAACCCGTGGCTGGACCAGGCAGCCCTGCCCCTGGTCATCCATTCTTTTGATGGCGGGCGTGATGCCCTGCCCGATGGCTTGCTGGATGGTTCGGTCAGCTGTCACTATCGCCTGTTTCCCCTGCTTTACGCCCGCGAAAGCGATCATGTGATCGAGGTACTGGAAACGGTAGTGGCACCGAACAAAGTGAAGAAAGTTCTAAAAAACTACGAACCTTTAAAAAAGCTGGTGGTTCAGGGCAAAGGTAAGAAAATTCGCGAAATGTTCGATCAGGATAATCTGCCAAAACGCGAACAGGTCTTTCGCAACAGGATCAAAAGCAAAGGTTTATGGATGCGCTGATAGGATCGTTGTGCGCAAGCGGGCAATGCCCTACAGATTTGCCAAGACAAATTCCAACAGGAGATTTTCAAGATGTCTGATGGCCCGACCTACGGTTTCGACACATTGCAAATTCACGCGGGCGCCCGCCCTGACCCGGCAACCGGAGCTCGACAGACACCGATCTACCAAACGACGGCTTACGTGTTCCGAGATGCAGATCACGCCGCGGCACTGTTCAACCTGCAGGAAGTTGGGTTCATCTATTCCCGCCTGACAAACCCGACCGTTGCCGTTCTGCAGGAACGTGTCGCGACACTGGAAGGCGGCGTTGGCGCGGTTTGCTGTTCATCCGGCCACGCAGCCCAGATCATGGCGCTGTTTCCGCTAATGGGACCGGGCTGCAACGTTGTTGCCTCAACCCGTCTGTATGGCGGCACGGTCACGCAGTTCAGCCAGACCATCAAACGCTTTGGCTGGTCGGCGAAATTCGTGGACACCGACGATCTGGACGCAGTCAAGGCTGCAATCGACGACAACACCCGCGCCGTGTTTTGCGAATCCATCGCCAACCCCGGCGGCTATGTGACAGATATCCGCGCATTGGCAGATGTGGCCGATGGCGCTGGCATTCCGCTAATCGTCGACAATACCTCGGCCACACCTTATCTCTGCCGCCCTATTGAACATGGTGCGACGCTGGTTGTGCACTCGACCACGAAATACCTGACAGGCAATGGCACCGTAACGGGCGGCTGCATCGTGGATTCGGGCAAGTTCGACTGGTCGGCGAATGACAAGTTCCCTTCCCTCAGCCAACCGGAACAGGCCTATCATGGGTTGAAGTTCCATGAGACCTTTGGGCCGTTGGCCTTCACCTTCCACGGCATTGCCATCGGCCTGCGCGATCTGGGCATGACAATGAACCCACAAGCGGCTCATTACACACTGATGGGGATTGAAACCCTGTCCCTGCGGATGGAGCGTCACGTCGAAAACGCGCAAAAGCTCGCTGCGTGGCTCGAAGCGGATGATCGGGTGGAATATGTGACCTATGCGGGTCTGCCCTCGTCACCCTATCAGGACAGGGTCAAAAAACACTACCCACGGGGCGCTGGGGCTTTGTTCACATTCGCGGTCAGGGGCGGATATGACGCCTGTATCAAACTGGTCAACGCTCTGGAGATCTTCAGCCATGTCGCCAACCTGGGCGATGCGCGGTCCCTGATCATCCACTCTGCCTCGACCACCCACCGGCAGTTGACGCCGGAACAGCAAGAGGCTGCGGGCGCAGGACCAAATGTGGTCCGCGTGTCCATCGGTATCGAGGACGTAAACGACCTGATTGCCGATTTGGATCAAGCACTGTCCAAAGCCAGCGCCTGACCATGACAAGGCACGAAACAAACGACCTTGGACAACCCATCGGATGGCCGGTCGATGGCGACTTTCCGCGCCCGACACCGCCTTATACACCAATGGAAGGTCGTTACTGTTCCGTTGTGCCACTGGATGTAAATCGGCAAACGCCCGGATTGTTTCGGGCGTTTGCCAACGATACGGATGGGCGAAACTGGACCTATTTGCCATACGGACCGTTTGAATGCGAAAACGACTTTTTTGAGTGGGCGCAGGCCAATTGCACGGACGCCGATCCGATGTTCCATACAGTTCTGGATCAGGACGATATCCCGGTTGGAATGGCATCTTTCCTCAGGATCCAACCCGCAGCCGGTACCATCGAGGTCGGCCACATCCATTTCTCGCCCCTTCTGCAGCGCAAACCGCAATCGACCGAGACCATGTATCTGATGATGCGCCGCGTGTTTGATGAGCTGGGGTATCGCCGCTACGAATGGAAATGTGATGCGCTGAACGCGCCATCGTGTCGCGCGGCCGAGAGGCTGGGCTTTACCTTTGAAGGCGTGTTCCGTCAGGCGACTCAATACAAAGGGCGCAACAGGGATACGGCTTGGTATTCGATTATCGACAGTGAATGGCCACGCATTCGCGAAGCGTTTGAGACCTGGTTATCCCCTGACAATTTTGATGACACGGGCCAACAGCGCCAACCGCTGAAAGCCCGCGCTGACGCTTAGGATTACTCGGAAATCTCGAATTCCATCGCGACCGTGACTGAGACCGAAATCTCTCCACCCGCAACGGGCACACCGCCTGCATCGGCCATGCTCATCTCGCGCATTGCCATCATCGGGCGAACGCCACCGGACTGTTCCGAGATCGACTGAACAGAGCCCAGTGTTACGCTAGCCGCCTGCGCCAGTTGTTCGGCCTTCGCCATGGCTTCACCTACAGCTTTTGCACGGGCCTGCGCCTCGACAGGCTTAGGGTCCTGAACACCAAAACTCAGCCCTCCGAAATCATTGGCACCGTCTTGAATGACCGCATCCATGATTTGTCCAAGGTTGTTCAGATCGCGCACACGCACAAATACCCGATTGGACGCAACAAACCCGGTGATTTCGGGCTTTTCGCCGTTTTGACCCAGACGGCCAGACCAAACGGGCGACAACGACAGGTCACGAGTCTGAACATCTCGGTCCTCAATCCCCATCTCGTCGAGGCGCGTCAATACTTGCGATACCGCATCCGACGTGGCTTGCATTGCCGCCGACGCTTCGGCGTTTTCGTTCGTCACACCCAGTGTGATTGTTGCCATATCGGGTGCAACCTGCACGGTCCCAGTGACATCAACGGTGATGCGACGTTCTTCCGCATGGGCGATTCCTGCGGCCATCGCGGCCATCAGCGCGGCCAGAAAAGCGAATGTCTTCAATGTGATCCCTCCAATTTGCGTTATCCAAACATGGGTCGGCAGGGCATTGCCATACAAGGGGAGAGTATGCCTTTTTCTTTCCCTCGGCGGGTTCCTGCTTTAATATCGGTCTGCAGACATAAAGTCGTTTGCATTGACGATGACAATTATGGTTCCTCCGGATTATGAAACCCGCCTTTGCGCTGTCTTTTTCGGCCACCGGAATATCCCTTAAGCATCAATCGGATGACGATTGGTTCGATATTGGCGTTGTGCCGCTGGATGCCCCGGACCTGACCGAACAGGTGCAGGCCTTGCGGGACAAAGGGTTTGCGCTGGAAAACGACCTGAGTTGCAAGGTGATCATTCCATCAGATCAGGTTCGATATCTGTCTGTCTCGACCGAGGGTTTGACTGCCGAAGACATCGAGCAAAAAGTGCACGATGCGCTGACCGAGGCAACGCCTTACGAAATTTCAGAGCTGTCCTTTGACACTGCCCTCCGGGGGACAACAACTTACGTGGCAGCGGTTGCGCATCAAACATTGGAAGAAGCACGGAGCTTTACCACGGATCACGGGTTTATCCCCGTTCGATTCAGTGCGGAACCAAGTGAAGACGAGTTCCCGCAGGAACCATATTTCGACTTGGACATCGATGCTGCATCGGCGTCGACAGAAACAGCTGTAACGCCCCTCCCGGATGTCGATGAACAGACCAAGGAGCCGGAACCAACCCTTTCTGACGAGGCCGTAGAAACGACCGAAACAACGAGTGGGCCCCCGCCTGAACCCGATGAAGAGCCTAAGACACCCGAACCGGTTCTCTCTGAAGATGACGATGAGCCCGAACCAACTGTACATGCGATCGCACATACAGCCGCGCCGGACATGTTTCGGTCTCCCGAACCTGCTAATACGACCGTAGGTGATAGTCGCCGGATGATACCGGCGGAGGCGAAGCGCTTTGCGCTGCCCGCAATTGCTGCGTTGATCTTTGTCGGGGTTTCTGTCGGCGCATGGTCTTTGCTGGGATCACGCACCGACAGCGATCTGGGTGAAATCGAAACAGTGGAATCTGACGCGACGCCGACAGAGCCCGAGATTACGGCAGAGGTGACGCCAGAAGAAGCTGAACCAAACTCTCAGGTCGCCGTTGCCGACCAGCCCGAAACCACAAATCCGGAACCCGCGACAGAAGAGAGCATTCCAGCCCCTGAAGGCAACGAAACGGCTGTTGATATTCCAACCATCGAACAACCGGAACTGACCCCCACTGACGCCGCCATTCTGGAAGCCTTGAAGGTTCAGCCAACCCCTGTCGAAGAGATTGAACGCGACCCAGAAGCGCAGGAAGACCTTGAAACACTCACAGGGCTGAACCTGTCGCCACCAACGCCGCTTATCGAACCGACACAGGTTGAACCTGACGATCTGTACCTGGCCTCGATCGACAAGTCTGACCTGTCCAGTGACGCGATTGCCTTGCCCCCAGCTGAAAGTTTCGACACAGATCAGCCTTTTGATCAGACCGCGCTGCCCAGCATCGCTGGCACGCGTTTTGATCTGGACGGGCGCGGCCTTGTCACACCAACGCCGGACGGCACCCTAAACCCGGATGGGATCTTGGTGTACCAGGGCCGCCCATCGTCGGTTCCCCCGGAAGTTCCGGTACGCTTCGAAGAAGAGCCGGTTGTTGAAGACACCGAATCTCGTCTGGCCCGGCTGCGCCCGCAGCCACGCCCCAGCGATCTGGTGGAACAGTTTGAGCGGGAACAGCTGGGTGGTCGATCTCTGGAAGAGCTTGCAGTTTTACGCCCGAAACTCCGCCCCAAGTCGCTGCAGGATGAAGTCCAGGTGGACCAGACACCCACCGCATTAGCCGTTGTTCGTGTGCCTAGGCCGAAAACACGCCCCGCTGGAATAGCGGCAATCGTTGCCAGCGCGACAAAGCCCAGCCCGTCCAACCTCGGCTCGACAGCTGCGGTTGATCAAAACAGCAGTGCTGTAGCTCCGGTTCAGCCCAAGACAGTTTCGCCTAAGATTCCGACCACCGCCTCAGTCGCGCGGCAGGCCACAATAGACAGGGCGATCAACCTGCGCAGGCTGAATCTGATCGGTGTCTACGGCACGCCTGCCAACCGGCGGGCGTTGGTGCGCTTGCCCAGTGGGCGTTACAAAAAGCTGAAGGTCGGGGACAGGATCGACGGCGGCCGCGTGGTTGCGATCGGCGACAGTGAGTTGAGGTACCAGAAAAAAGGCCGCAACGTCACCATAACGATGCCCCGTGGCTGAGCCGAGCCGACAGAAGATTATCGAAGGCTATGAACAGGCTGCAGCTGAGCTGATACCGGTTTATGAAAACCTTTCACCTGAAACCGTCCTGGCACCCGTGCTCGACTATCTGCCCGAAACAGGGGCCGATGTTTTGGATGTCGGCGCGGGTCCTGGCACAGTAGCAGCGTGGCTCGCCTCACGTGGAAACCACGTGACAGCGATCGAGCCAGTTTCAGGGTTTCGGACATATGGTCAGAAGACGTATCAACACCTGAATATTTCCTGGCATGAGGCGTACCTGCCCGAGCTCATCAATTCTGGTCCATGGCGTCGGTGTTTCGACATTGCGTTGGCCATCGGTGTTTTGCACCACTTAACTCCGCAAGACCAAGACCGCGCTATTCACATGCTTTCATCCTGTCTCAAACCTTATGGGCGTTTGATTCTGTTGCTACGCCACGGCCCCTGTCCAGAGGATAGACCCGGTTTTGAGATACCCGTCGATAAGGTCCTGCACAGCGCAGACTGTGCGGGGCTGCAAGTTGAATACACTTCCCACAAAGCTTCCATTCAAGATGGAAACCGGCGCGCCGGGGTCACCTGGACCTGGTTGGTTTTGAGCGCGCCGGGAGTGGTGTCTTAAGCCGCCGAGATTTCTCCGCTTTCGATCTGTTCGCGTTCGATGGATTCGAACAAGGCTTTGAAATTCCCTTCCCCAAAGCCATCATCGCCTTTGCGCTGAATGAACTCGAAGAAGATCGGGCCAATGACTGTTTTTGAGAATATCTGCAATAGGATGCGCGTCTCACCGCCATCCACGACACCTTCACCATCAATCAGGATGCCGTGCTTCATCATGCGGTCCAGCGGCTCGGTATGGTCGGTCACACGTTCTGTGGACAGATCATAGTAGGCTTTGTTTGGTCCGGGCATGAATTTCAGCCCGTTGTCTGCAATCGCGTCGGTGGATGCGTAGATATCCTCGCTGCCAACTGCGATATGCTGAATCCCTTCGCCCTTGTATTTCTTGAGGTATGCCACGATCTGGCCTGTTTCACCGCGATCCTCGTTGATCGGGATACGGATACGACCACATGGCGAGGTCAGCGCGCGGCTTAAAAGCCCGGTGAACTTGCCCTGAATGTCGAAGAAACGGATTTCACGGAAGTTGAACAGGTCGCCGTAGAACCTGAACCATTTGTCCATGTTTCCCTTGAAGACATTATGCGTCAGGTGATCGAGGTAATAAAAGCCCTCGCCGCGTGGTTTTGACTGCTGAATCCACTCGAATTCCTGATTGTAGGGCGATGTGTCGTAGTACTGATCAATGAAATACAGCAACGACCCTCCAATCCCTTTGATTGCAGGCACATCCATTGTCTTGCCTGCGCCTTCATAAGGTTCTGCGCCCTTGGAAACGGCGTGTTCAAATGCCTTTTGTGCGTCGACAACCCGCCAGCCCATCGATGGTGCGCAGGGCCCATGTTCAGCGACAAATTTATCGGCGAAGCTATCAGGATCTGCGTTCAGGATATAGGTGATATCGCCTTGCTGCCAAAGTTCGATTGCAGGTTTATCCTTGTGACGGGCAGCCAGTTCGAACCCCATCTTTGCAAACAGATCGCGCAGCTCTTGCGGCTCGGGGTGGGCAAATTCGACGAACTCAAACCCATCGGTTCCGGCTGGGTTTTCTTCGCTGATAACAGATTTCGGGGCGTTGTGTGGGAAAGGACCCATGGTATGTCTCCTCGGGAAACAGGAATTTCTTTGCTGATTCAAAAATACGCCTTATCCAACGCTGTTTCTGCGCATTGTTTTCGTGTAACCTATGGATAAATGCGTGAATTGCGCATAAAGTAAGAAAAAACTGGGATAACCCCGCATATGCTGGATGCAACAGATACGCGCCTTCTATCTGCCCTTCAAAAGGATGCTCATCTGACCGCGCATCAATTGGGTGAAATGCTGAACCTGTCGCCCAGCCAGGCAGGACGGCGCAGACAGCGATTGGAAGCAGAAGGGTACATCACGGGCTATGCCGCCCGACTGGATCCGCTGAAACTGGGATTGCAGGTGCAAGGGTTCATTCAGGTCCATCTGGGCACGCATGGGCCGGAACAATCCTCCAGTTTCGCCCGTATGGTCGAAACCCGCCCAGAAATCACAAGCGCCTGGACGATGACGGGTGAGGCAGATTACCTGCTGCATGTCTATTGCGACGATCTATCCGGCCTGAACAGCTTGCTTCATCAGGTTATCCTGCCGCATCCTGCGGTTGCACGGGTTCAAAGCCAGATCGTAATGGACCAACTCAAACGCGACGCGCCCCTGCCGACCTGAGCAGCGCAAGAGGACGAACATGGACGATTTCCTTTACCAGGCTTCAATCTATCTGGCTGCAGCTGTAATCGCAGTTCCCCTCTCCGCGCGTTTGGGATTGGGGTCGGTACTCGGCTATCTGGCCGCCGGTATCATCATAGGGCCGGTGTTCGGTCTGGTCGGCGCCGAAACCGAAAACCTCCAGCACGTGGCGGAATTTGGCGTCGTAATGATGCTGTTTCTCATCGGGCTCGAGTTGGAACCACGTGCCCTTTGGGATATGCGAGACAGGCTATTAGGTTTAGGAGGTCTGCAGGTATTGCTGTCCACCGCAGTCATTGCAGGCGTGGCCATTTATGCCAATCACCCTTGGTCAGTCGCATTGGCTGTGGGGTTGACCTTATCCCTGTCCTCGACGGCCATCGTCCTTCAAACCCTGTCCGAAAAGGGCCTGATGCAAACCAATGGCGGCAGGGCCACGTTTTCCGTGTTGTTAACGCAAGACATCGCGGTCATTCCCATTTTGGCCATGCTGCCTTTATTGGCCCTGCCCGCCATGCCACATATCGAGGCCGATGGTTCGATAGATCGCGGCACAGACGATCTGCACGCTGCGGGGCATCACAGCTTGTCGCTGGTCGAAGGTTTGCCGGGTTGGGCGGTGACACTGGTGACTATTGGGGCCGTGGCCTTTGTTATTCTCGCGGGTATCTACCTGACCCGGCCCCTGTTCCGCTTCATCCACGCAACCCGGTTGCGTGAGATGTATACAGCGCTGGCCCTGATGATCGTGGTCGGCATTTCGTTTTTGATGACGCTTGTGGGACTGTCGCCCGCGTTGGGCGCCTTTCTGGCGGGGGTCGTGCTGGCCAGTTCAGAATTCAGGCACGAGATGGAGAGTGACCTTGAGCCTTTCAAAGGTCTGTTCCTGGGTCTTTTCTTTATCACCGTCGGGGCCGGGATAGATGTGGCTTACTTCTTTGACGATCCGCTCGATTTGATTGGCTTGGCGCTACTGGTCATTCTGGCCAAGGGGATCATCCTTTATGTCGTGGGCAAAGCCTTCAAGCTAAAGGGACGGGATCATTGGCTGTTCACGCTGGGTCTGGCACAAGCGGGTGAGTTTGGTTTTGTGTTGCTGGCCTTTTCGGCGCAGCAGAATGTCATCCCGCCCGATCTATCGCAAAAGCTGTTGATGATCATCGCCCTGACGATGCTGATCACACCGCTTCTGTTCATCATCTACGACCTCCTGTCCCGCAAAATCGGCGACACAAAGGCGGAACTGGAACCTGACGAGATCGATGAAAAGGGACCCGTCATCATTGCCGGCATCGGGCGGTTTGGGCAAATCGTAAACCGACTGGTCCGCGCCAGTGGCTTCAAGACAGTTGTTCTGGATCACGACATCGAAACCATCCAGCTGATGCGCCGGTTCGGCGTCAAAGGCTTTCTGGGCGACCCGACCCGACCCGAGCTTTTGCGCGCAGCGGGATTGGAGAAGGCATCTGTTCTGGTTGCCGCGATGGATGATCGCAAAGAAGTCACACGGCTCGTCGCATATGCAAGGCGCCAACGACCGGATCTCCACATCATTGCACGGGCACGCGATCGCACCCATGTGTATGAGCTGTATCAGGCCGGAGCCAGCGACATCGTGCGCGAGATGTTCGACAGCTCCTTACGCGCTGGTCGCTATGTGCTTGAGAACATTGGCCTCAGCGAATACGAGGCGGCACAGGCAGAGCAGACGTTTTATCACCACGACAGGACATCCGTACGCCAGCTGGCTGAACTGTGGGTCCCCGGCAAGCCAACGGCCGAGAATAAACCGTATATTGAGCGCGCGCGGCAGCTAGAAAAAGACCTGGAGACGGCGCTGCTGGAATTGGCGGAGGAACATGCCAAGAAATCTGCCTGACCACTGCCCGAGGCTGCGATCAGGCGATTTGGTCAACCGTCAGTGACGCCTGCCTCAGCGAACGTCGCCATGCCGGAATGGCAGGTGACCGCGCTTTTGAGGATGTTGATCGCCAAGGCGCCACCTGACCCCTCGCCCAGGCGCAGGCCAAGGCTAAGCAAGGGGGCTTTGCCAATTTTTGCCAGAACGGCCCCATGCGCACTTTCAGCACTTTGATGACCCGCCACGGCATGATCCAGCGCGCCGGGTGACATTTGGGCCAGACATGCGGCGGCTGCCGAGCAGATGAACCCATCCAGAATGACCGGGATGCGCAAAACACGGGCGGCCGCAATGGCACCGGCCATCGCTGCGATTTCACGCCCGCCCAGGCACCGCAGGACTTCCAGCCCGTCATCTGTTGCATGCAGGGCCACGCCCTCGGCGACGACACGCGTTTTGTTGGCAAGCCCTGCGTCATCAACGCCGGTCCCGCGCCCGGTCCAATCTGCGGCGTCACCACCAAACAAGGCGCAGGCAATCGCAGCGGCCGGTGTGGTGTTCCCAATGCCCATCTCGCCCACGACAAGCAAATCTGCCTGCGGATCAACCGCCTGCCAACCGGTCTGCAGGGCCCACAACACTTCTGCTTCGGTCATGGCCGGTGACTGGGTGAAATCCGCGGTCGGATGTTCCAGATCCAGCGCATGCACATCCATTTTTGCGCCCGCTGACTTGGCCAGCTGGTTGATCGCGGCACCGCCATGTTCAAAGTTCATCACCATCTGCACGGTGACTTCGGGCGGAAAGGCCGAAACACCCTGCGCTGTGACACCGTGGTTGCCTGCAAACACGATGACTTGCGGCGCAGCGATTTGCGGCCGGGCATCCGCACGCCACCCTGCATACCAGATCGCCAGATCTTCGAGCCGTCCCAACGCACCCGGTGGTTTCGTCAATTGCCCATTACGCTCAGTTGCGCCCTGTACCGCGGCACTATCGGGACCCGGCGCGCTGGTCAACGCGTCGCGGAAAGTCTTCAAATCATTAAGTTCGGGCAGCATCAAAGCCTCATTGCATCAGAGTGGTCCTGTGTGTTTAACCGAAGCATTCGATCCAACAAGACCCTGAAAGGCGCGGGAGTGCATAAAAACGACACCAAACCCTTCTTACTTTGGGATGTTCCGCTGGCGCTGGTGCTTTTGACGCGCCTGCCCCTGCCCCGTTTACCTGACACTGTATTTGCTAGGCAGGCACAGGCCGCGTGGGCCTTCCCCTTGGTCGGGTTGGTGGTTGGTCTGTTAGCCTGCTGCACTGGCTCGGTTGCACTGTCAGCAGGCCTGCCACCGCTCGCCAGCGCCGGGTTGGTTGTCGCGGTTCTGATCTGCATCACCGGAGCAATGCACGAAGACGGGTTGGCAGACTCATTTGATGGGCTCTGGGGCGGATTCACGCCTGAACGGCGTATGGAGATCATGAGAGACAGCCACATCGGTACTTACGGCGTGCTGGCCTTGTTGTTATCCCAGCTTATTCGCGTATCCGCGATTGCCGCATTGTTAACGTCTGGTGCCGTTTGGACGATACTCGCCGCGTGCGTGTTTTCGCGTGCGACCATGCCGGTTTTGATGAAAGTTCTGCCAAACGCGCGGCAATCAGGTCTGAGCCACTCAGTTGGCATCCCTGGCTTCTGTTCAGTCTTCACTTCAATGGGTTTGGCGGCTTTGATTGCTCTCTTGTCGATCGGAGCACACGCAGTAATTCCAGCCATATGCGCCGGATTAATTGTCGGCGTTATAGCCTTGGTTGCAAAGGCAAAAATAGGCGGTCAAACCGGAGACATCCTAGGCGCCGCGCAGCAATTGGCCGAGATCACGTTCTTACTGGCGCTAACTGCGCAGCTTTAACCCTGCCAAAGCCGGAGAAATCACACAGCCTTGAGGCACACCACGAAAAAGACCGCCCCAATCAGGAGCGGCCTTTCTTAACTGTCATTGCCAAAAAGTCAGGCAGCAGCAGCGCGTGATGTCAGAACTTCATCCACCTGTTTGGCGGCAGACATCTCACCGGCGCCCGAAACGGCGGCCACTTCGCGGGTCAAACGCTCCAACGCAGCTTCGTAAAGCTGACGCTCGGAATAGCTTTGTTCGCGCTGATCGTCGGTACGATGCAAATCGCGGACCACCTCGGCGATCGAAATCAGATCACCCGAGTTGATTTTCTGTTCGTATTCCTGCGCGCGGCGCGACCACATGGCGCGTTTGACCTTAGCCTTGCCTTTCAGCGTTTTCATCGCCTGACTGATCACGTCCGGCGAGCTGAGTGAGCGCAGTCCGGATTCGGTGACCTTGTTTGTCGGCACCCGCAGGGTCATTTTGTCTTTCTCAAAGGAGATGACGAACAGCTCGAGCGAGAAACCCGCGACATCCTGTTCTTCGATCGAAATGATCTGGCCCACACCATGAGCGGGGTAGACAACATAGTCGTTCGGGCGGAACTCAAGCTTTTTCGACTTTGTCATTCAGTTTTTTTCCTTGGTTGCAGATCGGGACGCAAGCGACAAAAAAACCACATGCGGGGACTGTTTCAGCCCCGACAGGCGGCAATTGTATCATAAATTCAAGACTCCAAAGCGAGCATACTTACGGAGTTCATCCCAATCTCAGTCATCATGTAAGGACAGAGTATATCACAGAATTGCGGCACCCGAAAGTTGACCTAGGGACAATTGTCAGTATTTAGCCTGTTTTCAACAGGCTAGGTCACAAATCGGCTAGTTTCGGACCGAGCGCGTGCTGCGAATCGTTTATCCACCTTCACCCGGTGCTTCAGAGAAATACTTGTCCATCTTGCCTTCTTCGCCGTCACGCTCTTCGGCGTCTGGCAAAGGGTCTTTCTTGGTTACGATCACCGGCCATTGTTCCGAGAATTTGCGGTTGAACTCGACCCATTGTTCCATACCCGGTTCGGTATCCGGGCGGATCGCATCAGCGGGACACTCTGGTTCACATACACCGCAGTCAATGCATTCGTCCGGGTGAATCACCAAAGTATTCTCACCTTCATAGAAACAGTCCACCGGGCACACTTCGACACAATCGGTGTATTTGCAGGCGATGCAATTCTCGGTGACAACATAAGTCATGGTCGGTTTCCTGTTAGCGGCTTGACCGTGTAGCTAGTTCAGTCTGAGGCCGTCTTCAAGATCAGATCAGCCGTCGGGCATGCGAGAAAGATCAATTGCCCGCCGATCTTTCTTGGTCGGGCGACCTTTTCCTTCAAAACCCGGGTTTTTAGCTGGTGCGTCCTGTTTTTCGGTCAAATCCGCATACAGCGTTTGCGCTTCAGGTGCCGGGCCGCGCCGCGTGCCCAGGGCCTCGACACGCACGACCCGAACGATGCGGCCCTGTGAAAAAGTCAACACGTCCCCGGGTGACACAGATAGCGCCGGTTTCAACACGCGGTTTCCATTCACGCGCACATGACCGCCGCTGACCTGCTTGGCGGCCAGGCTACGGGTCTTGAAGAACCGTGCCTGCCACAGCCATTTATCAATCCGCAGCTTGGCCTGAGCCTGGGACATTCGGACTAGTTGCCGTCCTTCAAACCCATCAACGCAGCAGCGAAGGGGTTGTCTGGATCAATGGCCTTCTCTTTTTTCGCAGGCCGCGAAGAGAAGGTTTTGGCCCCTTGCGGCTTGCCACCTTTCTTGCTCTGCGGTTTACCGCGGCCGTCCTGAGGTTTGCCGCGCGGCTTGCCTTTGCCCTGCCCCTGCTTTTGGTCGCGACGCGGCGCCCGGTTAGCCGGACGCTGACGCCCCCAGGTAAAGGTGTAGAACACTTCAACCTCAGGTTCGTCCGCTGCTGGTGCCTCGGCGCTTTCGGTGGCCTCGGCTGGGGCCTCGGCGGGTGCAGCGACCGTTTCCGATTCGGCGTCAGATGACGTGGCCTCTTCGACGGCGGGCTGCTCGGGCGCTTCTGCAGCAGGCTCAGCAGGGGCGACCTCTGGTGCTTCCGGGGCAGTTTCGGCTGGCGCTGGTTTCACTTTTTGGCGTTCGCCTTGCTCGGCTTTGTAGCCAAGGCCCTGCATAAGGTCGGCAAACTGCTCAAGCGTCATACCGGTGATCGACAGCATATCGGGTTTGGCTTCAAACCCGCCACGGCTGTCTTCGGCGCGCAACATATCGGCTAGACGCTCCAGCATGTCGATGCGGATCGAACGCTCGCCTGCATTGCGATATCCACACATCGTATCATAGCCTTCAGGCGCCCCTTGCGCGACCGGCACAGTAACCAGACCCGGAGGCGGCGCTTCCGGGAATTCCTGCAATCCACCCGCCAGAGCCCAAAGAACCAGACGCAACCGCGTCGGTGCGGGCTTCAAGAGCAATGGCATAAAGATGGTGAACTGACCAAAGCGGATGCCGTGCTTGCGCAGCGCGCCGCGGGCATCCTGATCCAGGTCTTTGACCTCTTGCGCGACACCGGCCCGGGGCAGCACGCCCAAGCCTTCGACCATGCGGAAGGCAAAACCCTTGGCAAGGCCCGACAGCTCTTCATCGCGTGACAGGTTCAGCAACGGCTCGAACAGGGCCGCGACTTTGCGATCAATGAAATGCTGCAGGCGGCGCTGGACCTTTTGTTCAACGTCGGGGCCTGCGGCCTCGTCCACAAAGACCTCAACCACGGGCTTAAGGGGCTCGGCACCGGTGACGAGCTTGCCAACGGCGTATTCGCCCCACATGAGGCCGCCCTGTTCGGTGAAATCAATTTCTGTATCGGGCGCATTGTAGAAGCGATCGGCACGCAGATGGAATTGCGGCGCGAGAGCTTGCAGAGAGGCTGACTTGAGGGCTTTTGCCTCAGCTCCCTGCGCGCTTTTGTCCGGGCTAAACCGGAACCCTTCCAAACGACCGACGAATTCGCCTTCGACGGTCACTTCACCCTTGTCATTTACTTCGGCCAAAAGGGCCTCCTTCTGTTTGAGCCGGCGCAATAATACGGATGTGCGCCGATCCACAAATCTTTGAGTCAAACGTTCGTGCAGAGCGTCTGACACTTTGTCTTCTACAGCGCGCGTTTCGGCACGCCAATGGGATTCGTCACGCACCCAACTGTTTCGTTGCGCAACATAAGTCCAGGTGCGGATATACGCCAATCTTTTGGACAAGGCATCGATATCACCGTCGGTCCGATCGATCCGGCGGATTTGCCGCGCCATGAACTCATCCGGAATCGCGCCACGTTCGTGCAGGTGGCCAAAGATCACCTCAAGCAAGCCAGCATGCTCGGCATGGCTGATTCCTCGAAAATCCGGGATTCGACACACATCCCATAGCAGACGGACGGATGGCCCATCGCTGGCACGGGCCGCAACCTCGGTTTCGGCCGACAGGGATTTCAAAACGTTCAGGTCATCGGCTGGGCGGGCTTTGATCAGGTGCTCGCTATCGGGCGCGACCTCAAGCGAGTTGATCAGGGCATCGACAGATCCGAACTGCAAAGCGGCATTTCGCCAGTTCAGCTTTTTGATCGGCGTGAATCGGCTGTCCATGATGGCCTGGGCAACACCTTCATCCAATGGCGGAGCCTCACCCGTCACACCAAACGTGCCGTCCGACATGCCACGGCCTGCCCGCCCGGCGATCTGGGCCAATTCGTTTGGTGCCAGTGGTCGCATCCGCCGCCCGTCAAACTTGGACAATGCTGAAAACGCAACATGGTTCACATCCAGATTCAGACCCATTCCGATGGCGTCGGTGGCTACCAGATAGTCGACTTCACCGTTTTGATAGAGGTCCACCTGCGCATTTCGTGTACGCGGGCTGAGCGCGCCCATGACCACGGCCGCACCCCCTTTTTGGCGGCGCAACAGCTCGGCAATCGCATAAACATTTTCGACCGAGAACCCGACAATTGCGCTGCGCGATGGCATGCGACTGATTTTCTTTGACCCGGAGTAAACCAGCTGAGACATCCGTTCCCGGCGATTATACTGCGCCTCGGGCACAAGTGCCGCGATGGGACCGCGCATAGAGTCGGCGCCTAAAAAGAGCGTCTCGTTGGTTCCACGCGCACGCAGCAGACGGTCGGTGAAGACGTGCCCCCGCTCTGGGTCGGCACATAGCTGAATTTCGTCGATAGCGACAAAATCTGTGCCCATGCCTTCAGGCATCGCCTCGACAGTGCACACCCAATACTGGGCCCGGGGCGGCACAATGCGTTCCTCTCCGGTGACCAATGCCACAACGGATGGTCCGCGAATCGCGACGATTTTGTCGTAGACCTCACGCGCCAGCAGCCGCAGCGGCAAACCAATCACACCGGTACGGTAGCCCAGCATCCGCTCGATCGCGTAGTGGGTTTTGCCTGTGTTTGTCGGGCCGAGGACGGCCACGATTCGGGATGACCCGTTCACCTTTGCCCCCTGCCCTGGACCTTAGAGCGCCTTGCCTTCAATCTGAGGCTTTAGGCGATTCACGGCATTGGTTACTTCTTCATGATGGGGATGTATAGCCAAAGCGCGAGAGTACGCGTCATAGGCTTTTTCAGGTTGCTCCAGAACCTCAAAAATAAGGCCAAGGCCATAGATGGCTTCGTAGTTCTTGGGGTTCAATGTCAGAGCGTACTCCAGATCGGCAGCCGCCATCCCAAACCGCTCGATCCCGAAAAAGGCTGATGCTCGCAGATGCCAGCCTTCCGCGAACTCAGGTGCATGATCGGTCAGCGCCGTCAGATGTTCGATGGCAACGTCCACATCACCATTGTCCAGTGCTTCGCGCCCACGCTCCAACAACAGATCGGCCGACGCAGACCCTGATTGCGACCAGAGCGCCTGCAATTGACGGTCGATTCCGGTGGCCTGTTCCGGCGTTGCCAAGATCAGTTGTTGCAACAACGCGTCCTCGTCACGCGAATCGGCTTGTTGCGCAATGCAACTGGTGGAAAACATGACTAGTGCTGCAAGTGCCGCAACGGTACCTTTGAGATTGTTGATTGCAATGCCCATAACAATGCTCAGTGTAGCGTTGCGGCCGAAGATGTCCATTCACGGCGCATAAACAATATGAGGAAAATCATGAGCGACATTCTGGAAAAAGCCGCAGAGGTTCTGAACGAAAAACTCTCGGGCGGTGACTTTGATGCGTCCGCGAAATTTGCCATCGCCGATCAGGGCTCTATCGTTCTGGATGCAAGCGGTGCTCGGGTGAGCGATGATGATGCAGACGTAACCCTCAGTGCTGATGCTGATACGTTTGAACAGATCCTCAGCGGCGAACTGAACCCAACTGGTGCGTTCATGTCCGGCATGCTGAGTGTCGACGGAGACATGGGGATTGCCATGAAACTTGCTTCGGTGCTGGCCTGATGGAATTTTCGCCGGCCCCTTTATTTGAAGACGTGGCCGGCGGACCAGCCGGTGGCGTTGCCCATTGGCTGAAAACGACGGATGGCAAACGCATTCGCGTTGGCCATTGGTTGCCCGAGGGCGAGGCGACCGGAACCGTGATGATGTTTCCGGGCCGTACGGAATATGTCGAAAAATACGGCAGCACGGCCCGTGAGTTCGTCGAGCGTGGCTTTGCCATGCTTGGGGTGGACTGGCGCGGTCAGGGATTGGCTGATCGGCTGTTGGACGACCGGCGCGTGGGTCACATTGACCACTTCCCTGACTACCAACATGACGTGCAGGCGACCCTTGACCTGGCGACCGAGCTTAATCTGCCGCAGCCTTGGTATGTCATCGGTCACTCGATGGGCGGCGCCATCGGCCTGCGGGCGGTGATCGAGCACGATTGCTTTGCCGCTTGCGCCTTTACCGGACCCATGTGGGGAATTTTCTTCACACCGATCATGAAACCGCTCAGCCGGGTGACAGCCTATTGGGGAACGCGCCTGGGGCTTGGGGAAAAGACGCCTCCGACGACGACGCTGGAAAGCTATGTTCTGTCGCAACCGTTCGACGGGAACGTGCTGACCCGTGATCCGGCTAGATTCAAGATGATGCAGGACCAGTTGACAGCTCATCCAGAGTTGGCATTGGGCGCACCATCCAATCTTTGGTTGCGTGAGGCGCTGAATGAATGCGTCTGGCTTATGGAACAACCCGCTCCGGCGATACCTTGCCTGACATTCATGGGCGCACATGAGCAAATCGTGGATCGCAAAGCGATCCGCGCCCGCATCGCCAACTGGCCCAATGGCAAGTTGGTTGAAATTCCAAATGGAGAGCATGAGGTGCTTATGGAAGCGCCAGAAGTCCGGGGGCCGGTCTTCGATCAGCTCACCGCGCATTTTCAGGCCGCTCAATCGACCCGCGCACCAAAACCAGCAATGTCGCGTTGATCAATCACCCAAGAACTGCTTGCTTGTGATCCGGGCGCGCCATCCCTAGATGTTGCGCAAAGCAGTCTTCAATAGGTGATCCATGCGCGACTTTCCCTTTCCCGTCCGTGATGCAAATGCAGGTGGCGGCGCCGATGATCTGGGCAACCTCCCGGAATGGGATCTGAGCGATCTCTACACCTCGGAAGACGCGCCGGAACTGTCCCGCGATCTGGATTGGCTTGAAGGGGAATGCGCATCCTTTGCCGCGGACTACGAAGGAAAATTGGCCGATCTGGATGCCCAGGGTCTGCTGACCTGTGTGCTGCGCAACGAAAAGATCAACTCCATCGCCGGGCGGATCATGTCATTCGCGGGCCTGCGGTACTATCAGCTGACCACCGATGCCGAGCGCGCCAAATTCCTGTCAGACATGCAAGAGAAGATCACGATCTTCACAACGCCGCTTGTGTTCTTCACGCTTGAGATCAACAGGATCGATGACGAAGCGTTAAAGGCGCAATTCACCGCCAATGCAGATTTGGCCCGATATGAGCCGGTCTTCCGACGTATCCGTGCCATGAAGCCATACCAATTGTCGGACGAGTTGGAAAAATTCCTCCACGATCTCGGGGTTGTTGGCGACGCGTGGGAGCGTTTGTTCGACGAAACCATTGCGGGCCTGACCTTCACGGTTGATGGCGATGAGCTGAACATCGAAGGCACGCTGAACCTTCTGACCGAACAGGATCGCAGCAAACGCGAGGCCGCGTCCCGGGAACTGGCATCCGTGTTTCAGGGAAACATCAAGACCTTTGCCCGCGTTCACAACACGCAGGCCAAGGAAAAAGAAATCCTTGATCGCTGGCGCAACATGCCGACCGCGCAAACAGGGCGCCACCTATCCAACGACGTTGAACCCGAAGTGGTCGAAGCGCTGCGCGAAGCGGTCGTTGCCGCGTACCCGAAGCTGAGCCATCGCTATTATGAGCTAAAGCGCAAATGGCTGGGTCTGGACGTCATGCAAGTCTGGGACCGTAACGCGCCCTTGCCGATGGAAGACACAAGGGTTGTCGACTGGGCCAAGGCCGAAACGATGGTTATGGACGCATATAACGCCTTTGATCCACGCATGGGCGAGATTGCGGCGCCCTTCTTCTCAAAAGGCTGGATCGACGCTGCCGTAAAGCCCGGTAAAGCTCCGGGTGCCTTTGCGCATCCCACGGTTACCGATGTGCACCCATATGTCATGCTCAACTACCTTGGAAAACCGCGCGATGTGATGACCCTGGCGCATGAGCTGGGCCATGGCGTGCATCAGGTTCTGGCCGCCGATCAGGGTGAGATGTTGTCATCCACTCCGCTGACGCTGGCCGAGACAGCGTCAGTGTTTGGTGAGATGCTGACCTTCCGCACAATGCTGGATCAGGCCGAAACACCCGAACAGCGTAAAATTCTGCTGGCCGGTAAGGTTGAGGACATGATCAACACCGTGGTCCGCCAGATCGCGTTTTACGACTTTGAATGCAAACTCCACGCCGCCCGCCGCGAAGGTGAGCTAACCCCGGACGACATCAACGCCTTGTGGATGAGCGTTCAGGCCGAAAGCCTTGGTCCGGCATTCGAATTCATGGACGGGTACGAGACCTTCTGGGCCTATATCCCGCATTTCGTCCACTCGCCCTTCTATGTCTACGCCTATGCGTTCGGCGATGGCTTGGTAAATGCGCTCTACTCGGTCTACGAAAGCGGCGCAGACGGGTTCGAGGACAAGTATTTTGAGATGCTGCGCGCCGGTGGATCAAAGCACCACTCGGAGCTGCTGGCCCCGTTCGCGTTGGACGCCAGTGACCCAAAGTTCTGGGACAAAGGTCTTTCGATGATTTCCGGCTTCATTGACGAACTGGAAGCTATGGAGGGGTAAACGTTGTCCAGGTCGGTAACGGCCTGGGCAATTATCTACTCGCAGAGATCGCAGTCATTCGTTGCGCTTGTAACAATCAGCGGGTTGCGCCGGATCGAACTAGGCTGTCAGATATCCACGCTGTCTCTGCGCCCCGCTGTAATCTTGCCAACTCATCGTCTTGTGGCTTGTCTTGGCGGTTATGCTTGGCCCCGCCTGCGACCACACTGGATCAAGCAGTGAACTTAGGCCGGTCTTTGTACAACACAGCCTAAACGCGGCGTAAAAACCTTTTGATGTTTTTCCAAGGGTAACGAACCACATGCCTCAACTCAGAGGCAAGGCGGTCGCGCTCCTCCAAAACAGCGTGACGCTCTGCCCAACTGTCATCGAATGACCTATGGGGAAATGCCGTTGCACCTAGTGAGCGCGACACCTCCCGCAGTTGATCTTCTCGTGTCAAACGAGAGACTTCAGTATCGCTCTGCTTTGGTTTTTCATCTTGTTCGGGCTTTCTTAAATGAGCGAAAAACTCAAGGCCACTCACATCACTGACTTCGACAATTTCAAGGTCAACCAGACCGATCCTAATCAAGTCACTTACGAGCAACTTGAAGCTCGTATTTGTGAGAACCGAACAGTGAGCATCGTGATACTCATTATGGTCTTGCTGCTTGGCGTGCCTGTAAGCCTCGTAGGCAGAGACTACATTACCGGTCAGCTCAAAATCGTCCGGGTTGTCAGACGCAAAATTGCACCCAACTTTGCCTGCTCCCTCCACCATGTAAGCGGAATGGTTTGAAATAAAATCAAACACAACTTCCGGGCTCGGTTGTTCACTTTGGCCATGGTAAGCCAACAACCAATCAGAAAGCTTTGTGGGAAAACGAAAATGATCAAAGCATGCACGATAGTCTGGGATCGCCATGCTTATGTAGCCTCCCGGGCGCAGCACACGTGAGCAGCCAATCAAGAACTTAATAGGATTCGGGAGGTGTTCAAAATTATGAGATGAAACAATGTATTGAAATTGGCCATAATTTTCATGGTTGTGAAGCATCGCGTCAATACTGCATGCGTCGCCAACAAAGTCGACTTCCTCGATATTCTCGACAAAATCCCTCACGTTGGGGTCATCTTTACCCTTCTCGCGAAGCACCGGTGCACTAAACACGTCTAAGGTAAATGCATTGTTATGCTTGGCTTTTGGAATCATCGGAGCAAAGTACGGAGCTATTTCGATCCCGGGACATTTGAAGTCTACAAATTTTAACACTTCTCCTAGTCTGTCCATAGTCTTGCCCATTTGTGTTGTTCCGCCGGACTCAGCTTGGCGTCAACTAGATGCAAATTTCAAGTCAAAAGCCGCCGTATTTCTTTGTCTTGTGGCGTGCGTTTTGGGCTCCAACCAGACACTAAAAACCTCACTTCAACTGACTGTCCTTTAACCCCCGGCGGTTGATCCCGCCACGGGACTGAAACGAACTGTCGCGTTCCTGCTGACACTCCATGCACAGTTTGACCCCGGGCAGTGCGAGACGTCGCTTTTCAGGGATCGGTTCTTCGCATTCGGCACAATGGGTCAGGCTGTCGCCGACGGGTCGCTTTTGCGACCGCATCCGCGCCAGTTCATCAGATATCGACGCCTCGATCTGTTCGCTTACCGCGCCGTCGCGCGCCCAGCCTCCGGCCATTTATCCTCTCCTGAATGGGTCGGAGACAGAATAACCAGGCGACGGTCGGCATGGCAAGCTACAGCGAAACAGCCCCTTCGAAGATCTGGTCGATCATGTCCTGCGTTCCGCGCGAAAACTCTAGCGGGCATGGGTACTCAGCATCACCCCGCACCGAGCGACAGAAGGCTTCGACCTGCAGTTTGTAATGATCGTCCCCCGGGAAGCGTGTAAGTTGTACCTCAAGCCCTGGCCGGTGCAGTTCAACCCGCGCTTCACCGAACACCCGTGCATTGAACGGGGCGGTCAGGCGGATCACTCCGCGCTCACCGTGAAACACCATCTCTTGATGGGGGTGCATTCGGATCGAGACATAGCTTGAATAGGTAAAGTCGGGAAACTGAGCGCGAATTTCGGTGAAACTGTCGATACCGTTTTCCCATCGGATCGCCGACTGAACCGTCACCGGTTCTTGCCCGGTGGCATATCGGGCGCTGCCGATCACATAGACGCCAATGTCCCGCAGACCTCCCCCACCCGTTTCAGCGCGATTGCGGATGTTCGTGGTGTCCGTGCGGTTGTCAAAACTGAACGCGCCCGTCACATGCGCGAGTTTGCCGATCGCCCCATCGGCGATGAGCTTCCGGACCATCTGCCATTGGGGATGATGCACGATCATATAGGCCTCGGCGGCGAGCAGGCCAGTGTCGTCACGTTTCTGGATCAAAGCGTCAAATTCGTGCGCCCGCATCGTCATTGGCTTTTCGCACAACACCTGTTTGCCCGCCTCCAAAGCCTTCAAGCTCCATTCGACATGCAGGTGGTTAGGCAGCGGGATATAGACGGCGTCAATGTTTGGGTCAGCAAGCAGAGCGTCGTAGCCATCGTAGACGTTAAGATCAGGACAAAATTCCTGGAACGGCGCGGCCTTTGCCGGATCAGACGTCGCCAGTCCGGACAATCGCGCCCCGTTTGCGCCGTGGATGGCAGGCGCCATGTATTGACGTGCAAATTTGGCCGCACCCAACACACCCCACTGAACTGGTTTTTCCATCACTCTCTCCATCAGTTGGACGCCGAAACCTTTGGATCCATAGGATTTCCGCCGACCCGACATCTTTAACAAGCAACCGACGCCAAGTCAGGCTTTTCTCAGCCGCGTCGCATCGTAATCTGCAGGTGCATTTTGGGAGAGAGCAGATGGGTAGATTTTTGAAATGGGTTGGCGGCTTGATCGTGTTGGCCCTGATCGCTGGAGCGGTGATTTTCTTCGTCTTTTTGCCACCCTACATCGAGAGTGCGCGTAACGGCGTGATTGATCATGATCCTTACCCGGTTTCGGACCGGGCTGCCGAATTGCATGAAACACTGATCATAGGGGATCTGCATGCCGACCCGCTGCTCTGGAGCAGAGATCTGACAGAGCGTGGCACGCGTGGACAGGTTGACATTCCGCGCCTGATCGAAGGCAACGTCGCCCTGCAAGTCTTTACTGCGGTTACCAAATCACCGGCCGGTCAGAATTATGAGGCGAACTCTGCCGAGGCATTCGACAACATTACCTTGCTGGCCGTAGGTCAATTGTGGCCGCTGCGCACTTGGGACAGCCTGAAGGAACGAGCAATCTATCAAGCCGAAAAGCTGCACAGATTCGAGGCCGCGTCGAACGGGCGTCTGAAGGTTATCAAAACCCGCGCCGATCTGGACCGCATTCTGGAAGCGCGTGCCAATGGAGAACAGATTGTGGGCGGTATTCTCGGGATCGAAGGGTCCCATCCGCTGGAAGGCGATCTTGCCAATCTGGATGCGATTTTCGACGCAGGGCATCGGGTGTTTGGGCTACATCACTTCTTCGATAACGAATTGGGCGGGTCCCTACACGGGCAGGCCAATTCCGGCTTGTCCGACTTCGGTCGGCAGGTGGTTGAAGAACTGGCTCAACGTCCTGTTGTCATTGATCTGGCCCACTCCAGCCCTCGGGTCGCACGTGAAGTGATTCAGATGACAGATGTTCCGCTGATCGTCAGCCATGGCGGGCTATACGGATTTTGTCCGGTAAAGCGCAACTATCCCGATGACCTGATGCAAGAGATCGCAGCGACCGGTGGTGTTATCGGCATGGGGTACTGGGCAGACGTGACCTGCGGTGACACTGCGCCGTCAGGTATTGCCAAGATGATCAAGGTTTCGATCGAAACCGTTGGGGAAGATCACGTCTCGCTAGGATCTGACTATGATGGGTCCGTAGAAACGGCTTTCGATACCTCCGAACTGGCAGCACTGACATCTGCGTTGCTGGACGAAGGTGTGACCGAGGCTCAAATTCGCAAAGTCATGGGTGAAAACATGCTGCGCGTTTTCAGGGATCGCCTAAATTAAATAACTCTATCACGTATTTGGTTTATTTATATAAACTCTAAATCTAGATTCAGTTTTGGTTTGGTATTCGCCTGAGAAAACGAAACTCAGCCCGCCTATCATGCGGGCTGAGTTCTTTATTGATCAGGCTGTTGCCAGCATACCCTTTTCACGCGCCAACTCGCGCATTTTCTTTTGCAGCTTCTCAAACGCGCGCACTTCGATCTGACGGATACGTTCGCGGCTGACATTGTATTGCGTGCTGAGTTCTTCCAGCGTCACCGCTTGGTCCATCAGACGGCGCTGCGTCAGAATATCCTTCTCACGGTCATTCAGGACATCTAGCGCAGCAGCAAGCAGCTCACGACGTGCTTCCAGCTCGTCCCGGGCTTCGTAGTCACCGGCCTGGTCGGCATCCTCATCTTCCAGCCAGTCCTGCCATTGCATGGTTCCTTCGCCTTCGGACCCGACCGTCGCGTTCAGCGAAGCATCACCACCGGACATCCGGCGGTTCATGCTGATCACTTCATCTTCGGTCACGCCCAGATCAGTCGCGATCCTTGTAACGTTCTCCGGACGCAGGTCACCTTCTTCCAAGGCGCCAATACGGGCTTTGGCTTTGCGCAGGTTGAAGAACAGTTTCTTCTGAGCTGAGGTTGTTCCCAGTTTGACCATCGACCACGATCTCAGGACGTACTCCTGAATTGAGGCGCGAATCCACCACATCGCATAGGTCGCCAACCGGAAGCCTTTTTCCGGGTCAAATTTCTTAACGGCCTGCATAAGGCCTACATTCGCCTCAGAAATAACCTCGGCTTGCGGCAGACCATAGCCGCGATAACCCATAGCAATCTTGGCCGCCAGACGCAGGTGCGACGTGACCATTTTATGCGCGGATTCAGTGTCTTGCTCTTCGACCCAGCGCTTGGCCAGCATGTATTCTTCTTCCGGCTCCAGCAGGGGAAACTTGCGAATTTCCTGCATATAGCGGTTCAGGCCGCCCTCAGGCGTCGGCGCGGGGAGATTTGCGTAATTTGCCATAGTTCATGTCCCTCCGACAAATGTTTAAGTCATTAACATAGGATATGGGTAAGGAACCCAGCCCTTTCAAGAGGTACCGTTAACAGTTTGAAATTAAGCTTTGGTAAAGGAAAGCTAAGAAAGTCTTACTCACAATGGTTTGCTAATTATGTCAGCGGATCGTGCAGCCTTGCAATCAAGTTTTTCATGTCATCCGGCAATTCAGCCTCAAACCGCAGGATTTCACCGCTGACAGGGTGTTCAAAACCCAAAATAGCGGCGTGAAGCGCCTGGCGCGGAAAGGTCTGAACGGCGTCTGCTGTTTTGTCGCCAAAGGACCGACCCGCCAATTTCCGCTTGCCGCCATAGACCGGATCGCCAACCAGACCATGCCCCGCATGTGCCATATGGACCCGAATCTGATGCGTCCGCCCGGTTTCGAGCCAACATTCCACCAGCGCCAACCCGGCAGGGGTTCCAAACGTCTCAACCACGCGCGCGCGTGTCACTGCGTGACGTCCACCGTGAAACAGAACGGCCTGTTTCTGACGATCCGTTTTGTGCCGCGCCAATTGCGTGGTCAGACGCATGATATTGCCCGGTTCGAAACTGACCCCTTTGATACCGCGCAAACGCGGGTCATTGGCGTCCGGCACGCCGTAACAAATGGCGCGATAGTAGCGCTCGACGCTGTGTGCCTCGAATTGCGCGGCCAAACCATGATGGGCGGCATCCGACTTGGCAACCACCAGCAGACCACTGGTTTCCTTGTCGATGCGGTGCACGATACCGGGACGCTTGACGCCGCCGACCCCGGACAGATCGTCTCCACAGTGATGCAGCAGCGCATTGACCAGCGTTCCATTTGGCGAGCCCGGCGCAGGATGGACCACTATGCCTGCCGGTTTGTTCACAACAATCAGGTCTGCGTCCTCGTAAACGACCACGAGCGGGATATCTTCAGGGCCAATATGGCTGTCCTCAGCCTCGGCCACGGTGATCTGCACCGTCGCGCCCTCGGATACCTTGAACTTCGGATCATACACATCGACACCGTCAATCTGAACCGCGCCACTTTCGATCAGCCGGACCAGGCGTGTCCGCGACAGATTTTCCTCGGCTGGCACATCCCGCGAAAGCGCCTTATCAAGGCGAGGCGGCGGAGCGGCCGCAATCTGTAACTCTATCTGGCGGGTGCCCATGATTGTCCCTTCCGAACCCCAAGAACCGCAGGAAACGCCGCAGCTGCGACTGTTACGGCGAATGGTCATGTTGCTGACCGCGGTGATGATTGGCGGGGTTCTAGTGACATTCGCGCTGATTGTCATCCGGCTATCGGACAGAACGCCCACCCTGCCCGATCAGATCGAGTTACCTGACGGCGCGCAGGCGCAGGCGCTGACCATCGGTAACAACTGGTACGCCGTAGTGACTGATGACAACCGCATCCTGATCTTTGATAAAACAACCGGCAAACTGCGTCAGGAAATCCCTGTCGAGTAAACTTGGCTTGGTCTGTCGATGCACCAACTCATTGACTTGGAAACAACCGGGTTCCGGTCCAAGCGTCACCCAATTGCCGGTCCAACTCGGGCGTGCGCATTTTCCGTTTTCCACCAAACGGGCAGAGTGTGATTTCCCCAAGATAGATCTTGTCACCAATCGCATAAAGATCCACCCGCGCGAATTCAACGCGCTGGCCTATCGCCTCGGCAATCTGGACCATATCGTCATATCGTTTGGGTCGCGGCTCGGTATCTTCGCTGGTCTTGAAATACAGTTCCTTGGGAATAAAATTGAAATCCCGGTCATGGATCATCTGGACATGCCCGCGTGAGCGGTCCCGATCCACCTGCACCATTTGCACTTTCCCTGCGACAACCCAGAATTTCCAGTCGATAATGTCCTCGCCTTCGGCAGCAAGATCTTCTTCGATGAAAAAGCGTGTGTCGATCGTGGAATACCACCATTCGGCCGCCCAAAACCCGTGTGGAATTGGGCTTTTGTTCCATGCGGCCAGGCTTTCATTGGCCAGTTTACGCTGATCGTCGTCGATAGGCCATGTCAGGCGCAGGTTCTTACCCTGCCCATTATTGCACTTCAGCCAATACGTCGCCGGGTCCAGATTAAGCGTGTCCGGAAGTTCAGTAGAAGGCGATTCCCAATACCGTTTGACCGGGGCAAGCAGAGATCTGGCGGCGTCCGGAACAAAACTCTCGGCGGTCAGTTTGTCAGCCGCCGAGGCACGGGGTATCTCTCCAAACAACTTCATCACCAGCAGTTTTTCAGTCACCGTTTTCGGGTTTGACAGATCTGGTAGATATCGGTGGTTATTTGAGAACCGGAACAACGACAAACCCAGTGCGTTCAGCCGCGCCGCGTCACAATTGTAGTGGTCCCAACCACGCACGTAGCCATCCCGCGGAGCGTCGTTTACACCGTAAAGGTCACTCGTCCGGATCTTATCAAGCTCGTTCTGGGCGAATTTTAGATGCTGCTCGCGGTCGGAAATCAACGCTATCGGCATGATGCCACCAGTTGATTGATTGATTTCTTCGTGGGTCACTCGCAAGGCAGGAAGGGCGTCCGGGAATTCTATTGGCTTAGGTGCCCCTTTGCCTTTTACAGGAAGCGGAGCATCGCCTGGTCGAATACCCAAGTTTCGCAGTCTCCGATCAAGAAATGAATGCCGCTTGATGCCTTTGGCGATCCACCACCGCATACGGCGCCCCCAAAGGTGCACCGCAAGCGTGTCATCCCTTAGATATGCCCGTCGAAATTCGCGCGCATGGATATCATTGGCTTGGCCGGTTTGTCGGAACGGCAAGGGGTAAAACACAGAGACCGGGCTTGCATGTTCGATTTCGCCGGAGTCTTTTAGGTACCACGTCAGAACATCGGGGCCGTATACACTGTGCGCCTGATCCGAGGCGTGTGGTAGTTCTCCGGCGCTTTTCTGGCGTTCGAGCTCTTTTCGTTCGTCACTTTCCACCCAAGGACGGATCGGGAAAGGGTCGAGACTGTATTCAGTGTAAGCGCTCAATGCAGGACTTGTGGCAGGCAGACGCATGATCGCGTTGCAAATGGTTGTATTGTTAAAATACCCGAATATGTGATCCGCTTTTGGTATTGGCGCCAAGCAAAGCACATCTGTGTCGCACCAAAGAAAGTCCGTTTTCTTCATCAACTGCAGTCTGAAAATGTCAGATTGGGGAACTGGTGTTTTGAACTGATTGTTCATAATGAATTGCTTTGGCTCGTGAATCTCATTCGCCGACACCAGTTCGATACCGTTTGGTACGTTCTCGACTTCGCCGTAATGGAATAGCACCACTTTGTGCCCATTTGCCACGAAGGACAAAAGACACATCTGTTCCAAAAAGCTGAGCGGCCCTTCCAGCCAGAGCATTCCAATCGTTGGGAGATTGTTTTCAGCAACCATTCACACACTTCTCCGGGGGCAGTTAAATCAGGGGTCGGGCTGGTCTGCATCAGAGGAGTCCACCACAACGGCTGAAATCCGTTCGTGCACACCGCGATCCTGCGCGACAAAGCTTACAGCGGGTTTTTCGACGAGGATCTGATAGAGGTCCTTGTATTCAGGTATTTCCATCAGATTGGTGATCAGACCTTTGTGCCAACGAAAGGCTTTTTTGTGCAGCCGGTGCAACACCTCGTCAGACTTGAACTCCTCCAACAAAGCGTCCACTTCATCCTGGTATCTTAAGATCGTGGTGTCGGGCGAACCGCCACGGTTCCAGCGATCCCAGTATTCGGTCCCCAGCGTTTGCGACGAATGGTTCGCACGGCCTCGACTGCGCTTTGCCAGATAGGCCTGCGTTGAGCGTACCGCATAGTGATTGATTTGTGCCACTTCAAAGCCAAATGGTGGTGCAACATGGTTTCCAAAGGGCGCAGGCTCTTTCGCATGACCGCCCGGCACAGACCGAAACATGCCAGCTTGAAAGTCGGGTTTTGGATGCGGGTTGTGCAGGCCAAATCGGGTGTAAAACTCACCCTGACGAAACAGAGATTTCACAAAGCGCCGCCCAGCTCCGCCTTGCTCAAAATCCAGCTCGCAGTCAGAAAACTGAACTGTGACAGAGTGATCGCGCAGAACATGCCGACCGTTGTTTGAGAATATTTTCCACGGGATGGATATGACATCGACATCAGGCGTCGCTTCAATGAGGTCGTCGACCTTATGATTGCCGACATGGATGTTCAGAAACTCATCGGCGTCGCAGACGTAGACCCACTTTGCCTCTTTTACAAAAGACAGTCGCCGCGCCTGCCGCAGGGCCGACCGATGGATCCCACCTACCCCAACCCGATTCCGGCGAAATTCCACATGGCCCAGCTCCTGCAATCGCCTCAGAATTCGATTTGTTCCGTCCGAGCAGTCGTTGGTGTACACAACGATCTTATCAAAGCCGAGAACCTTATGATGCGCGACCCATTCGAGGATGTAAGGCCCCTCATTCTTCATCGCTGAGATGAGGACTTTTTCAGGTTTGTCCATCGTTTTTAACTCAGCCTCAACGCCTAGCTGTCCTTCCCCTTACCTTTGTCCAAGGGGGCTATCTTTTCAATCGCGATCTGAGCACCAGCTATGGCTCGAATACGCAATTCTCTTGGGTAGCGGCCAAGAAATTCGTTGACTGCGCGGATCACACCATCGCCCCACCAACCGCGGCGGTGATAATCATCAAACGCCATGATACCGCCCATCTTGATTTTTGGAAAAAGCGCAGCCAGATCCGCTGACACGCCTTCGTAGGAATGATCGCCATCGACATAGGCAAACGAGATGCTCTCGTCATCAAACAGTTTCAGTGCAGGAACCGAGAAATCGCGGATGATGCCAACCTTGCCGTCGTCGATTTCTTTTTTGAAAGACTTGACCACTTTCTGGAAAATGGCCTCCATCTTTTCGTCTTCCGTCCGACCAACAAAGGCGGTTGTGTGCGAATCTTCACCAATGTGTTTCCAAGGGTCGATCAGAAACAACTGGCTGGGTTCGATAAGCTTCAGGATTGTCGGAGAAAACTCACCCTGCCAAACGCCAATTTCTACAGCCATACCGCCTTTGGGCAACCGGGACAGGAATGTACGACGAATGGCTTCCTTCGAATTCTTGCGCTTGTTGGCCTTGTCCGATTTCGGCTTTTCCTGGCGTCCGGGCATTGCGCCGATGACCTTAGGTTCGTTTGGCATCTCGACCTCACTGTGCTGTCGGGCTGTTGTCAGGATACACCAAACCTGCCCGTCTTGTTAGTTGAGGAATCGGTACCATGCGATGGCTGCAAGGGCCAGAAACTATGTGTCTTCTTTGTTTAAAGGCGGCAGTTTGTCGATCCCAAGCCACGGTGGCTGCAAACTGGTGATCCTGTATCTGGTGGCGTTACGCCCCAAAAAGCTGTGAATGGCGGCAGCCATACCTTTGTAGGGTGCGCCACCACGACGGTAGGATGTGAAGGCTATGCTACCCCCGGGGGCCAAGACCCGGTCAATTCGCTTCAACAGCTGGTTTGTAACCCGTTCAGCCCGAACGCCGCGAATGATAACGACACCTACGGTTTCGTCTTCGAAAAGCTTCAACATCAACGGCGGTAGCGCCCTGAAAACCCGCAGGCGCCCTTTGATGATTGGTTCGCGAAAGTGTTCTAGGAATGCATAAAACGCTAGATCCAAAGCCTGGAGATCGGGATCCTGTGTGGTGTCTGGACAAGCAAAGCGATCCCAGGACATGCCCCATGGGGCGATGACGGTTAATTGCGCAACCGCGCCAAGCGACAGAACTTCCTCAACAATTTCAGTCTCAACCTGACCAATCAGAACCCACGATTTCTTACCGCTGATCGATTTCAGAAAATCGCCACGCTGCTTTTTGGTCCTCTCGATCTCGGGTGAGGCTGGCGGCAGGAGCGTTGGGTCCTTTGGATCGAACGGTAAAGAGATCTGCTTTGGGTCAGTAATCGCTGCGTGTTGTGCCGAAGCCTCTTCGTGCTCTAATGGCGTTTCAAGAGCGTCGAGCCGGACAAACCATGGATAGTTGTTCGGCTTAGCGTTGGACCTTTCTGCCAACTGGCCGAGGCGATTCCATTTTGCGACTTGGGCAAAACTGACCTCGGGATCTCGGTAAGTCTCCGTGTCGAAAGATGCATTGGCTTCTTCAACCACGCTAAAGTCCAGCGCCTTTAGATATGTCCCACTGCGAAAGTTCTTGTTTTTCTTGATGAACATCTTTGCCGCTTCAGTTTCCCGAATGGCGGCAATTCGCAATTTATGGAACTCCACTGCTTTTTCATGTAGCTCCCCCAAAACTGGATCCGCCCGTAACCGAGAATAGACATCGCGCAGACGGGCTACTTTCGAGAGGATCGAGGTTTCCTGGACGGCGTTATAGCAATGCAGGTTCCAATATGCCTGCCCCGTTTCCTCCATCTTTGGGTGAAACGACGTGGTTTTTACGTCCCCACGCAAACGTTTCATCAGGTAACTCTCAATGGATCTGACCGCATAGTGATTCATCCGAAACAACTGCCGACCAAACGCAGCGCCTGTTGTGGAAAAGGCCCAACCGCGCCGACGCATTGCAGGCGGCAAAGGGTCCCCATCGCCGTCTACCCAGGCAAAGTGTTCGGCTTTACCCTGAACAGGTCCACGCGGCCTATGGGTATTTATCAAACGGTATGATCCGTTGTTTCGGATCAGGGATTTATACGCACGCAGATTTTGCGGAATGACCGCCCCCATTTCTCCAGCCCTTGTAAACTGCTCAACGACGAACCGATCCTCGAAATCGACAACGCCGTTATGTCCAAAAAGCTGCCAAAGTGCCGCAAATCCTTCCGCATGCGGCAAGGCGAGGAACAGATCATCCAATGTTCCTTCGCCGACTCGGATGTCCAAAAACTCATCGACATCGCAAACCAGGATCCAATCCGCCTGTTTATACCAGGTTTGCTGCATTGCATTGGTATAGGCCGACGCCTGTGGCCCCATCTTCCACGGACCCGGGTTGTCAATGTGCTTCAGAAAACCCAGTTCTTCGCAGCGCATCAGAATCTTTTCGGTGCCATCCGAACAATCGTTCGAACTCACGATGAAATGCGTAAATCCAATCGAAAGATAGTAAGCAATCCATTCCAGGATAAACGGGCCTTCGTCTTTCATTGTGGAAATGACAAGTCTCATGGACATAAACCCGCAACCATTTTTGAAGCTCAAACATCTACTGCAAAACAACATCGTAGCCGTGCACAGAGTCTTTAAGCACGCGACTTTGTTACGTTTCCCCAAACGGCATTGCAAGGGAACAGACGTGATCCAAGAGCCACGGTGCCTGATGCTTTGCCATACCCAACTGAGTTTGAACTTGCGTGTCTGCCAACGCTTCGTACACCACGGATCGGAACATTGCCCCAGTAACGGTGAACACGAGGGCGGATCAAGTCGACCTCAGACCGTTTTCTGGATGCGTTTCACGGGCGAACAGGCGCGTAGTTGGTATCGTTTGTTCTTCAACTGAGGATTGGATGCATGCCGACCATTTATTCCAATGCACCATTGGGCAACAATCCCTACCAACGCATGATCTACAGCCGTTTCGCCGGGTACAATGTTCGGGTCGTCCGGTTGAACACGTTCTATGCAGGCGAACCGCCAGAAGTTCGAGAAGGCGACATCTATTGGATCCACTGGGAAACGGTGGAATTTGGCAGCCCGAAGAACGAAGTTCCTATTACCGAGCGTTTTCAAAAGATCGAAGCCGGCCTGTCAAAGCTCAAGCAACAAGGCGCCAAAATCGTCTGGACGGTGCACAACTTCCACCCGCATAATTCGGCCAGAGACATGGAGGCAATCCATAAAGGACGTGAAATACTGGTTCGGCTTGCAGACAAAATTCACGTCCACACACCTTATGCCAAAGACTTGTTGGCAAAAACCTACGGAATATCTGCGGACAAGTTGGTTCGCGTGGCACACCCCAGTTATCTCGGGGTGTACGAACCGCTGGACGCCACTATGGAACGGCGCGATGTTCTGCCATCCGCCAACAACAGAAGGTTTGTGCACATCGGGAAGGTGCAAGAAAACCGCGGCGGGCGCTTCATGTGGAAGGCGCTCAAGTCCTTGCATCTCAGAGATCAATCCTGGGAGCTCGATATCACAGGGGCAGTCATCGCAGGCGAACGCCGTGGTCAGCAAGCAATCCGTGAGATGTCGAATGTTCGGTTCCATGACAAATACCTGCCCGATGACGAACTGAGCGACATCGTTGCCTCGAGTCATATGTGCGTCGCGCCGTTTAGTCGAATTTTAACATCGGGGTCGGTCAATCTTGCACTAACATTCGGGTTGCCAGTTATCGGGCCCAATGTCCAAGCCCTACGTGACCACTTGCCCGAACAAGTGCGGCACTTCCTTTATGTCGATGGTAATCCGCGTGGTATGATGTTCCAGATGCGCAAGGCCATAGATTTGGATGATGTAGATTTGTTGGCGATGAAAGCAGCTTGCATGGACTACGCCTATGGAATCAGGCCCGAAGTGCAAAGCGAAGCGTTAAGAACAGCGCTTGATGTACCCGTCTCGTAGATAACGATTGCGACAAAGATTGAACCGAGGACCCTTTGAATGCCAAAGATAGACGCGTTTACATTTCGTAAGAAACTTCGCTCTGCCGGGTTGAAGGTTGTCGAGTTTGCGAGTGGCGAATTCGTCGGGCCCAGACCCGTGATGAGGCGACTGAACCAGACGGGACTGTCAGTGATCAGCGGCGGAGTTACATCGGCGAACTTAAAAAGCTATGGGTTTGAGGTGGATACCGTACTGGATGTCGGTGTGGATGCAGGCACGCCATTTCTTTATGATACCTTCCCCGACAAAAAGTTTGTGTTGTTCGACCCGATCGAAGAAACCGCAACACGTGTCGCCCCCTGGCGCGATAAGATTGACTACGATCTGCACATTGTCGCGCTCGATTCCGAAGAAGGCGAAGCCGAACTGGTCATTCCCACAACTGACCGCAAAAGACGCTCTCTGGCGACGGTTGCCGGGTTTTCCGATGACTACGAAAATCGGATTGTCGATATGGAGAAACGCGTCGTGGAAAAACGTCGCCTCGATTCCTACACGGCAGACATACCCGGTCGGTTTGGTCTAAAAATCGATACTGAGGGGAACGAGCTGGCCGTCATCCGGGGCGGGTCGGAAACCCTGAAACGTACCGAATTCGTCCTTGCCGAAGTGTCCGTAAAGCGTCGGTTCAAGGATGGCTACCGATTCAGTGAGTTTGTTGCCGAAATGGGCAAACACGGGTTCGAACTGATCGAAGCCCTCCGCCCGGTCGACCACGCCTCGCCAGACTGCGACCTTCTTTTCGTTCCATGGGATTCAAGCTGGTTTGATTTAGACTGACAAACTGCTCACCAAGGTCGAATTACGCGGCGCTGACCGCAGATATTCACTTGGGTCGCAACAGAGCGAATTTGATGTTCAGATAAATGGTGCGGTCGAGAAGACTCGAACTTCCACGGGTGTTACCCCACAGCGACCTCAACGCTGCGCGTCTACCAATTCCGCCACGACCGCACTGCCTGTGACTTGGTACAGGGGCGTATAGACGTTGGCGCTCATGTTGTGAAGAGGCAAAAACACGATGGTTTAAAATCCCTTTGGGCTGCCTTATCTAACAGATCAAACACCGACGTTGATGCCTGACAGGAGCCGCTCATGACCACACCTGACCCAAGCCCAGTTGTTCAGGTGGACATCGTTTCTGATGTGGTCTGCCCGTGGTGCATTGTCGGGTTTCGACAGCTGGATCTGGCCCTTCAACAATTGGGTATTCTGGCGCGCCTCAGGTGGCATCCGTTTGAGTTGAACCCGAATATGCCTTCGGAAGGTCAAAACCTGCGCGAGCATATTACAGAAAAATACGGCTCGACAACCGAGCAAAGCGAACAGGCACGGGCGCGACTGACGGACTTAGGGACAGAGCTGGGATTTACGTTCAATTTCAACGATGAAAGTCGGATCGTTAATACGTTCTCTGCGCATCAGTTGCTTGATTGGTCTGAAACGAAAGGCCGGCAGCACCCGCTCAAGCTTGCGCTATTCGATGCCTATTTCACGCAACAACAAGATGTCTCCGATCCGCAAGTCTTGTTGGCTGCCGTAGAAACTGCGGGACTGGATGCGCAGACTGCACACACCGTGTTAGAAACGGGCTCACAGGCTGACTCCGTTCGCCAAAAGCAGCAGGTTTGGACCAGCCGAGGCGTGTCGGGTGTGCCTTCGATGGTGTTCGGCGGAAAGTATCTGCTGACAGGTGCGCAAGGTACGGAGACCTATGTCCAGGTTCTACAGCGCTGTCTGACCGAGGCGGCCTGACCCCTTTCCCCTGCCCCGCTCGCACGGTATGAGGCGTACATGGAATGGAAAATCACGGATGGCCTGACCAGCTATGACGATGCGGTCGCCTTTATGGAGGCGCGCGTCGCTGCGATTGCGGCAGGTGATGCGGACGAATGCGTCTGGTTGCTTGAGCATCCCCCGCTTTATACCGCTGGAACGTCTGCGAAAATCGAGGATTTGACGGATCCGGAACGCTTTCCAGTCTATGAAAGCAAACGCGGCGGTGAATACACCTATCATGGCCCCGGACAACGTGTGGCCTATGTGATGCTTGACCTGAACAAGCGAGGCCGCGATGTGCGAAAGTTTGTCAAACTGCTTGAGACCTGGGTGATTGCTTCCTTGGCAGAATTCAATGTACACGGCGAAATTCGCGACGGTCGGGTTGGGGTCTGGGTCCGGCGGGACGGCAAGCCACTGACGGCGACAGGCAAGCCTGCAGAAGACAAGATTGCCGCGATTGGCTTGCGCCTGCGCAAATGGATTAGCTTTCACGGGATCTCGGTCAATGTGGAACCTGAACTCGAACATTTTTCCGGCATAGTTCCCTGCGGCATCACTGAGTACGGCGTGACCTCACTGGTCGATCTTGGATTACCTGTCACCATGGCAGATCTCGACGCGGCGCTGCGAAAGACCTTTGACGAGGTCTTTGACCGGGTCGACGCGTGAAAGTGCGAAACCGCGACTGTACGCTTCGAATCGCTTTTTGACGTCGAAGAAACGACAATTACCTAAAGCGGTGGGCTCTGTTTCCTAAGGGCGACTTTATTTACTAAAAATTGGCCCGATTTAGGGCAATCTTTAACCAAAACCCACTTAACCGACATACATCTGCCTTGTTAGCGAGTAACATGGAACAGCCAGTCTAGAGTGAGTGGTATGTTAAACCGGTGATCCGGGGCTTGCGCCCCGCGAAATCCGATAAGTGTTTGGTTACGAGTCTGCCGTTCCGACCCCAAATCGGAACGGCAATTCTCGGACTAGCTCCCTAACCCTCCTGATGCCCGAACCGTGACGAACCGATACACGCGCTTTCGAACTGCTCGACTTCCAGCGTGGCATGCCCGATCGCAAAACGATCCATCAAATTCTGTCGCACATTGGAGCGTATGTCCTCGGCCCTTGGCCAGGCGTCTTTATCGATCACCAGATGCGCAGTCAGGGCGGGTTGCTGTTCTTGCATGCTCCACAGGTGAACATGATGCACTTCGCGAACACCTTGAGTTGCCTCAATGGCCGTTGCGACCTCTTCGGGATCCAAATCAGGTGGGGCGCCCAACATTAAGACGCGGATGGTGTCGCCGATTTCTGATTTGACGTGCCACAGAATGTAGATTGAGATCATGATCGTGACCGCCGGGTCCACCCAGGTCCAGTTGAACAGAATAACCGCAGTCCCTGCGACAATGACGGCAATCGAGCCCAGCGCATCGGCAACGTTATGCAGAAAGGCCGCGCGGATATTCATACTGTCCTTGGCCATCGAGTATGTCAGCGCGGCCGTAACAAGATCAATCACAAGGGCCAGCACCGCAACCCATACCACCATCCAACCGTTGATGGGTTCGGGTTCAAAAAATCGCATTACGCCTTCATAGAACAGATAGGCCGACAAAACGACCAGGGTGGTGTAGTTGACCAGCGCCGCGACCACCTCTGCCCGGCCATAACCAAAGCTCATCCGAGCGTCAGCCGGTCGCCGGGCAATCTTGCGCGCAAAAAATGCGATAATCAGCGCCACAGCGTCTGAAAAATTATGCAAGGCGTCCGCAATCAGTGACAACGATCCAGACAGAATGCCTCCGATGACCTGGGCGGCCGTCAAAAGCATGTTGACTGCGATTGCCCAGGCCACACGGGCGTCGCCCGCGTTAGGGTCCACGTGACTGTGTGAATGTCCATGGTGAGAATGTTGGTGCGCCATATCGTTTCGTGTCCCTTGTTTCGGCTACACACCGCATGTAATACCTCTAGTCGCTAGAGGTTCAAGGGGTTTGGGAAAAATGTATTCAATCGGGGATTTATCGCGATTGACCGGCGTGAAGGTACCCACCATCCGGTTTTACGAGAGCAAAGGATTGCTGCCGGAACCGGGCCGCACGGCTGGCAACCAACGCCGGTATGATGAAACGGCCTTGAAGCGATTGCATTTCATTCGTCATGGCCGAGATCTTGGACTGCCTTTGGCCGATGTACAGTCCTTACTGTCACTGGAAGGTGCGATGGGCCCCGATCTGAATCGGGCCCATGAAATCGCCAAACGACAGTTGGCGGATGTGCGGGACCGGATCGCGCGGCTGCGTGGACTTGAGCTGGAACTGGCCCACATCACAAAAGCATGCGATGGGCACCACGATCACGTTTGCGCGGTTCTGCAAGCGTTTACGGATTGTAGTCCGCGCTGTGTAAACCCAGGCGCAGACTCAGATTGATCAAGACACCGCGGCTTTGATCTTGTCGGCATGTGCGCCGATCAGATCGAAGTCACCCATTTTCCCCGGCGGGCGAATGGCGATGCCTTCGTGGCGAGGAAGCACGTGGAAATGCAGATGGAACACCTCCTGCCCTCCGGCCGCTTCGTTGAATTGCTGAATGGTGACACCATCCGCGTCAAAGGCCTGCTTCACGGCGTGCGACATCTTTTGGACGGTCGCGATAACGGTTGAGAGTTGTTGCGACGTAGCATCCAGCACGTTGCGGCACGGGGTCTTGGGAATGACCAGAAGATGCCCGTCCGTACGCGGCATGATATCCATGAAGGCCAGAGTGTCCTCATCCTCGTACACCCGCATCGCTGGGATTTCCCCGCGCAGGATCTTGGCAAAGATATTTTCAGGATCATAACTCATGTCGGACCTTCCGCATTGCCTTCTCACCCGTTCTTGCGGCCCGTATGCCAAAGGTCAAGGGATCAAGACAAATCCCTCGATTTCTGAATAACGAAATTCAGAATCGACAAGACTCGCAAGGATCTGGATGACAAACTGAACCGCGACGAAAAACGGATGGGACATGATGGCAGACCTGATCCTGCGCGGAATGGCGATTGGTATCATAACACTCACGATCGCGGTTTTAGTGCTAAATCAGAGACCGCGCGGAACGCTTTCTGCTGTCGTGCTAGGTTTGTGCACGACTTGCTATCTGCTGGTCTCGGCACCAGTGGACCTGCCGATTATTCTGCGTCAGGCACTCGTCATCGGTGCAACACTGACGCCACTGGCTTTGGCGTGCATGGCCTCCGTCCAGTTATCGGACGAGCCACCCCAACGCAGACCAATATTGATACTGGCTGCCTTGACCGTGGCGACGGCCGTACTGGTACCGGTATTGCCAAAGTTCGCGCCGATCCGCGGCGGATTGGCAATCGCGTTGTATTTGGGGCTGATCGTATTGGCCCTGATCACGGACAGCGATGATCTGGTCACCCAGCGTCGCCGGTTCAGGCGAGGATTTCTGGCCGCAATGGGCGCGTTGGGTCTGATCGTTTCCATTGTCGAGGTCAGCGGATTGGACGCCGACTTACCCATCTGGGTGTACCCCCTGCAGGCCAGCGCCATTCTGGTGCTTGTACTTCTGTTCAGCATCTGGGCGCTGGAACCAGCCTGGGTTCCGCCCGCAGAACGCATCCGGATTAAGCCAAGACCGGACCTTGTCGAGAAGATTGAACAATCCATGCGTCGGGGGATCTGGCAACGCGAGGGCCTGACCATCGGCGCCTTCTCAGAAGAGCTTGGAGTGCCCGAACATCAACTACGCGCCACCATCAACAGCCAAATGGGGCACCGCAACTTTTCGACTTTCATCAACACTGCCCGCATCAAAGCGGCCAAAAGCCTTTTGGATGATCCGCAACATGAGCGAACGACGATACTTGAGATCGCACATGAGGTTGGCTTTGCGTCCCTTGGACCATTCAACAAAGCGTTCCGTTCCCAGACCGGAACAAATCCGCGCGATTATCGCAATCGGGACTGATCGATTCCGAAAAATACCAGTTCATTCTGCAATATCCGCGTTGATTTCAGCATCAACGGGACCTGCCCGCTGCATCCCAGCATCCTCTGTGCATCTCAACACATGACGGAGCTTGGATATGAGTGAGTTTTCCCTGATCGATGCAATCATCGGTACCCTGACCCATGATACATTGCGGTATGCGCTGGGGGCTGGCGGTACCTTTTTGGTCGTAAACACGTTGTTGGCTCGCCGCCTGCAAGATCGCAAGATCCGTGACCGAACGCCGGGATGGTCCCAAATCAAACGAGAGGTGCTGACCAGCGCGCGAACAGTTTTGATTTTTGCCGCAACCGGCATCCTGATCGGCCTCGGCCATTCCAGCGGCCTGGTCCCGATCTATGACAAGGTCTCAGACTTTGGCTGGACTTACCTGATCGCTTCGCTTGCGTTGATCATTGTGGCCCATGATGCGTGGTTTTACTGGACGCATCGTCTGCTGCACACAAGGCGTCTGTTCAGGCTGGCACACCGCACGCACCATCAGTCGCACAATCCGACGCCGTTCACGTCTTATTCATTCGACGTAGCAGAAGCTGTTCTTAACGCATTGTTCCTACCGATCTTTGTCGCTTTGGTGCCCATGAACACGATCGCCCTGCTTGTCTTCTTGTTTCACATGATGTTGCGCAACGCGCTTGGCCATTGTGGCTATGAGGTTTTTCCCGCTGATCGAAATGGAAAACCCTTGTTTGATTGGATGACCAGCGTCACGCATCACGACCTTCACCATAGCCATGGGCGCTATAACATGGGTCTGTACTTCACTTGGTGGGACAGGTTTATGGGGACCGAACATCCGGATTATTATAAAGAGTTCGCACGCGTCGCGCGTCGGGTCGGCGCTCAATCCGCAGGTTGGCTAAGGATAGTCACGATTTCAGGATTGCTGTTTCTGGCCGGCAATGAGGCACGCGCCGAATTGTCGGGCCTCTACTCTGCCCCCTACCTTGGTGCTGTTGTTCGGTTTGAGCCCTGCCCCGACGATCCCGCCACAACATGTGGTCGCGCCCTGTGGGGGTGGGAAGCCGCAAGTTGGCGGCACATGCGGCCAGGTGATTTGATGATCACGGGGCTGCGTCCAGGCGGTGATGGTTGGGCCCAAGGACGCCTGCTGCATCCGGAAACCGGGCTGTCCTTTCGCGGCTCTGCAACCAAGCTTCCGGATGGTCGGTTGCGCCTCAAAGGATGCGCCGGGCCGATCTGCGCGACACAGAATTGGGTACCGCTGGATCACCTTAGAAATACACTCTCTGACCTGAAATAAAGCGGCCTGCGCCGCACCCTTTTCAAGAGGGTGCGGCTATTTATCTTGATCTATATCAAACTCGACCATTGAAGGTGCCCTCTTCGCATTCTAAAACCAGCAGGAATCCCGCGTGTCAGAGAGGTCTGACTCCGCGGTGCAGTTGCAACAGGAGGCACCTAATGGCAGACGCAGCCATTCATGGTCACGAGCATGAAGACAATCGCAGCTTTTTTACGCGCTGGTTCATGTCGACCAACCATAAGGATATCGGGATTCTCTACCTGATCTTCTCGGCGCTTGCCGGTCTGATTTCGGTTCTCATGACTGTTGTCATGCGGATCGAACTGATGGAGCCGGGGGTGCAGCATATGTGCATGGAAGGGTTCCGCCTGTTCGGCAGCGGTGCCGAGTTATGTACCCCTAACGGGCATCTGTGGAACGTGATGATCACGTATCACGGTGTTCTGATGATGTTCTTCGTGGTCATCCCCGCCCTGTTCGGCGGATTTGGTAACTATTTCATGCCGTTGCAGATCGGTGCACCGGACATGGCGTTCCCGCGGATGAACAACCTGTCCTTCTGGCTGTATGTCGCTGGTACCTCGCTGGGCGTTGCCTCTCTGCTGGCCCCCGGTGGTAACGATCAGGCTGGTTCGGGCGTTGGCTGGGTGCTGTACCCACCGCTATCGACGACCGAAGGCGGCATGTCCATGGACCTTGCGATCTTCGCCGTGCACGTATCGGGCGCCTCTTCGATCCTCGGCGCGATCAACATGATCACCACCTTCCTGAACATGCGTGCCCCGGGCATGACCCTGTTCAAGGTGCCGCTGTTCAGCTGGTCGATCTTCGTCACCTCGTGGCTGATTCTGCTGTCGCTGCCGGTTCTGGCGGGCGCGATCACCATGTTGCTGATGGACCGCAACTTTGGCTTCACCTTCTTTGATCCCGCCGGTGGCGGCGATCCGATCTTGTATCAGCACATCCTGTGGTTCTTTGGCCACCCGGAAGTGTACATCGTGATCCTGCCCGGATTTGGTATCATCAGCCATGTGATCGCGACCTTCTCGCGCAAGCCGATCTTCGGTTACCTACCGATGGTTTGGGCGATCATTGCGATCGGCGTTCTGGGCTTTGTCGTGTGGGCGCACCACATGTATACTGTTGGCCTGTCACTGCGTCAGCAGGCTTACTTTATGCTCGCTACGATGGTCATTGCCGTGCCGACAGGGGTTAAGGTCTTCTCGTGGATTGCGACCATGTGGGGCGGCTCGATTGAATTCAAGACACCGATGCTGTTCGCCTTCGGCTTCCTGTTCCTGTTCACCGTTGGTGGTGTCACCGGGGTTGTGCTGTCACAGGCGGGTATCGACCGTGCCTATCACGACACCTACTATGTGGTTGCGCACTTCCACTATGTGATGAGCTTGGGTGCTGTCTTTGCCATCTTTGCCGGGGTGTACTTCTACTTTGGCAAGATGACCGGTCGCCACTATTCCGAGTTCTGGGGCAAAGTTCACTTCTGGTTGTTCTTCGTCGGCGCCAACCTGACCTTCTTCCCACAACACTTCCTGGGCCGTCAGGGCATGCCGCGCCGCTATATCGACTACCCTGAGGCGTTTGCTCAGTGGAACTTTGTCTCGTCGATCGGTGCGTTCGTATCCTTCGCTTCGTTCCTGCTGTTCTTTGGCATCGTTTTCTACGCCCTGTTCCGGGGCGCGAAAGTGACCGAGAACAACTACTGGAACGAATACGCGGACACGCTGGAATGGACCCTGCCATGCCCACCGCCCGAACACACGTTCGAGCAGTTGCCCAAGCAGGAAGAATGGGACAAAGGCCACGCGCACTGATCCCTTTCCAAATCTTGGAAAACCCCGCCCTACACGGCGGGGTTTTTTCGTTGACGGGCATGCCCATTCTGGCACCGGAAAAGCGAACAAGTCGCCAGACCGGAAAAAATAGGCTATTCTGGTTCGGGCAACTTATCCGGCAATCCGGAGGTTCCTGATGCCCGAAATTGACTTTTGGTTTTCAATCGGCAGCACTTACAGCTTTCTGACGGTCATGCGTCTGGATGATTGGTGCGACGAAAACGATGCGACGGTTGTTTGGAGACCATTCAACGTGCGCACCGTCATGTCGGAACAACAGAACATTCCCTTTGCAGGCAAACCGGTTAAATCGGCCTATATGTGGCGCGACATTGAACGCCGCGCCGCCAAGTACCGTATCCATGCCAACCTGCCAGCCCCCTACCCGATCTCGGATCTGGCCCTCGCCAATCAGGTCGCTTTGTTGGGAATGAAAGACGGATGGGGAAAGCTGTTCACCCAGAACCTGTATCGCATCTGGTTCGAAGAAGGTGTCGAGGCAGGCAGTGAATCGGCCCTGTCCGAGGCGCTGCTGCGCTGTCAACAGGATCCGCGTCTGGCCCTTGCCCGCGCCCGCAGCCCGGATATTGTGGCTGCCTTAGAGGCCGAGACAGACCAGGCCACCCGGCTTGGGGTGTTTGGCGCACCCAGCCTTGTTGTACGCGGAGAGGTTTTCTGGGGCGATGACCGTTTGGATGATGCGTTGTCCTGGGTGCGCGTTGGTCACGTCATCTGATCATTAACCGTCGACACCCGACCATAGTGCGTTATTTTTTAGCTATGCCTTATCGATGGAAACAAACATCGGAAACCGAACAAGAACTGCGCCTTTGGCCGCACAACTCTCTGCCACCGCGCGGGGCGATGATCGTTATCTTGTCGGTGTTCCTGTTTGGGCTTATTCCACTGTTGGCAATGTTGGGTTCGGTCATCCTGTGGGGATTGCTGCCTTTCTTGTTGCTGACCGTCTTGGGGCTGTGGCTGGCCATACAGACAAACTATCATGCGCGCAGTGCGTTCGAGGTGCTGACCCTAAAGGGATCCCAGGCGAAGCTGGTTCACCACACGCCCGGTCGAGGTGATCAGGAATGGTCATGCAATCGCTATTGGGCACGTCCTGAGATGCACACAAAAGGCGGGCCGGTCCCGCACTATGTCACATTGATCGGAGATGGCCGAGAGGTCGAGATTGGCGCGTTCCTGTCCGAGGATGAACGCATCACACTCTATGATGACCTTGTCGAGAAACTGCACGATTCAGCCGCCCAGTAGCCCAGTTTTTAGTGCAAGATATTCTCAGCAGCCGCCGCTGGACGCAGCGCATAGATGATCTTTGACCATCGAGCCGACTTTTCCGAAATCCATCTGACCAGTGTAGCGGGTCTTAAGCTCGCCCATCACTTTGCCCATGTCACGGATAGACCCTGCGCCGGTCGCAGTAATGGCCGTCTGAATGGCGTCGCTGACTTCATCTTCATCAAGCTGCTTGGGCAGAAACTCCTCGATGATGGCAACTTCGCGCAACTCACGCTCCGCCAGGTCCAAACGTCCGCCTTCTTCGTAGGCGCGCGCGCTTTCTTTGCGCTGCTTGGTCATTTTTCCAAGGATTTCAAGAACCTCAGAGTCGCCGCATCCTTTGGCCTCTTCATTACCGGATCCCCGCGTGGCGATATCCCGGTCTTTAATTGCCGCGTTGATCAGCCTCAGCGTCGACAAACGCTCAGCTGCTTTGTCTTTCATTGCTTGCTTCAGGGCGGTGTTCACCCTTGATCGCATATCCATCTGGTCTGTCCATCCCCATGGCAACGGAACCACGAACATATCGAATTAAAAAGCGCGATACAACAGTCGATGAATACAGTTAAGTGTTTGAATTTAAACGATAGCCTAAAAATTGATCAGACTTGACCCAGCGGCCTATCCCCCTTAGGTATGCGCCGGTTTACCCTGCAGGAGAGTCGCGCCATGGCCGAGAATGTTCAGTCCAAGCCCACCGCATGTCTGGCATTGGCCGACGGAACTCTGTTTTATGGTATCGGCTTCGGCGCAACCGGCCAAACTGTAGCCGAGTTGTGCTTTAACACGGCGATGACTGGGTATCAGGAGATCATGACCGACCCCTCTTATGCGGGACAGATCGTGACCTTCACCTTCCCCCATATCGGCAATGTCGGCGTGAACCCAGATGATGACGAAACCGGCGATCCAGTCGCAGCCGGTATGGTGGTCAAATGGGACCCAACCGAGCCATCAAACTGGCGGTCGGCAGAGGAGTTGAAAGGGTGGCTGGCCCGTCGTGGGCGGATCGCCATCGGTGGCGTCGATACCCGCCGTCTGACTCGCGCGATCCGTCAGCAAGGCGCGCCGCATGTCGCGCTGGCGCATGACCCCGACGGCAACTTCGACATCGAAGCTCTGATCGCCGCTGCGCGCGGATTTGCCGGGCTGGAAGGCATGGATCTGGCCAAAGATGTCACCTGCGCCCAAAGCTATCGCTGGGATGAAATGCGTTGGGCGTGGCCCGAAGGGTATCAGCGCCAGGAAAACCCTGTCCACAAGGTTGTGGCGGTTGACTATGGCGCCAAACGCAACATCCTACGCTGTCTGGCCTCTGCAGGTTGCGATGTTACCGTCCTGCCTGCAACTGCGACGGCTGCCGAGGTGCTGGCGCACGATCCGGATGGTGTGTTCCTGTCTAACGGTCCCGGCGACCCGGCAGCAACCGGTGAATATGCTGTACCGATGATCAAGGAAATCCTGGATACGACTGAGCTGCCCGTGTTCGGGATCTGCCTCGGCCATCAGATGCTGGCACTGGCGCTTGGCGGTCAGACCGTCAAAATGAACCACGGCCACCATGGCGCAAATCACCCTGTCAAAGATCTGGATACCGGTAAGGTCGAGATCACGTCGATGAACCATGGGTTTGCCGTGGACGCGCAGTCTTTGCCCGCTGGGGTCGTTGAAACCCATCGCTCGCTGTTTGACGGGTCGAATTGCGGAATCCGCATGGCGGATCGTCCGGTCTATTCCGTCCAATATCACCCAGAAGCGTCACCTGGACCGCAAGATAGCTTTTACCTGTTCGAGCGCTTTGCTGCCGCGATGACGGATAGCAAAGAAAAGGCGTAGCCGCCAAATCATCCAGTGTTAACTGCGTGTTAACCTAGAATGCACAACCTTGATGGCAAGTAATTGCGTCAGGGTTGTATTAATGGTCGAGCTAAATCTTCAGAACTTCACCTCTGCCGCACCAATTCCAGCAGAGGGCCTGCGCAAACCGCTTGGCTCTTGCTTGTTAGAGCAAGGGATAATCACCCAGACGCAATTGGATCGCGCCCTTCACCTGCAAGCCCGGCAAAAAGCACCGCTGGGTGAAATCCTTGTGGGCGAAGGCTGGATCACTCGGCAGGACGTGTTGAACGCTTTGGCGGAACAATCCGGTTGGCAAATTGCAAACCTTGACGAAATTCCGCCTATGCCGGGGTTAAGCGACCTTAAGCCGGTCAGTTTCTGGCTAGCTCACAACGTTGTTCCGTGGATGCGCGTCGGCCCCCTGCTTTTGGTTGCAACAGCGCGACCCGATCTCTTTGCCACCGTTTCCAAGGAAATGCAGAATTGCGGTTACGCAGTCATTCCGGTTCTGGCTGCCCCTGATCAGATCGATCGCACAATTGCCCGCCAGTTTGCCAAACCTCTTGCGCAGGCTGCGGAAACCCGAGTGGACGAAGCACAAAGCTGCCGCACATGGACTGCCGGGTCGCGCGTGCGCCCTGTTGCAGCGGTCGTCGGCGCTGTAGCACTTTTGACAGCGGTGCCCCACGTCAGTCTAGCGACCTTGCTTTTCTTGACGGTTGGCACGCTGATCTTGTTTTCTGCCCTGCGAATTTCAGGCGCCTTGGCATATGTCCTTCATCAGCTTTCTCGCAAATCTGACCGGTCAGAAATCGCTGCCGTCCCCCTCCGCCATCCCTGTGTCTCGATCATGGTGCCCTTGTACAAGGAACGAGAGATTGCTGATGCACTGGTTCGCCGGCTCCAACGGCTGACGTACCCCAAGGCTCTGCTAGATGTCATTCTGGTCCTGGAGGAAAAGGATGATGTCACACGCAAGGCGCTGGCAGATGCCGACTTACCAAGCTGGATCCGCACGATAGAAGTGCCCGAATTCAACGGGCTGACAACCAAACCTCGTGCAATGAACTATGCGTTGGACTTTTGCAGGGGTGACATTCTGGGCGTTTGGGATGCCGAGGATGCGCCCCAACCGGACCAGATCGAACGTGTGGTCAACCACTTCACACAAGCCGCCCCCGAAGTCGTCTGCCTGCAGGGCGGTCTGGACTATTACAATCCTCGCACCAATTGGCGTTCACGTTGCTTTTCAATCGAATACAATAGCTGGTTCCGGATCATCCTGCCGGGAATTGCCCGCCTGGGACTTGTCGTTCCGCTGGGCGGAACCACATTTTTCTTCCGTCGTGACAAGCTGTTAGAGCTTGGCGGTTGGGATGCCCATAATGTCACCGAAGACGCAGATCTGGGCGTACGGCTAAGCCGAGCGGGCTACCGGACCGAAATGGTCGATACCACGACGTTTGAAGAGGCAAACTTTCGCGCTTGGCCATGGGTGAAACAACGCTCTCGCTGGCTCAAGGGGTTCATGGTCACCTATCTGGTGCATATGCGCGATCCGCTGCGACTGTACCAAGACCTTGGGCTGCGCAAATTCATGGGTGTTCAGGCGTTTTTTCTGGGAACAATCGGTCAGTTCCTGCTGGCCCCGGTGCTATGGGTTTTCTGGTTGACGGCGTTGGGGCTGTACAACCCAATGATGCAGGTCATCTCTCATGAGATGCTGACGTCACTTGTTTGGCTGTTTCTGGCAGCCGAAGGTTTGAACATGGCCGTCAGCGCTCTGGCCGTTTCTGCACCAGAGCGCCGGTTTTTGTTGCCGTTTGTTCCAACTATGTTTCTGTATTTCCCGTTGGGCATCCTGGCAGCCTACAAAGCCCTGTGGGAGCTGGCCGTGAAACCGTTCTATTGGGACAAAACCCAGCACGGTCAGGCCGACGAAGACCTGCCATTGGCCTGAGGATCAGCTTTCGCGCCGGACGGCGTCTTGTTTCAGGCGAGTCATGAACGCAATGGAAATGTGTTCCTTCAAAGCGCGGTCTGCAGCCTCTTCATCTCGGGCGGTGATAGCTTCGACAATGCCCTTATGTTCGCTCTGCGCGATTTCTCCGCGGCCCTGAACCGCCAAGGACGTGGTCGCCATTAGGGCCATGGTGCGATGCACCAAATTCAACTGCTGAACCAGATAGCGGTTGTGGGACGCCAGATGAATCTGTTCATGGAACCGCCGGTTGGCGCGCGACAAAGCCGACGGATCATCCACCAGCGCATCATCTGCGGCAACCATATCCTGCAGCACCTTGATCTCTTCTTCAGTGGCATGTTTGGCCGCAAGCCGCGCGGCAAGCCCCTCCAACTCGCGGCGCACGATGTACAATTCGGCCATCTGGTTGTGATCCAGAGATGCGACAATCAGCGATCGCCCGTCCCTCTCCAGCAGCGACTGAGTTTCCAATCGCTGCAATGCCTCGCGGATCGGCGTTCGGGATACACCAAACCGTTCGGCCAGCTCGCTTTCGACCAGACGATCACCGGGTCGATAAACACCCACGTCGATCGCTTCGAGTATCAGGGTATAGGCGTCTTTGTTAGAGGTTCGTGTCGGGCTCATGGGGTGCTTCGTCTCCTCGTTCGGACATGTCTATCCGTCTCAAGGCCCTGCAATCAAGAGCGGCATTGAAAACCTCGACGCTGCGCCCTAAACCCTAATCATGGTCAAACCTGCATTTGCTCACGTCACCCAATGGGTGTTCGATCTCGACAACACGCTTTACCCGCCGCATATGCGTCTCTTCGATCAGATCGAGGTGCTGATGACCAACTATGTGGTAAAGGCTATCGGCGTGGATCGCGCAGAGGCGGACCGGTTGCGATCTCATTACTGGCGCGAATACGGCACCACACTTGCCGGGCTAATGGCCGAGCACGATCTGGACCCCGATCCCTATCTTCAAGCCGTGCATCAGGTCGATATGAGCCATATTATCCCGGATGCGGCACTGGCGGACCATATCCGGTCGCTGCCGGGTCGATGTATCGTCTACACCAACGGCAGCGCGCCATATGCAGAGCGGGTTTTACAGGCGCGAGGTTTATCGGGGTTGTTTGACGCAATCTATGGCGTTGAACATGCCGGTTACCGTCCAAAACCCGAAAAAGCGGCCTTTGAAGCGATCTTCGCGAAAGATGGAATCCACTCTGAGAAAGCCGCAATGTTCGAGGATGATCCCCGGAATCTGGCATCTCCGCACGAAATGGGAATGCGCACCGTTCACGTTGCACCAGACCCGCACGAAGCCGATTACATTCATCATCATACCGACGACCTGACGGCGTTCCTGGCGCGTCTGCGATAGCCTGTCGCACTGCGACGATCTGCACGTTCTGCTGCAACATCGGCATTCCTATATGCCCCAAAGCGACGAACAGAACGGAGACCCCCATGAGCGCGATCGAGATGCCCCGGCACCTGCCGATGTGGCAGCGTATGTTGTATTCAATCCCCCTGTTTGGCTGGATGGCCCGTGACGTGGCCGATGGCGAGCCCGAGGATCTGGGTTATACGGCCGCCGCGATTTTCAGCATGTGGGGCTGTTCTGCTCTGGTGTTTGGATTGCCCGGACTGTACCTGCCAGCCGTGGCAATGGTGCCTGTGATGTTCCTGATACTCATCCTCATTTCGCTGGGTTGAGAAACGGGACAGGATGTCACTTGGCGCATGTGATGGAACCGCACTAGGGTTTGCCCAGAACGGAGAATGGCGCCATGAATGACAGCTGTGACATCCTGATTTCAGGCGGTGGTATTGCCGGATTGACCGCTGCCGCGGCCTTTGGATCAGCAGGGTTCGACGTGATCTGTGTTGATCCAACACCCCCTGTAACGGAACGGGATGCGGAGGGGTCCGACCTGCGGACCACGGCATTCCTGCAACCTGCACACAGCTTGCTGGAACAATGCGGATTGTGGGATCGGCTGGATGCCCATGCGGCCCCGCTTCAAATCATGCGGATCGTTGACGCGGGCGGAGACGTTCCCGAGCCGCGTGTTGTTCGCGATTTCAACGCCTCCGATGTTTCCGATCAACCCTTTGGCTGGAACCTGCCCAACTGGCTGTTGCGTCGCGAAATGGTGGCCCGCCTGAGCGAGTTGGGCAATGTCGACTTCCGGCCTGGAACCGGCACCGTCAGCCTGTTCACCCGCTTCGCTGAGGCGCGTGTGGGTCTAAGCGATGGCAGCCACATCCGCTGCAAACTGGTCATCGCTGCAGACGGGCGCACGTCACCGATGCGCGAAGCCGCTGGGATTCAGGTCAAAACCACACGTTATGGTCAGAAGGCGCTGGCCTTTGCCGTGACACATCCCATTGCGCACGAAAATGTCTCGACCGAGATTCACCGTTCCGGAGGACCATTCACCTTGGTGCCCCTACCCGATTGGAAGGGGCAGCCGTCGTCAGCCATCGTTTGGATGGAACGCGGCCCGCGCGCGATCAAGCTGCTGAACTTGGATGCTGAAAGTTTCGAGACTGCAATGACCGAACGCTCCTGCGGGTTGTTCGGGCCGTTGAAGCTGGCCTCGCGTCGCACCATCTGGCCGATCATCAGCCAGTCCGCAGAACGTCTGTCCGGCGAGCGCATTGCGCTGATGGCCGAGGCTGCCCATGTCGTGCCGCCCATCGGCGCGCAGGGTTTGAACATGTCACTGGGCGACCTGCGCTGCTTATTGGAATTGGCGCAGGCCCGCCCCGATGGGCTTGGGGATTCGGATATGCTTGAGGCATATCACAAAGCCCGTCACGCCGAGATCGAGCTGCGCGTCAAAGGTATCGACTTGCTGAACCGCGCCTCGATGATCGAAACGCGTCCGCTGCGCGATGCGCGCGCCATGGGGTTGAATGCGCTTTATTCACTGCCGCCGGTACGCAAGACGCTGATGCAGATGGGGCTCGGCGTCCGCTAAGCCCCGATCGGTTTCAAAGCACCTGATCCAGCACCCGCTTCAAGCGAGTAATGGTGCCCTCCACATCATAAAGCTTGTCCAATCCGAACAGGCCCAAGCGGAAGGTGCTGAAGCCTTCGGGTTCGTCACATTGCAGGGGCACACCGGCGGCAATCTGCATGCCCAACGCAGCAAATTTCTTACCGTTTTGCACTTCGGCGTCTGATGTATAGCTGACAACCACGCCAGGGGCACCAAACCCGTCGGCAGCTACGGACATGATGCCTTTGTCGTCCAACATACTTCTTACACCATTGCCTAAGGCCCATTGAGCTTCACGCAGCTTTTCGAACCCATAGTCACGTGTTTCGATCATGGTGTCCCGAAACTCTGTCAACGCGTCGGTCGGCATCGTGGCATGATAAGCATGTCCGCCATTCTCATAGGTTTGCATGATCTGGCGCCATTTCTTCAGGTCGATGGCAAAACTGTCGGAACTGGTTTGTTCCAGCCGCGCTTCGGCACGCTCTGACAACATAACCAGACCGGCACAGGGCGATGCGCTCCACCCCTTTTGCGGTGCTGAGATCAAAACGTCCACACCAGTCGCCTTCATGTCGACCCAAGCACATCCTGATGCGATGCAATCCAGAACCATCAGCGCCCCAACCTCATGCGCAGCTGCGGCCATGTCAGTGACGTAGTCGTCAGGCAGGATCACGCCGGCCGATGTTTCGACATGGGGTGCAAACACGACATCTGGTCGTTGGTCACGGATCGTTGCCACAACCTCGTCGATGGGTGCAGGTGCAAAGGGCGACGGGCTGGCATTGCCCGTCTCACGCGCTTTCAGGACCGTGGCGGATGCGGTCAACTCACCGCTTTCGATGATCTGGCTCCAGCGGTAGGAAAACCAACCGTTGCGAACCACCAATACATTCGCGTCGCGGGCGAACTGGCGGGCCACCGCCTCCATCCCATAGGTTCCGCCACCGGGAATTACCGCAACCCCATCCGCATTGTAGACCTGTTTCAACAACTCCGAGACATCCCGCATGACGGTCTGAAACTTGGCAGACATATGATTCAGCGAGCGATCGGTGAAAACGACAGAAAACTCCTCGAGACCATCGGGATCAACAGTGTTCAGCAAGGCGGGCATGAAACGTCCTTTCTTCAGGGTTACAGAAGTTTTGGCGTCTTTGATCATGATGGTAAAGCCCAAACGCGACAGAAAGGTGACCCAAGGTCATCTGGTCGAACGTGGTAAGCGCGCCTTATACAGGCCTGATATTACGTAAAATGACGCCAAATAGTGTCACCTTCCCCTTTACACTTTTACTTGCTTCTGACCAGATGCATACACTTTATACTTGAAGGGATATTTTTGCCCGTGGCTGAACAAAAGCGCATCAGTTTCCAGGTCGTTCGTGATGAAGTAAAGCGCCGGATCGAAAGCCGAATCTGGCCGCAAGGTGCGCTTTTGCCGACCGAGACGCAGCTGGCAGAAGAGTTTAACTGCGCTTGTGCCACCGTAAATCGCGCCATGCGGGAACTGGCCGATCAAGGCTTTGTCGAACGCAAGCGCAAAAGCGGGACCCGTGTTAAAAAAGAACCCAGCAAGCATGCCAAACTGGAATTGTCATTGGCGCGGCAAGTGATTGAGAACCAGAACGCCACCTATCGCTATGCTCTGGTCGAACGGAACGTGATGTCCAGCCCCGGCTGGTTGTCGTCACAACTTAGCGTTTCCCCAGACGCCCCGGTCCTGCATGTCATTTGCATGCATTACGCAAACAATCGTCCCTTTCAGCTTGAGGAGCGTTGGATCAACATCAATGCAATCCCCGAGGTGGAACACGCCGACCTGAGCGAACACGGACCACATGAATGGCTGCTAAATGCTGCACCCTTTACAGATGCCGAAATAGCCTTTTGCGCGGTGTCTGCGGACAGCAGGCTGGCGGAATTCATGGGAACCACCGCTGGAACATCGATGATCCAGATGGAACGGACCATACGTAAGGACGACAATCCGATTACGTTTGCCCGCGTGACCCACCATCCGGGCTACTACATCCGCACCAAATACTGACCACAATCAACCTATTGGCCCTGGCAGCCGCTCTTCGCTGAGAAGGACGTTTGCCTCGACGTCGCCAGCACCGGGCAGCGTCATAATCCGGCGCCGCAAAACCCGCTCAAAATCAGAAATATCCCGGGCGACGACCCGCAAGCGGTAGTCATACAGCCCCAGCACATGCTCAACCGTCTGCACCTCAGGGATGGCGCTCACGGCGCGCTCAAAATCTTCCAGACTGACCTGCCCCTTGCGGGCAAGCTTGACGCCCAGAAAGACAGTTACACCAAACCCAAGCGCCTCGGCATTCAGCCGTAAACGCTGTCCTTTGATCACACCCGTCTCTTCCAACCGTCGGATGCGGCGCCAGGTTGCGGGTTGCGACAGCCCGAACTTGCGACCCAACGCACCAGCACTTTGGGTCGCGTCCTGTGCCAATGCGCGCAAGATCTTCCGGTCGATCTCGTCCAGGTCAATCATATCGGCAGCACCTCGTCGCGTTTCACCCGCGCGATGTGCATCAGCGCTTCGATGTCCGCGATGTGCGGTAGCGTCAGAATCCGGTCGCGATAGACCTGTTGATAGTGGGACATATCCCGGGCCAGCACCGACAGGCGTACATCGACCCGCCCCAGAAAAGTCTGGATTTCGATCACCTCGGGCACGTCTCGGGCTGCCTCGGAAAACTCGTCAAAGGCGCGCGCTTGCGTTTTGTCCAGCGTCACCCGCAACGACACTTCGACGGTATATCCCAGCACGGCCCAGTCAATCACGGCCTCCTGCCCCAATATGATACCGGCGGCTTGCATCTTTTCGATCCGTCGCCAGCAGACGCCTTGACTGACCCTGCACCGCTCGGACAGCTCAGCTGAGGTCAGGCTGGGATCCGCTTGCATGTGACGCAGAATGCGGCGATCGATATCGTCAAGCATGAAACTCTCACATTTAGCACGTTTGGAGAATAAATATCCTTACTTTCGCTGAAATTTCAACCGAGATGCCATCGCCATCCCCGAAAATCACACGTAAAAGCATGGCAATCGAAACTGAAAGGACCGGCGAAATGCGCGTCTATTACGATCGCGATTGCGACATCAACCTGATCAAAGACAAAAAAGTGGCTATCCTGGGCTATGGCTCACAGGGTCATGCCCACGCGCTGAACCTGCGTGACTCGGGTGCAAAGAACCTCGTCGTCGCTCTGCGCGAAGGCTCTGCCTCGGCCAAGAAAGCCGACGCCGAAGGTCTGCAGGTTATGGGTATCGCCGAAGCGGCGGCCTGGTGCGACGTCATCATGTTCACCATGCCCGACGAATTGCAGGCTGAAACCTACAAGAAATACGTCCACGACAACATCAAACCGGGTGCGGCAATCGCGTTCGCCCACGGCCTGAATGTGCATTTCGGCCTGATCGAGCCGAAAGAAGGCGTCGACGTCATCATGATGGCCCCTAAAGGCCCTGGCCACACTGTGCGCGGCGAATATGTCAAAGGCGGCGGTGTTCCTTGCCTAGTTGCCGTTGATAACGACGCAACCGGCAAAGCGTTGGAAATCGGCCTGTCCTATTGCTCGGCCATCGGTGGCGGTCGTTCCGGCGTCATCGAAACCAACTTCCGCGAAGAATGCGAAACCGACTTGTTCGGTGAGCAGGCAGTCCTGTGTGGCGGCCTGGTCGAGCTGATCCGCTGCGGCTTTGAAACACTGGTCGAAGCGGGTTACGCGCCCGAGATGGCCTATTTCGAATGCCTGCACGAAGTGAAGCTGATCGTTGACTTGATCTATGAGGGCGGCATCGCCAACATGGATTACTCGATCTCGAACACTGCTGAGTATGGCCAGTACGTCACCGGTCCGCGCATCCTGCAATACGACGAGACCAAAGCGCGTATGAAAGCGGTTCTTAACGACATCCAACAGGGTAAGTTCGTGCGTGACTTCATGCTGGAAAACGCCGTTGGTCAGCCGACGATCAAAGCGTCGCGCCGCGCCAATGACGAGCACATGATCGAGGAGACTGGTGCGAAACTGCGCGCCATGATGCCCTGGATCTCGGCGGGCAAAATGGTCGACAAAGAAAAGAACTAAGCCTGACCTATGTCAGCGAAAGGGCGGCCCCAAGTGGCCGCCCTTTTTCATTCTCCGACGGTGTTTACAAAGCATTGGCCAAACACGTGATCCCATCCCGTGTCGTAACCCCCGCGCTTGTCGGATGCCTCATCAGCCCAAACCTCCCAACCGGAATGCGTCAGGGTTACCTTGCTCTGCGCTGAGCCATGGATTTCAAAGGTAACCTCTACCCGTGTCGGGCGATCTTTATTCGTGCCGGGGTGCCAACTGAGCGCAAGTCGACGTCCGGCTTCAAAGATAAGAACCCGGCCCCAATCGGCCCGCGTTCCATCGAACATCGTTTCATAGACTGCGCCGCCCACATACGGTTCAATCGTGACAGCAAGCGCCGGTTGTCCTTTTGAAGCTGACACGGCATGACCGTCCAACGGCCACCATTTTGCGATCCGGTTGACGAAAACATCAAACGCCTGTTCCGGTGTTGCATTCACAGTCACTCTCTTAACAATAGGATCCGTCACTAGCCCTGCCCCCTTCGTTTACTTCCGCTGCAAAACTTTCGAGAACGTCAGACCAATACCGCTCTAACCAGGCGCGCATTTCGGCAAGCCCCTCGGGCCGTGCTGCATATATCCGACGAGTCCCCTCAGCACGGCACATGACAAGCCCCGCATCCGAAAGCACCCTTAAATGCTGCGATACTGCCGGACGGCTGACAGGCAGTTCCGCAGCCAAAGCCCCCACCGCGCGTGGCCGCTTGGCCACCGCTTCAAACACCTGTCGCCGTGTTGGATCGCCTAACGCTGAAAAAGCATCATCGTAAGTCATTACTTACCGTAAGTGAGAACTTACGGAAAATCAAGAACGCCCTCGTGACACTGGGTGAATCGCAGGATAAGGGGATGGAATGGTTCAACAACCCGATTACCGCGACTGGAGCGGCGTCATATCCCTTGGCCTGATTTGGGGCGGAACGTTCATGGTTGTTGCCATGGCGCTGGAAGGGTATGGACCGGTGACCGTTGCAACAGCGCGTACTACTTTGGGTGCCGTTACATTGCTGGTCCTGATGGCAGCCACCGGGCGCCGATTTCCCGGTCCGAGCCGTGCGCTTTGGGGGTCGATAATTGTCATTGGTGTACTCTCGACCGCCTTGCCGTTCCTATTGCTAAGCTGGGGGCAGCAATATGTGCCTTCGGCCTTTGCTGGCCTATCCATGGCGGCCATCCCGTTGATGGTCTTGCCGTTGGCACATTTCTTCTCGGATGAACCCATGAACACACGCCGGTTATTTGGCGTCACATTGGGGTTTTCCGGGGCACTGGTCCTGATTGGGCCGGGGTTGGCACAGATTGGTCAGGGAGCCGAGCCTTTGGCACAACTGGCATGTATCGGCGCAGCGCTCTGCTATTCGGTGGCGTCTATCTTTACGCGCCGCTGCCCATCAATTGATCCGGTCACATTGGCGGCACTGACACTGGTGGTCGGAGCGTTAATACTGCTGCCGATCATGTTCATATCCGAAGGTGTGCCGCGCTGGGAAGGCACCCGGCCCGGCCTTGCCATCGTCGGTTTGGGCCTTGTTCCGACAGCCTTTGCCACGCTACTGCGTGTGTCGATTATCCGCAGCGCCGGATCAGTTTTTCTGACACTGGTCAACTATCAGGTGCCGATCTGGTCGATGATCTTTGGCGCATGGATACTGTCCGAAGCCCTGCCCTTGCGGTTCTACGTTGCCTTGTTGATGATCCTGACCGGGCTGGCCATCAGCCAATGGTTCAGCCTCAGAAAGCTGTTAATCGGGCGTTAGCCTGCGACGGCTTCGACTTCGGCCACGATGGTATCGACAACCTGCGTCAGCAAGACATCGTCTTCACATTCAGCCATAACGCGGATCAAGGGCTCTGTGCCCGATTTGCGTATCAGCAAACGGCCTTGCCCGTTCAGACGCGCCTCGGCATCTGCGATTGCCGCCTGAACGTTCTGAGCGTCCAGCGGAACCTGCCCCGATTGGTATCGTACATTCTTCAGAAGCTGCGGCACCGTCTCGAATTGTTTGGATAGATCCGACGCCTTGCGACCGGACAGAACCATCTCGGCCAGGAAGTGTAACCCGGCCATGAGGCCGTCGCCGGTGGTGGCATAGTCGCTCATAACGATATGCCCGGACTGTTCCCCACCCAGGTTAAAACCGCCTTCGCGCATCCGTTCAACCACATAGCGGTCGCCCACGGCCGTCCGTTCAAGCCGCAGACCTTGAGCTGAAAGATGTCGTTCCAGACCAAGGTTCGACATGACGGTCGCCACCAAGGCGTCGCCCTTCAATTGTTCGGATTTTTTCCAAGCCGTGGCCAGCAACGCCATCAGTTGATCGCCGTCTGCCACCTGCCCGGTCTCATCAATCACGACAACCCGGTCCGCGTCGCCGTCAAGGCAAATGCCCACATGCGCGCCATGGGCCACCACGGTTTCCGCGGCCAGTTGCGGCTTGGTCGAACCACAATTGAGATTGATGTTCTTACCATTGGGGGCAATGCCAACTGGGATAACATCAGCGCCCAGCTCCCACAAAACCTCCGGCGCGGTACGGTGTGCTGCGCCATTGGCGCAATCGATCACAACCTTCAAACCGTCCAGTTGCACGTTGCGCGGCAGAGACGACTTGACGCGTTCTCCATAACGAAACCGCGCGTCATCGACACGTCGTGCCCGTCCGATATTTTGGGCCTGAGCGGGTTTGACCCCTTCTTCGATCAGATTCTCGATCTCGATCTCGGCCTGATCGGACAGTTTGAACCCATCAGGGCCAAAGAACTTGATCCCATTATCTTCCGCTGGGTTATGGCTGGCCGAAATCATCACCCCAAGATCCGCCCGCATCGACTGGGTCATCAGACCAACCGCTGGCGTGGGCACCGGACCCAGCAGCAGCACGTTCATACCGGTCGAGGTCAGACCAGCCGTCAATGCGCTTTCCAGCATGTAGCCCGACAAGCGTGTGTCTTTACCGATAACCACGCGATGCACGCCCGTCGCATCACGGCGAAAATAGCGGCCGACCGCTGCACCTATGCGCAAGGCCATTTCTGCCGTCATCGGGTGCGTGTTGGCGGTGCCCCGCACTCCGTCGGTTCCGAACAGCTTGCGCATACCTGTCACTCCGTAAAACTAACCTGCGACCGGATTACCGGACGGCAGCCCATAGACGCAAGGCCTGAGCGGTTTCGGCCACATCATGTACCCGAATGATCTGCACGCCTTGGGACAATCCCGCCAAAGCCAAGGCAATTGATCCCGGTGCGCGTGAGTCCTTGCGCGGCTCTTGCCCGATGGATCCGATGAAACCCTTTCGGGACACGCCCAACAGGATCGGACACCCAAGCCCGTGGAACAGGCTTAGACTGCGTAACAAAGCCAGATTGTGATCCTGAGATTTCCCAAACCCGATACCCGGGTCGACCACTATCTGATCACGGCGCAAACCCAGTCGCTCCAGATAGGTGACCTGGCCCTCGAGAAAGTCATAAACGTCCAACAAAACATCATCATATTGCGGATCATCCTGCATCGTGTCCGGATCGCCGTTCATATGCATGACACAGACCGGTGCGCCCAGCTGCGCGCAAAATGGCGCCAGACCCGGGTCAAAGGTAAATCCAGAGACGTCATTGATCAGCCCGGCCCCTGCCGCACTCGCCGCCTTGGCCACGCTGGTTTTTCGCGTATCGATCGATATCAGAACATCTGTTTCTGCCCGGATCGCCTCGATCAGAGGGCGGGTCCGGGCTATTTCTTCATCTTCGGGAACAAAATCTGCACCGGGCCGGGTCGACTCGCCGCCGATATCCAGAATGGTGGCGCCATGCGCGACCATATCGACGGCCGCACTGCGCGCGCGTTCGACCGAGTTGTGCAGGCCACCATCCGAAAAGCTGTCCGGCGTTGCGTTAAGGATGCCCATAATGTGCGGACGCTGCATATCCAAATTGGATAGCGCCGCACGTGGACTGGTCAACACGCCCAACACATCGGATGGGATTTCAGCAACCTGCACAACCTGCGGTGGGTTTTCTCGCGTCAAAACCTCAGCATGGGTGAACCAAAGCGACTGACCAGCAAGCGCTACGGCATCTTTCGGACGTGCTGGACCGTGCTGGACCAATGGTCGGAAATAGGTTTTCACAACTGCGCCTGATCCACATTGACCGCGCGCAACGGCGTTTTGGGTGTTTCCGGCAGCTCTCCGCCGATCACCAGCATCTCGCTGGCTTCAAAAGTCGCTGCGAACCAGGCAGCCAAAGCCACCGCATCTGACGGGGCCGCAGAAGGTCCATCAACAGCATCCAAAACGATCTTAGAGGGTGCCCAAACGCAGATTTGTCCGTTTTTCATGGCCCAATCCAGCTCGGTCCGGGTTGAAACGACGACGCAGCGAAAATCACGTGCTGCCAGTACCCATGCGTTTTGCTCAATGGCCAGAAGGTCGATCCGGCGTTGTGTCATCGCATGTCCGGTTTGTGATGCGGCCAGATCCGAAGCACCAACACACAGGATCAATGGGCGTTGGCGGTTTTCAAGCTGATCAATCCACCCGGTCAGGTTATCCGAGGCAATCGCTTCGTTCGACAGGAAAACGAGACGTGGATGCGGGCGCTCTTCCTCGACGATGTCGTGGTGATGCGTGTCTCTGCCGCGCACGATTTCAACACCAAGGGCACCGGGTCCTCGATCCAGCTTTTCAATTCGAACAAAAGCTCTTACAGCCTGAGGTTCAAGTAAAATCCGTTCGGCTACACGTTCAGCCAAAGTCTCCAACAGGTTCAAACGCTCAGCCGATAGCTCATACGCAATCGCTTCGGTCACGCGATCATAGGACAAGATACGATCCACATCGTCATCGATCGGGTCGGTCAGCGGGCGTACTTCCACAACGATGTTGAAGCAGACACGCTGCGTCGTCCCGCGCTCGGCCTGAAACGCGCCAATTTCAACTTCGACAATATGATCACGCAGCGAAATACGATCCAGCGGCCCGTTTGACGAGGTCGCCTCGGACCGCTCAGATGGGTGTGCAAATGCCAGGCGGATTTCAGAACTCATGGGTCAGGCCTTCTCGGGCTCATTGGAAAGTTTGCCTATATTAGGCTTTGCGAGGGGCTATAACATTCAAACAAGCGCCATTCCAACCGCCGAATGCGGCGTCAGGTCACGCGAATCCAACTCATCATACCCGAAGCGGCATGGCCGAGCATGTGGCAATGCAACAGCCAGTCCCCTGGATTGTCAGCCGCCAGTGCGATCTGACGAGTCTGCCCTCGGTCGACAAGCACCGTGTCCCGCCAGGGCCCAAATGAGCCATCTTCAAGGATCAACCGAAAGTGATGGCCATGCAGGTGCATCGCGTGAGGGAAAGCGGTTTCATTGACAAACTCGATCCTGTGCAAGCTGCCCAGACCGGTGTCCAGAAAGGGATCGGTCGGGCGTTCGGCATGGCCGTTCAAAGCCCAAAACCGTCCGAGTTGCGCCAATTCGCGCCCGGATAACTCTGTATCTCCGATCCGCGCGTTTTCAAGCCACCGCATTGCCCCGCCCTGCAAAACCATCCGATGCAGCGGCGCCGTCTCAATACCTTGCAGAACGGGCAATGGATTGGGCGGTAAAGCGACCACAGCGCCTCGACGTGTTTTTGCGGACTCGCCGGTTACGTTGAACTGAACCAGACCATAGGCCCCGTCCGGTTCAACACTCAGAAGGTTTGTCGCGTCCCCATCTGTACTGACATCCACGACAAGATCCGCGCGTTGCGCAGGAGCAAGTGGGAACGACTGCGGAATCGCCAGAGGTGTTTCCAGCGGCATGCCATCCAACGCAACGATCCACCCAGACAAACCGTCAAGCCCGACATCAAAGATCCGCGCGTTGGACGCATTGATTAGACGCAGCCTGAGGCGTTCGTTGCGTTTGACAGAGAATGCCGGATCAAAGGAACCATTGACTGTCACAAGATTGCCGAGACGCCCCGCATGGCTGAGATCTCGACCATTGTCGAAGTCATCCGTGATTTGCGCGGTTTCAGGATCAAGCCTCCAGTCATCCAGCATCAGGATCAGATCCTGATCGACGTCCGGCGGTGTCGCTTCTTCAACGATCAGAGACCCGTAAAGACCCCGCGCGACCTGCTCCATGGACCTGTTATGTGCGTGATACCAATAGGTTCCGGCATCCGGGACGTTGAAATCGTAGTCGAAGGTATCGCCTGTCGCTACAGGGTTTTGCGTCAACCCAGACACACCATCCATTGCGTTTTCGATACGTATTCCATGCCAATGCACGGATGTTGGCTGCGGCAGACTGTTAACAAGCCTGCGCTGAACACTGTCGCCCTGTTTCAGGCGCAGCGGAACTCCGGGAACTCGTCCTCCGAAACTCCAAAGTTTGGTCTCAGGATATCCGCTCGGGGCGATCAGTTGATCTGTCACCCGGGCCTCAAGCAACGGAATATCTGCGCGCGCCATGTGGGGCAGCAGCGTGGTCGCAGCTGCGGTTTGCAGGAATTGTCGGCGATTAACAGTCATTGCGGGCCTCCCGGCCCGCAATATAGAACGCAACACTGAACTCGCCATCAAGGTTCCAGCGCGGGTGCGTCAATCAGTTGCTCGCGGTGCGATAGTTGTGGCGATAGAAAAGATGAACACCGATCCGTGCGGTTTGCTTGTACACTTTCGCCCAGGATGGACGCACTGCGGTGGTGTGATAATGCGTTGCCCCTTCGGTCAACTCCTTAGCAATCCCATCAATAGCTGCCCGAGCCACTTTGGAAACGCGCTCATAAGCTTTCTTTTCGTGGATCACTTCTTTGTGGCCATCACAGGTGTAGGTGAACTGGCACTGATATTTCTTGCCAGTGCCCTGACGGATCACACCGCAAAGCGAATTCGGGAAACGACTGCTTTTGACCCGGTTCAAAATGACCTCAGCCACAGCGAACTGACCGCGCACGCTTTCACCACGCGCTTCAAAGTACAGTGCCTCGGACAGGCACTTCCAGTTCTCGTCACCGGCCGCGTTGGGCTGTTGATCCAACCAATCTTTGGAATAGGATACGGTGATCGGTTCAACGGCCTTGCGGGGCTTGAACAATTTCAGATAGTCGCGAAAGCTTTGCGCCGGCAATTCATTGCGGGCGACAAGCTCTTGATCAGCAGAATTATTGGCTTCCCTCTCAGCGAAGGACACACTTGGCAGCATGGTTGCTGCCATTGCGGCAACAGCCATTATGTAACGTAGCATCAGATAACCTCGCACAGGCACTATACGCGCCAAACCCTCCCCCGGCGGGCGCGACGAGGCATTTAACCCAGTCTTGGGCAAACGTCCAGATCAGAAGAAAAAGCAAGTGGAAAACCGCCCGCTAGGTCAAAAAAAATGACCCCAGGTTCATCCTGAATCCACTAATCTTAGGGCTTTGAGGTTGTGTCAACCCCCAAGTCTGGACGAAATCGCCAGTTGAGCGGCAGCCAGCCGAGCGACCGGCACCCGGAACGGTGAGCACGACACGTAGTCAAAGCCAAGGTCCCTGCAAATGGCAATTGATTCGGGGTTGCCACCGTGTTCGCCGCATACTGAAAGGGTTACATCCGGCTTTGCCGCACGCCCGCGCTCGGCCCCAAGTTTCAACAACTCGCCGACGCCATCGGGATCAAGCACATGAAACGGATCTTCCGTAAACACCCCTTGCCGCACATATGCCGACATAAACCGCCCGGCATCGTCGCGCGAGAGACCATAGGTCATCTGGGTCAGGTCATTTGTACCAAAGCTCAAGAAAGAGGTGTTGGGTGCGATCTCTTCAGCACGCAAACACGCCCGTGGTGTTTCCACCATCACGCCGAGACGATATTCGAACTCCTGCCCGAACTCAGCAGCAACCGCAGCTGCCACAGAATCGATACGGGATTTGACCAACTCAACCTCGCGCTTGGCCGAGACCAGCGGGATCATGACTTCGGGCACCACCGGCGCACCGTTCCTGCTGGCCTCTAAAGTGGCCTCAAAAATCGCACGCGCCTGCATATCATAGATCTCAGGCACGGTAACACCCAGCCGGACGCCGCGCAGCCCCAACATCGGATTGTATTCAGTCATTGAATCGACCCGGCGTTCAACGTCCGAAATCGGTAGATCCAGCGCTTCGGCCAGCTCGCGCTGTCCGCTGCGGGTGGTTGGCAGGAATTCGTGGAGCGGCGGATCGAACAACCGGATGCATACGGGTTGACCTTCCATGATCCGGAAGAGTTGCATGAAGTCTTCGCGCTGCATGGGCAGCAGGCGTTCCAGTACCGCGGCACGACCAGAAGAGGTTTGGGCAAAGATCATCTCACGCATCACGATCAGGCGGCCAGGATCAAAGAACATATGCTCGGTCCGGCACAAACCGATACCCTGGGCCTGGAAGTTACGGGCTGTCTGCGCGTCCGCAGGCGTGTCGGCGTTGGCACGGATTTCGATGTCGCGCTCGGCGTCGGCCCAGGCCATCAGCGTCTGGAAACAGTCATCAAAGACCGCCTCGAGCATGGCAGGTTGTCCTGCCAGCACTTGACCCGAAGTGCCGTCAATCGTCAGAACATCACCAGTTTTGAAAACCCGACCATCCGGGGCCGTCAGCAATTTCTTCTTGGTCTGAAACCGCATATCCGATGCACCAACAATGCACGGCAGCCCCAAGCCCCGACCAATTACGGCGGCGTGGCTGGTCATACCGCCTTTTTCGGTCAAAACGGCGACTGCGGCATGCATCCCACGCACATCTTCGGGTGAGGTTTCGCGCCGGACCAGAATGCACGCCTCGCCCCGCGCGGCACTGGCTTGTGCTTCGGCCGCTGTGAAAACGATCTTTCCGGTAGATGCGCCCGGGCTTGCTGCAATTCCTGTTGTGAGGACGTCGCGCTGCGCTTCGGGATGCACCTGCCGGTGCAAAAGTTCGTTCAACGCATGAGGATCAATGCGCATCACTGCTTCTTGCTGCGGCAGGATTCCATCTTCTGCAAGCCGCACAGCAATGCGCATAGCGGCACGGGCACTGCGCTGCACTCGCACGCCATCAAGAATGTGCACATGGCCGTTTTCGATGACAAATTCGACCTGCATTTCTTCGCGCAGCTTCTCGCGCATCAATGCCGCCTGAGCCTTCAGGTCCGCAAAGGCTTTGGGCGCAGCCTCTTCCAGCGACGGACCCCGCGAGTCCTTCTCCAAAAACAAGGCAGAAACACCTTCTCCCAACGCATCCCGGCCCTGGCTCTGACTGAGATATCTACCGGTGATTTGCGGCATTCCGGTCGTGGAATCAACAAGTTGCAAAACGCCGGATCCGCATTCACCCTGCCCGACGCCCGGGATCATCTCTTGAATGACCAGCCCCAACCCGGCATCCGCAGGGGCCCCTTTTGCCTGCCGCAACAGTCTTGCGGATGTGCCATCCCAGGCACGCGCCATGGATCGCAGAACGGCGGCCAACTGTTCGCCCCGGTCCTGCGGAAAGGCTTCATCAGTTTCGTCTTCATAAGCACGCAACGACTGGCGCAGACCTTCGCGACCATCCGCGTCAATATCGTCGAACACATCGGCATCCAGCCGCGCCACATGAATCGCATAGCTTTGCACGAACCGCAGATACAGTGCCGCCGCCGCTTCGACCCCCATTTTGTCCGAAAGATCGACATAGCGCGCATCATTCATACCGATGTTCAACACCGCACCAGGACCACCCCAATCAGGGTCTTCAGAACTGGGCCGAACACACAGCAAGGCTGTCGGGTCAAATTCTTCCAGGATTGCGGCTAGATCGGGAACACGCCCCTCGGCAATGCGGTGCACAGCATCAAAGGACAATGCGACCGTGCGCGGCACCGGCAGCTCTAACCGAACGAGGCGTTGCAGACACTTGGCCCGGCCACCATGCGTATTTGCGGCGACAGGCGCTTTGGATGTGATAAGCGTGGTATGCGGATTATTCTGCACTGCGGCACCTTTTGGTTTGCCTGCAGCATAAGCGCCTGCGCCCTTCACGCAAGGGCGTTCTGGGCGCACTGTGATGCGCGCCCTTGGCTTTATCCTTCGATTTTCGTCAGATCCGCGACACTGGAGCAAATCTGCCGGATCTGGCTGAGCAAGTTCAATCGGTTACGACGCAGAATGTCATTGTCGGTATTAACCTGAACATCCTCAAAAAACGCATCAACCGGTCCGCGCAGCGCGGCCATGGCAGACATGGCTGCCGGGAAGTCCTCGGCCTTCAGCGCCGGATCGATCTGTGCCTGCGCCTGCTCCAACGCCGCGAACAGCGCTTTTTCGCTGTCTGTTTCGGCGAATTTCGCATCCGCACCGTAGGAGTATTCGACCCCATCCTTTTCCTCAGCCTGAGACAGGATATTGTTGGCGCGTTTGAAACCCTGCACGAGGTTTTTGCCATCTTCGGTGGTCATCACAGCGTTCAGAGCGCGCGCACGTTTGACGAGCAGGTTGAGGTCGTCATTGCCCTCCATCGCGATACAGGCGTCGATGATGTCGTGGCGGATGCCCTCGTCGCGGAGGAAGGTTTTGAGGCGGTCATGGAAGAAGGAGAGCAAGTCGGGAACAAGCTTGTCTAGCGAAGCGATCTCCAGAATATCCTCGCCAGCTTCTGAGAGCAATACAAACTCCGTATCTCCATTGAAAGATGTCCTAACATCATCTGCGTAGAACAGATACAGATGTGGATGGTCAGCGTCGTTTCTGCTTGATGGATGACCGAAAGGGTGAATACTATCGCCACCTACGTGAGCTAGTTTTCCGGCGTAAGCAAGCGCTTCAACTACAGAGTAGTAGGCAAAGCTAAGTTGCTCTTTCAGCGCAACTCGTACCCCATTCTCCAGCACCAACCGAATAACGCCCAACGCAGCCCGACGCAGGGCAAACGGGTCTTTCGACCCGGTCGGTTTCTCATCAATCGCCCAGAACCCGGTCAACGTGTCCAGCTTGTCGGCCAGCGCCACGGTCACTGACAAAGGCGCGGTGGGCACATCATCCGACGGCCCAAGCGGCGAGTAGTGGTCCTCCGCCACTGCGGCCACAGCAGCGTCTTCACCGGCGGCCTCGATATAGTAGCGCCCCATAAGCCCCTGAAGTTCCGGGAATTCATAGACCATCTCGGAGCTTAAATCGGCTTTGGCCAGACGCGCGGATTTCTCGGCCTGATCGGCATCTGCTCCGGTCACCGAAGCCAATTCGCGGGCCAGTGCGGCGATGCGGTCAATTCGCTCAGCCTGCGTGCCCAGCTTGTTGTGAAAGGTCACATTCTCCAATGCGCGGGTCCATTGGGCGATGTCCGATTTGGCAACGCGTAGATCGTTTTCCCAGAAGAATTTGGCATCTGCCAGACGCGCCGACAGCACTTTTTGGTTCCCCGCCAAAATGGTCGCGCCGTTGTCCGCAGCCTCGCGGTTGGCCACAGTGATGAACCGTTCAATCCGGCCTGTTTTGGGATTGCGAACCGAGAAAAACTTCTGATGTTCCTTCATCGAGGTCTGCAGCACCTCGGGCGGCAGATCGAGGAATTCATCGTCGATCTGACCCATCAGCACAACCGGCCATTCGACCAACCCTGCAACTTCGCCCAGCAGGCCCTTGTCCTCGACCACTTCCAGTCCGGCAGCGAAAGCCATGTTCGTAGCGTCGTTCCAGATATGTTCAGCGCGTTCACCCGGTGACAAAACCACAAAAGCGCGCTTTAGCTTAGTCGCGTAATCCTCGAACGAGGAAACAGCGAACTGGTGCGGTGCCATGAAACGGTGGCCTTCGGTCGTGTCGCCCGAATTGATCCCTTCAACCTCAAGCGGCACGATCTGTGCGCCGGCCTCATCCGTCAGGATGCATAGGATCGAATGCAATGGGCGTACCCAGCGCATCGCACCGCTGCCCCAGCGCATGGATTTCGGCCATGGGAAGTTGCGGATCGTCGCCTCTAGCACCTCGGACACGATCTCGACCGCTGGGCGACCAGGTTTCTCGATGGTGGCGAAATACACAGCACCCTTAGGGGTTTCGCGTTCTTCCAACTGATCACGGGTTAGGCCTGCCCCGCGCAGGAACCCTTCGATGGCTTTGTCCGGCGCACCAACCTTTGGCCCTTTGCGTTCTTCCCGGATGGTCGGGCTTTCCGCCAACAGACCTTCAACTGCCAATGTCAAACGGCGCGGTGTGGTCAGGGCGGCTGCCCCGGCATAGGTCAAACCCGCCTCGACCAGACCATCGGTGATCCGCTTTTTCAGGTCTTCACCTGCGCGGGTCTGCATGCGCGCGGGGATTTCCTCGGAAAACAGTTCGATCAGCAGGTCGGGCATTTTCGGTCCTTAGAAGTTGACGATCGTCTGGATGACGATGGCATTGGCGATGTCCACAAAGAAGGCGGATACAAGGGGGAGCACAATAAAGGCAATAGGTGACGGCCCATATCGTTTGGTGACAGCCGTCATATTGGCGATTGCTGTTGGCGTCGCACCAAGTGCAAAGCCCCCGAAACCGGCGGACAAAACGGCTGCACGGTAGTTGCCGCCCATGACCGGGAACAACATCCAGATCACAAAACCCACGGCAAACAATGTCTGGGCAGCCATAATGACAACGATTGCCAGCCCAAGTTCAGCAATGGTCCAAAGTTGCAGGCTCATAAGGGACATTGCGAGAAACGCGCCCAGTGAAAATTCAGATATCAGCGCCAGAGATGGCGTCCGCGAGACGGCTGGGGCATTGGGTGCCGACAGCGCGCGTATGTTCGCGATCACGATGCCCATGATTAGGCACGGCACAAAAAGCGGCAGCTTCAAGCCTGCTGCTGTGATCGCCTCACTTAGAAAAAATCCGGCGATGATCGACAAGTTCAAGTACAACAAAACGCGCATGATCGTCAGGTGGTCGATCAGGGGCGCTGCTTCATCTTGTTTGTCCGGAACACCGATGGTGTGTTCTTCCTCGGGCCGCGATGGGCTGAGGTTTCGGCCTTCAATCAGAAACCGCGCAATTGGACCGCCAACCACTGCAGCAAGGACCAGGCCCAGAGTGGCAACAGCGACGCCCAATTCCGTCGCTCCGTCCAGCCCGGTCACTGCGGTCACTTCCGGGGCCCATGCGATGGCTGTTCCATGCCCACCGATCAATGACGCCGATCCGAACAGAACGCCCGCCTGGGGCGGATATCCAAACGTAACAGCACCCGCCGCACCAATGATGTTCTGAAAGACAATCGTTGCCAGTGTCAAAACCAACAGCAAAAGCAGAGGCTTGCCGCCTGCAATCAAATCAGCAAGCCGTGCATTCAACCCGATACCGGCAAAGAAAACCACCAAAAGGAAATCTCGGGTCGCCAAATCGAAATTCATTTCAATGCGGAACAGCAGGTACAAAGCCAAAACCACCAGCGAGGCCAAAAGGCCACCGGTGACCGGTTCCGGGATGTTGAACTGCCGCAGAACGGCAGCGCGCGCGTTGATTTCAGCACCCAGTAGGTAGACCGCAAAGCCGAGCGTTACCGTAATAAAAGCCGGAATTTCGAGGATCTGCTCGGCCATGGGCATCTCAATTCTGCGGTTTGGGCGGACATTCTTCGCCTATAACTGTCCCGTCATAAGCTTTTTCGCCGCAATTGTTCAGAACATGCCAGATGTATCCTCGGCCGTCCTGCGCTACCGCTACGATGCGGTCCACTCCGAAATGGATATTCTTAGTGCCAATAAACGCTTTGGCCTGACCTGTCTTTAAAGCATCGGCCAGCGAAACAGCATCGTAGCAATCAAACCACCCGGGTGCTGTCAGCGGCGTTGCATCACCGACGGACATGTAGGTGGCCTGCAGCTCCTCCAGCGTCAATTCGGTCTCAAAGCATGCGCGATACCGGATCGGAGAGCTGTCCGCATCAATCGCTTGAAAGCCGGTATAGGGGATGGGTTGCGGTGCATCCGAACCATCGGCCAGCAACACCACATCCGCGCCGGGGTTGGGCTGAACGGTGTAGTAGTAGCCATAAACCTGCAAGTAATACATGCCAGCGCCGGCAATCGCGGCAGACAACAACAGTATGATTGCAAGGACCTTTCCAGTCATTTTTTCGCTCTTCCTTTTACGCAGGCTCTTTCAAGTGGCTTAGAAATAGGACAGGTTCCATCGCAGAATAGGTAAAGCTGAGGCTGTTTTTATGGAAACGACCCTTGCCGTAGGATTTTTCGGCGCACTTTTTGCGATCATGAACCCGATCAGCAACTTGCCGGTCTTTCTGAGTGTCACACAGGACCTTCCAGCGGCTGATCAGAGAAAAGTCGCTTTGAAAACTTGCCTGTATTGTCTGATCCTTGGCGGCGCATTTGCGTCTGTTGGCAGTCAGACCCTGGGCTTGTTCGGCATCACGGTCAATCATTTGCGTGTGGCTGGGGGCCTGGTTGTCCTGATGATCGGGATGAACATGTTGAACGGCAGCGAAAGCAGTTCGCATCACGGAACGGAAGGTGAAAAACAGTCCTACCCGTCGCCTGACACCGTCGCGTTTTACCCTTTGGCCTTTCCGATCCTGGTCGGGCCGGGAACGATTACCACGCTGATACTCTATGCGCATCACGTCACGAAAGTGACCGAAGCCATTGTCTATGCAGGTGTTTTTCTGGGCGTTGTACTGCTGCTGTTGGTCACATTCTGGAATGCTGCATGGCTGGCAAAGCGGTTGTCGGCAAACGCGCGCGTGATCATGAGCCGGTTCATGGGCATGATCCTGTCGGCCATTGCGATCGGCATGATTGCTGATGGCCTCAAGGTGTTGTTGCCGGGGCTGGCCTGACCGGCCCATCAGGCCGTATGCCCGGCGGCCTCGGTCTGAACAAACGCATCGGCGCATTGTTTTGCCAGCGCGCGCACCCGACCGATATATGCCTGGCGTTCCGTAACCGAGATCACGCCCCGTGCATCCAGCAGGTTGAAGATGTGGCTGGCCTTGATGCACTGATCATAGGCCGGATGTGCCATGACAATGCGTTTGCCGGTCTTAGGGTCGTCATGGTCCTGCGCGAGAATGTTGGCACATTCTGTCTCAGCCTCTTCGAAATGGCGCAACAGAACTTCAGTGTTGGCCACGTCAAAGTTCCAGCGGGCGTATTCCTCTTCTGTTTGCTTGAAGATATCGCCATAGGTCAACGGGCTGGGGGATTGCGGATCGTTGAAGGGCATGTCCATCACATGGTCAATACCCAACACATACATCGCCAGACGCTCCAAACCATATGTCAACTCGCCCGAAACAGGCGCACAGTCATGGCCGCCAACCTGTTGAAAATAAGTGAACTGGCTGACTTCCATCCCGTCACACCAGACCTCCCAGCCCAGACCCCATGCGCCCAGCGTGGGGCTTTCCCAGTCATCTTCGACAAAGCGGATGTCGTGCAGATCCATATCAATGCCGATGGCCCGCAATGAGCCCAGATAAAGCTCCTGCAAATCCGGAGGGCTGGGTTTGATCAGCACCTGATACTGATAGTAATGCTGCAACCTGTTCGGGTTTTCACCATACCGCCCGTCGGTGGGACGGCGTGAGGGCTGCACATAGGCCGCTGCCCAGGCTTTCGACCCCAGCGCGCGCAAGGTCGTCGCCGGATGGAACGTCCCTGCCCCAACTTCCATGTCATAAGGCTGCAGAATGGCGCAACCCCTGGACGCCCAATAAGACTGAAGTCGCAGGATAATCTCCTGAAAAGATCGAGGTGCGCTGGACAGTTCGGTCATGACATTCCCTTTGGGCGTATCTGCGCCCGGTTCCGGTCGGTTTTGCCCTTCCTATGCAAGGGGCCAAGGGGCGTCAACGGGCCAATGGGCTAATGCTGTAACTGCGCGGCCACACCCGCGAAACCCGTTCATCTCGGCATGGCTTTCGCCGGGCGAAATCGCGTACTCTGCGCCAAAGAACAAACACTGCACAAGACGGGCGGAAGATGACACGCATTTTAACAGTAACTTTATTATTTCTTATGTCCGGCCTGCGTGCCGCGACGGCCCAACAGGATCCGGGCGTCTGGGTTCAGGTCGAAGCGCAACCCTCGTTGCGAGAAGCACAAGACCGGGCCCAAGCCTATGCCAATTCACTGCCCGACGTGAACGGATTTCGCATGAACAGTGGCTGGTATGCGATCGTCCTTGGCCCTTACCTGCGCGGCGATGCAGAACAGGTTTTGCGCGTGTACCGCGCCGAGGGTCAGATACCGTCGGACAGTTTCATTGCGTTTTCCAACACACTGGGACAACAGTTTTGGCCGGTCGGGGCAAATGTTCTGAACCGTGGGGCGGTTGCCCCTCCGGTGGAATCCGAGGTGCAGTCGGAACAAAACCTGACTGAAGTCCAACCGGAAAGCGCAGACGAAACCCGGTCAGAGGCGTTGCAAAACGAACGCCTGCTGACAGCACAGGAACGCAAGGACCTGCAGACGGCGTTGCAGGCGGCTGGGTTCTACAACTCGACAATCGACGGAGCCTTTGGTCAGGGCACGCGCCGATCCATGGGCGATTGGCAACGTTTCACCGGGTATGAGCCAACCGGCGTTCTGACCACCTTGCAGCGACAAGCGTTGATGGACGAATACAACGCGCCTCTGATCAGCGTCGGAATGGCGCGCTATTCGGACGACAAGGCAGGCATCGCGATGGACATGCCGCTGGGTGCCATTGAGTTCGACCAGCACAAGGCCCCATTTGCGCATTTCCAAAGCTCGACCGATCTGGGGGCAAAGGCACTTCTGATCAGCCAGGACGGCAACAAATCCACACTGCGCGCCCTGTATGACGTGATGCAGTCGCTGGAAATCGTGCCGCTGAATGGCCCCCGCGAATTGAAAGGGGATCGTTTCACGCTGGAAGGGCGCGGAAACGGTATCGTCTCGTACACTCAAGCCAAACTGCTAAACGGACAGATCAAAGGGTTCACCCTGGTCTGGCCCGAGGGCGACGACGACCGCCGGATCAGAGTTCTGGCCGCGATGGCATCCAGCTTTGAAACCACAGAAGCTGTGTTGGACGCCGCCGCCGGAGCAGATGTCGAACAGCGGATCGACTTGGTGTCGGGCCTTCAGGTGCGCAAACCGCGCCTGTCGCGGTCAGGTTTCTTTGCAGATGCCAACGGAACGGTGCTTACCGTATCCGAGGCTGCCGACAGTTGCGCACGTATCACCCTTGATGGCGATCAGGAGGTTGAGGTGGCGTGGACCGATGCCAATCTGGGCGTCTCGGTTCTGCGACCACGCCAGACGCTGGCGCCGATAAGCGTGGCAGAGTTCAGCGCAGACCGTCCCCGCATTCAGTCCGAAGTGGCCGTATCGGGTTATTCGTATCAAGGGGCCTTGGGTGCACCAACACTGACTTATGGGAAAATCGCCGATATCCGTGGCCTGAATGGTGAAGAGGGCATCAAGCGGCTGGCGCTGAGCGCGCAACCCGGTGATGCTGGCGGACCCGTCTTCAATGACAGCGGGAACGTGGTTGGAATGCTGCTGCCAACTCCATCCGAAGGCCGCACCCTGCCCGACTCTGTCAGTTTGTCAGCGTCGGTAGAGCGGTTGACGGATATCTTGACCCAGGCAGGTGTTTCGGGTCAATCCGGGCAAGAGACCGCACAGATCTCGCCCAATGAACTGAACCGCCGTGCGGCAGGTATGACCGTTCTGGTGAATTGCTGGGATTGAATCGGTTCCAAATCAACTCGTGAAAGCGCCGCAGAACTGCGGCGCTTTCTTCATCTAACTACAGAATATCCGGCGTCACGTGGATCAGGGTCGGCCCTGCCGCATCGAAGGCAGCACGAACCGCATTCTGCATCTCATCCAGATTCGTCGGCGCGGCAGATAGCGCCCCGAACGCTTCGGCAAGTTTGCAAAAATCGGGGTTGCGGGCCACAACCGCGTTTGGTGCAATCTGTCCCCGCACCATGCTGTCCTCGATCTCTTTTAGTTTGCCATTGTCCCAAAGGATAATTGGAATCGACAGCCCAAGCTCGACCGCGACCCCAAGTTCTTGCATCGTATAGTGAAAGCCATAATCGCCAGCGATCACGGCTGTTGGCTTGCCCCTCCGCGCAACAGCCCCACCAATCCCGGCAGGCAATGCGTAACCCAATGTCCCGAACCCTGTCGGGTGGTGCCAGTGATGAGGATAAGCGCTGTTCCAAACCTCTTTTGCAACATAGGCAAACTGGGTCATATCCGAATAAATCAACGTGTCAGCGGGCATTGCAGTGCGCAGCGCATCCGCGACCGGAACAATGCCGGGCCGTTCTGCATCGACCTCAGCCCGCCAGCGTTCACGCGCCTCGGCAACCTCTTCTGGTGTCCAACCGTTGGCTGGCTTTGTGCTTTCGGTTGCAGCCCATAGTGAACGGGCAAAGCTATCGCTATCGGCCTGTATCTTTACCGCTGCGCGGTGATGGTCCGACAATACCTCAGGGTCCAAATCGACGCGCACCAGATTGGCCGTATGGCCCAAGGTGCTGCGCCACAGATCGACGTCTCCCAACTCTGCACCGACGGCGATCACCAGATCTGCCGAAGCGATCACATCGGCGCTGCCTGGTCGGGGCAGCATCGCACCGAAATCTAACGCATAGTCCAATCCGGCCATTCCCCGCCCGGCGTAGGTTGTAAAACAAGCCGCACCTAGCTGTGTTAGAATTTGCCGCCAATGATTGGACCGGCATCCGCCACCCAAGATAAACAAGGGCCTGCGCGCGATGTTCAGCAAAGATACCACCGGCGCAACGTCAGGCGGCAGGACTTGGGTCCGTAAGGCCGGTTGATTGGGGAATGGCGCAGGGTCGGCGTCAGCCTCAAGCTGAGCAATGGGCACCTGTATGTGCTTGGGTCGTGGACGTGACAGCTCGAATTCTTCGAAGGCGCGTTCTAGCAAACCATACGCCGCGTTGGCCGTGTTGGCCTGCGCAGACCAGTCTGCCACGGCGTCTGCAGCAGCACGCTGGTCTTTCATCTGGTGCAACTGACCCCTTTGGGCCTGTGCCTCGTCCAAACAAGACGACAGAACCAACATAGGAACCGAGTCGCTGTAGGCCTGCCCCATGGGTGTCATGATGTTGCACAGGCCCGGTCCCGTAATCACATAGGCAACCCCGGGCTTGCCAGATGCGCGGGCGTAGCCGTCAGCCATAAACCCCGCACCCTGTTCATGACGGGCGAGAACATGGGTAATCCCGGCCTCTTCAATGCCACGATACATTTCCTGATTGTGCACGCCGGGAATGCCAAAAATCACGTCAACACCGCGATCCCTGAGCATGTGCGAAATTTGCGCACCAAGGGGTCGTTTCATCAGCCTCTCCAGAATTGAACGGTAAAGATGGCGTAGACAGCCAAAAGCTCTAAACGCCCGACAAGCATGCCGATTGTCAGCAGCCACTTTGCAGTGTCATTCAGACCGGCGAAGTTGCCAGCCGGTCCGATCTGATCCCCCAAACCGGGCCCCACATTTGCCAATGCCGTTGCGGCCCCTGACACCGACGTGATGAAATCCAAGCCGGTCAAAGCCAGGGCCCAAGATAAAACACCCATCGTGACAACGAAGAACATGAAAAAACTCATGACCGAAGTCAGAACGTCCCGCCCGACGGGACGCCCGTCATAGAGCGGCATGAACACACCGTGCGGCGAGCGGATCCGCCGAATCTGAGTTTTGATCGACGCGAACAGAAGCTGATAGCGGAACACTTTGATGGAACATGCGGTGGAACCGGCGCACCCCCCGATCAGGCCGATCAGGAAAAACAACATGATAGGAAAGCTGCCCCACCCCATGTAATCGACACTGGCATATCCTGTGCCCGAAATGATCGAAGTGATATTGAACAGAGATTCCCGAAAGGCCTGTTCCCAATGATGCGGGAAGACAGACGTCAAAAAGACAGACATGATGATCACCAGCACAAGAATGGTCGCCAGAAACGCGCGGATCTGGCTGTCTTTCCATAAGGGGCTGGTATGTCCGTTTGCCAACTGGACGTATCTGACAAAAGGCAAAGCTGCCAAAATCATGAAGACCGAGGCCGCGTATTCCGCAGGCCCCGAGAATGTTCCAAACGAGGCGTCGTAGTTCGAAAACCCGCCGGTCGAAATCGTCGTCAGCGCATGCACGAGGGCGTCAAAAAAGCTCATCCCGAAGCCGGTATAGACCAGGACGCAAACGACTGTCAGGAACACATAGATCAGGGAAATCTGGCCGGCAATCTCCTGCGCGCGCGGCAGGATTTTACCCATGGTCTCAAATCCTTCCGAACGGAAGATCTGCATCCCGCCAACGCGCAGTTCAGGCAGGAACACCATGGCTACGACAATGATGCCGATACCGCCCAACCATTGCAGGATACCGCGCCACAGCAATAACCCTCGGGGCAGTGCATCCAGCCCTGAAATCACGGTCGAGCCAGTTGTTGTCAGGCCCGACATCGCCTCGAAATACGCATCTACAAACCGCAGTTCGGTTTCGCCCAACAAAAACGGGATTGCACCAAAAACTGGTAGAGCGACCCAGACGCCGGTGGTCAGCAAAAAGGTCTGCCGGATGGTCAGCCCTTCACCGACGCCATTTGCACAGCTCATCGCCAGGACCGCACCGGCCAGCGTCGTGATGATGGCGCTTTCGAGAAAGACGTGCCACTCACCCCGGCCTTCGATCATATCGGCAACCATAGGCAGCATCATGGTCGCCCCAAGAATGGCGACCAGCAGGCCAATTACATATCCGACCGGGCGAAGATCCATCATGACGGGCAGCGTTGGCGTGGCAGCCCGACCGTGTCAAGCAGATGATCGGCGATTACTTGTCAGTTTTGGCGTTCACTGCTGGCAACACAGGTGGTTTCGAAGGTGCGCGCGTCCGGCGGGATTGTGGTTTTGCTTGCTCTGCCGTCGGGACCTGCTTGGTCGTTAGGGCAGCTTTGGCGGAAGCGCTTCGGCCTGCTTGAGGCGCAGGTTTGGGCTGCACCGTCGTCACTTTTGGTGCCACTGCTGGTGTGGTCTTTGCTGCAACGGCTTTGGCTACGGCAGTTTTAGCTGCCGGTGCTTTCGGCGCAGCGGCTTTCCGCGCGACTGATTTCGTAGACTTAACCACAGGTTTGGCTGGCACCTCAGCAGGTTTCGTTTCGATTTTTGCAACGGCTGCAGGCTGCGCCTTTGTCTTCGGCGCCGGTGTAGCTGTGGCGGCGCGCGGCTTGGCAGAAAACGCGACGACTGGTTCTGCCTTCGGTTTTGGCTTTGGCGCAGGTTTCTTAATGGCCGGAGCGGCTTTGGCAGCCACCGGCTTCGCGCGTTTTACGGTCGGCTTCACCGCAGCCGAAGGTTTTGCAGCGGGCTTTTTGGGCGCGGAAGGTTCCACGGAAGTTGATGTTTTCAGGGCATTGACCGATGCCATCGGCAGCTCAATTGCAGATTTGGTCATGATCTGCATGATCTTCAGCTGGCTCACCATCGCATATCCTGCAACACGAACGGCAGCGGCCTGAAGCTCTAGCTGTTGGGAAATCGGGTTCATAAGGTGTTTCTCCTGTAATCGCGACGCGGCCTGAAGCTTGCGAGTGAAGCGCCCTGCCCGCTCCGATTGCTCGGGCGGATGTTAAGGTCTTGCAGTCCAAGGGGTTTCACGTCTCGGCGTCCTTTCGGGGCAACACGCCATACCCGGCGCACGCGTGCTGCAGCTACATTCGCCGAAATCCTATCGCAGATACTACGCAATTGCAGCATTTTTTGCTGCGATGCGGCAAAAGATATCAGTACCTGAGATATCCGATTTGATTATAGTGGCTTACGTGCCGCTTAGCCGACGTGGAACAACGTCGTGAACAACCTTGGATCAAGGCTGGACGCCTCAAATGTTGGCCCTTCTGTCAGAATCGAAACCGCATCATGGCTATGCAGGCTTTCCTGATGGCTGGCGATCACCCTGAAATCCCCCACATGGTGATCTGAAAGCAGTTCCGAGCAGAACAAGCGTGCCGCATCTTCGACAAAGATGGGGTTGGCTGCATTCAATTCCGCAAAGGCTTGTTCATCTTCACGTTTGACCATGACCTGCGTTTCGGTCGGCACCGCACGACGGCACAAGGCAATAAGATCCTCGAACCACAGGCAATCGGCATCGCAATCCACAGCCACGGAAATCCGGGCCACGGACCGTTGTGAATGTGGGGTCGCCAGTTGACCACGCATCGACCGTGCATGTTCGCTCAACTCAAGTGAACAAGGACAGGTCGAAGAATAGACATAGTCCAAATGCATGATCTTTTGGCGCACGCCATTTTGTTCCACCAGTTCCAGCGCGATATCGTAGTACTGATACCCTTCCAGACCGGACCGCAGACTTGTCACCTTGTCCGGAAACGAAAAGCGCATCTGGATACGGGCATCAAAGCTGTCCAGATCGGTCATATAGTCATTCAGTGCCGCTTCCATCACCTCGAAACTAAAGGTGCGCTCTGCGTGCTTGTAGAAAGACCGCATGATCCGGGACATGTTGATGCCCTTTTTCTCAGCCTCAAGACTGACAGTGCCCGTGATCGAGGCTTCCAGAGTCAGATCTTCGTCTTCTTTGCGGTGAAATCGGATCGGCAGGCGGAAGTTCGAGATACCGACATGCTGAATCTGCTGCTTTGCGCCGCGGATCAGACTGGACGGGCCATTCTGCAAATCGGGCAAAGACGCACGATAGGCGGTATCAACAGTGAAATCTTCGGGATATTCCCGCGTCAATGACGGGTAGTTCACCGGCGTCAAATCTGGAATCAACCGGGCAACGGCCGGGTCCAGCTGACTGATTTCGGCCGCGGATGCTGACTGCGCCCAGTCCTTTAGAACCTTTAAGGCTGCAGCGGCCTGTTCGCGATCAGGGGTTTCGTCAATGTCGCGCGGGTGAACGTTCATTGGCAGGGTTCCTTGATTGGTCGCAGGAATATATACGACTGCAGTTCTTTTTCCAGTCTAACCCTATACGTGCTGTATTGCATCCCGGATCGAAAAAAGCGGCGCAAAACCGTCGCCTTGCACCTGAAAGCGTCTCTCACAAGCAAAAAATGCCACAAAAGGAACGCGTGTCTGTTCGCAAATGACCCCACTGCGACCCTAGATAGGAGCAGGTCGCAGCAGATTAGTTTTGCGAGACATCCAGTGCCTGCCGGATATCAGCCAACAGGTCGCCGGCATCCTCCAACCCAACGGACAAACGGACCAGACCAGGTGTGATCCCCAATTCGTCTTTCTGATCATCACTCAAACGCTGGTGGGTTGTTGTCGCAGGATGGGTCGCGATCGATTTTGCATCCCCCAAATTGTTCGAAATCACCGGAATGGACATCGCGTTCAGGAACGCAAATGCAGCATCCTTGCCGCCTTTGATGTCCAATGACAGAACTGTGCCGCCCTTGCCGCCCAGTTGTTCCTGAACCAAGCCATTCTGCGCGTGGGTTTTCAGGCCCGGGTATAGGGTCCGCTCCAACGCCGCGTGCCCTTCCAGCGCTTCGGCGATCTTCAACGCGCTCTCGGCCTGTGCATTGACCCGCAAAGCTATGGTTTCCAACCCTTTGAGCATGATCCACGCGTTAAACGGGCTCAGCGCGCCACCGGTATGTTTCAGATAAGGCTCGACCGTGCCGCGAATGAACTCCTTAGTGCCGATGATGACCCCACCCAACGCACGCCCCTGCCCGTCGATGTGTTTGGTCGCCGAATAGACGACAACATCGGCGCCCTGCTCGATGGCGCGCGAAAACACCGGGGTCGAGAATACATTATCGACAATGACAACGGCCCCGACGGCATGCGCCAGCTTGGCCACAGCAGCGATGTCGATCACTTCCAGCGTCGGATTTGACATGGATTCAAAGAACACGGCCTTGGTTTCGGGTCTGATTGCCGCCTGCCACTGCTGCAAATCTGTGCCGTCGACAAATGTCACGTCGACGCCATAGCCTGTCAGAATGTTCTCAAGGATGTACAGGCACGAGCCAAACAGCGCTTTGGCCGACACAACATGATCGCCAACCTTAAGCATAGACGTTAGCGCACCATTGACCGCAGCCATGCCCGACGCCGTGGCAAATGCATCTTCGCCACCTTCAAGCGCTGCAATGCGTTCCTCGAACATCGCCACCGTCGGATTGCCGTAGCGGGCATAGATGAACTCATCCGGACCACATTCGAGAAACCGGGCCTCGGCCTGTTCGGCAGTATCGTAGACGAACCCCTGTGTCAGGAAGATCGCCTCGCTTACCTCATTGTATTGGCTCCGGCGGATACCGCCATGGACGGCTTGGGTGCGTTTGTTCCAGTTCTCGCTCATCTCAATCCTTTCAGCCTCCGTTGGAGGCAAACAAAAAACCCCAGACGCGGCCAAGCGAAAGGGGTCTTTCATCCTGACCTTTTAGCGGTGTTGTTTAGCGTGGCCCGCAATCCGGTAACAAATCGCCACGTAGCTTCTGAAACGGCAATACGCCCCCGGTGTTTGGTCGTCAAGTCCGGGGATAATTTTGTCACGCTTTCGTAACCAACCTTGCCGATCCCGGCGAAAACCGCATGATCACCTCAGGAAGCGGAGGATATATGACGCACCCGATCGACCTGTATTTCTGGCCCACGCCGAACGGCTGGAAAGTGTCCATCGCTTTGGAAGAGATGGACCTGCCCTACACCACTCATCTGATCAACATCGGCAAGGGAGATCAATTTGATCCCGACTTTCTGAAGATCGCCCCCAACAATCGGATGCCCGCCATCGTCGATCCCGACGGTCCCGGTGGCGCCCCGATCTCGGTTTTTGAAAGCGGTGCAATTCTGATGTACCTGGCCCGCAAGACCGGGCGGTTTTATGGCGAAACCGAACGCGACCGGATCGCGGTTGAAGAGTGGCTGATGTGGCAAATGGGCGGCGTCGGGCCGATGGCCGGTCAGGCGCATCACTTCCTGAAATACGCCCCGCAGCTGGACCCGCCACAGGATCTGTCCTACGCCAAAGACCGCTACCGAGCCGAGGTCGCGCGTCTCTATGGCGTGCTGGATCGCAGGCTGGCTGAAAACGAGTATGTCGCAGGCGATTTCTATTCCATCGCGGACATGTCGATCTGGGGCTGGGCGAGCTTGTGGGAAGGGCAGCAGCAGGTATTGGAGGATAAACCCCATTTTGCCCGCTGGCTGGAGGCGGTCAGCGCCCGACCGGCCGTTCAGTCCGGACGCGCACTACACGCGGAGTTGCGTGGAGATCACGGGGACAAGCAGTCGCAGGGGGTTTTGTTTCGGCGGTAGAGCGCTTTGTTCAATGTCCATTTTGAGCGAAGATGGACATTCATTTCTTCGTTAGGTTAAATCTAAACTGTGTCGTTGCTTGAAGACCTTGAACGAATTCTAGACGTGGTGGTCCGGGATGATCCCAGCTTTCGAGCGGTCGGACCGAGTCTAATCGAAGCCTGTATCAAGGATGCTCGAAGGAACGCGCTGGCGGGCTCTGAAGGCGCGTTCTTGCTTTCAACAATGCGCCTACTGGCGTTACCAGAAAACGGACACACGCGCCTGATCCCAAATGATGCAATCTCAGTGCTGCCATTCCGGTTCGTCGCCATGAGAGAATCTGTATTTCTGACGAAGTCAGAGGCGACCCTTGCCAGCAACTCAATCAGCAAACTGATTGCAGTAAATGGCACGCCAGTCGATCAGATCGAAGCTGCCTCACAAAGCTATCTTGCTGGAACGTGGCAAAGAAAACGGGTGATTGGCCCTCTCCTCCTGTCATGGCCGAGGGCCCTGGCGCATCTAGGATTCGCTTCAACCGACAGCAAAACAGACTACTTAATTCAAGACTCTGAAGGGCGGGTCGAAAACATAACAGTGGACAACTCAAACACCATTCCTGCGTTGCAATTGTATCCGAGAAATGAACATGGGCAGGTTGATCCGGTGTGGGCCTTCGACGAGCTCGTAGATGTTAGGGATTGGCAGGGGATCGGAATTTCTGTGTCTCTGCCAAGTTTCTTGGAAACTGAAGACAACCGACTAGCCAAATCAATCGCAGTTGCAGCTACGCGACTACGAACCTGTGCGTCCACCCCTTTGCTGATCGACGTCAGGGGAAATACTGGGGGCGATTTCATAAAAACCTTGCCCCTAATTGACGCAATCGCAGCAAGCGCGCAAAGCCGTCATTGCGCTGTACTTGTTGATAAATTTACCTTTTCTGCCGCAATTGTTTTTGTGGCTATTTTAAAGCATCGGCTAGGACGCAACCTCATTCTTATTGGAGAAGAGATGGGTGATGGGTTGAAGTTCTTCGCCGAAGGCGGATCGGTTGATCTGCCATGTAGCGGGGCTGTCGTGCGCTACTCAACGGCGCTTCACGATTGGGCGACGGGTTCCATTGATCAAACTACCCCGCCTGAAATCGCAGAGCACATACTTGAAGTGGGAAAACTGGAAATTGATCACCAGTGGACAGTACCTCCTCAACGCGTGGAATCGCTAGGCGAAACCTATCTGAGAATTCTCCGGGAACTGAATTGAAGTCGGGCGATTGCTTAGTTGTCTTGGCATCGCGTAGATCACCGAGCGCACACTCTACATCCGGCGTGGCGCCTACCGCTAGATGTCACAGTCCCAAGTGGCATCTTACGGCGGTGACTGGTGCAAAGAACGACGACCCACTAATCTTTTACAGCGAAGAAAAATCAGAAAGGATTTCACGTGCGCCGGTTATTGTTTGGCAGAAATGCTTGGATCCTTTTCCTCGTTGGATCAGCATTCGCGGTTTTGACCTATATTCAGGCCGCGTCCTCAACATTTCGACCCAATCGCCTTTTTCTGGAAGAAATGACCTGGCCAGAAGTTCATGCAGCGCTTGAAGCGGGATATACAACGGTCATCATTCCAACTGGCGGCACAGAACAGAATGGACCTCACGCCATTCTTGGAAAGCACAATTTTGTTGTAGCGCGCACCAGCAAGCAAATTGCCGACACGTTAGGCGACGCACTGGTCGCGCCGGTTGTGACCTATGTGCCGGAAGGTGATGTTGGCGCGACACCCACTGGTCACATGCAATGGCCAGGAACCATTTCCGTCCCTGATTCTGTTTTTGAACAACTGCTCGAAGCTGCGGTTCGCAGCTTTGCGGTCCACGGGTTTGATGAGATTCTCTTGATCGGAGATAGCGGTGGAAATCAGGCTGCCCAATCCCGTGTAGCCGCTGCCATGACCCGTGAACTTGCACCTGCTGGCGTCGTTGTTCAACACATCTCCGACTATTACGACAAGAACGGTCAAGTTGCGTATCTTGAAAACTTGGGGTTCGACCAAGACCTGATCGGAACCCACGCCGGACTTCGCGATACGTCTGAGCTTCTATTCGTCAAACCGGATGAGGCAGACCGCACACCTCTGCCTGTACCCTCAGGTTGGCATTCGGGATTTGACGGCCAACCTGATCTTGCTTCTTCGGAAATTGGTGAAGCTTTGATCCAGCTAAAGATCGATGCTGCGTTGGCACAAATTCATCACCTTCGAAACGCACGCTAATAACACGAAGACGCCAGTGTTGCGGCATCGCCCCGTCACCATCCCGGTTTCATCCTCGGGCGGGACACCGATCACCCGCTTGGTCGCACCTGGCCTCTGCCACGGGTTCACGCGCCCTCCCACTGCCACAAGCACACCTTCAGAGGGGCCTCCAGCAGGTTGGCGGGTGTGCAGTATGAGAACACAAGGGGAACAAATGGAGGGAAAGTCCAGCGGCGGCGAGTAGAGTCGTAAATGAGACTGGAAACACCCAACTGCCTTGACTAAGGAAGAATTCGAACATCGCAGAAGGAAGACGCACGCAATGGCAAAGATCACCTATGTCGAGCATGGCGGTACCGAACATACAGTCGAGGTCGCCAACGGACTGACCGTCATGGAGGGGGCTCGTGACAACAACATCCCCGGCATCGAAGCCGATTGCGGTGGTGCCTGTGCCTGCTCGACCTGCCACGTCTACATCCATCCTGACTGGGTCGAGAAAATTCCCGGCAAGGATGACATGGAAGAAGACATGCTGGACTTTGCTTACGAGCCAGACCCGGCTCGCTCGCGTCTGACATGCCAGATCAAGGTCACGGATGATCTGGACGGTCTGGTTGTGCAGATGCCGGAAAAACAGATCTGATGCACCCAAAAGCGCCGCGCTTGCCCGCTCGCACCTGGTTGCGCCGGGTAAGCGGCGCAGTTTTGGCGTTGTGTGCTTGGTTGATGGGCGTGACTCCCGCAATTGCCGAGATGAACGTAGTCGCCCAATTTACTCAGCCAACAACACGCTACGCCCATGGGGTTTTGGGCGACGATATCGAATATGGCGCGCTTAAAATAACAGTTCACAACGCGACATCGAAACCGAAATCGAGCCACCTCTCCAAACGCACGACTCTGATTGTCAAACTACCGCTCGATCGGGTCTTCGAGGACTTAGAGCCACGAACGGTTGATGTGGATCTGGACGGCACTCCCGAAGTCATCGTTGTCGAATCCAGCATTCACGCGGGCGCGCAACTGGCGATCTACGATGCGAGTGGCAACAAGATCGCCGCCACCCCGCATATCGGCAGCCGTTTTCGCTGGCTCGCCCCGATTGGCGCCGCTGATCTGGATGGCGATGGCCATATCGAGATCGCCTATATCGATCGCCCTCATCTCGCCAGAACCCTTCGCATCTGGCGCTATGAAAACAGCAAGCTAACCGAAGTTGCCTCTTTACCAAGCTTGACCAACCACCGCATCGGAGAGGACTTCATTTCCGGCGGTCTGCGCCACTGCAATAACGGCCCCGAACTGATCCTCGCTAGCGCTGACTGGTCCCGGATCATCTCTGTCGTCTTTCGCAACGGCTGGCAAACAACCGACCTCGGCCCACTCCAAAGCCGCGAAGACCTGACGTTGGCCCTAAATTGCTGATCCGGCCTTCATCTGGCCAGAAATATCCTGGGGGTGAGGCTGCAGGCCGAGGGGGCAACGCCCCCTAAACCAAAACAGGTAAGACGGGCTCTGCCCGGCAATCAGATCAAAGCGCCCGCCAGCCGATATCACGCCGGTAAAACCCGCCTGGCCAATCGATCCCGTCGACCATCGCGTAGGCGCGGTCGCGCGCCTGCTGCAAGGTGTCACCACGTGCTGTAACGTTCAGCACGCGCCCGCCTGAGGCCGTGGTCTGACCGTCAACGGTCTTGGTCCCTGCATGGAATACCATGTTCCTGCTGTCTTCAGGAATGTCGTACAAGCCATTGATTATCGTTCCTTTTTCATAGGACCCGGGGTACCCGTAGGCGGCCATGACCACGGTTATCGCGTGATCATCTGCCCAATTGACCTGTGTTTCGCCTAACCGTCCCTCGGCTGCCGCATGCATCAGATCCATCGCTTGCGCTCCCAAGCGCATCATCAAAACCTGACACTCAGGATCACCAAAACGAACGTTGTACTCCACCAATCTGGGTTGTCCGTCCTTGATCATCAGACCTGCATACAGAACACCTTGAAAAGGCATGCCCCGGCGCTTCATTTCTGCCATTGTTGGACGAATGATGTCTTCCATCGCGCGTGCTTCGATCTCGGCACTCAAAACTGGCGCAGGGGAGTAAGCGCCCATGCCACCGGTGTTCGGCCCGGTGTCGCCTTCACCAACGCGTTTATGGTCCTGCGCGGTTCCGATCGAGAGTATCTCCTCGCCGTCACAGAGCACAAACAGGGATGCCTCTTCGCCTTCCATGAACTCTTCGATCACAACCTCAGCCCCGGCACCACCAAAGGCTCCGCCGAACATGTCGTCAATAGCCTCCATTGCCGTCTGTTCGTCCATGGCCACGATAACGCCCTTACCAGCGGCCAGACCATCGGCCTTGACCACGATCGGCGCACCCTGTTCCCGAATGTAAGCTTTCGCGGGGTCCGCCTCGGTGAACCGCGCATAGGCCGCAGTTGGTGCAGCCGACGCATCGCAGACCTCCTTGGTAAAGCTTTTTGACGCCTCCAGTTGTGCCGCCTCCGCCGATGGTCCAAAAACCAAGACCCCGGCTTCACGCAGACGATCTGCGACACCTGAAGCCAACGGGGCTTCGGGGCCGACGATCACGAAGTCAATCGCGTTTTCCTCGGCAAAGCCGACAACGGCGCCCCCATTCTCGATATCCAGCGCGGCGCAATCGGCAATCTGCGCGATCCCGGCATTGCCCGGCGCCACAATCAATCGGTCACATTTGGGGTTTTGCAACACGGCCCAGGCCAGGCTGTGCTCGCGCCCACCACTGCCGAGAATGAGGATATTCATGAATGCGCTCCGATCTGCTTGGCCTTGCCTTCCGGGCGTTCTAAGCTGGGCACGCATTTGACACAAGGCGCTGAAATGTCCGACCTGCTTGACGACCCGGTTCCGGGCCAAAACACACCCGAATACACCGTCTCGGAAATCTCGGGCGAGGTGAAACGCACGCTCGAAGGCTCGTTCGGGCGAATCCGCGTGCGGGGCGAGGTTGGGCGCGTCTTCAAAGCACGGTCGGGGCATCTGTACTACGACGTAAAGGATGATCGGAACGTACTGGCCTGCACGACCTGGAAAGGACAGGTTTCCAGCCTGTCTGTTGTTCCCGAAGAAGGGCTGGAAGTTGTAGTAACCGGTCGCCTGACCGCGTTTGGCGCGCAGTCGAAATACAACCTGAATGTCGACGAGGTCACAGTCGCCGGGCAAGGCGCGTTGATGGCCTTGCTGGAAAAGCGCAAAAAACAGCTCGAGGCCGAAGGTCTGTTTGCGCAGGAACGCAAAAAGCCCCTGCCCTATCTGCCGCAAGTCATCGGCGTTGTGACTTCGCCGTCGGGTGCGGTGATCCGGGATATCCTGCATCGCCTGCGTGATCGCTTCCCTCGCAAGGTGTTGATCTGGCCTGTGGCCGTTCAGGGTTCGAATTGTGCACCCGAAGTCGCGAAGGCCATAACCGGGTTCAACCAGTTCACACCCGGTGGCGCGCTGCCCCGCCCCGACCTGATCATTGTTGCGCGTGGTGGCGGATCAATCGAAGACCTCTGGGGGTTCAACGAAGAAACCGTGGCCCGTGCCACGGCTGCGTCCGACATCCCGCTGATCTCGGCCGTCGGGCACGAGACGGACACAACGCTGATCGATTTTGTTTCGGATCGTCGCGCGCCCACGCCCACGGCGGCGGCCGAACTGGCGGTACCGGTGCGCATGGAACTGCTGGCCTGGACTGGCGAACAAGGCGCGCGCCTGTCACGGGCTGCCAGCGACGCTGTCCAACGGCGGGCCCAGCGCCTGCGCGATCTGTCACGTGCTCTGCCCCGGGCCGAGACGCTGCTGGACACCCCCAGACAGCGGTTAGACCAGATTTCGGAACGGCTCCCCAATGCCCTGATCCGCGGTGTGCAAAATCGCCGGGTTAAACTGCTGGATACGTCTGCGCACCTTCGTCCTTCGACATTGCGAGGGCTGGTCGAAACACGACGCGACCGCTGGCGCAATCTGTCTTCACGCCTGTCGTTACGACCGATCCAACGTGAACTCGAAACTCGTGGCGAAAAACTGTCCCGTTTGAACGAACGGCTCAACACCGCCCAAATGACGCGGTTGGACCGCGTCCGTCAGCAGCTTGAGGCAACGGACCGCCTGCGCGAAACACTCAGCTACAAGGCAACGCTAGAGCGTGGCTATGCCGTTATCCATGCCGATGGCGAGGTTATCACGTCCAAGTCACAAGCCGCAGAGCATTCGGTGCTGGAAATCGAATTCTCCGATGGTCGTCTGAATACCGGTGCGACAGGCAAAGCACCCGTCAAGAAATCCAAGCAGGACACCCCCGATCAGGGATCGTTGTTCTAAACCATGCTGACCATCTGGGGCCGCAAAACTTCATCGAATGTTCAGGCCCTGATGTGGTGTGTTGGTGAACTTGACCTTCCTTATCGACGCCATGATTTGGGACATCACTTCGGTGGTTTGGACATTGATACGTTCAAACAATTGAACCCAAACCAAACAATCCCCGTTTTACAGGACGGCGACACCCCACCGATTTGGGAAACCGGGGCGATCCTGCGTTACCTTGCCGCTCAATACGGAGAAGGTACGTTCTGGCCGCAAGACCCTGTTCAGCGGGCTGAGGTCGATATGTGGGCTGAATGGGCGAAAATCAATGTCGCAATGACGTTCACGGTACCGGTGTTTTGGCGCGTTATGCGCACGGCTCCGTCAGCTCGGGACGAGACGGCCATTTCAGCCGCTGCCAGCGCACTCGAAAGCAGACTGACAATTGCAGATTCGAAACTGGCACAAAGCCAATTCATTTCCGGGCCCGACCTGACTTTGGCTGATATTCAACTTGGCCATATACTTTTCCGCTATTACGATATTGGAATTCCACGCGCACCTCTGAAACATATCCGCCGATACTACGACGATCTGAGCCAACGACGGGCATTCCAGGAACATGTCATGATCAGCTATGACGACCTTAAAGTGACCTGATCCGGCGTCAGACCCCGACCTCTGGCCCATAACAGACCATATCCTCTCCTAAGTCGTCTGCCTCATACAGTTCTATTGCTTGCGGATCGCCCTCGAACTGGGCGATCAGGCCACCGCCTGACTGCGTAAACACCCAACACTGAGGGTCCAGGCGATCCTCATAGATAAAGCAGATTTGTTCGCCCTGCTGATACCAGATGCCTTCCCGGCACTTGCCATCAAGAAAAGACCAGATAACCCGCTTATTGGGTAAATAACGCTCAACCCCATAAACTTGACCACCATTGCCATAATAGAGGGTCTTACCGCGGGTATAACTGTCAAATTCTGAGCCCGACAACGGTGACTGCGCGGCGGCTGCATTGCTCAAAAACACCAACGGAATCATCAGACATCTCAACATGCCCGCATTTTGTCAGATGCCGTGCGCCCACGCTATAGAAGCTTTGGCATCTGGATCGTCTCATCCGCGTGCCTCGACGTCACTGCTTGCGCCCGAACCGGAACCGAAGTGACATGGCCGCGAACATTATTCATCCGGGACGTGACATGACGACAATCCTATTCTGGGCCGCGTTCGGATGCGCCTTGGCGTATCTGGCCATTACAGCACGCGCAGCCAGCCCTATTCGCACGGTTCTGAAAACATCGTCCGTCGCCATACTCGCATTGATCGCTCTGATGCTGTCGACCCCCTGGATGCTGGTTCTTGCTTTGACTCTGTGTGCCGTGGGTGACGCCTTGTTGTCGCGCGAGACCGAGACAACCTTCATGGCCGGAATCGGAGCCTTCGCCGCCGGGCATCTGGCCTATATCGCTTTGTTCTTGACCCATCCCGAAAGCGATCCAGCGCTGATCCTTGCATCCCCTGCAATCTTCTGGTCGCTGATCATTCTTGGGATTGTAATGGCGACATTGCTTGCACCACGCGCTGGGGATTTGAAAGGGCCGGTATTGGCGTACATCCCGATCATCCTCGGGATGGGCGTAGCGGTTCTGACCTTGCCTGAAACCGGTGCGCTGCGATGGGCTTTGCCGGCCGCCATAGCCTTCATTGCATCGGATCTGATCCTGGCGACCGAGAAGTTTCTACTGCCTGCAGAACATCCGTCCCTGAGGCTCACGCCCTATATGGTCTGGCCGCTTTATTGGGGCGCACAAGCCGGTTTTCTGATCGCCTTTTCGTGACCCTTTGCAACTGCCGCCAATCCGCATTAGGTGAGGGGAACACCTGCGGAGACCAAATATGGCGTTTTTCTCAAAGCTGAAGGACAAGCTGTTCAAATCCTCATCGCGCCTTGAAGAAGGGCTTGATGCGATTGTCGAGGAAGGCGGCGAGGAAACCGCCACCCCGGATCCGATCATCCCGGAACCCGAGCCGGAACCGCAACCCGTCCCGGAAGTCCCGGAACCCGCGCCTGTTCCACAGCCAGCTGAAACGCCCTCTCCTATGCCCGCTGATCCGACCCCCGCAGCGCCACCGCCCGAGGTGCCAAGCTCCAAAGGCGTATTGGGTCGCCTGTTTAGCCGTGGCGACACCCGCACCGAAGTTCGGCGCACATTGGACGATGACATGCTGGAACAGCTTGAGGAGCTGCTGATCGCATCCGACATGGGCGTCGACACAGCCCTGCGCGTCACCGCCAACATGGCCGAGGGGCGCTATGGTCGCAAACTTTCAACACGTGAAATCCAACAGTTGCTGGCGCAGGAAGTCTCTCGTGTCATGGAGCCTGTCGCGAGACCCCTGCCGATTTACCCGAAACGCCCCCAGGTGGTCTTGGTCGTCGGTGTTAACGGCTCAGGCAAAACCACCACCATCGGCAAGCTGGCCAGCCAATTCAAATCGGCCGGCAAAAAAGTAGTCATTGCGGCTGGCGACACGTTCCGCGCAGCAGCGGTAGAACAGCTGCAGGTTTGGGGTGATCGTGCTGGCGTTCCTGTACTGACGGCACCCGAGGGGTCTGACCCTGCATCGCTTGCCTTCGATGCCTTGACCAAAGCGCAGGAAGACGGCGCAGACTTGCTAATGATCGACACCGCTGGCCGTTTGCAAAACCGCGCTGACCTGATGGAAGAATTGGCAAAAATCGTCCGAGTCATTCGTAAAGTCGACGAAACCGCCCCGCATAATACCCTGCTGGTGCTGGATGCAACCACCGGTCAGAACGCGCTGAACCAGGTCGAAACCTTCCGCAATCTGGCCGATGTCTCGGGCCTTGTCATGACCAAGCTGGACGGCACGGCCAAGGGTGGTGTGCTGGTGGCGCTGGCCGACAAGTTCGGCCTGCCCATCCATGCCATAGGAGTGGGTGAGCAGATCGACGACCTGGCCCCCTTCGACCCGGAAGAATTTGCCGCCGCCCTAACGGGCCTGGAACAGAGCTGATCCAAATCTTCATCTGGCCTCAAATATCCTCGGGGGGTCTGGGGGGCAGGCAACCCCCGGCCTCTGTACTTGCGAAAGCTCTGAGACTTGAGTGACTGGCTGATCTCACTGGAAGGTACGGAGGCAGGCCACCAACTCGCCCTCGGCCTCGCGTTGATGGCAGCCTTCTTGCACGCCGTATTCGGAGCCCTGCAAAAGGGCCGCCATGACCCGTGGCTGTCACGTGGCGCAATCGACGCCTGCTATTGTCTTATAGCCGCGCCTTTTGCTTTCTTTGTAGTGCCATGGCCGGAACCCTATATGTGGCCGATCTTTGCAACGGTTTGGCTGATCCACATCGCTTACAAAACACTTCAGGCCATGGCCTATACCAAGGGCTCTTACACTGTCGTCTATCCGGTCGTCCGCGGAACCGGTCCGCTGTTCACGGTTATCGGAGCCTATTTGTTGTTCGGTGAAACCTTCACCGGTCTGCAATGGTTCGGCGTAGCGGTCTTGTTGGTAGGCATTTTCGGCTTGGCCGCTTATAACCTCCGGTTTCTTGAAACCAACCGCGACACGCTGGGAATTGCGCTGGCATTGGCACTGGCCACAGGTTTGTTCGTTGCGATTTACACCACGTATGATGCCTACGGCATCCGCGCCACGGCTGATCCGTTCACCTTCCTGGCCTGGTTCTTCATGATAGATGGGGCAACTATGCCGATCTACGCGTTCCTCAGGTGGCGCGCCATGATCCATCGCCCGACCATCGGACCGCTAATGTTGCGCGGATTGGTTGGAGGCATCATTGCTCCGCTGTCTTTCGGAGCGATCATGCTGGCCACACGTCTGGACAAAGTCGGGGAAGCTGCGGTGCTACGCGAGACGTCAACCGTATTCGCAGCCTTGATCGGGTGGCTGGTTCTGAAAGAAACGGTTGGTCCAAGGCGCATTGCGTTGATGGCATTGATTGCACTCGGCGCTGTAATAGTTGAAATGGGCGGGTAAGCAGCAGGACGACATCATGACCGACAAAAAAGAAATCAATCCGTTTCTAAAGCAAGCTCTGGAACTGGGCCCGCCCCTTGCGTTCTTTTTCATCTACTTGCGCTTGCGTGATGACAGCTTTCAATTCGGCAATACCGAGTATTCTGGCTTTATCGTTGCGACGATTATTTTTGTTCCCCTGATGTTGGGCGCGATGGGTATTCTCTGGTTTCTGACCGGCAAGCTTAGTCGAATGCAGATCTTCACCGCGTTCATGGTAATTTTCTTTGGCGGCCTCACAGCGTGGTTCAATGACGAGCGATTCTTCAAGATGAAGACGACACTGGTTTACGGTTTTTTCGCGCTGATTCTAGGCATCGGGCTGCTACAGAAGAAATCCTATCTGGCCTACGTGCTGGACGAGATGCTGCCCATGCGCCATGAAGGCTGGATGATCCTGACCCGTCGCCTCTGCGCCTGTTTCGTCGTATTGGCGGTCGCAAACGAATTGGTCTGGAGGACGTTGTCCACTGATCTGTGGGTCAAGATCGAAACTTTTGGGTTCCCCCTCGCATTGATGGTTTTCCTGATGCTGCAATTCAATCTGCTGCAAAACTTCATGGACGATCCCGACCACCAGTAACCAAAATGGACCAGACTGGCTGATTGCACCGGCAATAGACCGCAGACTGATAAAAATCAGACAAAAAACCTTGGCTTAATGCACAAGCTGTGAAATCTTAGGCCACCACTCACCTTCCAATTCCGGAGACTTGTGCCCGAATGACGGCCTTCCCAACCAGCGGATTCCTGTCCGAAGCATCCGACGGGCTGAGAGACATGCTTGCTGACCAAGCATCCGAAATTTCTTTGGCTCAGGGCGAGGTCCTGTTCGAACAAGACGACGAAGGCGACGCGCTGTACGCCATTCTGGACGGCACGCTTGAAGTTTCATTTCTCGCCATGAGCGGCAGAAAACTGACACTGACACTGATGCGCCCCGGCGAAGTGTTTGGCGAGATTGCTTTGTTCGACAGCGGTCCCCGCACGGCCACTGTCGCGGCTGCAGAACCCTCGCGCGTTTTGCGCGTCCGTCGCAGCGACGTCATGAACCAAATCCGCCGACACCCTGATCTCGCAGTGGATATGGTCCGCTTGGCCGGCCTGAGGATGCGGTGGATGGGCTCGCAGTTGAACGAGCAGGTCTTTCTTCCGATGCCGATACGACTGGCGCGGAAACTCTTGCATTTGTCGGGCCTCCAGGACGATCCGACAGAACGGATTACGTTGTCGCAAAGCGAATTGGCCGAGTTTGTCGGGGCAACACGCGAAGCCGTTTCCAAAACAATTGCAACGTGGAAGCGCGACAATGTCGTCGAAGCGTCCCGGGGCGGTCTGCTGATACAGGATTTCGATGCTCTGCAAGAGCTGGCCGATTCCGATCTAATCTAGCCCGGTGTGAACTGCTTCACATACCAAGATTAAAACTTGAGCTAGTTTGGATTTGTTACCGTAGGAGGTCAGAGAATCATCCCCGATATCTGTCCACTGACCTCTCCCTGTATCTGAGCCATATGCCCACGGGCATGTGGCTCATTTTCTTTCTCGACATTGTCATCACCGATGGCTTGCGTTGTTTCAGGAGGATGTTGGCCAAGTATGGCATTTCCATTTTTCTAAGAAGCGTTTTGTTTCCCGACATTCAGTTCGCGAACTAAACACTTGGTATGCGGTGCGTCAGCGCCGATTGACCAAAGCCAAGCCTTGAAAAAGAAAGGAGGCCCAAAAAGAGCCTCCTTAACGGTCATCTTTGTAGCCACCTGTAGGCGTAGCCCTAGATACATGGGCTCTTCTAGTTTATTCTTCCAGGCTCAGTGCAACAAAGCGCGGATCACCGCCTCGGCGCACCAATAGCAACAGGGATTTGCGCCCAGCTACGCGGGCCTCCTCCATCCGTCCTTCGAGATCTTCGATTGTTTCGACCTTTTGCTGACCAGCTTCTGTGATCAGGTCTCCCGCGCGAAGCCCCTTGGCATAAGCCTCGGACGCCTCATCCACATCGGCGACAACCAGCCCTTCTGCATCAGCGTCGAGACCCAGATCTTCCCGGAATTTGTCTGTAAGCGGTGAAATGGTCAGACCCAGGATATCAGCGTTTTCGCCATCCTCGGCGTCAGGTGTTTCTTCCTCGTCGGTTTCGCTGCTTTCAGCATCTTCACGGCGTCCAAGCGTAACCAAAATGGTCTGTGTGCTGCCGTCGCGCTGAACAACGACCCGCACGGATTTACCCACTGTGGTTTCGCCAACCTGACGCACAAGGCCGCGTGTATCTTCAACTTCGACACCATCAAAACTGAGAATCACGTCACCTGCTTTGAGGCCAGCCTCTTTCGCCGGTCCTTCGGGTACATCACTAATCAACGCCCCACCGGGCTTGTCCAGCCCCATCGCTTCGGCCATGTCCTCTGTGACGTCCTGAATGCGGACGCCCAGCCAACCGCGGCGCGTTTCGCCGAATTCACGGAGTTGGTCCACGACCTTGATCACAACGTTGGAAGCCATTGAGAATCCGATACCGATAGAGCCGCCATTGGGCGACAGGATCGCAGTGTTTACACCGATGACCTGCCCGTCCATGTCAAACAACGGCCCGCCTGAGTTGCCCCGATTGATCGCTGCGTCGGTCTGAATGTAGTCGTCATACGATCCGCTAAGCGCCCTATTTCGAGCCGAAACAATCCCCGCCGAAACCGAAAAACCTTGCCCCAGCGGATTGCCCATTGCAATGACCCAATCGCCAACCCGAGCGTTGTCGCTGTCGCCGAAGATCACGTATTTCAGGGGACCAGATGCCTCGACCTTAAGAAGCGCGATGTCGGTTTTCTCGTCAGTACCGATGACTTTGGCGGGCAGTTCTTTTTTGGGCTGACCATCGCCTGGGAAGAATTCCACAAGGATTTCATCTGCTTCGGCGATGACGTGATTGTTTGTGACAATATAGCCGTCTTCGGAAATCACGAAACCCGACCCCAGCGCATTGCTGCGGCGGGGACGGTTTTCGTCATCGCCGTTGCGATCCTGGAAATCGCGGAAGAAGTCTTCGAATGGTGACCCTTCAGGGACGATGCCCTGTGGGCCCGTCTGCCCTTCGATCAGGGTGGATGTGGTGATGTTCACGACCGCAGGGCTGATCTGTTCAGCCAGCGGCGCCAGGCTTTCTCCACGCGCATGCGCAGCCATCGTCTGCGCCAAAACCAGCAGCATGCTGGCAAAGGCCAGCCACATCAGCCGCATCATAACACTAACATCGTCCCAACGGACGGACACACTGCGCGCTTTTGCCTGCACTTGGGGTCTCCTTGTCGACAAACTATTCCGACGGATATGTCGGTATTTGTTACCAATGTAGTCAGTTTGGGTCTGCCCGCAACTCGGGAACGGGGGGAAATCACCAGCACGTGACATCACCAGATCAAAATCCCAACTGATACGCGCCCCACAAAAGGACAAACCCGCTGACCACACAAAGCAGCCCCATCAGGCGACGGGCTGGTTCCGGCAGGGCCCGGAGCGCCTCTAACATGCGCTCAATAAGAGAAGGGGCCAGCGCATAGGCCAGCCCCTCGACTATCAATACCAACCCGAAGGCCAGAAGGATCAGACCCATTACTCGGTTGCCGCAGCAGCCGGAGCTCGCCGTCCGGTGGGAGAGCTGAGGTAGTTGAAGAATTCTGAATCCGGGCTCAGTATCAACGAGCTGTTTCCGCCCTGCAGCGCATTCTCATATGCTGTCAGTGAGCGATAGAATTCAAAAAACTCCGGGTCCGCGCCGTATGCTTCAGCAAAGATGGCGTTGCGCTCGGCGTCGGCCTCACCGCGGATGATCTCGGCCTCGCGGCGCGCATCGGATACCAGTTCCACCACGGTACGGTCGGCTTGTGCGCGCACACGCTGCGCAGCCTCGTTACCGCGGGCGCGTTCGTCGGTGGCTTCCCGTTCCCGTTCGGCTTTCATCCGATCAAACGTTGCTTCGAGGTTGGCTTGCGGCAGATCAGTGGCCTTCAAGCGAACGTCAATCACACTGACGCCCAGCGCCTGCGCTTCGGCAATTGCGCTGTTGCGGATACGCAGCATCAACGCGGCACGATCCGAGCTGAGGATATCGCGGGACGATACCGAACCCAGAACTTCACGTGTTTCGGCGCGCAGGATCCGGTCCAGACGATCTTCGGCAACCGGAATACCACCGACACCAACCGCCTGACGGAACTGTTCAAGATCGGAAATCCGATAGCGTGCAAACGCATCAACCACCAGACGGCGGTCATCCAAAGGTGTAACCTCAAGCGGCTGAACATCGATGGATAAGATACGGTCGTCGTAACGGACAACTTCTTGAATAACAGGGATTTTGAAGGCCAGACCGGGGTCTTCCTTGACTGCAACGACGCGACCAAATTGCAGAACCAGCGCGCGTTCGCGTTCGTCCACGATAAAGATCGAGGACAGGCCCGCAACCGCCAGAATGAAAACGAGGATCAGGATAATAGGTGATTTACGCATCAGTTGCTCTCCGCGGCAGGGCTACGACGCAGCTCGTTGAGCGGCAGATAGGGTACCACACCCTGCCCTTGCCCGCCTGAGTTCTGGTCCAGAATGATCTTATCCACGTCGCCCAGAACTTGTTCCATCCGTTCAAGATAAAGACGCTTACGGGTGACATCCGGCGCTTTGGAATATTCTTCCAGCACCGCGCTAAAACGGCTGGCCTCACCCTGTGCACTGTTGATTTGTTGGGCACGATACCCTTCAGATTCTTCCAGAATTTGCGCAGCTTCACCACGTGCCTCGGCGAGAACCCGGTTCGCATAGGCGTCAGCAACATTCTGCAACCGGTCCCGCTCCTGCGCGGCGGCCTGAACGTCGCGGAACGCGGCAATCACATCTTGCGGTGGGTCGGCCTTGTCGAAGTTCACCCGCACGATGTTCACACCAGAGTTATAGCTGTCCATCGTTGATTGGATCAGCTCCTGCAAACGATCCGCAATAACACCCCTGTCCCGGTTCAGAATCGGAGCCAACTCTGATTGCGCAATGATCTCACGCATGGCGGATTCCGATACGGCCTGAATGGTTTGCTTGGGATCCCGCAAGTTAAACAGGTACTTGGCGGGGTCGTTGATGTTCCAGACAACCTGATAGTCGATATCGACCACGTTTTCGTCGCCGGTCAACATCAGACCGTCATCGCTGCCGCGAGCACCGCCCATGTCTTCGTTCTGTTCGCGGGTCACCGGAATGACCTCGGCGGTTACCAGCGGCCAAGGCGCAAAGTTCAAACCAGGGTTACCTACAGCCGAGAATTCGCCCAGAAACAACTCAACGGACTGTTCTTCCGGCTTGACCGTGTAAAAGCTTGCCGCCGCCCACAGGCCAGCCGCGACCACCAGACCAATAGCAATAGTGCCTTTGGTGAAGATGGGGCCGCCACCGCCGCCGCCCTTACCATTCGACCCGCGGCCACCGCCGCCACGTCCACCCATGAGGACACGCAGCTGCTCCTGGCCTTTTTTCATCAACTCGTCGATCTCGGGGATCTGCGGGCCGTCGCTTTCGGGGGGCTTGCGCCCGTCCCCGTTGTTACCCCGATTTCCTCCGCCACCCGAGGAGCCTCCGCCCCCCCAGGGGCCACCGCTGTTGCCCGCCATGTTTATCATTTCCTTCGTGTTGGCCCGTGTGATCACGGGGTCCCTTGTAACTTGTGTGCGCGTGCTTGCAAATCAAGCAGTGCGCACAGGTTGCCGCATTGTCACCAGTTCCTCGGCCATGACCGGGTGAACCGCGACCGTGCGGTCAAAATCTTCCTTGGTTGCGCCCATCTTTACGGCAATACCTGCCAACTGAATCATCTCACCTGCGCCCGGCGCGACGATGTGACAGCCTAGCACCTTTCGTGTCGCCTGGCTGACAATCAGTTTCATCAAAACACGCTGTGTTCCACCGGCAAATGCTTTCTGCATTGGTTTGAACGACGTGGCATACACCTCGATCGGTTCCTGCTCGGCCGCTTGCTCTTCGCTCAGACCAACCGTACCCATTTCCGGCTGGGTAAAGATCGCTGTTGGGATAAGCTCATGATCTACCGGCGTAGGGTTGCCTTTAAACACGGTTTCGACAAAAGCCATCCCTTCGCGGATCGCAACCGGCGTCAGATTGACCCGGTCGGTGACATCGCCAATGGCGAAGATCGAAGGAACTGCTGTCTGGCTGTAGTCATCGACGACAATCTCACCTTTGCGCCCTCGCTCGACACCCAAAGCTTCAAGCCCCAGATCATCGGCATTCGGCGCACGGCCCGTCGCGTACATAACCGTGTCAAACAGTTGTTCCGACCCGTTAGTCGCCTTGACCCAGATCTTGTCGCCCTGCTTTTTCATCTCAAGCACGTTTGTGCCCAGATGAACATCGATCCCGTTCTGGCACATTTCTTCGCTGATCAGCCCGCGCGCCTCGTCATCGAAGCCACGCAGAATCTGCGCACCGCGATAGAACTGAGTGGTCTTGACGCCAAGCCCATTCATGATGCCCGCAAATTCGCAAGCGATGTATCCGCCGCCGACAATCAGCATCGTCTCGGGCAGCTTTTCCAAATGGAAGATCTCATTCGACGTAATCGCCAGCTCTGACCCCGGAAACTGTGGCACAACCGGACGACCGCCTGTGGCCACCAGAATATGCTTGGCCGTTTTGCGCGTACCATCGGCCAGTTCCACCGTGTGCGCATCCACCAGATGGGCGCGTTGATCAAAGCTTTCGACACCGTTGTTCTTAAGGATACCGCGATAGATACCTTCCAACCGATCCAGCTCGGCATGCAGCTTGTCGCGGAACGTTTCCCAATTGAAGGCACCGGGTTGAATGTCCCAACCATAAGCTTGCGCATCACCGACGGTGTCTGCGAACTCGCTGGCAAAAACCATCAGCTTCTTCGGAACGCAGCCCCGAATGACGCAGGTTCCGCCATAGCGATCCTCTTCGGCCAACGCCACTTTGGCGCCGGTTTCGCCAGCCGCGACGCGCGCCGCGCGGACCCCGCCCGAGCCACCACCGATGACGAATAGATCATAGTCAAAGCTCATGCCGGGTTCCTTCGCTCAACTTGCAAGAATTCTCTGGATATCTGGGCGCATAAAGTCGCCTGCCAACCCCTTTGGATAGGAAACATCTGCTTTTCTTCTGACGTTTGCGCGACAACACATCAAATGGCTCAGTCCGACAAATCAGAGAACAGGTTTTCGCCGGACCCTTCGGCCAATTGATCCAGCTCGATTGTGCCTTCGTTGATGTCGCGCAGCTCGACCCGCCCATCGCCATGCCCGATAACAACCTTGTCGCATATGTCGATGAACAAGCCATTTTCAACCACACCCGGCACCTGATTCAGCACCAAGGCCATTTGCCGGGCGTTGCCAATGCGTTGCAGATGCAGGTCAAGAATATGATTACCCTCATCCGTCACAAATGGCGCCTCACCATTCATGCGCAGCGCGGCCGAAGTGCCAAGCACGTCCAGTGTGTCCAGCGCTTCTTCGATCAGAGTGCGTGTGGTTTGCCACCCAAAAGGGATCACCTCAACCGGCAGCGGGAATGCGCCCAGTGTCTCGACCTCTTTGCCCGCATCCGCAATCACGATCATCTGATCGCTGGCGGTGGCCACAATCTTTTCCTGCAAATGCGCACCGCCGCCGCCCTTGATCAGGTTCAGATCGCCGTCAAACTCGTCCGCTCCGTCAATGGTCAGATCCAGCCAACCGGCCTGATCCAGTGAGACCACCTCGATACCAACCTCGCGGGCCAACTGAGCTGTACGCGTCGAGGTCGGAACGCCCTTGATCCGCAAGTTTTCTCGCTGAACCCTTTCGCCCAAGCGGCGCACCAGCCAGGCGGCGGTGGATCCGGTCCCCAAACCGACTCGCATACCGTCTTCAACCATGTCGGCTGCACGGCGCGCTGCAACGTATTTTGCCATATCGATGGGCGACAGTTCTCCGGTCATGGCAGCTATCCTTTGTTTTCTGTCGATCTTATACGGAAGGCGTTAAACGACTGCGAGCCCGAAATCGCATAAGCGCTTACGAATCATGTCGCAAAAATACGCGTTTCCTATCGGAAACGTCGCAATCAAGTCTTCCTGTTTCCACGTAGCGCTATAAGTAGACAGCATGACGACGCCGTATCGCCTCCACTATGCTCCTGACAACGCCTCGCTGGTGATCCGGCTGGTATTGGAAGAAATGGACCTGCCCTATGAAACAGTGCTTGTCGATCGCAGCCGAAACGAACAGGAAAGCATGGCCTATCGCGCGCTGAACCCGAACGGTTTGATTCCGGTTCTCGAGACACCGCACGGCCCCATTTTTGAGACATCCGCGATTCTGTTGTGGCTGGCTGATACGCACAACCAACTTGCGCCATCTGCAGCCAGCCCGGAGCGAGGCGATCTCTTGAAATGGCTGTTCTTTGCGTCAAACACGCTGCATGCAGATCTGCGCATCCTGTTTTACGCGGACCAGTACATTGAATCTGCGCAGGCAGCGGAACTGCGCGCCGGAATTCGCCCTCGCCTGCGTCGACACCTGAACGCGCTGGATACGGTGGCAAAACAATCACCCGAATGGCTGCATGCAGATCACCCATCGATCCTGACCTATTACCTGGCCTGCATGATGCGGTGGATGGCTATTTATCCAGCGCGAACGGATCGCAGCTGGTATCAACTGGCCGACACGCCCTATCTGCAGAGGATCCTGATGCAACTTGAAACCCGCCCTGCAACACGTGCAGCCATTGCGGCTGAAGGTCTCGGGGTCACACCGTTCACATCCCCAACTCACGCCACTCCTCCTGAAGGCTCAGCTATCTGACATGTTTCTCTCTGTCTTTGATATGTTCAAAGTGGGCATTGGCCCATCCTCGTCGCACACCATGGGGCCGATGGTCGCCGCTGCGCGGTTCCTTGATATGATGCGCGCCTCGCCATTTGAATTCGCGGGTCTTCGCGGTTCGCTGCATGGCTCGCTGGCCTTTACCGGCGTCGGCCATGCGACAGATCGGGCGACGATCCTGGGACTGGCCGGATTTGTGCCGGACACCTATAATAACACCAAGGCCGAGGCCGCATTGGCAGCGATCTCCGAGACCCATACCGTTACGCCAGAAGGGTTGCCGACACTCAATTTCGATCCCAAGGCCGATCTTATCTTTGACTATGACAACAACCTGCCCGGTCACGCCAATGGTATGATCCTGATGGCGACTGACGCACAAGGCGACGTCATATTGCGTCAGGTGTACTATTCGATCGGTGGCGGCTTTGTGATGACCGAGGAAGAACTGGCTGAAGGCAAAGCGACTGACGAAGGAGCGCCGGTTCCGTTTCCCTTCAAATCTGCCGCCGAGATGTTAGAGATGTCTAAGTCCAGCGGCAAAAGCATCGCCCATATGAAACGCGACAATGAAATCGCGCGCGGGTGTGCAAACAGCTTTGCCAAAGGGTCGGCCCGTCTGTGGCAAGTGATGAACGACTGCATCGAACGCGGGCTATCTACGGATGGCATTCTACCCGGAGGTCTGAGTGTGCGCCGTCGTGCAAAGGGTATTTACGATGCCCTGATGGCTGAGCGGGGCATGAACCTGACAGCGCCACACACCATCAACGACTGGATGAGCGTTTATGCCATGGCCGTGAACGAAGAAAACGCCGCCGGTGGTCAGGTCGTGACGGCACCGACCAATGGCGCGGCAGGCGTGTTGCCTGCTGTTTTGCGCTACCACCTGGATCATGTCCCCGGCGCATCAGAAAGCCATATCGAAGATTTCCTTCTGACCGCAGCCGCCATTGGGGGGCTGGTAAAATACAATGCCTCGATCTCGGGGGCCGAGGCCGGTTGCCAGGCCGAAGTTGGCAGCGCGTCTGCCATGGCCGCCGCGGGTCTGTGTGCAGTGATGGGCGGAACTCCGGAACAGGTGGAAAATGCGGCCGAGATCGCATTGGAACATCACCTCGGAATGACGTGTGACCCGGTGGCCGGCCTTGTTCAGGTGCCCTGTATCGAACGCAATGGGCTTGGCGCGATCAAGGCCGTTTCGGCTGCGTCGCTGGCCTTGCGTGGCGATGGTCAACATTTTGTGCCTTTGGACGCGGTGATCGAAACCATGCGGCAGACCGGCCACGACATGCATGAGAAGTACAAGGAAACCTCTCTTGGTGGTCTCGCGGTAAACGTTCCCAACTGCTGAGCGGCGTTTTGCTCTTCCCCCCCGGCATGGCTTGACCTAGCGTGCCGGGCATGACCCAGGATCGCCCCGTCTTTGGCATCATTCTGATGCTTGGTTTTTGTGTGCTCGCGCCCCTTGGGGATGCGATGGCCAAACTGTTGGGGGAAACCACGCCATTGGGCCTGTTGGTGCTGGTGCGTTTCGCGATTCAGGCGTTGATCCTGATTCCATTGATCGCCGCCACCGGCCGCCCCTGGCGGATGCGCGGGCGTATTCTACGACTGACATTGATCCGTACCGTGCTGCATATCGTTGGGATTACGGCAATGTTCAGTGCCCTGAAGTTTCTGCCGCTTGCGGATGCCGTCGCGATCGCATTTGTGATGCCGTTTATCATGCTGCTGTTGGGGAAATACGTGCTGGGCGAAGAAGTTGGCGCCCGGCGCCTGATCGCCTGTATCGTTGGGTTTGCTGGTACGCTGCTGGTCATCCAACCCAGCTTTGCCGAAGTCGGCGCGCCTGCGTTACTGCCCTTGATCGTCGCAGTGGTTTTTGCGCTTTTCATGTTGGTCACGCGGCAGATCGCAAAGGAAACCGATCCGGTTTCCTTGCAGGCCGTGTCTGGTGTATTCGCGACAATCCTGTTGCTGCCGGTGCTATTGATCGGAACGCGTGCTGATATCTGGGAGATCTCGGTAATCGTGCCAACTGGCAATTCTCATTGGCTGCTGTTGGGCATTGGCATTCTGGGCACCATTGCGCATCTGCTGATGACCTGGTCGTTGCGCTACGCGCCTTCGGCCACTTTGGCCCCCATGCAGTATCTGGAAATCCCGGTTGCAACCCTCATTGGTTGGATGATCTTTAACGATCTCCCCGACGGGCTTGCCGCTCTTGGAATTTTCATCACCATCCTCGCCGGGCTCTACGTTATTCTACGCGAGCGGGCCACAGCCCGGTCTGCCCCGACAGAAACGCCTGCATGACCTGATCCAGCGCCGCGCGGGGCATCATGACCAACAGGCCCGGCCCATCCATGTGCAGCTCGACATCGGACAAGGCGCGGTTAGATGTGCCCGCTTGCCCATCCGGTTCGAAAACCAAACCCTCGATGGGCCACTCCAACCCTTTGCTGCGGCCGGTCACCCGCGCAAGCGGGAACAAAGAAACGATGTCACCAGGAGCGATTGCCAGCGAAATCTTAGGCGGCGCGTGAAAGACCACCTCGTGTTCGCCTATCAATATGCATGCTTGATCCTGATACCTGATCAAAGTGTTGAGCACCGCCATCTGGTGATCCAGACGCCCGCCCAAAAATCCCGCCCCCAGAATCAAGGGTGCCTGCACGTTGCGAAGAGCTTTGTCGAAATCCGTGCTGTCTTGTTCCTGTATGAGAAACAAGCGGTTCGCAGGTATCTTGTCTTTGAATTTGTCCCCTAACGAATCAAAATCGCCGATGACGGCATCCGGTAGCCGGCCCGAATCTACCAAAACAGCCGCACCGCCATCCGCCGCAACGACCGACGTGACGCGATTTAGCACCAGATTCAGGTCATCCGGCCCAATCCGCCCCCCTCCAAACAACCCAATTGGGCCATTTGAACGTACAATTGTCCCATTTTTTCTAAGATTGACCATATTTCCCGGATTTGGACACATTGAGACCACAAAATGATAGGTTCATACAAAAAGTTTTAAGCCAACAGGTGTGCCCGGACCCTGGGCAAGTTGGTTCGTAGTTTGTAGAGGACGTGTGTCTGATGGTACAGAACAACAAGGTATTAACCGTTTCTTATGGGGCCTTTTCCTGCACATTAGAAGGATTTGATGATTCCTTTGAAACCTTGAAAGCCATTGCCGATTACTTTCGTGAACTCGCAGCGGATGACCGATATTTTGGTTCAGAACCGCCCCAGCCAGATGCGGAGATGTTAAATCGCATCGCGCAGCGCAATCCCGCCCAGCAGATCGCAGCTAGTCAAAGCGAAACCGGTCTTGTGCTGCGCGCCACAGAAGCCGCTGCGGCCCCAACTGCGGCTGTCTCTGAAGAACCGACCCAACAATCCACCGAGCTTAACATGATTGGAACGCCAGTCCCTGAAACACGGGCAGAACCCGATATCGCCAAAACGGAACGACCAACTGACGCACCGGCCCCACCTGCCGATAGCATAGCATCCAAGTTGCAACGCATCCGCGCCGTTGTCTCACATTCGGATGCGAACCCCCAGGGCTATACCGAAGATGAAGACACCTCGTTGCTGAGAAGCAAAGAGGCACCGGCCGACGCACTTACCGCCGCTTTCGAAGCAGGTGCGCTGAGTTCAGAAGATTTATCGCCCGCGCAGCCGGCAAGTGTCCAAAGCCCGTTTTCAGTGAAAGACCCCCAACCGGTGATCGAGGCGGAGCAGGACGAACAGCCTCAAGTTGACGAAATTCTCTTTTCGGACCTCGACGAAACGTCCGAGGCTGAATTGGAAGATGACGGCATACTCAACATCCTGAGCGATGAGGAAGTGGGAAGCCAGCGGGAAGAAACGCCGAGTCAGACCCCCGAAGGCATCATCACCGCCGAGGACGAAGCTGACCTGCTGGACGAGATTTCGGAAGTCGAAGCAGAGCTTTCGGATCCGGCAAGCATCGAGTTGGCTGAAAAGGCCGACCCAGATCAAGACGTCTTTCGCCTGATGGAAGAAGCCGGGGCTCAGATGGACGACCCGGCCAACAACAACAAGCGCGAGACCTATTCGCACTTGCGCACAGCAGTTGCCGCAACCGAAGCCGAGCGCAAGGATGAAGGTGACGCCGGACGAAAATCACAGGATCAGGACTATCGCGGCGATCTCGCCTCGGTGGTCAGCCCCCGCCGTCCGGATACCAATACGACCAGTGCGCGACCAGAATACGATAGCGCCGCGCCCCTCAAGCTCGTTGCAGAACAGCGTATTAATGATCAGACGGAAGAGGCTGGCCCGATTTCGCCGCGCCGCGTAAGCACACAGTTGGAAGATACAGTCGAAGAAGAAGGCGGCTTTGCCCAGTTCGCCCGCGAACAAGAGGCACAGTCCCTGCCGGATCTTCTTGAAGCTGCGGCTGCATACCTGTCCTTCATTGAAGGTCAGGAACAGTTTTCACGCCCGCAGCTGATGAACAAGGTGCGGTCGTTTAAACAAGATGAGTTTGATCGCGAAGAAAGCCTGCGTTCTTTTGGTCAGCTCTTGCGCGACGGCAAAATCCAAAAGGCGGGTGGCGGACGTTTCGCGGCTTCACATCTGATTGGGTTCCGCCCAGACGATGCCCGCGCTGCGGGCTAACACACTCACGGAAATTGACCACAAGCGCCGAGAGTTCCTCTCGGCGCTTTGTTTTTTGCGTAACTCTGTTGCCGCCGAGAGATGCACGAATTGCAACTTGGGTGCTGAAATGCCAGAGCGACTTGAGGGCCGGTTAGAATCAGATCGATAACGTTCCCGCCCTCTTTGAAATGCACACTTAGATGTGTGATTCCCACCAGCAATCAGACAGGCGCTGTTCAATATGTTGAAGATGGATGTACTGCCATCAACCGGTGGAGTCCGTCCGATATCCAACGACGTTCGAGAATCCGGTCCCTACACATAGGGTGCGACGGTGTATTCCAAGTCACTTGGCGGCGTGGCACCAGCAACAAATCCCGACATGACAAGCGCCGTCATGTTCAAACCAGAGCTGTTCGTGACTAGAGCTTCCCGGATCCGATCACGCCAAAGCGCTGATACTCGGACAAAGTGTCAAGTGGGTCGGTTTCAGGCAGCAGTCCGAGAGTGTTTCAGGGTTGATCTGGGTCTTCTTTACCGACGCCCCGAAACACAAATTTAAATGGCAAAGCCCAAAGTATGCCCAGAACGATATAAACCAGCAACTCCAACCAGATCGGTGGACGGTCCAGCCAGTTCAATACTGTTACCACCGCCACGATATACAGCGGCAGCCCAACCAAAAGGACCACCAGCGACCAACGGCGACGCGCCTTATAGCTGAGACCGGGTTTGCCCTCACCACTCATCAGTCGGCAAATGGGTCGGTCACCAGAATGGTGTCGTCCCGTTCCGGGCTGGTTGACAGAAGTGCGACGGGGCATTCGATCAGTTCTTCGACCCGACGCACATATTTGATCGCGTTGGCGGGAAGTTCCGCCCAACTGCGTGCGCCTTCTGTGGATTCGCTCCAACCCGGCATTTCTTCGTAAATGGGTTTGCAACGCGCCTGTTGATCCGCGGCGGTCGGCAAATAGCCCAGACGTTCACCGTCCAGCTCATAAGCCACGCAAATCTTAAGTGTCTCAAAGCCGTCCAGGACATCCAGCTTGGTCAATGAAATCCCGTTCACACCACTGGTGGCGCAGGTTTGGCGCACCAGGCAGGCGTCAAACCAACCACAGCGGCGCTTTCGACCAGTGACCGTGCCAAATTCGTGTCCACGGGTTCCCAGGCGCAGCCCGTCTTCATCATCCAGTTCGGTCGGGAACGGCCCCTCACCCACGCGCGTGGTGTAGGCTTTTACAATACCCAAGACAAAATCCACCGAGCCCGGACCAATGCCAACCCCGGTCGCGGCCTGCCCAGCAATCACGTTCGACGACGTCACAAACGGATAAGTTCCAAAGTCGATATCCAGCAACGCGCCCTGAGCACCCTCAAACAGGATACGTTTGCCAGCCTTGCGTTTCTCGTTCAGAACTTTCCAAACGGGAGCGGCAAAAGGAAGGATCTGTGGCGCAATTTCTTTCAACTGGGCAACCAGCGCATCGCGATCAACCGCCTCAATCCCCAACCCTTTGCGGAGAGGATCATGGTGCTGTAGCGCCCGATCAACACGCGCCTCAAGTGTCGCTTCGTCAGCAAGGTCGGCAACACGAACGGAACGGCGACCAACTTTGTCTTCATAAGCGGGTCCAATACCACGACCAGTGGTTCCGATCTTGGTTCCTTTGCTCGCGGCTTCCTCGCGCGCACGATCCAACTCACCATGAATGGGCAGAATCAACGGCGTGTTCTCGGCAATCATCAGCGTCTCGGGCGTGATCTCGACGCCTTGTTCACGGATCGAAGCAATCTCGCCCACCAGATGCCAGGGGTCGAGAACAACCCCGTTTCCAATCACGCTCAGTTTGCCACCGCGCACTACGCCTGAAGGCAGAGCATTCAGCTTGTAGACTTCACCATCGATGACCAGTGTATGACCGGCATTGTGCCCGCCCTGAAAACGCGCGATCACATCTGCTCGCTCGCTGAGCCAGTCGACGATCTTGCCTTTTCCTTCGTCACCCCACTGGGCGCCGACAACAACCACATTGGCCATATCCGGTCCTTTTGCGCTGAGTTATCAAACTCGGGTCATATAGCCGGGCGCAGGCGGCAGGGAAACCGGTAATTCGACGCAGCCCGCAATCGCGCTGCGCGCGCTGCCTCCGGCGGGGATATTTTAGCCAGATGAAGATGGCCCCCTTGTTCATCTGGCCCCAAGTATCCCGGGGGAGGCGCCCGGAACGGGTGGCGGGGGCAGCGCCCCCTCTACGTGAATGATATTCGAACGGGCTGGCCGTGCGGTGTCGTCAGGTAGGCAACTTCCCAGGCTCTTTGCAGGCTCTGAACATCTTCCGGTGCGGCTTCGCCTTGGTCTGCCAACAAGCGTTCGAGGGTTTCGAGCCAAGCGTGGAAGTAGTCGTCACCGCCATCCAGATCTTTGTTCAAGCCATGACGCTTTAGGGTGTCCGAGAATCGTACCGCCCAATCTGACCACGTGAACCGCCCGGCTTCGTTCAGCGCCACTGTCACAGCAAAGACCTGTGCGTGCCAGGGTTCGGCAAACACTGGTTCGGGCGCGCTATGCGTCTCACAGTCGGTCATAGCGGTTCCAGATAGCTCTGCCACAGGTCCAGCACAACTTCGTCATTTGGGTGTTCCGGGTCTGCCCAGAGTTCGGATGCCGGAAACACAACCGCATAGAGTGGCTCGGGCGCTTCGCCCAGCCCGTGTGCGTTTGAATCCGGCAGAACATGGGTGCCGTGCAGCCTGAGAACGCGCCCCTTGGCACCTGCGGCATAAATCGGCAACCGAGTGTGACCTCCGTCCACCAGCCGATTTGCAGTTGGGTGTGCGGTGCGGACGTCCTGACCAATCTCGAATTTGATCGCAATGTTTGAAGGGCGATCTGCCGGTCCACCTTTGGCCAGAGCGCCAGCTACAGCGTCGGCCTTCAACATTCGGGCCGACAAAGGGTGGTCACCCTCACTTGCATCTCGCAGATCATCCAGTGTCAGGACGCCGTTGTCGACCAGCAGGTCGGCCAGGCCCGATATCCACTTTTCATAGTAAGAAAACCGCGTGTAGTCCTTGGGCGACAAACGTTCCCGGGCGTGGCGCGAGACGTCAATGTTCCATTGCCCCAAGAAACCCGAGGCCAGCGTCACGGCCAGCGCCCGCGCGTGCCAATCCTCTGCAAAGACCGGGTCGTCTTCGGATTCGGGGCGGATTGCTCCGTCACCGAACCGTCCACCCATGTCATGAACCCGGGTCATGAACGCACCTTGGGTAATCCCGTGCCTATCATACTGTCGCGGGTAACCAGAGCCGCCAGTTCATCCTCGCTCAGCCCTTCGGTTCCGTCTGGGCGTATCGGCAAAACGAGATAGCGAATCTCAGCCGTTGAATCCCATACGCGTACCGAGGTGTCTTTGGGCAAACTGACGCCGAATTCGGACAATACCTTGCGAGGTTCCCGCACTGCGCGCGCGCGATACGCATCAGATTTGTACCACCCCGGCGGGATACCCAGCAACGGCCACGGGTAACAGCTGCATAAGGTGCAGACGACCATGTTGTGCTGTTCGGGCGTGTTCTCGACCACGACCATGTGTTCGCCCTGTCGGCCGTAGTACCCCAGATCCGCAACGGCGGCGGTCGCGTCCTGCAGCAGAGCGTGCTTGAAGGCCGAGTCAGCCCACGCCTTGGCAACGACTCGGGCCCCATTGTTTGGACCGATCTTGTTTTGATAGGTGTCGATAATCTCATCCAGAGCAGCCGGATCGATCAATCCTTTGCGGGTCAGAATCGTTTCCAACGCTTTGACACGAAGCGCAGGTTCAGGTGGTAACAGGGCGTGCGGGTGGTCGTGATCATCATGTGGCATGGGCTCAACTTGCGTCACGGATCAATTGGCTGTCCAGTCCCTTTGCCGTGATATGAGATATCACGTCTCGTGATGCCAACTCGTCCCTTGCCCCCAGCAACAAACTTGCATAAGTACCACGCGATACACGCTACGCCGCACAGGAACACCATGGAAAACGTCGTTCTCATCATCCATCTCCTCCTGGCCTTGGGCCTGATTGCCGTTGTTCTGATGCAGCGGTCCGAAGGCGGTGGCCTTGGCATGGGCGGCGGCGGTGGCGGTGCCATGGCGGGCCGGTCGGCAGCGACCGCTTTGGGCAAGGTCACCTGGGTGCTGGCTGCGTGCTTTATCGTCACTTCGATTACTCTGACGATTCTGGCAGCGCAGAAATCCTCGGGCAGCTCGGTTATCGACCGTTTGGGCGTTCCAGCACCTGCATCGACCGAAGAAAGCACCCCGGCCGTTCCGTCGGCGGATGATCTATTGCCACCCACTCAGGGTGACAATGCGCCACTGATCCCGCAGGCCGACTAAGCCACAAAACCTAGAAATCTGAAAGAGAGCTGCAACAGCATCTTGCGGTTCTCTTGCGCTGCGCGCGCGAATCCTTTATATGTGAAGTCCCGTGGTGCAGCGGTTTTTTCAAGCCGCCGGGCAGCTGATTTTGACGTCTCACGGGAGCAGCCGAAAAACATGGCGCGTTTTATTTTCATCACTGGTGGTGTGGTTTCGTCCTTGGGCAAAGGGCTGGCTTCGGCGGCCCTTGGCGCGCTTTTGCAGGCCCGGGGATATTCGGTGCGTCTGCGCAAGCTGGACCCTTATCTGAACGTCGATCCGGGAACGATGTCGCCCTTTGAACATGGCGAAGTGTTCGTCACCGATGATGGTGCTGAAACCGATCTGGACCTCGGCCACTACGAGCGCTTCACCGGCGTAGCTGCACGCAAGACCGACTCGGTCAGCTCAGGCCGGATTTACTCCAACGTGCTCGAAAAAGAGCGCCGCGGCGACTACCTCGGCAAGACCATTCAGGTGATCCCGCATGTCACCAATGAGATCAAGGATTTCATCGCCATTGGCGAGGATGAAGTTGATTTCATGCTCTGTGAAATCGGCGGCACCGTCGGCGATATCGAGGGCCTGCCCTTCTTTGAGGCCATCCGCCAGTTCAGCCAGGACAAGCCGCGCGGCCAGTGCCTGTTTATGCACCTGACACTGCTGCCCTACATCAAGGCCTCGGGTGAGTTGAAAACCAAGCCGACCCAACATTCGGTGAAAGAGCTGCGGTCCATCGGTCTGGCCCCCGACATTCTGGTCTGCCGATCCGAAGGTCCCATCCCGACCAAGGAGCGTGAAAAGCTGGCGCTATTTTGTAACGTCCGCCCGGATTCGGTGATCGCGGCGCAGGATCTCAGCACCATCTATGACGCCCCGTTGGCCTATCACCGCGAAGGTCTGGATCAGGCGGTTCTGGATGCGTTTAGGATCAGCCCTGCCCCCAAGCCCGATCTGACCAAATGGGAAGACGTCAGCGACCGCATCCACAACGCCGAAGGTCAGATCAAAGTCGCCATTGTGGGCAAATACACCCAGTTGGAAGACGCCTATAAGTCGATTGCCGAAGCGCTGACTCATGGCGGCATGGCGAACCGCGTCCGTGTCAAAGTCGAATGGGTCGATGCCGAGATTTTCGACACGGAAGACGCCGCCCCACATCTGGAGGGCTACCATGCGATCCTCGTGCCCGGCGGATTCGGCGAACGCGGCACCGAGGGCAAGATTAAAGCCGCGCAATACGCGCGCGAACACAAGGTGCCCTATCTCGGCATCTGTCTGGGAATGCAGATGGCGGTGATTGAAGCCGCCCGCAATGTGGCAGGAATTGCCGAAGCGGGATCGGAAGAATTCGACCATGAAGCCGGTAAAAAGCGTTTTGAACCTGTGGTTTACCACCTCAAGGAATGGGTGCAGGGCAACCACAAGGTCGAACGCAAGGTCGGTGATGACAAAGGTGGCACCATGCGTCTGGGTGCCTATGACGCGGTTCTGGCCGAAGGCTCGAAAGTAGCCGAGGTTTATGGCGGCACCAGCATCGAGGAACGCCACCGCCACCGCTATGAAGTCGACATAAAGTATCGCGAGCAGTTAGAAAAAGCGGGCCTGAATTTTTCAGGCATGTCGCCCGATGGTCGCCTGCCCGAAATCGTCGAATGGTCAGATCACCCGTGGTTCATCGGCGTGCAGTACCATCCGGAACTGAAATCCAAACCTTTCGATCCGCACCCTTTGTTCCGTGATTTCGTACGCGCTGCCAAGGAAACCTCGCGTCTGGTCTAAGCCTGAAATCACTGCAATGTGACAGAATGCGTAAAATTTTCTGTACCTGATGGCCGGTCACACGGATAACTGTCTTCAACACGCTGACAGGAGACCGGCCATGACTGATCAAATCACCCGCGCAGAAACCTTTGCCGCCCTGCATAAAAAGGGCGATCCGATTGTCCTCTATAATATCTGGGACACAGGCAGCGCCGGTGCCGTACGTGATGCCGGGGCCAAGGCGCTGGCCACGGGCAGTGCACCTGTTGCGATGGCGCAGGGCTTTACTGACGGCCAGAACATCCCCTTCGATCACGCGCTGGACAACGCCCGCCGGATCGTCGCGGCGGTAGATTTGCCAGTCTCGTTGGATCTGGAAGGCGCCTACGCAGAGGATCCGACTGAGATCGCAGTCAACGTTCAGCGCGCTCTTGAAACCGGGGTCATCGGCTTCAACTTTGAAGACCAAATCATTGGCACCAAAGACCTGTATGACACCGAAACCCAATCGGCCCGGGTCGCTGCAATGCGTGAAGGTTGCGATGCAGCGGGCATCCCTGCCTTCATCAACGCACGCACCGATATCTTTCTGAAAGCCGCGCCCGACACTCATACTGACGCGATGCTCGACGACGCAATTTCCCGTGCCAAATCCTATGCCGATGCCGGGGCCAGCGGTTTCTTCGCCCCTGGTCTGAAGGACGAAACCCTGATCAAACGCCTCTGCGACGCGACCGAGTTGCCCGTCAACATCATCGCCCTGCCTGGAACGCCCGACACACCTACTCTCGCTGGGCTTGGCGTGGCACGGATCAGCTACGGGCCCGTGCCCTATCGGCAAATGCTCGCTTGGCTGCAGGACAATGCGCATAAGGCGATTAACCCGTCGGCCTGACCACCTTTAGGGGATTGCATTTTTTTGGTTTCCTTCGCACCTTGCGCGGGAAGCCACAGGAGGACACGCCATGGCCAAAGGCTACTGGGTTGCCCATGTCGATGTGCACGACATGGAGACATACAAGAACTACATCGTCGCCAATGGTGCCGCGTTTGCCAAATACGGCGCTAAGTTCCTTGTGCGTGGAGGTGAGCGGGTCGAGCCCGAAGGTCAGGCCCGATCCCGCACGGTTGTCGTCGAATTCCCAAGCTACGCCGATGCACAGGCCTGCTATGAAAGCGAAGCCTATCAAAAGGCCAAAGCCCTGCGTGACCCGGTCTCGACCGGCGATCTTGTGATCATTGAGGGCTATGACGGGTAGTCCGCGCTTGGCGGACCACAAAATATGGACTAAACTGACCCGATGTTGAAAAAGCTCTTTCAGGCGTTCCGACCGCCGCAACATGATCACCTGCCCGACCCGGATGCCGAACTGGCTTTGGGGGCGCTGATGGTGCGCGTTGCTCAGGCGGATCGGGACTACAAGCTGGAAGAGATCAGCCTGATCGATCGCATCCTTGCGCGCCTTTATCAGCACAACGCAATCGAAGCCGCCAAAGTTCGTGCAACTTGTGAAAAACTTCACGCTGCAGCCCCTGAAACCGATACGTTTGGAAAGCTGATCCGCGAAACCACCGATTTGACAGAACGTCTGGCTGCGCTAGAGGCCCTTTGGGAAGTCGTCGTCGCAGATGGCAACATGGATGAAGGCGAAGTGAAGATCGTCGAAGAAGCTCGAATCGCAATGGGTCTGAGCTTCAACGACAGTCAGGCTGCGCGCGAGCGTGTGCAATCTCGCTTGGATGCCGGCTAAGCTGGGTCTATAACTGTCTCATGTTTAGTGATTTTCTGTCCCGGCTGACCCAGCCTCAGCCCGATCCGCTGGTCGATGACGATGCCCGCCTGGCCCTGACGGCCCTATTGGTGCGCATTGCACGATCCGACAACGACTATGCTGATTCCGAAATGGCCCGGATCGACCGAATATCGGCCGAGCGGTACGGCCTGTCCCCTTTCGAATCAGCGGCCCTGCGCGCCCGGGCGGAAGACCTGGAGTCAGAAGCACCGGATACCGTCCGTTTTACCCGCGCGATCAAAGAGGCTGTTGCCTATGAGGACAGGCTGGCCGTGGTTCAGGCGCTTTGGTCGGTTGCCTTGGCTGACGGTCATCGCACCGGCGAAGAAGACTCTCTGCTGCGTTTGGTGGTCAGCCTATTGGGCGTCAGCGACGTGGATTCTGCAATGGCCCGGCAGAGGGTGGCGAAATCGTGACAGCCTTGCTGGGCATGTACGACATGCCTGCTGTACGGCCAGCAAATGACCGGTTCTGGCAGTTGATTCGCACCCGACTGAACGAGGGTCCGGTACAATTGACCCGTGATTGCGACATGTGGGACATCTGGCTAAACCCCGACCTGATCTTCGCCCAAACCTGCGGAATGCCCTACAGAACCAAGCTGCATGGTCACGTGCAATTGGTCGGCACACCGGACTACGGATTGCCCGGATGCCCGCCGGGATATTACCGCTCGGTGATTGTAGCCCGGTCAGAAGATCAGTGTGATCTGCAGGAGCTTGTGCAAGGGGTTTTTGCTTATAACGAAGCTCTTTCCCAATCGGGTTGGGCTGCACCAATCACCCATCTATCCCAGATGAGCCTGACACCCGCGACGCTGCTGGAGACAGGCGGACATGCGTTGTCTGCTAAAGCGGTTGCAGATGGGGCGGCCGATTTCGCCTCTCTGGATGCCCTGACCTGGCTTTTGCTACAAGAGCATACTGATTTGGCGGGTAAGTTGCGTGAGGTAGCGGCCACTACGCCGACCCCGGCGTTGCCTTACATTACTGCGCTCGGGCAAGATGTGGCCCGCATTACGGGCGCGGTTCGCGCGGCCATTTGTGACTTGTCTGACGAAGACAAACAGATGCTGCACATCCGAGGGTTGATCCCGATAGGTGCGGATCAATATCTTGCCGTCCCAACTCCGCGTACGCCACAGGTGCTGCGGCACGGTAGCTGACCGTTTTGACGAAAACGTCTGGTCACTTTGGTGGATTCTGGGCTTGGTTTGGTGATTTGCGCATTGCATTGCTCTGATTTTTAAGCCCTAGTACCGCACCAACACCACAAACTACTGGACCATCCGTGACAGAATCCGCCCCCGTTATCGAGATCAAGGACCTTCACAAAAGCTTTGGCAATCTCGAAGTGTTAAGAGGGGTCGACATTACGGCCCATCGGGGTGACGTGGTGTCGCTGATCGGCTCGTCGGGCTCGGGCAAATCGACCCTGCTGCGCTGCTGTAATCTGCTGGAAGACAGCCAGCAAGGCGAGATCATGTTCAAGGGCGAACCGGTGCATTGGACTGGCAGCCACCACCATCGCCGCCCGGCCGATCCCAAACAGGTACTGCGCATCCGCACCAACCTGTCGATGGTGTTTCAACAGTTCAATCTCTGGGCGCATTTGACCATCTTGCAGAACGTGATGGAAGCGCCGGTCACGGTTCTGGGCCGTGACAGGGCCGAGGTTGAGGACAGCGCCCGCAGGTACCTGGAAAAAGTTGGCATCGGCGATAAATGCGATGTCTATCCAGCCCAATTGTCCGGTGGCCAGCAACAGCGGGCGGCGATTGCCCGCGGTCTGTGCATGGAGCCTGAGGCGTTGCTGTTTGATGAGCCCACCTCGGCGCTGGACCCCGAGCTTGAACAGGAAGTGATCAGGGTGATCAAGGATCTGGCGGCTGAGGGCCGCACCATGATCATCGTGACCCATGACATGCAGATGGCCGCGGATATTTCCAGCCATGTTGTGTTTCTTCACCACGGCCTGATCGAAGAAGAAGGCACTGCCGAAGATATCTTTACGTCCCCCGAATCCGAACGGCTTCGGGGCTTTCTCTCCGCCACTCAGGCGGCATAATTTTCAGGAAGAAACAAACTGGGGAGTAACCAATGAAAAACCTGATTCTGACCACTGCAGCCCTGGCGCTGACCGCTGGCATGGCCATGGCGGACACCGTCCGCATGGGGACCGAGGGTGCCTATCCTCCGTACAACTTCATCAATGACGCCGGTGAGATCGACGGGTTCGAGCGTGAACTGGGTGATGAGCTGTGCAAACGCGCCGAACTGGACTGCGAATGGGTCAAGAATGACTGGGATTCGATCATTCCGAACCTGGTCTCGGGCAACTACGACACCATCGCAGCCGGGATGTCGATCACCGACGAACGCGACGAGGTCATCGACTTCACTCAGGATTATTTTCCACCGACCGCATCTGCATATGTCGCCACGTCTGACGCGGCCGATGTGACTGGCGGTGTTGTTGCAGCCCAAACCTCGACTATTCAGGCGGGTCATGTGGCAGAATCCGGCGCAACTCTGGTCGAATTTGCGACCCCGGAGGAAACAATCGCAGCCGTGCGTAACGGCGAAGCAGATGCCGCCTTTGCGGATAAAGATTATCTTGTGCCGATCGTCGAAGAATCCGGTGGCGAGTTGGTCGTTATCGGAGAAGACGTTCCGCTGGGCGATGGCGTTGGCCTGGGCGTGCGCGAATCCGATGGCGAGTTGCGCGACAAGTTTGATGCGGCCATTACCTCGATGAAAGAAGATGGTTCGCTGAATACTATGATCATTAAATGGTTCGGTGAGGGCGCCGTCATTTACAACTAAGACTGTATGCGGGCCTGTGTCCCAATCAGGATGCAGGCCTGTCTATGGGTTGGCCAACTAGTTCGTCTGTTGCCCGAAGGGGAGGGGCGTTGTGTCCACTTTAAGCGTAACGCTTAACTCCATGCACGCGGAACCCGGAAGGTATATTCAGGAGCCCGGGATTTTGCGGCGACGACAGAGGAAAAGCGGTTCGACTCAGTTGTCATGAGACCTAAGCCAGTGGTCCGGTTGGAAATTTGGGGCAATCGGCCAGTATGGCCTTGCCAGCCCATCTGTGTGAATCCGGTAAGCTATTGGCATGAAACAAATTATGTGAAATTCCCCTCAAAAAAACTTCCTTTGGCGTTATCAGTTTTCGAATGAAATCAAAGGCGGCATTTCTGATCGGAGCATCTGAATTTCCTTTTTTGGCGGCATAATCCTTGCCCTAGTGTCAATCCCCGCAACAGGGATCGTGACCCCCTGGGACGGAACGGGGCGTACATCGACTTGCGGACGCGCTGACAAGCTGGCTCGGGACGAGAGAGGTTTCATAGCACATGGGCCGCAGGGAGAATGTGTCATTCTGTTTCCGGCCGAGGGCCGGTGCCGCCGGCGTCCGGACAGAGCCGGTCACGAGTTGAAGGCTCGGGATTTGCCCAAATCGTCAAAGCCGACATTCGGAAACAGGTCCGAGATTTACATCATGCGGGATAGCGCGCCAATTCGCTGCGGCTGCGTGAATGTGGGCAAAGGACATCATGAAATCTGGCTTAAGGGCTTGAACCGAGCGGGGTGTGGTAATGTCGCTGCGCCGGCATTGGGTGCTATGTTGCATTGGTTTCCAGTTGAATTGGCAAAGCCTGAAGCCTGCGCCACCGACCAGCGTTAGCGTGTGCCGCAAGTTCGGCGTGTGACCCGACGACAACCGGTGTGCCAACGGACAGCAACATCGGCAGATCCGAAATGTCGTCGCCAAATGCAAGACAGTTTGCAGCGTCAGCGGCTTGCGAAGTCAGGAAAGTCCGGATCGCCTCAGCCTTGCCGACTCCAATTGTCTGCGGCACTCCTATTTTGCCTGTGAAACACCCGTTTGCACCCCGTTTCATTTTGGTCGCTAGAATCCAGTCTACGCCAAGGTAATTCGCGATTGGGTCCAATACAGCTTTAAACGATCCGGAAACGAAAACCGGTTCAATATCATTTGCTTTTAGCTCCCTGAGCTCAGCCACCGGTTCTGCTAAGAAGAAACGTTCGGGTTTGTCGAGCCGAGCAGCAGCCCAAGTCTGAGCCGCTTTGCTAAGCTCCTCCGGATCAACTGCGGTGAAGTAACGGTAATATGCTCTGTTAAGAACTTCGCGCGACGCGCCATTGGTTCTCAATTCGGCGAAGTCTGTTTCAAACATCTCCAGACTGGCAGGATCATCGCGCCAATCCAGTGTCCAGAACCGGTAGAAATCGAACATGCTTTTCACCGAGATCAAGGTGTCGTCGACATCAAAAAAGGCAAAGCGCTTCACACTTTTTCCTCCTCATAGGTCTTCCTACGGCTCAGAGTCTGAAAATCAGGATGCGAGCCCACCACTCCGGCGTCTGCCCAGCGGGAGGGCTCGACCTCGTTCAGGAAAACGCTGATCTTATCCAGCGGAACGCCCGTAACGCGGTGCATTGCCGCCGTTACCTCCTCTAGAAGCATCGCGGCTTTTTGTGGGTCTTCCATCTTGAATGTCGAGATTTGAATGACTGGCATGATTGGTCCTTTCAGATCGGCAACGCGACTTAAGCCCGCGTCTGGAGGTCTTGAAACATTGGTGTGGGAAATTTCAGTTGCGCGTGGATATCGCCACCCAAGCCATAGCGACCAATGGCGCCACCATAGCTCATCTGGCTGCTCATCCACAGCACGACCACGTTGATAACGCGGTTTCCACCAGGGCGATCCGGCCCCGGAAAAGGGTCGGGTAGTACCGCTTCAAAGCTTGCTCTGCCTGAACTGTCGGTCACGAATACATTCGGCACACCCAAGGGACCCGGTCGTGTAGGGCCGGACGGATCAAGATCGTGCTCGCGCAGCGTCATGATCGTGTAGAGCGCGCGCGGCAGCAAAGCATCGAACTTAAAAGTGAAACGGGCAACGCGCGCTTCATCTTCGAGCGCGACGCGAATCCGCCCCCTCGCCTCAACCCAATCGTGGAGTCTAACGGGACGCTGGAGTTGCCGTCCATGTTCAGGAAGAAAATCCGGGATGGGTGCTTTGTGAAACGGATAGCTTGGCCGCGTGTCGGTGTTCGCGTCGGGGTATTGCTGGGGTGCGAACAACATCGGGTAGTTGTTGCAAGGCAACGGTAGTGGCAACGTATGGAGCATTTTATTGGCAAGATGCGGCAGTAACGGAGCATCGGGCGAAAAGTGCTCGAGGATGGTGTGAGGTGCCTTATCGCCAAAAACCGGCACCGGGCTTTCGGGTGACACGATTGCGCCCGTCCATTTCGTTTCGACGCGGTCGCCGAACGCTTGGTTTACAGCGCCGATGACAATGAAATTGCCATCTTCGTCCATGACTTCGCTTGGAGGGTAAAGTGGCCCTTGCGTGGTCACTGAAAGGTCATAGGTTGTTTGAATCATATCGGTTCAGCCTGATCGTTGCTCGGCGCTCTCGGAGGAGGCGCCGAGCAAATGAACGGTTTAGGCAGCACGTGCGGGCACTTTGGCGCTTGTGCTCGCGAGGGCACATTTTGCTGCGTCCAGCGCCAGCGTGGCTTCTTTTTGTGTAATGACCTGATGCGGATAGACCGTGAAGGCACAGCCAACGCGTGTTCGTGATTCGCCACCCTGGACGAAATCCATTTCGACCTGATACTTGTGACGCCGCTCGTTCACGTTACTCGACAAGACTCGATACTCAATGTGCGCCGGCAGCGGAAAAACGAATCCCTTGAACTCGGTTGTTATGGACGTGATGACGAAATACGTCTTCTCCGCCATGCTGGTCAGCAGGTATTTTTCGGTCACGGCGAGGAAAGACTGCCGCGCGGCTTCGACCAACAACATCCCCTGTACGTGCTGTCCGGTCTGGTGATCGCCCATCAATTCACATTCTTGGTCGATCCGAAGATCAAGAAAATAGGTATCCTTCGCGACCTTTGTCGGGCTACCGATCAGTGTATTGCAGGACTTTCGCTTGTGTGAAAACTCTGCGTCGGCGCGATCTGACAGATTTTGAAACAAAGTCAGATCCCATCGGCTGCCAGTCGGGTCGAGTGCCGCAATCTGTTTGAGGAGATCGGCAATCTCAAGGTCCGAAAGACCCTGGCCGGGCAGTAATTGCACCGGGCCGGACACCATATGTTCGGGCAACACCAACATCGCGCGAAGTTGGCTCAACGTCACCGCGGGTTTGCCTGATGTGAACTCAGCGAATTTGTCGGCAACAACGATCAGTGTATCGAAGGTCAAAAATTTATCGGTCATTGCAAGTCTCCAAAATGAGTTGTGATAAAGTGTCTGCTCGCCCGAATCAGGCCGCGAGTCTGGTGGTCTCCGCGTAAATCTTTGTGTAGAGACCGCTGGTTCCGCCAGTGATAAAGCGATCACCGGCCTGCTGCACGATGGTGCTGTAGCGCTCAGAGGAAAAGACTGCGCTATAGGTTGCGGGATCAACCGAGAAACCCGACACAAACATAACCCCGGGTTGGCCGCTGACTACCGAGTGAAAGGCAACGAAACTCTCTACAGCGTCCGCGTTGCGGACAACTTCGAAGATCGTCTCGTCGCGCCAGATGAGGTAGGCGGCGTGTTCGTCGGGGTTCACCTCTACATGTCGCAATTGGATGTAAGGCGTGTCCGGCAGCATGCTGCCACCTGTTTTAGGGGCCTCTACAAAATCAAGAATTTCACGGCGAATGTCGCCGCTCAAATGATGGGCGAAATCAGCTGCCACGGGGCCCAGCCGCTCGCGAAGGGCATCGAGTGCTTCAGCCGCATCCAATTGTTCCAAGGTTACGACTTCATCAGCGTCAAGCGCAACCAAAGTGCGGCCGTCAACTGTTGGTTTCAATACGGCCGCAAGGCTCGATGCAGCACCGGGTTTCGTGGGGTAACGGGAAATCAATAGAAGTTCAGTTGGCATATCCATCTCCTTGTTTCATAACGCTGGAGCGAGCTGGCCAGAATTGAGGGGAGCCATGCAGCCAGTCTACATCTCAACGTTGTATAGACGGGGATAGCGTTTTCCTGAATCGGAATCATTGGAGAAAAATGCAAACATGTTTTCCGGAATCGGAAAACATAAAGCTGCGCGATTGGTTGGACTTGAACGTCAGTACCCGCGAAGGCGTGCCCGATTGGAAACCACCAGTTCGCTTAGAAAATCGGCTAGGGCCCGCGTTCGTCGGGATTGCGCCAGATCAGATTGAATTACCAGATAGATTGGTTGATCGATTCCAATGTCAGAAGAGACACAGGTCAGATTTGCATCCGTCGCCAGGAAATGCGGCAGGACAGCAAGACCCAATCCGGCTGCTGTGGCCGATACCTGCGTTGAGAGCGACGTTGTGATGATCGCCGGTGATCGACCGCGAAGCACGCGCTCAACCCATTGCGCGGCGGGCAAATGTGCTTGCACTTCGCCCCAAGCAACGAACGCATCCGTCTCATAGCTGCCGTGGTCGGCACCGACCTGACGACGTTTGACATAGTCTTTGCTTGCATAGAGCCCATAACCAAGAGTGCCTAAACGTTTGAGTGTAACATTGCCGCGTTGCGGCTTGACCATACGCAGCGCCAGATCGGCGTCACGACGATGCACGTTTACAGTCGTAATGTCGGTCACGATCTCGACCATCAGGCCAGGATGTTTGGATTGGAATTCGGGCAACGCCGGAATGATCAACCCGCTTGCAAGGTTTTCCGCCGTCGCCAAACGGATCTTGCCGGTCAACTGCGCCTGCTGTCTCGCACCACTGCTCAAAGCCAGCGCCGCCGCCTCCATCGCTTCGGCTTTCTCGATAAGATCGCTGCCATCTTCGGTCAGCTGGTAGCCCGTCTGGTGCCGTACAAACAAGGGTACATCCAGAGCTTCTTCCAGCCGGTTGATCCGACGCGAAAGTGTGGCGATGCCAATGTTCAGAGCGTTGGCTGCCATACTTAGCGTGCCATGTCGGGCCACGGCCAGAAACGCCCGCGCGTCGTCCCAAACCAATCCCTTTACATCGAGCTTTCCGATTATGGAAATCGTGTTCTCATTATTCTCTAGTTTTTCCATCTAAGGGGTATGCCATGCTCATTCCCTGACATTCAAGGAGGTCTATCATGCAGAAACGTAAACTTGGTCAAGGCCTTGAGGTGTCGGCCATCGGGCTCGGTTGTATGGGGATGAGCGAGTTCTACGGGCCGCGCGATGACGTTGAATCGCTGAATGTTCTGGCGCGGGCCGTCGAACTGGGCATCAATTTCTTCGACACAGCCGACATGTACGGGCCGCATCATAACGAAGAACTTATCGGAACATTCCTACATGAAAGCGGTGCGGATGTCCGTGTGGCCACGAAGTTCGGGATCGTTCGCAATCCCGGTGAATACAAGCGCAGCCTGAACAGCGGTGCGGACTACGCTCGTGCTGCCTGTGAAGCGTCGCTACGACGGCTGGGGGTTGATTGCATAGACCTTTACTATGTGCACCGGGTCAACGCGAAACAGCCGATTGAGGCAACGATGGAAGGTTTGGCGACGCTGATCAAAGAGGGCAAGATTTCCCATATCGGCCTCTGCGAAGTCAGCGCAGAAACCTTGCGCAAAGCGCATGGGGTTCATCCCGTCACGGCTGTCCAGACCGAGTATTCCCTCTGGTCGCGACAAGCTGAAGCTTCAGTTCTGCCAACATGCCGTGAGTTGGGTGTGGGCTTCGTGCCCTATTCGCCGCTTGGCCGCGGTTTCCTGACCGGCCGCTTCCAGTCAACCAACGAACTGGAAGAGGGCGATTTTCGCGCCTCGCTGCCGCGCTTTGCAGAAAGAGCGATCGATCAAAACCGCCGCGTTGCCGATGTGATCGCTGATATGGCCGCCGAAAAGGGCTGTACTTCGGCGCAACTCTCGCTTGCCTGGCTGTTGGTGAAAGGTGACGACATCGTCCCAATCCCGGGGACCAAACGCCGCAAATACCTTAGCGAGAATGCAAGCGCCACATCGGTTGATCTTACAGCCCGGGACTGCATCCGGCTCGAAACAGCGATCGAACAGGTGCCAGTGGTCGGTGAGCGGTACACTCCCGAAGGCATGAAGGGGGTGGACGCATGACCCACAGCACCCATGATGCCAGCCGCCGATCCAGTGCGTTGGCCCTGCTCGAGCGGTTGGAACCCAGCGCAGCTCAACGTGTGGCCAGCAATCTCGATGCGTTCGATGCAGATGCGGTCGAGCTAATCCTCGGGTTTTCCTTCGCCGATGTGGTTGGTCGGGATGGAATAGATCTGAAGACGCGTGAGATGCTGACGGTGGCGATGCTCGGCGCCAAAGGCACCGCACCCAGTCAGCTCGATTTTCACATACGCGCTGCGTTGAACTGCGGCGTGAGCCGACAGGAAATTGTCGAGATCATTTATCAAATCGCTGTTTACGCCGGAGTACCTGCAGCGATGAACGCCATCGCTTCGGCCAGAAAAGCGTTTGAGACCACCGAAACTTGATCCTAGAAACGGAGTCCCCAACTTATGTCCCAAGATGTTCAGCGCGCCGACTACCGCGCCTGGCTGGCTATTGCCGCACTCGGCACCGGCAGCTTTTCCATTGTTACCGCTGAGCTCGCGCCGATTGGGCTTCTTTCCCAGATCGGCGGCGATCTGGGGGTACCCACCGGACAGGTCGGCCTGATCGTGACACTCTATGCCTGGATTGCCGCAGCAGCAGCAATTTCCTCGGCAGTCTGGCTTGGCGCCGTGCCGCGGCGACCACTGCTGATCGGGCTAATGGTTGTTCTCGCGGCATCCGGCTTTGCTGCAGGCCTGTCGGAGAGTTTTGCCTGGCTCATGGGCGCTCGGGTTCTGGGGGCCATCGCCCATGGCGCATTCTGGGCGATGATCGGAACACTCGGAGCCCAGATTGTGCCCGCTCGGCAAGTAGGCCTGGCGACCTCCATCATCTTTGGCGGCGTGTCAGTCGCTAGCGTGCTGGGCGTACCATTTGCCAACCTGATCGGAGTCGGGGCGGGCTGGCGCATCGCATTTCTGGCCATTGGGGTGCTATCATTGGGCGTAGCCTTCGCGATGTGGATCACCGTGCCAGTCGTGCAAGGCACCGGTAACGTCGGAGTGCGACCGCTGATCCGCATCTTGTCAAATAGTCGTTTCCAGCGAATATTTGCGGCCACGCTTTTTGCCGTCACGGCACATTTCATGGCATACACTTACATCGAACCTTTCCTCACGGGAGCAGAGGAGGTTTCGATCCGCGCAGTCGCGCCTTTGCTATTCACATTCGGAGCCGCTGGAATCGCAGCGAACATGGTGACCGGTGCACTGATCGATTCCTGGCTCAAGACGATTGTGATGGTCTCACTGCTTCTGGCCTGCGGAGCGCTGAGTGCGCTGACCCTACTCGGAGCCAGCATCGGCGTAATGGGCATCGCCTTGGTACTAATCATATGGGGCGGAGCCATCGCAGCGATCCTTGTCGGCCTGCAAACCTGGGTATTGAAGGAAGCGGGCGCAGACGCCCTCCAAGCATCCGCAATCTATGTGGCGCTCTTCAATGGTGCAATTGGCCTTGGCGCGGCGCTCGGAGCAGGCTTGCTAGAGACCACTGGCCTATCCAGCCTATTTCTCTGCTCTGCGGTGTTGGTTTGCATTGGGTTCATATCGATCGCTGCGCTGCGCGAACCTCAGGTGAGAACGGCGGTGAGAAAGTCGACCACGGAAGCGGCGGGATGACCCTGCTGCGGGCGGCGTAAAAGTCGTCCATCTTTGCCCTTCTTTTCGTAACGGAGGGGGGCGGGAGGATCTTTTCCGTGGATTTGTATCGTAAAGTTCGTCTGGCCTGTGCCGAGGGCATGAGCCAGCGAGAAGCGGCCCGGCATTTCGGGATATCTCGTGACAGCGTTCGCAAGATTTTGGCGTTTTCGGTCCCGCCCGGCTACCGGCGGTCAGCACCGATCCGGCGGCCCAAGCTGGATGGGTTCACCGGGATCATTGATCAATGGTTGTCGGAAGATCGGCAACGACCGCGCAAACAGCGGCATACTGCCAAGCGGATCTGCGAGCGACTGCGTGA
>NZ_OMPS01000045.1 GCF_900313035.1 Ruegeria sp. EL01 | reverse complement strand
ACGCGGTCTTTACCGCAGTGACAAAGTTGGTGATGCCCGGGCCGTTCTGCGCAATCATCATCGACATCTTGCCGGTCGCTCGGGTGTAGCCATCCGCCATCATCCCAGCGCTGCCTTCATGCGCACAGTCCCAGAACATGATCCCAGCCTGCGGAAACAAATCAGAGATCGGCATCATCGCCGAACCAATGATCCCAAACGCATGCTCAATCCCGTGCATCTGCAAAACCTTAACAAAGGCCTCTTCCGTCGTCATCTTCATAAGGGTGTTTCCTTTTTCGGTCGCTTAAGCGTTATTGAATTACAAAATTTCGTCTTGGAGGTAGTAGCCGACGTAGGCCATCCTCTGGCCGAGCCTGCGGAATGGGGTCAGGAATCCGTGACTTGGCAAGGGTGAAGTAAAGATTGGCAGCTCGAACGCTTTGTCTTTCTTCCCGGCCACAAGCTGTGCCATGCGACGCCCGGCCTGGGCCGAATACATCACGCCGTTTCCGCCATATCCCATTGCGTAGAACACGCTCTGATCCGGGTCTGGTTGGAAGATACGCGGCATCATATCATGGCTGACATCGACCCAACCCCACCAAGAGTAGTCAAGGTTGATGTCCTCCAAAGCCGGGAACTTCCGCGCCAGACCTTTCTTGAGAAGGGTTAGGTGCTTGTCATTTTCCGCATCTCGTCCCGTCACAGCACTGCGGCTGCCGATCTGCATCCGGTTGTCGGGCAACAGGCGGTAGTAGTGGCGCAATGTACGTGTATCGGTCAGCGGGGATTTGGTCTGAATGCCACATTCAACCAACTCGGATTGGGTCAACGGACGCGTCACCAACGAGTTTGACAGGATGGGCATGAGGCGATGCTTTGTCCGGTTGTTAAGCCCTGGTGGGGTGTAACCAGCCGTCGCCAGGGCAACAGATTTTGCACGCACAGTACCACCGGGTGTGCGAACATGATGCACTCCGTCTTTGGTCTGCCATCCCATGACCGGGCTGCCGGTGTAGATTTTCACTCCCAGCCGTCGGGCCATATTTACATAACCAAAAGCAAGCTTTCCGGCGTGAATGCAGGTTCCATCGGGTTCCCACATCGCACCAACAGCTTCCATGTCGCGCACATGGCTTTCGTGCAGCTCTTCCCGCGAGATCATGCGTGAGCCATAGCCAAACACATCGTTTAGCAGTTTGCTCTCTTTCTTCAGCGACGGCATGACCTTGTCGCGGTGCGCAATGTAATAGTGCCCGCCCGGTTGCGGATCGCAGTCAATGTCATCTGAGGCAATCAGGTCGTTAAACAGCTCAAACGCCTCGGTGACCTCAGCATGCATTCCCTTGGCGACATCGACGCCCCAGCGCTGAATCCATTGTGACCGTTTGAGCCGCCCGGACGAGATCTGAGCCTGCCCACCATTGCGGGTGGAACAGCCCCAGGCCACTGTGTTTGCCTCAAGAACAACGGCTTTTATGCCGTGTTCCTTGGCAAGGTGAATGGCGGTGGACAGGCCCGTATACCCCGAGCCCACCACAACAACATCTGCATCCATGTCACTGGATACGGGGCCATCATCAACTGGCGGGGTTCCCGCCGTACCAATCCAATAGGTCGGTGCATGATCACGGTTGTGACCGGGACCCGCATCCATGATGGGATCGTATTTAGGGTCGTAACTGGCCTTGGGCCAGTGACGTGGGATGTTGTCGTCCACCATTCTTCTTGTTCTCCGTAGCGCGCGGTCGAGTAGCCTAGGCTTTGAACATCGGGCGTGTTTTGCGAAGCGCTTGCTTCACTACGATTTTGCCGTCACGCAGAGTGAACAAATCTGCGCCTTCGGCCTCGACCCGCATGCCGCTGGCGTCGGTGCCCGAAAAGGTCCATTCCGACACTGCCCGGTCACCATGTACAAAATGGCTGTGATGATCCCAGTGCGCGTCCTTCATCCCGGCCCAGACACCTGAAAACGCGGCGGCGATGGCTTCTGCACCATCAACCTTATTGCCGTACTTCTCATCACCGGCGACGGTGTAGAAAACACAATCATCAGCAAAGTGGGTCATCACACCGTCAATATCGTGACGGTTGAACGCGTCGAACGTGTCTGACAGGTCCTGCGCAGTGAGGGTATTGGTCATTGTCTTGTCTTTCGTGATTTTTCAGGTGGGTTTTTCGTCGTCTCGGTATGGAACGACGAGTGTGGGGATATCCGCGCGGCGCAACACACGCTTGGCGACAGTGCCGAGGAACGTGTGCGAGAACCCGTGGTCATGGGCGCCCAAAACAATCAGGTTGCATTTCAACTCATGTGCGCGCCGCAGGATCACTTCGGCGGGGTATCCGTCAATGATTTCGATCGTTTCGATCTGATCCTGGATACCGCGATCAGCTTCGGGCAAAGCGGCCCAGAACGCCTTTTGCCGCTCGGTCAGCACCGCCTTAACGTGGTCATGGCGCGCTTTTAAGGCTTCGGTACGCGAGCCTGTATCCTGCATGAACATGCGTAGGGTAATCAACGCGTCGTCACTGAGGGGCTCGGAGACATGCAAAACATGCAGCTTTGCCCCTGTTGACGCGGCCAGGCTGGCCGCGTGCATTAAGGCGTAGGTGGAATTCCGCGACAGATCAGTCGCGAAAAGGATCTGCGTAATTGTTGGTTTCATGGTTTCAGTTCCCTTTTCCGTTCGATCGCGCCTAGTAACCGAACACGCGCGGCAGCCAGAGCGAGATTTCGGGGAAGAACGCGATGATGAAGATCGCAACCGTATTGATGAAGGCAAACGGCAAGGCGCGTAACGAGATCTCTTCGATCGAGATCTTCGATATCCCCGACGCGATGAACAGGTTTTCACCCAGCGGCGGTGTCTGGAAGCCGATGCCCAACGTACAGACCATGACCACGCCAAAGTGGATCGGATCAATGCCCACGCTGTAGGCCACGGGCAGCATCACCGGAACCAGGATCAGGATCGTTGCAAGCGTCTCCATAAACATGCCGACAAACAGCAGGAACAGGATCACAAGTGTCCAGATCACATAGATGTTGTCAGTAAAAGACAACATACCCTGTGCGATCACGGCCGGTACCTGGTTTTCAACCAGTAGCCGCCCGAACACCGTTGCGGTGAACATGATCAGCAGAACCCGACCGGTCAGCCAGGTGGTGGTTTCCAATGCACCGAACAGGCTACTCCACGACAGCTCACGATAGATGAACGCACCCACGATCAACGTGTAGAAGATCGCGACAATGGCCGCTTCGGTCGGAGTGAAAAAGCCCGAGTAGATGCCGCCCAGGATCACCACCGGTGCCATCAGCGCCCAGAAGCCGCGATACACCTCACACCACATATGGCGCGCTGACCAGCCTTCGGTACTGCCAGTGTAGTTGTTCTTTTTTGCAAGGATGTAGTTCATCAGCAGCAAACTGCCTGCGATCAGGAAGGCGGGCATAAATCCAGCGATGAACAGTTTCGGGATCGAAACGGTCTGGAACTGGCCGAACTCTTCTACTGCTTCAGGCGGGGGCGGCATGCCCAATGCGGCGATGCCGAAAATGATCAGCGGGATCGACGGCGGGATAACGATACCCAGGCCACCTGACGAGGCGGTGATGGCCGACGCGAAACCCTTTGAATAGCCGCGATCAATCATAGCCGGGATCATCAACATACCAACCGCGGCGGTCGTCGCCGGACCAGAGCCCGAGATAGCGCCAAAGAACAGACACGCCATAACGGTTGCAGCCGACATGCCGCCGGTGAAGGGACCAGCAAAGCTTTCGGCGACATTGATAAGCCGTCGCGACAGCCCCGATGCCTCCATCAGCGCACCCGCCAGAATGAAAGCGGGCAGCGCCATCAGCGGGAAGGACCCGACCGAAGTAAAGGCAATCTGCACGAATTTGATCGGGTTTTCACCCAAATAAAGGAAGGTGATCAGAGTCGAGACGCCAAGCGCCACCGTGATCGGAGCACCGATGAACAGCAGAAACAGGAATCCGCCAAACAGCAGTGGGATAATTTCAGTGCCCATTACTTTTCTCCCTCAGAACTGGAAGTGCCATGGCTTTCGGCTTCTGCTTTGACAGCATCGAGATCGATCGAATCCGGATCGACCATCTCTTCATCCAGCACGAGTTTTCGGTAGTTCACTTGGATCACCCGGATGGTCATCAAGGTGAAGGCGATGGGTAGCACGATATAAACCCAGCTAAGGTGGAACCCGAGGGTCTGCGACGACTGGAACTTGTTCATCTTGTTGAAGATGAAGTCGATCGCCAGATAGACGAAAACGACATTGAAGAAGATCCAGAAGAGATCCGCGAAGGCTTCGATGTATTTGATCGCGCGGGGCGACAGGAACTTGAACTGAAACGTCACCCGGTTATGGGCACCCATCTTTGCGGCATAGCTGGCACCAAAGAAGACAAACCAAACGAACATGTAGATCGACAGTTCTTCGACCCAAGAAAACGAGAATGCAAACAGCGTTCTCACGATGACCTGAAGAAACAACAGACAAACGAACATCGCCAGCAATGTGCGGCAGATATAGCTTTCGATGTTGTCCACAAATCCCCAAAATTTCGACATCTGACCCTCCCTTATTTGTAGGGGGCACCATCAAGTGCCCCCATTTCATTGACCTTTTGGTCCTTGTTTATTGCGAAACCGGATCGCGGCCGATTTCGGCCAGAACAGCGTTGAGTTTTTCAACACCGCCGATGCTTTCATAGAACTTCGGCCACACGGCGGTGGTTGCCAGTTCGATGAATTCGGCTTCGTCGTTCTCCGGGTCGCTGATCTCCATGCCCTTTTCGATCAAAAGTGCTTTGATTTCAGCTTCCTTTTCGCGCAGGAAGTCAGCCGATGCCTGCGTTGCTGCCTTGCCAGCCTCGAGGATAATCGCTTGATCCTCGGCGGACAGTTCCTGGAACACCTGCTCGGAAATGATGAGCGGCTCGATCGAGAAAATGTAACGAATATTGGTCACATATTTCTGAACTTCGTAGAACTTCATCGCATTGATGGTGGTGTAGGGGTTATCCTGCCCGTCGACCACTTTGGTCTGTAGACCAGCAAAGGTTTCCGACCACGCCATCGGCGTCGGGCTGATGCCCCATGACTTGTAGGTGTCGATCATGATCTCGTTTTTGGGAACGCGGATCACGAGGCCTTCCAGATCGGCAACCGACTTGACCGGCTTTTTCGAGTTGGTGAGAACGCGGAAACCTGTATAGGTCCAGGCGATGATACGAACACCGGCGTCATTGATGGTGTTCTCAGTCAGTTCCTGACCAATTGGGCCTTGGGTCAGTTTCTCGGCATCCTCAAGGCTGAGGATCACGTAAGGCAGGGTGAACACGCCTACGGTCGGCGAGAACGGAGTGATGTTGTTGATCGCAAGCAGCGACATATCAAGCGTGCCAATGGCCGCGTCGTTGACGGTATCTTGCTCGGATCCGAGCTGACCGTTCAGGAAAAGAGTTGCCGTATGATTGCCACCCGATAACTCTTCGAGGGCGGCTTTAAAGCCTAGTCCCGTTGCCTCTTGGCTGGAACCTCCGCTGTCGCCAACCGCGATTTTAAAGTTCTTCGCGTCAGCCGCGCCGGCAACCATAAGCGCCGCCACGGATACCGCAGCGGTAAAGGCGCCAACCTTCTTGATGAATGACATGGATTTCCTCCCATTTGTCAGATTTTGAGGTGCGCGCCGACCTTGGGGAGATGTGGCCAGTCCGATTCTGCCTCAGCAGATCAACACTAGCTTGCATAAAATGTTTCTTAGTTGTTAATCTTTGCGTAATAGGTTTCATAGATGTCGAACTTAAAATGAATCACGATACGCTTGCCACGCGAATAGGCGATACGGACATCCGATTGCTTAGGATTTTCAAGACCGTCGTTGAAAGCGGCGGGCTGACGGCGGCCGAGATCGAACTGAACATTGGTAAGTCGACTATTTCAAAGCATATATCGGACCTCGAGCTGCGCTTGAAGCTGAAGCTTTGCAATCGCGGTCCGGCCGGGTTTTCTCTGACCGAAGACGGAGAGCAGGTACTGGCTGCAGCAGAAGAGCTGTTGATCGCAGTATCGCATTTCAGAACCGAAGTTAACGAGATAAAAGAACAACTTGCAGGGACAATCCGCGTTTCACTGTTCGATCAATGCGCCTCGAATCCCGAGGCTCAGCTTGCCTCGGCGATCCACAATTTCAATGAGGCGGCACCCGCAGTTCAGATTGAACTGTCACTGGAGCCCCCAAACGTGATCGAAAAAATGGTCATCTCGGGCCAGTTGGATTTGGGTATCATTGCGCTGCACCGACCGTCGACCAGCCTGAATTATGTTCCGCTTTATGGTGAGGATATGTTCCTCTATTGCGGTGCAGATCACCCATTGTTTGCAACCTCGGACGCCCATCTCCGCACCGGTGACCTGCGCAGATACAACTATGCCGGGGTAAGCGTGAATTCGCCAAATCTGATCGTTGGCCAACAACTTGGGTTCAAGCGCGCAGCAAAAGTTCAGAACGAACAAGCCTTGGCGATCCTTATCCTGTCGGGCCGTTACATCGGATTTTTACCAGACCATTTGGCGCAAGGGTTTGTCGACAGGGGCCTTATGAGGAAAATACTACCGGAAGAGACTCAATACCGCACAAGGTTTGCTGCGGCGACACGAAAACAACCTGCCCCAACCCGTGTCACCAAGCTGTTTCTTGAAGCGTTGAAGAGCGCGCATTCGCAACAAGAGCCAACTGTCCTTTCAGGCCTGGCGAGAGGCTGATTGAAACCGATTTTCTTTGAACGGTCTCTGAGACGCAAATGCCGGGGTAAGGGTTCGCCCGGTTTCAACGAATACCGGGCAAGCCTTTTGACCTCAGGTGCTGCGTTAGAAATGCACTGACTTCGCAGCAGAGGGTTTTTCCATGGGCGGTGCGAACTTTGTCAGATCGATGCCTTCCACGGCTGATTTGTATTCTTCGATTTTTGGGGTCCGACCAAGGATCGCAGACAGCACCACAACCGGCGTAGAAGCCAGCAGGGATTCGCCCTTCTTTTCCTTTGAATCCTCGACAACGCGCCCTTGGAACAGACGTGTGGACGTCGCCAGAACTGTGTCGCCCTTGGCGGCTTTTTCCTGGTTGCCCATGCACAGGTTACAGCCAGGGCGTTCGAGATACAGAATATTCTCGTATTCGGTACGGGCAGCGCCTTTGGGGAACAAATCATCAAATTCGAAGCCTGAGTATTTTTGCAAAATACCCCAGTCGCCCTCTTCTTTCAGCTCATCGACGATGTTGTACGTCGGCGCAGCGACAACCAGTGGTGCTTTGAATTCGACTTTGCCGTTCTTCTTTTCCAGGTTTTTGAGCATCTGAGACACAATGACCAAGTCGCCCTTGTGGACCATACAAGATCCCACAAAACCCAGATCGACCTTTTTCTCGCCCTGATAATAAGACACCGGGCGGATGGTGTCGTGCGTGTATCGTTTGGACACATCCGCGTTGTTCACATCCGGATCTGCGATCATAGGTTCATCGATCTCGTCGAGATCTACGACCAACTCGGCAAAATACTTGGCGTTATCGTCCGGCGTCAAAGCCGGTTTCTCACCAGATTGGATCTCAGCGATCCGCGTGTTTGCCTTGTCAATCAATCCCTGAAGCGTGCCTGCGGCGTTGTCCATCCCCTTGTCGATCATGATCTGAATGCGGTCTTTCGCGATCCCGAGGGACTCAATCAGAGTTTCGTCCTGAGAAATACAGATTGAGGCTTTGGCCTTCATCTCTGCGGTCCAATCGGTGAACGTAAACGCCTGGTCTGCCAGCAAAGTACCGATGTGAACCTCGATGATCCGGCCCTGAAAAACGTTGTCGCCGAATTTGCGCAGCATTTGCGCCTGCGTTGCATGAACCACGTCGCGGAAATCCATGTGGTCGGCCATTTGACCCTTGAAGGTCACTTTGACGGATTCAGGGATTGGCATGGTGGCTTCGCCCGTTGCCAATGCCAGAGCGACAGTTCCCGAATCCGCACCAAATGCCACGCCTTTGGACATGCGCGTATGGGAGTCACCGCCAATGATGATAGCCCAGTCATCCACCGTGATGTCATTCAGAACCTTGTGAATCACATCCGTCATCGCGTGGTATTCGCCCTTGGGATCCCGCGCTGTGATCAGACCGAATTTGTTCATGAACGACATCAGCTTGGGGATGTTCGCCTGCGCCTTGGAATCCCAAACCGAAGCCGTGTGACACCCGGATTGATAGGCGCCATCAACGATTGGGGAAATCACCGTCGCGGCCATGGACTCCAGTTCTTGTGACGTCATAAGACCCGTCGTGTCCTGCGATCCGACGATATTGGCGCTGACCCGAACATCAGATCCGGCGTGTAGAACCTTACCGCCAGTAACGCCAACAGCGTTCTTGTTGAAAATCTTCTCAACAGCCGTCAGGCCCTGCCCTTCATGCGAGATTTCCCTGGATTGAGCAAAGGCGGACTTCAGTTCGATACCCAGGCTCTCAGCTGCAAAGGCCTGAAGCTTTTTGCCAAAGACAATTGCATAGGACCCGCCCGCCTTAATGAATTCGACCTTTTGCGCGGACAATGACGCGGACACGTCAACCAACTCTTCGTCGCCCGCCGCGTTACACAGTGTTTTGTCTTTTGTATTGATAGTCAGAACCGTGCCGGTTTCGACTGAATACGTCTGTTCCAGAATTGGGTTGCCGTCATTATTCAAGATCGGATTACCGTCGGCATCCACTTTCTTGACCCAGTTTTTGAGGTCAATGCCGATCCCGCCGGTCACACCAACAGTCGTCAGGAAAATTGGTGAGATACCGTTCGTTCCCGCGACAATCGGAGCAATGTTGACGAATGGCACGTAAGGGCTGGCCTGTTTACCGGTCCATAGTGCCACGTTGTTCACGCCAGACATACGCGAAGACCCAACGCCCATCGTGCCCTTCTCGGCAATCAACATGACGCGCTTGTCCGGGTGTTGCTTTTGCAGCTCCTGGATTTCAGCCTGAGCTTCGGGCGAAATCATACATTTGCCATGCAACTCACGGTCTGATCGTGAATGCGCCTGATTGCCGGGCGATAGTAAGTCGGTCGAGATATCACCCTCGGCGGCCACGTAAGTGACGACCTTGATCTCATCTTCGATCTCAGGAAGTTTGGTGAAGAACTCGGCCTGCGCATAGCTTTCCAGAATGCTCTTGGCAATCTGGTTCCCGGCCTCAAATGCCGCCCTGAGCCGGCCAGTGTCCGCGTCATACAGAAAGACCTGAGTTTTCAGAACGCCTGCGGCCTGTTCTGCAATCGAAGTGTCATCACCCAATGCCAGATCAAGAAGGACTTCGACCGAAGGGCCTCCTTTCATATGTGATAACAGCTCGAACGCGAAGGGCTGGGAAATCTCTTCTACCAGGGCTTCGCCAAGAATGATCTCTTTGAGAAACCTTGCCTTTTCCCCTGCTGCGCTGGTTGTGCCGGGCAAGGTATTGTAGATGAAGTCGTTCAAGCACTCAGCCCGATGCATGTACCCGGCATCTCTGATTTGACCAATGATCTCCTGCGTCAACGCGCCATCTTCGATGGGCTTGGGGTTGAGCCCCTGTTCTTTGCGGGTTTTGATCTCGTTCAGGTATTCTGTGTAAAGGCTCATGGCTACTTCCGGCGAATTTGATTGGGCACCAGGCGGGTAAACGCCCGGCGAATAGAATTGTATGCGGCGGTATACTAAATGGAAATAGGTTGCAAGATCGGTATTGGTGTGATGACACCAAAGTGCCTAGTACCGCGTCTGAGATTTTGGACCATCGGTTGTGATTGAATGCAGCGACAACGTATGATCCGTGTTGCGCATCCGATGTCTTAGCATCTGCCGTCCAAGCCGGGCGAGGTCGGCGGCAAATTCGGGGTTTGCCGCTACATTCTCGAACTCTCCGCGACCCTGATGATCAAACAGGATTGGTGGAAGGTCGGCGGCAAACTCCACCAGCGTAAATCGCTCATCCCGCAAGATGGACAGGCAAGATTCGCTGTTGCTGGTCCCCAGCTGCTGTTGCCATTGCGTCGGATTTTCGGGTTCTGAGAAATCGAGCTCGCTGAACGAGTAGCTGCGCCAATCCTCAGGCATGTCGCCTTGCAATAAAGGTAGCAAAGACCGGCCATCCATTGCATTGGGTGCTTGTTGGCCAACCCAATCAAGAATTGTTGGCGTCACATCAATCGACTCGGTTGGGACGGTGACCGTTGAACCAGACCGCGCTTGATTGCCCGGATCACGGATGATCAAGGGCGTATGATATGCAGCGTCATAGGCCGTCATTTTGCCCCAGCTATGACGATCCCCCAGCATCTCTCCATGATCAGCGGTAATGACTACTAGCGTGTCATCGTATTGACCGCTCTGTTTCAGATATTCAACCACACGACCGATGTGGTGATCGACCTCTGTCGCCAGACCCAGATAGATGGCCCGCAATGTACAGATGTTTTCGTCCGTCGGCGCAACCTCATCAAACCCGTGCACAAAACCCTTTGCGGTGTAGGCGTCGATCGTTGGTCCAAAGAACGGATGCAATTCCTTTTCGTCAGCAGCCGCAGCAAGGCGTTGTGGCACCGGAATTCCCGCCGGATCGTACATATCGTTGTACGGTGCCGGGGCCACCAGCGGCGGATGCGGGCGAATATAGGTTAGATGAGCAAACCAGTTCTTGCCCCGATGCGGTGCGATACCATCCAGAAACGCATCGGTCAGAAAAGCCGTATCGCTATCCTCTGCCCGATACAGCGCAGGGTCATTCAGCTTTGGTTCCTGGCCATCCCGTGAAACGGGTTTGTAAACATCCCAGTAGGATTCAAATTCATAGCCTTTCTTCATCAGATGTGACTGCCAGGGAAAAGACTCCTCAAGGCGCATTTCAACAACCTCAAGAAATCCATCCATGCACTGCTCATAGGATTTCAGTATCGGATCATTTGGATCATGCACCCGAGGATCTGCAGATGTGTCTGTATAGCCAAACAGCATGGGCAGATATCCCGCCTTGCGCACTTCGGTCGCGAGGTTCGGAGTGTCGTGTCGCAGCGGCGTTCCGTTGCGCACCGACCGATGATTCATCGCGTATTGGCCGGTCAAAAGCGACACACGTGATGGGCCGCAAGGATTGGTGACCGAGTAGTGGCGCGTAAACGTTACCGCGTCGTCCATAAAAGCCCGCAGGTTGGGCAAATCTACGTGCTCGGCCAACGCTCCGGACAGGCAATCGGCCCGGAGCTGGTCGATGATAATGAACAAGACGTTTCCAGCCTGACCCATGCCACGGACCCCTATTCCGTACCCTCTTTCAGATACGGACTTTGTCGTGGTTCAATCGGTCATGCAACTGGTTAGTCCAGCTCGTATTTGGTCTCGTAGTTTTCCCTAAGGGCCGGGTCCTGTTCTTCCTTGCGCAGCAAGCAATTCCCGATGGACAGCACTTCGATGTCTGTGCCCATGAAACAACGGAACGCATCGGTGGGCGTGCACACGATCGGTTCACCACGTACGTTAAACGAGGTGTTGACCACCAGTGAACAGCCGGTCAGATCCTTAAACTTTGAGATCAGCGCGTGATAAGCCGGATTGGTTTCTTTGTGCACGGTCTGGATACGGGCGGAATAGTCGACATGGGTCACAGCCGGAATGTCGGACCGCTTCACATTTAGCTTGTCGATGCCAAACAATGCGTTTTCCTCATCCGTCATCTTGCGCCGAATGCGGTCCTGAACATCGGCAACGATCAGCATGTAGGGGCTATCCCCATCCAGTTCGAACCATTCGGATGCATCTTCGCTTAGAACAGATGGTGCGAATGGCCTGAAACTCTCGCGGTATTTGACCTTGAGGTTGAGCGTCTTTTGCATCGACTCGGATCTTGGATCGCCCAGGATTGAGCGGGCACCCAATGCACGTGGACCAAACTCCATACGCCCCTGAAACCAGCCAACCGCTTTGCCATCCGCCAACGCCTGTGCGGTTTGATCGACCAGCTCTCCGTTCGCATAGGTGGTGAATTTTGCGCCGGCTTGTGCCAATTCCTTGGCAATTGCATCATCCTCATACACAGGGCCAAGGTAAGATCCCTGCATCTGATCGCCAGAAGGAACCTCACGCGGTTTCTGCATCTCTTGATGCCAGGCGGCATAGGCCGCCCCTAATGCACCACCGGCATCGCCGGCGGCAGGTTGCACCCAAATATTGTCAAAGGCACCGTCCCGGAGGATTTTGCCGTTGGCAACGCAGTTCAAGGCCACACCACCCGCCATACACAGATTGCGTATACCATGCTCGCGCGCCAGATCACGGGTGATGCGCAGCATGATTTCCTCGGTCACGGCCTGCACCGACGCCGCTATATCCATGTGGAATTGCGCCAACTGTTCCGTTTCGGGCTTGCGCACCGGATGGCCAAACAGATCTTCCAACGCTTTGTTGGTCATCGTCAGACCGGCGGTGTAGTTGAAATACTTCTGGTTCAGGCGGAACGAGCCGTCCTCTTTCAAGTCCACCAGGTGTTCAAGGATCAGATCTTTGTATTGCGGCACCCCATAAGGGGCCAGACCCATGACCTTGTATTCACCGGAATTGACCTTGAAGCCCGTGTAATAGGTGAACGCCGAATAGAGCAGACCCAGAGAATGCGGGAAGTGCAGTTCCTTGACCATCGTAAGGTCATTGCCGCGGCCGATACCAACCGTTGTCGTCGCCCATTCCCCAACGCCGTCCACAGTCAGCACGATCGCCTCTTCAAACGGAGAGGGGTAGAACGCGCTGGCCGCATGGCTGACGTGGTGTTCTGTGAACAGAATTTTCTCGACCGAGAAATCCGGGTCGATTCTACGCAGCTGTTTGTTCAGCAGGTCCTTGAGAAATAGCTTCTCTCGCAACCAGACCGGCATCGCCATTCGGAACGAATTAAAACCGCGCGGCGCGACCGCAATATAGGTTTCGATCAGGCGTTCGAACTTCAGAAACGGTTTGTCGTAAAAGACAACATTGTCCACATCGGCAAGGGTAACCCCTGATTCGGCCAACACATATTCGATGGCCTTTTCAGGGAAACCCGGGTCGTGTTTGCGACGGGTAAAGCGTTCTTCCTGGGCGGCGGCAATGATCTTACCGTCGCACAGCAAAGCTGCTGCGCTGTCATGATACAGCGCTGATATGCCTAAAATATACGTCATAGGATCAGAACAGCGTATAGATGAACGGAGCGATTGCCGAACCTTGGCTAAGTACAATCAGACCGCCAAACAGACCCAACACAATCAGGATGGGCAACAGCCAAAACTTTTTTCTGACCCTCATAAATGACCAGAGCTCGGAAACGAATGTCACGCCTGGTTCTCCCTTCTTTAAAACTGCTGTTTCATGCTGCCGGGCTGATCCGTGCGATCAACCCAATAGCTTTTTGCTGAACTGTCTAATTTCTCAGACAAAAGATCTTTGCCAAACAGGCGTACAAAGACGCCAAACGGCACAAATGTGGTTATGAAAACAAGGAACATCACAACAGGCGCAACGATAGCGCCCAGCAACATCCCAAACTTGAACCAAAGCCGATTGGGCTTGGTCAGCGTTTTCGGGGCAAAAAAGGTCAAAGCCAGAATGATGGCAGCAATGACCAGCGGAATCCAACGCACTGTACCACCGCCCCAAAGCGGCCACAGGGCAATGATCAGGAAGACTGCAGTAAAGACGAACCCAAAGCCCCGCTCGGACCCGATTTCGACATCAACATTTGCTTGATGGTCAGACATGAAACACAACCGAATAACAAAAATACAATAACAGGGACAAAGATAACATCGCCACCCGGTGACACAAGTGAATAGATCACAGAGTGTACTGGAAAATCGATAATTCTTGTCGCCCGGTGTCGCACGAACGCCATTCTGAGCACTCAATTCCCGATTGGGTGCCACAAAGCCGTTGCAGCCCTTGTGCGTTTCACTTCACATGTTGCCATGACGCCGCCTAAGATAACATCCGAGCGAAACAGCGACGGCACGTTGGTGCGTATTGCCGGTGAGATGCTGACGCAATCGCTGGAAACCGTTGAAAACGACTTTGCCGCGATCCACCCGTCGGATGGCCCGGTCACACTTGATTTGACAGACGTTGATGCTCTCGACACTGGCGGCGCATGGTTGGTCGCGGATCTGGCAGGGCGCTTCACGTCCAATGGCGCGACACTTCAGTTCAAGGGGGTCCTGCCAGCCCATGCGGCACTGATCGATACGGTGTCCCACAATATCCCCAGTGATCCCGGCAAGCTAGCCAAACCACGTGGCTTTACAGACTGGGTCGCACACATTGGACAAGGTACTTACGGGACGTGGCAGGACACTCTGTCCATATTGGGGTTCCTCGGGCTAACACTCGACCGGCTGGTGCGTACGCTTCTGCGACCTTGGCGCCTGCGTCGCGCCGCTTTGGTCACGCACATGGAAGAAACCGGGTTTAAGGCCCTGCCCATCGTCGCGCTCATGGGGTTTCTGATCGGGGTCGTTCTGGCCTTTCAGGGCGCGACCCAGCTGAAACAATTCGGTGCGGAAATTTTTGTGGTCGAGCTGATCTCGATCTCTATTCTGCGCGAACTGGGTATTTTGCTGACGGCAATCATCGTTGCAGGTCGGTCCGGCTCGGCCTTCACGGCCTCGATCGGTTCAATGAAGGTGCAGGAAGAGATTGATGCCATGCGCACATTGGGGCTGGACCCGATCGAAGTGCTGGTCATCCCCCGAGTGCTTGCGCTTTTGATCATGCTGCCCATCCTCGGATTTGTCGCGGACATGGCCGGACTTTTTGGCGGTGCATTGATGAGCTGGATTGATCTGGGCGTCAGCCCCGGAATGTTCGTAACTCGTCTGAAGGAAAACACCGACGTGTGGCAACTGGCTGTCGGTCTGATCAAGGCGCCGTTTTTTGCACTGGTCATAGGGGTCATCGCGTGCTGGCAGGCTATGCAGGTCAAAGGCTCGTCCCAAAGCGTTGGTCAGCGCACGACGGCTTCGGTTGTCCAATCCATCTTTATGGTGATCGCAATCGACGCAATGTTCTCGATTTTCTTCTCGCAGATCGGGGTCTGATATGGATGGCACGGTTCAACAGCAAAACACGCAGGCGGGCGCACAACGTGATGCCGTCATCCGCGTGCGCGGCCTGCGAAATCAGTTTGGCCCGCAAGTGGTGCATGACGATCTAAACCTCGATGTTTGGCGCGGCGAGGTTCTGGGTATTGTCGGCGGTTCGGGCACAGGTAAATCCGTTCTGCTTCGCACGATCGTAGGGCTGAACAGACCTGCGGCGGGCAGTATCGAGGTTTTGGGCGTAGACGTTCTGAACGGCCCAGAAGAAGATCGCCGAAGGATCGAACGGCATTGGGGCGTCGCTTTTCAGGACGGTGCGTTGTTCTCTTCATTGACAGTTTTGCAAAATGTCATGGCTCCGCTGCGCGAACATACCGGCATCAGCGAAAGCCTGATGGAGGCGCTTGGGGCGCTCAAAATCAGCCTCGTTGGCTTGCCACAATTAAGCTGTGGCAAGTTTCCGTCCGAACTGTCGGGCGGCATGCGTAAACGTGCCGCTTTGGCGCGCGCGCTGGCTTTGGACCCGGAAATTGTGTTTTTGGACGAACCTACGGCCGGCTTGGACCCGATTGGCGCCGCCGCCTATGATGACCTGATTGGCGAATTGCAGCAGGCGCTTGGACTGACGGTTTTCATGGTCACCCATGATCTGGACAGTCTGTACGCCATCTGTGACCGTATCGCGGTGCTTGCAGAAAAACGCGTGCTGGTCGAAGGTCCGATAGAAGACATGACCAAGGTCGACCATCCTTGGGTGAAAGAGTACTTCACAGGCCCCCGTGCCCGCGCGGCACAACAGAAGGGGCAGGACAGGTAGAGGCGATGGAAACCCGAGCAAACTACATCCTGATCGGAGCGTTCACCCTTGCGGGGATTCTGGGCGCGTTCGGCTTTTTCCTATGGCTCGCCAAATTCGAGGTCACCCGCCAATACGCTTATTATGATGTGCTGTTCGGCAATGTCTCGGGTTTGTCTGCGGCAGGCGGCGTCAACTACAACGGCCTGCCGGTGGGGCAGGTGATATCGCTGAATCTGGATAAAGACGACCCGTCTAAGGTACGGGTACGGATCGAAGTAGATGCCGATATCCCCGTCACCTCAGAGACAATTGCACAGTTACAGTCGCTGGGCGTTACCGGCGTTGGCTACGTCGAGCTTACAGGAGGATCAGCAACCGCCGAGCGATTGGCGCAGAACAGCGTGATCAAAAGCAAACGCAGCACGATTCAGTCCCTGTTTGAAGGTGCACCAAAGGTTCTGGACGAGGCAGTGACTTTGCTGGACAGCCTCAACAAGGTGGTTGATGACAAGAACCGCGAAGCTGTCAGCAGTATTCTGGACAACCTGTCCTCAGCCACAGGTAAACTGGACAAAACGCTGACCAGCTTTGAATCCGTGGCCAATGACGTTGGCCAGGTCGCAAAGGACATTGGAGAGTTCTCAAAACGTTTGGATCCGTTGATCGACACAGCCGAAACAACGCTAAAGACCGGCACAGATACCCTAAAGTCCGTCAAAACCGCATCGGATTCAGCCAAGCTGGCCCTGGATGAAGCCAAGACGACCCTGGCGACGGCTGACTCCGTTTTGAAAGAAGATATCCGGCCCTTTATCGAGCATGGTTCGCAGCTGGCTGAACGCCTGACGCGTCTGTCCGACGAAGGTAGTGTAACGCTTGAGGTTGTTACCGAAACCGTGCTGAACGCAAACAAGACGCTGGGGTCGATCACCTCGGCGATGGACACGGCGAAAAGCACGCTTACATCAGCCGAACGCGCATTCGACTCGGCAAACCGAGTGATGGATGAAGACGTGGCTCCGGTTGCGGAAGATATCCGTAAGGCGGCAAATCAGGTCACGGAGACCGTGTCGAACATCACGGAAAAGATCGACAAGATTTCAGACGACGTTCTCAGTGCATCAAATTCCGCGTCGGAATTGTTGGGAACAATCGACGGCATCGTCCAGACAAACCGCCGACAGGTTTCGGACTTCCTGCGTGTGGGGCTACCGCAATTCGTTCGGTTCGTCGAAGAATCCCAGCGGCTGGTCATCAGCCTCGATCGGTTGGTAGACAAGGTCGAACGTGACCCGGCACGTTTCCTTCTGGGCACCCAAGCATCGGAGTTTCGTCAATGATTAGGCCTTTCGTTCTGACCCTGATGATAGCGGCGCTTGGCGGCTGCGCTGGCTTGGGAACATTGCAGCAAGCAGCCAAGCCAAACGATCTTTATCTGTTGACGCCCAAAAGTACCTTTTCGTCGTCGCTGCCGAAGATACAAAAGCAGATTGTGGTTCAGGAACCAACTGCGACGGCGGCAGTGAATACAGATCAAATCGCAGTTCAGCCAACCCCGCTGCAGGTACAATACCTGCCGCGTGCCCGCTGGGTCGACCGTGCTCCGCTAATCGTTCAGGCGTTGATGGTCGAAAGCTATGAAAACTCTGGCAAGGTGGCAGCGGTCGGCCGCTCGACTGTTGGGCTGCGCGCGGACTATGTCATCGTACCCGACCTGCGCGAGTTTCAAGGCGTTGTGGTTTCCGAAACCGAAGACACAAAAACCGTGCGTGTTGAAGTGCGGATGAACATCAAGATCGTCGACGAGTTCGAAGACAAAATCATCGCATCCAGTTCGTTTCAGGAAAACGTGGTTTCGGCCAGTGACCAGACACCAGATCTGGTCAAGGCATTTGATGCTGCGTTGGGAGGAACCATGCGGGATGCCGTGGAATGGAGCGTTCGCAAGATCAACTCGCATGCCGCCAGTAACCCACGACCATCCATAAACTGAGAGTGCGCCGGCGGGTCACAGCACTGCGACCCGCCCCTTAGTTTAACGCGATAGAGCCTCGGCCAAACGCATCAGTGTGACGGCCTCGATTCTGTATCCAAACGGATCTTCGCCCTTGGCCGTATTCGCCAGTGCTATTGCGTCGTCGTACGACCAGTCACCCAGATAGGGGCCCCCGCGCAGCAGTTGACCAAACCCGGCAATCGCATAAGAAAACCTTACGTCGTCATCCGCTGGGGCCTGACCAGGCAAAATTGGCTGCTCGATCAATTGGCTTTCGCTTGCACCAGGTGTCTTGTAACGCAATTTGAAAAATCCGATCTCGTCTGAGCCTTCCGGTTTCGGATCCGAGGCATATCGCAATGGGGTATTGCGAATGGCGTCTGATCCTACAGGAGTGACCTCATAAACAGCGGTCACGCTGTGGCCTGCGCCAATATCACCCGCATCGACCTTATCGTTCGAGAAATCCTCACGCCGGAGGGCGCGGGTTTCATACCCGATCAAACGGTACTCGGCGATCTGTGCCGGGTTGAATTCCACCTGAATCTTTACGTCATTGGCAATTGGGAACAACGCACCTGTCAATTGGTCCACCAAAACCTTGCGCGCCTCATTAAGCGTGTCGACATAAGCCGCCTGCCCGTTTCCGTTTTGGGCCAGCGCCTGCATCGTCGCGTCATCCAGGTTGCCTCGGCCAAAGCCCAGAACGCTCAGGAATGTGCCGCTGTCGCGTTTGTCTGCGATGAAGTCCTTCAACGCGTCCGGATCAGACAGGCCAACGTTGAAATCCCCGTCCGTGGCAAGGATCACGCGCGTTACATCGCCTTCCTCTGCCATACCTTCCGCCACCTGATAAGCTTGCTGCAGCCCCGCCTGCCCGGCGGTCGACCCGCCAGCCTCCAGCTGCTCCAATGCGTTCAGGATCTTCGTGCGATCAGACGCTGCTGTTGGTTCCAAAACCTGCCCGGCGCTGCCCGCGTAGGTTACGATAGACACCTGATCCTCGGGTCGCAGTTCGGACAACAAAAGCCGGAAGGATTGTTTGAGCAACGGCAGTTTGTTGGCGTCCTGCATAGACCCAGACGTATCGATCAGGAACACAAGGTTCAGTGGTGGGCGATCCTCAATCTCGGGCAATGCGCCCTGAATACCTATATGGACAAGCTGTGTGCCGTCGTTCCACGGTGTCGGAGACACAGTGATTGTCGAACGGAACGGCGCGCCGTCATCGGGGGCGGGATAGGTGTATGGGAAATAGTTCACCATCTCTTCCACCCGCACCGCGTCCTTGGGCGGCATGTGACCGTTCATCAGCGAAGACCTGACAATCGAGTAAGATGCAGTATCAACGTCAATCGAGAAGGTCGAGACCGGCTCGTCAGCAGTGACTTTCAGCGAGTTTGTATCAGCGTTTGCATAGGCCTCAGTGTTTTGATCCGGAACCAAACCGGGTAGCGACCGAAGATCCGCAGCGTCCGCCGACTCATAAAGCGCGCTGCTGCCAATACCGGCAGTCTGGCCATTTTGAACCTCGGGCACCGCAGCACTCAACTTCTGTTGTCTCGGCGATGGTGCCAAAGCCGGCTTTGTTTCGGTCACCAGCGGAGTTTCGGCAATCGACTCTTCTATGCTTTCGCCAAGCAGGTCAGCCGACATATCGGCTTCATCATCCGTCTTTGAAGTTTCCGGTTTTGGCAGCGCGACCCGACTTTCAGTCCAAGTGGTTGGATCAACCACATAGTCCCGGGTCTGCGGCACGATCATGACCAAAGCCACGGCGGCGATTGCAGTGGTTGCGGTCAACACGCCGCGATGTGAGAGGGTATTCAACATGGATTTCGCTCCTTCTGTCAGGCGGGCTATCAGGCCTCGCTTAACAGTGGGACGCATCCCGGCACGCGATCCTTGGGCGCGCGCGAAATTTTCCTGTGCCAGTTCCAGATTTTCAGCACGGCGACGGGCATCGGGTGCAGGCGTCGCTGCATCCATCAGAGCTTTCAGATCGTCAAATTCGTTAGTCATTGCGCCAGCTCCTCTTGTCGCATGGCTCGTAAGCGTTTGCGTATCTCGGACATCCGCCATGACACCGTTCCTTCGGAGATGCCCAGAATGTCGGCCGCGTCCGCATGGGTCATTTCTTCGTCCAATGTCAGGGCCAACGTATCTTGCAATTCGTCAGGCAAGGACCGCATTGCATGGTGTAACCAGTCCATTGCCTCGGTCGTTTCGGCTGCCTCTGCCCGACGTAGGCGTTCGACGTCCCCCCACCCGGCGGCGGCACGGTCATGGCTGGCATGGCGGCGGCGGACGTCTTCTGCGGCGTTGACGACGACGCGATAAAGCCAGGTGGTGAATTTCGCCTGAGCTCGGAATCCGGCGATTTTAACCGGGAGTGCCGCGCAAATGTCCTGCGTCAGATCCTCGGCCCGCTCCGCACGCCCGGTCAATCGAAACGCCAGGCGGAACACGCGATCATAGTGGCGCGCTAGAAGCGTGGCAAACGCGTCCGCGTCGCCGCCAGAGGCCGCCAAGGCCAGATCTTCATCCGAAGTTTTCATACGCATCACGTTTGTAAGACGGATGGAAAAGGTCAATCCTTGGCGGTGTCAGAGATTATTTTTAAAAGTGTTCGGCAGATGCTCGTTTCCAATCCGCCGCGAACTCTTCCGGGACTGCCTCGGTCAACAAAGCGCCATCCTCGATGAACGAATACAGCTCGGCATAAGAACGTTCGCGTTCATCTGCCGTGCGCCGTCGAATATCACTCGGGTGAAGGTCCGAAACTTTCGCTTTGCCCATAGCGCCCAGCAGCTCTCGGAAGCTCTCCAGCGTGGCATCATGAAAACGATGCACCCGCTGGCGTTTTTGCGGCACATTCACCGCACGGCCCCGGATCGGATCCTGCGTGGCCACACCTGACGGGCAGCGGTTCGTGTTGCAATGCAGGGCCTGAATGCAGCCCACCGCAAACATCATGGCCCGCGCCGCGTTGCACATATCGGCCCCCAGCGCGCATTTCTCGATCATGTCATACCCGGTGGCGACCTTGCCGGAACAGATGATCCGGATCTTGTCGCGCAGGCCGACGCCACGCAGGCTGTTATTCACAAAGATCAAAGCTTCGTTCAGCGGCATACCCAGACGATTGGTAAATTCAACCGGGGCAGCGCCTGTGCCACCTTCGGCCCCATCAACGGTGATGAAATCGGGCAGGATACCCGTCTCAAGCATGGCCTTGCAGATCGCCAAAAACTCGGACTGGTTGCCGATGCAAAGCTTAAACCCAATGGGCTTGCCACCGGACATCTCTCGCAAATGCTGCACAAAATTCATCAAACCTGTTGGCCCGTCGAAGGCCGAGTGTATGGGTGGCGAGATGACGTCCTGATGTTCTGGTACCCCCCTGATCTTGGCAATTTCCTTGTCGACCTTCGCAGCAGGCAGCACCCCACCATGCGAGGGCTTTGCGCCCTGTGACAGCTTGATCTCGATCGCTTTGACCACATCCTTCTTGGCTTTTTCGGCAAAGGCATCTTTGTCGAAACCACCCTCGGCCGTTCGGCAGCCAAAATAGCCCGTGCCGATCTGCCAGATAATATCCCCGCCTTCAGCGAGATGATGCGGCGACAATCCACCCTCACCTGTGTTGTGGGCAAACCCACCGTCTTTGGCCCCGCCGTTCAAGGCACGAATGGCGTTTGCGCTGAGTGCTCCGAAACTCATTGCCGAAACGTTCAGACGAGACGCGCTGTACGGCTTATCGCATTGCGGCCCGCCCAGCGTGACGCGTTCTTCGCTTTTCTGGACATCCTTGGGCGCCATCGAGTGGTTGGCGCGGTGATACCCGACAGTCATGATATCGTACTGGGTGCCAAAGGCTTGCGTGTCCACCTGGCCCTTGGCACGCGAATAGACCAGCCCGCGGATGATCCGGTTATAGGGCCGACCGCTGTCGTTGGTTTCCACGAAGTACTGACGGATTTCCGGGCTGACAAATTCCAGCATGTACCGGAAATGCCCCAGAACCGGATAGTTGTTCAGAACATTGTGTTTGGTCGTCAGCATATCGTAAAGGCCAACAACGGCATACGGCACAAGGAATAGCAGCAGCCAATGAGCCGGAGGCCAGTAAAACCCCCAAATTGCCACCAGTGGCAGACACACATAACTCAGGAAGTAATAGAGCCTGCGTATAATCATTCCTGAACTCCCTGGGTGACGCCGAAAAAGCGTGGCCTTAATGGATTGGAGATGCTGAGCTCACAGCAACAGATCCAACGTGGAACAGTTATGCGTTGAATTGCAAGCGTTTGGTAAGACCGGTTGCCCGTTCGGGTGTCACAGAAAATGGATTAGCCGGTGCAGCAGCTGTTGATCCGATCCCGGGCAATCTGTATGCGGAACAGATCACGGAACGAGGCCACACGCTTGGCAAAGATTGAACCCCCAGTAGCTAACAAGGGCCGGATCCTGATGTTTCTGGCCGTCTTTGTCGGAGGCGCGCTCGGGTCCCTGCTGCGCGAGGCATTTTCGCTGGAAATCCCCGGAGCCGCGTTTCTAACCGCAACTTTTGGCGTCAATGTTGCTGCGTGTTTCATTCTGGGCTGGCTGTACTCAATACGCCATCGGGTGCATGCCCATGTTCTGCATTTGGGTGCTGTGGGGTTTTGCGGTGGGCTGTCGACATTCTCGTCCTTCGTGGCCGAGCTTGAAAGAATGGCAACCAGCAACATCTGGACGGTCCCTGCCGCCGCTGGGCTAGAGATATTCTTTGGCCTTGCCGCTGCAGTTCTAGGCGAGGTCCTGGGCCGACGCTTTCATTCAGAAAGCCGCCGGGGATGACTGACCTGTTTCATCACGCAATGTTTGGTTTGGGCGGTGGTCTGGGCGCAGTGTTGCGGCACTGGCTGGCCTTGCGGGTCAGTCATGATCTTCCCTTGTCGACACTGATCGTGAATGTGATTGGCAGCTTGCTGCTGGGGCTTTGGATTGGCTATTTGGGTGGGCCAGTCGAGATGGGCGAAGAAGAAAAACGGCTGGTCTTTGGATTTTGCGGTGGCTTCACCACGTTCTCCAGCTTTGCTTACCAATCCCTTGAGCTGCGCTGGGAGCGCACGATCGCGCTGGCCGCGGGAAACATTCTGGTTAGTTTGATCCTGTGTTGGTTTGCGCTGTGGATAGGCCTTGCGCTAATGCGCTAGTGGGCATGCACCGTAGGCTGGGTACCCGGTTTCGATGCGCGGCAGAAGAACAGCAACGGTATCGTTGCAAACGCCAACAGACCCAGATTATTGAACACTGTCAGATACGAAATAAGCTCTGCCTGGCGCGCGATTTCCTGGCCCAGAATTGCCGCGCCCTCGGCGCTATCGGGTGTCAGACCCAAGGGCTGCAGATAGGCCTGAGCCGCCGGATTGTAGGGCGTCACATTCTGGCTCAGCACTGCGGTGTTGGTTTGCAATCCGCGGACCACCCAAGTGCCGACCAGCGATATCCCGATTGACGATCCCAGCTGACGGGTGACGTTGAACAAACCCGATGCCTCATCCTGCCGGGTTTGGCTGATACTCTCGAACGCCAATATGGACATTGGTACAAACACCAACCCCATGCCCAGCCCGCTGACCGCCCCCGGCCAGGCAAGTTGCCAAAAACCGGCATTCAGATTGAGCGCGCCCAGCATAAAGTTTCCAGCAGCCGTCAGCAATAACCCGATACCAGCTAAGACGCGTGGGTCGAACCGGGTGACCAGAACTGCACCGGTCAAAACCATTGAGAGTCCGGCCGCTACGCCTCGGGGAATGAACAAGTGACCTGAGACAATAACGGGATAATCCAGCAGGTTTTGCACAAAAGTGGGCAGTATGGCGATTCCGCCAAACAGAGAGATAGCAAAACCAGCAATGATCAAGTTGCACAAAGCAAAGTTGCGATCCGCGAACAGGCGAAGATCAACGACCGAGGTCTTGGAGGTCAGTCCGTGGGCGACGAAACCCAGGGCACCGAGAACCGAGGCAATCGCGGCAACTTGGATGACGCGCGACGAAAGCCAATCCTTGGTCTCCCCTTGGTCCAGCACGAATTGTAGGCAGCCAATTCCAAGGGCCAGAAGGGCCAAACCCTTCCAGTCGATCTTGATCTCTTCGGTTTCGTCATCTGGCAATTCCCCGGCCAACAGAAGCAACGCCATTGCCGCAACAGGTAGATTGACAAAGAACACCATCCGCCACGTGAAATACTCAGTCAGGATCGCCCCCACAGTCGGCCCAAGTACCGGGGCAACGACAACTCCCAGACCAAAGACCGCCATTGCCTGTCCGCGTTTCTCACGTGGGAACGCATCGAACAGGATGGATTGTGACAGAGGAATCAGGAAGGCACCAAACATGCCTTGCGACAGCCTGAAGACCACAATGGTTTCCAGGCTCCAGGACAGGCCACACATGATCGACATCACGGCAAACCCGGTAACGGCGGTCAGGATCAGACGCCGCCGGCCAACGCGCCGCGCCACAAAACCGGTCAGCGGCATCACAACGACGGCCGAGACGATATAGCTGGTTAGAATCCATGTCGCCTGATCAGAGGTCGCACCAAAAGCTGCCTGAATATGTGGGAGTGCCACGTTGACGATCGTGCTGTCCAATACTTCGAGTACGGCGCTGAGCACAACGGCAACCACGATCACCTTATTGATGCGGCTGGTCGCGGACGGTGTCATTTTCCGTCCGAAGATCCGGTTGTGTCGACAACCACTTTGCTGCTGCCACCAACACGCAGCGGGGCGTCGGTCGGATCAAGATCGATCCGCACCGGGAACCGCCGGGTCACCTTGACCCAGTTGCCACTGGAATTCTCGGACGGCAGCAGGGAAAATGTATCCCCCGATCCACGCCCGATGGATGCGACTTTGCCGGTCAGGGTGACTCCGGGCAGCATGTCGATCTGAACCGTCACAGGTTGACCGGGGCGAATTCGGGGCAGCGAGGTTTCCTTGAAATTGGCGTCCACCCACCAATCCGAAGATTCAACAATCGAAAACTGAGGCGCATTGGCGGAGACTGATGATCCGGGGCGCAGGCTTAGATTGGCGATCCAGCCATCGGCTGTTGCAAACACCTTGGTCCACGCTTGATTGGCTTCGGCAATCTCAAGCTGTGCTTGCGAAGACAAGATATCATCCTGTTTCGCCGCCAACCCGCTCTGCAATGCCAACAGACTGGATTGGCTGGTGGTCAACCGCGCCGAAGCCTGTGCAAATGCCGAGGTCGTCTGGTCCAGAGAAGCCTGCGCCAGATCCCCGCTTGCGTGCAAAGCCTTGGCACGTTCCAGACTTTTGTTGGCCGTATCATATGCAGATTGCGCACTTGCAACCGCTGCCTCGGCGGCGGTGATCTGCGTGGAATAAGACTTGGCCTGTTGAGCCGCACTGTCCAGATCCGCCTTGGCCTGATCTACTGACGCCCTGAATTGCGTATCATCGATGGAAAACAAGATACCCCCGGTCTTGACCGGTTGGTTCTCGATGACATGCACGTCTGCCACCTGCCCTGTCACTTGGGCCGCCACGTAGATGATATTGGCACCGATATAAGCGTCTTTTGTCGACGGATACCTCTGATCATGACGCCAATACAGCACCAGCCCAACGGCGATAGCACCCAGCATGACAATAATGGCAACAGATTTGAGGGATTTCAAGCGCGCTTCCTTCCGTCTCGTGATCCAGAGTGTCTACATCATGTGCATATGCATACGGATTGACAGATTGCCCAAGATCCAGATCGTCCCGAGGATGATGATCAGCAGAACAAGTGTCGAAAACAAGATCAGGTCCAGATCTTCCCGACTGCTACGGCGCCGGTCGATGTGCAGGAAATAGACGAGCTGCACGATCAACTGGGCGAGGCCAAGCAACCCAATGGTCAGATAGACCCCCACCGTCTCGATGCCATACTGATAGGTAACGCCAAACATGAGCAGTGTCAGCAAAAGCGAGCCACCATATCCAATAACATAGCGGCGCCGTTCGCGCCGGTGCATTTCGGTCCGATTATCCATAGGTCAGCCCTCCGAAATACACGATGGTGATGATTCCGATCCAGATGAGGTCCAAGAAGTGCCAGAACAGCGCCAACCGAACCACGCGCGAAATGACCAGATCAGTCATGCCCATCACGCGCAATTGTATGCCCATCACGATCAGCCACAGGCATCCAGCCGCCACATGCAGCCCATGCAGTGGCACCAAACCGAAGAAGGCCGACAGGAAACCGCTGCGCTGAGGGATGCCGCCTTTTTCCGCCATGGCCATGAAATCGCGGATTTCCAGTGCCAGAAAACTGAGGCCAAGCAGCAAGGTCACACCAAACCAAAGAACGATGCGCGCCCTTGGCTGATTGTATTTTAACGCCAACATGGCAAGACCAACCGTCAAGCTGCTTGTCAGCAGGATCAGCGTTTGCGCAAAGACGCTTTTCAGGTCGAACAGATCATGCGGTCCCGGCCCCCCCGCCTGCGCATCGATCATTGTGATGTAGATGGCGAACATCAGGCCGAAATAGACCAGATCGCTCATCAAAAAGACCCAAAAACCAAAGGTCACCACCTCGGCGGCCTTATCAGCGCTGGCGTGGCGGTGGCCCAGATTTATGCCAGGATAGCTGTGGGTGGGTGCACGTTTCATGTCACCGCCTCCAGATCGGGGCGGGCAAGGCCGCGGTTCTCCGATGCAGTTTCGTGATCACGATTGATCGCCGTTGAGGCATGAACCAGGTCCAACCACGCCTCATGCTCTTTGCGCACCTCTTCGGCCGGGATGACAAGTTCGGTGCTGGTATCAAAGCTCCAGACGATTATGGCCAAGACAATCAATGCGGTTACCAATATGGCCAGCCACCAGATCCACCAGACCAATGCAAACATCCAGACACCGCTAAGGACACAAAGGATGAAACCGATGCCCGTGTTCCGCGGCATCTCGATATCCTCATAGGCTTCGGGTTTTGGGTAGGCCCTGCCTTGCTCTTTGGCGGCCGCAAAGTCATCCCGATCGGTAACCTGCGGAATGATTGCAAAGTTATAGGGCGGCGGCGGGGATGGAATGGACCACTCCAGTGTTCGCCCGTCCCACGGATCACCCACTGGTGCCATGGTCTTGCCCCGGTCGCGGATGCTGACCCAAAGCTGGGCCAATACAGACAGCAGCGCCGCCAGGATGACCAACGCTCCGATCACGGCGACTATCATGTAGGGATGAAAGCTGGGATCTTCCCAACTGAAAGACCGGCGCGGCATGCCCATCAGACCCACAAAATACAGCGGCAGGAAGGTCAGCATGAAACCAATGGTCCAAAGCGCAACGGTCACACGGCCCCAGAACTCGTTCAGCCGGAAACCGAAAGCTTTGGGAAACCAGTAGTTATAAGCCGCCAACAATCCAAACAGAACGCCCGGAAGCAGCACATTGTGGAAATGGGCGACCAGGAACAGAGTGTTGTGAACCTGATAATCGACGGTGGGATTGGCCAGAATAACACCACTAAGTCCCCCAATGACGAACAGCATCAAGAACCCCAACCCGTAAAGCATCGGAACCGTGAACCGAATACGCCCACGCCATAGCGTTGCCATCCAATCATAGACTTTTACGCCCGTCGGGATGGCGATCAGCATCGTAGCGATTCCAAACACGGCGTTAATCAGCGCGCTCTGGCCCATCGTAAAGAAATGGTGCAACCAGACCGTGAAGGACATGATCGCGATCGACATCGTCGCAATGACCAGTGAATTGTAGCCATAAAGGCGCTTGGCCGAGAAGGTCGCAAAGATCTCGGAATAGATACCGTAGGCGGGCAGAACCAGCAGATACACCTCGGGATGACCAAACAACCAGAACAGGTTGGCGTAATTCATCATGTTGCCGCCAAGGTCGTTGGTGAAAAAGTGGAAGTCCAAATACCTGTCAGCCGCCAGCAACAGGGCTGCAACGCCCAGAGGCGGCATTGCGAAGATAAGAAGGATCGAACTGCAGATGATTGTCCAGCAATACATCGGCAGCCGCATGAACTTCATACCCGGCGCACGCAGCTTGTAGATCGTCACAGCAAAGTTGAGACCAGTTAAGGTCGTGCCTACCCCTGAAACCACAATCGCCCAGATCCAATAGTCCGGACCCACACCCGGATTGAAAGCAGCGCCAGTGTAGGGTGGATAGGCGGTCCAACCCCCGGTCGAGAACTCTCCGACCACCAGCGACACCATAAGCATCATGCCGGCGGAAACTGTCAGGCCAAGACTGATCTGGTTCAAGACCGGAAAGGCAACATCCCGCGCGCCGATCATCAGCGGAACCACAAAATTCGCGATACCAAACACAAAAGGTACGGCGACAAAGAAAATCATGATCGTGCCATGGGTGCTGAACAGTTCAGCAAAGTGTTCCGCCTCCAGAAACCCATCGCCTGGACCGGCCGCCTGTTGCGCGCGCATCACGACGCCTTCAAGCACTCCGCGCGCAAGCATCACGATCGCAAACACGATGTACATAATTCCAATTTTTTTGTGGTCGGCGCTGGTCAGCCAATCGCGCCAGAGCGGGCCCCACAATCGAAACCACGTCAGAAGGCTGACCACCGCCACAACACCAACAATCACGATGCCCGCAGCAGTATTGGCGACGATCTCATTTGCGTTGGGGTCCTGAATCAAACCAACAATGGGCAATGCATCCCAGTTCAGACGACCAAAGAAACCTGACTCGGGTGATGTCATTGGCTTGTCTCCTGTCCGAATTCGACCGTTCCGGGTTGTTGATCCACCGAGAGTGGCTCTCCGCTGTGGTATCGGTGCAGAATGGAGTGGAACAGATCGCCATCGTCGAGTTTGAAGTACAGAGCGTTGTCAGGCATCTGGGCGGTTCCAAGCGCTTTTTGAACCTCATCCCGGTCCGTCCGCATCGCCAGTATCTGATACGTCGACTGATCAAGCACGATACCGTTCTTGCGAACCTCTTCGACCCATGCACTGAAATCATCCGGTTGCATGGCGCGTGTTTCGAATTTCTGTTTGGTAAACCCGCGGCCATTGTACTGGGTGTTCTCGCCCTGCATCTGTTCCGGCCTGTCCGCCACCAAATGCAACTCGGTCGTCATTCCGGGCATCGCATAAATCTGACCAGCCAGCGCAGGGACCATGAAAGACTGCATGACCGTGTCCGTGGTCAGCGTCATCGCGACCTGCTGCTTGACCGGAATTCCCAGCTCACCCACGCTTGCGATACCCAGATCGGGATAGATGAACAGCCATTTCCAATCCAGACCGACAACCTGCACCTTCAGAGCAGGCTCCTCACCAAACGAAGTGGCGTAAGGGTCGAGCCGATGCGTCGACTTCCACAGAAAAACGGACAGAATGATCACGATAAGAACAGGCACACCCCACATCAGAAACTCGAGCTTGGCCGAGAAATCCCAATTGGGGGTGTAGGCTGCGTTACCATCCTTGCGGCGGCGATACCGCAGGGCAATCAATGGCACCAGAATCAACACAGGAATGACCGCTACCAGAATCAAAGCGGTCGCCCGCAACATATGGGTTTTTTGCACAGCGGCGATTGGCCCCTGCGGATCCATAAAACTGTCACTCGCCGCGGCCATCTGTGTCGAAATCATCAAAACCGCAAGGGCCAACAAAATGGGAACTGGTGCGGGAGACGTTTTGGTGGTGGTCATGACTGACGGTCCTCTCCTGCACTCAACTTGGTGCAACTATCGGCAGAGACAGCAGTTTTCTCAAGGCTTTTCCTGACCGACAGCCGTCAAACTTCAATATCCCCGCCAGTAAGCTCTAACTTAGTATTCAGAAGGCGCGTCTTCCCGTTGACTTGGGACCGTGGCCGCGACACACATTACAAGCATGCGCACGCTTCTTATTTCACTCGGTCTTGCACTGCTAGCACACAGCGTCTTGGCCCAAGACCGTGTGGCTGTTGAGCGTCAATTTCAATCATGGCTGCAAGAAACGATCTGGCCGCAAGCGCGCGCAAAAGGTGTATCGCGCCATACGATGACGCAGGCCTTTTCCGGGGTTTCGCTAAATTGGGATCTTCCGGATCTTGTGCCACCAGGCAGCAAGGCAAAAACGCCCAAGACACAAAGGCAGGCAGAGTTTGGCTCACCCGGTAAGTACTTCAACGCGGGCTCGGTTCAGGGCGCCACTGCGGTGGGGCGGAAAATGGCAAAACGCCACGCTACAGCGCTTTCGCAGGCCGAAGCCAAAACTGGCGTCCCGGCACGCATCATATTGGCGATTTGGGGACGTGAAAGCGGTTATGGCCAGGTCCCCATCCGTCACGACGCCTTTCAGGTCCTAGCCACCAAAGGCTTCATGAGCACGCGCGCAGACTATTTCACTAATGAGCTAGTAGCCGCGCTCCAGATTGCTGACGACGGGCACGTACAGGGCCGCGCGATGAAAAGCAGTTGGGCAGGTGCACTGGGACAGCCGCAATTCATGCCATCAAGTTTTCTGGCCTTTGCCGCAGATGGGAATGGCGACGGGCGCGCAGACATTTGGGGATCCGAAGACGACACGATCGCATCAATCGCCAATTATCTGGCTCGGCACGGCTGGGTCGCAGGGCGGGATTGGGGGTTCGAGGTCAACGTGCCTACGTCCGTCTCCTGCGCATTGGAAGGGCCGGATCAGGGGCGGCCCATTCGCGACTGGGAAGCACTGGGGATTACGCGCGTTTCAGGCAAAGCTTTCCCCGCGCACGAGCGAACCGGAGAGGGGTATTTGATGATGCCTGCGGGGCGAAACGGACCCGCCTTTTTAGTCACACCGAACTTTTATGTACTCAAGGAATACAACAAGAGTGACCTCTATGCCCTGTTCGTCGGCCATGTGGGCGATCGAATTCAATATGGCGTCGGCGATTTCCGCAGCAGTTGGGGAAAGATCGGCGGGCTCTATCGATCCGATGTCGCCGTTATGCAACGGGCCTTGGAAGAGCAAGGGCACGACGTCGGAGGTGCCGACGGGCTGCCAGGTTTCAAAACCCGCCGATCCATCGGGCGCTGGCAAGAAGCGACGGGTCGCACACCCACATGCTTTCCCGAGAAGAAGATGAAGGCCATATTGGTTCCCTGACATTTGTCGGGAAATCACGCACCGGTTTTCGGATCAACCCATCCCGCCTTTGTCAGTGATTCGCTAAATTTCGGGCTGCACCTGACCGTTGGCACACCAGAAGGTTCCATGTCCCGCGTTGCCCCAACCGCTAACCTTTAACAGATATGTTAAAGCAAGGCGCTGATTGATCACAAAGTTTCAGAGCGGCCCGGCAAAACGGAAATTTTCAGCCTTCGGTTGATCAACCTACACACCAAGGCTTTTACCGTTACTAAAAAAATGTAACGTTTCCGCGCAGTGAAAGAACACTTTCGCAGTTACGTTCCTGACAGCAAAATGGAAGGCCGCGACGCAGTGCTTATTGCGACTTGGCAAAGCCAAACTCAATCAAGACTGTATCCCGGCCCATGTCGGACAAAAACCGGTTGCCGGATGTCACCCCTGCGGGTGGCACCTATCTGGCTCCAAAAAATGGGAGAAAAATCATGAACAAAATTATCCGAACATCGCTGGCTGGTCTCTTGACCTCGACCTTTATGACAGGTGCCGCATTCGCGGCTGACACACACCCGGAAACGGGCGAGGCACTGGCAGATGATCAGACATTTATCTACCGTCTTGGAGATGAACACACCTCGGTCGACCCACAGGTCGTCGAAGATACATACGGCGCCGAAATCGTACGCGACCTATTTGAAGGTCTGATGAATCAGGATGAAGACGGTAATCTGGTTCCCGGTGTGGCGACTGGTTATGAGGCCAACGACACCAAAGACGTTTACACATTTACCCTGCGCGACGATGCGAAGTGGTCGAATGGTGATCCGGTTACCGCAGGTGATTTTGTCTTCGCCTGGAAACGGGCCGTCGATCCCGAACTGTCGTCCCCCTATGCGTGGTTCATGGAGCTAATGTCGATTGAGAACGCCGCCGACATCATTGCAGGCAATGCACCTATCGACGATCTGGGCGTCAAAGCCATAGACGACAAAACCCTCGAAGTTCGCCTGAGCGCGCCACTGCCCTACTTCCCACAAATGACGACGCATTCGACCACCTTCCCTGCACCGCAGAAGGTCGTCGAAGAGTTTGGCGACGCTTGGACCAAGCCGGAAAACATCGTTTCGAACGGTGCATATGTCTGGACCGAGCATCTACCGCAGGAACGTTCGACACGAGAGCGCAACGAAATGTATTGGGACAATGACAACACCATCCTCGACAAAGTCGTGACGTTGGTCATCAACGATGAAAACGTTGCTTTGACACGTTACCTTGCAGGCGAGCTGGATCGGACCGAAATCCCCGCAGGTCAGTTCCCACGTCTGAGCCAGGAACATCCCACAGAAGCGATCAGCTTCCCACGCCTATGCAACTATTACTACACATTCAACATGACTGAAGATGGACCTGAGGCATTCAAAGATCCCAACGTTCGTCAGGCGTTGTCACTGGCCGTGGACCGCGACATCATCACCGAAAAAGTAATGGCCGGCGGCCAGCCGCCAGCCTACACCTTCGCGCCCGAAGCAACTGCAGGCTTCACTGTTCCAGCGGTAGAAATGGCATCGATGAGCCAAGCCGAGCAGGATGAACTCGCAAAAGAACTTCTGGCCGAGGCGGGTTACGGTCCGGACAATCCACTCAGCTTCGAAATGGTCTACAATACCAATGAAGATCACAAGAAGGTCGCCGTTGCTGTAAGCCAAATGTGGAAACAAAAGTTGGGTGTTCAGGTCGAGCTGGCCAATATGGAATGGAAAGTGTTCCTGGAAGAACGCGGCAACCAGAACTTTGACCTGGCCCGTGGCGCATGGTGCGGCGACTACAACGAAGCGTCCACCTTCCTGGATCTGCTGCAGTCAGACTCTGGCTACAATGACGGGAAATTCGCCAATGCCCGTGTTGACGAACTGCTGGCCGAGGCCAAAACGTCAGACGATCCGGCACCTCTTTACACCGAGGTCGAGCGTATCATCGCTCAGGAAACGCCAGTAATCCCGATCTACCACTACGCTGGTGTCTACATGATGGACAGCGATGTCGGGAACTGGCCGGTGAACAATGTCGAGCAAAACTGGTACTCGAAGAACCTGTACAAGCTCGCCGATTAATCATCCTTTGATCACGCGCTGCCCCGGGACACTTCCCGGGGCAGCGCCAATAATGGGGGCATGAAATGCTTGCCTATAGTTTGCGGCGATTGCTGATCGCCATTCCGACGATTCTATTGCTGATCGTCGCCTGTTTCTTTCTGATGCACTTCGCGCCTGGTGGGCCATTTACCTCGGAACGGCCCCTGCCACCTGCGGTTTTGGCGAATATCGAGGCGCGATACGGGCTGGACCAACCGCTGTGGAAACAGCTTTGGGATTACCTGTACAACATCGTCGTGCATTTCGATTTCGGCCCGTCCTTCAAGTTCAAGGACCGGGACGTGAATGACATCATCGCGCAGGGCTTTCCGATTTCGCTGACCTACGGGTCATTGTCGTTCCTCGTGGCAACAGTGATTGGCGTCGGCCTGGGAATTGCAGCCGCGATCAAACACAACAGCTGGATCGACTATTTCGCTGTGGGTCTGGGGATCGCGGCGCAAGCACTGCCGAACTTCATCATGGGTCCGATCCTGATCCTGACCTTCACCTTGTGGCTGGGATGGCTGCCGGGCGGCGGCTGGAATGGCGGCCAGTGGCAGTATCTGATCATGCCGGTCATCGCATTGGCGACATCTTACATGGGCTCGATCGCGCGGATCACCCGGTCTTCGATGCTGGAGGTTCTGAACTCGAACTTCATTCGCACCGCACGGGCCAAAGGGCTGCCAACCAGAACCGTAATCTGGCGCCACGCGCTGAAGCCAACCTTGCTGCCAGTAGTGTCCTATCTGGGTCCGGTTTTTGTTTACGTGCTGACCGGCTCGGTTTTCGTCGACATCTATTTCTCAACCGGTGGTCTGGGGCAAGCCTATGTCGGCTCGGCCCTGTCCCGAGACTATGCGGTGCTGTTGGGGGTCACGATCCTGTACGGCGCGTTGACTGTCGTCGTGAACCTGCTGACCGACCTGGCCTATGCCTGGTTCGATCCGAAAATCCGCTACTGAGGGGCTGGCAATGCTTGGAAAATCACAAAAAGCCGCCCATCTGACCGAAGAAATCACCGATTTCACGGTCGTTCAGGGGCGTTCACTCTGGCAGGACGCGCGTATGCGGTTCGTCCGCAACAAGGCCGCAATGGCCAGTGTCTTCATTCTGGGTCTGATCGTCCTGTTCACGGTCATTGGTCCATATTTCGCCGTTTGGAACAACGAGGAAATCGACTGGAACGTCATGGGGGACGTGCGCGGTATGGGCACGCCTTCGATCGAAACTGGACACTATTTCGGCGTCGATGATCTGGGACGCGACCTGTATAGCCGGGTCATTCAGGCGACGACCACGTCGCTGTTGGTGGGTCTGATTGGGGCTGCAACGGCGCTAATCGTCGGCACCTGCTATGGCATCGCCGCCGGTTACATCGGCGGGCGTGTCGATGGCGCGATGATGCGTTTTGTCGACATTCTGCTGGCGATCCCAGCCACGTTGATCATCATTTTGCTGCTGGTTGTGGCGGGTCGGTCGTTCTTTATGCTGTTCATCGCCCTTGGGGCTGTAGGTTGGCTGACCATGGCGCGGATCGTTCGGGGGCAGACACTGACCCTGAAGAACCGCGAGTTTATCGAGGCCGCCCGCGCTGCTGGTGTCAGTGAGTTCACCATCATGTACCGCCATATCTTGCCCAACCTTTTGGGCGTGGTAATTGTCTACGCCTCGCTGTTGGTGCCCGAGATGATCCTGACCGAAAGCTTTATCTCATTCCTCGGTCTCGGGATTTCGGAACCCTTTACCTCGTTGGGGCGTCTGATCGCCGAAGGGGCCGGAACCATGGGGTATGGCACTTTGTGGCAATTGATGTACCCGCTGACATTCTACGTCGCCATTATCATCACGATGTTCTTCATCGGGGATGGCTTGCGCGACGCTCTGGACCCGAAGGATCGCTGATATGTCACTGTTTTCTGTAAAGGACCTAAGCGTCAAATTCGATACGGCCGATGGTGTTGTCGAGGCTGTTAAAAACATTAGCTTTGACATCAATCCGGGTGAATGCCTGGGCATCGTCGGTGAAAGCGGGTCAGGAAAAAGCCAGACCTTCATGGCTGCCATGGGGCTGCTGCCTTCGGCTGGTCATGCAACTGGCTCGGCGCTGCTGAATGGTCAGGAAATTCTAAACCTGCCCGTCAACAAGCTGAACCAGATTCGCGGGGATGATGTGGGCATGATCTTTCAGGATCCACTGACGGCGCTGACACCGCATCTGCGGATCGGCCAGCAAATGCGTGAAGTGTTGCAGGTGCATGAAGGTATGCAGGGCGCTGCAGCGCGCGCGCGGTGTCTGGAGTGGCTGGATCGCGTACGTATCCCGGAAGCCAAGCGGCGCCTGGATCAGTATCCACACGAGTTGTCCGGTGGAATGCGCCAGCGCGTCATGATTGCCATGTCGATGCTGTGTAATCCAAAGCTGCTGATCGCCGACGAACCGACGACCGCACTGGATGTAACCGTACAGGCAGACATTCTGGATCTTATGGTTCGGTTGCAAAAAGACGACGGCACTGCGATTGCCCTGATCACCCATGACATGGGTGTTGTGGCGCGGATGTGCGATCGTATTCAGGTGATGCGACTGGGTGAATTTGTGGAGGCCGGCGACGCGCGCGAGATATTCCAGGCGCCAAAACACGACTACACTCGGACGCTGCTTGAGGCGATGCCCCGGATCGACGCGGGCGATGCACCTAAGGCCCTAGCTAATGTCGAAGAGCCGATGCTTAAGGTTGACGACGTCAAGGTTCATTTTCCCATCCACGTCTCAGGCGGGCTGTTCGGGCACAAAGTTCCGCTCAAGGCGGTAGACGGCGTCAGCTTTGACATCCGCAAAGGCGAAACACTGGGTGTTGTCGGCGAATCCGGCTGTGGAAAATCTACTTTAGCGCGGGCAGTGTTGCAGCTGATCGAACCCAGCGCAGGCAATGTCAGTTGGTTGGGCCACCCGATCGTGGGATTGAGGCGGGCCGAGTTGAACAAATACCGCAAGGACCTGCAGATCGTGTTCCAGGATCCACTTGCCAGTCTTGACCCTCGCATGACGATTTCGGCATCGATTGCCGAGCCGCTAAAAACTTATCGCCCCGACCTGACTGAACGGGAACGCAAAGAGATGGTCGCCGAGATGATGGAGCGTGTTGGCTTGAAGGCCAACATGATCAACCGGTATCCGCATGAGTTGTCCGGTGGGCAGAACCAGCGGGTCGGCATCGCACGGGCGATGATCAACAAGCCCAAACTGATCATCTGCGACGAAGCGGTCTCGGCCCTGGACGTCTCGATTCAGGCGCAGATTGTCGCGCTGCTGCGCGAATTGCAGCAGGAGTTCGGGTTGTCGATGATCTTCATCAGTCATGATTTGTCTGTTGTGCGGGCGATTTCGAACCGGATCATGGTTCTTTACCTGGGCCGCATCGTTGAACTGGGCGATGGTGAGGTGGTCTGTTCCAAACCCGTTCATCCCTACACGCAGTCGCTGATTTCGGCCGTACCAATCCCGGATCCGGATGTGGAACGCAGCCGCACGCGGCTGAAGCTGCCGGGCGAACTGCCCTCGCCCATGGACCCGAAGGCCGCATTGCGGTTCCTGCCCAGCCGACTTTCCGCCGGTGAAACAGACTACGTCCCAAAGCTTAGCGAAGTTGCCCCGGATCATTTCGTGGCAGAACATGATTCGCTGGACTTCATCATGGCAAAAGCCTGATCCCCTGCCCCAAGGTCAGTTTTTTGGCTTCGGGGAGTACCCGGTCAATCACCCCACCTTGCGGGCAAAACACTGGCGGCTTTAGCTCAACGAGATCCAGCATTCACCAAACGTGCGTGCATCATTTAAGCCAAACTGTTGGTTCGTTTTGACTCCGTCTGCCCAAGGTGGCACGATTTGACTGATTGGCGCCCGGTTTTTCGGGTATGATTGATTGATCTGACCTCAAAGCTTATGAGGGCATTCCGGAGGGGTTCAAATCTTCCGGCTAAAATTTGAATTTGAGAGGCACCATGGCACGCAAGGTCACCAAAGCGATTTTCCCCGTAGCAGGGCTGGGCACGCGGTTTTTGCCTGCAACCAAATCTGTCCCGAAAGAGATCATGACTCTGGTCGACCGCCCCTTGGTGCAATACGCGATCGACGAAGCGCGTGCTGCAGGGATCAAGGAATTCATCTTTGTCACGTCGCGCGGGAAATCCGCGCTTGAAGACTACTTCGACCACAACCTTGTTTTGGAACAGGAGTTGAAGGCAAAAGGCAAGGACGAGCTGCTTGAGACGCTGAATGCGACCAACATGGAAAGCGGCGCGATTGCTTATATCCGTCAGCACAAGGCGTTGGGTCTGGGGCATGCCGTCTGGTGCGCACGTCGCCTGATCGGGGATGAACCGTTTGCGGTGATGCTGCCAGACGATGTGATCGCGGCAGATAAGCCTTGCCTGCAACAGATGATTGAGGCCTACGAAGAAACTGGCGGCAACATGGTTGCGGCAATGGAAGTCCCGCCTGAAAAGACCAGCTCTTATGGTGTTCTAGACGTGGGTTCAAACGTTGGAACGGTTGTCCGCGCCAAAGGGATGATCGAAAAGCCAAAGCCTGACGAAGCCCCGTCCAATCTTGCCGTGATTGGGCGTTATGTTCTTGGCCCCTCGGTCTTGTACAACCTGAACAAACTGAAAGCAGGCAGTGGCGGAGAAATTCAGCTGACCGATGCCATTGCTGAAGACATCATTAACGGCGTTCCGGTCTTTGGGTACAAGTTTGAAGGTCAGCGGTTTGACTGCGGATCGAAATCAGGATTTTTGCAGGCCACGGTGGCCTTTGCTTTGGCCCGTGAGGACCTGCGCGGTGATCTGAGCGCGTACCTGCATGACATCGTTGCCACGGGGAAAGCGGCACAGTAATCACCGGCTCTTTCCCTTGACTGCAATTAAAGCGATACCGTTTGGCAATAGCAGTTCAAAGGCACCAAAGTTATGAACACTGTCTATCCTGTCATTCTGTGCGGTGGGTCGGGGACCCGTTTGTGGCCCCTGTCCCGGAAAAGCTATCCCAAGCAGTTTGTACCGCTAATTGGTGAGACCAGCCTGCTGCAGGATTGTGCCGAACGAATGCGGGGGCCTAAGAAAGCACCCTATGCCAAGCCTTTGATCTTAACCAACGAAGCCTTTCGTTTTGTTGTCCCTGAACAGCTTACTGCCGTCAGCGTCGACCCCGGCCCAATCCTGATCGAACCAGAAGGGCGCAACACTGCGCCGGCTGTTTTGGCGGCAGCCTTGTATCTGGAACCCATCGACCCGAACGCCATCATGCTGGTTGCGCCTTCTGACCACGTTGTTCCGGATAAACCAGCGTTCCATCAGGCGGTTGACGAGGGCGTAAGGGCCATCAAGGACCGCAGCGACCTTGTTACATTTGGTATCACTCCGGATCGTCCGGAAACGGGTTATGGCTACCTGAAACTCAGCCACGCACCGGATGCATCAGGTGTGGCGGTGCCTCTGGATCGCTTTGTTGAAAAGCCTGATCTGGACAGCGCCAAGGACATGCTGAATGATGGCAGCTACCTGTGGAATTCAGGTATTTTCCTGTTTGCTGTGCGCGACATCATCGCCGCTTTTGAGCAGCATGCCGCAGCTCTGATGGAGCCTGTGAAACAAGCCGTTGCCGACGCTCAAACGGATCTGGGTTTTCTGCGGTTAGATGCCGAAGCCTGGTCCAGGGTCGACGATATCTCGATCGACTATGCTGTGATGGAAAAGGCCGAGAACCTCAGCGTTGTCCCTTACGCAGCGGGTTGGTCGGATGTGGGCAGCTGGACGGCTGTACAGGAACTGACCTATCCCGATGCCGACGGCGTTGCCACAACTGGCGAAGTGACCACAATCGACTGCAACAATGTTCTGATCCGCTCAGAGTCTCCGTCACAAGAAGTCGTGGCGTTGGGGTTGGAAAACATAGTGGCGGTTACAATGCCGGATGCTGTTCTGGTTGCCAGTATGGACAGGGCGCAAGACGTTAAACTGGCTGTATCAGCACTGAAAGCCAAAGGTGCGAAACAGGCAGAATTGCTGCCGGTCGATCATCGTCCATGGGGTTGGTTCGAAAGTCTGGTGATCGGCGAAAGGTTTCAGGTCAAACGCATCCATGTTCATCCAGGGGCATCGCTTAGCCTGCAATCCCATCACCATCGGTCCGAACACTGGATTGTTGTGGAAGGCACGGCGAAGGTTACGATCGACGATGACGTCCAGCTCTTGTCGGAAAACCAATCGGTCTACATTCCGTTGGGTGCAGTTCACCGGATGGAAAACCCGGGCAAGGTTCCCATGGTACTGATCGAAGTCCAAACCGGCAGCTATCTGGGTGAGGACGACATCATTCGGTACGAAGACATCTACGCCCGGCGCTGAGATCCGCGGTCGCGCAGACATCGTTTTGCCATCCGATCTTTCTGGGATTCCAGCCTCAACAGAATCAGTTTTGTGCACTGATGGCCGCAGCGTGGGGACGAAACCAGCCCCTGCCCGAAATTGTTTCCGATCTGGAAATCAATGGTTAGCAAAACGTTTTTTGGGCGTTCGGCCCGGTCAGACAGGATTTACGCGCATGACGGCAAGTTGGCGCGCAACAGTAATGTCGAACCGACAGCCACAGGAGGACGCCCGTGTCTCAGATTTCACCGCGATTGAACCTGCCCTTTTTGCAACCGTCACAAGCGCAAAAACACGTCACCCATAATGAGGCACTACGACAGCTCGACCTGACCGTGCAACTGACCGTCCAGTCGACCAACGCATCAAACCCGCCACCCGTCCCTGAACAGGGTGAGGTTCACGCTTTGGCGACTGCCCCAACCGGGGATTGGACAGGTCACGGCAGCGCACTTGCCGCGTGGCTGGACAACGCCTGGCATTTCGTGACGCCCGGCACCGGGTGGCGCGCATGGGATCTTGCAAGCAACGGACTGAAGATATGGGACGGGACGGCGTGGATCACGCCCGCCGTCGCGACGCAAAATCTGGACGGGATCGGTGTGGCCACAAGCTATGACAACACCAATCGCCTGTCAGTGCGCAGCTCGGCAACTCTGCTAAGCCATGAAGGCGGCGGGCACCAGCTTAAGATCAACAAGGCCGGAGCGGGTGACACGGCCTCATTGTTGTTCCAATCCAACTGGACCGGCCATGCTGAAATGGGTCTGTCGGGCAGCACTGGTTTCTCTATCAAACTGTCCCCCGATGGTGGCAGCTGGACCGAGGCCCTGACATTTGATCCGGCGACCGGGATCCCAAGCGGTGCCGCAGTGCAAGCCAGCGCCGACGACACCACTGCAGGGCGACTGATGCGGGCCGATTACGGCTATGGGCCGGGTAATCTGTTGGGCTCAGTCTCAGAAAGCTCGGGCTCCCCCACAGGTGCGGTGATCGAACGCGGCAGCACCGCGGATGGCGACTACGTTCGCTTTGCAGACGGCACACAAATCTGCTCCGCAGCGCTGAATGCTATCGGCTGCACCACTGCCGAGGGTGCACTTTTCGCAAGTAATTCAGAAAGTTGGGCCTTCCCAGCGACCTTCGCAACCACGCCAATGGTTAGCGGCAGTGGCGGCGCGCCGAGCCGTTTTATGGGGTTTGATGTCTCGTCCAGCGCACAGGTAGCCTACAAGGTTTTGTCGTCAATTTCCGACACCACAACAATACCGCCATCCGCCATCGCAATAGGTCGGTGGTACTGATCGACATCGCCCGGGCCTCGTGTCCGGGCAATCACAGCACACGCAAATCAGCCTCGGCCTGATCCACAAACCAGGCATAAGTAGCGCGCAAGCCATCTTCGAGCCCAACGCTTGGACAATATACCATCGGCCTTGCTCGCATCGTAGGTTAGACACAGGAACCGCCCTGTTACAGCAGGCGCGTTACGCCTGCATCAAAGGCCTGATGGATCACGTTGCGTTCGATCATCAAGTTTTCATAAACAAAATTAGCGGGGTATGTTTTGTTAGCGTGAATTCGACCAACCTTGGCCGCAGCCAGAACAACAACAGGTTGCTGAGTTTGCATGAATTCAGGCACCGCCGCCTGATCGGTCAAATCCAACGCCTCGCCTCTGTTCTTTCGCTGTTGAAGCTGACGCAGGATTGCGGCCCCGACCATGCCGCTATGCCCCGCTACAAAAACTTTGCGCATATCCCCCCTCAGCTGATCTCCAGGCTGACAGGCAACTGGAATTCATGTTCCTTCAGCAGCGCGTGGCGTTTCGCCGTTTTCAAGTCCTCCAAAACCATCTCGGAACACATGTCCTGCGCCGTTACTTCCAGCTCCCACCCCAGGGTCTGTTTGGCCTAGGTTTGATCGCTTATCAGAGTTTCAACCTCAACCGCGCGGAAGTATTGAGAGTCGAACCGCGCAACAACGTCACCAAACGTCAACGCAGATGCCTGTTCTCCGTTAACCGCTACAACGGAGGCAATCCCTCCGGTACCCTGACCCGAGAATTCCAATGTCGCTTATGTCGCCATAATGCAGGTGCAGCTTCGGGTTTGAGTCGTGGGGGTCGCGGTAGATGTGGTCGATGCGCTGGGTGTTAAATGATGATGCGCGGCGCCTGATAGCGTGAACTTCGTACCCTTTCTGCAAAAGGAGTTCTGCCAAGTAAGATCCATCCTCACCTGTGACGCCGATAATCAGTACGGTTTTGGTCGTAACTTTGCCTCGCTAACCCAATCCGCCTGTTTGTCGTCTCAAAAACAGCAAGAATCTGTTGAATGCACGTTTAGGCGACTGTCAGGCATTGAAACCCACTGCAGTTTCTTTGAATGTATGCGCGCCGCAGGCGGTAATTGGTAAGAAGGATTTTAAAGAATGCGTATTGCAATGATTGGCACTGGATATGTGGGCCTGGTGTCAGGTGTGTGTTTCTCGGATTTCGGTCACGACGTGATTTGCGTCGACAAGGCAGAAAACAAGATTGAAATGCTCAAGGCCGGAGACGTGCCAATTTACGAACCGGGTCTTGATGTGCTGATGGCCAAAAACGTCGCGGCCGGACGCCTTAGCTTTACGACCGATCTGGATGCCGCCGTTGATGGTGCGGATGCGGTATTTATCGCCGTTGGCACGCCGACCCGCCGCGGTGACGGGCATGCTGACCTGACCTATGTCATGGCCGCCGCAGAAGAGATTGCACAAGCCGTAACTGGCTATACCGTGATCGTCACAAAATCGACTGTACCGGTGGGCACCAACCGCAAAGTGCACCAGGTGGTCTCGGCCGCCAATCCAGATGCCGATTTCGATGTCGCCTCGAACCCCGAGTTCTTGCGCGAAGGTGCAGCCATCGACGATTTCATGCGCCCTGACCGCGTTGTGGTTGGCGTGGAAAGTGACCGCGCGGCCGAGGTGATGGCGGAGATTTATCGCCCGCTTTATCTGCGTGACTTTCCAATCCTGACCACGGATCTGGAAAGCGCTGAAATGATCAAATACGCCGCCAACGCATTCCTGGCGACCAAAATTACCTTTATCAACGAAATTGCCGGCCTGTGCGAACGCGTCGGTGGGGATGTCAAGGAAGTGGCGCGCGGCATCGGACTGGACGGGCGGATCGGCAACAAATTCCTGCATGCGGGTCCCGGTTACGGCGGCTCGTGCTTTCCGAAGGACACCGCTGCCCTTGCCCGGATTGGTCAGGAACACGCGCACCCGATGCAGATCACCGAAACCGTCATTCGTGTGAACGACGAGGTCAAGAAACGGATGACCGAGAAAATTCGCGAAGCGTGTGATGACCGATTCAATGGCAAGACCGTCGCAATACTCGGTGTCACTTTCAAACCCAATACTGACGACATGCGGGACGCCCCATCGCTGACCATCGTTCCGGCGCTGATCGGGGGCGGGGCCAAAGTCCGCGTTGTCGATCCGCAAGGCAAATCCGAAGGCGAAGCGTTGCTGCCAGGCGTTGAATGGTCTGATGACCCTTACGCGGCCGCCAAAGATGCGGACGTTGTTGTATTGCTGACCGAATGGAACGAATTCCGTGCCTTGAATCTGGCAGAGTTGGCGGGCGCTATGACCACAGCCCGAATGGTCGATCTGAGGAATATCTATTCCGAAAATACGGTTCTGAAATCCGGCTTTGAAACTTATGTTGGTGTCGGGCGTTAGGCGCCCGATCAAACGCGTCTGCCTCAGGCTGTCAAACTAGCCAACTCGATGGATATTTACGACCGCTGTGAGGCTACAGCGCGGCGGTCCAAACCCGATATCGCCCCTGCCCTGTCACTTCGCGGATCAAACCGCGACGCGTGAAACGGTCAATGTTACGCTGCGCCGCCGCCCGTGACGCCTGCGTCAACTCCTCGGCCAATGGGGCCGAAACCATCGGCCATGCCGTCAAAGCGTCGACCAACAGCGGCGGTGTGCGCCCGCTCAGGTCGGCCGTTACTTCACGCGCCCGCGTCTCCCACGCACTTATCCGATCCAGATGCAACAAAGCCGCCAAAGCCGCTTGCCCTGCTCCACGTATCCACGCTGAAAGTTTTTCATGCGGTTCGCCGACCCCACGCAAAGCACCGGGGCCTGACAACGCAAGCGGCATGAACAATGCACCGCCCCGTCCCATCGAAGCCGCATGACGGGCGGCCACAATGGCCGCTTCGGTGTCCTGCCCGATGCTTTGAGACAGGGCACGCCATGCGTGAAAGGCAATTGCGGATTGGGTTACAGGATGCAGCCCCTCTGCATTGCGCATCACTTCGGCTAGATCCGCAACTGCTTCGGGGACGTCCTCCATGCCTTGCGCCATTCGGTCCAAAAACGCGGTCAGGCCGATCTCCCACCCTCCAGTCGACGGTGCGGTGCCCGAGGTCAGGCGGCGTACCGCCCATCCCGCCCGGAACAAGGCCTGCACATCATCACTGGTTGCGCCAATCCTGAGCCCGGTCCACAAAGCCAGGCGGTCCACGCTGATCCGATCCCCGGTCCACCACCCCAGATCGGACACATCCATCAACGCCAAACGATGGGTCCACCCTTCTGGTCCGGCTCGCAAACGTTCATCCAAAGCACCAAATGTTACCGCCAGCTCGGCCAGTTCAGATGAGAGGCCCGACTGGGCTTCACGCCATTCCCGCGGGTCGAACAGCATCCGCTGATCGACACGTGGGCCGGGTGGCAGAAAAACATCCTGAGACTCTTCTTCCTCGGGCGGCAAAAACCAAAGATCGTCATCTTCGGGTGGGTCCGTGTCATAGATACTAGGAGGCCCCAGATCTGCAGCCTCGTCATCCGGATCAGACATGACCTTTTTTGACTTCATGTTGGGTATTCTTCGGGCATTCTCAGACAGGCACAAGAGGTTTTCTTCTAGCCCGAAAAGGTCTGTGTCAGAACATCCAGCTCGCCACCCAGATCGGTCTGCGCGTCACTGCCCAAAAGCATGTACCCATACCCGTCCTGCGCCCATATCGCGGTCGCCAGACCGCTCAGAACAGCTTGCTTGACTTCTTTGCTTGGCGCGGCAGGACCTTGCCGGATAACACAGAACGCAAAGGGGCGACCTTGTTCATCGGCAAAGACAATTTGAACGAGCGGCTTGCCTTTGAACGAAAGTATTTGCGCCCGTTTCAAATCAAGGCCCGGTAGCGCCTCTAACGCGTCACGGTTCAGCGAACGGCCCAACTGTTCCTCGGCCTGCGCGAATTGCGCATCCAGAGATTCGGGTGAGCTATCCAACGATGAAATCGTCTCGGGCACGTATAAAGATTGATAGAGCGCTGCCTGCTGCGCCCAACCCAATTCGGCAGGGCGTGTCGCCCAAAACGTCGCTGAGACGGCAATAACGGCCACGGATGCAGCGACAGCAAGCAACCGCAAAGGCCCGCCGGAACCAAGCGGCACCGACACCGTAGCTTCGGGCAGATCCACCTGCGGCGTCTGTGCGGGCAATCCTTCGAAGACGTCGTGGATAACGGGTGCAAACGGGTCCAGCGCCATCAGACGGCGCTCAAGCTCGGCGTCGTCTTCGACGGCAGCCTCAATGGCGCGGCACTGGGTCTCATCCAGGCTGCCTTCCAGATACGCCTTCAGCGTGTCGTCGGAAAACTTCATTTGCCACTCCGTTGCGCGGGGTCAGTCGCATCATGCTGCATTACGGTTTTCAATTTCTGCCGGGCATTCGATAGCCGGCTCATGATCGTACCGATAGGAACCTCCAGCAATGCAGCGGCTTCGCGGTAGCTGTATCCCTCGACGAAAACAAGCATTACCGTTTCTCGCTGCGCCTCTGGCAGGTGCATCACTTGGGTAAACACTTCAGACGCGAAAATATTCGTTTCTGAATCCGGTCCGATTGCAACCAAATCCGCTTCGGGCGTAACCGACAGAGCCTGGGCACGACGAACGGACCGCGATCGTATTTCGTTCAACCAGATCGACCGGCAAATTGTCATCAGCCAGGAATCCAACCGCTCGTGCGACGTCACCTGATGATGACGTTCCAGAGCGCGAAGGCAGGTGGCTTGTAACAGATCATCCGCAACATCCGGTGCACCCGACAGCGCAAGTGCAAACCGCCACACACGTTTCGAATGTGTCTGCACCGCACTGCGCACGGCTTGTTCGGAACTGATTTCGCCACTCATCGAATAAAATGCGATCTGTGTGTGTTTGCTTTTTACGGACCGGGCCCGCGGGGTCAGGACTGACATATACCGTGGAGGATTAAAATGAAACTTCTGTTGAAAGCAGTCACGATCGCGTCGGCAATTGTTGCAAGCCCGGCTTTGGCAACGAGCTGGACGCTCGATCCCGAAGGGTCGCATCTGGCCTACGGCTCAATCAAGAAAGATACTGTGGGCGAGGTGAACAGCTTTAGCAGCCTCAGCGGTCATGTCAGCCCAGACGGCAAGGTCGAAATCGAAATTGACCTGTCGTCGGTCGAAACCAATATCGACATCCGAAACGAAAGGATGATCGAGTATGTCTTTCGCAAAACCGGCACCGCGACCTTGTCGGCTGAATTTGACATGCAGGACGTCGCGGACCTGAACGTTGGCGGGGCAACCACGGTTGATGCCGATGCCGTCCTGTCGCTTGCTGGTACAGATGTAGAATTCGACGCCGAAATGTTTGTTGCGAGATTATCCGAAACTTCGGTGATGGTATCGACCAATGACATGGTATTCCTGAGTACCGAAGATGCAGGATTAAATGCCGGTGTGGACAAACTGATGGAACTGGCCAATTTGCCGGGCATCACCCGAACCGTGCCAATCACCGCACGGCTGATCTTTACCATGGATGACAAAAAAGCCGGGGTGGCCGCCGGTGTTCCAACCACCGTTGCCGCCGCGATTATTGACGGAGATGTAAAGGCAGGCAAAAAAGTCTTTCGCAAATGCCGAGCGTGCCACCAGTTGAAAGAAGGCCGCCACGGGGTCGGCCCATCCCTTCACGGGGTCTTTGGTACATCCGCCGGGCAGGCAGACGGGTTCAAGTTTTCATCCGCATTGCAAGGATCCGGGGTCACTTGGACCGTAGAGACATTGACCCAGTTCCTGACCGACCCCAAGGGCACCGTTCCTGGCAATAAAATGCAGTTTCCGGGACTGAAGAAAGACGAAGAAATCGTAAATCTGATCGCTTATCTTAACGAAGAAGCGGCTGACTGACTACTTTGTATTGATGTCACCTTTTGGGCTTCGGTTCCCGCAAAAAACCCGAAATTTGTGAAAAACCGGGGGAAAGACAGCTAGTTATGCACTATGGCAGGTGCCCAGAAGTAGGCTTATCCACCACCATTTCCTTAGCAACTGAGTTCTCTTGAATCCGAGACTTACAAGTCCCGGATCTAGGCACAATATCACCAAGTTGAATATACCAAGTTGTAGACCAAGCCTGAACCGGGTTAGGAAGCGTCCAATTATTATTAAAGGGCGACACAAATGAGGATGCGTGACACTTTCCTAAAGCCAATGCACCCCGAAGGTCGCAAGTTTGTCGCGATCTTTGTCGTTGTAACGGTTTTACTTTTTCTGATCTCATCGATTTTGGGGTGGATTGGTGTCGGAGCATCGGTCTGGTGTTACTATTTTTTCCGAGACCCCAAACGGGCGACACCAACAGCAGAAGGACTGATCGTCAGCCCGGCAGACGGTATTGTGTCTCTGATCGAAAAAGCAGTGCCACCACCGGAACTTGGCATGCCAGCAGATGAACTGACGCGCATCAGCGTTTTCATGAGTGTGTTCAACTGCCACGTAAACCGTGCACCGATTGCAGGGGAAATCACTGAGATCGCGTATCGCCCTGGTAAATTCTTCAACGCGTCGCTTGATAAAGCCAGCGCAGACAACGAACGCAACAGCCTGTGTATTCAAATGGATGACGGGCGCCAAATCGCAGTGGTGCAGATTGCCGGCCTCGTTGCTCGGCGCATTGTATGTTTCGTTGCGAAAGGGGACAAAATCGCAACCGGAGAGCGGTTTGGTTTGATCCGCTTTGGATCCCGATTGGATGTCTATCTGCCAGAGGGCGTGCACCCCATGGTCAGCTTAGGGCAAACTATGATCGCAGGTGAAACTGTTCTGGCTGACCTGGCTTCAAACGAATCTGCCCGAATGGCCCGGACGGATTGATAGATGTCAGACCCTGCGCCAGACAGCAAACGTGACATGCCGGTCGTTCATCTATTGCCCAACCTGCTGACAATCACCGCAATCTGTGCCGGTCTGACCGCTATCCGCTTTGGGTTTCAGGGTGATTTCGAAACGGCCGTCAGGTTGGTGCTTTTGGCCATGGTGCTCGATGGGCTGGACGGAAGACTCGCTCGTTTGATGAACTGCCAAAGCCCATTTGGCGCTGAATTGGATTCCTTGGCTGACTTCCTCAATTTCGGAGTGGCACCAGGATTGATACTATATTTTTGGGCCCTGCAGGATTTCAGTGCGGGTTGGTTGGCAGTGCTGGGCTATACGATTTGCTGCGTCTTGCGACTCGCCCGGTTCAACGTGACGAGTAAATCGGATGCAGCGGAAACCGAAAACAACTTTTTTGAGGGCGTACCCTCGCCCGCAGGCGCATTACTCGCAATGCTGCCGATGTACGTGTCTTTCTTGTTTTCGGACATGCCTTCGCCGCCACCTCTGTTTGTGACCATCTATCTGTTGGTAATCGGGTATATGATGATCAGCCGGGTTCCTACATTTTCATTCAAAAATGTCTCGGTTTCACCCGGATATGCCAAATTTTTGATGTTGGGGTTCGTTCTCTTGTTGTCGGCATTGCTTATCTATCTTTGGGCGACACTCACACTCATGTCGATCATCTACATCGCGAGCCTGGCGCTGGCATTTCGCACTGCACGCAAATCCACCTAAAAAGAGGACGTTCCCTTGGATATTCATGCCGTCAAAACCTCATATGCCCGGTGGGCACCGGTTTATGACAAAACGTTTGGCGCCGCGACAAAAGCAGGGCGACGGGCAGCGGTCGATTACATCAACGCGCAAAAGGGCACGAAAGTCTTGGAGGTTGGGGTCGGAACCGGGCTGGCCCTACGGCACTATCGCTCCGATCTTCAGGTCACCGGAGTCGATTTCAGCGCCGAAATGTTAGCAAAAGCAAAGAAGAAGGTGCAAAATCTCGGTTTGACCCAGGTTGAAGCCCTTCAAAAGATGGACGCCCGCGATCTGTCTTTTCCAGACAACAGTTTTGACGCCGTAACCGCGATGCACATAGTCTCGGTCGTTCCGGAACCCGAGCGTGTGGTCGCCGAAATGGCACGGGTGTGCAAACCGGGCGGAAAGATCATCATTACCAACCATTTTGCACGCGAAACGGGGGTTTTGTCGGTCGTCGAAAAGCTCTCAGCCCCTTTTGCCAACGTGCTGGGCTGGCATTCTGATTTTCACATCAACACTGTTCTGAAAGAGCCCAGCCTTGAAATCGTCAAGAAAGACGCGCTGCCACCGATGAAGATGATGACATTTCTTGTTCTGCAAAAAAAGGCGACTCACCATGCTGAATGATGTGCCCTGGTCCGTTCAGCGCTAAATCCTCGTGTTGGATAATTGTTTGAACGTGCTGCCTTAGGCATCACAGCGTCGGTTTTGCAGTTTCCCGAAGACTGGACCTGTTCGTCGACAGGAGAGTATCGCGAACGCAGTTCGGTTCGGCAAAACCAGCCGGGTTCGCCAGCAACCGGAAAACCTTGCCTATACAAACCGGGCGCCAACCGTTAGAGGACTGTCTTTAACCTTGGATGATGCGCCTTTTGCCACGCTGCACGGCCCACCACCTGTCTTATACAAAGAACTTCTGCCGTGAAAAAAACCATCGCCGACGCACTTGCCCGCAAGGGTTATGATGCTTTGACCCCTGTTCAGCAAGCTGTCACCCAACCCGAGCTGGACGGCCGAGACCTTTTGGTCTCCGCCCAGACCGGATCGGGTAAGACAATCGGTTTTGGCTTGGCCATTGCCCCTACTTTGCTGGGTGATGATGACACATTCGGTGCGTCAGGCGCGCCCTTGGCGCTGGTAATCGCTCCAACGCGGGAACTGGCCCTCCAGGTGAAACGCGAACTTGGCTGGCTTTATGCCGATGCCGGGGCCTTTCTGGCGTCCTGCGTTGGCGGTATGGATATGCGCGATGAACGGCGCGCTTTGGCACGCGGTTCGCATGTTGTCGTTGCTACGCCGGGCCGCTTGCGCGACCATATCATGCGTGGATCGATCGATCTGACCCAAGTGCGCGCGGTTGTTTTGGACGAAGCGGATGAAATGCTGGATCTGGGCTTTCGCGAAGATCTGGAATTCATTCTGGATGAAACACCAAAAGATCGGCAGACCCTACTGTTTTCTGCAACAGTTCCCGCCGCGATTGCCAAACTCGCCAAAAGCTATCAGCGCGATGCAGAACGCATCTCGACAGTAAGCGAACAAACCCAGCATGCCGATATCGAATACCGTGCCATGCAAGTCGCTGCGCGTGATGGAGAAAACGCGATCATTAACGTGCTGCGCTATTACGAGGCACCAAACGCGATTGTGTTTTGCAACACTCGCGCGATGGTATCGCGCCTGACAGCCCGCCTGTCGAACCGTGGCTTTTCGGTTGTGGCCTTGTCGGGCGAGTTGACCCAAAGCGAGCGCTCCAACGCTTTGCAAGCGATGCGCGACGGGCGCGCACGGGTTTGTGTGGCGACCGATGTTGCCGCCCGGGGCATCGACTTGCCCAACCTTGACCTGGTGGTCCATGCAGAATTGCCCAACAGCCACGAAACCCTCTTGCATCGCTCTGGTCGAACAGGGCGCGCAGGGCGCAAAGGTGTAAGTGCATTGGTTGTTGTGCCCTCGTCTCGCAAAAAGGCGGAACGTATTCTGAAATTCGCCAAGCTAAGCGCCGATTGGGGATCGGCACCTTCCGCTGACGACGTGAACGAACGTGATCAGGTTCGTATGCTTGATGCAGAAGACTGGCAGACGGATATAGCTGAGAGCGAAGTTTCGACTATCGATCAGCTGGTTGAGAAGTTCACCCCTCAACAGATCGCGGCGGCCTATTTGCGGCAATACAAAAAGCGCCACTCAGCTCCGGAAGAGCTTGGTGCGGTTCAGGTAGAAAAACCCAAGCCTAGGGGGGAGTTTGGCCCCAGTGTTTGGTTTTCGCTGTCAGAAGGGCGCAATCAAAACGCCTCTCCGCGCCATTTGCTGCCAATGGTGTGCAAAGCGGGGAACATTACAAAAGACGATATCGGTGCGATCCGCATTGCTGATGATCTGTCTTATGTCGAAATCAGAAAAGCTGTTGTCGACAGCTTTCTGGCGGCCATTGGTCCTAAGATGAAGATTGAAGGGACCAAGAACATCGCAAGATTGGACAAGGCCCCGGACTTGCCGGCCTTTAGCCGACCAAAACCTGATCGTGCGCCGTCTGGAAAACCGCGTCATCGCAAAGGTGACACTCCACCGATTGACTGGAACGACACGCCCGAACCGCGGCGTCGCAAACCAAAACCCGAGGATCGCAAGCCCCGGAAACCCGCTGGTCCAAAGCCAAAAGCCCAGGAAACAGACGCGGTTTTGCAGACACCTTTCAAGGGCCGGAAACCATCAACAGCGAGCATCAAAGGCAAACCTAAGAGCGTCCCAAAAGAAACAGGCAAGGACGGCCAGTCTAAACCTCGCAACACTGACGCCAAAGGTCCTCCGCCCCCGAAGAGTAAACCCAGCAGCAAGAAAAACCGCGCCCGCGCGGCCGCTGCCAAAAGCGCCAAGGGTGGAAACTCTGTACCGAAACGCCGCTAGGGGTTAAGCTGTATCTAGCCCTGCCTATTTGATTGAATCACTTAGGCGGGGGTGCTCGCGCTCTTTGTGATTTTAGCTCTTTTCGTAGGTCACAAAGGATCTAATGTGGTCTGTTGCAAAACTCAGGGACATTCCGCAATCCACGTTTGGTAAGGCCGCTACATCGTACAGTTCTTGTACTGCGCCATCGATGCGAAACCAGGCGGCGACCTCTTTCTTTTGCAAATCAATGATTTGAACACCACACCATGGTTCGCTATCCGCCTCTCTCAGCTTTTCGTCCAGCGGCAGGCCTTCGAACCGTTCGTACCGCGGCTTTGAAAGGCCCACGATTGCGAAGTTGTCGTGAAACGCCAATCCGCGCACGAAACCCGGGCAAAATGCGATCTCTTCAAATCGGCCTTTACCAAAACCCGACTCCCGGACGATTTCTCCAAGGCGTCCTGAACCCGAATCCAGCACATAAAGTTTGCCGTTATGTACTCTTGGCGAGTGAGGCATAGACAGGCCGTCGCAAACAATTTCGTCCGTCCTGGCGTCGATCACTACGCCACCATAGCTGCGACGATCCCGCCAACCGTCAATTGTGTCCGATCTACTGACAGCCGTAACATAAGCCAGCTCACCACTTTCCAGTGCCATCCCGTTCAGATGACATCGATCTTCGTCGGCTATTTTTGAGATAAACGAAGGCTTCCAGATCGGCTCGAAGCTGTGCTTGTCAGAAACGGTTGCAACACAATTGAACCGTGTGTTCACGAACAGTATCTGATCATCATCAGTGACCGCCACATCATGTGCATCAAGCTCGCCAGTCGTATAGCTTTGGCGGGGTACGAAACAAGCATCGAAAAGTGTTTCAATCCTTTGATCGTCGCGTAAGACGTTTTCGAACCGATGAATCTGAAACAGCGTTGCCAGCGTGATCGAACCATTTTTGACGTCAATGCCCATGGCTTTTTCAAAAACCTGTTCATTGATCATGATCCCGCCATTTGGGTTTCGCCCGATCAGGTAAAATCGACCGGATTGGTATGAGCTTAGACAGAATGAAAAGTCATGTTTCGCCAGAAGCCCAAGCAAGCCAGGTGAAACAGAATATGCGACCTGCGTATCCGCCGAGCTTTGGGTTGGATTTTCTGATTTTGGAAGGTCTTGGCTCATGGTCCCGTCACAGGTTCAAAGCGCATCGAATGCAGCTGTGAAACCTGCCAGAGAAACTGGAACCTCGAGGGTTTTTCCCCCATCCAGAGTATAAAGTGAGATTTGAATTGATCCGCTTTCTTTCAATTCCTGAATGATCGCCGGACCCAATGTCACTGGAATAACGCAGCCGAAATTCTGACAGGTTCTCATTGGAAGATTCCAACGCGGGCCACCATCAATCGACAGCGAAATGCCCTTGGCGATATCCAGACCGAATGGAACGATAACAACGCCAGATGCGCCATCTTCTTGGCCGCGCTGCAACTCCATCCGCAATAGCAGACCGGATTGATTTTGCAGATTGAGGCTTTGGCTCATCGCGCACAGCTTTTGCCCCGCCTCTTCGGCGCAGTTCACCGTCCAGCTTTGAAACTGGGTCGATGTCGTTTCTTTCGTCTGCGCAACGGCTGCACTCAGTGAGACGCCAAGGGCGATTGCACCCAGTACCAGTGACTTAACTTTTGTGATCATTCAAAACCGGACCTGTAGACCCAAAACAGCCTCCAGTTCATAACTTTCCCCAAAGTCCTCAAGACCCGTCAGGTAGTTTAGCGAACCGGAAAGCTCGTACCTATCGTTCAAGATCATACGCGCGCCAAATCCTAGTTCAATGCCGGTGTCGTCAATTTCCTCGTCAAAATCCATTCCACCGACAGACACCCGCGTGTCAGGGTCAAACTCGTGATACAGGTTTATCAGTCCAAAGTAGCTGCCAGCGCCGTGACTACTCGAGAACCACTTGTTGGCAGACAATCCCACCCGCGCCAGAACACTTTCCGCATCCTCGAACAGGACCTGATTGCCAGAGCTGTCGGTGAATTCATCCACGTCCAACGTTGTGTACGAAAGCTGCGCCTGAGGAACCAGAACCAGACCGGGGTTAACCTCAATCGGGCGACCAACCTCAAGTGATACTGCAAACTGATCAGAATCGATGTCATCTTGTGCCAAACCGGTTGTCGGATCGGTGACATCGCTAGAGTTGTTGTTGTATTGAAGCTGCGTATCCAGGTAGAAGCCGCGCGCATCCAGCCAAGTGGCGCTTAGGTTCAGCCCGAGTGATTCTGTGTCGATATTACTGGTGCCCTGATCTGTTCTGACAGTGCTTGATGCATCGCCGTAAATCAGGCCCACTCCGCCATACAATGTACCATTGGACAGCTCAGACAGGATCGTGTCGACCCCAACCGAGATAGTATAAGTGTTTGTTTTAACACTGGTGATACCCGCTTCGGAACTTACCGGTGTTAAATCGCTGCGTTTGCCGCTCAGTTCGATCCACACTGGGCTGTTGGGATAGGCCAACACGTCGCCGCCGGAGCCATAGGGGGCCGTCAATCGGGTTACTGTACCACCATCAGAAGGCCCGGCGGGTAGACGCGATGCAGTGCGGGCCTGGTAGCCGCGCAGGCGGTTCATCGACAGAAGAACAGACGGCAGCGTTTCAAAGGCCGCCGCGCCGGCCCCGACAAGGATCGGGTTTCCTGACGCGTCCAGGCTGGACAAAGCAAAGTTGCCGCTGCCAGTTTTAACCAAGCGATAGCCAAACGGACCGGCGACGACGATCTGTTCCCCGCTGGAAGTCTGGGCCGTGCCGTTCAGGGTAAAGCTCCCTCCCGAAGTACCGCTGACCTGAATGATCTCGATACCATTGATGGTCTGAGCACCAGCACCGCCGATATTGTTGACCGAAACAAACGTCGTTCCAGACGTGTCCCCACCAATTTGGAGGATGTCAGTGGTTGATCCGTCACCGCCAAGCTGAACATCCAGCATAACAGTTCCACCATTACCGATGAAATCGCCGCTGACCGTGATCATGTCCCCGACCGATCCGTTCTGCGCCGAAATCGTGCCGCCATTGCTGACGTTGCCATTCAGACTGGTCGCACCCGAGTTCAGTCGCAGGACACCGCCTGATTGCGTGAAAATACCGGTTCCGGCACCACCATCGCCTGCTGTCAGGGTGTTATCGGTCAGCGTCACCACCGCGTTGTTTACAACTTCGAACTTTTCGAAGTTTCTCACATTAGCGCCGTTCAAAGACCCGCTGCTGCCAAACCGCAGTGTGTCGACAAAACCGTCACCGCTCGAGTTATCATCACCACCGTCGAACAGCGTGACACCGCTGAAATCGCCTCCGGAAAAGTCCAGAAGATCGCTGCCATCACCCAGGCTGATCGCGCCGTTGACCGCAGCGCCGGATTTTACAGAGACGGTCGCGTTGGAATCATCGTTTGTGATCGCGGTGCCAGAAGTCGCACTAACTGTGCTGCCGGAACTCAAATTGATCTGGACCGCCGCGCCCGCATTACCCTGAGTGGCTATACCCGCGCCCGTACCGCCGGTCACAGCACCAGATGTGGTGACTGAAATCGATCCAGACCCTGTGTTTCCCGCGAAAATCGCCGTTCTGCCACCGCTGACCGCGGCCGCTGTGATGGTCAAATCGGTTCCTGAATTTCGGGCGTTTATCCCATCCTGCGAAGTTCCGGAAACGGTGCCTGTCGATGTTATTGTCAGAGCACCAGTGCCGGTATTGCGCCCGCTGATCCCGGTAACGGCACCGTTCACATCGACCGCCAATATCGTCAGGTCGGTCGATGTCGCGCCGTTTTGCGAGTAGATTGCCGTGTTTCCAACTCCGGTGACCACACCAGTAACAGTTATTGATGTTGCTCCGGTTCCAGTGTTTCGCGAATAGATGCCGATGCTCGACCCGGAAATCGTCGAACTGTTGTTGTCGGTGAAAGAAATACTGTCTGTCGAACGCAGATTAAATCCAAGGCCGGTTGAAACCGTCTGACCAAACCCCGGTTGTGTCGTAACCGTCAGCGGCGCGGCGCCAGAATTAAGCGTTATCGTCGCGTCACCCGGTGACGCGGCGCCGGAGCATTGATAGGTTCCCCCGCCAATCGGCGCGCAGCTGCCGCCGTAAGCGACCCGCCCGTATCCGCTTACAAAAGCAAGCGCCATTGAAGAGGTAAGTAGGAGTTGAGCTTTGCTCAGCGAAGCGGTGTGTGTACTAGTTTTGGGCACGGGTTAACAATTCTCTAACAGTTTACTGCTAACGAGCGTAGCGACTCCCTGTTGGTTTTCCAAGAAACATCGGGTTCGCGCCTCGAGATATTAACCGAAATTCCAAGAAATAGAGCAGTGAAGTAGCCAACAGAAAGTCATTTCACCTGTGCGCCCTGTTTGCGCGTTACGGCCATTGTGTCGCCACGACAAACAAAATTTCCGTGAGGCTGGTAATGTTTCCATAGCTCATCGCCAAGGCGCGAACCCCAAGCGCCGAGGAACCTGACAGAAGATTCAAACGCAGATTGGTGAATCCAGACATATGTCGAATGTCAGCTAGTCATACCCCCCATCCGTAGAGATCTGAGCTATTGCGGTGCCCGTGTACCAACGCCCGTCAGGTAGTATGCCTGAATCTTGCCCTTACCCTTGATATCAATGATTCCTCGTTCTTCGAATATGTAGTGGTCGGATAATATCTCGCAGGTCTCTTTGGTCACCTGTATTCGGCCCGGCGATCCGTAGGATTCCAGTCTTGAAGCCGTATTCACCGTATCGCCCCAAACATCATAGAAGAACTTACGGGTACCGGTCACGCCAGCAACGGCCGGACCAGTGTGAATTCCGATCCGTACTGCCAGTGTTTCACCCATCTCTTGGCTGATTTGCTTCGTGATCGTGAGCATTTCCAACGCCATATCAGCAACAGCCGATGCGTGGTCAGGCCGGGGTTCAGGCATTCCACCCGCAATCATATAGGCATCACCAATGGTTTTGATTTTTTCCAACCGATGCTTGTCTGCCAGATCATCAAAATGTGTAAAAACGCGATTCAGAAAAGACACCAGCTCGGGTGCGCGCATACGTGTCGCCCGGGGCGTGAAATCCACAATGTCCGCAAACAGAATCGTAACCTGCAACAAATCATCCGCAATTATCTTGTCCGGCTCTCGCTTCAGCCGCTCGGCAATTGGCGCAGGCAAGATGTTCTCCAACAGTCGTTCTGAACGCTCGTATTCGTGCTCGATCTGCGCCTTTTGCACTAGAATGAGCTCTCGTGCCGCTTCAAGCTGCCGATAGCCGGAAAAGATCAGGAAATAGACAAAGAACACGCCAAGTGTCATCGCCAGGCCTTCGCCTGTCTCCATCGGCTGTTTAAGGGGTGATTGAAACAGGGACCCGGTCGGATTGGTCGACGTTTGATTTATGGACAGGTTTGTCTCTGGTAGCGCGCCATCGAAGAACGGCAGAAACAACATCACAAGGAAACATACGCCAAACCATGGCCGGGACCTTTTGGGGCCAAGGACAACCACTGCGGCAGCTGGCGTCACGAGAAATGGCAACACATCGCCTTCTCGATTCCCGTTGAGCAGCATGAAAATCAGTTGCACAATCAGGAAGGCTGGCGCAAAAAAATAGAACACCGTTTCGACGTTTCGCGTGTGATGCAGCAAATAGAGGCTGGCCAAAATGGTGACCACGACAGTCACATCAAGCGCGCGGTAGATAATGGACCTTTCCGGTTCAAGGAAAAACGCCGAGGCCATGCACATAATGACAGTCAGGATGATCACTGACATGGATTTCAAACGCTTGGTGCTCAGGTTATCGTCCGCCGCATGGCCAATGCGGATGTAGTCGACAATCATGTTGGTGCGCCCCGTTCCCAAGAACCCCAGTCATATGGGTTATATACGATCAAACGAATTATTCGAAGAATTTGGTCGGCTTCCCAGATGGTTGGACATCCCTGTCGCGATCAGCCCATACCTTCAGTCATAACAGCTGACACCAACGGCGCACGACAATCATTTCAATGGCTCAGTGAGTTTGGTTGTCGCCCGACGACCGCACATCAAGAGCAGACCAAATTTGCGACATGACTTTGCCCATAGGCTGGTCACGTCTCCTGATTGCAAATATTTCTGTGTGCCGCGACGGGAAACCCTCAACGCTTAGTGGCATCAGCGTGCCATTCGAAAGCTCTGTCTGCATCATATGTTCGGGGATACCACCCCATCCCATGCCAGCCTTGATAACAGACTTCTTTGCCTCAAAATCAGAAACGGTCCAGCGCTGCCCTCCCCTCAGCAAATCCCGGCTTTGTTTAAACTCCGGACCGCCCGTACCAGATACGATGACCTGCGTGTAAGACTGCATCTCACGTCTCGATTTTACGCCCGATCGTTGTGACGCTGGAAAGTCAGGGCTTGCGACCGGCCGGATAGTTACTGTTCCGACCGGCAGGGTTTCGACGTCATCAATCGGAACGCCGTCCAACCCGGCGACAATCAAATCTGCCTCTCCCGCCATCAGTCGCGCCACGGGTCCACCCATCATTTCGGTTGCAACCTGAATATGGGTTCCAGGGAAAACTCGCCCGATATCTGCAAGCACCTTCAGTATCGGGTCCAGCGACATTGTGGCGGTCATGGCAATGGCGACCTTTGGCTCTTGCTCGCTTCTCAGTCCTGCGGCCACCGATTTTAATCCGCGCACCTGCTCCAGCACGCGTGCCGTTTCGCGAAAAAACACTTCGCCTTCAGAGGTCAGGCTGGGGCGATATGCATCCCTTGAAAACAGATCAAACCCCAGTTCCGCTTCCAGTTTTCGAATTTGATGGCTGACCGCAGACTGCGCCTTGTTCAGACGTTCTGCGGCTGCACGAAAGGTTCCGGTGGCAACAATTGCATCCAAAGCGTTGAGTTGATCGAGGGTCATTTGTTGCTCATATGATCTGATTTTTCGATCATAAGCATGAATTCTCAATATTATCAATCGCTCGATCACGTTGTTACGACAGGCACGCAATCAAGGAAAAGGAGCCTGATATGAAACTCTACTACAAACCCGGAGCGTGTTCTCTCGCCAGCCACATCATGCTGTATGAAATCGGTTCGGATTTTGAGATCGAGGCTGTAGACACGGTCGCTGGCCGGACCGAAAGCGGACAAAACTACCGGAACATCAATGCAAATGGCTATGTCCCGTCTCTGGAAATCAACGGCGATGCGTATCTAAGCGAAGGCGTCGCAATCTTGCAGTTCCTTGCAGATAACAACCCTGAGAGCGCTTACTCTCCGGCACCCGGCAGCATCGATCGTGCCCGGCTGCAGCAATTCCTGAATTTCGCGGCGGCCGAGTTACACAAAGCCTGGGGCCCGCTGTTTGCCGACGGCTCGTCTGATGCAGAAAAACAAGCAGCGCAGGCAAAAGTGGCGACAAAACTCGACTACCTTGAAACGGTTCTTGCGGACGATCGGGATTTTCTGGTTGGCAACCAGTTCTCGGTGGCTGATGCGTATACATTCGTTTTGGTCAACTGGACCAATTTCAAGGCGATCGACCTTGCGGCCTGGCCCAAGCTGGCGGCCTACGCTGTGCGGATCGCAAACCGACCAGCAACCAAATCCGCCTTTGCCGCAGAGGGTCTTGCATGATGACGTGCCCGGATCAAACCGAGATCGAAGACCTGATGAAACGGTATTTTGACGGCCTTTACCACTCGGACAGCGAAACTCTGCGCTCAGTGTTTCACGCGGATCTTGCCTATGTGAACGGGACCTCTGGCACCTACGAGGTCATGGGATTGGACGACTATATGGCGCGCATCGATGCCCGCACTCCGCCGTCTTCGCGAGGCGACCCACGTGACGACGTGATCGAACGGATTGCGCTTAAAGGGGATCGGATTGGCATCGTCGAGGCACGCATGACGATGATGGGGCGCAACTATCAAGATCTGCTGACTGTGATCAATGCGGATGAGGGATGGCGTGTCCTGACCAAAGTCTTCTCATTCGTCGAGCGAAAGGACTAACATCATGCCCTATGTGAATATCAAAGTGACCCGCGAAGGCGGGCCGGATGGAACAGGCCCAACGCCAGAGGAAAAACGCCAGCTTATTTCGGGGGTCACCGACCTTTTGCAACAGGTCCTGAACAAGAACCCTGCCACGACGTTTGTGGTGATCGATGAGGTTCCGCTGGACAATTGGGGTATGGAGGGTCGACAGGTCAGCCAAATTCGCGCCGCGCAAACCTAGGGCGAGGGAAGGTTCCGTCAGCCGCCGATCAGCTTTGGAACCGCAAGCGTCAGGGCTGGTATCATCAGTATCAGCCCGACGCGCACGGCTTCTGCACCCAGAAACGGAATGACGCCTCTGAAAACTGTTCCCATCGACGTATCGCGTGCAAGCGAAGAGATAATGAACACATTCAGCCCGACCGGAGGCGTAATAAGCCCCAGTTCCACAACGATGAGGGCCAGAATCCCAAACCAGATTTTCAGGCTGTCCGGGTCCATTCCAAATGCTGCTGTTTCTGCCGTGACATAGTCACCACCATTCAACGCAATCAATGTGGGCCAGAAGAATGGGACGACCACAAGGATCATCGCCAGACTTTCCATAAAGCAGCCTAAAACCACGAAGATGCAAAGCATGATGACAAGGATCAGCATTGGATCCATGCCGCTGGTCGCCGCCCACTCGGACAGGTCCTGAGGCAGCTGGGTACGCGCAAAAAATCCCTTTAAGACTTCGGCACCGAACAGGATCAGGTAGATCATCCCGCTGGTGATCGCGGTCGCGCGGATCGCCTTTAGAACGCCGGAGATCGTCAAGCCTTCACCGGTCAACGCGCGCAGCAAAAAACCATACGCGGTAATCGCAAAAACGCCGATACTCGCGGCTGGAGTCGGCGTGAAAAGACCAAACCCCAATCCTAAAATGATCGCGCCAAAAATCAGGATAACCGGCCACAGCCTGCGAACAGCCTGTCGTTTCTCATCCGGATCCATTTGTGTGGGTTCCGGCGCCAAAGATGGGTTGAGACGCACTTGAATCGCAATCACGGCAATAAAGCCAAGGACGGCCAAGATTCCCGGCACAATTGCTGCCTGGAACATCCTCAGGATCGAACCTTCGACGATGATTGCGTAGATCACCAAAGCAACAGATGGCGGGATCAGGATCCCCAACGTTCCTCCGGCGGCTAAAGACCCTGATGCCAAACTGGGAGCATACCCAAGCTTCTTAAGTTCGGGCAGGGAAACCCGGCCCATCGTGGCCGCAGTTGCCAGGGACGATCCGCAAACGGCCCCAAAGCCACCACAGGCTGCGACGGCCGCCATCGCAACACCGCCCCGCAGTCGGGACATCAGAGCCTCTAACCCCTTGAACAAGTCAGTGGACAACCTCGCCTCGGCGGCGACGTAGCCCATCAGGACAAACAAGGGCACAACGGACAGATCGTAATTGGCCACATTCTCCCAAAGAAGACTTTTGAACTGTTTCAAGTAAGGAACGAACCGGATGTAGCTGACAGAGTGGCTCAGTACCCATGTACCGCCTATCCCGACCACAATCATTGCGATGCCAACGGGCATGCGCAGCAATAGCAAAACAAACAATACGGCCAGACCGATCACACCAATGGTCATAGGATCAAGCATCAGCCACATCCCCAAACGCCTGAGATGCGGCAATCAAAGCCCAAAGGATCATGGACAAAAGGCCAGGGATGTAAAAGGGCCAGGTCGGCCAGCCAAGGACGCTGGTGACAACTTGATCCGAGCGCACCTCCAACATGCCGAAGACCATCCAATAAGCCAGAAACAGCGCAACCAAAACCGTGACCGCCAGCCATAACAAATCAATTGCGCGCTGCAGCGTGCGCGGCATTCGATCCATCAGCAACTCAACGGACACATGGCCTCGATTGGCCTGACAATAAGGAAAAAACATCAACGCAGCACAGCTGATCGCAAGCTGCACGAAATCCTCGTATCCGGGCAGTCCGGCCACATCCGCGCCGAAAATTCCCGCCACACGGTCGAAGATAAAGGCGAAGGTATTTGTCGTGGTGACTGCCACGATCGCCAGAAGAATGAGGCCGCCAAGCAATGCAAAACCATCTGCGAGGCGCCTGAGAACCATGCTCATTGCTGTTTTCCCTGAGAAATTGGGAAGGGCAGATCTGCCCCTCCCCTAAGACCGATCAGTTGCCAGCGTTGGCTGCCGCAATGGCCGCCCGAGCACTTTCAACCAGTGCAGCCCCGTCGATGCCTTTGTCGTTGACCTCATCAATCCAGCGCTGAACAATTTTCTCGTTCGCTGCGTTGAACTTGGCCGCTTCTTCATCAGACAGGACAATGCGCTCGACGCCAGCTGCCTCCAGCGCCTTTTCACCGCCTGCTTCAAAGCCTTCCCACATTGCGCCGACATTCGCAGCAACACTCGCACCTGAATTGGCGTCAATCACGGCCTTCAGGTCGTCAGGCAAGGCGTCATACGCATCCTGGTTCATAGCCACCATAAAGACTGCAGTTCCAAAGCGATCACCATTGGGCAATTCGGTGATGGATTTGTCCAGTTCCTGCAGCTTCAGCGGCGGAACAATCTCGAGCGGAATCAAAGCGCCATCGACTACGCCCTTTGACATTGCTTCGGGCAAGGCCGGGACCGGCATACCAACAGGCTCGGCCCCCATTCCTTCGATGATCCAGGCACCGGTACGGCTGGGTGTCCGCAGCTTCATACCTTTCGCATCGTCAAAGCTGCGAATTGGATCTGTCGCAGAGTGGATCACATTGCCATCATGGCTGTGCAGGAAGATCACATGAACATCATCGAAATCCTCGGCCAGCAGATCCATCGAGGCATTCATTGCGATGGTTGTGTCGGTGGCAGAACCGGCATGAACCAACGGCAGTTCAAACACTTCGCTGCGCGGGAACACCCCCGGAGTGTAGCCCAATACCGTCCAGACGATATCGGCCGACCCGTCGCGAACCTGACTGTACAGTTCAGGTGGCTTACCTCCCATTGACATGGCTGGGAAGATTTCAATGGCGATACGACCATCGCTATCTTCGGTGACCTTGTCCGCCCATGGCTGCAACATGCCCTTATGAGCGGCTGCAACAGGTGGCAGGAAATGATGCATTGTGAGTGTCACGTCCTGAGCCAGCCCGGCCGTTGCCGTAAGGGCCAGCGCGGCCAATGAACCCAACAGGGACTTCCTGATAGACATAGATTTTCCTCCTCCGATGTATCGCACTGAAATTGTTTGGATTTCAATGTCGTGGGACAGTGGCAGCGGTGCGATCATTTCCGCTCCTCACCAATTGACTCAATTTGGGTGCACAGGGTGATGGCCGCCGACAGGGATCTTGCCGTCGCCTTCGCCATGCTTGGTAAAATCATCCACTCTAGGGACCAGGCGCTGCCCGACCGTTCCTGCTCATGCACAAGGGCTTGATGCATCCCGGATACGCGTGTGGCGTTGAAGCGGGCAAGCGTGACCAGAAGCTCGGCCAAAACAGGATTCTTTTTGTGGGGCATTGCCGATGATCCGCCGCCACCAGACAACTTAATCTCATCCACACCCTGCTGGGCCATCAGGCAGATGTCCTGACCCATTTTCCCCAGAGAGCCCGAAATCAGAGACAGAAAGCTGGCATATTCAGTGATACCCTCGCGGGTTGCATGCCAGCTTCGGTTTGGCAGATGCAATTCTAATGCGCTGGCCAGAAACTCGGCCAATTCGCGATACTTAATACCGATGGCCTGGCCATCGCCGACAGCGCCGCCCAGTTGAACACATTCGGCACGCGGACGCAGCTGTTCGAGGCGGCGCAGATGTTCTGCCAAAGGCGCGCACCAAGTCTCAAGCCGGTGCCCGACTGTCACCGGAAGGGCAGCCTGCATGCGCGTGCGCCCCATGATCATATTCGACCCAAATCTCTTTGTGACCTGACCCAACAGATCAACCAATTCGGACAAGCGATCCGCCAGCAGATCAGAATTTGCGCGCAATGTCAGCGCCAACGCCGTATCCATCACATCTTGCGAGGTTGCACCGGTGTGGATCGCGTTCTTGAATTGCCCCGCTTCCAACTTCAGATACCGAACCAGCGCCGGCACGGGCAAACCATCCTGCACCGTTCCGGATCGCAAAATCTCGAGATCAGGATTTGTGGCTTCTATCCGCTGCGCTGCCAATTGCGCGTCTCGCAACGACACGATGCCGATCGCCCCCAACCCACTGGAATAGGCGGCTTCAAATGTAAGCATATGGGCCAGTGATTGTTGCGCTGACCAGATCGCATCTGCGTCGCAGTCGCCAAAAAGACCGGAGAGCCAAGGATGTTCGAATACGTCGCTCATGACAGCGCATCCTGCAACGACCGGATCTGCGAGGCAACAAACCCCGGAGCTTCAATGCAAGGCAAATGCCCTACGCCAGACAGAATGTGACACTGCGAGCGTTCTACGAAATCTGACAGCGCATTTACGCATTCGGGCGGCGTCGCCAGATCGTCGGTCCCACCAATACAGATGGTGGGAACCCTAATGTATTTCGTTGTATCGGTCAGATCTGCATCACGAATGGCCGCGCATGTCGCAACATAGCCCTGGGCTGGTGTTCGCGTCAGCATATTGCGGTAACCGGCAACCGTATCTGGCGCTTTGGTGCGAAAATTATTCGAAAACCAGCGCTTGATCACGGTATCCGCTATGGCGTCCATCCCCCTGTCAGTCACCATGTCGATCCGTTGGTTCCAAGCGCTCGACTCTCCGATTTTGGTGCCCGTGTTGCAAAGAACCAGACCCGCGACGAGGTCAGGGCGGCGATGGGCCAGCGATTGCGCGATCATGCCTCCCACCGATACCCCACAAATGATTGCCCTTTGCCATGCCAAATGGTCGATCAGGCCTGCGACGTCATCGGCAAGAGCCGCGATAGATGTTGCCCCGCAATCCGATAGACCGTGCCCGCGTTTGTCAATCAACAAACGAGTCGTAGTCTCAAGCTCATCGGCGACCTCTTGCCAAATCCGCAGATCCGTCCCCAAGGAATTCAGGAACACAACAGGCGTTTTGCCAGCGCCGCCGGATTGAACCTCATAATGAATAAGGGTCCCATCAATGCTGGCGAAGCGTGGCATCAGGTGGCCACCCTCCGCAGCCCGAGGATCGAGCGCGCCTCGGCTATGGTGGCTACCGGGCGGTCGTGCGTGTTGCAAACCTCGACGGCGCGCTTGACCAGTGCTGCATTGGATGGGGCCAGCGTGTCGCGATCCAGGCGCACGTTATCCTCAAGACCCGTCCGAACATGCCCGCCTGCCGCAACTGACCATTGGTTCAAAACGATCTGGTTTGCGCCAATCCCGGCTGCACACCACGGCACTTCGCCTAACAGCCGTTGTACGGTGTGCACGTAGAAATCAAAAACCTCGCGATCGACTGGCATTGCATTCTTCACACCCATAACAAACTGCACGTAGGGAACATCTTTGATCTGCCCGTTGCGATACATCGCAGCTGCCCGGAAGATATGGGACAGATCGAAGGCCTCAATCTCGGGTTTCACATCGTATTTGACCATCTCGCTGGCCAGCCACTCGACCAGCTCCGGAGGGTTTTCATACACGCGGGTCGGAAAATTGTTCGACCCCACCGACAAAGACGCCATATCCGGCGCCAGAGGCAACATGCCACCGCGCGCCGCGCCAGCGCCTGAACGTCCACCGGTCGACAATTGAACAATCATTCCGGGGCAATGGGTTTCAATGCCGCGTTTCAGATCGGCAAACCGCGTCGCATCAGACGTTGGTTTCCCGTCATCATCGCGCACGTGGCAATGGGCAATCGTCGCTCCGGCCTCAAAAGCTTCGTGTGTGCTTTCCACTTGTTCAGAGACACTGATCGGGACCGCCGGATTGTCGGCTTTGGTCGGGATAGATCCGGTGATGGCCACGCAAATGATACAGGGGCTTTTGCTTATTTGTTCAGACATCGAAGAACACTGTTTCTTTGTCCCCCTGCAACCGGATGTCAAAGCGATACACGCTTCCATCCCGGCGGGCGACCAGAGTGTCGCGCCGGTCCGCCTGCTCGATCAGGTTCAAGATCGGGTCGGTTTCGTTTGCGGCTGTTTCATCGGAAAAATACAGGCGCGTGTTCAATCCGACATTAATGCCGCGCGCAACCAGCCAAAAGTTGATGTGAGGCGCCATCAGACCTGGACCGCGACCCGGAACAGGCGCGGGTTTTACGGTTGCAAATGACCATTCCCCTGTTTCGAAATCTGGAATGACCCGACCCCAGCCGCGAAATCCGGTTTCGACATCGCCAATGCCCGGGTAAATGCCTGCCGCGTTAGCCTGCCAAACTTCGATCAAAACGTCCTTGACGGGTGCGCCCGTCCCATCCAGCACCTGACCCTGAATTTTGATCCGCTCGCCTGTCGCCTCGGGCCCCGCAATATCCCGGCCAAGCTCCTGTCGGTAGATGTCAAACCCTGCGTCCCCCGGTGCAAGGCCAATATGTACGTAGGGCCCGGCAGTCTGGGACGGAGTTTCTTTCAGATAGTCGAGTTTTTGAACCATGATCAGTTCCCCTCGGGCCGGTTTTCGAAATAAGTGGAGCGATGCCCACGAAGGACGATGTCAAACTTATACGCAATACTGTCCAGCGGAACCGTCGTGTTCAGATCAAGCGCAGCTACCAATTGCTTAATCGCACGCTGATCCGGGATGGTGTTGACGATGGGACATTTGGCAATCAGCGGATCCCCTTCGAAATACAACTGTGTGATCAGCCGTTGTGCAAAGCTGGACCCGAATACCGATACGTGGATATGCGCAGGTCGCCAGCTGTTGATCCAGTTGCGCCAGGGATAGGCCCCCGGTTTGATCGTTCTGAATCTGTAAAAGCCGTTCTCGTCCGTCAGCGTTCGTCCACAGCCCCCGAAATTCGGATCGATTGCAGCCAGATAGGTGTCTTTCTTGTGGCGATACCGGCCTCCGGCGTTGGCCTGCCAGATTTCAACCAGCGTATTGGGCACTGGCTTACCGTTTTCATCCTGCACCCGACCGTGCAGAATAATACGCTCGCCAATCGGATCGCCTGTTTTTGCATAGTTGCGGATCAGATCATTGTCTAAGGAGGCGATATCGCTGTGACCGAAAGTCGGACCAGCCACCTCACTCAGTGTGGGCTCAAGTGACAGCAGAGCATTCTGCGGCGATCGCGAGACGCTGGTTTTGTAGTTCTGCACATAAGCCGGCGGGTGCCATTCGCGATCCCGCTGATACAGGTCTGGTGGCTGGGTCATTCGGTCTCGCCTTCCATTTCTGCATATGTCTGCTTGGCCAGCTTCACCGCATGGTTGGCACAAGGAACACCGGCATAAACCGCCGCATGCATGAACGCCTGCATGACGTCTTCCTTCGACGTGCCCGTATTGGCGCAGGCTTTCAGATGCATCGGGATTTCATCGAAGCTTCGGGTGGCCGCCAGCAAAGCCAGCGTGATCATCGACCGTTCCCGCAGCGTGATTGTGTCGTTTGCCCACAGGGTTCCCCATGCGGTTTCTGTGATCATCTCCTGAAATGGCGCATCGAACGCGGATTTCTGCGCTTCGGCACGATCCACATGGGCATCACCCAATACGCGACGCCGAACAGACATTCCCGTCGTATGGCGATCAATCATCGGTATCTCCTTGGTTGCACCCATCAATACGGCAATCCCACATAGTTTTCAGCCATCGCTTTTTGTGCGGCTTTATTTGTGCGCAAGAAATCGATCTCGGCGCGTTGCATCTTTAGGTCAAAGTTGGATTGATCCGGAAAACGATGCAACAGAGACGAGAACCACCAGCTAAACCGTTCGGCCTTCCAGATCCTGGCGAGCGCGTTTTGTGAGTAACTATCCATCCCCTCGCTTGATCCCGTTTCGTAGAAATCGTGCAGCGCGTTATGCAGATAGTGCACATCAGACGCCGCGGTGTTCAGACCTTTGGCACCTGTCGGCGGAACAATATGCGCGGCGTCCCCGCACAGAAAGAGCCGCCCCCAACGCATCGGCTCGGTCACAAATGATCTAAGGGGCGCGATCGACTTCTCGATTGATGGCCCGGTTACAATGCGATCTGCAAACTCCTGTGGAATTCTGCGCTTTAGTTCATTCCAAAAGGCACTGTCGGTCCAATCGTCGGGATTATCCGACAGCGAACACTGGATGTAGTAGCGGCTGAGGTTCTCATTGCGCATAGAACAGAGTGCAAACCCACGTCGCGACAACGAATAGATCAGCTCATCATGAACCGGAGGCGTCTCGGACAGGATTCCAAGCCAGCCGAAGGGGTACACTTTTTCGTATTCTCGTCTCACGCTCAAGGGGATCGTTTGGCGGCTGACACCATGGAACCCATCGCATCCGGCCACAAAATCGGTGTCGATGCGCTGTTGCTGCCCGTCCACGGTAAAGGTCACATGGGGTGTATCTGTATCCGCATTGTGTATTGTGACATCATCCGTGTTGAAGATGATCTTGCCACCTGCAGCCTCTCGCACCTCATAGAGGTCACGGGTGACTTCTGTCTGGCCGTAAACCAAGACCGGCGTGCCTGTGTGTTCGTGAAAATCGATGCGAAAGCTCTCATCTTCAAACGCGATCAGCGTTCCGTCGTGTTTGAAACCTTCCGCGTGCAGACGATCAGCGACCCCTGCTTGCTCCATCAGGTTAACAAATCCCTGTTCCAGAACGCCGGCGCGAATACGGCTTAGGACGTAGTCCTTGGTTTTTCTCTCTAGAACGACGCTGTCAATTCCATGGACATGAAGCAGCTGCGACAAAAGCAAACCTGACGGCCCTCCGCCGATGACGACGACTTGTGTTCGCATCTGATCCTTCCTCCCTTATGCGCAGTATGATTGCATTGCCAATTCGGTTATGTAAAATGATGTTTTACCCTCATTAGTTGCCCTAATTGGAAAGTAATGATTGATCGCCGACTAAAAGTTCGTCATGTCGAAGCCTTTGTCGAAATCGCGCGGCAGAAAAGCCTGAAGCGTGCCGCCGAAACCCTGAATCTGACTCAGCCCGCTATCTCCAAAACCCTGAAAGAACTTGAAGGGATTGTCGGAGCCACCCTGCTGGAACGCAACCGAGGCGGCGTGACGATGACTGTCGCAGGAGATGTCTTTCTAAGGCATGCCACCAGCGGCATGACGGCTTTGGGCATGGCCGTGAACAGCGTGACGGCTGTTCGCAAAGGGGAAACAGGGTCGGTGTCCATTGGCGCACTGCCAAGTGTCGCCGCGCGCATTTTACCGCGCGCCGTTGCGATATTTTCGGAACTTGCCCCCGACACCGTTCCCCGGGTCGAGGATGGACCACATGGGTATCTGATTGATCGGCTGCAATCGGGCCAGTTAGATCTTGTGATAGGTCGGTTGGGTAAGCCCGATGCAATGAAGGATATCTCTTTTACGCAGCTCTACGTCGAAAGCGTCGCCATCGTGTGCGCCCCGGGGCATCCCTTGGCCGAGGCGTCCAATCTGTCCGAGGCGGCAAATTACCCGGTCATTTACCCGCCGGAAGACTCCGCCATCCGGCCGCTGGTTGATCGCATGATGATTGCCAATGGCATGACCAGCTTCCCGAAGCAGATCGAGTCGGTATCGGCGACGTTTGGGCGAGGACTGACATTGGCAAGTGACGCACTTTGGGTGATCTCGACGGGTGTTGTCGCCGGAGATATCGCAAGCGGCCAACTCAGGGCGTTGCCGATAGATACAGGTCTGACGGCAGGTCCAATTGGCATCATGGCCCGCTCGGAAAGCGAACTTTCACCAATGGCCAACTTGTTCCGGCAAGCGTCTGTTCGGGCGGTGGAACACTTGCGGCTCGCCTGAACTCTCAAGCCCCAAAAAACGCCCGGACCTGTCTTTCCCAGACGGAAAGGACACCGAAACGAGCCTTCGCTCGTTCGCGCTGGAGTTTTCCTGTTATGCCCTCTAGTTCAGAACCCAACTCGGAGACACCGCATTGCCCGAAAACTCGTTTGAAATTTCGTTAACGCTGTTTCAGCTCGGGGCCACGGTGTTTTGCGCAAATCTCTTGCTGCTTAACCGAAACCACCGGGCTCTCTTTTTACCACTCGCCCTGTTTTTTGTTGCCGAATCCATCGTCGGCGCGATTGATCTGTTGATCGAATTTGCCGGCAGCGACCAGTTAACAAGACGCGACTTACTATGGATCGGCCTCGCTGCATCTGCATCGGTTTTCGAGCCATTTCTGTTCTGGAGTTACGTTAAGGTTTTGACGTCTGAGAATGGTGTCGAAAAACTAAGACCGCGCGGGTTGCACTACTTGCCGTTCGTTCTTGCCGTTTTGACGCTTGTATCTGTGTTGTCCCTTCCTAACGTTCTGTTTGGAACAGCCGACGTTGATATCGAGTCGCTGAACCTGCTTCAGATTCTTCCCCTCCTATTTTTGGAGCTTCTAGATTTTTTCTTTCAAATCATGGTGTTGATTTATCTTTGGCTAATCGTCAATCAACTTAGAACATACACCAACCGCCTCAAGGATCTGTTCGCGACAACCGAAGACCGGGAACTGCTGTGGGTCTGGTGGATTGCATTCGTTGTCGGGATTTATCTTGTGCTGGGTATGGTCGGGACACTCGCATCATTTTTTGACCTGGAGAACTCGATCCATCCGATCTTTGATAGCGACCATGCAAATAGCCTGGCAAGTTTTGCCATTGTCTGGGTCATTGCGCTGTGGGGGCTGCGGCAGCAGCCCGGCCTGATCCGAGAACAGCCGACCTTTGACGCCATTGCTGAAAAAGAGGAAGCCGCTGGTCCAAAATATGAACGCTCGGCGTTGACGGAAGATCGCGCAAAAAGGATCGCCTCCAAAATCGAGCGTGCGATGTCCAATGATCTTGTTTACCGGGACCCAAATCTGTCGCTTTGGGATCTGGCAAAACACATTGGTGTCACCTCAGCTTATGTCTCGCAAACACTGAACACGACGATTGGGTCGAACTTTTTCGACTATATTAACAGTTGGCGTGTTCGCGATGCCGTCGAGCAGCTGCAAAATTCCGACGAGACGATACTGGTGATCACCTATGACGTCGGCTTCAACTCTCGATCGTCTTTTTACAAGGCCTTCAAACGGGAAATGGGGACAACGCCGTCAGAGCTGCGCACAAAACTGCGTGCCCAAAGCTGAAAGACGCTTTGAAAAACTTGCTTCGCTAATGGGATAGGGGCCGCTCGGACTCCCGCTTCACTCAGCAAAAAGGCTTCAAGGCCAACGACGATGTCTCTTCTCATCGGCAACAACAGCAAAAAGCTGTCCGCGACGGCCAGCTAGGAACCTTTAACCAAAACCCGGCACTAAGTTGCGCGAGCGTCTGCTCGGGCATTTCGTGCGCAAGACATTTCCGCCGCCAAACAGACGGATTTGGCACCGAGAAACGGCCCATAGCAGCCTTTTAACTGATGAAAGAACCGAGGACTTTTATGAATTCGAAATCTCTCAATCGAGCGGCTTTGGCCGTTGTCGGAACATGTCTGGCAGTTTTTGCCGGCCAGGCAACAGCCCAGAGTGCAGGCAACGGCACCGACGGCACAGGAGGATGGAACGACTGGGATTTCTACCTGGGAGCCGGGGTCGCATATGCCCCAGAATACGAAGGATCAGACAAACAAGAAACCTCCGCATTCCCGGCGTTCGAAGCAGTATGGCGCGACACTTTGGTTGTTTCCGGCAATGGAATAGGCGCGTTTGTTTATGACAGGAACGGCCTTCGGATGTCGGCCGCCCTTGGATACGGTGGCGGTCGCGAAGAAAGCGACAGTGGTCATCTTCGAGGGCTAGGAGATATCGAGGACGGCGCCGTTGTCTCGCTGGGCGCACAGCTCGATCTGGGGCCACGCGTTACGGCCACAGCAGATGTGAACACCTTCCTCAAAGGCTCCAAGGGCACGGTTGTATCGCTTGGGCTGCAAAGCCAGGTGCCGTTCGGCGTCATACGCGGCGCATTGTCGCCAACGGGCAAGCGATATGACGATGTGGCCGGTCAGCAAGGGTTGGCGCTGGTCGGTGGTGTGTCGGTTGACTGGGCCAACGACAACTACAACCAAAGCTTCTTCGGTGTGTCGGCGGCGCAATCCGCCTCTTCAGGCTTAAGGCAGTACAGCGCCGGCGCTGGCTTGAAATCCGTTAACGCCGAGATCGGGTTCAGCCAAACCCTTGGCAATAACTGGGGTTTGACGGGGATCGTGCAATATTCCAGATTGCTTGGCGATGCCAAGGACAGCCCGGTCGTGAAATCCGAAGGAAACTACTCGGCGGTGCTTGCGGTAGGGTACCGGTTCTAGCTCGCGCAGGTTCGTCGCTACTATTGTTGTGCTGCTTCACGTGACCAGACCCGGCCAATGCAATGGCCGGGTACCAATGAATTTGGTTGCCCCGTTCACACTGCCGAATTGAACGGCATCAGTATTGTGAGATAGATAAATCCTATGTATGCTTCATACGCATAAATTACGCGCATATATAATACCAATGTCCTTGCCACATAAGAGGGGCAGCAGAATGAATGCCCAATCCAGAAAACCAACCAACTTGTCGCTGGACAGCGCCTTGCTTTCTGAAGCTAGGGCGCTGAAAGTAAATCTATCCCGTGCAGCTGAAGAAGGGATCCGCGTGGCCGTGGCCTCAGCAAAAGCGGAGCAGTGGAAGGCAGAAAACTCCGCCGCGCTCAGAAGCTCCAATTCGTATGTTGAAAGACACGGGTTGCCGCTGGAAGGCCTTCGGCAGTTCTGATGCCAAAATACGCTGTGTTTCCGAACCCATCCGGTGATGGCTTTCTTCTGGATGTTCAAACCGATCTCCTCAGCGATCTGAACACGCGTGTCGTTGTGCCGCTTTTGCCAAAGTCACGAGCTCCGAAGCCAGCAACGCGGTTGAACCCGATATTCGAAATCGAAGGTGAGCCTGTCGTGATGGTAACCCAGTTCTTAGCGGCTGTCCCGGCTGGTATCCTCAAGTCTCAGGTCTGCAATTTGAATGAAGAATTTGAACATATTACAGTTGCGATCGACATGCTTATGCGGGGGTTTTGAATAGGCCGTAGAACCGGGGCAATGCTGGCCCCAGACCTCCCTGAACACATCCTGAATTCGGCCAGGCAACCGTGACCGCCTTAGTGTCAGTGTAAATCGCGCCGTCATCGTCGGACCAAGCGAAGGTGAACACCCCGGCGCTTGGAACGGTCGCCTCAAAGTCAAAAGGGTTCGTTGAAATCCCGAGTCCGGTTTCCAGTTCGACAACAGCGTGACTTTTGAACATACACAGATCCCGATGAGTGATCGCACGCGGTACAAGCAGGGCCAGGACATCCTGCGCGCATAGCGTTGGTACTAGGCACAACAGCGCCCAAGGCTGTTTTGCATCACGTCACGTCGCCCAAGGCTCATCGTGGCTTTTCTATCTTGATTGCGACAGGCGTATCGCTGCTTCACCCGCTTCTCCACACAACAAATCTGCGAGGTTACGTAGACTTAAGTCGCGGTCCGGTGCTTTTCTGCATGGTTGAGAAACGCGCCCCGAACGGGCAAGCTGACCGTCAGAACGGGAATCCGGGCGGAGGAATAGATGCCTGATGCGCAGTTGCAGGACGAGACCAAGCGGGGCCTGACCGTCCGCAATCTGAGCTTTCACTACGGCCCTAAAACGGCACTGGATTCCGTCTCATTCGACGTGGAGCCGGGGACTTTCTGCGCATTACTTGGGCCGAACGGAGCCGGGAAATCCACTTTAATCTCGCTGCTGACACGCCTTTTGGTCGCCCCAGAGGGCGAGATCGCCGTTGCCGGGCACAATCTCAGGCGATCGCCACGCAAAGCGCTTGGGGATCTGGGCGTCGTGTTTCAACAACCGACGTTGGACCTCAGCCTGACGGTCAAGCAAAACATGGCCTATTTTGCCGCGCTGCATGGGCTGCCAAAACAGGAAACACCTCAACGCATTGACGCTGCTCTGGACCGGCTGGGGATGCGCGAACGCGCTGGTGAAAAGGTTCGGGCGCTGAATGGTGGGCACCGCCGCCGGATGGAGCTGGCCCGCGCCCTGCTGCATGACCCAAAGGTTTTGCTGTTGGACGAACCAACCGTCGGCTTGGACGCCTCAGCACGGCACTCGATCACCGATCATGTTCACGATCTGGCCGACCAAGGGCTTTGCATATTATGGGCGACACATCTGACCGATGAAGTACGCGACGGCGACCAATTGCTGGTTCTGCATCATGGTAAGATTCTCGCCGCAGGACAGACCGGAGAGTTGCGCGGCGAGGAGACGCTATCCAATTGGTTCCTATCCCAGACCGAGGTGCCGGCATGAGTGGTTTTTGGGGTGTCGCACAGGCCATCATCGGACGCGAGTTTCTGCGCTTTATTCATCAACGCGAGCGCTTTCTGGCCGCACTCGTGCGCCCAATGGTCTGGCTGCTGATCTTTGCTGCGGGGTTTCGTGCGGCGCTTGGCTTGTCCATCATCCCACCCTACCAGACATATATCACCTATGAGACCTATATTGTGCCGGGCCTGTGCGCGATGGTCCTTCTGTTCAACGGGATGCAAAGCTCTCTCAGCCTCGTGTACGACCGCGAAATGGGATCTATGCGCCTGCTGCTGACGAGTTCATTCCCGCGTTGGTGGCTTTTGTTTTGCAGGTTGCTCGGCTCAACGGCGATTTCCATCCTGCAGGTCTATACATTTCTGGCGCTGGCGGCATTGTTCGGGATTGTGTTGCCGATGCCCGGTTATTTTGCGGTTCTTCCAGGGCTGGTTCTGGGTGGGCTGATGTTGGGTGCGTTGGGATTGGTCTTATCCAGTTTCATTAAACAGCTGGAAAACTTTGCGGGGGTGATGAATTTTGTCATCTTCCCGATGTTCTTTCTGTCCTCGGCCCTCTACCCGCTGTGGAAAATGGCCGAAAGCTCACCGCTTTTGCGTGACATCTGCGCCTTAAATCCGTTTACCCATGTGGTCGAACTGATACGGTTTCTGTTGTACCTGCAGATCAACTGGATCGCGCTGTTCTGGGTGCTGGTGTGGACGGCCGCGTTGTGTGGCGCCGCGGTCTGGGGATACGATCCGGCGCGCGGCCTGATGAAACGAAAAACATGAACGGACCCGCCGACAAACCAAAGCGCCATTTGCTGCTGAAAACCCGTCTGGGTCTGGGGGCTGTTGTTCTGGGGTCGGGCACGTTGCTGACAGCAGCGATCCTGTATTTGGGGATGCAAACTGTGGCCTCGCGGCTGGAAACAGCGCTGGCATCGGAAATGCGCATGGCGCGATACGCGGCACTGTCCACTCAGGTGGCCACGTTTTTGGTGATAGCAACGGAATCCGTGCAGACGGGGCAGCCAGTCGACATTCGGATCGATCGCCTGACCCCAATACAAGGACAAATCGGCGACACATTCGGCAAGCTGCACGCCGATGTCGCTGACGCAGTCACGGCGGCGCAAGGCTTCGGGATAGACGAGCAGTCGCGCTATGGCACGCAGTCGCTCGGCCTCGCCCGGATGGAGGCGTTGCTGGGAAACACGCTGGACGGGCTTGCAAATTCCGAAGCGGATCAGGCGCGGTTAAGGGCCTATATCGACAATTTCGCCTCGGGGTTTGATCCCTTGCTCAGCCAGGCCGTGAATACAGAAATCTTGTTTCGCAACACCATCCTGTCCGGGATCGAGGAAACCCGCAGTACCCTGACCTGGATCGCGTTAGGATTTGCCACGTTCGCAATCCTCAGCACGATCTGGTTCTATTTCTGGCTGATCCGCCCACAGTTCGCACGGTTGGATCGCTTGCGCGGGGCTGCAATGCAGATTGGACAGGCGGAATTCTCGCCCGAGTTACCAACCATGCAGGGTGACGAGATCGGTCAGCTTTATCGCGAAACAAATCGCATGGCGGCAGCCCTCAAACAGCATCAGTCGCAGGTCGAGTCGGAATGGGCCAGACTGAACGAAACAATTGCCCAGCGAACCGAGGAGCTGAGCGCCGCCAACAATACTCTATCAAAAATTGATGAAAACAGGCGGCGCTTTTTTGCGGATATCAGTCACGAGCTTCGCACACCGCTTACCGTGATCATGATGGAAGCCCAAATCGGACAGCAAGACAAACAAAGCGCACCCGACGCATTGCAGGCCATCGAAACCAGCGCGATCAAACTGAACCAGCGCATTGACGACCTGCTTCGCGTGGCGCGGTCGGAAAGCGGCGAACTGGCGTTGGAACCGCAACCGGTTAAGCTGGCTGATCTATTGAACACCGTGGTACGGGACATCCAACCGGACATCGACAGTGCGAATATGACGCTGACCGTCGGGCCAATCCCCGATTGTGAACTGAATTGCGATCCGAACTGGATCCGGCAGGTGCTGCTAAGCCTGATCCGGAACGCAGTCCGTCACGCGCGCGACGGTAAGACGATCACCATGACGACCAAACTGACCGCCGACACGGTCGAAATCTCAATTGTTGATAATGGGCCCGGCGTCCCGGTTGACGCGCAGGGCGATATCTTTGGACGGTTTGTTCAGGGCGGATCGGCCAACAGCCAAGGCTTTGGTGTCGGTCTCGCTTTGGCGCGCTGGGTGATCGAAGCGCATCACGGCGCAATCTCATTGACCAGTCCTGTTCCAAAGGATCAGGCAATCGGACCGTCAAACGGTACAAATGTCTGCATTCGTTTACCTGTTGCGCAGGCTTAGAATGAGCACATGACATCCCGATTGCTGATCATAGATGACGATCCACAAATTGCCTCGGCCCTTGTGCGCGGCCTGTCGCTGCATGGCTATAAGGCCGAGGCCGAGAACCGCGCGGATTTGGGGTTAAAGCGTCTGCAAAGCGGTACGTTTTCAGGCGCAATTGTAGATGTCATGTTGGGGGCTGACAGTGGCATCGAACTGGTCAGGTCCGCCCGGTCGGTCGGTGTGACCATCCCCATTCTGATGCTTTCGGCACTATCGGATGTCGATCATCGCGCCGCAGGGCTTGAGGCTGGAGCTGATGACTATGTTGTCAAACCCTTCAGCTTTGACGAGCTTGTCGCGCGGCTGCAGGTTCAGGAACAACGGGCCCAGACACAACACCCCGAGCCCGCGCGCCTTTCACAGGACGACCGAACCATCCGCATCCGCGATACAGCCGTCGCCCTGACCGAGCGGGAATTCGATTTGCTGGTCTTGCTCAACAGCAAGGTCGGCACACCAATCTCGCGCGGAGACCTGTTTGACACGCTGTGGTCGCAGGAAGGCTCCAGTAATGAGAATGTGGTCGACGTCTATATAGGTTACCTGCGCAAGAAGCTTAGCGAAGACGATTTTGGTTTTGAAATCAAAACATTGCGCAACCAAGGTTTCTGCTTGCAGGGCCGTGCGCCGCAATCCAATGACAATTGACTACCGACCAAAGTCTAAGACGCTCTTATAAATTAAGATTCGCTCTGATGCCGGTTACCTGCCAAATTGAAGTCAAGGACACTTTTGGAGGAGGACCCCGAAATGGCATGGAACAAACCGGTGATCCGCGAAATCGAATGCGGCATGGAAATCAACATGTATGGCCCCGATCATGATGATGAGCGCGGCGGCGGCCTGATCTGATCACGGCCCGCGCGCTAACTTTCAAATGACGTTGCGCGCAATCATACTTGGGGCCGCCGCCGGAGGCGGCCTGCCGCAATGGAATTGTGGGTGTGATAATTGCAATCTGGCACGTTCCGGAGACATTCCTGCTCAGACGCAGTCTTCGCTTGCTATCTCCCCGGACGGCCTGAACTGGGCCGTCCTAAACGCGTCTCCGGACATACGCGTGCAGCTGTCGAACACTCACGCCCTATTCCCCTCAGGGCTTCGACAGATGCCAATTCAGTCCGTTCTGGTGACCAACGGCGATATCGATCATGTGGCCGGATTGCTGACACTGCGGGAAATGCAGCCCTTCACCCTGTTTGCGACGCGCAGCATCCATGAAGTGCTTGGTCAGAACCCAATTTTCGATGCGTTGAACGCATCCGTCGTGACCCGGTCTTCGATTTCATTGGACCAGCCGTTCGAGTTGGTTCCTGACCTTCAGGCGACGCTGTTCCCCGTGCCGGGGAAAGTCCCATTGTATCTGGAAGGCGAAACCGTTCAAACCGATCTGATCGGTGAGCAAACAGTGGGCGTTGCGCTGAGCGCCGATGGGAAAACGGCCTACTACATTCCCGGTTGCGCGGCTTTGACACCCGATTTGCGGGCGCAGCTAGAGGGCGCAGATCTGGTGTTTTTTGACGGCACGCTTTGGCAAGATGATGAGATGGTGCGCGCCGGTCTAGGTCAGAAAACCGGAAAGCGAATGGGTCACATGTCAATGGACGGGCCCGACGGGTCCATCGCAAGTTTTGCAGACATGAATATCGGGCGAAAAGTCTTTGTTCATATGAACAATACCAACCCTGTCTTACGTCCCGACAGCGCCGAAAAGTCCCAGGCGCAGGCCGCGGGTTGGACAATCGGTCAAGACGGAATGGAGATCACGCTATGACCCAAAGCCGCGATGTTTTCGAAGCCCGCCTGCGTCAGATCGGTGCCGAGCGCTATCATGATCTCCACCCGTTTCACCACCGCTTGCACGGCGGCAAATGCACCGCAGACGAAGTCCGCGCCTGGGTCATCAATCGATACTACTACCAGCACTCCATCCCCATGAAAGACGCAGCCTTTATGTCGCGTGTCGAAGACCCCGCGCTGCGTCGGCAATGGCGGTCGCGCATCGAAGACCATGATGGAACAGATGACAACGAAGGCGGCATCCGCCGGTGGTTGCGGCTGGCTGAGGCCGTTGGGCTTGACCCCGATTATGTAGCCTCGTGCGAAGGTGTGCTGCCAGCTACAAAGTTTGCCGTTGATGCATATGTGAGGTTCGTGCGCGAAAAGACTTTGCTTGAGGCGGTGGCGGCATCTTTGACCGAACTCTTTGCGCCCAAGATTCACGCAAATCGGATCGAAGGGCTGCTTCAACACTATGACTTCGCTGACGACAGTTCATTGTCTTACTTCAGAAACCGGCTGAAAGAGGCGCCGAAGGACGTGGCCTTTGGCCTAGCCTGGGTTCTGGACAACGCTGACACTGCAGAAAAGCAGGATGCAGCCGCCAAGGCGCTGATGTTCAAGACGGATGTGTTGTGGTCGCAATTGGATGCGCTCTGGGCAGCGTATGTTGAACCCGCGCGAATCCCGCCCGGTGCCTGGCAACCTGGCACAGGCATCCTGATGCGGCAGGCGTCGTGATGTTGGCGCAGGAAATCCCCACACTGCCCCGCGGTGTTCGCCTGCACTATGACAAAGTGCGCGAAAAGTGGGTTTTGCTTGCACCCGAACGCGCGGTGACTTTGGACCAGATCGGGCACGCGATTTTAAACGAAGTGGACGGCCAACGCAGTTTTTTACAGATCACTACCGCCCTGTCCGAAAGATACAACGCCCCTCAGGATCAGATCGCCGAAGACAGTGGCGGTTTCCTGGATGCGCTGCGTGCCCGGCGATTTTTGGATGTGACTTGATGAATAACGCTGTTCCTCCCCCTATCGCCATGTTGGCAGAGCTGACGCATCGCTGTCCTCTGTCCTGCCCATACTGTTCAAACCCGGTCGAAATGGCCAAACAAGACAGTGAAATGGACAGCGACATCTGGGTTCGTGTGTTCCAAGAGGCCGCTGCACTGGGTGTTTTACAACTTCATCTATCCGGCGGCGAACCGGCATCGCGGCGCGATCTGGTCACACTTGTGAAGGCCGCCCGGCAAGCCGGGCTGTATACCAACCTGATCACGTCTGCCATTGGGTTGTCCGAGCGCCGTTTGCACGAACTGGATGAGGCCGGTCTTGATCATGTCCAACTGTCCCTTCAGGGAACCGATGCTGTGATGGCCGACAAAGTCGGCGGCTATCGCGGAGGGTTCGATCGCAAGATGAAGGCGGTTGAATGGATTAAGGCCATCGGCTTTCCTTTGACGCTTAATTTCGTACTGCACCGTCATAACGCCCACCAACTGCCCCGCGCACTTGAGTTGGCTCAGGAAATGGGTGCGCGACGGATCGAGGTGGCGACAGTGCAGTTCCACGGTTGGGCCCTGCAAAACCGCGATGCCCTGATGCCGACGCGAGACCAGGCCCGGCAAGTCACTCAGCATGTTATCGAAGCGCGGCAGGCCCTGAAGGGTGAATTGGTCATCGACTATGTCTCTGCGGATTATCACGATGACTATCCCAAGCGCTGTATGGGGGGCTGGGGAACAACAGGTTTGAATGTAACACCCGACGGGCAGGTTTTACCGTGCCATGCGGCCCAGTCCATTCCGCACCTTCAGTTTGACAATGTCCAGGACAAACCTCTGGCCGATATCTGGCACAACAATTCCGCCTTCAACGCCTATCGCGGAACGGAGTGGTTGTCTGAGCCGTGCCAAAGCTGCGATCGCAAGACCATCGATTTCGGCGGATGTCGCTGTCAGGCGATGGCGATTGTTGGCGACGCAAACGCCACGGACCCGGTTTGCATCAAATCCCCTCATCACAAGGACCTGCAGTCGCAGGCGAACCAGCACGCGGCAAGTATTGACGCGCCATTTGTCTATCGCACGGCCCCCGGCAAAACCCGTGAACCGGCTGAGTAAAGGCTAGCCCTCGTCCAGTACCGCCCCACCCGGCCCAGTTCGCAAGCCTAGGATGCGATCCGCAAGACGCTCCGCCTCGGGCATGGAATGCGTGACGAAAAGCGTAGAAGGCTGGTGTTGTGATATCAAATCTTCGGTTAACGCCAGCATGGTTTCGGCCGTGTCGCGATCCAGCGAAACAAACGGCTCGTCCATAATCAGAAACTCGGGTCGCCCGGCAAAGGCCCGCGCCAGAGACAGCCGCCTTTGTTGGCCCAGTGACAACTGGCCCGGAAACAACCCTCCTTTGCCCGACAACCCAACAGAATTGAGGGCTGCTTCGGCCTGGGCATGTGTTAGCTCCGGATGCACCAGCGTCAAGTTATCGAGGGCAGACCGCCAGGGCAGCAATGTCGGCTCTTGAAACACGATTGCCAATCGCTCGGGGCGTGTAATCTGCCCGTCAAACGCGTCATCAATCCCTGCCACCAAACGCAACAAGGTGGTTTTTCCGATGCCCGAAGGTCCGGTCAAGGCAACTGTTTCACCCTGGGCAATGTCAAAAACAATTGGGCCCAGAACACATATGTCTCCGAATTGCTTTTGCCTGATATCAATGTGGATCATGCGGCCCTCCACCGGCGGGCCTTACGCTCGGAAGGTTGCAGGACCAGCCATTCCACCAACAGCATCACCGCGATGAAAGAAAACGCGTAAACCAGCACCATCGCCACATCAAATAGCTGGAAATACAGGTGAATTTGAAAGCCAACACCCGACGACCGTCCCAGGAATTCGACCACCAGCACGATCTTCCAAATCAACGATAAGCCAGACCGTGATGCTGCGGCGATGAACGGTGCCAGCTGAGGAATAATGACGTGGCGCATGCGTGTAAGCCAAGGAATCCGGTAGACCTGCGCCATGGCATCCAGATCGGGGTTCAGCGCCCTGCCGCCTTCCCGCAGGATCGTTGCAACATTGGGGATCTTGTTCAGTGTGACAGCCGTGATCGCGGCGGCCTCTGTCAACCCGATCCACAGATAGCACAGCACAATCAGGACCAACGCCGGCAAGTTCAGAAAGATCACAAGCCACGGATCCAACCACCGATTGACGGCTGGCGAGCGCCCCATGGCGAGGCCGATAGCCGTGCCCAGCGTCATAGCCAATGCGAATGCCCAGATCACGCGCAGCAGCGTCGCCCACAGGTTGCGCAGCAATTCGCCCGACGCCAGTTCCTGCTGAAAGCGGGGAACTAAATCCCAAGGTTGAGGCAGGATTTGCGGATCATCGGTTAGAAAGCCCGCAACGATCCACAACGCCACGAGGCCCCCGATGGACAGAATAGGCGTAAGGCGCGTGTCTTGCATTCAGAGCTATTCCACGTCCGCAAACAGACCCTGCGGAACCGTCGTGGCTTGGCCAACCAGCTCGGCGCCACCCAATTCTGCCATCAACGCCAGCATCGTGTTGGCGGCGTCTTCGTCAACCGGCCCCCGGTCAGGGATGCCCGCAACCCAATCAGATTTAAGTTGCTCAAACTGCGCATCAGTCTTTGCATTCATCCGTGGCCTGATCGCGTCCCATGCGACTGATGAGGTCGCCAAAAGCTGCTTGGCGTCTCGGCTTGCCGCAAACAAGCCCTGTGCCAGATCGGGATTGTCGTTCAGAAAGCTCTCTTTCAGATAATACCCCAGCAAGGGTGTGTCTGTGTCCAATCCCAATGCCTCTCCTGCCTGCTCGACCGAGATCAGCTCTTTCATGCCGGACGCTTTCATTTTGGCAAGGAAATGCCAGAAATTGATTGCCCCGGCGTAGTCACCGCCCAATGCTGATTTAAAGATCAGCGGCGGTGCCCCGAACACCTGTTCGGTGTCTGCCTTGAGGTCCATGCCGTATTCCTGCGCCGCATATGCCCGCAGGATCAGCCAGGATTTGTCCAGCGGCCCGCCCGCTATGCCAATCTTCCCACCAGCCAGGTCTTTCAGGCTGCTGGCCGTGCTGTCCGCAGGCACCACGACGCCACCGACCGCCTTGGAATATGGAATGAACACATAATCTTTTCCAGCAGCCCTTTGGCGCGCCACCCAAATCCAATCCGCCACTGCCAGATCGGCCTCGCCACCTTCGACCGCGATACGTGTCGCGCCATTATCGGCAAAGGGTTGAACCACCAGCGTAAACCCATGTTTCTTGTCCAACCCGTTTTTCCGGATGGTTTCCAACTCCCAGTTCACTGTGCCGATCTTCAGCACAGCGGCCCGAATTGTCGGCAGTGTGTCGGCAGACACAACGCCCGCCGCAAAGACGAAAGCTGCGCAAAAGGCGTAAAGTGTTTTCATGACCCTATCCTGATTTCAAATCACGCTATTCCGCCTTGCGGCTGACTTCGTTAAGGTCCTTGTCCAATTTGATGTCGAACTGGTTGCCGCCTTTGCAGATCACGTCATCAAGGTCATACCCGTCTTCTTCGACCTCGATGTCATCGGGATCCATCTGGCAGTCGACAGAGGCCAAATACGCCTCGATCTTGCCAACGGTTTCTGCGTCCACTTCGTCCGCCAGCGCCGGAGAGGCAACACAAGCCACCAGCGCCAATACGCCAATCTTATTCATACTTTGTCCTTTCGTCATTGAATGCTGATGATCATTTTCTGAGTTTCGCCAGTGGACCCGGGGATGCGAATTTCGTGGCTGCCGGGTTTAATCGCTACGAATGACAGTTCGGCCACACCCGCCTTATCAAATTCGATACTGTCCACAGCCATCGGGCGAATTTCGATCTTGTTGATGACGATTTCGTTCATCCAGATTGCCCGAAAGAACGAAGGGCCTTCGATGGCCAGTTCAGCTGAACCGTCTGCCGTAATCTCCAGCTTGTAATACGCGCCGGATTGCAGCACGACGTCCTCACCCAGCGGTTGCCCCGAGGCGAGTGTCAGTTGGATGGTTTCCCCGCGATTGCACTTTGCCAGGAGCCCTGCAAACCCGAGATCATCACAAAGCGGCGCGGCCGATACCGGCCCGCTCAATGTTGCAACCAGGGCTGCGGTCAATAGCTTCTTCATTTCCGTTCCTCCCAGAACTTCAGTCAATCGTCACAACGCCCCAAGGCTGTTGGCCGACCTGTACAGACTTAATCGCTTTTTCTGTCGCGACATCGATTATGGTTATGTCGTTGGAGTTGCCGTTCGTCGTCAGTAGATATTTTTCGTCAGGCGTGAAATCCAACTGCCAGACGCGCTGACCCACAAGGATGTAGTCCAGAACCTCAAGGCTTTGCGCGTCGACAACGGCGACGCGGTTTGCCGGACCCAACGCAACAAAAAGACGTTTTCCATCTGACGTGACTTTGGCACCGACAGGCTGCAACCATTCGGGCTGTACACCGGCCACTTCAAAACTGATCTTGCCAATAACCGTGGGGGTGCCGTCTTCGGCGATGTCCATGACGGACACCGTACCCCCGATCTCTGACGTTACAAACAAACGCGACCCATCTGCCGAATATTGCGCGTAGCGCGGGCGCTGATCGACCAGAATATTGTGCTTGATCGTGTAATCCTCGGTCGAAATGAAGTGCGCCATATTGGTGGTCTCGGACGTGTTGACCACAAACTTCGCATCCGGGCTCATCCCCATGCCTTCGGGTTCGACACCAACCGGAACCTCGGCCAGAACAGTGCGTGTTTCCGTGTCGGTCACCGTCACAAGGTTGTCGTCCTCATTGGCGATGTACAGCCGTTTCCCCGACGGTTCGAGGATGAACAGTTCCGGGTCGGGGCCAGATGGCAAGCTGGGCAATTCTTCGTATGTTTCGGTGTCAAACACCCGGACGATATTGTCATCCGAGGCGCAGACATACAGCTTGCTTCCATCCGGGCTGACCGTGATGCCACGGGGTCGGTTGCCGCCCGGAAACTCGGTAATGACCTCCCACGTATCGGTATCGACCACCGTGATTGTGTTGCCCCGTTCATTCGAAACAAAGGCCTTCCCCGCAAAAACCGGACCCGAAATCAATGCAGCAAGAGCGGTGGATAACAATATGTGTTTCATGAACATCTCCGGTTACTCAAAAGCCGTGCATTTAGATTCCGCCCGATCCAGACCCAGTGTATCGAGCGGCGAGGTCTGGTGCAGAAACCCGTCCTGAGGGCTGACACTTACAGTAATTGACCCATCATACAGCAGGATCGGCTGGCGCAATTGTCCGTTCCAATCGCGAAATGTCACCTTTTGCCCCTTGAAAGCCGCCAGTTCGAACGCATCCGACACCGCATAATCGCGCACACCGTCCGCGTCAGCTGTATTGGCCCGCGTCACCGCCTCGCCAATCACCCGCAATGCCAGCCAGACATTGTAATCTTCGGGTCTGACATATCGACCGGTCAGCTCTTCGAACCGGGTTTGGTATTGCGTTGCACCCCAGGCCTCATGCGCGCCATGGAATGTCACAGGGCGCAAGCCGCCGGACCCCATAACCGGGCGCGGCGTCCAAAGGTGATAGGACAGGTATCGGGCAAAATAGTCGCTTTCATCCGCCGCGATCACCACGTCATGATCACGCGCACCTTGGGTATCAAGGGGTAACTGACGCTGCACCAACACGTGACCGGAATCTGTCCGTCGCGATCCGCCGGTGTCTTCAAACGTACGATCTTCTGCGACTTTTGCACCAAACTTGGTTGCCGAACGTCGATAGGCATCCGCAAGCTTGACGTCATCGGGGTTCGAACCGGCCAACAAGAACCAATCCCGCCATTTTTTCCAGACCGCAAACTGCGCGACAGCATCCGTATTCATCGCGCGCGACGGGGCAATGTGCAGCAGGTTGCGCCGACAATTTGCGTCCCGCAAGTCAACATCGGGTGCGGTCGCATTGAACACTAGCGCACCAGCTTCAGCCGCCTTGTCTGTCAGGCGCAATACATCCGGAGCATTGGCCAGAACAACAAACAGATCAACCCCATCGGCCAGAAGCTGATCCATTGCGGCATCCGCCTGCCCGGGCGGAACGGCAAGGTGAGCTGTTTCATAGGTGTGGCCCAGAAAGCTTCCCGTAGTTCCGTTGTCCTCGTCCCCCAAAACAGCTCCGGCAAAACCTAAGTCATCGGGTTTCAGGTCGTATCGTGAAATCGGAAGTAGCGTTGGATAGTCGATCCTCAGAACCGCAGCCTTAACGTCAATCGCCACAGCCGAGACTGCCGAGACGCACCAGATCAATGCCGCGAAAAGCGGTATCAAGCGATTGTTCAAGATCTCCTCCCATGACCCGCGTGGTTAAGAGCGGGCCCCTAACAAAGGCGGATCGCCTTACAAAACGGAACCGATACTTTTGGCCGTGTTGTAAATCCAAGCCTATCAGCTTCATCATCAAGCTCGATTCTTATTTTTTAAGAATGTGCGTAGACAATTGATCTTGCTTCTGTTTCTCGCGGCTTTCGTCAAGAACGCGGAAACGGATGGTGAAGGGTGGCAACGTTGAGCTCAGGTGGCAACATCAGCCGATCACACATCTGTGACAAGACAAGGTCAGGCGATGCACTTTCCAGGAGGAAGCAGAATGAATCGACGAACATTTCTTGCGACAACCGCAGCGATTATAGCGCCCGCAGCAGCTTGGGCGCATGGACCGACTCGGCAGAAAGTGACCCTGACAACCGAAGTCGCCGCCCCACCCGAGGAGGTCTGGGCCGTAATCGGTAACTTTGACGATTTGTCCTGGCACCCTGCCGTGTTTTCCACGGAAGGCGAAGGTGGCAACGAAATCGACGCGACACGGTTACTGACCCTCGGACAGGAGAGTGGACCAACCATTGCAGAGGTCCTGTATAAATACAGCGCCGAGAAGATGAGCTATTCCTACCGGATAACGGCGGTCGAAGTCGAAGTTCTGCCGGTGACCAATTACTCCTCACACCTGACGGTGAAACCCCGCGACGGAGGTGGATCGATCATAGTATGGCGCGGCGCGTTTTATCGCGGATACCCCAACAACGACCCACCCGCCGAACTGAATGACGAAGCTGCTGTGGCAGCTGTGGCTGGTGTTTATCAAGCCGGTCTGGATGCGCTGGTCGAACGCTTTGGCGCAGCAAGCTAAGCTCGGCTTGGCACTGTTTCTAGCTGTGTCCTCGGGCACTGCGCTGGCGGATACAGCCTATATAACCTGCCAAAACGGTAACGAGTTGAGCCGGATCGACCTGACCGAAATGCAGGAAACCGCCCGCTGGCCCCTGCCTGGTAAACCGGCCGGTGTCGCAGTCGGCACGAATAACAACCTGTTCACGGTGTCTGCGGACAGCAAAACTGTGCGGCGCTTGTCCATGAAAACAGGGGAAACACTGTCACAGATCATACTGGATGGTGGACCGATCGGGATCGCGGCGGATGCACAGCGCGGGCGACTGTTTGTATCGGACTGGTACAATGCTCGATTGTGGGTGTTGGGCACCACAACGCTGGAAATTCAGGCCGAATTGCCAACAGGGACCTCTCCGGCAGGGATTGCCATCTCAGATGACGGGCGCTTTGTTGCCTCCGCTGACAAAGATGCAGATCAGGTGTCGGTGTTCGATGCCGAAACCCTGCACCTCTTGCACCGCATTGCCGTTGGAATCCGCCCCTTTGGGCTGCGCTTTGCCCCGAATGGCCTGCTTTTCGTGGGCAATGTGGGCAGCAATGACATCAGTTTACTAGACGCAGAAAGCGGCAAAATACTTGCCACTGTTCCGGTTGGCGAACGACCCTATGGCATTGCCTTCGCCAACAACCGCGCCTTTGTGACCAACCAGTATGCCAATACGCTCACCGTTATCTCGCTGGACACACTCGAACTCGAAGCCACGATTGATGTCGGAGAGTATCCCGAAGGCATCGATGTCACAGCTGAAGGCGACGTGCTGGTCATAGCCAACTGGTTCGACAACACCGTCAGCTTCGTGGACCCGGACACTCTGTCCGTGATAAGAACATTGGAAACCTGCGATGGGCCACGCGCTTTTGGCAGATTTTTGGGAGGAGGAAGACAATGAAGACTTCTTGCCTGATCGCGTCCCTGCTGTGCGTGCTGGCACTGCCAGGCTGGGCGTCGAACGAAGCATGGGAGAATGTGCGGGCGCTACTTTACGGTGACCGGGCCATGCTGAACGGCGATGATCTGATCGCCATTGATGCGCCCTATCGCACACCGGATGATGGACGTGCTGAATTGGCCGCGCAGATTGTGGCTCCCAAGGGCACAAATGTCGCCAAGGTGACTCTGGTGCTGGATGAAAACCCGATGCCGGTCTCAGCCGTGATCGAGTTGGAGGAGCCTCTGTCCAGTTTCTACTTTGACGTGACAATGCGGGTAAACGGCCCAACACCCATGCATGTCATCGCGGAAACCACCGACGGACGGCTTTGGGTATCGGAGACATTCGTCAAAACATCTGGGTTGGGTGCCTGTTCCGCACCTCCGGGAACCGATCCGGAACTGGCCATAGCGAACTTAGGTACGATGGAGGCCGAACTGGTCGGGCGTGTTCCCGCGTTGGATACGCGCACCCGGCTGTCGAACCTTGGTGCAAACCGCGCCAACAAGATGGATCTGAACATCGACCACCCCTCGCATTCCGGAATGCAAATGGACCAGATTTCCCTGCTGTTCATTCCAATGCGCTACGTGGAAACGGTGGATATCGACCTTGATGGCGCGGGTTATATCGAGATGACCGGATCAATTTCCCTGTCCGAGAATCCCCGGGTCGGCATTTCCGTGCCAAGCAAAGCGCAATCGGTGGATGTTACCATGACAGATACAGACGGCACGGTCAGCCATCTGCACAAGGATCTGGCAGGGTTTTAGATTAGCCGCCTTCGGCCACTGGCTGACCGGGTTCGGGTTTCACCCTCTCGAGAGGGTAGTCCCACAAGGCCCAACCATCCGTGCCTTCGGGCAGCCAATAGACGCTGTCATAACCCCATTCGATGGCGCGCCGGGCAGCATTCCAGCTCATCCAGCAATCCTCCAGGCAGAAGAAGACAACTGCTCGGCTGGTGTCACCGTTGGTCGCCTCTTCCAAACCCTTGCGAAAATAGTCAGCCGTCACGTCGGCAATGGCCCCGTAGCCTACGTTTGGCAACCAGATTGCACCGGGAATGCTGTTGCGGGGTTTGTCCCGCCAGATCGTGCCTTTGGGCAGGTTGGCGGGTTTCGGGGCTTGCGGCAGGACGTCGACAAAGACAGCGCTTTGATCCTGCCATAACGCATACGCCTCGTCCGGACCGATGGCCGTGCCTCCGGTTATGCGGTCGGGCACCGGCGCACGGTAGTGATCCATTCGATAATCTGATGGTTCTGGAACAGTTTGCGCGGTCGCAGCAGAGGCCGTGAAAACCAATGCTGCAAGGGCGCGGATCATTGCGACGGCTCCAAAACCTCGGTTCCAAGATCGTTGACCAGCGGAACACCGGCGTTTGCCAGCACGCCATTGATTTCATCCTGATTGCGCCGGATCAAAGAATTCAGCTGCCGCTGCCACACTTTCTCACCCTGACGCACACCCATAGTAATGCGATAGAACAGGCGCGGCGGCAGCTCTTCCTTGACCAATGGGATCACTTTGAAGTCCGGATAATCCCCTTTGACCAGCGGGCCACCCAGCGGGCCCCATAAAACGGCGGCTTCGATTTCACCGGATTGCAAGTCGTTCAACATGTCTATTGCAGGGCTTTCAACGCGGCGATCAACGAACAGATTGTAAGGCTTGGCCTGTCCGATCAGACCGTTGCGCGCCATGTGAGCAGCCGGGGGTGTACCCGCGATGATCCCAATCCGCCGACCCTTGAGCGCGGGATCGTTCAGAGTGTCGACGCCTGCTAGATTACTGTCCTTCGGGACGATCAGCGAATAGGCGGAGGTGTAATAATGATTGGTGTTTTGTACCAGATCGTGCCCTTGCGCGTATCCGATCACAACATCACAACGCTTGGCGGTCAGGGTGTTTCGAATGAAACCGGTGGCTTGAGGGAACCAGGTATATTGAACCGGAAGCTCCAGCTTTGCTGCGATCAACTCGGCCAGTTGGTTTTCATATCCCGACCCATCTTTTGATGAGACCGGGGAATTTGCGGGGTCTGCGCAGACGCGAAACGCGTTTTTTGAGACCAGATCGGATGTTTGCGCGATACCGGGCTGCGCCTGGCTGATCCAGACCGCGAACCCCAGCATTGTCAGTAAGGCATTAGCCCATGCACGCATCTTCATCCTCGCGTATCACATCAGATTTTGCTTCTTTCTTCGGGGGGCGTCCACGCGGGATTGTACCTGATCCATGGGCTTTCAGATAAACATAGATGTCGTCCAGAAAGCACATCACATTCGGGTTGTTGCCAAATCCGGGCATCACCGAGTTTTCGGCTGCGCTGATCACTTGGCGGCCATTGGTGACAATGTCCACAAAGTCATAATAGTCCATGTCCAGCGCGGATTGCTTCAGCGCAGGTGCGTAGGTTGAACCTTCCCCGTCCGGGCCATGGCATACATGACATTCCGCATGGTAGCGGCGAAATCCTGAAAACGTCGGCCAGTCTACTGTTCCGTCTTCTGCAACATTGTAGGTCGGCACATCGTCATCCGTATAAGACCGGCCGTCCTCGGTATATGCGACGGCCAGATTGTCGGCTGCCACGGCCAGAGGAAGGCAGAAGATCGCAAAGGGGGCCAAAAGACGTACTGCTGGGATCATGAAAACCTCGTTTGCTGTAGCTGAAAATCTGGTGCGATCCGAACGGATCGCACCAGACATTTTTTGGCTTAGTTCGGCAGTGCGAACACGGTCAGCTGACCACCAAGTGCAGTATAGTCGCTAAGAGCGGCATAGCCACCCACGGCGCCCAGACCGTCATTCGGGTTGGTCAGACCAGCCGCAAGACCAATTCCGGCCCAGCCACCAACACCTGACAGGATGCCGATGTACTGCTTGCCGTCTCGCTCATAAGTCATCACGTTGCCGATGATGCCTGACGGTGTCTTGAACTTATAGAGTTCCTCACCCGTTTCAGCATGAACAGCCTTCAGATACCCTTCAAGCGTACCGTAGAACACGATGTCACCTGCAGTAGCCAATGCGCCCGACCAGACCGAGAACTGCTCGGGGATCGACCACTTGATAGAACCGTCGGTGTTATCCCAAGCGATAAAGTTACCCATACCGCCATGGCTGTCCGGTGCCGGATACATCGCAAGCGTTGCACCCACATAGGGCTGACCAGCGGTGTAGGACACGCGGAACGGCTCATAGTCCATGCAGACATGGTTTGTCGGCACATACATCAGCTCGGTCTTTGGCGAATACGCCGCAGGCTGTTGGTCTTTGGTACCCAGAGCCGCAGGGCAGATACCGGTCGAGTTCACGTCCTCGCCATTCTGCTCAGTCGAGTACTGCGCCACGACTGCCGGACGACCATAGGTTTCGCTGTTGGGGTCCATATCGACACCTGTGGTCCAGTTGACCACCGGATCGAACTTCTCGGCCACCAGCAACTCACCCGTAACACGGTCCATGGTATAGCCCAGACCGTTCCGGTCAAAATGGGTCAGCAACTTGCGCTGCTCGCCATCAATTTCCTGTTCCGACAGGATCATTTCATTGATGCCGTCATAGTCCCATTCATCATGCGGCGTCATCTGGTAGAACCAGCGTGCGACGCCGGTATCGATATCGCGGGCCATGATGGTCATCGACCAACGATTGTCGCCTGGACGCTGTCCTGGGTTCCATGTCGATGGGTTCCCTGTGCCGTAGTACATCAGGTTTTCGTCCAGATCGGCTGAATACCAACCCCAGGTGGTACCGCCACCGATCTTCCACTGGTCACCTTCCCAGGTGTTGGTTCCGGAATCCGCACCAACGGGCTTGCCAAGATGAGTTGTGTTTTCCGGATCAACGAGGATGTCCGAGTCCGGACCCATGGAATACGCACGCCAGACCTGCTCGCCCGAGCTCATGTCGTAGGCCGTAACCGACCCGCGCACACCGAACTCACCACCAGAGATACCAACGATGACCTTGTCTTTGACAGGCAGGACCGTAGCAGTGTTGGTCTCACCGATCGCAGGGTCACCATTTTGCACTTCCCAAACGACGTCGCCGGATTTGGCATCCAGAGCAACAAGCTTGGTGTCAGCCTGGTGCAGGAAGATCTTGCCATCGGCATACGCCACACCGCGGTTCACGGTGTCACAGCACATCACCGGGATAACGTCCGGGTCCTGCTTGGGTTCATATTTCCAAACGATCTTGCCGTCATTGGCCAGATCCAGCGCATACACGATGTTCGGGAACGGTGTGTGGACGTACATCATGTCGCCGATCACCAGCGGAGAACCCTCGTGCCCGCGCAGGACACCGGTCGAAAATGTCCACGCAACTTGCAGATCCCCTACATTATCGGATGTGATCTGATCTAGTGCGGAATAGCGTTGGTTCTTGTAGTCACCGGTCTGGATCGCCCATTGTTTTGAGTTCTCCATCTGGGAAACCAGGTCGTCATTTGCAAAAGCCGCTGAGGCCAGACAGATGGCGATCCCGGAGGTCAAAAGCGATAGCTTTTTCATTCATTTTCCTCCCTTTGGTGCGGCGTCTTCGCCGCTGTGGTACACCTCACCCCTACGGACTTCGGTGTCTTCGCTTGCTCGTCCGTCAGGCCCCTCCTCAGGCAACGCGACAGGCGAACAACTCAGTGTCTTACGAACCTTCACCTTCAAAGGTCGCAAGATATGCGATTATGTTGACCCGGTCGTCTTCCTTGCGCAGACCGGCAAAGGTCATCTTGATGCCTTTGGCATAGTCGCGCGGTTTGGTCAGAAACACGTCCAGTTCTTCCGGCGTCCAGACCAGCCCGTCTTCGGACAGTTTCATCAAGGCTGGGGAATACCCAAAGTCTTCGACAGTCGCCGCCTGACGGCCAACTATCCCGTTCAGCATGGGCCCAACCTTGTTCTCGGCACCCTCGCCAACGGCGTGGCAAGCTTTGCACTTGCGAAACACCTTTTTACCTGCCTCGGCATCCCCTTCGGCGCTTGCAATTGTCGGTGCAAGCATCAGACATGCTGCTGATATTACTGTTCTGAACACTCTGGATCTTTCCTTGCTATTTTCATTAGCTGAGACGCTCGGCGTGCCATGCGACGTGGTCCCGCGCAAAGCTGTTTACGAAGAAGTACGAATGGTCATACCCCTGTTGAATTCTGATCTGTCCGGGCTGGCGACGCTTTGCCATCATGTTGGCCAGCGCTTCAGGTTTGAGCAGGTCCAGAAACTGATCGTCCGCGCCCTGGTCGATCAACAAGTCTCCCTTCCAACCGTGCTCTTCCAGCAGCAAGGTCGAGTCGTGCTCGGACCAGGTGCTTTCATCATCCCCTAGATAGCTGCTGAGTTGCTTTCGACCCCAATCAGATTGGGTCGGATGCGCGATCGGAGCAAAGGCCGACAGTGACCCGAACAAATCCGCGTTGCGCATGGCGATCGTCAGCGCACCGTGCCCCCCCATGGAATGACCGGTGATGCCTTGCTGATCCTGCAACGGAAACGTCTTCAGAACGATATCGCGCAGTTCCTCGACAATGTAATCATACATTCGGAAATGCGACTTCCAGGGGTCGCGCGTGGCGTTGACATAGAACCCGGCCCCCTGCCCAAGGTCATATGCGTCATCATCTGCAACGGTACTTCCCCGCGGGGACGTGTCAGGGAAGATCACCGCAACACCGTAATCTGCGGCTGCCTCTTGAAAACCGCCTTTGGTCATGGCGTTTTCGTGGGTGCAAGTCAGGCCAGACAAATACCACAATAGCGGAACAGGCCCCTGCTTTGCCTGCGGGGGCAGGTAAATGGCAAAGGTCATCTCACAATCGCAGGTCTCCGACTGGTGGGAATAGACGGTCTGCTCCCCCCCGAAACTGCGATTCTGTGTGATGACCTTCAGATCCATATCAGTACTCCACGACCGCACGGATCGATTTGCCTTCATGCATCAGATCAAACCCGTGGTTTATCTCATCAAGGCTCAGCTTGTGGGTGATCATCGGATCAATCTCGATCTTGCCGTCCATGTACCAATCGACAATTTTGGGAACATCGGTTCGCCCCTTGGCACCGCCAAAAGCCGTTCCGCGCCACGACCGACCAGTCACCAATTGGAAGGGGCGGGTCGAGATTTCGGCACCAGCAGGCGCGACACCAATGATGATGCTCTCACCCCATCCTTTGTGGGCGCATTCCAAGGCCGTTCGCATCACACCAACGTTGCCCGTCGCATCAAACGTATAGTCTGCACCACCGCCCGTCAGCTCAACCAGATGCGCAACCAGATCACCGTCAACGGTCGAAGGGTTCACGAAATCGGTCATGCCGAAATGCTTCGCCATCTCAGCTTTGCCGTCGTTCAGGTCAACGCCAACGACTTGATCACTGCCGGCCATGCGGCAGCCCTGAATAACGTTCAGGCCAATTCCGCCCAAACCAAAGACCACACAACGCGAGCCTATTTCCACTTTTGCGGTATTGATCACCGCGCCGATGCCGGTTGTGACGCCACATCCAATGTAGCAAATCTTGTCAAACGGCGCATCCTTACGCACCTTTGCCAGCGCAATCTCGGGCACGACAGTATGATTGGCGAAGGTCGAACATCCCATGTAATGATGGATCGGCGTTCCGTCCAACATGCTGAACCTGGTTGTGCCATCCGGCAGCAAGCCCGCGCCCTGTGTAGCGCGCACTTTCTGACACAGGTTTGTCTTTGGATTCAGGCAGTATTCGCATTCGCGACACTCAGGCGTGTAGAGCGGAATAACATGATCACCAACTTCAAGACTGGTGACACCTTCCCCGACCTCAAGCACAACACCTGCGCCTTCGTGGCCCAAAATCGCGGGGAAAATACCCTCGGGGTCATCGCCGGAACGGGTAAATTCATCGGTGTGACATAGCCCGGTCGCCTTGACCTCGATCAGGACCTCACCAGCCTTGGGACCTTGCAGATCAACCTCCATGATTTCAAGAGGATGCCCTGCCGCCACAGCAACTGCCGCGCGTGTTCTCATGTTAATCTGTCCTCCCATTCCCGGACGCTAATAGAATCCGGGTGCTTAAACCGAGTATGGCGGCTGGCACGCCGTTCAAACAATTAAGACAATGGTGTGTATTGGGTTGAATGGACTAAACGCGCAGGTTTCGGGCATAGTGTCAGTGTGGAGGAGACCCGCGATGTCGACCGGCAAGCAAATCGTGATAGCGTTGGCTTGGTTCAGCGTGGCAAGTCCCGGCTTTGCCGCAGATTTTTCCGACCCAGCCTGGCCGTGCGTGCAACGCAAGGTCGAGGATCTGTCACTGGGGCTGATGTGGCCGCACCCGATCAGCGACGCCGAGATTTCTGCGCTGAACCCCGAGATTGATGAAATCGCTGGCCTACTTGCCTTACGACGGATCGAACTGGGCGAGTTACAGCCGCAGGTGGCCGCCTTTGCGGCACGCCATAAAGGCAACCCTGAAGTTCTCGGATGGGTGTTTCAACACGTATTCGATACGCTGTCGGACCGGCGCAAACGGATCATTGGCGGAATAGGAGAGTTCTCGCTAAAGCAGATTGATCTCGCCAGCCAGATTGATCTCGCCCGTGCCGAAATGGATCAGGCCCTGACCGCCGACACCCTCGATTACGACAAGGTCGACGCGCTTGAAGAGCAATTGGATTGGGATCAGTTGATCTATACGGACCGCCAACGATCGATCACCTATCTGTGCGAAACCCCTCAGATCATTGAACGCCGCTTGTTTGCCATTTCCCAGATGTTGCAACAGCTTACGGCGGATCAGGGGTAGACCCAAGATAAACACTCGAAGGAGAACTGAGATGAAATACTTGATCGTTCTTCAGGCGACTTTCCTAGCGCTCTTGCCACTGCCAACACTCAGTCAAAGCGTGCTGAGCGGCGTTGACATGACCTTGCCCAAAATGACGCAAGCGCAGTTAACCCGCGCCGACGTAATCTCACAGCTGGACGCAGCAACCCCGGACAGCCCCGCAGATTTCACCCGCGTCTGGATGAACAACCTCGATCTCTCAGAACTGGATTTCAGCAATGCAATCCTGCGCGCGACGTCGATGAACGGTACAAACCTGTCTGCGTCGAACTTTGATGGCGCGGTCCTGAGCCAAGCGTGGATGATCGGTGCCAACCTGACGGGCGCATCGTTGGTTGGGGCGGAACTGTTTCAGACACAGCTTGGCAAGGCAGACCTGAGCGGTACAGATTTCACCAATGCCAGAACCGCCGCCGACTTTACCAAAGCCAACCTAACCGGTGCCGTGTTTCGTGGCGCTGATTTCTCCGCTGACATGCGAAATCAATCCATGGGGCTGATGCGCGGCGTGCTAACATCGGCGCGTGGGAGTGATGTAGATTTCACCGGTGCCCTGATGTCTCGGGCAGATCTGGAATTTGCCAAACTGCCCAGAGCGAATTTCACCGACGCCGATTTGTCGATGACCACTTTGGGCGGCGCGGACCTGTCCGGCGCGATATTGACAGGGGCCGACTTCACGGATGCGGACCTGACAGCCACCCGGTTAGTTGATGCGCAGGGTCTTGACCGGACCAATCTGGAAGACGCCAAAAATCTGGATCGTGCCTTGCAGTAAGACTTCTATTCCCATTCAAGTTCAGTAAAAGCGACTGTTGCATTGCGTGGGTTATACGCTTCAAAAAGGTCCCAATGTTCCGCTTCGCTTTCAGCGATCGTTTCCACTGCATCGCCCAATCTCTGACCCTGTTCGATGGCAGCGCGGGTGTCTGTTTCGAGCACGTTTAGATAACGCAGCATGTCCGCTGCCCCGTCTGGCCAGTCCAATACCGGGCCGCCATGTCCGGGGACAATCTGCTCCACCCGCATCTCGGACATTTCGCTCAGAACCTGTTTCCAACCGATTAACTGCCCATCCAGCGCCGGAGTGTGTTGATGGAAAATTAGATCTCCAGTGAACAAAATGCCGGACCCTTGATCCAATACGGTCAAATCGGTTCCGGTATGCGCACTGGGCCACGTACGCAGCGTCAAAACACGGTTCCCCAAATCAATCTCGCCCTCTGTTTCTACCGATTGATCAACCGTAATCGGCCCCACTCCGATCAATTCACCAGCTCCGATGAGACTGCTCAGGCTTTCAACATAGTTGAGACGCCGATCGAGCAAGGCACGTTCCAGCCCGGGATGGCCCACGACCAACGCCCCTGCTTGCGCCAATGGCGCTGTGCCCAACACATGATCGGGGTGCATATGCGTTAGGATCACATGGCTGACAGGCTTTTCCGTTCTTTCCCGAATGGCACGCCAAATCCCCTCGCCCATCCAGGGGGCCGTGCCTGTGTCGATCACCGCGACGCTGTCGTCGCCAATCACAAACCCGATATTTGAGATATCCCCAAGATTGGCTGTGTCCGGCTCTTCTATGCGTCCGCGATGTACATAAACACCCGGGGCGACCTCAGAGAAATCCAAAGCTTTGCCAACAGGTTGGCACCGCGCCGCACCCTTTGTCTGATCTAGCGCTAAGTCAGGTGGATCCGTCGCAAGGCTCTGTTCGCATATTGCCTGCGTTTCCGCCTCGTATCCCGGCAAAAGTCGCTCTCGACAGGGCCCGGCGGTGACCTCAAGGCACACCACAATGACGGCTTCAAACATGGCTCATCCTCCGCTTTGGACCTTGGCACACTCAATCGTGAACACCACACAGCCTTTGGTCGGCGTATATTTTATTGGGGTTTTGTGGCATATTCCCTGAACCGGTTGCCGGAGGAGACAACATGGCCAGACTTTTTGCACCCGCCGTGGTGCTTTCATTGACAATGTCGCTGCCCGTTTGGGCGGACCAGTCGGTCAAGAACCCACTCACAGAAAGCGAAACCTGGCAGGACCTGCAATTTGACGTCGTAGGAGACGCGCAAATTGGAGAAGCCGATGCACTTTTGTCGCTGGATGCCCCCTACCGTGCCCATGATGCGGCGACCGTGCCAATAGTTCTGAAACAACTTGATCCCGATGCGAAGATCACCGCAGCAACAGTTGTGATCGATGAAAACCCGGCCCCCGTCGCCGGCGTATTTTCATTTTCGCCAGCCATGGGAGAGTTGGATTTTGAGATGCGGGTCCGTGTGAACCAGTATTCCAACATTCGCGTCATCGCAGAAACCCCCGACGGTCTGCATATGACCGGTCGCTTCGTCAAAGCGTCGGGTGGATGTTCAGCCCCTGCCAGCAGAGATCCAGAAGTGGCGCTGGCCTCGATGGGAAAAATGAAGCTGCGCAGCTTTGGAGAGACGGCGCAAATCTCGACACCACGCCGCGAGGCTCAGATCATGATCCGACACCCGAACTACTCGGGGCTGCAACGCGATCAGGTGACACAGTTGTTTATTCCGGCGCATTTTATCGACCACATCGAAGTGTGGCAGGGGGAAGAACTGCTGTTCACTATGGATGGTGGCATTTCGATTTCTGAAAACCCAGCGTTCCGGTTTGCCTATAACGACAACGGAACAACGATGTTCACGGTCAAAGCCACGGATACCGAAGGAAACAGTTTCGAAACGGATCTGCCTAAATCAGCGTCCAGCTGACACTACAGCCTGAGATTACCTCAGAAACAAACAACCTCGGCTTCGGCCTGCGCGCGGCGCAGGTCAGCCACCATGTTTTCGGCCAGTATCGCACTTTTGAAGAACGCCATGCGTTCACCGCCAACCCGCCGCATGGAAAGAACCGTTTCTGCTTGTTCATATCTTTCATAGGGCAGGATCGATGCGATCAGATCAATGGAACAGGAACACCGATCCAGCATTTCACGGGTCTGGCCATTGGTGACCATGCAGGCAAAAACGTAATCCGCGCGAGCCGCCGTTGGGTAGTCGTTTAGCCGTTCGGCCACGCTTTGGGCCTGCGCCGCGATCGGCCATCCAGCGCACGCAATCGCAAGGGCACATACACTTTGTCGAAAGAGGTTCAACATCTGCGGGAAGCTGGCATTGCGCAAACTTAAGCGGCGCCTCTCAAGTCTATTCTGGCTGAAAGACGTTGCCTGGATCATTCCTGACCCTCCTGCAAACCCTCAAACTTCATCTCAGAGCGATAGACTGCATCGCCCCCACCTTCTGGCCCAGTTTCGGCCACCAGCCGCAGATACCAACCGGGAACCTCTTCTGACACCGTCACGCTCAGCACGAGATCACCAAACCCCTGCATCCGGTCCTTGTTTGGATCTCCTGCAAAGGGCCGCATTCGGATGGTTTGAACAGGCACGGTTTCTCCGTCAACCACTGCTTCACCAGCCTCCACTTCGGCAGGCTGAATCAGCGCGTCCTTCACACGGTTGCGAATGTAGAAGGGGCTGCCTCCGGCCGCCTCAGCCATGTCGCGAATGGTGCTTTCATAAAACACCATGATCATCGGATTGCCGACACTGGCCGGAAACACACCCATGGCGCGGTGTTTTTCATCCTGGCGAAACTCTAGCCGGGCCGTCTCACTGCCATCATCGTCAAAGCTAAGGGCAATATCGCCGGTGTCCCGTTCCGCGGCTTCGGGCTTAAGGTTGTTGATAACCGTGCGCTGATAAATCAGCTCTTTATCCCGGTCTATGGTGTCCAGTACGCCTTCCTGAAACAGCAGATCATAAGCTTGCTCGCCATCTACCGAGGCCGCAAGCACCGGATAAAAACTCAAGGCAGAAATGATCAACCCAAATAGAAATGTCCTCATGAGTCTCTACCTCCCTGTTGTGAGAGTACGTCCTTAACCGCCTGAGTCACCGCCGACTTTTGTCGGTGTCGAGGCCATACCTGTCAGGTCACGATGCACTTTCCAGACAATCAGCGACCGCAATCGCGACAGTTTAACGGGTTTGGTCATGACTGACACGTCATGCCTTAACCCTGCATGGCGCAGGTTTTCGCTCCGATCTGCAGTAATCAGAATGGCCGGAACGTGGGTGTGAGTTCTCTCTCGGATCTGGCGTATGGCGTTGACGCCCGTATCGCCATCATCAAGCTGATAATCGGCAAGAATAATATCTGGTGGCATTCCCATGTCGGTCACAAACCGCATAGCTTCTTCGGTGGATTGGGCCGGCAGAACGCTTGCGCCGTTTTGTTCCAGCCAGAGCGTCGTACCGAACAGCACGTCCTTATCGTTTTCGATGACAAGAACGATGTGATCCAAGGGCATGTCATCTGTATGCGGCGGCAGGTCCAGCGGCTCGATCGCACCCCGGTCCGCCTCTACCCTGTCCATTTCAATACTGAACACCGATCCAACGCCCGGTTTTGACCGCAACGACAGTTTGTGACCCAACAGGCGACACGCCCGATCCACGACCGACAGCCCAAGCCCCATACCGGATCCAAACGGCACATTGTCGGCCCGGGTAAATTCCTCAAACACACGCGCCTGATCTTTTCGGGCGATGCCAATGCCAGTATCCCAGACCTGAACGACAATCTTGTCACCGCGACGACGACAGCCCACAAGCACCCTGCCGCCAGGCTCGGTATATTGAATGGCGTTCACCACCAGGTTCTGGATTGAGCGCAGCAGATAAACGGAATCTGAGTGCACGAATTCCGAGCAAGATACGACATCCAGCCGCACGTTGTTTTTTTCCGCAACCAGTGCTTGGTCGCCATGAATGCCTGCGATCACCGAGGCCAGGCTGACACTGGTGGGTGAAACCGTATCAGGATCGGCCGTTTCCAGACGCGAGATATCAAGCAGTGAATGCAACAGCTGTTCAGCCGACCCAAAAGCGCCATCCAGACGATCCATCATTTCATGCAGATCGGTATCCCGGGTAATTTCCATCAGTGTCGAGATCATCAGCTTGGCTGCATTGATCGGTTGCAAAAGGTCATGGCTGGCGGCAGCCAGAAACCGGGTTTTTGACGAAACCGCCGCTTCGGCGCGCTCTTTGGCGACCCGTAAAGCTTCTTCGACGCGGGCCTTTTCTTCGTATTCGCGGATCAGTTTTTCATTGGCCCGCGTCAATTCGGCCGTGCGTTCCATAACACGGTTTTCCAGCGTCTGGGTTGCGCGCGCCTCAAGCGTAACATCCTTCAACTCAACAAGAAAACCACCGTCCGGCAGCTGGTTGGCCTGAATGTCCAGAACACGATCAGCCCCGTCACGGACGCGTTTGCGCAACCAACCTCTGCTTTTGAGCTCGTGCTGCCACTTCCCAACCTTCAGTTCATCATCCGCCTTGATCAGACCCCGGGCGCGCATCAGGTCCAGAAGGTTCTGCACCGGCATGCGGGGGCGTAACAACGGGTGCGGCAAGTTCAGAATTTCGCGAAACCGTGCATTGTGCATCATGATCTCGGTGTCTGCAGAAAATGTGCAAAGGCCCGAGCTCATGTTCTGAAAAACCGCCTGAAGATAGTCTTCCTGACGGTCGATCAGGGTTTCTTTTTCGTCGCGGTTGCGACGCACGACCGAAGTAATATCAGTTAGCAGAATGACGACATTTTCGGTCGATGTGTATTGAGCGCTCAGCTTGTACCAGCGGTCACCCAATAGCTCGATCACCTCGCTGGACACAACGCCGGTATGGCAATTGCTGAGGAGCGTATCCAGCATGTCAGACACTCCTCGATCCGATGATACAAATTGCCCGCTGTTTTGGACCAAGGTGAAAAACTGCCCCAGATCCAGACCTGGTGACACAAGTTCCGGAACATCCGGAAAGATAGTTTGAAACAGATCGTTACACAGGTTCAAGTGACCGTCTGTGAACAGTGCAAACCCTTCTTCCATTGACGACAGGGCTTTGACCAGGCTTTTGCGGGTTTGCTCTCGTTCATACCGGGCGCTTTCCAGTTCGGTCGTCGCCCGTTCCAGATCCCGGCTTTGCTCCATGACCCGTTGCCGCAATTCGATCGCGGACTGAAAGGCACGGAACGCTGATGGGCCTACATCCTTCTGGCGGTTGGCGCGTCGCACCAGCGCGTCAATGATCTTGGCCTGTTTGGCAATCTGAAGTTCGGCGGGATCTTCAGCATTCAGCATAGTCAGCTCAGGTCCCGCTTTTCGGGTTCAAAAAAGGCAACACCCACAAATGTCTGATTCATGTGAACACCGGTTTGCTGTTCGCCATATGTATTGAAGCCAATCACACGTCTTGACTGCAAGACATCGGAAACCTGCCTGCTTAGCTGCTTTTGTTCGATTTCCAATTTGCGCAGTACACAGTCAAATCCAAGGATAAAATCTGGCGAGTTTCCGGAAGAATCATGAATATCCAGCCCAGCCTCGAGTGTCTCAATGATCTCTTTGCCGCGGCCAAGGGTCATGATCAGACCGTCATCAATCGCAGCCATGAAGGACAAAGCACAGCCATCCGTCACTTCGCGGATCGCACGCACGTAGTAGTTGAGGTTCTGACGCAGCAACATGGGATTTTCCGCAAAAACCTGCGGCGATAGCTGATCCGGTGGACACCCGACAAGCCGCGCGTATTCCAATGCAGCAGGCGTACCGTTGATTTCATAGACCAGCCGTTCTTCGGGGTCAGCATCTGTAATTATGATCTCCGACCCGATTGGCAAGAAGTGATCAAACCCGATGCCCTGAAAATGCAGGTTGGTTTCGACCAGCAATAATACGGCGGCATTGGTGCGCGCCTTGCCTCCGTGCAAGACAAACGTCTCTTCGTATTGCAGCCCGTCGCCAGCAGACCCACCAAAAATCGGCAAACCGTCCAGAACGGTTTCCAGCGTGGATACCAGCAAATCTTCCTGTTTGGACAACCCATCCGAAAACATCAGTGCCAGTCGGTTCCAACCTGCGGTATGGCGAAACTTATCCGCTTGTCGTTGCGCTTGTGCCGCGATTTCGGTGGAGTTCAGTGGCTTGATGTTTTCGAAAAGGATTGATGAGCATCGGAAATTTGCCTTCGGAAAAGAAAGCAACAACAGCGCATCAGATTCGTACCCGTTTTCCGTAATCTGCCCTGCGGTGGTGCAGCCGAACACCGGCACTCCGGCTAGCTTCCCATTCAAACAATGGGTTACCGCAGCCGGATCAAGTCCATTGGGAACAAAAGCCAACACGAAACAGGACAGGTTGCTGTCGAAATCTGCACAAGCTTCGTTGACGGCGGCACTCGGATCCGAGGCCTGAGAGCGGCCGATACCGATACTTTGTGGTCCGTGCTTCAGATCTCGCATTGGCAGCCCCTAATGTTGCAGAAAGGTTTTCACCTCCGGTTCATGTCGTGTCTGCCGCGCCAGAACCGAGTCGACCAAAACGGCGGCCTGGGTTCTGTTGCGAACACCAAGTCGGCGCAACAAGGCAGTGATATGGGCCTTGACGGTAGCTTCGGCCAGCGTCAGCTCGTAAGCGATCTGCTTGTTCGACTTGCCAACACAAATGAGTTTCAGGATGCGCACCTGCTGCGGCGTCAGAGTCGAGAGTTCTGGGCTTGATTTGTACACGCAGCTTTCCGGCGAGGTCACCTCATCAACGCGGCTGTATTCAGCGGGTACATATCTGCGCCCTGCGGCAATCTCGCTAACGACGAATTTCAGCGTTTGCGCCGAAGCGTCCTTGGGCAAAAAACCCATCGCACCATGGTCAATCAGCGAACGCACCAGCTCGCTAGAGGCAAGGGAGGAAATCACCAGCACTGGCGCAGCAGGCCAACGTTGCCGCAGTTGCTGGAACCCGGAAATGCCTGTCACATCAGGCAGCTTCAGATCGAACATGATCAGGTCCGGTTTGAACCCGCTGCTCAGCACTTCAAAGGTCTGTTTCAGAGTTTTGGCTTTTTCAATGCGGCAGTTCTCAAAACTCAACTGCAGCGCGGCCGCAAGTGCGTCGCCATAAAGCGGATGATCATCCACGATCAAAACGCTGGACACACCGTCCACCGTTTTGGGGTCTCCCACCGAATACATTTCTTCTCCTCCGCAGGGAAAGGTACAGCAATTCTGTACCGTTTCAACTGTTTCACGAAGAAACCGGATGCCAGCAGGTCGTTGTAACTTCAAAACTTGTTTACCGTTGCGGCCTCGCACGCAGGAATTGATGCGCAAAGCTCGTTAGATTGGGTTCATCGGATTTGGGGTCGAAGTAGTGACGGTCGAAATCCGTGATCAGCTTCAGCCGCTGTGATGTCAGACCATCGCGTCGGGTCATCGCTGCCGCCGTCTGACGCAACCCAGCGGCCTGGCCCTTTGTCGCAAATCGACGCAACCGACGTGCCAAGGGGTCGAACATGCCAAAGCGTGCTAAAGCGCCAAAACCCGTCACCTTACGACCAGACAAACCCAACCCAACGCCCAAGACAAACACCACAACCGCCAGTAACGTGGCCGGCCAGCCGGGTAATCGAGTTTCGGGCAGCGGAGCTGCCGTCTGAGACGCCGCATTTTTGGCCTTTCCGCTGACCGAACCATAGGCAATCCGTTGCGCGGTGATGGTGACCGCCCTTTCTTCGCGCGCAATTGTGTCAAAGTAACTGAAGTGCAAAGGCTCCACGATGCTGGACGTGTCGTTGGTTGGCCGAATGGTCCACCGCCAAAAAGCGTAGGTGACTGGGCCTTCCGGGGTCAGCTCTACCAGCCGTTTCTCGGGATGCGCAAAGATCATGGCCGAAGGTGATCGCAAGTCTGGCATAGGTGGGATCATTTCGGGCGTAGCGCCCAATGCCTCCAGGCGGACAACTCGCAAAACGCCTTCGCCGGGTGACAGTTGATCTGGTGCATTGGACCACTGGTCCGAAACCTTCAGGTTTCGCACCGGAAACCACCAGTCTGTTGTTGCCGGGGCCTGCGAAACTTCGAGGGTTAGAGGTTCCGATTGGATTTCATGTTCGAACCAATCATCACTTTCGTCTGTCAGGGTCAGCATATGCTTGAACGGCCCAATCGTCAGCGATCCCGACCGCACGGGATAGATCGCCATACGCCTGGTGAGCACTTTGAACTTCCGACCATTGATCCGTTCTTCGGACCAGCTATCCGGACCAAGCTGCGCCCAGCTAAAGCCATCAAAATCGGGCTGAATCAGCTGTTCTCTTGTGATGTGCCGGCGGTAAACGCCGCGGATGGTCAACAAGATCATCTCGCGCGCGAAACGAGGTTCTGTGTTGTCTTCTATCGACACTTCAATCGACAGCTCGGACGGAAGTACTGTTTTTGACTGCGCCAGCGCGTCCAAGGGCATTATCATACAGACCAGGACCATCCACTTCATAGCGGATCCTCCGGCTCAGGGGGTGACAAACCCAGTTTCTCACGGCGCTTATGTTCCTGCGCAATCCTGGCTGCCATGAATTCACCCGGCACATCCGACAACTGGTTCAGCCAACGCTCGTCTGCGACCATAAACTTGTCATCAAAAATCCGACGCACGCCCAGGCGCCCGCGACTGTCCAGCTCTGCCAGCCCGAGCATCGTGTTGGAGTTGGTCACATCGCTGCCGGTTCCTGCCGCGCGTGCATCCCCGCGCGCAATGAAACTGTCGGCCGTGGGGCCTTCCTTTCGCTCAGGAAACAACCCGAGCGCAGCCGGGTCGATCTGCAGACCGGCATAGTATGCGGCCACCACATCGAAATTTGCCTGCGCGTCAGGGTCACCTGACTGTATGGCCTGATCGTAGGCTTCAAGCCCCGCCGCAATACGACCGCCATGCACCTCGGCGTTGCCCAAATTATAAAGATCGCCCGCCTCTTTGAAAGCCAAAGCAGCAGCATCGAAATCCTGGGCACGATACAACGCCACGCCCTGCCAGTCTGGGTCCTGAAACACCCGCGCGGCAACTGTGTTGACCCCAAGCGCCAGAGCAACCCGTCCGAAGGGCGCCGCACCACCCAAGACGTAGGCCAACAAGATCAGCACCGCACCAAAGATGGCGCACCATTTCATGGCTGATCCCTCCAGAACAAAAACAGCAGCGGGAACAGCGCCAGTACAAGCAGATATCGCCCCAGATCGTGCCAGAACAGAACCGGATAGTCGGCTTTCTCAAGCCGTGTCGAGGTATCATCGGACAGCCACCGCCCCAGATCATCCGTCTGGTCTAACGTGAATACGGCTCCGCCACCTGCCTTGGAATGGGTGTCCGCCTGCGCATCATTCTCGTCCAACATGACCAGGGAAACCCGCGCTCCGCGCTCTGCCAGCGCAGCGGATTGCTGCAGTGACGCGGGACCCAGGCCCGCGCCATCAGTAAATAGCACCACGTCACCGGCCAGTATGCCCGCCTCTTCAATCCGTTGCCGGGCCAGAGCCAGAGCCCGCTCGGGACGCGAACCTTTGTCGGGCACGGTTTCCGCACTGATCAACGAAAAGGTTTGCCCCAATTGCCGGTGATCCGTCGTCATGTCAGTTGCTACATAGGCGTCACCACCGAAGACAATGATCCCGCCGGGTCGGGACCCCAGTGCGCCCACCCCAAACCGGCCCATGGTCAACATCTGCGGCCAGCGATCATCGTCGGTCACACTCGCGGACGCATCTACCAAAAACAAAACGCCATCCAGGTTGCGATACGTCTGGGCATCGCGTCGTTCAACAGCCGGACCCGCCAGAGCGATCAGAAAAATCCCTGCCGCCGCCAAAAACGCAATCGGAGCCAAAGAGATAGAGGACCCTTCAATCCGTCCGATGGCCGCCATTGCTTTCATAAGCGCCGGATCTGTCACTTTGTCCCAATTCCCAAAACCCGGGACACGGGACAGGACCCACCACGCCATAGCAGCCAATCCCGGCAACAAGATCAGCCACAATGGTCGCAGCAGGGTGACATCCCAATCGTTCATGCCACTTGCCTCCATATTGCCAGCAAGGCCAATGCGGCGGCCAGTGCGGCGGACCAGGTCCAGTAGTCACGGTAGATCTCGGCAGACAGACCAGCACTGTCGGTGGCTTCCAACCGATCCAGTGCTTGCGTTACGGCGACCAGATTATCGGTTGTCTTAACCCTAAAACTCTCGCCATCTGACACCTGCGCAATTGCACGCAAAGTCGTAGCATCCACAACGCCGCGCTCTCCGACCTCGGCGCTTTCCAAATCCTTGGGGCCTAGCGCAATGGTGTGAACACGCACGCCCATAGTTGCGGCCATTTCTGCCACGCCACGGGGGTTGGTCGCCCCGGCATTGTTGACCCCGTCCGACAGCAAGATCACAACCCGTGACGCCGCTTGACTGTCGTCCAATCGTTTCAGCGCCAAGCCAAGGCCATCCGAGATATTCGTTGCCCGTCCCGAAATGCCGATGCTGGCCTCTTCGATCCGGCGCGCCACGGCTTCGGTATCAAAGGTGAAAGGAGTCGCATAATACGCCTCGGACCCGAACACGATCAACGCTACCCGGTCGCCGCCTCTGCGCCGGGCAAAATCGGCACCTACTGTTGTTACAGCTTCAAGCCGGGTAATTGGCTGCCCATCAAGAAAAAAGTCGTCACGCACCATCGACCCGGATAAATCCAACACGATGGCCAAATCCCGGCCCGACACTTTCAAGGCGCTGACCGGTGTCAACTCACGAGGGCCAGACAGGGCGAAAACCGTCAGAGCCCAGATGCCCCAAAGCATCAACCTGTCCAGGACGATAGCGCGGCGCGGGTCTCGCCTTGGGCTGGCTTCAATCAACATCCCCCCGATGCGATCAGGCACCGGAAATCCTCGCTCCAATACAGGCCGTTGTGTCAGGATACGCGCGATCAACCAAGGTAAGGGCAGCAACACCAGCACCAGTGGATCGGCCAGTTCAAACACGGCGCGCGACCTCCTCCTCTAGCTGGTTCAGCTTTGGCCCGCCATCAGGGCGGTATAAGTCACCTTTCAGCGCCGCGTAACACTCAGCATCTTGCTGGCGCAATTTGTGCAAAAGGGCGATCCTGCGACGCGCCTCGGTCCATTCCGACATTTCAGGGTGTGCGTCACCGCTTTCGATTGTTTGATCCAGCTGGCGCTCGACGCTCAGTAAGCGCAAAACGGCCACCACACACATGGCGGCCAGCGCGGCCATACCCGCCGCCAAGGCCAGTTCCGCCAAAACCCCGCCAGCGGCATCCGGGGGCAAGCGAATGTCCCTGAGGCTGGCCAGCATTGTGGCTTCGGACAGTGCCGTTTCGCTCATGCCGCATATCTTTCCGAGAAGGCCGCCGAAATACGACGCCCCGTTGTGTCAACGGGATCGCTTGCATTCAGAACCAATGCCGGATGGGCAGCGATCTGTTGGTAGATATCGCTGTCTTCCGGCTGGGTTCCGTCCAGATAAACGCGCTTTTGCTGGCCATCGGAAAACCGTATCGGATACCAACCCCGCGGCATTTCGTGGGTCTTGCGCTCGGTGATTAGAACAAGCCGCGGGCTGCGGCGATGCGCAAGCTGATCCAGACGATCCGAAAGGCCTCCACCGGGCTGATCAAATCCCGAAGCGATGATGATTTCGGAACCAGGCGGTGTCAGGCGTTCTGCACTGCTCAGCGCCTGTTCCAATGTGCGGCCTTCGTCCAGCCCGGCCTGCACGGCCACCATGCTGCTGGCATGCGCCTGAACCAAGCCGCCTATTACGTCCAGCATGCCTCGGGTTCTACCGCGTGGTGGGATTATGACAGGCGTATCCGCGGTGATTGCCAACAAGCCAACGCGCCCGCCGCTTTCGATCAGATGCCAGCCGATCAGAACCAACGCTTCGGCCGCTGCAACCGAAAGAAAGGCCCTTTGCAGGCCCCAAAACATGGGCGCGCGAAAGTCGGCGACCAGCAAGGACACCCTGTCTCGTTCCTCTTGGAACTGGCGGATATGCAGGCGCCCGGTCCGCGCGGTCGTGCCACGGTCGAGATGGCGTATGTCGTCGCCGGCAACGTATTCCCTGACATCTGCGACCTCGACGCCCTGCCCTCGTTTGCGGGTCAGGAACCCTCCGGGCAAGGCCGCGACAGGTGGCTTCGCGTAGGCCGACAACGCGACGCGACGCAGGCCAATCAAAGCCTCGGAAGACAGGCTTACGCCCGCATGTGACAAAACCTCGGTCACAACGGTTCGACCGTGTTCAGGATATCCGCCACCAGTTCGCGCGGTTTGCGACCATCCGCGACGGCCCGCCATGTCAGGACCATCCTGTGCGCCAAAGCATCCGGTGCGACGGCTGCCACATCCTCGGGCATAGCATAGTCGCGACCCCTTAGATATGCCCGCGCCCGCGCCGCCGAGGCCAGCGCCAGCGATCCACGCGGGGAAACAGCGTGTTCGACATGATCGGCCAAAGGACCTTCACGTGTCGCAGTGACGAGCCGCACGATATAGTCCCGCAGCTCTGGCGCCAGATGGACAGCGCGGGCCTCTGCACGCGCCAGACGCAGCTGGTCCAGTGTCATGCGCTGGATGCCCGGCGGGCCGTCCTGAGTTTCGGCGATCACCAGATCCAGAATCTGACGCTCGGTTTCCAGATCCGGCAAGCTCAGGACCACGTGCAAAAGGAACCGGTCCAATTGAGCTTCTGGCAGCGGGAATGTTCCGTCATGCTCGATGGGATTCTGAGTGGCAATGACCAGAAAGGGATCCGGCAGCGGATGCGTTTCATTTCCAACGGTGACTTGATGTTCGGCCATAGCCTCCAGCAAGGCCGACTGTACTTTCGGCGGCGCCCGGTTGATCTCATCGACCAGAACCAAAGTGTGAAACACCGGCCCCGCAACAAATTCAAACCGCCCATCCTGAGGCTGATACACCGGTGTCCCCGTTACGTCTGACGGCATCAGATCGGGGGTACATTGGATGCGGGCAAAGCTGCCCTCAACGGCGTTTGACAACCACTTGACTGCGCGGGTTTTGGCCAGTCCCGGCGGGCCTTCGACCAGCAAGTGGCCCCCTTCCAGTAGGGCAATCAGCAGGCATTCGACCAGATGTTCATGCCCGACCAACCCTTGCGCAAGATATTCGGACAACCCAGCGACAGCGCGCGGCGGGTTCTCAGGTCTGGTGTCCATTTGTCCTCCCTGCGACCGGTTGTGGGCCGCGTTGCCCATAAACAGGCTAACCGGAGCGTCCTTCCAGCAAAATATACCCGATGGTATTACCTTTGAACCTGAATGGACTTTGCACAGCCCTCGTCGAGAAGAACGGAAAACTGCGGATCCGCCAGCGTTGAATCGGTCTGCGCCCACAAATGATCGTACTGGCGGTCGATGTAGTCGATGAAGCCCGGTTCGATGGTCTGATCCACGGGCGCCTGCGCAACAGCGTGCAACATGAACACGTCAAACGCGCACAGACCTTCGGGGTTCGAATTCAACAAGGCCCGCATAAAGTCATGCGAACTCCATTGGAATCTGTGCAGGTTCACTGGCGTCTCCTGCAGTTTTGACAGGTACCCGGCCGCTTTGTCGTAAAGGAGTATGTCCATCCCGAACGTGTAAGATTGGAACAATTCTTCGATAAGGATCGACTTGTGAAACGCTGTCTCCAACAGGTTGGGACGACCATGAGCGGGTTGTTTGACCACAATATGTGTCCCCTGCCCCCGACGACCAAAAAAGGTTTGTGCCATGGCCGGCGACGTCACTATATAGCTGCGTCCGCGGGGCAAACCGAGCTGGTGAATTTCGCTGAGCCAGTCCAAATCCAACGACACCTCGCGGTTCGGAGGATATCCGGAATACAAACGCAGAACCACAGTTCTGCCTGTTCCACAGTTTCGCGCGGCCTGACCTGCGTATCGCATAGGTGCGGGATAGCCAAAGCTGTGCTTCAGCAACGCGCGAAACGCGTTCAGAATGGCCAATGTCTGTGGATGCGGCGGTTCACCCACCAGACACAGTGAGGCCCCGGCAAGATCCCGGCCATTGATATGAACCGGCATGGCCATATCGCGGCCCACCATCGTGGACCGAAGCTCGTACCCCCAACCGCGTTGGGCAAGTTCAATATAGTCACGCTTTTCCGCGTGACCTGCCCCTGCGAGAGACATAGTGACGAGCAACAGAACAATAAGACGCCGCATGCAAATCCTCTTGGACAGGAAAGCTAGCGCGCATGATCAATGACGTCCATTCACAAAGCCACATTGGATGACTGTGCGATGCGTTCCGATACGGGTCCGCACAGTCATCCGATCATCTAAGGCCCGACCCGTTGATGCGTAATGTCTGCATCAATAACGCAGGGCGATGACGTACCCAACTGCTTGGCAAGTGCGCGTGAAAATGACACTGTCACAATTGCCTTCTGCAGGATTTTGACGTCATTAAGCACGAAGGTTTCAATTTCGGTCGTGCTGGTCACGCTCCCGAACGGAGAGCGTTCTGTTTCGACCATGGTGCCGGACCAAAAATTCAACCCACGTCTGGCCCAGTTCACGTCGGTTTCCCAAGCGGTGTTGAACTGTCGAAGATCAAAAGGCGCGCTGAACGCAACAGGCTGGGAGTATAACATCTCCTCCTGCGGCTCTGCTTCTATTTCCGCGCGTATTTCAGCGGTACAGCCGGAAACTTCGCGGACCTGAGAATGCCCCTGCCACGTTCCGGTCTGCGGTATGATATCGCCAGCGGAAGCGCGCTGCGCCGAGGCGATACCAATTGCCAAAAGCATCGCCAGGAATAGCAACATCGTCTTTCTTGACGTCATATCAAAACTGGCGCGCAGCTTTCTGCGCCTAAAAATCAATTGTCTGTTGTTTTGACTCTGCGGCATTTGTTCAAAACCTTTTTTGCTCAATTCAATCTGTGTGTCGTTGCCTGCACGACCACTGCAGCACTACACGAATTTCTGGATTTGGGTGTCTCTTCCCGTCGGCGAGAACAAAAAAGACATGTCCGCGACGACCTGACAGGACACCCGAGCCGTAGATTGCGACAGGATTGACCGGCGATCCGCTGGTTCAAGAGTTGGCAAAGGTCTTGGAAAACGAAGTTAAAATTTGTATTCTGGATACAAGTAAAAGCAGGTCTCAGAACGTCAAAATGTCAAGTAAACGCGCAATTCCCAGACAAAGCCTGCCCGACGTCATTGCCGATGATCTTCGTGAACGGATTCTGGCCGGTGAGTTGATTGAAGGGGAAACGATCCGTCAGGAAGCGCTGGCCGTCGACTACGACGTATCCCGCATGCCCATTCGCGAAGCATTGAAACGGCTGGACGCGGAAGGTCTTGTGCAACTGACCAACAATCGCGGCGCATCGGTAACCAAACGATCCTTGTCCGAAATCGGAGAAATTTTTGATCTGCGCGTTCTGTTGGAAGTGGATCTGTTCAAATCCGCGATCCCCAATATGACAACACGAGATTTCGACCGATGCGCGCATCTTCTGGGCGAAATGGAACACTCGTATGACGCGGATGATGTCGGGCGCTGGGGTGCTCTGAACTATGAATACCACTCGGCGCTTTATGCTGCCGCCGACCGGCGGTTGACCAACGAAATTCTACAGCGGGTCAACCTTCAGTCCGATCGCTATGTCCGGATGCACCTCAGCGTGATGGAGCAACGAGAGCCAGCGAAAGCAGATCATCGTCAGCTATTGTTGCTGGCACAGGCCGGGCGAGTCGACGATGCTTGTGATTTGCTGACACGGCACATCCAACGTACCAAGGATCAACTGCTGGAAATGGTTGTCGCCAAACGTGGCGGCCGACAATCCGTTTCCCTATGATAAGGGATACAGGCACGCGACCTGATGCGTCGTGCCGCTTAGCTCGGGCGGTGCAGCACGGCACTCGTCCGTGGCCAGCCAGCACCTTTGGGCAAAAGCACAGCCCTTTGGAACATTCATCGGCGACGGCAATTCACCCTCCAGCTTGATCCGATCTTTCTTGGCGTCCGGGTCTGCCCGTGGAGTGGTGGACAACAGTGCCTTGGAATATGGATGTCGAGGGGCCGCAAACAAATCTTCTTTCGCAGCTTTTTCCACCGCGCGGCCCAGATACATGACAATCACATCATCGGCAAAATGCTTCACCACGGACAGGTCATGGGAAATGAACAGGTAAGCCAGATTCAGCCGCTCCTGCAATTCCACCAACAGGTTCAAAATCTGCGACTGGATCGAAACATCCAGAGCCGAGACAGGTTCGTCCAAAACCAAAACTTTTGGGTTCAGCATCAACGCACGCGCGATGGCGATCCGCTGCCGCTGACCACCCGAGAACATATGTGGATAGCGGTCATAATGTTCTGGGCGCAGGCCAACCAATTCCAACATCTCACGCGCGCGCCTCGCGATCATCTGCTGTCATCTCAGGGCGGTTGATGATCAAAGGTTCCTGCAGAATCTGCCCGATCCGTTGGCGCGGGTTCAGTGAACCATAGGGGTCCTGAAACACGATCTGCACAGTTTCACGCATATCGCTCCATTTTGATGGGGTGATGTCGACCCCATCTATGGTCAGACTGCCCGAAGTCGGCTCTTCGATCATTGTCACCAACCGCGCAAGCGTGGATTTACCACAGCCGGATTCACCAACAATCGCCAGTGTTTTGCCCGGCTGAAGATCGAAATCGACGCCTGACAACGCCTTTACTGTGGCCGGTTTCGACAGCAGCCCGCTTTTGACCGTATAGAACCGGGCCAAGGCAGTCGCTTGTACGATAGGTGCACTCATGCCAATTCTCCGGCTGCTATCTTTTCGACGTGGTGGCAGCGCGCCTTACCAAAGTCTTCGCCATGCGGAACAGGCGGCGTTTCTACACAGGTTTCGTCGGCGAACCTGCATCGTGGCCCGAACAGGCAGCCCTTGGGCCGGTCAAACTGACCTGGTACAACGCCCGGAATGGTCGGCAACAGCTTTGACGTGGCCCGTTCCGGCAATGCGCTGAGCAAAGCGGATGTATACGGATGGCGCGGCGTGCGGAACAGGTCTCTGACGGTCTGCTCCTCGACTTTTTGACCTGCATATTGGACCTGCACGCGCTCTGCCGTTTCAGCAACCACACCCATGTCGTGAGTAATCAGAACCAGGCCCATACCCTGTTCATCGCGCAGCCGAACCAGCAGATCCAGAATCTGCGCCTGAATGGTCACATCCAGCGCTGTTGTAGGTTCATCCGCGATCAGCAGCTTGGGTTTACAGGCAATGGCCATGGCGATCATTACGCGCTGGTTCATGCCGCCTGACATCTGATGCGGAAATGTATTCAGACGGCTTTCCGGCGCAGGAATACCAACCTGATCGAACAGCTCAATTGCGCGTTGATTCCGGTCTTTTCGGTTCAGACCCAAGTGAATGCGCAGGGCTTCCTTGATTTGGAACCCAACCGTGAAACAGGGATTGAGCGATGACATCGGTTCCTGAAAGATCATCGCCATTTCTTTGCCGATGATCTTGCGCCGCTCTTTTGCTGAGATTTGCGACAGGTCGCGCCCCTCAAAACTCATCTCATCTGCGGTGATGGTGGCGGTCCAGGGCAATAGACCCATCATAGCCAGCATAGACACGGATTTGCCCGAGCCACTTTCGCCAACGATGGCCAGCAATTCGCCTTTGTTGACAGACAGGTCGACCCCATCCACTGCACGGAATTCCCCGGAAGCAGTGGCAAATTCAACCGAAAGGTTTCGGATCTCCAAAAGGCTCATGCAATCAGCTCCGCTTCAGTTTCGGGTCCAGCGCATCGCGCAGCCCGTCGCCCATCAGATTGATGGCAAGCACCGTGACCAGGATGGCCAGACCGGGGAAGGTCACCACCCACCAGGCGCGCAGAATAAACTCGCGCGCTTCGGCCAGCATCGTGCCCCATTCCGGTGTGGGCGGTTGCGCGCCCATACCCAGAAAGCCAAGTGCGGCCGCATCCAGAATGGCTGTGGAAAAGGACAGGGCCGCCTGCACGATGATCGGCGCCAGACAATTCGGTAGCACTGTGATGAACATCAACCGCGATCTTCCGGCACCTGCAACCCGCGCCGAGGTGACATAGTCCTTCTGCCGTTCAGCTAGAACCGACGCGCGGGTCAGACGCACGTAATGCGGTTGAAACACGATGGCGATGGCGATCATCGCATTGGTCAGCGACGGGCCAAGGATGGCAACCAGCACCAAAGCCAGCAACAGGGACGGGAAGGCGAGAATGATGTCCATGACGCGCATGATCAGCGTATCGACCCATTTGGGTGCGAAGCCGGACAACAAGCCGACGATCACACCACCCGACACGGCCACAACCACCACGACAATCCCGACAAAGAAGGAATAACGCGAGCCCATGATCAGACGAGACAGCATGTCCCGACCCAACGGATCTGTGCCCAGTGGGAACGCCCAGCTGCCACCTTCTTGCCACACCGGCGGCTGCAGAATGTGAGTCCGAAACTGCTCGGTTGGGTCATATGGGGCCAACAGCGGCGCAAAGGCTGCGCAGAAGACAAAGGCGGCAAAGACCCACAGGCCAATCACAGCACCACGATTTTCGCTGAAGTAAAACCAGAACTCGCGCAGCGCGCTGGGGCGGTTTTCGGTCTTGGGTGCGTTCGCAGATAGTTCAGCCATCACCGCCTCCGGATTTTCGGGTTGATGATGCCGTAAAGAACATCGACCAACAGGTTCACCAGCATGACGATCACTGCAATCATCAGCAGACCGCCCTGCACCACCGGGTAGTCCCGGCGGAAAATACTATCCACCATCCACTTGCCGATCCCCGGCCAACTAAAGATGGTTTCGGTCAGGATTGCCCCGGCCAGCAATGTGCCAACTGACAGGCCAATAACCGTAATGACCGGGATCAGTGCATTGCGCAGCGCGTGCAGCCCGTTGATCCGCGTTGGCGACAGGCCTTTCGCACGGGCTGTTCGGATATAATCCTCTCCCAAAACTTCAAGCATGGCGGACCGGGTCTGACGCGCAATGACGGCCAGAGGAATGGTGCCAAGAACAATCGTGGGCAATATCAAGTGCCGAACGGCAGATTGAAACGCGCCTGCCTGACCTGACAACAAACTGTCGATCAGCATGAAGCCCGTGACACTTGGGAAGTAGTACAACAGATCAATCCGACCTGAGACCGGCGTCCAGCCCAGATTGCCGGAAAACACGATGATCAGCAGCAGTGCCCACCAGAAGATTGGCATGGAATATCCAATCAGCGCCGATGACATCAGCGCCCGGTCAAAGAACTTGCCGCGATTCACTGCCGCGATCACACCTGCAGGCAACCCCAAAGCCACCGCGAAAATCATCGCGCAGATCGACAGCTCCAGTGTTGCCGGGAACAGCGCGAAGAATTCGTCCCAAACCGGTTTCTTGGTGACAAAGCTTTCGCCCAGATCACCCTGCATGACACCGGTTAGATAGTCCCAGTATTGTTGCAGAACGGGTTTGTCGAAGCCCAGCTTTTTGACCATTTCCTGATAGCGTTCTTCGGTCATCCCGCGTTCACCGGCCATCACGATAATCGGGTCACCGGGCAGCACGCGGATGAACATGAAAGAAATCAGGGTCACCCCGAGGAACGTCGGAATGAACATGCCCAATCGGGATATGAAATAGCCAAACATCAGCGACCTATGATTCTGAGATCTTTGGGAAAGCTGGTCAGAGACCGGCAACCATCCTCGGTTACCAATACATCATCTTCGATGCGAATGCCGAAGTTTCCCAGATCATAAAGACCCGGCTCGTTCGTCCAGACCATGCCGGCGCGGATAACCTGATCGTTCCCACGCATGATATACGGGGCCTCGTGCACATCGCGGCCCAGCCCGTGGCCTGTTTTGGTGCGGATGCGATCGGCGTAGGGCGACGCTTCGAGTACGCTGATCACAGCGTCATCGATGTCATGGGCGGTAACGCCAGGGCGGCAGATCTCAAACCCGACCTGATTGGCCCGCAATACGATGTCATACACCGCCCTGCCCTCATCCGAGGCTTCGCCAACAAAAAACGTGCGCGTGATATCCGCCGCAAATCCATGCTTGCGCGCGCCAAAGTCAAACAGCAGCGCATCGCCAGCCTGTATCTTGTAGTCTGACCGGGCTTTGCCATGCGGTTGTGCCGAGTTATCACCAGCCGCGACAATCGGCGAAAAGGCGAGTGACGAGGCGCCTTCGGCGAACAGCGCCTGTATTAGCGCCTGCTCAATTTCTTTTTCCGTCTGACCGATGCGCACATCAGCAACGACCCGCTCCAAAGCGCGCTCTGAGATATCAATGGCGGCCTGCAAGGCTGCAATGTCATCTTCGGTTTTGATGATCCTTAGACCGGAAATCTCACGTTCCGCATCGACGATCTGCAGATCCGGCAGGGCCTTTGTCAGCGCGTTGGACACAAACACGCGCATGACTTGACCTTCGACGGCCAGTGTTGCCAACGGCAAGTGTGCGGCAAGCTTTGCAAAGGCGCCATCATAGCCAGATTGATCACGCCAATCGAAGACTGCGCCGTCAAAGCCGACCAGGTCCCAGGACCCTAGTTCAAGATTAGGAACAATTGCGGCTGGTTTGCCCGAAGCGGGGATCACGAGCACAAAGGGGCGCTCGTGGCTCATGAAAGCGTGGCCGATAGCACGGGTGAAATTCGGGCCGGGCACAAGGGCCACGGCATCGACTGACATGTCCTTTGCCAGTTGGCGGTACTCGGACAAATCTGGCATTCAGACTATTCTCCAAAAGAAACCGGAGCCGCCAGTTGAGGCGGCTCCGGCCAGTGAGTGGTGGGTTATTCGACGCTTACACCGTAGAAGATGTGACCGCCCAAGGGATGAACCTTGTAGCCTTTGACCTTGTTGCTCATCGGCATGTACACGACCGAGTGTGCGATCGTTGCCCAAGGCGCCTGGTCTTTGAAGACAACCTGAGCGTCTTCGTAAAGCTTGGCGCGTTCAGCCTGGTCCGTGGATTGCTTAGCCTTGAGGATCAGATCCTCGAACGGCTGATGGCACCATTGTGCGCGGTTCGACGCTTCGCGTCCGTCACACCCCAGCAGAACCGCCAGGAAGTTGTCCGGATCGCCATTGTCACCAGTCCAGCCCAAAAGAACTGCGCCATCACGGTTCAGTTCTTTCGAACGCGACAGGTATTCGCCCCATTCGTACGACACGATCTCGACATCGACGCCGACCTTGGCATAGTCAGCCTGGATCAGTTCCGCCATACGACGCGCGTTCGGGTTGTACGGACGCTGTACCGGCATCGCCCAGACCTTCATCTTCAGGTCTTTGACGCCTTCGGCTTCGAGCATCGCTTTGGCTGCTTCGGGATCATAGGCGTCATCAACGATTGCTTCGTTATAGCCCCACATGGTCGGCGGAATTGGGTTCTTGGCAACTTGACCCGAGCCCTGGAAAACCACATCGATGATCGCGTTTTTGTCGATCGCCATGTTCAGCGCTTTACGCACCTTCGGATTGTCGAACGGCGCCATGGTGGTGTTATACGCAAGGTAGCCAACGTTCAGGCCTTCCTGCTCCATCATGTTGATGTCGGCATCATCCTGCATCGCCTGAATATCGGCTGGGTTCGGATACGGCATGATGTGGCATTCGCCCGCTTTCAGCTTTTGATAGCGCACCGATGCATCCGGCGTGATCGCAAAGATCAGGTTGTCCACTTGGGCCGGGGCGCTCCAGTAGTCACCATTGTTGGCGTACCGGATAACGGCGTCCTTCTGGTAGGCCAGGAATGAGAACGGACCCGTTCCGATCGGCGCTGTGTTCAGCTTTTCAGGTGTACCTGCTTCCATCATCGCATCGGCGTATTCAGCCGACAGGATCGAGGCAAAGTCCATCGCCATGTTGGCAACGAACGGAGCTTCAGGTTTGGACAGTGTGAATTTCACCGTGTAGTCGTCGACTTTCTCGATAGACTCCACCAGATCAGGCATGCCCATGCTTTGGAAGTATTCCCAGGTTCCACCTGACACCTGATTATAGGCGTGGGCTTCGTCTTTCTGACGCATAAACGAAAAGATCACATCATCCGCGTTGAAATCACGAGACGGGGTGAACTCGTCATTCGAATGGAATTTGACACCCTGACGCAGCTTGAATGTGTATTCCAGACCATCATCGCTGGCTTCAACGCTTTCCGCCAGTCCGGGGATCACGTTTGTCGTTCCGGTTTCAAACTCCAGAAGGCGATTGTAGATCGGGTGCGAAGACGCATCGAACGTCGTACCTGCGGTGAACAGCGCGGGGTCAAAGCCTTCCGGCGACCCTTCTGAACAATACACCAGCGTATTTGCCTGTGCGGCAAACCCGGTGAGTGCTGCAACTGCCGTGGCAGCCAACATTGTAAACTTCATTGGTTCCTCCCGTTTTATAGGTCCAAGCCCTGATCCACGACCGGTTCATACGGTCCTTGCGGTGTATGCGGGCAATGATTCAGTTCGGACTCTGCGTTTTGTATCCAAAATACGTTATCCATTGTCAACTCGTTTGCTACTCCCCTTACGTGTTTGCCAAAACATTCGCGTAGACGAGGCACTCCTCGCAGCTCAGAACCTACGGTCTTGTTGCTGTCAGTTTGGCTATGTGGCTTTGGCCAGTTGCAGCAGATGAAAACTTGGCTAACCCGGCCCCGAAGGTCGGAGATCCCAACAAGCTTCACGGCAGCAATCTGCGGGTATTCATACGGTGTTCAGATGTGGCCCAAGTATGCACACTGCATCCGGATTCACCAAGCTGGATTACCGCATAATCATGTGTCGGCCTTTTGAACTTGGTTCCGGGCTGACCCAGGACGCAGCAAGGAAATGACATCTTCAGTGATTGCTATAAGTACGGGCACAAGAACAAGCATCAGGGCCGTTCCGAACAATTCACCAAATGCCAGAGAAACCGCAGCCGGGATCAGATACTGCGCTTGTTCTGACGTTTCTGTCATCAAGGGAAGCAATCCGATGACGGTTGTCGCGGTCGTCAGAAATATCGCCCGAAAGCGCCCGACGGCAGCGCTGTGCAGCGACCGATCTACGGTTTCTCCTTCTGCGCGCGCTTGATTGTAGCGTGTGATCATCACCAGGCTGTCATTTACCACCACCCCGGTCAGCGCCAGCATTCCAAAGAAGGAAAAGATCGACAAAGACACGCCCATAATCAGGTGCCCGACTGCTGCAGCAACAAAGCCGAATGGCACGATCGCGAGGATCACGAACGGCTGCCAATAGCTTTTTAACGGCACGGCCATCAGCACATAGATCAACACCGCTGCCAGCAGCAAAGCGCGTTTCAGCCCACCGCTGATTTCCGCCATCTCCTCAAGCTCACCCGCGGCCAGAACTTTCACGCTTGGATAGTTCGCGTTCAACTCTGGTATCAGTTGCTGGAACACGGCCTGCCCGACCTCTTCCGGAGCAACAATTGTTCGGTCGACCGATGCGGAAACAAGGTTCATACGGCGACCATCCCGACGGTTGACCGTCCCTGAAACATAGCTGCCTTCGATGTCCGCCACTGTTTCCAAAGGCACCCATGCACCGGTGGTACTGCGCAGCCGGGTCTGCATCAGGTCCGCAAGCGTGTCCCGATTTTCACGCGCGTTCTGGACAACAACGCGCACTTCGGACCCTTCGCGCCGAACTTTGGTGACCTCGGACCCGCCAAAGCCATAACCTATCTGACTGGCCAAGGTTTCGGCATTGAATCCCAGGTTGCGCGCATCTGGGCGCAGCCGCAATTTCAGCTCGGGCTGCCCACCTACAAGCCCGTCCCTTAGGTTCGTCACACCCTCAATTTCGGACAGGAAGGTCTTCATATCGGCGCTGGCCCGTCGCAACAGATCTTCATCCTTCGACACCAGCCTGATCTGGAACCCACCGGCGAGGGACTCTGATCCAGTGAACTCTAGCTCTGTCGCGCCTTCAACTTCGCCAACGCGTGACCGCCATTCACGCACGACATCAAGAATTTGCACATTAGGGCGCTGGGTCACTGGCAGCATTTCCGCGAATATCTGGGCGCTTCCGGCGCTGCTGATGATCGTGAAAATGGTTTGGATAGGCGGGTCTTGCATACCAGCACGGTCCGCCAACTCGATGTTCAATTGCTCGACCGTTTCTTCAATCCGGTCTATGTTGGATCGGGTGAGCGCAAAGGGCGCGCGCGCATCCATTTCAAGATTCACGGTAATGACCTGTCCGGGAACATCGGGAAAGAAAACCGTTTTGACCTTACCTTTGACCATCAGCCCAACGCCAAGCAGCGCTGCCGCGACGAACAGGATCAGAACCGCATAACGTTGACGAACCGACGCCACAAGGATCGGGTAATAGATGCGATCCCTAAACCAGATCAAACCGCCTTGCGCCCCGTCCTGAAGGCGGCCCCAGATCCGCGTCAGCAAATACCGTCTCTCCTGATTCAACGGGATATGCGCCAGATGGGCCGGCAGGATGAATTTGCTTTCAATCAATGAGAAGATCAACGTCAGGATGACAATTCCTGAAAACCCTGCCAGCACTTTTCCCAGCGGATTGTCGATCAGCATCATCGGGAAGAAAGCGGCAATTGTGGTCAACACACCAAACACGGTGGCGACGGCCACGCGGTGCACGCCACGTTCAGTGCCTTTGATCGGGTCTTTCTCTTTGCGTCGTTCTTCAAAGACGCTTTCGCCAACGACAACTGCGTCATCCACCAGAATCCCCAAGGCAATGATAAGGCCAAAGGTGGTTACATCGTTGAGCGAATAATCGATCCATTTCGAGCCCGAGACAGCGATTGCCCCCATAACGGAAATCGGGATGCCCATCGCGACCCAAAAAGCCAGCCGGACATTCAGGAACACTGACAGCAACAAGGTGACCAGTATCAGACCCTGCACACCATTTGACCGCAAAAGCGCAAGCCGGTCTGCTATGTAACCGGCGCTATCCCCCCAGATTTCGGCCTCGATCTGCGGTGGCAGCTGACGGCTGAAATCGTCAACTGTGCTGCGCACCACGCGGCTTATCTCCAGCAGGTTCTCTTTTTGGCCAATCAGAACTTCCATACCGACAGTTGGGTCGCCGTCCATGCGAAACAGGAATTCTCCATCCAGAAACCCGTCTTCGATTGTGGCCAGATCGCCAAGCGGCACATTCGATCCATCATCGCGCTCGATAACCGGCAAAGCGGCATATTCCGGGGCGTATTTGGCCCGGCTGTCCGCCCGCAGAAAAATCGTGCCACCTTCGGTGCGCAAGCGACCAGCCTGAAACGTCAACGAATTTTCGCGAATGGCACGGGTGACGTCCGCGACAGTCAAACCATAGTGCCGCAACTGTTCCGGGTCGATTTCGATCCGCAGCTCACGCGGGATCAGCCCCCAAATATTAAGGCGCGACAATTCGGGCTGTGCCAGCAAGTCTTCCTTGAGCCGTTGCGCCAAAGTCTGCAACGTGGCCGGATCTGCATCGCCGTGCAGATTCACATAGAGGGCGGGGAAGTCAAAGCTGTTGGCTTCAATCACTGGGCGCTTGGACTTTTCCGGTAGATCCGTCAGCCCATCAATGCGAATGCGAACGCGATCCAGCACGGCCTGAAGTTTTGCGCCACCGGCCCGGCGCACGGAAATTGTGCTCAGGCCATTTTCAGACTGTGATGTAATACTGCGGACTCCTTCCAGCCCTTCAAGAGCTTGCTCGACCTTCTGCGTCACCAGCTCATCCACCTGTTCAGCAGTAGAATCCGGATATTCGATCGATATCGTAACGCTTTCAGGCGGAATCCGAGGAAACCCTTCGATGCGGATATTCATAAGGGTCTGAACACCAAGGAACAAAATCAGCGCCATCATAAGATTGGCAGCGACGGGGTTGCGAATGAACCAGGAGGTTAGGGCCTGCATGAATCAACCCTCGACTTCCAGCGGCGTCACGTGCTGACCCGGCAAAAACGATGCCAGAGGAGTCCGTGCGACACGCCATGGCCCGCCCCCAAGCGGGGCGGCAATTGTCACAGTACCGTCTGAACGAAATAGAATGTTGGGCGTTATCCGGCGCAACAAATCATCTTCATCGACCAACCACACAAAGCCCGCGCGAGTCATTGCGCTGTCAGGCAGGGTCAATGTCTCGTCAATCAGGCGACCCGGAATAGACACGCGCAGATAGTCGCCAGCCAAAATTTGATCGTTCGGTTCCGCGACTTCCAGAAACACTCGCATCTGGCGCGTGTTCTGGTCCAGAAAGCCACCCCCGCGCCGAATGCGCGCCTGTCCCAAGGCCTCACCGTCGCGATCATAAAGCCGCGCCATCTTCCCTGAAATCGGTTGCTCCAATAACTTCCAATCCGCCCGGCTGAACGCTGCGACAAGCTCAAACTGACGATCATCCGAAAGATGAACCAGCGGCTCGCCCGGCGCCACGGTCTGGCCGAGGCTGGCGGCCCGACGTGTCACGAAACCCGAAAACGGAGCGGTAACCTCAGTGTCAGACAATTCCCGCCGGGCCGCGTCCAGTCTTGATTGTGCCGACGCGACCGTCTTTTCAGCTATGCGCAATTGTGGGAGCCGAAGCGAGAGTTCGGTCGGTGGGTCTATGCCATCCCTCTCGAACTGTCGACGCGCGACCGTAACATCGTTTTGCGCCCGCAACAGCGCAAGCTGAGCCTCTTCAACCGCCATTTCCGCCGATGCGACGGCGCTTTCATATTGGGCCTTTTCAACCGTGAACAAAGGATCACCCTTGGCAACCTTTGATCCTGCTAGCGCGCGTTCGTGAACTGCGACTATGCGCCCAGTCACAGCAGATCGAAGCTCGGCATCCCACCTAGGTCGCACCTCGGAAAATGTCGATATCTCTGCACGAACCTCGGCCGAAGCGACCATGAGAACGGAAACCGTAGGCAGTCGCGACGGCAGGTCGGACTTCTCGACGTCGACGGTGTCTTCTACCTCCAGAAGAACTAAAATGACGGCAATCAACACCGCGACCGCGCCTGCGATCCAAACCCATCGCATAAGTGGTTTCGCTTTGGGTTCGGCTGGGTTCGCGGACATTGGGTGGCCTTTCTATTCCGGACGGTATCGCACCTTGCCTTGCAGGCGGTGGGTTTTTGCTATATATTGTGAACGATCGTTCATTCAATATTTTCTGGTAAAAATGACTGAAATCAGTGCCGCGACAGCCCGGGACATAGCAACGGCCAAACGCCGAGACCAAATCCTCGAAGCGGCCGTCATATGTTTTTTGGAACAGGGCTATCATCAGACCGGTGTGCGCGACATCGCCGCCCGTGCAGGTGTTAGCCTTGGGAACCTTTACAACCACTTTCCCAGCAAACACGACGTATTGGTCGAAATCGCACGACTGGAACGAAAAGACGTGGACCCATTCCTTGAAATGCTGATGAAGCCGTCGCCCGCAGCTAAGGTACTGGACAAGTTCTTAGGTGCCTATGCAAAATACCTATCTGCACCAGAGAATGTGATTTTAAGCTTGGAGATTACCAGCGAAGCCATCCGCCAACCGGACATCGCAAAGTTGTTTCTGGACACCCGCGCGCACCTGATTGCGACCTTGACCACGCTGATCGAACGCGGCGTTGTAGAAGGTGACTTCAGATCTGTCCCCAACGCCGTCCAAGTATCGCAGTTGATCGTTGAGATACTGGAAAGCAGTGCCGAGCGGAGTGTATTCTCAAAGACTCCGATGCGAAAAATCATTGGAAGCGTGAAAGACTTCGTCTCGGCATCGTTACGGCCGCAATGAAACGGCACTGGTTTAAGCTGATCTGCCCACCGTCCTGATCCGACACGTTAATCGAAGACTGTGGGATGCTGGTAGAAAGGCTGGAAACTGGCATCCATGAACATTTCAGCCACCCGATAGCCTTCTCATATATTTGCCAAAACTCGAGCCAAAAAATAACACATTCTAGATGTTTGTTTCAAGAATAGTGCTTTGGTTGTAGTAGGTAAGCTGGGTAATGGATGGTTCAACAATTGGTAGCGACGTTCAGGGCTACATTTCGGGAACACTCAAATGGTTCTCGCCTGATCGCGGATATGGCTTTGTCGTTTGCAACACCACAGGTCGAGAAGCGTTGTTGCATCAAAACGCGGTATATGACTTTGGACAAAACTCCATTGCGGCCGGATGCTCTGTTGATGCAACCACATGCATAACACCAAAAGGCCTGCAGATCGTCGAGGTTTTGAGTTTGAACTCAACCCCGCCTGCCAAGCGAACCTCTGACATCGTCGTTGACCCAAAACCCGAGATTTCCAGTTCCTTTGAACCCGCGCGGGTCAAGTGGTTCTCGTTAGAAAAACGATATGGATTTGTGAACGTCTTTGACGACAAACGAGACTGTTTCCTGCATGCCAACATCCTTGAAGATGCCGGACTTGGATCCGTGGTAGTTGGCGAAGCATTAGGTGTCGAGCTACGCGAAAGATCGAACGGCCGAGTGGTCGTGGCCGTAAAATCCTGGATCTAGAGAAGAACTGGCTTGCATCCGGCACGCATCTTGCGACCATAAGATTCCGAGTACACATGAGCGGCCTGCGCCTGCCCAAAGTGGTCACTTTGATGGATCGTACCGATTGTTAGGTGGCAACGCACGACCTAACACCACAGCTTCCTGCCAGATTCTCGTAAATCAGATCCCAGATACAGATCCGCCTACGAAGATCGTCCTCGACCCCGGTGTTGCCGAAGAAATCGACACCACACCGCCAGCTTGCCGTGATCAAGGCTTCGCGGCCAGTTTCTTCACCGTTCAGAACGCAATGAGCTCTTGACTGGTGACTGACTCAACAACATGAATACGTGGTCTAGACAGGTCCCATGGCGAGGGTGATCAGGAAAAACACTGTCGCGGACAATGTGGCCGCTGCCGGTACCGTAATGACCCATGCCGCGATGATTGTCATGAAGTGAGAGCGACGTACAAGCTTGCGACGCCTGCGTTCTTCCGGGGCGTAATTGGGCCGGTCCGGCATGGTAATGCGTGCGTTTCGAATGCGGCGTTCAGCATCCCATTCACGGAAGAACCCGACGCCGAACACACCTCCGACCGCGATGTGAGTTGAACTGACTGGCAGCCCCAGCCAGCTTGCAACGATCACCGTGATCGCGGCAGACAGAGCCACGCAGTAAGCGCGCATTGGGTTCAGTTTGGTAATCTGACTCCCGACCATGCGGATCAGTTTGGGTCCGAACAGGAATAAGCCAAATGATATCCCGAAGGCCCCGATCACCATGACCCAGAACGGAATGCTGACAGCCTCGGTAAAGTTACCGGATTGCGATGCCTGCACGATTGCAGCAAGCGGACCGACGGCATTGGCAACATCGTTGGCGCCATGGGCAAAGCTCAGCAGTGCAGCAGAGACGACCAGCGGGATGCCAAAAAGCACCTTCAGCGATTTGTTACGGTTCTCCAGCCCTTGTGATTGCTTGCGAATGATCGGGATCATTGTGACCCAAACCAGGCCTCCAATGGCCGTGCCGATTAAAAGGGCGGTTGGCAGATCAATCTTGATGATCTTCTTCAGCCCCTTCAGCGCGAGATAGGAGGCAAAAGCCCCAGCCATGATGCCAACTAGCACCGGCACCCAGGTGCGCGCCGCCGCGATCTTATCTTCGCGATAGATGATCCGGGATTTGATCAGCCACAGGAACAGAGCAGCAACCGCACCACCCAAGACCGGAGAAATCACCCAGCTGGCTGCGATTTTGCCCATGGTCGGCCAATTCACGGCGGCAAAACCAGCAGCAGCGATCCCGGCTCCCATCACACCGCCGACAACGGAATGCGTGGTCGATACCGGCGCCCCGACCCATGTCGCGAGATTGACCCAAAGAGCTGCCGACAAAAGGGCGGACATCATGGCCCAAATAAAGATCTCGGCGGTGCCCATGCTTTCGGGCGCGATGATGCCTTTGGCGATGGTAGACACGACATCTCCGCCAGCGATCAGTGCCCCGGCACTTTCAAACACGATAGCGATGGCAATTGCGCCCCCCATGCTAAGCGCATTTGCACCGACTGCCGGGCCCATATTGTTGGCGACATCGTTCGCACCGATGTTCAGCGCCATGTAGGCACCGAAGCAAGCGGCGACGATGACGATCATGGCGTTATTGGTTTGTCCAAAGAACAACGCGGCAGCAAGACCGGCCAAAACAACAAAGATCAGCGAAATCCCTGGCCCGACCAGTGGCCTGCCGACATAGCTTGTCGCCGTCTCGAGATTGGAAAAGCGGGCCAGATCGCGGTCCAGCGTTTCAAGGTGACGCGGATCGCCTTGTTGTTCAGTCATCTGCTTCCCCAAAAAGATTTGCGCGTGTTTAACCGTCGAGGGGAAAGAAAATCAATCATTAGCTTTGATCTTTTTGGTCAAAAGCCCTGACTGCGGAGAATTTGTCGGTGCTCTGGTGTCTCGATCACGCGCGACGCGGCCCGCGCCGTGATTGATCATCGCGTTTTTTCGCCCTTTCACGGGCCTCCCCGCACCCATCAAAAAGCGGATTCATCATTTGATCATGGGGAAAACCAGCGAACTTAAGTAGCGATTTCGTAGTCACGCCAAACCACTTTCCAATGTACGGAAATCGTTTTCCAACCACGGTAGCTTTGCGTTCATTGGATCGCAAAAGTTCTGCCTTATCAAACGGCTCAGCACCTTGTGAATCAGCAAAGAGGTGGAGGCCGGGTAAACGTCTGTTGTAAACAACGACACTGTGCGCACGAAGTTTCTTCCTGGAAACGGCAGGGCCTTTACGTTGCTATGAAACCGCTCAGCGCGCCGATAGCTGGCAGCCGTGGTTATGGCCCAACCGCTGCCCTCGGCGACAAGTCCAACAATCGAATGATTGCATTCCAGTTCGAACCGGTTTGGCAGGCTGAACTTACTGCGTGTCAGCTGTATCTCAATCTGCTTGCCGATTGTATAGTCTCGCGAATAGCGCAGGAACGGCAGGTCCGATCGGGTGCCACCACATCCTCGGCGCCCCCTTGGAAGCTTTCGGGAAGGATCACGATAAACGGATCGCGCAACAATGGATATTCAACCAACCCCTCCGTTTTTCCAGCAGGTCGCGAGGCCACCCCGGCATCCAATTTATGTTCCTGAAGTTTGGCCGTTATCTCATGACTAGGGCGGGTAAAGTGGCGAAAGTTACACCGCGGCAAGGCATGCGCCAGAAATCGAAACAGCTCGGGCGCGACCTGATTGTCGAATTCATCGATCAAAGCCAGCCTGAGGGCGGTCGCATGTTGCCAGTTCCCGGATCGAATTTCCGCCTCGCCACGTTTCAGCGCTGTCAGCCCCTCTCTTACATATCGGGAAAAGACTTCACCCGCCGGGGTCAGACCCATGGGGCGGCGGCTATGATCCACCAATTCGACACCCAAGGCGGTTTCCAGGCTGCGCATATGGTTGGACACAGTACTGATCGACAGCCCCGTCTCGGACGCGACCTTTTGGATAGATCCGGACTTGGCGATCAATTGGAACACTTCCAGCCAACGGAGGCTCAGGGATTTTGGCAATTGCTCGTTTCCTGATGTTTCGACATATTCGAAAAAATCGAAACAGATTATCTTCGTTGCGGCAATCCTAAATCTACTAAACCCACCCTTCAGGTCAGGTTCTTCGGTCGCAATCCGTCTGTATTTGCCCCTCCGCTGTAAGGGAACCTCTGACCAGTTCTAGCTTTGTACATTGCTCATCTTTGGATCATACGGCGACGGTTCAATAACCTCGGCGCGCGCACGATGCCCACACATGTCGATCTCTAATGTGTTTCCTTTGGCCGCAAAGGGCGTGTCTACGAAAGCATAGGCCAAGTTCAATCCGGTTCGGTGGCCCCAGTCACCAGACGTCACTGTGCCAACTACATCAGCCCCATTCATCAGTGACGCCCCGGGATACGCAGGCGCGTGTGTGGCATCAATGTGCAGTGTGACCAAACGCTTTCGTAACCCGCTTTCCTGCCGCTGAAGAAGCGCCCGGCGACCAACAAAATCGCCCTTTTCCAGTTTTACGAACCGCCCCAAACCCGTTTCAAACGGATCATACTCGGTGATCAGGTCCGCTTTCCAATGCAGAAACCCTTTCTCCATCCGCATGGATTCGACCGCGCGCGCACCGAATAAACCCATTTGGAACGCCTCTCCAGCCTTTTCCAGCGCCAGATAGGCCGCGTACAGTGACGCATTTGGAACATGGATTTCATAAGCCAGCTCACCAGAAAAGCTGATATTCGTCACCGTGGCTGGGGCGATACCAACGAAACACTCTCGAACACTGAGCCATGGGAACGCCTCGCGCGACCAGTCGCCACGCGCGCACGCGGACAACACTTTCCGGGCTTGGGGGCCTGCAAGAACAAGGACCGTCTGATCGTTTGTCAGGCTTTGGATTTGTGCGTCTTCGTCAGGTTTCAGGTGGTGTGACAGCCAGTCCATATCATGGCCTTCGCTGGCCGCAGCCGAGCCGTACCAAACACGCGCTTGACCCCGATGGCTGGCTGGAATGTTGGCGACTGTCGCCTCAGATTTAACCATGCCATGGTGGTTCAATAGGTATCCCAACCCGATCCGGCCATCGCGTTTGGGAACGGTTCCGCACATCATCCGATCCAGAAAACTGTGGCGATCCGAACCCGTGATTTCGATCCTGTTGAATCCGTTGACCTCAGCAAGCCCGACATTTGTCTGCACATTCCGCACTTCTGCAGCCACAAGATCAAAAGCTTCGTCAAAATCGAAACTCAGAGAGGTTGTGAAATCCGGATGGGGCTTGATGTATTCGACCCGCTCCCACCCGTTGACGACAGTGAATGCCGCACCTTTCGCGGCCAGCACCGGTGTCAAAGGTGTTGTTTTCGCCGGCCGGCCAGCCGGGCGATGCTCATGAGGGAAGTGGAACCGAAATTCGTTTTGGTAATCCTCGATGGCTTTCAGTGCCGTCAGTTCGACATTGGCATGCCCGGCAAACCGCCGGGGATCGAGGCACCAGGTGTCATAGCAGGCTTCACCGTGTACGATCTGCTGTGCCAACAACCATCCGTGCCCACCGCCCTCGCCAAGCCCCGCGCGCAATCCAATGATGCAAAACGCGTTGCGCTTACCCGGGATCGGGCCAACCAGGGGCGCCCCGTCGATTGTATACGTAATGGGCCCGTTGACCACCGTGTGAATGCCAACCTCCATCAACGCGGGCATCCGGGCAAAGGCCCCTTCCAGAACATCTGTCACCCGATCCAGATCGTCTGGGCACAAAGCATTGACGAAATTCGGATTGATCCCGTCCATACCCCAGGTTTTGCAATCCTGTTCGTAGAACCCCAGCAGCAAGCCGTTCTTTTCCTGACGGCAATAATAGTCGCTGATGGGGCATCTCAGCAGCGGAATCCGGTGGTCCGCATCACGAATGGCGGGGATGTCTTCGGTCAGGAAATACTGATGTTCCATCGATGCGACCGGATGATGCACACCCATCATCGCGCCCACTTCGTTCACGCGGTATCCGCCCGCATTGACGACAATGTCGCAGTCGATGTCCCCATGCTCGGTCTGAACGGTCCAGGTGTCATCGCTATGCTGCGTCAACCCCGTGACCGGGGTGTCGCGATACACTTCCGCCCCGGCCTTTCGCGCATGGCGTGCCAGCGCCTGACACAGTTGCGCCGGATCAATGTCACCGTCCAACGGATCCCACAATCCGCCTATAAGGTTTTCTGTTGAAATCAGCGGATGACGGCGGGCGCATTCTTCGGCGTCGATCACTTCGAAATGCACATCCATTCCACGAGCCATGGACGCGAAATGGTGGTAGCCTTGCATCTGCGCCTCGGTATTCGCCAAGCGGATTCCGCCATCCCCATGATGATAGTTGATCGGATAGTCCGGATCTTCGGCCAGCTCTCTATACAGTTGGATCGAGTGTGTTTTCAGCCCGACCATCGTCTGGTTCATACCGAAATTGGTCACCTGCGCAGCTGAATGCCAAGTGGTACCCGATGTCAGTTCGTTGCGTTCAACCAGAACCACATCAGTCCACCCTTCTTGGGTCAGGTGGTACAAAGTAGAACACCCGGCAATGCCCCCACCGATGACAACAACTTTAGTACGCGTTTTCATCTAAACCGTCCCCGTTTGTTTTGTTTAGTCTTGGGAACAAACCCGACCCTTCGGCAACGCGGCAAATGCCGGTTTCGGAAAATCGAAACTGCGATTTTAGATTTCGAAATTTTCACAGCGGCTTTTGCCGGTCGGCCAACACCACGCCTATCGTATTGGCAGAAACGAGGCAGGAGAGACCACAGAATGCCGTCTGACAATAGCCGGAGAAGCGGGCGCAAAGCCCGATTGGTGCAGCGCGCAGCCAAACCGGAAGTTGACCCGTGCTCGCCCGGTCAGATCGGTGGAGCCTTCAAGCCTTTGACCGAGGCCGAGATTGGTCTGATCTACGACACAGCGTTGAGACTACTTGAGACTCTGGGCATGGGCGAAGTACCCGAGAGGCTGCGCAAGGACCTGCTGGCGGCAGGCGCGCTTGATGGCAAACAGGACCGAGTCATTTTTCCGCGGGCCATGGTCGAAGACACCGTTCGCATGGCGGCGAAGACCTTTGTGCTGCATGGCCGGGACGAAAGTCGTTCGATTGAGGTTGGTGGTGATCGTGTGTTCTTTGGAACAGGGGGCGCCGCGGTACAAACGCTGGATCTGGATACCGGCCTTTATCGACCTTCCACGCTGGCGGATCTGCGCGATTTCACGCGCCTGCAAGACACGCTTAGCAACGTAAGTTGGTTCACCAGATGCTGCGTCGCCACGGATGTGCCCGACGTTTTTGATCTGGATATGAATACAGTCTACGCGTTGGTCAGAAATACCACCAAGCCGATCGCAACATCCTTTACGCTGGCGGAACACGTCGCCCCCATCGTGGACATGCTGGACATCGTCGCCGGAGGCCCGGGCAAGTTCTCGGAACGCCCCTTTCTGAAAGCCCACATCAGCCCGGTCATCTCACCTTTGCGGTATGGGGAAGATGCGGTGGACGTTGTCTATGAGTGTGTCAGGCACAACATCCCGATGTCCTGTATCACTGCGGCTCAGGCCGGCGCGACCGCACCGGCAACGCTGGCCGGATTCCTGGCGCAATCCCTGGCCGAGACGCTGGCCAGCCTTGTGATGGTCAACGCCATCAAAACGGGCTTTCCGATGGTTTTCTCAAATTGGCCGTTCATCGTGGACCTGCGCACCGGGTCTTTTGCAGGGGGCAGTGGTGAAACCGCTATTCTGAACGCGGCTTCGGCACAGATCATCAATTGGCTAGGTCTGCCATCTGGCGTCGCCTCATCGATGACCGACGCCAAGGCGATCGACGCGCAATACGGGGCGGAAAAAGGCATGACGTCATTGGCGGCGGCACTGGCGGGCGGCAATCTGATCTACGAAAGCTCGGGCATGACCGCGTCGCTTTTGGGGGCAAGTTTCGAAGCCTTTGTTCTGGATGATGAGATGCATTCACATACCTATCGCGCGTTGCGCGGGATCGAAGTGAGTGCAGAAAACCTGGGGTTTGAAGCCATCTGCCAATCTGTTTTGGGGGACGGTCACTTTCTAGGCAGCACACATACCTATGCTGCGATGGAGCGGGACTATTTCTATCCGTCTCTTGCAGACCGCAGCGAACCCAGGACATGGGAAATGGACGGCGCCAAGGACGCCTGGACCACTGCACGCGACCGGGCGCGCGAAATTCTGGATACCCATCGCCCCGAATATCTGACCCCCTCGCAAGATGCAGAAATCCGCAGCAAGTACCGCATTCTGATCTGACGCCCGCAAAATCATTCCCTTTGCGGAATTCACCCGATAGGGTCGGCCGACGCAAAAAGGGGCACGAGGTACGCATGGCCAATTCCTTCTTTCAACCGGTATCGGCGATGGAGCTTGCCCGTTTTGCCGGTGTACCAACGTTTATGCGCCTGCCCGCCCTGACACCGGATCATGAGCGGTTCAACGAGGTTGATCTGGGGATTGTCGGCATCCCCTGGGATGGGGGCACGACCAACCGGCCAGGTGCGCGTCACGGACCACGGCAACTGCGTGACTTTTCGACAATGATCCGGGCGATGAACCCAGTCACAGGTGTCAGCCCGTTCGACCTGATCAACTGCGCAGATCTGGGCGACGTCGCACCGAACCCGGTGGACATCGACGATACGTTGGAGCGTGTCACGGCTTTCTATAACGGGCTGTGCGACAGGGGCATCACTCCGTTGACCGCTGGTGGTGACCATCTGACAACCCTGCCCGTTCTGCGCGCATTGGCGGCATCGGGGCCATTGGGACTGATCCAGTTCGACAGTCACACAGACCTCTTTGACAGCTACTTTGGCGGGCACAAATTTACCCACGGGACACCGTTCAGGCGCGCAGTTGAGGAAGGTCTGGTTGACCCCAAGCGCTTTGTTCAGGTTGGCATTCGCGGGACCGCCTACAATACCGAAGACATTGAATGGGGTGAGGCCCAAGGTATACGCATCATCCGTATTGAAGAGCTGTTTGACAGGGGTATCGATGATGTCATGGCGGAAGTACACCGCATCGTCGGGTCTGCGCCTTGCTACTGCACCTATGATATCGACTTTGTCGACCCGACCTACGCTCCGGGCACCGGAACGCCTGAGATTGGTGGGCCCAACAGTTTTCAGGCCCAGCAGGTTATTCGCAAGATGTCCGCGCTAAACCTTGTCGGGGCCGATCTGGTTGAGGTGTCCCCACCTTTTGATCCCAATGGCGGCACTGCGTGGCTTGGTATCTCGTTAATGTTCGAGTTGCTGTGTGTGCTGGCGCAGGCGGTGGATGCGCGCCGATCTACCTAGCGCTTACATTCTCGGCGATCATCGAAATCATTTCGAACATGACGGCTGCAGCGGTCAGCGCCGTGATATTGTTGGGGCTGTCTTTGGTCGGCATCATACACACAACATCTCCTCCGACGATGTTCAGACCCCGCGCCGCGCGCAGCAACCCAACCGCTTCATCGATATCAAAGCCTTTCTCGCCGGGTTCCAGATTTGACACCGCAGGTGCGACAGTGGGATCAAGGCAATCCAGATCAAACGTGATATACACCGGGCGGTCACCCAGAACCTCGCGCGTTTGCGCAACGACATCTTCCAGACCGCGTTGACGGAATTCCCGCATCGTCACGATGTTGTAACCGTAGTCATATGACGGTTGCAGCCAATCCAGACTGCGCGGGTGACCTCTTAGTCCGATCTGCATCGAGCGGGTTGGATCAACCTGGCCCTGATCGGCCAGGTAAGCCCCCCAATGCGCTGCAGATTTTTTGGCGCCCAGGAAGTGGTCGACCTTGGTAAACACATCCGTGTGGGCATCAAAATGCAGAAAGCTGACCGGCTCACCACCAGCAAGCTTGCCGCCCCCAAGCGCCTGAACAATCCCGCCCGTAATCGAGTGATCCCCACCGATGGAAACCGGGCGTGCACCTGCCGTGTCGATATCTTTGTAGAAGGCTGTGATCCGTTTAATGCAATCTTCGTTGTCATTGGCGCGCGGAAACGGGACATCCCCTACATCCGCAATCCGGGCACTGTTCCAAGGGTCGATCTGGAACACCGAATGAACCCGGCGCTGCACGGCAGAGACATGTCGCAAAGCCCTGGGTCCCAGATGCTGGTCGCGCTCGGTCGTGCCGTTTCCGGTCGAATGTGGAACGCCAACCAGCGCAATGTCCTGATCCTCAGGCCCCACATTAGGGCATCTGAACAATGTCGGCACCCCCCACCAATAAAGATTGTCCATCATGGATTTTTCGTAACGGTCTGTCATGATTGGCCTCAGCAGAAAACAAAAAAGGGGCCCCCGGAGAACCCGGAGGCGCCGAACGTTTTAGATTTTCTCGTCTTCGCGCCTGAATGCGCCTTGTACGATCCGATCCATCACCATGGCGAGGAAGAGGATCGCAAAACCACCCAGCAGGCCCGGTCCCTTGGCCGCATATTGCAGCGCTTCAAGGATCTCTTTGCCCAACCCACCGCCGCCAATCAGCGAGATGATAACGACCATCGACAGACACATGAGAATGGTCTGGTTCACACCGGTCATGATCGATGGCAAAGCAAGCGGTATTTCGACATCTTTCAGCAACTGCCATTTGGACGCGCCAAAGGCCACGGCGGCCTCTTTGATGCTGTCCGGGACCCCGCGCATACCCAACGCGGTCAATCGAATGACCGGTGGCATACCGAAGATGATCGTGGCCAAAATCCCGGGTGGATTGCCGGTTCCGAAAAACGCGATAATCGGGATCAGATACACAAAGGCGGGAAGGGTCTGCATCAGATCCAGCACCGGCTCGGCTGCTCGGTACGCGCGTTTGGACTTGCCAAACCAGATCCCCAGCGGGATTCCGAAGACAACACATAAAAATACCGCGGCTCCGACCAAAGCGACCGTCTCCATGGCGACTTCCCAATATCCCAACAGCGCGATGTAGGCCAAGGAAGAGGCCGTGAAGATTGCCACGCGTGGACCCGCAGCCCTCCATGCGGTCACGCAGATAACAAGCATCACAACCGGCCATGGTGATCCGATCAAGGCAATGGTCAGGGCATCAAGAACCGATCGCACACCAGCCACGATGCCATCGAAAACATCCCCGCCAGCGGCGGCGGCTGCATCGATCTGGGCTTCCATCCAAGAGGCCAGCGCAGAAAACAACGTACCATTCCCTTCGCCCAAAATCAGCTCTGACACCGCAAGTTCGGGAAACGCATCCAGCATGGCCATAGAAGAATTGACGGTGAATTTATACACAATCAGCGGGCCAATTGCAGCGACCAACACAGCACCAAGAACCATGTTTCGCATCGAGCGGCCGCTTTCCGTGCTTTTGGGATCAGTCCGCCAGTTGGAGTACTGCTTTTCATACACCCTGTCCGAATAGAAACCTTGAACCAACTTGAAGACCAACAGCATCAGAAGCCCTGTAACCAGAATTCCAACCGCTTCGGATTGCGCGGACAGCGCCTTCTCCATGCTGGAATCCGCCGCCTTCTGGATGTTTTCTGCCAGCTTGGTAAAGCGATCGATGTCCGCTTTTTCAGTGGCTTCAGTGGCCCGCGCCAATAGCTCATTTGCGCGGTCTTGCTGACGCGCAGCCCGTTCGGCGAAATCGGCTCCGGGATTGCCCCAGGCGCCACGCCCAATCTGAACCCACGCAATGATTTCAAGGATCAGGAACGTCCAGAACATCCCCCAAATCGCCCGAGATGCAGACCAAAACGGCCCGAGAACCGCGGCCCATTTGTTGAAAGTGTTGGGTACCGCGCTGGTGGCATCATGAATCTTGTGAAACGCCTTGACGTAGTAATCCCCATTGGGGCCTGCGAATTCGTGGATAGAACGGTCCAGCGTTTCATGATCGACTTCAATATCCGAGGCTGCTGTGACCTGGATTTCACTTGCTGTATCAGTCATTTTTGCCCCCTTGGATTCCGCGCAGCAGACGTGGTTTGGTCACAACCCCTATATCCTGGCCTGCATCGGTTATGACCACCGGCATGTCTGTATTAACCGCGAGGTCGATAAGCTGGTCCAGATCGGCCCCTTCATCTGCACGGGTCGCACCGTCCAACGAGCCGGAATAGCTGTCCATCGGCGCCATGATCGAATGTGCCTTCACAAGCTTCAGCTTCGATATGCCCTGCACAAATTCGCGAACATAGTCGTCGGCCGGGTTCATCACGATGTCTTCCGGTGTGCCTATCTGCACAATGACGCCGTCCTTCATGATCGCAATCCGGTGCCCAATGCGAATGGCTTCGTCCAGATCGTGCGTGATAAACAGCGTCGTCTTCTTTAGCTGAGCGACCAGAGCCTTGAACTGATCCTGCAGTTGCAATCGGATCAACGGATCAAGCGCTGAAAAGGGTTCATCCATCAATAGAATTTCCGGATCCGACGCCAGCGCACGTGCGATCCCCACACGCTGCTGCATCCCACCAGACAATTCCTTGGGCAGCCGATCCTCGTAACCCGTCAGATCAACCAATCCCAACGCATGATCAGAAACGGCCCATCTTTTCGATTTCGAAACCTTACGAATTTCAAGCGGATACGCCACATTGTCCCGCACCGAGCGATGCGGCATCAACGCCATGTGTTGAAACACCATTCCGATCTGCTGGGCACGAATACGTCGTAGCTCTGCCTCGGATATTTTCGAGACATCATGGCCGAGAATTTCGATCTTGCCCGCTGTCGGCTCGATCAGCCGGTTCACATGTCGGACCAGGGTGGACTTGCCGGAACCCGACAACCCCATGATGCAGAAAATCTCGCCCCTTGGCACCTCGAATGTCGCGCCCTGTACGCCAACGACACAGTTGAATCTTTCCAGAACTTCGGGCTTTCCAATGCCTTCGCTTCGAACGGCGGCCATGGCTTCTTCGGTGCGCGCCCCGAATATCTTCCAGACATCGGTAAGCTTCACGACTGTTTCGGTCATACTTGTCCCTTTGATGCACAACAGGCCGCCGGTTTCGTCCGGCGGCCTGAATTTGTTTCAGTTCTGATCGGGTAAGATCACTCAGACATCCAACCCAGAACGGCATCTTCGTTTGCTCCGACCCATTCCTGGGCATATGCCAATGGTTCTTTGCCATCGATCACCAGAGCGTAGGTCATGGCTGACACTGTATCGGTATCAAGCTTCATGTTTGCCAACATGGTGGCAACCTGCGGATACTCTTCTTCCAGCGATTTCGCATAATGCAGATGCAGATACGCCAGATCCCATGCGACACCCGCATCGGATTTGGCAAGCCAGTCAGGATCGTCCGTTGGCTGAATCACAGTCCACTTGGCCTCGTCATATGCTGGTTCTTCCAGGACTTGCAGGTCATGCAATTCGAACACGTAGTGCGGGGTGTAGCAAAAGCCGACCCATGCATCCCCGGCTTTGATCGCATTGTCGAGGTTGGCATAAGCAACCGTTTCATCGATCTCAGTAAGTTCGAATACCTGATCATAGCCATAGGATTTCGCGCGAATTTTTTCGACATTGGTCGACGCCCATCCTGGCGCGCCAATCCACAACTCACCCTGACCGTCCCCGTTGCTGTCGAACAAAGCCGCAATATCCGGGTTCGTCAGGTCATCAATCGATGTGATCCCGTTGGCCTCGGCAGTGGCTTTGTCCACGCACATGCCCTGGAATGCTTCAACGCCGTTGCCATTGAATGTTACTGTGCCTTTGTCTTTGACATAGGTATCGTGCAGGTTTTGCTGATTTGGCATCCAGACCTCGGGGTGCACATGCATCGCCCCGAATCCATAGCTTCGAAAACAATCGGGTTCGTGCCGTTCTGAAGCTCTACTTCCAGGCCGAGGTTCTCTTCAATCGCGACTTTGAGGATATGCGCGGTCGCATTAACGGACGGCCAGTTGGGCACGCCAATAACAATGTCAGCCGCAAATGCCGGCATGGCGATCACAACAGAAGCGCCACCCAATAGCATCGAAATTTTGTTCATTCGAGTTCTCCACGTTGGACTTGTGTAGCGCTCAGTTTCGGTCGATCAGAACCGCCAGGCGCTTTGGTTTTGTCGAAAACACTTGTGTTTTCTGTTTTTGTTTGTTGCTTGCAGCCTGTTTGCCTGCCAAGCACAGAAATTCAAACATGCGCATGCCAAACCCATCAAGAGCGTCTTGCTTGAAACAGTGGATATCCGGCATTCCCAAAACAAGTATTCGGCTTAATGAAATCAACTGGGCGACGGGATTTGCTGAACGGTGAACTTTGGTCGTCGATTTTCATTGATATCGATCTGATATGATTGGCCAAACAGTCCCAGACCACAAGCTTCAAAAACGGACCTCGGGCCTTCGATCCTGCACAAAGACCTTTGTCCTGACGACATTATTAGATCGGCCCACCGCGGGACAACGACCCTGATCAATTGCAGAGCATATCTTTTCTGCAAGGATTGACCCCATTCGATCGTGCCGATCCATGCGCGCAGGTGTGATCAGCCGCAACTGGGGCGGCACTTTACCCAGCAATGTCGACGCCACTTGGGCCAGTTCCCTGACACACCCACAGTCACTTGAAACCACGCCATGATCGATTCGAACTTCGTGAAGGAAAACAACGGCCGCCTGATATGGCATCCCATGGCATCTGCGAAGAACACCATCAACAACAGTCGGTTCGGGACCAAACGTACTGCAGGGCTTTCAGAAACCGATGCGGCTCGAGAGGTCCAAGGATGAATCGATGAACCCGGCCCGAACACGGAACAATACAGGTTCGCAGAGGACTAGAAAACTCTGCGAACCGGAACTGTCAGCCAGCGATAACGCCTTGTCGCTGGACCCCGAGCCCCTCGATACCCAACTCCACCTTGTCACCGGGTTTCAAATAGGTCTGCGGGGTTTGACCCATGCCAACACCCGGCGGTGTACCGGTTGAGATGATATCGCCCGGCTGTAAGGACATGAACTGGGACAGGTGAGAAATCACGGTGGCGACCCCGAAATGCATCGTCCGGGTCGAGCCATCCTGATACCGGTGGCCGTTCACCTCAAGATACATTGGCAGGTTCTGTGGATCATTGACCTCATCCCGTGTGACCAGCCATGGCCCGATCGGGCCGAACGTGTCCGCCGACTTGCCCTTGACCCATTGGCCCGAACGATGCAGCTGAAAGTCACGTTCAGACAGGTCATTGATCACGCAATACCCCGCAATATGATCAATGGCATCAGCCTCGGAAACATATTTTGCCTCTTTCCCAATGACGACGCCCAGCTCAACCTCCCAATCGGTTTTAACCGACCCGCGCGGGATTTCGATTGTGTCGTTCGGCCCCATGATCGACGAGGTCGCCTTGAAGAAAATCACCGGCTCCGCTGGCAGGTCCATACCCGCCTCGGCGGCGTGATCTGCATAGTTCAGGCCAATGCAGACGAACTTGCCCACCTGGCCCACGCAGGCGCCAAGTCGAGGGTTTCCTTCGACCAGGGGCAGGCTGTTCGGGTCAAGCTGGCGCAGCTTCTCCAACCCCTCATCGCTTAGAACATCACCCGAAAGATCATCGATTACGCCCGACAGGTCCCGGATCGCACCGTCATCATCCAAGAGGCCGGGCTTTTCCGCACTTGGTGCGCCATAGCGTAGAAGTTTCATATCGTGGTCCCTTTCAATTCAGATCGTCCAGCCGCCATCGATGGCGAAGGGCTGTCCGGATGTGTATTTGCTGGCGTCGCTTCCGAGGTACAGCGCAAGTTCTGCAATCTCGCCTGCAGTTCCAATGCGTCCCATCGGTTGCCGGGCGATGAAATCGGTCATCGCTTGTTCATAGTCGCCGGTTGCCCGAAGACGGCCATGCAAGCTGGGGCTGTCGACTGTACCGGGGCAGATCGCGTTGCAGCGAATACCTTGCGTGACGAAATCGGCGGCAACCGATTTGGTCAGGCCAATAACGGCCGCCTTCGAGGCGCAATAGGCGAACCGGTTTGGCACCCCTTTCAGGGAGGACGCCACCGAAGACATGTTGATGATCGACCCGCCGCGATTTTCAAGCATCCCCGGCAGGGTTAGCCGGATCAGCCGGTACATGGCTTTGACGTTCAGATCAAAACTGAAATCCCAGTCCTGTTCTTCGCAGTCCAGGATCGACCCACCCGCAACGTAGCCCGCGCAATTGAAGAGGATATCCAGATTGGGCAGGCTCGCCACGGCGGTCTCTACCGCCGCCGCATTGGTGACATCCAGTTTCAGCGCGCTGACACCGTCGATAGCCTCCAGTTCGGCCAGTGATGCATCGTTGATGTCGCTCGCGATCACCCGCACACCTTCGGCGGCAAAAAGCTCGGCGGTTGCCCGGCCAATGCCTTGCCCCGCAGCCGTGATCAAAGCGGTCTTTCCCGACAAGCGATTTGAGGGGGTAAACTGTGTCATACCTGTTTTGTCCTTCACACTTTTTCCGGAAGCAAATCGATCGGGATATCCTGATAGCAGACCGGCCGCAGAAAGCGGCGGATTGACAGGGTACCGACTGATGTGGCGCCGAAATTGGTTGATGCCGGATACGGCCCGCCATGCACCATGCTGTCACAAACCTCGACCCCGGTCGGGAAACTGTTCGCCAGAAGACGGCCTGCTTTGCGCTCCAGCAGCGGCAACAAAACCCGCGCCGGGACTTTGTCGCTGTCGTCCAGTTGCAGGGTACAGGTCAATTGGCCTTCGATGCCGCGGGCAATCTGCTGCATCTGTTCAAAATCACGAGCGCGAACGACAATCCCCAGCGGTCCAAAAACTTCTTCCTGCAGCTTGTGATTGGCCAACCAATCATCACCCGAGACCGTAAACAGGTAGGGGGCTGCATCGCGTGCGGCACAGCTGGTGCCGATGACCTGCGTGACACCAGTGCCTGCTGCAACGCGGGCCACGCCATAGCGATATGCATCCGCAATGCCATCGGTCAACATCGTCTGGGCGGCAACAGTCGACAGCGCGTCCTGCGCCGCAGACTGGAATTTATCCGCATCCGGCCCGTCGATCACCACGGCGATTCCGGGATTGGTACAGAACTGACCCGCGCCCATTGTCAGCGATCCCGCCCAACCCGCACCAATATCACCCCCGCGCGCAGCGGCTGCATTCGGCAGGACGAACATCGGATTGACAGAACCCAGCTCACCAAAGAAGGGAATGGGCTCATCACGTTGTGCACACAGATCAAATAGTGCACGACCACCCTCCAGACTGCCGGTGAACCCCACCGCGCGGATCAAAGGGTGTTGTACCAGCCGCGTGCCGACGTCGCGTTTGCCGCCTTGCACCAATGAAAACACACCCGGATGCAAGCCAGCCGCCTTGATTGCCGCATCTATGGCCTGCGCGACAATCTCGCCGGTGCCGGGATGGGCCGAGTGACCCTTGACCACGACCGGGCAGCCTGCGGCCAGCGCTGCGGCGGTGTCGCCTCCTGCGACCGAGAAGGCCAGTGGGAAATTTGATGCACCAAACACAGCGACGGGGCCCAGAGGGCGCTGGATCATGTGCAAGTCGGGGCGCGGCATCGGGGCGCGGTCCGGCAGCGCCGAGTCGTGACGCATGTCAAGATAATCACCCTGTTCAATGTGATTGGCAAACAGGCGCAGCTGACCGACGGTGCGACCACGCTCGCCCTGTAGGCGCGCTGCGGGCAGGCCGGTTTCCTGCGTTCCGATCTCGGTGATCGCATCGCCCCGGGCGTCAATCTCGTCAGCAATCAGGCGCAGAAAACCCGCACGTTCGGTGCGCTTAGACCATCCAAACGTCGCAAAGGCGTCTTCGGCCGCGTCAACTGCAGTATCCACCAGTTTGGGTGTACCTACGGCAAAGTCGTGGCTGGGGCCGTGGGCAGGTTCCGACGCGAAGGTGGCGTCTGAGCCGACCCATTCGCCAGAAATCAGGTGTTTCCCGGTCAACATAGAATGATCTCTCTCAAATCAGGCCACGATGGGCCAGGTTTCGCATCAGATGGGACGCCCCAAACCGCCATTCGGGGCATTCGGTGGATAGGCGAACGGTATTGGTCAACGCGCCCAACTGATCATTGGCAATCGTTACGACATCACCCAGCTTGTGGGTGAACCCGCCGCCCGATTTATCCCTGTCCTGTGTCGGCGCAAAAAGCGTGCCCAGAAACAGCATTAACCCGTCGGGATATTGGTGATGACGCCCGATGGTCTGCTGCACCAGATCCTCAGGATCGCGACTGATCTGGGACATCGATGATCGGCCGTTCAGGACAAACCCATCTGGCCCAGTGACGGTCAACGTCAGTTCAGCCTTGCGCACGTCATCCAATGTGAACCTGTCATCAAACAGGCGGATCATTGGCCCGATCGCGCACGAGGCGTTGTTATCCTTGGCCTTGCTCAGCAGCAACGCGGACCGCCCTTCGACATCGCGCAGGTTTACGTCGTTGCCCAAGGTGGCGCCTTTGATCATGCCTTGCGAACTGACCGCCAGAACCACTTCGGGCTCGGGGTTGTTCCAGGTTGAGATCGGGTGCAGGCCAACTTCGGCACCATAGCCCACCGAAGACAGCACCTGTGCTTTAGAAAACACCTCGGCATCCGGGCCAATGCCAACTTCCAGATACTGGCTCCACAGCCCCTCTTCGATCAACGCCTGTTTCACATCGGCGGCCGCGTCCGAACCGGGGACAATGTCGTTCAAGCTGTCACCAACCCGTGTACCGATGCAGGCGCGAATGGTCTCGGCCTTGGCAGGATCGCCGGCGGCCTGTTCTTCTATCACGCGCTCAACCATCGAACCGGCGAAGGTGACCCCGCAGGCTTTGACCGGTTGCAGATCACAGGGCGCCAACCAATGGTGCCCGACCTCAAGTGCGCCAATGGCTTCACCTGGCGCGCTGCTGACGTAGTCCGCTGCATCATCACGCTCAAGCACATCACGCGTGGTCGGCGCGGTTTTTGAGGTGATGTCCAGCAAATGACCGTCGCGCAACACCACAACGCATGGGCCGATCCCCGAGCGTTCAATACGCCCGAGCCACAGCCCGGCAGGATCGAGGTTCAAAGTCATTCGTTCAATCCCTGAGATGATAAGCCCGCGCCGCATTCCCCCCAAGGATTGCATCGCGCTCGGTTTTGGTTAAAGCGCCCAACAGCGTGTCTGTGGTGTCCAGCCATCGTTCATAGGTGCTGGCCAGGGTGCAAACCGGCCAGTCGCTGCCCCAGATCAGGCGGGATGGGCCGAACGTCTCTAGAAGATGCTGCACGTAAGGGCGCAGATCGTCGGCCTGCCAGTCGGGATGGGCCTCGGTCACCAGACCCGACAGCTTACAATAGGTTTCGGTTTGATGGGCCAATGCGGCAATGCCATCCGCCCAGTCATCAATCAGACCATCGCGGATTGCCGGTTTCGCGCCATGGTCGATTACGACCCGCATCGTTGGATACCGTTCCAATAGCTGACGCAGCGGGCCAAGATGCTCCGGCACGATCAGCGCATCAAAAGTCAGACCCTGCCGTTGCAAAGCTTCAAAGGCGGGGTTCAACGCCGAGCCCAACATCCAATTCGGATCAGCAATGTTCTGAATCATCGGGCGCAACCCGACCAATGCAGGATGTTCGGCCAAGGCCGCAATTTGAGCGTCGGCATCCGCTGCTTCGAAATCTACCCATCCAACAACGCCTTTAACGAACGGTGTCTCATCCGTAAGCGACAACATAAACTCGGTCTCGGCCAAGGTTGGGGCAGCCTGCACCAGAACCGTTCCTTCGATACCGGCCCGCTGCAGCAGCGGCCGTAGGTCATTCGGCAGAAAATCGCGATAAATCGCGGCCAGATCCGGCGTTAGCCAGCCATAGTCGCCCCGTGCAACCGACCAGAAGTGCTGATGGGCATCCAGCCTCAACTGATCACGCCTTTTTTCAGCATGATATTGCCATACAGCCTACGTTCTCCGGTCTGAACAATCACGTAGGCCGAGGCCGCGCGTTCGTAAAATGCAAACCGTTCCAGCGCCTGCACTGGCACCGGGTTGTCCGCCACCTCATCTATGATGATTTGGAAATCCGCCACAGCGTCAGGCACGGTGTTCGGGTCACCCACAACCTGCATCGTCAACGCCGGGTCGGGCACGAAACTGTCCAGCGGCATCAACGATAATATCGCGCGCAACACCTCGCTGGCAGTGGAGCCGTCGGCCCGAATGCAATCAGGTCCAATGCTCGTTCCCGGGAAATTTGCGTCTGCAATCACGATGTCATCCCCATGCCCCATGGCGCGCAGCGCATACAACAGGTCAGGCGACAAGATCGGGTCGATGTTACGCAGCATTGGCAGCCTCCTCAGGCAAGGGCGCGTCTGGGCGGATCAAGCCTTCACCGCGCAGATCGGACCAAAGAGCCGCCGGAATTGCCAGTTCCATCAGCGCCACATTGGATTTCACTTCGTTTGCGCTGACGGCACCCGGAACCACGGTTTTGACGCAGGGATGACCCAGAACAAATTGCAGTGCTGCCGCGATCAGAGGTGTGTCATGGGCCGCGCAAACCGCTTCGATCTTGTCGACCCGGTCAAGGATTTCGGCGGGCGCATCGGCATAATTGTATTTTGCGCCGGGAACTGCACCTGTGGCCAGAATCCCCGAATTATAGGGACCACCCAGAATGATGCCGACGTCACGCTTTTCGCACAAAGGCAGAAAGCTGTTCAGCGCCTCCTGCTCCAAAAGCGTATACCGCCCCGCCAACAGAAACCCGTCGAAATCACCCAATCCCAGCAGCTTTTCACACACCTGCCACTCATTGACGCCTGCGCCGATGGCCGCGATTTCACCCGCTTCACGCAACTCGGTCAACGCGCGATAGCCGCCACCATCGAACAGCTCACGCACTTTGGCATCAGACATTTCCTGACCGCCCTGACTGAAAGCGCAGACATCATGAACCAAAAGAATATCAGCATTTGCCACACCGATCCGCTCCCGACTGGCTTCGTAAGATCGCATGACGCCGTCATACGTATAGTCGAACACGATCCGTTTCTGCGGTACGTCAACAAACGCCTCGGGTGTGACCTCATGCGGTGCGCAATCCAGCAACAGGCGCCCGATCTTGGTTGAGAGCTGGATATCGTTGCGTCCAAAGCGTTTGACAGCCTCGCCGACCCTGTGTTCCGACCGACCCAAACCGTATTGCGGAGCGGTGTCAAAGAAACGGATACCGGCATCAAAGGCGGTTTGCAGTGCGGCCTGCGCATCCTTGTCCGACACCTTGCGATAAAGGTTTCCCAACGGCGCCCCGCCAAACCCCATGCGTGTCAGGGGAACCGGCCTAGAGGTTCGACTGTTCAAAAGTTCAGTTTGTGAAACGCTCATCCTGCCTCTCGGGTGGGCTGGGAACTGAGATTAAACAGTTCTGGTTTTTCCTGCTGAAGCATTTCGATGCGTGGCATCAATTGCCCAAGATGAAGACGCATCGCCTCTTGCGCATTCGGCACGTTTTGCCTGCTGACCGCATCGAAGATCGTGCGATGCTCGGCAATAGTTTCGGCAATGCGCCCCGGTGTTGGCAAAAGCAGCATCCGCGCGCGGTTCACTTGGAGTGAGACGGTCTGGGCCACATCAGTCAACTTTGAGATACCCGTAAATTCCATCAGCAAGGCGTGGAATTCTTCGTCGGCCTGATAAAAGCCGGGAACATCCTCATCTTCGATCAACAGTTCCTGCAAACGCATATTTCGGCTGAGTTTCTTGCGTTGCTCATCCGTCAGGTCACGCGCGACCTTGGCGACGGCGGCCAATTCCAGCGCTTCACGCAGAAAAGCGCCTTCACGGATTTCGATCATCGAGAAATAGGAAACCCGCGTACCGGATTGCGGCACCACATCGACAAGCCCTTCGGCAGCAAGCCGGGCAATCGCCTCGGACACAGGCGCGCGCGAGACTCCAAGGCGGTCACAGATGGATGCTTTTCTAAGGATCGCACCAGGGGGGAAATCCAGACCCAAAATGGCCTGTTTGATTGCAAGATAGACGCGCTGCGCCAGCGACCCCTCTATCGTTGAGATGTCTTGCAAAAGGGTGGCGTCAATATCCTGGGGTCTGGTCATGGGTTCCGATCTAGCATACTAACATGTTAGTTGACAAGTAAGTGTTTTCAGCTTAGCAGTTTCGCCAAGCAAGCGGAAAAACAATGCAAGCACACGACGATTTCAAGGGCTTAATGCCAGCAACGCGCGATGTGGTCAGACTGAACCCGGCTGACAACGTCGTTATTGCGTTGCGGGACTTGTCCAACGGGGATCAGCCCGCCGGTGTCCCGACCCCCCTGCCCGGCTCAGTCTCTCGCGGCCACAAGATTGCCATCGCACCAATTCCAGCGGGCGAAAACGTGATTCGATATGGGCAGATCATCGGTCAGGCCAAGATGAACATCGCGCCGGGCGAGCATATCCATGTGCACAATCTTGGCATGGGAGATCACCAACAAGACTACGCTCATGCCAGCGCCAATACGCCGTTGGTCGAGATTGATGAGAGTCGGACATTTCAAGGCTACCACCGTGCGGACGGTAACGTTGGGACGCGCAACTACATTGGCATTCTGACCACTGTGAACTGCTCGGGCTCTGTGGCCCGCTTTGTTGCCGAGGCCGCGACAAAATCCGGCCTTCTGGATGAGTTTCCCAATGTGGATGGGATCGTGCCCATCGTCCATGGCACCGGCTGCGGCATGTCTGGCAAGGACGAGGGTTATGCGACCCTATTCCGCACATTGGCCGGATACGCACAGCATCCCAACTTTGCAGGCATCCTGCTGATCGGGCTGGGATGCGAGGTGATGCAGGTGGCCGATCTGGTCGGCGGACGCCCGATCCGATCCGATGGCGCGCTGCGTTACATGACCATCCAGAATGAGGGCGGCACACGTCGCACGATCGAGCGTGGTCTGGATGAGCTGCGCGGCATTGCCGAACTGGCCAATCAGGCCACGCGGCAACCAACGCCCATCAGCCAGATCACCATTGGGATGCAGTGCGGTGGGTCGGACGGGTATTCCGGGATCACGGCGAACCCCGCGCTGGGATACGCCTCGGACCTGTTGGTCCGCCATGGCGGCACGACCATCCTGTCGGAAACATCCGAGATTTATGGCGCTGAACACCTTCTGACCCGGCGGGCCGAAACCGTAGACGTTGGCAAAAAGCTGATCGATCACATTCGTTGGTGGGAAGATTACACGGAACGCAACGGCGGTGAGATGGACAACAATCCAAGCCCCGGCAACAAGCGCGGCGGATTGACGACCATTCTGGAAAAATCGCTGGGCGCCGTCGCCAAGGGGGGCACAGCACCACTGCGTGACGTCTACAAATTCGGTGAACGCATCGACAAAAACGGATTTGTTTTCATGGACAGCCCCGGGTTTGATCCGTGTTCGGTCACCGGCCAAGTGGCATCAGGCGCAAACCTGATCGTGTTCACCACCGGGCGCGGTTCGGTTTCTGGCTATCAACCAACACCTTGCATCAAACTGTCGACGAATTCGGAAATGTACGCGCGCATGGCCGACGATATGGATCTGAACTGCGGAGACATCGTTACGGATGGCGTCAGCATCGAAGCCAAGGGCGAGGAACTGTTCGAAATTCTGATCCGCGTCGCTTCTGGCGAAAAAACCAAAAGCGAAGAGTTGGGCTTTGGGGGCGTCGAATTCGTCCCCTGGCAAATCGGCGCGGTCATGTAGTCCACAAACGCCCAGGGGTTCAGGGGCAAATGGGAGGGAATATGTCTAAACTGGTCGAAATGACGGGGATCGAAAAATACTTCCCCGGCGTGCATGCGCTTAAGGCCGTGCAGTTCGATCTTGTTCCTGGCGAAGTTCACGCGCTGATGGGCGAGAATGGCGCGGGCAAAAGCACGTTGATGAAGATTCTCTCGGGTATCTATCAACGTGACGGCGGCACCCTGAAAATCGAAGGGCACGAGGTCAGCCCCACAACCCCGCGCGAGGCGCAGAATCTGGGCATCGGGATCATTCACCAGGAACTAAGCCTGATGAACGATCTGACCGTGGCGCAAAACATTTTTATTGGCCGCGAACCGCGAAAACGATTTGGTCGGCTGGACGAGGCGGCGCTGAATGCGCAAACCGCCGAAATCTTTGCCTCGATGAACCTGAACCTTAACCCCAGGACGCTTGCAGGCAGCCTGACGATCGCGAAACAGCAGATGGTCGAAATCGCCAAGGCCCTATCTCATCGATCCAAAGTTCTGATCATGGATGAGCCGACTGCTGCCCTGAATGACGCTGAAATTGCCGAGCTGTTTGTGATCATTCGCCGCCTCAAAGCCGAAGGCGTAGGCATCGTCTATATCAGCCACAAGATGGACGAGCTTAAGCAAATCGCAGACCGAGTGACCGTGATGCGCGATGGCGAATATGTCGGCACCGTGAACGCGGCGGATACCCCGATCAGCAAGATCATCGCCATGATGGTGGGCCGTGAGGTCAAAGAAGAACCTCTGCAAGTGCCTGATCTGGGAACTGCCGAGGTGTCTTTACAAGTATCGGGATTGGCTCGAAAAAAAGAAATACACGATGTTAGCTTCTCGGTTCAAAAGGGCGAAATCCTTGGTTTTGCCGGACTAATGGGAGCTGGGCGGACTGAAGTCGCACGGGCGATTTTCGGGGCTGACCCCAAGGATGGCGGCGAGATCCGGGTGCATGGCAAAACGGTTTCGATCAGATCCCCGAAAGACGCCGTTAAGGCCGGGATCGGCTATCTGTCCGAAGATCGAAAACACTTCGGTCTCGCCACGGGAATGAATGTGCGGGACAATATCGCGCTGGCCTCGATGGATCTGTTTGCCAACAAAGGCGGAGTTCTGAGCGATGGCGAGATGGCCTCGATCGCGCAGAAATACATCCAGCAGCTTGGCATTCGTACGCCGTCGGACACGCAAGAGGTGCGACTGCTGTCCGGGGGCAATCAGCAAAAGGTGGTCATTGCCAAATGGCTGCTGCGCGACTGCGATATTCTGATCTTTGATGAACCCACACGCGGCATAGACGTGGGTGCAAAGTCCGAAATCTACAAGCTGCTCGAAGATCTGGCGGAACAGGGCAAGACGATCATCGTGATCTCGTCTGAATTGCCCGAGATCATGCGTCTAAGCCACCGCATAGCGGTGATGTGCGAAGGCCGGCTGACCGGGATTCTGCCCGGCGGCAAAGACACCACGCAGGAAGACATCATGCATCTGGCCACGCAACGGGCGGCGGCGATGCAGGTTACAGGGACAGCCCAATGACGACAGCGACGGATATCGAAAAGAAAAGGCCACTTGCCGGTTTGGCCGACAGCGGCGCCTATCAAAAGCTGCTGGCCTTTGCCAGTCTGATCGCTTTGCTGATTGGGTTCTCGGTTGTCTCACCGAATTTCATGCAGACCTCGAACATGATCGCCATTCTGCAAGCAACCTCGGTCAATGGCGTGCTGGCCGTGGCGGCGACACTGGTGATCATCACTGGCGGGATCGACCTGTCGGTTGGTACGCTGATGACCTTTTGCGCCGTCATCGCTGGTGTTGCGCTGACCTATCTGGGGATGCCGCTGTTGTTGGGTGTGGCCGCCGCCATCGCGGCGGGTGCACTGTGCGGCCTGTGCTCGGGCACGTTTGTGGCCAAGATGAAAATTCCGCCCTTCATTGCGACGCTGGGCATGATGCTAATCCTCAAAGGGCTGTCACTTGTGATCTCGGGCACCCGACCGATCTATTTCAATGACACGCCGGGTTTTGACCAAATCTCGCGCGGGTCGCTGATCGGAGAGGTTTTTCCGGCCCTGCCTATCCCCAACGGCGTCCTGATCCTGTTTCTGGTGGCCATGGCCGCGTCCTATATCTTGGGGCGTACAGTTCTGGGGCGCTATACTTTTGCGCTGGGGTCAAACGAAGAGGCGGTGCGGCTGTCAGGTGTCAACACCGACATCTGGAAAATGCGCATCTACGCCCTTGCGGGTGGTATCTGCGGGATTGGCGGCATTCTGATCGCCTCGCGCCTGAATTCTGCCCAGCCCGCCCTTGGTCTGGGATACGAGCTTGAAGCCATCGCTGCGGTTGTCATCGGAGGGACATCCCTGTCCGGTGGCCGCGGCACTATTCTGGGCACATTGATTGGCGCCTTGATCATGGCGGTTCTGACCAACGGTCTGCGCGTCCTGTCCGTAGCACAGGAATGGCAAACGGTCGTGACGGGCGCAATCATCATCCTGGCTGTTTATGCCGACATGGCACGCCGCAAGAAAGCCGGCTGACCGAACCAACCAAAGTCAAACATGACGATTTCAGAGGAGGAAAAACATGTTTTCACGTCGTTTCATATTGGGGGCGCTTAGCGCTGCCACGCTTGCAGCCCGGGCTTCGATGGCCTCGGCTGCGGACGAAGTATATATCCCGCTGGTGTCCAAAGGGTTCCAGCACCAGTTCTGGCAGGCGGTGAAATCCGGCGCTCAGCAGGCCGCAGATGAATACGGTGTCAGGATCACTTTTGAAGGCCCCGACAACGAAACCATGGTGGACCGCCAGATCGACATGCTGGCCGCTGCGCTGGCCAACAACCCGAAAGCGATAGGCTTTGCAGCCCTGGACAGTCAGGCCGCGATCCCGCTGCTGAAGCAAGCCAACGACGCGGGCATTCCGATCATCGCCTTTGACAGCGGCGTCGACAGCGACATCCCGGTGTCGACAGCAACCACCGACAACCTGGCAGCCGCTGGATTGGCAGCGGATAAGATGGCCGAGAAAATCGGTGGCAAAGGCAAAGTGGCCGTGGTTGCGCACGACCAGACCAGTCGCACAGGCATCGACCGCCGGGATGGTTTCGTCAATCGCATTGCAGAGAAATACCCCGATATCGAGGTTGTGACGGTTCAGTACGGGCAAGGCGATCATCTGAAATCCACCGAGGTGACAAAAGCGATCCTGACGGCCAACCCCGACCTGAATGGCATCTTCGGCACCAACGAAGGCTCGGCCATCGGTGTTGTGAACGGCGTGCAGGAACTGGGCACCGAGGGTCTGGTGATCATTGGCTATGACAGTGGCAAGGCCCAGAAAGACGCGATCAAAAGCGGCCTGATGGCAGGCGCCATCACGCAGAACCCGGTTGGCATCGGGTACGAAACCGTCAAAGCGGCGATTGCGGCTGTCAACGGTGAAGACGTACCGGCGCTGATCGACACGGGTTTTTACTACTACGATGCGTCGAATATCGACGACCCCAAGATCGCAGCTGTTCTTTACGACTAAGATCAGGTGTCACGAACAAATGGCTCGCCTTCATTGGCGGGTCATTTCTTTTTGCGCAAACTTGGGAGCATCAGGGGCGGAATAGGTGATGCGGCCCAACAGACCGCAACATTCATTTGGAACTTAAGGGTCTATCTCAGCTACTCCGAAGCCGCCCCGGACGAATAAAAATATGCGATCGCCTGAGCCCGGTTCTTGACCGAGAGCTTTTCGTAGATGTTGGACAAGTGGAACTTCACCGTGTTGGTTGAAATCTGCAGGTCTTTCGACAGGTCCCTGTTCGATAAGCCCTTGGCCAAGGCCTCGAGAATTTCACGTTCTTTTCGTGACAGGTTGTGAATTGGGTCCTGTTGCATCTTGCGCACATCGATGAACGGAAAGACCATTTTTCCAGCGGCCACATCTGCACATGTTTCCAGCAGGCCTTCGACCTCACCTGAACGCGGTGCAAACCCGGCAGCCCCGGCCTGCATCGCCAATCTGGGGACGTCCCCAGCGGCGTCACCGTAAACGACAAATCGCGGCGCGTTTTCCTGTTCACGCAGAACTTCGATCAATTTGGCGGCCCCCAGTACCGGCAGGGTCCAGGCAATCACACAGACCTGAACCGGAACCCGCATCACCGCCCCCAAGAACCCTTCGGCCGTTGCCGATGTGGCAATCAGAGAGAATCGTGGATCACGTTCGAAGATTTCCGACATGGCCGACAGGACCAAAGGGTTGTTGTCGGCCAACATGACGTCGATCGGATGCTGCGAAGACTCGGCCATTGTTTTTACGCCCAAAATTTAGATAAACTACCCAAAAGGATAGGTAAATCTACGGTATACATCGGTATTCTCGCCTAAATGGATAGTTTTATACCTACCCATTTAGATACCCTAAAGCAGTAGTAAGTTACGTTGCACAAAGACGCAAGCATCGCTTTTCTGATCCTCAACGCGATGTTTGGGCGTGGACTGCCACCCAGACGACTGAGGAGGATCATCAATGACTGTCCAGATTTTTTCCCCGCTCGAAATCCCCGAGACCCTGGCAGCAGGGCCCGGACCGGGCAATACCGATGCGCGTGTGCTGCAGGCTTTTTCAAGCGCAGGGGTGGCTGATCACATGCAAGGGGACGTTTTGCGCGGCATGATCGAATGCAAGCACATGCTGCGGCAGATCTGGGGCACCTCCAACACATATACCTTTGCGGTTGCCGGCACTGGCTGGAGCGGGCTGGACACCATGTTCTCGGCGGTCATGCCCGGCGACAAGGTTGTTGCCTTCTCAAACGGTACGTTCTCAGGCATCGATGCGCTGACCCTCAGGATCAAGGCCGCGACACCGCAGGAGCACGCGGCCAACCCGCTGGACCCGCAAGCGGCAAGCGTGACTGTGATCGAGATTCCGCATGGTCAGACCGTCACAGGTGAAAAGGTCGAAGCCGCATTGGACGAGTACAAACCAAAATGGGCCTTCATGGCGCATTGGGAAACCGGGTCGGGCCGCATCAACGATCTGCGCGGCTTTTCGGATGCATGTGAGCGTCATGGAGCGATGGGTCTGATCGATGCAGTCTCCTCACTTGGCGTCGAAGACTTCCGGATCGATGACTATCCGGGAATTGTTGGTTGGGCATCCTGCCCTCAGAAAGGTTTGTGCTGTCTGCCACTGACGTATGCACCGGTCAGTTTTACCGACGCGTATATCGACAGCCTGAAGTCAACCGGCGCCTACACCTATGTCCACAACCCGATTTTCGAAGCGCGCCATTGGGGCATCGTCGACGGTCAGGACGTCGAAAAGGGTGCCTATCACCGCACCCACTCGGGCTATGCCGTCGCGGCCTTTCATGAATCACTGCGCTTGACGCTGCAAGACGGGTTGGCAAAGCGGTCAGCCTTGTACCGGACACATGAAAAGGTTCTGCGCGATGCGGTAACCGCGCTGGGATGCGAGGTGACGTCGGACATGCCAAGCCTGGTCGTGCTGAACCTGCCCGCCGAACTGGCCGGGCGCGAGATGGAGCTTGTCCAGAACTGCCGCGCCCGTGGCTTTGGCATCTGGCCGACGCTCAGCGCGCCGGTACAGGTTCGGATTGGCATCCTCAATCAACTGAATCGCCAAGCCATCAGCCAGATCGTGCGCCTGTTTGCCGAAGCCATACATGAGCTGGGGGGTCAGGTTGATTTCGACGACATCGATGCGCTGCTTCAAAGCCGCTACGGCACGTCGATCGCCGCGTAATCACACTGCATAAACGGGAGGAATGCAGATGGACATTCATGAGTATCAGGCAAAAGAAGTGCTTTCGAATTTCGGCGTCGCCGTCCCATCCGGTGCGCTGGCCTACAGCCCGGAACAGGCGGCGTACCGTGCGCGTGAGCTGGGTGGCGACAAGTGGATCGTGAAGGCTCAGGTCCATGCGGGCGGGCGCGGCAAAGCCGGTGGCGTCAAGCTGTGTAACAGCGAAAATGAGATACACGAAGCCTGTGACGAGATGTTCGGCCGCAAGCTGGTGACGCACCAGACCGGCCCAGAAGGCAAAGGCATCTACCGTGTCTATGTCGAATCCGCCGTGCCGATCGACCGAGAGATCTATCTTGGGTTTGTTCTGGATCGCTCCAGCCAGCGGGTGATGATCGTCGCGTCCTCGGAGGGCGGGATGGAGATCGAAGATATCTCGGCCGAGCGCCCCGATAGTATCGTGCGGTCCATCGTGGAACCCGCAGTGGGTTTGCAGGAATTCCAGGCACGCGAGATTGCGTTCAACCTAGGGCTCGAGCCTCGTCTGGTTCAGCAAATGGTTCGTACCCTACAGGGCTGCTATGCGGCTTTCAGCGAGCTGGACGCGACCATGGTGGAAATCAACCCGCTGGTCGTGACGGGAGACGACCGCGTACTAGCTCTGGACGCCAAGATGAGCTTTGACGACAACGCGTTGTTCAGGCACCCCCAGATTTCAGAGCTGCGCGACAAAAGCCAGGAAGACCCGCGCGAAAGCCGTGCGGCGGATCGTGGCCTGTCTTATGTCGGGCTGGATGGCAACATCGGCTGCATCGTGAACGGAGCCGGTCTGGCGATGGCCACGATGGACACAATCAAACTGGCCGGGGGTGAACCCGCCAACTTCCTGGATATCGGTGGCGGCGCCTCGCCCGAACGTGTGGCCAAGGCCTTCCGTCTGGTGTTGTCGGACGACAATGTTCAGGCGGTTCTGGTCAATATCTTTGCCGGTATCAACCGCTGCGACTGGGTTGCCGAAGGGGTTGTTCAGGCGTTGCGCGAGCTGCAATTAGATCTGCCCGTGGTCGTGCGCCTGGCAGGCACGAATGTGGAGGAAGGTCAGAAAATTCTGGCCCAGTCCGGCCTGCCGATCATCCGCGCCACCACTCTGATGGAAGCCGCCGAGCGCGCCGTTGGTGCGTGGAAAAGCGATCTGACCCAAAACACCAAGATGAGGGCCGTGTAATGAGCATTCTCCTCGACCGCGATACGCGCGTAATCGTTCAGGGCATCACCGGACGCATGGCGCGATTCCACACCAAGGATATGCTGGGCTACGGCACCAATGTTGTTGGCGGCGTTGTTCCCGGCAAAGGTGGTGAAACCGTCGAAGGCGTGCCCGTGTTCGACACCGTCAAACAGGCCGTTGAAGCCACCGGCGCAGAGGCGAGCCTTGTGTTTGTTCCGCCCCCGTTTGCTGCGGATTCCATTATGGAAGCCGCAGATGCGGGCATCCGCTATTGCGTCTGCATCACCGACGGCATCCCGGCGCAGGACATGATCCGGGTCAAGCGCTACATGTATCGCTATCCCAAGGACAAGCGGATGGTTCTGACCGGCCCGAACTGTGCCGGAACGATCAGCCCAGGCAAGGCCCTGCTGGGTATCATGCCGGGTCACATCTACCTGCCGGGTAATGTCGGCATCATCGGCCGATCCGGTACGCTGGGCTATGAGGCTGCGGCGCAGCTTAAAGAGCGCAGCATCGGTGTCTCGACCAGTGTCGGGATCGGCGGCGATCCGATCAACGGGTCCTCGTTCCGCGATATTCTCGAACGGTTTGAATGGGATGCCGAAACTGAAGTCATCGCCATGATCGGCGAGATCGGAGGTCCACAAGAGGCCGAGGCGGCAGAATACATTCGCGATCATGTCTCAAAACCGGTCGTCGCCTATGTCGCAGGTCTGACCGCACCGAAGGGCCGGACCATGGGCCATGCCGGGGCGATCATCTCGGCCTTTGGAGAAAGCGCCTCGGAAAAGGTCGAAATCCTCTCGGCTGCCGGTGTCACGGTGGCTGAAAACCCGGCTGTCATCGGCGAAACCATCGCCCGTGTCATGAGAAAGGCAGCATAATGGTCAAACCTTCGGTTCTTGTCACCCGTCGTTGGCCCGCCGCCGTCGAGGCGCAATTGGCCGAAAACTATGATGCGGTCTTGAACACCGGGGACAAACCCATGTCCCAGGCCGAGATCCGCGAAGCGCTGAAACGCTATGATGCGGTTCTGCCGACCGTCACTGATACGCTGAATGCGGAAGCTTTGGATGTGCCCGCTGCGCAGACCAAGATCCTGGCCAATTATGGCGTCGGTTACAGCCATATCTGCGAACCGTCAGCGCGGGACCTGGGCATGACCGTCACCAACACGCCCGACGTATTGTCGGAATGCACAGCCGATCTGGCGATGACCCTGCTATTGATGGTGGCGCGCCGCGCCGGCGAAGGCGAGCGCGAACTGCGCGCAGGGGGATGGTCCGGCTGGCGACCAACGCACCTTGTTGGCACCAAAGTGTCGGGCAAGACGCTTGGCATCATCGGGTTTGGCCGCATCGGTCAGGAAATGGCACGGCGTGCCCATCACGGGTTTGGCATGAAGATCCTTGTGCAGAACCGCAGCCGTGTATCGCCAGAGGTCTTGCGGCACTGTAACGCTACGCAGGTCGACACCGTGGATGAGCTGTTGCCGCAATGCGATTCCGTCTCGTTGCACTGCCCGGGTGGGGCAACAAACCGGCACCTGATCAATTCGCGCCGGTTGGACCTGATGAAACCGGACGCCTACCTGATCAACACCGCTCGCGGCGAGGTGGTGGACGAGTTTGCTTTGATCCAGGCGCTGATGTTCGATGTGATCGGCGGTGCCGCACTGGATGTCTTTGATGGCGAGCCACGGATCAGCCCGGACCTGTTGCAATGCGACAACCTGGTGATGCTACCGCATCTCGGCTCCGCAACCCGCGAAGCCCGAGAAGCGATGGGCTTCCGTGTTCTCGATAATCTGGATGATTTCTTCCAGGGCCGCCCGCCACGTGATCGGGTGATCTGATGCAAGCTCTGGCGCAGGAGACACGACCTTCACATGACCCTTCGACATATGCCGAAGGGCTACGGATCGAATTGCGGGTATTGTGGCGGAACATCCTGCTGAAACGAGCCCCCCATGTGGTCACCTGGGCCGAGGCCACAACGCTGGCACCCATCCCTACCGGCCCGGCGGCAACACCGTATTTGCAGGCCTTGTCGATCTGGTTTCAGCTTCTGCGGATCATTGACGAAAACGCAGATGTGCGAAACCGCCGTCTGACGGAAACCAGCAGCGGTCCCGAGGCGGTAGAAGGCGGGTTTGCCCAGGCATTGTCGGATGTTTCCCCGACTGTCGAGGAAACCGAAAAGCTGGCAAGCCAGCTTTTGGCTGGCCCCACACTGACGGCGCACCCGACCGAGGCAAAGCGTGTCACCGTTCTGGAAATTCACCGCCGCATCTATCGCACCCTCGTCAACCTTGAAACGCAGCGCTGGACGCCGACGGAACGGGCCGAACTGCTGAACGGTCTGGAAAGTGAGATCGACCTGTTATGGCTGACTGGCGAATTGCGCCTGTCCCGCCCCAGCCTGCGGGATGAGATTGAGTGGGGCCTGCAATTCTTCCGCGACGCAATTTTTGATGCGGTGCCACAGGTCATGGACCGGTTCGATCAGGCCTGTCGTCACGTTCTGGGCCACACCGTGAATGCAACGCCCAGAATTCGTTTTCACAGCTGGATTGGTGGAGACAGGGATGGCAACCCCAATGTCACCACTGAAATGACCGCATTGGCCCTGCAACGCGGGCGCGAGACTGCAGTGGATCTTTATTGTCAGGCCCTTGAACAGGCGGCGAGCAGGCTCAGCATCAGCGCCCTGATCCTGCCTTTACCTCAGCCCCACGCTGCGCGGTTGCAGACAATCATAGACAGTTTTCCAAACACAGATCGCAATCCGAACGAACCGTTCAGACAGGCCCTCGGTGCCATTCACAAGAAACTGGCCGACGGGGCCTACGATCACATTTCGCACTTCGTCAGCGATCTCAATGCGCTTGATGCCGCGCTCTGTTCCGTCAACGCGGGTATTCTGGCGCGCAGACATATCAGACCACTCTGCCGGGCGGCATCGGTTTTCGGGTTCCGTACCGCGACGCTGGACATTCGTCAGAACTCAACGGTCACCACTGATGTTTTGGCTGAGATCTGGGCCTTGTCCAGGCCGGCGCCTGAGTATGGGACGGTCGACTGGTCCATCCGCCTGCGCGCCGAACTGGCGGACCAAAATCTACAGTACCACAAACGCGGCGGATTGAGCGATCAGGCACAGGAATTACTTGCCCTGCTGGCCCTCGTGCATTCAGTTCGGACAGGACCGGATCCCAACGCGGTCGGGCCCTTCATCCTGTCGATGACCCGCTCTGCCGACGATATTTTGGGGATCTACCTGCTGGCCCGCTATGCGGGGTTTGGGTCGGAAACGCTTGATATTACTGTGGTTCCTCTTTTTGAAACAATCGCCGACCTGCGCAACGCCCCGTCGATCCTGCTGGACGTTCTGAATGTACCCCTTGCCCGCCGCAGCCTCAAAACCGGTGGCAACGTAATCGAGGTGATGCTGGGCTATTCCGACAGCGGCAAAGATGGCGGTTATTTTTGCTCAACATGGGAGCTGGAGCGCGCGCAGCGCCGGATTGTCGCCGCGCTCGCGTCGCAGGGCTTTCGGGCCGCGTTTTTTCACGGACGTGGTGGTTCGGTCAGCCGGGGCGGCGCACCAACCGGACGCGCCATTGCCGCACAACCCAGCGGAACCATTGCGGGACGTTTGCGGGTCACCGAACAAGGCGAAGTTGTTTCGACCAAATATGCCAACCGCGGAACAGCCGCAGCACATCTGGAATTGTTGCTATCCAGCACGCTGCGCCACACAGCCGACCAGAACGAGCCCCCGCTTCGGCCGGAATTCGATGACGCGCTGGACGCGTTGTCCGAACTGTCGCAGACGGCTTATGCCTCACTGCTGCAGATGCCAGGGTTTCTGGATTACTTCCAGCAGGCCAGCCCGGTCGAGGAGTTGGCCCGCCTGAAAATCGGATCGCGACCGACCCGCCGGTTCGGGGCGGCCAGTCTGGATGACCTGCGCGCTATTCCCTGGGTTTTTGCCTGGTCGCAGAACCGGCACCTGATCACCGGCTGGTATGGGTTCGGGGCTGCTATGGCCAGCTTTCGCAAATTCCGCGGCACGCGCGGAGACGAGGTGTTGCAAGATCTGTTTCAGCACTCGCGCCTGTTCCGCCTTGCCGTCGATGAAATGGAAAAGTCGCTGTATCAAACCGACCTTGACCTTGCTGAACAGTATTCGGGTCTGGTGCAGAATGCTGATATTCGCGCCCGGATTTTCGGGGCCATTGCAACAGAATACGCCAATGCCTGTACCGCCGTGCAGTTTCTGACTGGCGGTCAGACCATAGGTCATCGCTTTCCACGTCTGTGCGAACGGTTCGATCGCAAGCGAGCTGAGCTGGCCGGTATTCATACACTGCAAGTCGATTTGCTGCGCCAAGCCCGTGATGACCCTCAGGCTGGAACGGTTCCGGTTCCATTGCTGCAATCCATGAACGCCATTTCAGCCGGTCTCGGCTGGACCGGTTGACCTATATCAAGGAGATTCGACGTGAACGCCACCCTTCGTGATACCGGTTTTTTCACCCAGTCCCTGTCTGACCGTGACCCCGAGCTTTACGGCTCGATCACGTCCGAGCTGGGTCGCCAGCGTGATGAGATCGAACTGATCGCATCCGAGAACATCGTCAGCGCCGCCGTGATGGAGGCGCAGGGCTCGGTGATGACCAACAAATACGCCGAAGGCTATCCCGGACGGCGCTATTATGGCGGTTGCCAGTTCGTTGACGTCGCCGAAAACCTGGCCATCGACCGCGCCAGGCAGCTGTTTGGCTGTGGCTTCGCCAACGTCCAGCCGAACTCGGGCTCTCAGGCCAATCAGGGTGTGTTCCAGGCGCTGATCAAACCCGGTGACACCATTCTGGGCATGAGCCTGGATGCCGGTGGCCATCTGACCCATGGCGCCCGCCCGAACCAGTCGGGCAAGTGGTTTAACGCCGTGCAATACGGCGTGCGCAAAGAAGACAACATGCTGGACTATGATCAGGTCGAGGCACTGGCGAAAGAGCACCAGCCCAAACTGATCATCGCCGGAGGCTCGGCCATCCCGCGCCAGATCGACTTTGCCCGCATGCGCCAGATCGCCGACATGGTTGGCGCATACCTCCATGTCGACATGGCGCATTTCGCCGGTCTGGTGGCAGCAGGTGAGCACCCCAGCCCCTTCCCCCATGCGCATGTGGCGACAACCACCACGCACAAGACCCTGCGCGGTCCGCGTGGGGGTATGATCCTCACCAATGATGAAGATATCGCTAAGAAAGTGAATTCGGCGATCTTCCCCGGCATTCAGGGCGGCCCGCTGATGCATGTGATCGCCGCCAAGGCCGTTGCCTTTGGCGAGGCACTGCGGCCCGAGTTCAAGGATTACATCAAACAGGTCGTGACCAACGCGCAGGCGCTGTCGGATCAGTTGATCAAGGGTGGTCTGGACACGGTAACCCATGGCACCGACACCCATGTGGTCCTGGTCGACCTGCGGCCCAAAGGCGTGACCGGCAACATCGTCGACAAGGCTTTGGGCCGAGCGCATATCACCTGCAACAAGAACGGCGTGCCGTTTGACCCCGAAAAACCAACCGTGACCAGCGGCATCCGTCTGGGCTCCCCCGCTGGCACCACGCGTGGCTTTGGCGAGGCTGAGTTCCGCCAGATCGCCGACTGGATCATCGAAGTCGTCGACGGCCTGGCCGCCAATGGCGAGGACGGCAACGCCGAAGTCGAAGCCAAGGTCAAAGCCGAAGTCGCAGACCTCTGCGCCAAATTCCCGCTCTATCCTAACTTGTAAGACGAAGGACCCAAACCCATGAGCTTTCATTCCATTGAACAGGCCCCTGCCCGCCTGAACCGCAGCGAACTGGCCGTCCCGGGCAGCCAGCCCGGCATGTTCGAAAAGGCCGCGCAGTCAGATGTGGACGTGATCTTCCTTGATCTGGAAGATGCGGTTGCACCTGACGAAAAAGAACAGGCGCGCAAGAACATCATTCAGGCCCTGAATGATATCGACTGGGGCGACAAAACCATGTCGGTGCGCATTAACGGGTTGGATACGCACTACATGTATCGCGACGTTGTCGATGTGGTCGAGCAGGCGGGCGACCGGCTGGATCTGATCATGATTCCAAAAGTCGGCACTGCGGCAGATGTTTATGCGGTCGATATGATGGTCACGCAGATCGAAGATGCCAAAGGGTACAAAAAGCGGATCGGGTTCGAACACATCATCGAAACCGCGCTTGGCATGCAGAATGTCAGCGAGATTGCCGCGGCCTCGAAGCGCAATGAAAGCCTTCATTTTGGTGTTGCGGATTATGCTGCCTCGACCCGTGCGCGCACGACCATTATCGGCGGCGTGAACCCGGACTATTCGGTGTTGACCGACCCGGATGCCAGCGCCAATCGCGCCACTCATTGGGGCGACATGTGGCATTATGCGCTGGCCCGTATGGTGGTTGCGGCGCGGGCCAATGGGTTGCGCCCAATTGACGGCCCGTTCGGAGATTTTCAGGACCCTGAAGGCTATAAGGCCGCCGCCAAACGGGCTGCTGTTCTGGGCTGTGAGGGCAAATGGGCAATTCACCCCAGCCAGATCACGCTGGCAAACGAGGTCATGTCGCCTGGCGATGCAGAGGTGACCAAAGCTCAGCGTATCCTTGAGGCGATGGCCGAGGCCGAAGCGGACGGCAAGGGCGCAGTGTCGCTTGATGGTCGGTTGATCGATTATGCCTCAATCCGTCAGGCCGAAGTGATGGTGGAAAAAGCCCGGCAAATCGCCGCCGCCTGATCACATTTTCCCCCACATGCGTCAACTTCTCGTTGTTGCGGAACCCAAGACGCTGTTTGTGGGGCAAACACAAAGAAAGGGCGCAGCATCCTGATTGCAAACGGGAAGGCTGCGCCCAAAATATTCGCACAAATGCCGCAACCTACCGGTCGTGACGTTTCGAGAGGTGTCTCGAAAACTCGTGCAGCCGTCCGACCCGCCCAAATGCGTCCGATTTTAAGCCCTCAATGTCGGATTTGAGAGTATGCATACGGCAGTTTTTTGTTGATTCTGGCAAAAAAGGTCCGATTCATGCGATATTCCGGCTTTCAGGTCATCAAACAGGCGTTAACCGGGCACAAGGGGTGGACCCCGGCCTGGCGTGATCCTGAACCCAAGGCACATTATGACATTGTGATCATAGGCGGCGGCGGTCATGGCCTGGCAACAGCGCATTACCTAGCCAAAGTGTATGGCCATCGCAAAGTTGCAGTGATTGAAAAAGGCTGGATCGGCGGCGGCAATGTGGGGCGGAACACGACTATCGTCCGCTCAAACTATCTGTTGGACGGAAACGAGCCGTTTTACGAATTCTCTCTGAAACTGTGGGAAGGCCTGGAGCAGGATCTGAACTATAATGCGATGGTCAGCCAACGCGGAATTCTCAACCTGTTTCATTCGGACGGGCAGCGCGATGCCTATACACGGCGCGGCAACGCAATGATCCTGAATGGCGCCGATGCCGAATTGCTGGATGCCGACCAAGTTCGCAAAGAGCACCCTTATCTGAACTTCGACAACGCGCGGTTCCCGATCAAGGGCGGCCTGGCCCAGCGGCGCGGCGGCACTGTGCGCCACGACGCAGTGGCGTGGGGCTATGCGCGCTCGGCCGATGGCTACGGTGTCGACATCATCCAGAATTGCGAAGTCACGGGATTCCGCATCGAAGACGGCAAATGCCTGGGCGTGGAAACCTCGAAAGGGTTCATCGGCGCGGGCAAAATCGGCTGTGCGGTTGCCGGAAACTCGGGACGTGTGGTGGGCATGGCGGGCATGCGACTGCCCATCGAAAGCCATGTTCTGCAAGCTTTTGTTTCCGAGGGGCTTAAGCCGGTTCTTCCGGGCGTCATCACCTTTGGTGCCGGGCATTTCTATGTCAGTCAATCGGACAAGGGCGGTCTTGTATTTGGCGGCGATCTCGACGGGTACAATACCTATGCACAACGCGGAAACCTGCCCGTGGTCGAAGATGTGTGCGAAGGCGGTATGGCGCTGATGCCGATGATCGGACGCGCCCGCTTGCTGCGGATGTGGGGCGGTGTGATGGACATGTCGATGGACGGCTCGCCCATTATCGACCGGACCCCTGTCGAGGGGCTCTATTTCAATGGCGGCTGGTGTTATGGCGGGTTCAAGGCGACCCCGGCATCGGGCTATTGCTTTGCCCACCTGCTGGCGCAGGATGAGCCGCACCCAACCGCAACCGCCTATCGTCTCGACCGGTTCCGCACGGGCCGGATGATTGACGAAAAAGGCGTGGGCAACCAGCCCAACCTGCATTGAGGGGAGCAGAACCATGATCATTCCACATCCCCTTCTGGGACCACGCGACAGTTCGGAATTTGTCTATCTGGGGGACGCGTCGCTGATCGACCGGCCCGATTGGCAAGCTGAAGATGCGGCGGAGGCGTTTCATGAATACGCATATCTACGCGACAATCCAGCCGGGGAACACCGGGAGCTTTGGTATCATGAAGGGGGTGACAGATCCTGGCTGGTGGTGACACGCAACACCATGACCCATGAGATTTCAAAGGTGGAACTGGCCCGTGATGTGGCTCGGGCGCAGGGGCGATCCAAATGACTCAAGTAAACCGGCTGAGCGGTGGTTTGATCGACCGCAATTCGACCCTGAACTTCCGCTTTGACAATCGTAACTATACGGCACATCCCGGCGATACGCTGGCCTCGGCCCTGTTGGCGAACGATGTGCGATTGATCGGACGATCGTTCAAATACCATCGCCCGCGCGGAGTGCTGACCGCCGGATCGGAAGAGCCCAATGGTATCGTCGAATTGCGCGCGGGCAACCGGAAAGAGCCCAATACACGCGCCACAACGGCAGAGGTTTACGAAGGTTTGGACGCGCAGTCCCAAAACCGCTGGCCCAGCCTGAAGTTTGACGCCTTGGCGATCAACGACCGGTTCTCGAACTTTCTGACGGCCGGGTTCTATTACAAGACGTTCATGTGGCCAGCGGTCTTCTGGGAAAAGCTGTACGAACCCATCATTCGCAAAGCCGCTGGTTTGGGGTCTTTGTCGATGGAGGACGACCCCGACGAATATGACAAGGGCTTTCTCCACTGCGACCTGCTGATCATCGGCGCCGGACCAGCGGGCCTGATGGCCGCGCTCACGGCCGGGCGCACTGGGTCAGACGTCATTCTGGCGGATGAAGATTTTGCCCTTGGCGGACGGCTGAACAGCGAGAGTTTCTCGCTGGGTGATGACAGCGCAAGCGACTGGGCCGCAGCCACCGTCGCCGAACTGTCGGCGCTACCCAATGTTCGCCTTATGCCGCGCACGACTGTGATTGGCGCATTTGATCATGGCATCTACGGCGCGGTTGAACGGACCGGGGACCATGTGGCCACCCTGCCCGTTGGCAAACCGCGTCAGATCCTATGGCGGACCTATACCAAACGCGCTTTGCTGTGTGCTGGCGCGACCGAGCGCCCGATTGCTTTTGAAAACAACGATCGACCCGGCATCATGTTGGCCAGCGCGATGCGCACCTATGCCAATCGGTTTGCCACCACAGCCGCGCAGCGGGTTGCGATCTTTACCAACAATGATGACGGTCACCGCACAGCCTCGGATTTGCGCGCAAAGGGCGTGAAGATTGCCGCCGTGATAGACGTACGCGACGATGCACCAATCAACTACGAATTCGAAGTTCTGAAAGGGGCGCAGGTCGTTGATACCAAAGGCCGCCTTGGCCTGACTTTTGTTGAGGTCGCGCTGGCAGATGGGTCGCGACGGATACTGGAATGCGGGGCATTGGGTGTCTCGGGGGGTTGGAACCCGAATGTGCATCTGACTTGTCATCACCGCGGGCGTCCCGTTTGGAATGACGACCTGGCGGCATTTGCCCCCGGTGACGACCTGCCACCCGGCATGACAGTGGCCGGTGCCGCAAACGGAACCCTGTCCACCCATGGCGCCCTGCAGTCAGGGGCCGAAAGTGCGGCAATTGCATTGGATTTGAAAGGCGCCCTACCCGACTTGCCCAAGGCCGAAGATGCCCCGATCAATCAGACGCCGTTCTGGTATTTGAAGGGCTGCGCGCGGGCCTGGCTGGATCAACAGAACGACGTGACTGTCAAGGACGTGAAGCTCAGCCATCAGGAGGGCTTCCGCTCGGTCGAGCACCTGAAACGGTACACAACGCTGGGTATGGCGACCGATCAGGGCAAGACTTCGAACATGGCTGGGTTGGCCATCATGGCCGAACTGGCGGGCAAGTCGATCCCGGAAACTGGAACCACAATTTTCCGTCCGCCCTATACCCCTGTTCCGATCGGCACTTTCGCTGGGCGGATGAAGGGTCAGGACTTCCACCCGACCCGCCTGACGCCCTCGCACTATTGGGCGAAAGAGCGCGGCGCGGTGTTTGTGGAAGTGGGCAACTGGCTACGAGCACAATGGTTCCCGTTGCCCGGCGAAACCCATTGGCGTGAGTCCGTCGACCGCGAGGTGCGCCAGACCCGGGCTTCGGTCGGCGTCTGCGATTGCACCACCCTGGGCAAGATCGATGTTCAGGGGACAGATGCCGCAGCTTTCCTGAACAAAGTGTACTGCAACGGCTTCGCCAAACTCGCAATCGGCAAAACCCGCTATGGCCTGATGCTACGCGAAGACGGCATGGCCATGGATGACGGTACGGCGGCTCGGTTGGCCGAGGATCACTTTGTGGTCACAACCACAACAGCCAACGCCGTCAATGTCTATCGTCACATGGAATTCGTGCGCCAATGTCTGTTCCCGGACATGGATGTGCAGCTGATCTCGACCACCGAAGCCTGGGCACAATATGCGGTTGCCGGTCCGAATTCCCGCAAGTTGTTGCAAAAGATCGTGGACCCGGAGTTCGACATCTCAAACGATGCCTTCCCGTTCATGGGGTGCGGCAGTATCACCGTTTGCGGTGGATTAAGGGCGCGGTTGTTCCGGATTTCCTTCTCGGGCGAGCTGGCCTTTGAAATCGCCGTCCCGTCCCGCTATGGCGATGCGCTGATGCGGCGACTGATGCAGGACGGGGAAGAGTTCGATGTTGTCCCCTATGGCACCGAGGCGCTTGGGGTGATGCGGATCGAAAAAGGTCATGCGGCGGGTAACGAGCTGAACGGAACCACATCAGCGCTGAACCTTGGAATGGGCCGGATGGTGTCCAAGAAAAAGGACAGCATCGGTTCTACACTGTCCGAGCGCGAAGGGCTGAACGAACCGGACGCGTTGATGATGGTTGGGATCAAACCTGTGAATGCGGATGACAAAATCACAGCCGGCGCGCATTTGATGGATGCCAGTGGCCCTGTCGATGCCAAACATGATCAGGGCTATGTTACATCGGCTGCGTTCTCGCCCTCATTGGATTGCCACATTGGTCTGGCCTTTTTGAAGAACGGCGGTGCGCGTCAAGGGGAACGGATGCGCCTTGTCTCGCCACTGACTGATGTGAATGTTGAGGTCGAAATCGTCTCGGCCCATTTTGTAGACCCCGAGGGAGAACGTCTTCGTGCATGATCTTGCGGCAATAACCGCCCTGGGCGGATCAGAGCCTCGTGTCGACACTGTAGCAGACGTCACCTGCGCAGAAGTTCCGGGCGTCGCGCTCGCCTCGGTCGCAGCGCGATCAGGACAAGAAGCCAAAGCTCAGAAGGCGCTGGCCAAGCTGATCGGTGTTAAAACCCCGGACATCGGACGGTTTGCAGGCGATCCGGTTTCGGCCTTCTGGACCGGGCCTGACCAATGGATGGTCGAAGCCCCGTTCGACAGCCATGAAGGCCTGGCTCAACAGGTCAAGGATGCTATCGGAGATGCGGCATCGGTGACGGAGCAAACAGATGCCTGGACCCGGTTTGATCTGAACGGTGGGCGTGTTCTGGCAGTGCTGGAGTTGCTCTGCCCTCTTGACGTTCGCAAGATGGCTGAAGGTGACGCTGCCCGTGCAGCGATCCATCACCTCGGGTGTTTTGTCCTCTGCCGTTCGCCTGGTTCGTTCAGCGTGTATGGACCAAGATCTTCTGCCGGATCACTGCATCACGCCATTGTAACAGCCATGAAATCTACCCTTTAAAGGCAGATCAGCTTGAGGGCAGCGGGGCGTTGTCTTCAACACGGAACCGGTTGATCCGCCGCCGGTCCTCGCTGGGGCTTAGCCCGAACGCAGAACGGTAATGTGTCACCAATGGCGCGACCGAGCTATAGCCGATGGCAGCAGCAATGTCGGCAATCGGATCTTTGGTATAGACCACCATCTGACGCGCAGCCTTCATACGCATTGCGCGGAAATAGTGACTGGGGCTTTGTCCAGTGGCCTGTTTAAACGCCCGTTCGATCTGCCGAGGTGTGACGCCCGTAAGACTTGCGGCCTCGGCAATCGAAATCGGAGCGCTGATATGTGCTGCAAACAACTCGACGCAGTGTGCCACAAGCTGCGGCAGCTTTTCTCCGGTGTCCGGCTTGCTGGTGCTAGGCACCTGTTGCCGCACGCCTTCACCGCGCATCAAAGGGTGCTGAAACCAGCAGGCAACCTCATGGGCGACTTCGCTGCCCAGACGGTCTTCGATCAGGTGCAGCGCCAGATCAAAAGCAGCAGCGGCACCAGCGGCAGTATAGCGCGTGGCATCTGATACAATCACGTCCCGCCGGGCGTCCATTTCCGGAAACTCGGCCTCGAACGCGGCTTCGTAACACCAATGTACCGAAACTGGATGGCCGGTCATGATACCGGACCGCACCAGTGGAAACACACCTCCACTGATGCCGCCCAAAATGGTGCCGTGACGCGCCAGCGCGCGCAGCGCCCCGTTGCCTTGGCTCGGATCAGAAAACCCCGAGGTTGGACTGCTGAGGAGAAACAAAATGTCGATCGATTGGCAGGTGGTCAGATCGCACTCAGCCTCGAACCGGACATTGGCGCTGGACCTGACTTTCTGTGCATGCTCGGTAACCAACGACCAGTAAAACACTGCCTCCCCTACGATCTCGTTCGCGGCACGCAGCGGCTCGATCACCGAGGTCAGACAGGCCATCGGGAACCCGTCAAAGAGTAGAAATCCAATCTCTGTTCTTTTTTCTCTCAGCATGAATATTTTACTATCAGGAAAAGCCGGTGCGAAGGTAGTCCGAATGGTGCTTTGCTAACTTTGGTCACGTCAACTCTGAATACCATGATCGCCAAACTCCGAGACGCAACTGACGGCTGCACCCCCAACGACGGATCGACTAAATGGCGGAGCAATTGTGATTTCAATTGATTGACGCAGGCCAATCATGGTTCATTCACATTACGACCTTGGCAATAAAGGCATTGCGCGCTGCTGCTTGGGTGAGCGGAGCCTTTCTGCTCAAAACGATGGCAACCGACTGCCATTGGCGTGCAATCGGCTCCTTTCATTTTGACCTGACGGCGCGCCGTCGTAGCCAGTAGGAAGTGCTATGCTTCACAATGACCAACTTGAGCAATGGGACCGGGATAACTTCTTCCACCCTTCGACCCATCTTGCCGACTTCGCACGGGGCAATCTTCCGCAACGCTTGATCGCTGGCGGTTCCGGTTGCCACATTCAGGATCGCGACGGGAATCGTCTGTTGGACGCATTTGCAGGGCTTTACTGTGTCAACGTCGGTTACGGGCGTACAGAAATTGCCGAAGCGATTGCGGATCAGGCCAAGGAGCTGGCCTATTATCACTCCTATGTCGGGCACGGCACCGAGGCTTCGGTCACGCTGGCTAAGATGGTGTTGGATCGCGCACCAGATCATATGTCCAAGGTTTATTTTGGGCTATCCGGTTCTGATGCCAATGAAACCAACATCAAACTGATCTGGTACTACAACAACATCCTTGGGCGCCCGGAAAAGAAAAAGATCATCTCTCGATGGCGCGGATATCATGGATCCGGGTTGATGACCGGTTCACTGACCGGCTTGGAACTGTTTCATAAAAAATTCGATTTGCCGTTAGCCCAGGTTCTTCACACCGAAGCGCCCTATTACTTCCGGCGGGATGATACGGATCAGAGTGAAGGCGAATTTGTTGCCCATTGCGTTACCAAACTTGAAGAATTGATTGCGCAAGAAGGGGCGGACACTATTGCGGCCTTCATCGGAGAGCCTGCGCTTGGCACTGGCGGCATTGTGCCGCCACCCAACGGGTATTGGCCCGCGATTCAGGCGGTTTTGGACAAGCACGATATTCTTTTGATCGCGGATGAAGTTGTGACAGGGTTCGGTCGATTTGGTACGATGTTTGGCTCGGATCACTATGGGATGCGTCCAGATTTAATCACCATCGCCAAAGGGTTAACGTCTGCCTATGCCCCGCTATCGGGGTCCATCGTCTCGGACAAAATCTGGGCCGTGCTGGAACAGGGTACCGACGAAAATGGCCCAATAGGCCACGGTTGGACCTACTCCGCGCATCCCGTTGGCGCTGCGGCGGGCGTTGCCAATCTACAGCTGATCGACGCGCTTGGGCTGGTCGAGAACGCAGGCAATATCGGGGCTTATCTTAACACAGCGATGCGCGACGCGCTGGCAGACCATCCCAATGTCGGAGAGGTACGTGGCGAAGGCATGCTGTGTGCAGTGGAGTTTGTTAAGGGCAAAGACACGCGCCGCTTCTTTGATGCCGCCGACAAAATCGGACCTCAGATTTCTGGAAAGCTTTTGGACCAAGACAGTGTGATCGCGCGCGCAATGCCCCAGGGAGATATTCTGGGCTTTGCCCCTCCGTTTTGTCTGAGCCGGAACGAAGCCGATCAAGTGGTCGCAGCGACTGTGGGTGCAATTAAGGCCGTTTTGGACTGAGACATGGAAAGGAAAGACGTGATGCAACCAACAAAAGCGCCCTTCAGCATTCCAGAATACGAACGACGCCTGTCCAAAACCCGTGCTGCGATGGATGCAGCTGGTCTTGACGCGCTTTTCGTGACTGACCCGTCAAATCAGGCGTGGCTGACCGGTTATGATGGTTGGTCGTTTTATGTCCATCAAGGCGTGATTGTTCCCAAAGAAGGCGAGCCGATCTGGTGGGGCCGCCACATGGATATGTTGGGTGGGCGCCGTACCTGTTGGATGCACCATGACAATATTATTGGCTATGGCGATCACTACGTACAATCGACCGTTTGTCATCCGATGGAGCATTTGGCGGAACAGCTGCGGGCGCACGGGTTGGACCGAGGGCGCATTGGCGTTGAGATGGAAAACTACTATTACTCTGCCAAGGCGCACGAGGTTTTGCGCAACGAATTGCCAGACGCTGCGCTGTCTGATGCAACGGCTTTGGTAAACTGGCAGCGGTTGATCAAATCACGCGACGAGATCGCCTTTATCCGCAAGGCGGCGCGCATCTCAGAAAAAGTCATGCAGACCGCTATTGAACGCGCCGCACCCGGAGTGCGAAAAAACGACCTTGTCGCGGATATCTTGCACGCGGGCATAACCGGGGTTGGGGACGATTGGGGCGACTACCCCGCAATTCTGCCGCTAACCCCGTCTGGGCTGGACGCGACCGCTGCGCATTTAACTTGGGATGGATCCCCAATGCGTCCGAACGAAGCCACATTCTTTGAACTGTCCGGGTGCTATCGCCGCTACCACGCCCCGCTGTGCCGGACCGTGTTCCTCGGAACGCCCTCTGACGACGTGCTGCGGGCCGAAGAAGCACAATTGGAAGGGATCGCCGCAGGTTTGGAGGTTGCGCGCGCTGGTAATCGCACCTGCGACATCGCCAATACATTCATGCAGGTTCTGGCAAACCATGGGATCGAGCGGTCGGGGCGTATGGGATACCCCATTGGCCTGAGCTACCCGCCGGATTGGGGTGAGCGAACGGCTTCAATTCGCAGCGAAGATGAAACCGTTTTACAACCGGGCATGACGTTCCACTTCATGCCTGCGCTTTGGATGGACGACTGGGGTTTGGAAACAACGGAAACCATATTGATCACTGAAGACGGGCCAGCAGAACCTGTTTGCAACGTCGAGCGTAAGTTGTTTGTAAAGGCCTGACCGGGCCGTCCTTCGCAGCCCGCAACCGTGAAAGAACTTACTTGTTCGGCTGGTTACGTTTCCACCCAGAGTCCGCGAGTGCGGCGGCCGTTGTCAATTCCTTTGTTTGACATGACCACATGGCAACCAACCCAAACTGTTCAAAGAACAGACACGTAAAATGGCTGTAGCCGTTCTCCCTGGGATATTGCCATTAGCGCAGAATTGGCAGTCTCAAAAGATTCTCGGATCGTGACGTCCATATCCAGGTAGCGGTAAGTACCAAGGCGGCCGACAAAGGTCACTTTTTGCGTTTTGTTGGCCAGCTCAACATATTCACCAAGCAGCGTTTTTTCCTTCACCTGACGGATGGGATAATAAGGAATATCGTCTGGATCAGCCGCTCGGGAAAACTCACGGTAACACACCGAACCGTCATGCGTTTCCCAAGGCGCAAAGTGTTTATGTTCCGTGATACGGGTGTATGGCACGCTTTCTTCGCCGTAATTCATCACTGCGCAACCCTGATAGTCTCCGTCATAGGTGAAACGCTCAAAATCCAGGGTGCGATAACCAAGACGACCAAGTTCGTAGTCAAAGTAGCCATCCAGCGGGCCAGAGTAGAAAACATGGTCGAAATCATCGCTCATCCCCCGCTCGAATGTGCTGTTCAGTTTCACGGTAATCAAAGGATGATCCAGGATACCGGCGATCATATCGGTATAGCCGTTTTCAGGCATGCCCTGAAACTTGTGAAAGAAATAGTTGTCGTCGTAGTTAAACCGCACAGGCAGCCGCTTTAGGATCGATGCCGGCAGTTCAGAAGGATGACATCCCCATTGCTTGATAGTGTAACCTTTGAAAAAAGCCTCATACAAATCGCGACCGACGAAACGCATCGCCTGCTCTTCAAAACTCTGCGGATCACTGATTGACGTATCGGCTTGTTCTTGCGTGATAAACTCATGCGCTTCGTCGGGGCGCATGGTCTTGCCGAAAAACTGATTGATGGTGTGCAAATTCACCGGCAGCGAGAACACCTGCCCCTTAGAGGTGGTTTTGACCCGGTTTTTATAGGGAAGGAAATTGGCGTAGCGGTTGACGTACTGCCAAACTTCCTCGTCATCCGTATGGAAGATATGCGGCCCGTAGACATGCACCATAACATCAGTATCGGCATCGCGTTCAGTGTGGCAATTGCCCCCGATATGATCGCGGCTGTCCACGATGGTGATTTCGTGCCCCTGCTCGGCAAGTTCACGACCGATCACTGCACCGGATAGCCCGGCACCAACCATTAAGAAGCGACCTTTGTTCATTCAAAGACCTTTGCGGAGTTCATCGAAATTGTTGTCATATCCAGCGGTTTGCTCAGCTGCCGCCGGGCGATCTTGAATATCCCGGCTCGCGCCTCGCCAGCACTGCGAAAGCTGGACAGCATCGACATCCAACTGCGGCACATGCGCCACCCGACTGATATCCGGCCCGAGATCGGCTGCCCCCCCTGCAAGATCGCCGCAAAAACCATTGGTACAGTTCGGCGAGACAGATCAAACATCTCTTTCAGCACAGCCTCTTCATCCTCTGAACTGAGGTTGCCGGTTTCGGCCATGACGGCTTTCAGGTTCTTTCCAACTGGCCTGGTATGATGCATTGCAATTTCATCTAGGATTGCGGCGCGAAAAGCCCCCGCTTCTGCCCAACGACACCAGATGTAATCCAGGCCATATCCGCTCATCGTTCCCTGGAACAAAGGCAGGGCCTTCACCAGAATATCGCGATGCAGGCATGGCGCCATAATCTCGATGTAGTTTGTATATCGCAGCGCAAAGCCCGGGCATTGGCTGAACACGAAATGCGAAAAATAACTGTCTGGTGTCAGCGATGGTTGTGCAATCTTCAGCCCGTACAACCGCATGGCGTCGAACAGATAATTCACATCCGTCGCGCTTATGTCGAGATCATCATCGGGAAGCCAGAAATAGTCATACTGGGCGAGATCCCGGTTCTGGAGTGTCTCGTACAGCCCATCCCATTTGCCGCCTTTGATCAAAACAGCCTGAACGCCGGGTTCCGCCACAAACTCTGAAAATGCAACATCTGAGAAATAGCTGATCAGAAGATCATAGTTCCGATCCTCATATGCAATTTCCTGCCAACGATGGTGCAAGGATTTGCCGCCTGCGCGGACAACCACAAGGTTCTTTTTCATGCGCAGGTCCGAACTCGGTTTTCGGTCCGCAACAACGGGCCCAAGCCTTCAATCTTTTGCGGGTTCAAAGGATGGCTTAGCCGCCCGTAAGTGTAGTTTGTCTGATACAGAATATTGCGAACAAACCTGCTGAATGATGAGCCGGGTTTGGTCTCTTCCCGCGTGGATTCAATGTTGCTGTCAGTTGCCGCGCGCTCTGCGATCATCTGTTTCTGAAGCGTCAGAATAGGCACCTTGTGTTCCCAGTAAAACTTTAGGTCGATGTCAATTGGCCTGGCAATTGGCGCATCCAATTCGGCCAATCGCGTCGCAGCCCGTCGCCCAATTATGTACCCTGTGGTTCTGGGTGGAAGGCGATCAGACAGCACAAGGCTCTGATCCGCTACAGATCTGACAACCTGCGCATTCTTGCCCGGCGGACCGTCCAGCTTGACCATCACATCTTCGAAGCTCTCAGGAAACCGAGATACCGCATCGAGAAACGGCGTAGGGTTCTGAACAAAGGTGGCATCGTCTTCCAACACCAGGCATATATGATCTTCTGAATTGGCAATCTTCTGCCAGATCTGACGATGGCCCAAGGTGCAGGCGACTTCATTCCGGCTGAGTGGTCGCTTGAACTTGCTGCGGTTCACGTCGGCATCATAGTTTTGCAGTAGGTGCAATTCTTCCAGTTGATCACCGGAAATCGCATCCGAAAACTCATGCGCAAGACCAAAGCGATCAAGTTCGCGTTCGCAAGAACGTCGCCGCTCGATATCTTTTGGTAGACTGAGAATGACGGCCTTGATCGACACTTGCATCACCAATAAAAACTTCGCGGCGTAACTATGGACCAAGATCTAAAAATACAACTGATAAAACAGGTCCTTAAGCTTTATTCCTTGCATGCAGGGCTCATCAGCAAGATTCCGCTTGCGCCATAGTCGAGTATTCTTGCACCTGCCATCCTAAAAAACGGAACATTGCAAAGAGCTTATCCGAAAATACCACAGTGAGTTTATGGAATCAATTCACGCAGGGTGCGTTGTCTGCAGGCATGGCTCACTACCCACGTTCTAAGCGCTTTTTTGCGTTGTCACAGAGAAAATCTCGGCATTTGGCGTGTCTCATAAGGGCCCGACCCTGAGGGCAAACAGGGCACATTAATAGCGCAAACGCGGCATCACTGCACTCTCCCGGGCGGCAATACAGAGTGTTGTATCAGGTCAGCGCGCTTGCTCTTTGTTGATCCGATTACTATCTAGCACATTCAATCGCCGACAGGCGGGGTCGGACAAGCTTGTCGCCCACCACCATCTGCCCTTTAGACCGGAAAGAATATAGGTTATCTGAGCGAGCGCATGGTTTCATGATCTGGAGAACGCAATGATAAAGCGCGCCTGGAAAAACTGGCGATCAGGCTATATGGGCCGTCTCATCGGCGAGAGCTTCTACGCACAAGGTCGTCTCTATGGCGTTGCGATCGTAGCGATGATTGTCGTCGCGGTGACGACTGCAGGCTCAGCCTATATGATGGAGTACATTGTCGACGCCATGACCAGTCCCGATATGCGCGGCTGGGCGCATATGATTGCACTGGGTGTGATTGGCCTGTTTCTGGCCAAAGCAATCGCTTCTTATATTCAGGCCATGTATCTCGCGAGGGCCGGCAATCGTATTGTCGCCGCACAGCAGGACCGGGTCTACCGCAAGCTGCTTCGGCACGGCGTCTCCTTCTTTGCAACGAACGAATCCTCTGATCTGCTGATGAGGACCACTCACGGGGCACAAGCAGCACGACAACTGATCGATGTTCTGGTGACCGGCTTTGTCCGCGACGCACTGACACTTGTGGGTCTGATCGTTGTCATGGTGTATCAACAGCCAGTTCTTTCGGTAATGTTTTTCGTAGTCGGACCTATAGCCCTGTTGGGTGTGCGGTATCTGCTGAAAAGCGTGCGCACGATCATGCAGGCCGAGTTCAAATCCCTGGCCGAAATCATCCGGGTGCTTCAGGAAACGTCCAGCGGTATCAAAGTAATCAAGGTGTTTTCACTTGAAGACCGGATGATCACACGCATGGACACCGCCATTCGCAAGGTTGAAGAGCGTTCGAACGACATCGCCAAGTTGCAGTCGATCGCCAGCCCGCTCATGGAGTTTCTGGCCGGATTGGCCGTCGCGGGTGTTCTGGTCGTCAGTACCTTGGGTCTTGCGGGAAGCGAACCGCCATCTGCGGGTCAGCTGATGTCTTTCATCACCGCATTGTTGATGGCGTACGAACCCGCCAAGCGCCTGTCCAAGATGCGTGTCCAGATAGAAACCTGCATGGTCGGCGTGGGCATGTTGTTCGGGTTGCTGGATCAGGAAGATACAATGCTCGAGAAGCCCGATGCGCACGAGCTTTTGAATGGGCCGGGTGAGATCAAATTGCGCGATGTCACCTTTGGCTATCATGGTGCCATTCCGGTGATCGAAAACATGAATTTGACCTTTCAGGCACGGAAAACCACTGCTCTGGTCGGTCAGTCTGGTGGTGGCAAGTCGACCGTTTTCGGATTGTTGATGCGGTTTTACGATCCTGACGCAGGCAGCGTCGAAATTGACGGTCAGGACTTGCGAGATGTCAGTTTCTCTTCATTGCGCCGGAAGATCTCATACGTGGGTCAGGACACTTTTTTGTTCTCAACCTCGGTGATGGAGAACCTGCGCTGCTCGGCTCCGGATGCAACAGATGAAGAGGTTGTGGCGGCAGCCAAGGCGGCCCATGCACATGACTTCATTACCGAGTTGACTGAAGGGTATGACACTCAAGTTGGCGAGAACGGGACGTTCCTGTCCGGCGGTCAAAAACAGAGGGTCGCAATTGCCCGCGCCATTCTGCGCAAAGCCGAGATTCTGCTGCTGGACGAAGCAACCAGTGCGCTGGATGCTGAATCGGAAACCCTTGTCAAAGAAGCCCTGGATGCGCTGACTCAGGATGTAACGGTGATCGTGATTGCGCACCGTCTGTCAACGATCCTGGAGGCAGACAACATCATGGTCGTGCAGGACGGCGCGGTCATTGAACAGGGTAACCTGGACGAGTTGATGGAGAAGAACGGCAGCTTCCGCAATCTGTTCGATCAACAGTTCAAGAAGCACGAAACCAAGTCAGAAGTCGCCGAATGAGTTCGCCACAGGGGACGCATTTTCAACGCGCCATCCGGTACACGGCACCAATTCAGGGCCTGATGACATCAGCTTCCTTTCACAGCGAGGTATGAAAGGAAGCCAAAAACCTATGGCAAGTCGTCCAACAACATTGGATACAGCAAGTTCCCAGCTTGCGGACCCGCCCCCAGATAATCCACCCATTGATCCGTGGATTCATTGTAGCGGCGATATCGCTCGATCTTGTCATAAAGCCCGTTGACGATGGTCTGCTGTTCCGAAATCGGCAATCGCACCCAGTCATCCTCGGTGATCGCCATGATCTGGGACTTGTAGGGCAAGTCTGACAAGTATTCGTCCAGCGCAACAGCTTCGGCCAAGCTTGGGTCGGATTGGCGCGAGACCTGATCCGGCCTCCGGCTCATGTCAGCCGCCACACCCAGAACCTGGGCAAAAAACTGATCAGGATTCACCACATTGCGTTCCGCCTGATCCACAATGATGCGCAGCGCCTCTTCGAGGTTGCTAAGATCAGCCTTCGAAATCAACAGGCGGATCGACAGAGGTTTCAGGCCCGTACGATCGTAGTCACGATCGGCCACATATGCTTCGAACAGATCAGGGGCGCGGGCACCTTCGGTTCTGCCAAGATAAGCCAGCTGCATGGTTCGGCTGGCCGTGTTCAAACCCGCGAACTGCCCATCGCCTTCTTCAACGATGGCGTCTTCATTCAGCACATCATCCCCGCCACTGCGGCGGTACGCCGAAGTTTGCTGGGCAACAATCTGTCCAAGCTTTCGGGCCGTCTCGGTATAAACACCCGGATCGCCATTCTGGATCGGGAAATACAGCGGCGCAGAATTCGGAAAGGCCGTAAGCTGTTTATACGCAGCTTCAGCCGACGGATGATCCTTGGCGCCACGCTGGGTGCGCAGATGCATAACGGCCATGGCACCACCGATGCGCTCACGAACGATCCGGTTCAGGCTTTCCGCACTCAATCCCGTAGAAGAATACTCGTCATCGAATTCCCGCGGACCGGCATCGGTAACCAGCACGATGAAACGGCCACCAAATTCGCTCCAATCCATGTCCTCCAAGGCGTGTTCGATGCCGCGGTAGCTGTCCTCCCGGAAGTTTTTGCTGCTGGACTCCGCCTCTTCCATTGCGTCGATTCCACCAAGGAAGTTCTGAACGTCCAACCCCTTATTCAGATCAACAAATGTTTGAACATCATAGCCGAGTTCTGGTGCCGCCTGCAGGTTGTCGCGATATCCAACCAGCCCAAAACTAACGGCCCCGGTCGCGTCCGATCCGTCAATCTCGCGGTAAACCTCTTGCAACGCGTCCCGCGTGGCTCGGATATAGGGCTCCATCGAAATGGTCGTATCGACCACGAACACAACGGCGGTTTTCAAATCACCCGGGGCCTGTGAGACAGACGGAGCTGGCAAATTGGGTGCGTTGGCACTGGCCACTGCCACGTGCAGCAAATTCACAAAGGGCCCAATGTCAAACACGGCCTCTTCCGTCGACAGAATCGGCATCACATACAGATTTTGCCGCTGATCAATTGTTTCTCGCGGGCCAAGCGCGATCACGGTCTCGGATGGTTCTCCACCCTGCTCGGCTGCCAGCGCCTCGTCCCGTGCATCTTTGGCAAGGCTGGCGGGGTTTTCGCTTTCGATAATGTCGTAAATCGGATCAATATCGTTGAAGAACAATACGCGCCCGACGTTGTCGCTGCCTTCCAATGTGGCCACTATGTTCTGGTTCCATGCTACTGCGGCGGTCTCAGGGATCCACAACAGATCTTCGCCCTGATCGTCAGCGCCGATCTGCATCCACTCACCGTTCCGGTCATAGACGAAAAAAACCTGAAGCGGGGACAGCGCTTGCCCGGGCGTTTCACTTTCAGGCTCGGCGCGCGCTTCAATCCGTTCACGGATCAGCACGCGTTGGAACAAGCTGGTTTTGCCTTCAATCGGCAAGGGGGATTTGGATTGCGCCAATGCTGGTACAGCCAAAACCGCCAAGCCGACGATCAGAAGAAGTATGCGTCTCAACATCATATCCGTCTCCTTACTCGCCCAATCGATTCAGGGCGTCACGCGCCGGATCCGACCCCAGATCGGCGGCCCGCTCATAGTAACGCCGCGCAGCCGATGGATCCGGGCGTGGAAATGGCGACGTTATCGTGCTGTGGGTTTTGGGGTCGTACATTTCGGCAATTAGAACGTTGGCTTCGGCCCTGTCCTGTTGTGACAGGTCCTGATCATTGCTGATCGCAATCAAGGCCCCCAGCGCCGCATCCAAATTCTGCGCGCCACCTGCGGTCAGCAGCGCCTGCGCCGCCGACAGAGGATTATCTGCGGCAACTGCGCCTTGTGCGATCCCTACGGATTCGTTCACTTTGGCAGATGACCCCCCTGGCCCAGACAGAAAATACCACGCACCACCTGCAACAATGGCCAGGACGGCGATGCCCGCCGCGATCATAGGCATCTTGCCGGACCCCGACGCTTCAGCCTTTTTGGCAGGGGTTGCCCCGGATGAGGGAGATTTCTTTTCGGCGCGTTTCATTGCCTCGCGAAACAGGTCTGGCAAATTGCTTGGTCGATCTTTTGGATTGGCCTTCAACAACTGTTCCAGCGCCCATTTCAACCGTGGTTCGACCTTTGGGTCAGTAATTTTGACATCTGCCTTGCGGTCTTCAACAGCGGCAAATCCTTTGCCCTCGCCCGGCAATTCCAGACCTGCAGTGCGCATCAGCACCAGCCCCAACGCATAGGCATCTGTCGCGGCGGACACTTCGTTTCCGAACAGCCCCAATTGCTCCGGTGCGCAATATCGCAACTTGCCTGCGAAACTGTCGCCAATGATCGATTTGTCCGTGCCGACACTGTCCGAGGCCAGGCCGAAGTCGATGAACTTTGCCTGATTGATGTCCTCATGCGAGATCATCACATTGTCCGGGGCAACATCGCGATGAACAATGCCCAGCTTGTGAATCGCTTCAAGCCCTTGGGCAAGGCGCAGACCCAGCTTCAGAACATCATCCGAAGACAGGCGCGCGCCTTTTTTCAGATAGTGCGCCAGCGGATGGCCCGGGACGAACTCCATCACCAGAAACAGCCGCCCGTCTTTGTCCAACATCGAGGTTTCGAACCGGACCACAGCCTCGCTGCGCACGGTCCGCAACAGGTTTGCTTCACGCCGGAACAGTTCTACGGCCTTTTGGTTCTTGGCAAAGCTGGGCGTCATGACCTTGATCGCCACATCGTGGCCACTGGCCCGATTCAGGCCGAGAAAGGTGGCCCCCATGCCGCCTTCACCCAAAAGAGTCTTGATTTCGTAAGTGTCTTGCAGGACGCTGCCGGGCCGCAGCCCCAGTACCGAGTGTTCCATAGCTCCTGTCACCTCCGGTTTTTCAGGCTGATCGCGGTGTGTTTGCTAAAGGTGCGAATATCCATGATCTGGAAACAGATCCCGGCAAACACCAAGGACGAAGTGATCCCGAAGATCACGGTCAGAAAGGCTGCTATTATTGTCGTGGTATCTGGCCCCAACGGCGACAATCGCAACATCGTAATGGCCGTAAAACAGAAGAACACAATCGACAGCCCGGTCGTAATCCAGACCAGAACCTCTAGCGATTTGTTCAATACATCCCGCATTGCTCAACCTTTCCAATTCACTCTTCGACGAACGACAGGGCTGTGGCCTGAAAATCATCTGCAATTTGATCCAAATCCGAATACCCCGCGACGCTGCGCGCACCGATGTGATCCTGCACCATCGCCAAACAGGTCGCGCGTTCACGGCCGCGATCCGCCTCGGTCGGGTAGATAAAGTCGATTTGCTTGCGCAGCAGGACCGGAGAGTATTGATCCACCAGCCCCTCGATCAGATTGGCGTATTCAACAATGTCTGCCTTTGCCTTGGCTTCAAGCTCGGCCAGCTTAACGGCCGCATCGTCTTTGGCGGCCAGCACCTGATCCAGAAAATCCTGATCCCCGCTTTGACGGGCTTCCTCCTCAAGCGCGTCCAGCTCAGGTTGAATCGTGAGCGCCGAAATCAGGGCATTCAGATAGCGTCGGATGCCTTGCCCGCAGACCAACACGCCCGAGGTCAGGATCAGCCGGATTGACTGATCACGCCGTGCGTTGCGTTCAACCCGACCCCGGTTCAGCGTATCCTTAATCACAGCCAGTTGGGTTTTGGTCCGGTCGGAAAGCGTCTCGGCGGAAATTTCATCCAAAAGGTCCATCGCCTCTTGCTCGCTGGCTGCCACCGCAAGTCCTTCGTCCGGGCGCGCCAGTTGATCCAATCCGTCCTTCAGGGCCTGATCCTGATCGGCCGATGTGATGGCCAGCCCCTGCAACACCAGCCGCGTGCCGGTAAAGCGGTCCGCCGAGGCAGAGTTGGACAGGACATCAAAAGGCGGTACCTCGAACCGGGTAGATGAGGTTATGTCCGATAAAGGCGTGCGCGCATCGCCACCGCGTTTGATGAATCCACCAGCTTGCCCATGAAGGCGGCCATGACGAACAAGCGAAAACGGATCGCCCACGATCTCGGCCGCATTGCCCAACATGTCGTGAAGACCAAGCAGGTTGGGTCGGAGCGAACCAATGACCTGAAGCTTACCGCCAGCCGAGGCCGTACCCCCGTGGGCAATGAACTCATCCTGTGGCGTTCCCTCGGGCACCGGCGGTAAGGGCGCGCGGAACAAGGCCTGATCCACCGCCAAACCACCCCGCGTTGAATACTCCCACTCTTCTTCAGTCGGCAGGCGCAGATAAGCGCGCGTGTCATCAACCCGGGGCAACGTATCGGGGGCATTCTGCATCAGCCAAAGCGTGTAGATTTCGGCAAAGCGCTGATAGTCCAGCCGTGTCTGACTGACAGCGGGAACAAAGGCACGACGGCGTGGCTCTTTTTCTGGACAGACCTCCGACATGACCACATCCCATTGCGCCTGCGCCAGTTCATATTTGGCCATATAGAAATAGCCCTTGGCGGCACCTTGTTCATCGGCGAAAGCGCCCGAAACAAACGCACGCCTCAAACCATTCAGATACGGCTGAGCACTCCCCTCTTGTCCCAAAACAACCGAAACATCCCCGATAACTCCGTCGGTATTCGGCGTAGCGACCTTGCGAAAGGTCATGGCACCACCGCAAGGCATCGGAAGTGTCAGATCACCATCGGCGGGTTGCGGATTGTAGTATTTCTCGCGCCAGGTGATATCCTGTGCTTGCGCCGTGGCAGAGAGCGTCAGCAAGCCAAGAAGTGGAACCAGCGCAAAACGGATCGATCTAAGCATGGGTCAACACCTCCTGAGGTTCAACATTGCGCACGGCAATCACTGCCCAAACCGCTGCTGTGACGGCGGTCAATGCTCCAAGAGCCATCGTCGCCATAATGTCCCCGGGATACAGCCGCGCGACAGATTCTCCGGGCGCGGTTTCGAACGCGGCATTGATTGCCAGCAAAAGCGGAAGGATGATGATCAGCGTTGCAACGACACCACTCAGCACCAAGGCAAGGCTTTGAGCAACAGGTATGATGCAGCGCTGCCGATCCGGCATAGTCAGCATGGAAAACAGGCTGAATGTCACGCGCTGCCTCTCGACCATACCGCGCAGATTGGCTGACATCGCAGCCCAGAACCCAAACATTGCCAGCGCCGCGATCGCAGTAAAAAGGATATTCAGGTTTCGACGGAAAGACAGCAATAGCGCTGCATTTTCCGCCCGCGGCCGTGACTGCAATCTCAGTTCTGTAAGATGGCTGGACAACACGCCAATGTCATCCAGAGATCGTGCATAAAGCCGGAAGCTTGCGTAGCTGTCTGGCTCTGCAACCGGGTCTGTCCAGTTGGCTGGTGTCGCGGACAGATCGTCCCGAAAGCGTTCAGCTGCCAAAAGGTCCGGAACCGATAGGAAAATGGCAGGGCGTGGCCAGATCTCCGGAGGAAGAACCCCGATGACATGCAGGTCGCGCCGCGCGTTCTCGCGCTGGCCGTCCACTTCGCGCCCAATGATCATGTCCACTGTATCGCCTGCCCCGGCGGACAGATCCTGTGCCAACGCGTCAGAAATCCAGATACGACCCGGCATCACAGCCTCACCTTCGACCAGCGGATCGCCAGCAGCTGATGGGATTAACGGCACTGCCCGCTCCAGCTTGCGCTGTGCTTCATGTCGAACAGCATTGGCAGAAGTGTTGATCGACCTTGTTGCCGGCACAACAAATCCTACATCCTGCCGGGCATTCAACCCCGCAAAGAAGGCCGCATCGTGCTGACCCGCGCCGATGGCTAAAATCTCACGGTTTGAGGGGTCGTCAATCAGCCGACCCACCATGGTTCCGATGACCCCGTTCTTGAGCGCAAGGATGATCAAAAGCGGCCCCAGAACCCCGGCCAGCGCGGCGACGAAGCACAAGGCAGATTGCCAGTCATGCCGCAATTCCCGCAGGGCCAGATTGACGGGTATCTTCATCATCACGCCACCTTTGCCGCAGAGCGGCCTGCTGTTGAGAAGATGGAATAGGACAGACCCTGATGATCCAGAATCCGATGATCTGCCCGAGGTGTTTTTGCAAACTCACCTGTTTGGGCCTGATGACTGGCCAGAACCACCGCAGATCCCGCTTCTGCCGCCAGATGCACGATCAACCCTTCGACTTCGGCGACGTTGGCCGGATCAAGCGCCGAAACCGGCTCGTCAAGCAACAACAATGCCGGTTGTCCAAGCAGCGCCCGCGCGACCGATGCACGCTGGCGCTGACCAACCGACAATTGACTCGGTTTGCGCGCTGTCAGATCACGCAGTCCCATGGCACGGATCAGGTGCTCCTGCCATTCCAGATCCGGTTGTTGACCGGCGACACGGACCGGCAATTCGATGTTTTCCAATAAAGTGAGATATGAAACCAATGTGTTGGTCTGCAGAACAAAGCCCAGCTTATCCGGCCCCGCAAATTCAGAACGCGGTGTTTCCGGCGTGACGGGAACACCATCAATCAAATGGCGGGTGTCAGGCAATTCCGCCATCGGCAGGGCCCCGGCGATCAAACCAAGCGCGGTGCTTTTACCGGCCCCGCTAACCGCATCCAGAACAATCGTCTCTCCGGCGCGCAGATCCAGTTCTTCGATTACGACGAAGAACCCAGGAGCACGTTCAATACCGATGTTCCGGATCGACAGAACGGTATCAGGGACGTTTGAGGACAAGCGCGATCCCTCCCAATTCTACCCTGGACCTTGTGTTGATCTGCACCGGCTCATTCGGTTTCACACGACGGCCATCGATTTTGGTCCCGTTTGAAGAGCCTAAATCCGTCAACATCATCTTCCGCCCCTGCAGCGAAAGGCTGGCGTGACGACGGCTGAGGTTCCGGTCGGTGACAGTCAAAGTGTTTTCACTGGCGCGTCCGATGGTGACACCGGATTGCAGCTGCGTCGAGCTGAACTGCGCAGATTGCCCCGCCATGGACACCGCCAGAATGGATTGTCCACTTGGTTTGGCGACCGCTACTTTGCGGTCCGAGCCAATAGCAGCACCTTCCTTGCCCCGTGTAGACGCGTAGTAAATGCCGCCGATCACAGCGGCCCCACCGCCGCACAAAACTGCCAGAATGATAAGAAGATTGTTGTCCGGGCCATCACCGCTGACGACGCTGGGATTGTCGGAATCACAGCCAGCCTTGTGTGACGTAAACGGCACGTTGCTGTCGCGCAGAAACCCGGCAATCGAGTTTGACGAGGGTGCAAAAAATGTTCCGTTCGCCGGCGTCTCACCATCCGAATTCAACACGACACCAGCCGTGTTTATCCCAAGAACCGTACCGCAGAAGTCAATCATCGGTCCGCCCGAGTTGCCGGGGTTGATCGAGGCTGTATGTTGCACGATCTCTTGTGTGCCACGGTTTCTTTGTGTCTTTCCGGGTGACACTTTGCTGACCGCGCCTTGCGTCAGGGTTGTTTCAAAAAATGCCAGCTCATTGCCACTGTCATTGGATATGTCCGACGTGCCGGGAAATCCAACGGCCGCGACCTGTTCGCCCTTGTTGATGGTGCCAACTCGGACAGACAAAACACGTGGGGTGTGCCCAAAGGATTCCTGCGGCACGATCTCGAGTATCGCCATGTCTTTTTCGTAAGATGCATAGGCGACCTTGGCGTCATATTTGAAGATCTGGTCATTGGACTTGAACCCGACAAACGCACTGACACCGCCGTCAATCACATGGTGATTGGTCAGAAAGTAATACCCGTCTCCGCGTGGATTCGGTGCAAGAACAAAACCCGATCCGGTGCCCCACCCCTCGTCGTATTCGACCACGACTCTGCCCACCGCACCATCCGCCAAAGAGACGACCTCGGATTGTATCTGGGCACGCGCCACGGACGTTCCGACGGCCAAAAGGACAAAGACCGAAAACACCATTTTCAAGATTGCAGTCACGACACTCACATCAAAGTTCCATACGCAATTACGGCCAGGGCGATGACCAGGATGAACAACAACACAAAAACCCAGGCTTTGGGTCCCCCCCGCTTGCGAGACGACTTACCGGATCTGCCAGATTGAGGAGATTTGCGGGCGGGGCGTTGGCCGGACGTATCCTGCGCGTCTTCGGAGGCATTCAAATCGATACCTGCTATTCGGGCATAGTCCCGAGCAGTGCGGATCCGGTCCTTTGGCAACAGCTTGCACCCCATATCAATGGCGTTAAGCAGCACGTCTTCATACCCGGCCTGAACACGGTTTCGAGCCAGATTCTGTCGCACAGGAACATAGGGGTCCCGACCTCTGGCGCGTTTTTCCTTCCAACGTTCTTCAGCGTTGGGCGGCAGGCTTTGCGATACCATTTCGTACAGGATGACAGACAAGGCAAAAAGGTCGCTCCAAGGGCCCTCGTGGACACCTCCGGCCAGGCCGGTCTTCTCGGGTGGGAACTGTTCGATAGCCGCATATTTCCGAGTGAACATTGAGGCCAAGCCACTGGATTTCCCCATCAGACGGGCGGCTCCGAAATCGATCAGAATCGGTTGGCCATCTTTGCGGATCATCACATTTGCAGGCTTCATATCGCGATGGACGACACCCACCTTGTGAACGGCATCCAGGGCGCCCAACATGGATTGAAGAAATGTTGTGACCAGATCTTGTGGAACGGATCCGCGGGCGTCGATCATACGTGACATCATACGGTCGAGCGGGTCGCCCTGAATGTATTCCATAACGCAATAGGCAGTGCCGTGTTTTTGAAATGCCGCCCGGACACGCATCAAACCGCGCTGCTGTGGTAGATCGCGCAGCAAATTGGCTTCTTGCAAAAAGGCCTCAAGACCCATGTGAAACAGGTGTTGCCCTTCGGAGGTCGGCCGTACCGCGTTGTTCGGTCCACGATCCGCGTAGTCTGCTGGGAAATACTCTTTGATCGCAAATTTTTCACCAGTCTCGCGGTTGCGCGACTGGTAAGTTATGCCAAACCCCCCCTGCCCCAGCACGTCACCCAAAACGTAACCGGCAAAGGTTTCTCCCTTTGGCAAATGCGCGGACACGATTGGCGTTACCTTTCCTCTTCGAGGGGGGCTTCGGGTGGTTCTTCGGTTTCATTGGTCACAGGTTCAGGCAGTTCAGGACCTTGTTGCTCTGACTCTTGAGAAGGCGGCGTCTCTTCCGCTGGCGCTTCAGGTTCAGTAGGCTGCGCCTGCTCTTCCTGAATTTCAGGTTCGGTAACCTGTCCATCCGTCGGATCTGGCCTGGTCTCATCTGGCTCTTCGGCCAATGACCGATCGCCGATACTGCGCTCTTCCTGTGGCACCGTCCCCGAACGCTCTGGCTCCTGTTCAACCGTTGTTTCAGGAGTATCCGTTCTCGTCCACGACAGTGCGCCAACCGTGGCGCCGATAGCCAAGGCACCCAACCCGATTGCCATATATTTCAGCGTCTTACGGTTGCCATCCCCATGGTGAAAAGCCCATTGACTGCCGCGCAACATACTGCTCATGCCGTCCTGAACATGGGCATAAACAACAACCGTTGTGTTATCCTGTTTCGGCTTTCCTTTGGCTTCAACGGCGTTCAGAAGATCCGAGGCCACTCCGCGCATATCGCGGGTTTTACCGCGTTGCAGAATCGCAGTGATTTCCGATTGCGTCAGCGTGTCCAAACCGTCGGAACAGGCCAGCACAACATCCCCCGGCTTCAGACCGATGGCATTGACGTCGGTCAATGAGATTTGGTCCCCCATCAAGGCTGAACGCAGCGCGTTCCGGCGCGGGTTGCCGTCTGCTTCTTCCTGGGTAATCTGGCCCGCCGCCACCATTTGAAGAAGTTCGCCATAAAGCGAATGGTCGGCGTTCAACCTTTTCAAACGCCCATCGCGCAAAAGAAACAGGCTGCTGTCACCTACCGACACCCAAACCAGCCTGTCACCAAGCTTTAGCGCCGCTACCAGGGTGCATCCCATGCCCTTGAGATCAGATTGCGTCGCAATCCGTTGGCGCAAAGCATCATTCGCCGTCGTCAGCGCGTCTTGCAAGCGATCCCGTGGGCGCGGGGCGACCGAGCCCTCAACAAAATGGGTCTTGAACGCGGTAAGCGCCAGGTTCGAGGCGACTTCACCGCCCGCATGGCCGCCCATCCCGTCGGCGACCAGCATCAAGATATCCGATTTCGGATCGCGTTCATTCTGGTAGACGATCTCGAACGCGTCTTCCTGGTTCTCGCGCTGGCCCAGGCTCTGTTTGCCACTGATGATTGTCATCTGGATCAGTCGTCAGTGCTTTCGGCCAGCTCAGACCAATCAAAATCTTCGTTGCAGAAGGCGACAAAGCGCACATGAGTCTGTTTCGACAGCTCAATCAGAGCATAATTTTCAAGCGGCATCGTGGCCGCCACGATCTGGCCATTAACGCGGCTGATATTGCGTCCGGTACCAGGGGCCGTAAAGAAAACCCGATTTGCGTCATCGAAGATGATGCGCAAGTGGTCTTTGCCGGAAATCAACTTGTCGCCAAAGTCCATTGAAACACGCTCATCGCCATCGCGACCCAACGTGTTCATACCCGATCCCAAGTTGACCGACTGGCCCAGACCCGGTCCCTTGACCACAACCAGCCAACCGGTGATTGGATCGACCATTGGATCAAACTCGGCCTTGTTCGCAAAATCTTTGGACATGCCGCCGTGGTAGATCTGAGTTTTGTCGGACTCGACATATTCAGTTGGTGCTTCGCTGAACGACGATCCGCCGACGGCATGTGTTGGCTCATTGTCCGATGGCGAAATGCTTTCGGTGAAACCCTCATCCGCTGCGAAATCCAGATCTTCATTTGGATCTTCGTCGTCCTTGTCAAAAAGCCAGCTTGTCTTGTTTTCGTTGCCCATGTCTTCACCTTTCCCGTTTTGGTTGGTCACTGGCGTTTACGCCCGGACCAGTTTCAGGCGTACGGACCCAAGGCCCACTGTGTCACCCACATTGAGGCGCTGCGCCCCTTTGATCTTGCGATCGTTGATGAGCGTACCGTTCAAGCTGTCCAGATCACTCAGCGTGAACCGACCATCCATCGAACCGCTAAGTTCGGCGTGAACACGCGATACCCCGCCATCCGGTACGACAACTGCATTCGTGCTGCTGCGTCCCAAAGTCGAACGCCCCGCAGGGATCGGAAAGCGATGTCCGTTGTCTACGCGCACCAAGAACGCAACAGGAGGCACCGCATGGGCAACCGTTGGCGACCCGTCCTGGTCTGGCGGCATTTCGGTTTGACCAAGTTCATCGTCAAACTCATCCCCATCAAGCTCATCGGTATCACTGTTGCCACCGCCCCGCATCAACAGGACCGCAATCAACAGTGCGAGAACCGCCAACACGCCCGCGCCGATATAGACGTAGAGTTCGGGCAGACCAAAGATCAGTCGTTCTTCGGGCTCAGGTTCGGTCGGCTCTTCTGGTTGTTCGGCTGCCACAGTGACCGGCTGAAACTCTGCCGCGTAGCTTTGTGTCTGGGTTTGGCCGGGCTGACCCACGACCGGCTCGATCATATCAATCGTAATGCGTGCCGGGGCAGGATCACCGACCGGAACAATCAGGCCGGACCCTTTGACCGCGTTGCCATAGGATCGAATGAAACTTGATACAACCGATCCTGCGTCTGATGGGTTCTGCAGGAAAGCCTCTTCCATCAGTCCTTTCTGTGGATCGGTCAGTCTTTTGAGAACGTCAATCCCGCGCGTCGTACGCGCATTGCCTTGCGCGCGCCAGAACATCCCAAGGGCGGATACTGAAACACCAGCGTTTTCGGCCGCTTCCGAAATTTCTGCGACTGTGGCAAGACCCTCTTCATCCCCGTCGGTTATCAGGATCAGGTTCTTCAGCAGGACGTCGTCCTGTTGGCTCAGCAATTCGACGGCACGGGTCGCGTTGGCAACAAGCCGTGTGTTCTGTTCCTTGATTTCAAGCGACTTGACCACGTCCTCGGCCCGGAACCGGCTGGTGGAAAAGGGCGACAATTCGACGATGTCATTGCCGAACCCGTAGATCGCGACCTTTTCATCTGGCGGCAGGTTGGACACCACCCGCTCGATAAGATCGCGTTCCCTGCTCCAGCTGCGAACCCGTCCGCTGCCTTCGCCGACGGATAAGTCAATCAGAACCATAGTCGCCGACAGAGTCAGGTTACCGGGCAGCTCAGCTACCGATTTGACAAACTCGAAATCGGCCTGTTCATCGCCAAGCGATCGAAAGCTCATCCCGCCGCGTTCATTACCCGACGGCACACGCACCAGACAGCTATCATCAGGCGCCGGCGCTGATGGCGCACAGTCCAGGATGGCCAACCCGGTTGCCGGGGCCCGTGTCTTACCTTCTTGTGCATGGGCGGTGGCCGATAGGGCCAAAGCGGCCGCGACCGCCAAAAGTGTGCGTGAAATTCCGTAGGTCACAATCCCAAGTTCCCCCCTCAGGCAAGACGTCCCGGCCGCCGCATACGTCTAACAGCGCCGAGCTGACGTTGTTAGAATTAGATCGACAGCGCGCGATAGGCCGCTTTGATCCGGCTCAGCTCGGGTCGTACAACCGACGGGCTGGCACCGCTTGATACATCGCGTTCAACCGCGACCAACTGACGATCCAATGCTTGAACCTGTTGCAGCTTTACCGGGTCCGAAGCCGAGGCTGCACGGGCCTTTGCGCCCTGCGCCTTGACGTCCGCAATCTGTTGACGCAACGAATTGATCTCGCTTTGGTTGGCATTGCGTTGCGCCGCCAATTGCGCGTTACGCTGTTCTGCCGCTTTGTTCTGCGCAATTATTGCATCTGCCTGAGACTTGTTCTGAGCAATCTGGCGGTCGTATTCGCCAGAGTTCAGGTTGGCAATATTGTCGAAGACTGTAGCCGTTGTTGGATCAGTGGAACCGGTGCAACCCGCTACGAAAAGCAAAGACGTAAGTACCATTGGTTTTGAGAAACGAATAATATCAGAAGTCATTTTTACCCACTTACTATTAGAAAACCCGCACCTGAACGTCAGGCGCGGGTCAAAGAAAAATCACAACAGATTAATAGATGCCCTTGTCCGGGCCAGCCTGTTTTTGTTGCTGACCGCAGCGTTTGTCGCGCCGCGTAATCCGGGCTGCCCCTTGCTTGACGCCGTTTTCAATTCAGAAATTGTTCCGTCCATGTTCTTTTCGCTGCGCTTCAATTCAGTTGAAACAACCTGGCGGTTGGACTTTATCGCGTTGACCCGCTTGTTATAGGCGGATTGCGATAGCTGACCGCCGTCCAACTGACGGCGCAACGATTTGAGCTCGGCGTTTTGCGAGGCAAGGACTGACCGTAAGTTTGCTTCTACCGAGTTCAATTGTTTGCTGACGTTCGACAAATTTGCCAAAACAACCTTACTGTTTACGATCTCGACATTTTTGGCGGCCGCTTTTCGGCCAACCTGGTTTCCTCCGACCCCGCCGATCAAGCCACCTGCAGCCGCACCGGCAGCGCAGTCACCACCGTCACCACCCAGAAGCAAACCAAGACCACATCCGACAACCGCACCGGCCAGTGCCCCCTGAATTGTGTTGTTTACGATAATGTCTTTAGACACCTGATCCAGGCTGCGAGCCTGCTTTTCAAGCTGCTTTTCCTGCTGGGTTTTTCCCGCCACTGTTGAAGAGGAAGCAGACTGAATTGTCTCATCTACACAGGCTGACAAAAACAACGAAAATGCTGCAAAAATGGAAATCGTCACCGAACGCATCTAGTTACTCCACAATAAATTATGATCTTCGCAATTGATTATGGATTCACATATTTTCTATTTTCAATCAACGATTCGCACGAAAACCACGATTTCTGGATGAGTTCTATAGATTAAAAGAAGAACCATCTTTAACTGATTTCAATTTCAGGTTGTGTATTTACATGAAACTACCCTTTGATTTCAGATCCAAACTCTCTTTCGCCAACGATATATTGGCCTTCGTCGGACATATCGGCGCCGGACTCGGCGCGTTGCTGGCGTTTTTTGGTATTACATCCAATTTGGCAAACAGTACCTCCAGTGTCGTCTTCAATGTTGAAGTCGCCTCACTGTCTCTTCCGGTTCGCCTGACGCTATTGGTTATGATCGCCGCTGCGCTGGGTTGGGGAATGGGGGCCCTTGTTACCAGATTAAGCCAGTCCAGAAACGAGTCCCTGAGCATTGCAGCATACGTCATCGCGCTTTTGTGGGGCGGCATGATGGTGGGTGCGGCGGAATGGCTGGCCATTGCCCCAAGACAACAGGTTCTTTCGGAAACCATGTTGTTCACCGTTACGGGGACCGGTCTGGCATTGTGGATCTCAGGTTTTCATTTTCGCAGCACAAGCCAGGGAGGAAAACGCGCGATGCGCATTCGATGCGACGCATTGCTCTTTTTCACAATCGGATCCGCCTTGGTCATGGTGCTGACATTGTTGGGGTCAAGACCATGAAGCTTGGTGGACCATTGGACAGCAAAAACGCGGCAAGATTGCTAAGTGCCGCTGCCCTTGTCGATTTCATGTTTCTGGGATTCGTGTTTGCTACTTTGGAACCGGTTCTCCGGCAAGAGCTCGGCTTAAGAGCTCCTAACCTGCTTTTGCCACTTGTTTTGTATTTTGCCCTGATCCTTATCTACTGGCTGATCTGCGAAGGTCTTCTCGGTGGACATAGTCTTGGACGGTATGCGCTGCGGCTGAATATGCGAGACAAGAGGGGCAACCCCGTCTCCCGGATACGGCGATCCACGCGCGCAATGAAGAAGATCATGTCCCTTGGCTTGACCGGACTGAACCCCAATACCGCGACTTGGTACGATACCGCAGCGGGGGTAACATGGTTCAGTCCGATGGCGCCCCGCTCCATCGGGCTTTGGCGGCTGGTGGTGCTGGATGGCCCTGACCGCGGAAAGTCGGTCGAGTTCCGGAATGTTGTGGGCCTCAAATCTTCACAGCAGATAAAGATTGGGCGGGAAAAAGGCTGGGCCGATCTGGTGCTTGGCCACAGTGACAAGACCTCGGGTCGGCACTGTGTGTTGCGGGTGGAGAAATCTGGTGACCTCTACATCCGGGATATGGGATCTTCCAACGGAACATGGAACGGACGTCGCCGTGTCGGTTCAGACAAATGGGTGCGGATTGGATCGGATGGGCGCTTCAAAGTCGCAAACATCCGGATCGCGGTGGCGCGCTGACGTGATGCTGCGGATCACTTTGGATCAAAGCAACGCAACCCACAATGCGCATAAATAACACAAAATGCACACAACCGCCAAAGGCCCGGAATTCTGTCTACTTGACGCCAACGACATGGGCTGCAGCCAAGCAGAGAATTTCAGGCCCCAAGTGGATCAATCGAAAGAGTCAGGCTCCATATCCAGCCAAAAGGCGAAGATGGCCGCAGCATTCAAGCCCGACCGCCAGCCATGCGTTCGGAAATGTTCTCGGTCCAGATCGTTGTTCAATCCGGCAAGGAACAGCCGCTTGTCTGCATCGCGCTGTGTGGGGTTTCGCCGCGAAACCAGATCTTCGACGATCGCCAGTTTTCGCGAACGCTCTGCGCGCTCTGATGCTCGCGCCGCGTAGGCCTGATCTTCCTGAGCCTTTTCAGCCTCCCGCTCTCGTGCGGCTTCAACAGCCTCGGGGCTCGGCTCGGGTGCGGCTTCCTTCTCCGGCGCTTTATAGTCATCGCGCAAAGCGGCCGAAAGATATCCGAGTGTTGATTTAATGCCCCCTTGCCCGCTGACATAGTCGAGCTTTTGCTGAACGTAGTCTTCGCCATGCTCAGCGATCCACTGCCGTGCCAGCCTGTCCGAGACCCCCTGCTCGCGCAGGGTCTTGTATATCTTCAAGCTCCGAACACCATCACCATCGTCAATTTCAAACATCGCCTTTTGCGGATTGCCTTTGATCAGAAACCGAATGTCCGTGACAGTGCGTCCCTTTTTCTTGAACTCCGGTTCAATCAAAATGTCCGAACTCTTGTTCACCTCAGCGACTGCGGGCTTGATGATCTTGGCGTTGAGATGTTTGAAGCTGCCGTAATAGTCGCTGCCATCAACACCCATCAGCTTGCGAAAAACATCCAGCGCCCACCATCCTGTCGACCCCGTACGCACGAAACGATAACAGTTTTCATACAACGCCAACCCGTGCCCGGAGCTAAAGTTGCGCTGTATCTGTACATTGATCAGCGCGTAGATCTTGGGATCATACAGTTTTTGCGCCAGCGCCGGAGAATACGCGTATTCACATATACCGGCCTTGAGCTTTGCAAAACTAAGCAGCGACGAGACACCCCATTCCTGGCGCCCCTGTTCGTCCAGCATATCCCATTCTGCAACGGTTTCAGCAAGGGCTCGGAGACTGGCCCGCAATGTATCAAAATCGTTGGAATTATATCCGACCATCATCGCCAAAGTCCGGGCATCAATAGTATGAGTCTGCGCCGACGTCAGGGCGTCATAAGCATTTAACAAAAGAACATTGGACAGCTTGCGCTGCAAAAGCGTCAGCTTACCGCTAATGTGAATTGCGGCGACGTTCTTCTTGACTGTTTCCCGACGCAATGCGCCAGAAAGCTGATCCATGTCTATTTGTATATCCGGCATGATTCTGCCTGGCTGCTCGTTTTTATATTTCTGCCACGAAAGGTACCCGTTGATCAATCTTATTTGGGTGCCCAAATACAGGATCACTGGAATCCTGTAGACAGGTACCTTAGGTGAAAGGTCCACGACTTATCCCCAGGCAACAGCTCCCGAGCACTCACAGAAGGCGTCTCAAGAATGACGGCAGCGCAGGAAACGGACAAGATTAGGGTCTGTTTTGAACTGATTTTCAATGACCTGAGAATCGGGGCCCTTCTTCCCGGATTCAGGCATCTGCACTCCTGTAAACGGGCACCTTTTGTCCTGAGGGTGGGCACCTAATCGCCTGCAAACAGGTCCCATACTTGCTGTCATCCCTTGATAATAATAGATAATATTCACCTAAAGAATCTAAACTATCTAAAATAAATAAACTATTTGTTGCGTCTATTCCTTCGTATTAGAGGAGTTTCGCGGCGAAACCCGCTCAGCCCTCTACATTCTGTGGAAAAACTTGAGAACAAGGATAGCCGACAGAACAAATGTTCGCTACATTCCGCAATATACGCCGACAAGGCGAACATTATCTGAGGCATCGACAGTGAACAAATCCAACCAACCTCCGTTACCGCCCTATCTGAATTTGGATCCAAAGACTGCGGCAACGAAGTTACCCGATCCTATAGGCACTTCACGATTCGCAAAAGCAGCTACCTTTTGCGCAAAAGGCCGAGAAGACCTGGCGCGAAGGGGGTACGCTCCGGACGGTGAAAAGCGGCTTCGTCGATTTTCAATATGGGAGATCACCAAGTACCTCATCCCGGTCGCACCTGCTCACCTTCGCCGCGTCCTCAAGGGGAACCCCGATCTTCCGCAAGGGGAGGGAGAGGCAGGCTCCAAATGGTTCACGTTGGAAGAGGTGCTAACCCTACGCCAACACTTTGCGGCTGAAGGTGTCAGTACGAAGGAGTATCTGCCTTATCGACCGGAAGGCTTACCGGCAAAAGTCGTAGCGGTAGCAAACTTCAAAGGCGGTGTGGGAAAGACATCCACAGCAGCCCATTTGGCGATGTCCGCAGCGTTGGATGGCTACAAGGTTTTGGTCATCGATCTGGATAGCCAGGGATCGATGACATCGATTATGGGTGGACAGGTCGCCGACGAATGGCAGACGGTGTTCCCGCTGGTCGCGAAGGATTATGCCAAGGCCGTTCAGGAAGAAAATCGGGTGCGTGCTGCCGCGGGCCAACCGGAAATCCAGCTGGATGAAACCCTGCAAGAGGCATTGACCACCCTGCCCCGCGACGTCATTCAAAAAACCCACTGGCCCAATATCGATCTGATCGGTGCGCAACTGAATCTGTACTGGGCCGAGTTTCAAATTCCAGTTTGGCGCATGGGATTACGCAGCTGGCTGCTATGGGATGGGCTGACAAACTTTCTTCAGGACGAAGGTATTCTCAACGATTACGACATCGTGTTCCTCGATACGCCTCCTGCACTTGGGTACCTAACGATCAATGCGCTTGCTGCAGCGGACATTTTACTGGTTCCCTTGGGTGCTTCGTTCTTGGAATTTGACTCGACCGGTCGCTTCTTTGACATGCTCTACACCACGTTCGCCAGTATCGAAGATGGTGAGAATTCGGCGCAACGTGCGGCAGGTTTACCGGAACTCAAGTTCGAGTGGGATGTAGTACGGGCCATCATCACGCGGTTCGACGCCAGCCAACAAACAGATATGGCCAATGTCATTCAAGCGTATTTTGGCGATTTCATGAACGCTTACCGACAAGACTATACGGCATTGGTCGGGCAGGCGGGTGAGCAAGTGAACGGTATCTACGAGGCCGACTATCGCGATTTCAACCGGGAAACTTATGTACGGGGCCGAGAAACATTTGACCGAACCTATGCCGAGTTCAAAGAAGTGTTGATCGGATGTTGGTGGCGCGACGCTCAGATGGGAGGAGAAGCAGATGGCTAAACGCAGAAGACTAACCGCCCCGGATACGGCGGAGTTGGAAGAGCTCGAGGCGGGTTTCGCAGCGAAACCATCGATCAGCCCGTTTGATGCCAAGACCGCAGCGCCGCCCATTGCGCAAGTCGCTGCCGAAGCCGCGTCGCTGAACGGGATGGCGGCAGTCACAGATCGGGTGGCTTTGGCCCAGGATCAAGGGGATGCCGCCCGTTGGCGCGACGCCGAAAGCGCAGGTCTTGTCGCCCAGAACCTGACGTTGGACCAAATTGATGCCGACTTCATCCGGCGCGATCGCATGGTCGAAGACGAAGAGGCGATGGCCGAACTTCTTGAATCCCTGCGTGTTCATGGTTTGCGAACGCCCATCGAAGTCACGCCCAACGGAGACGGGTTTGGTCTTATTTCTGGTTATAGGCGATTGGATGCATTCCGACGGCTGGCAGAAACAGATCCAAGATTTTCTCAGATACCGGCTTTTGTTCGACAGGCTGGGACAGGGCAGGGGGCCTATGTCTCGATGGTCGAAGAGAATGAGCTTCGATCAAATCTTAGTCCTTATGAACGCGGTCGCATCGCAGTTCTTGCCGCAGGGCAGGGAGTCTTTGAGACGACTGAGGCTGCGGTGGATGTTTTGTTTGCTGCCGCGTCCAAAGCCAAACGATCCAAGGTGCGTAGTTTTGCGGTTGTCCATGAAGCGTTGGGGGACCTTTTGCAGCATCCGATTGCTTTGACAGAAAAGGCTGGCCTCAAGCTTGCATCAGCTCTCCGAGATGGAGCTCAGTCCAAGTTGCGCCAGGCGCTTGCATCGGCAGACGCATCTGATCCGAAGGCAGAGTGGTCCTTGTTGGAAGCGGCTTTGAAAGATGTGCCGGAACCATCCGAAACCAAAGCTCGCGGTGGGCGCCCGCAGGAAATCCATCGATTGTCTCCGCAAACCTTACCTGGTGGAGGAGAAATATTCGCGGAGGTTTCATCTGGCGAAATGCGGATTCGTATTAAAGGCCGAGAACTGGACATCAAAGACGCAGAGCAACTGACGGCGATAATCTCGGACTATCTGGCTTAGTTTCGTCGCGAAACCTGCAGCGGTTGACGGGCTGCCCGAGGTGCATTGATATCCGTTGGGCTAAAGGTTTGACACGCTGCCTGAGCCCGAACGGATGGCATGGATTAGTGGATTTCATAGTTATGCGCAAAACATGCAAATAATGCTTATTGAGAGATTGTGGTAACTTAAAGGAGGGTTTCACAAAGAGTCCCGTAATAGGCATTCCTAGCTCTGTCTTGACGCTAGGTGCGGTAGCAGCGGTTCCGTTGAGACGGTACCGGCCAGTCGGGAGAGGCCTGATTATTCTTGAGGTTAAGAGGGAACCCGCGAAAGGGAAGGGGTATCGGGACGCGAGTATGCCTTCGACCGGCCGCTCGCGGATCTGCCGGTTCGGGAGGTGCTAGAAGGTACGGGTCTTGCCAAAAGGGTAAATGATCGGCTCCCAAAAGCAGGCCATAGGTGGTCTGTTGAGCAAATGGTGAACAAGCTCATCAACGAGCGGTGAAGGTCTCATACTCATCTCGGGCATTTGAGGTGAGTTATAGGGTTGACTTCTATAACTCAAAAATACCTCATATCTGAGGTATAGATGAGGATTCTATAACTCATGCCGTGGAATTGGCAGATAAAGAATTGGCCGGATTTTCGGTACGATGCGGCAGCAATTGCTCCCTATGAGCAGCGCTTCTTGTTGTCGTCCGGCGAAATACTGGGGGCGTTCTACCATGTCAGCCCGCCCGAGCGGGATCAACTGCGCATCGACCTGCTGAGCGATGAGGCCATGAAAACCAGCGCCATCGAAGGCGAGATGCTGGATCGACAGAGCGTGCAATCTTCTTTGCGCCGTCAGTTTGGATTGTCCCCAGGCAGTTATCCGGCCAAGCCGCGAGAGCAGGGCGTAGCCGAGATGATGGTCGATGTTTATTCGACCTATGCTGAGCCGTTGACCCACAAGACGTTGTTCCGATGGCATAGCATGCTGATGTCCCATGATCGGCGGTTGGAGACGATCGGTGCCTATCGTCAACACGAGGATGCGATGCAGATTGTATCGGGTCGCCTGGATCGGCCGACAGTGCATTTCGAGGCGCCGCCGTCGGATCAGGTGATGGGAGAGATGGAGCGGTATCTTGCGTGGTTTAACAGCACGGCTCCAGATGCCGAAAAGCCGATGTCTGCCCTGACGCGGGCTGGCCTCTGTCATCTCTACTTCGAGAGTATCCACCCATTCGAAGACGGCAACGGTCGATTGGGTCGGGCCCTCGCCGAGAAATCGCTGGGGCAAAACAGCGGCCAACCGAGCCTGATCGCGTTGGCCTTTTCGATCGAGCGGGAGCGGAAAGCCTATTATGGTCAGCTTGAACGACATCAGAAAACGTTGGACGTGACGAATTGGCTTGAATGGTTCGCAGAGACCGTCCTGACAGCACAGCAGGTCACCTTGGGCCGGGTTGCATTCTTCATCGCAAAGGCGCGTTTCTATGACCGGCATCGCGCGCGGCTGAACGATCGCCAGGCCAAGTTGGTTGAACGCATGTTTAGGGAGGGACCCGATGGGTTCGCAGGTGGTCTTAGCGCGGAAAACTACCTTTCGATCACCGGGACGTCGCGGGCGACGGCGACCCGAGATCTGCAGGACCTAGTTGAGATGGGCGCTGTGGTCCGCACCGGAGAGCGCCGTTACACGCGCTACTGGCTAAACCTTCCAGACGCGGCAGACCCAGTCCGAGCCAGACAAACCTAGTTGCGACCGGTGGTTCGAAAAAGTCGCTTTGGATCCCAAGTCACTAGGTTGGTGCAATAAATGGTTTGACCTGTGGTACCTCGGGCAAGCTCAGCAACAATCAAGCTATCGTGTTCAGAGGCAGGGCTAAGTTTAAGAGCCAAGTGATCAAACAGTGGTATCTCGTGAAGGGCAATAATTATCTGTCGTTCCTTTTGCCAGATCAACATCCTAAGGAGAGCCGCATACTGAGCAATGCGAATGTCATCCATGCTTTGAACTGGGTCATCACGGACCAGCTATGACAGTGTTGATGGCGCGGAAAGAGGAAGTGGCAGAAACAGCGTGCGCACAGCGGTGTTGAGGTCTTCGGCACTCAGCATGGCCTTCGATTGGAAATGAACACGGCCCGATTGTGCCATCCACTCGGCAGTCGCAATGCGTCGATGCAACCCGTCAAACAGGAGCTTGTTTGATCGCGCCGCGTTGCAACAAGAGAATGGCGACCTCGTGCATATCTGTTTTGGCATTGTTTCATTTGGTGATCTGAAACGCTACGATTGTAATTGAGGCAAAAAACAGGACACAGCGATGCGCAGTACAATCTTCTTACCCCTAGTGGCATTACTTCTGGGAACCGTCATGGGCGCTGAACCTGCGGCAGCGGCCTCACTCGGACGATATGAGGTTTTTGGCGTCGATGACGGTGACATGCTGAAAATGCGTGGCGGGCCTGGAACAGGGTACATTGTGATCGTTGGCCTTCCCAATGGAACCGCCTTACGCGTGCATAGTTGCGAGCAGACCGGTGGCACCCGGTGGTGCCGCGTATCTTTGGAGCGAGCGCGAGGGCTCAAGGGGTATGTTTCCTGGGCATATTTGCGAAAAATTTGATGCAACGGTGAACGGCGTTGCCATCTTAGCAATGCCTATGAAATTTCTAACGAAAGCAGCGCTTTTGTTCGGTTGCATCTTTTGACGTGGGCATTGAACTGGCTAGCACCCCGCAATTGGGTTAGTCCGTTTCACTCCATAGAAATTGCCGCTCATTGCCGGCGCAGGTACGGTATTTCGATGATGCCAGGCACCAACGGATTCCTACAATTTACGACTTAACCTGAATCACTTCTGATTACGCTGATTGCGGCCCGCGCGAAGATTGCTTTCCACAACAGCCCGAAATCCTTACGATAAGGATGAAGACCCTGATGATGCCTGAAAGTACATGGGCCAGTCCAATCGCCCTCACCTCAGAACCTTTAGGATAAGTTGATGCCAGCTGAGACGCCATCCAGCCCTCCACCCTCTGCGGGCGACAGTGCAGCGGACGCAAACCCCAAGAAACTTGGGCTTTTTGCGATGACGCTGCTGGTGGTCAGCGCCATGTTCGGCGGCGGGGTATTCAACATCCCTCAGAATATGGCCCAGTCGGCGGCACTTGGGGCAATTTTGATTGCGTGGGTGATTTCGGGCCTGGGTATATTCTTTCTTGCGCGCAGTTTTCAGGTCCTTGCCGATATTCGCCCCGAAATGACGTCCGGCATCTACATGTACGCACGCGCTGGGTTTGGAAAACTGGCAGGGTTTCTGATCGCCTGGGGGTACTGGTTGTCAGTGGCGTTCGGCAATGTGGGCTATGCCGTGCTGATGATGGATGCGCTGAACTATTTCTTTCCGCCCTATTTCGCGGGGGGCAATACCTGGCAAGCGACACTGGGGTCCTCGGCGATTATCTGGGGGCTGTGCTTTCTCGTGATGCGCGGCGTCAAGGGGGCCTCGGTGTTGAACAACATCGGCACGGTGGCCAAGTTCGTTCCTGTGACCCTGTTCCTGCTGGTGGTGCTCTATTTCTCGTTCAGCAGGGATCTTTTCACCTCGGATTTCTGGGGCAACGTCACTGATCAGGCGCGGCAGGACAAGCCACTAGGAGGTGTGGTTGAACAGATCAAAGGGACAATGCTGGTCACGCTGTGGATGTATATCGGAATCGAAAGCGCGGTCGTCATGTCCAATCGTTCGGATGCCAGAACGGTGAGCCGCGCAACCCTGCTGGGCTACTTTGTTGTGACAGTGCTGTTTGTAATGGTTTCGGTTCTGCCATTTGGGGTTATGTCGCAAGGTGAATTGTCGACCCTCGCGCCCCCATCGACGTCAGCGATCCTTGGGTCTCTTGTGGGTTTGTGGGGAGAGGTGTTGATAAACATCGGTGTCATCATCGCATTGCTCAGTTCCTGGCTGGTCTGGACTTTGCTGGTGGCAGAACTGCCTTGGGCGTGCGCCAAGGACGGAACGTTTCCAAAGATGTTCGCTAAGACCAACGCGGCTGGGATTGCGTCGATTTCGCTGATTATTTCCACCGCAATCATGCAGGCTGCAATCATCCTGGTGTATTTCTCTGACAACGCCTGGAATCTGATGCTATCCATTACAGGTGTGGTTATTCTGCCTGCGTATATCGGATCGGCGGCCTTTTTGTGGAAGCTCATAGGATCCGGCGCCTATCCGTCTACGGCGAAGGTAGCCAAGATCCCGGCTTTGTGTGAATCCCGGAGACAAAATGGCCACTGAATCGGTTGGATGATCTGACCGTCGCGGAGCAAAATTCCGCAGTCTGACACCTGAGGCGAACGAGCTGAGGGTGAGGAGATGTATTCAGTGGAACTTTATAACCGGGTGCGGCGTGCGTGCCATGTTGACGGGATGAGTAATAGCGCTGCTGCGCGGCTATTTGGCATTGATCGCAAGACCGTTGCGAAGATTCTGAAGCACTCGGTTCCGCCGGGTTACCGGCGTGAAGGGCCGCCAGTTCGCCCCAAGCTTGATCCGTTCATCGCAATCATCGACCAGATCCTCGCGGACGATATGAGCCGGATCAAGAAGCAGCGTCACACGGCGAAGCGTATCCATGAGCGCCTGCGGGATGAACATGGTTTCACGGGCGGGATCACCATTGTCACGGATTATGTGCGGGAGAAGAAGCGTCGGACCCGAGAGGTGTTTGTGCCGCTGTCACATGCGCCGGGCCATGCCCAGGTGGACTTTGGCGAGACACTTGGCGTGATCGGCGGCGTTGAATGCAAACTGCATTATTT
>NZ_OMPS01000040.1 GCF_900313035.1 Ruegeria sp. EL01 | reverse complement strand
GCCAAATCGATTGAGGATTTTGTTCACTTCTCGAATGCCCGCCGCGTTGGCTCCACTTTTGTCAATGACGATCTTGTTTGGAATTCCATTGGAAGACAGTGCTTTGGCGAAGAACCTGGATGCTGCTGGTCGATTTCTCCGCTCAGACAGCATGAAATCAAGGGTGTTCCCAACTTTGTCGACAGCCAGATAGAGGTACATCCACTTGCCGCGAACACGAACATATGTCTCGTCCATGCGCCAGGAACTCAGTGTTGAGCGCTTCTTCGATTGCGCTGTCGCAGCAATTATTGGCGAATACTTCACGACCCACCTGTTGAGAGTAGCGTGATCCACCTGCACGCCTCGTTCGGCCATGATCTCTTCCAAGTCCCGATACGACACTGTGTACCGCAAATAGAAGTACACAGCGTACAAAACTGCATCCTTGGGGAAATGGCAGCCCTTTAACGAGATCATGCTCAAATAACCTGTTCGAAATTTTTCGACCAGTACAAACCTCAGATCACGCAGGCTCGTCAACTAGACCCCATAGTTTGCGACACATCCCTTTTGATACAGTAGGGCCAGATTCAGGCTCGGTGCTAAACAGCGTGGTATTGAATTTTCAGTACCGGATGTGTTGAAAACCGACCCTTCGCGGCACCTTGCCTGAACTGGTATGACGCGGACAAAACCGCCATTGACCAATAATTGCGGAATGCCTGCTTCACCAAAATATTGCGCTCCAATGGGCTGCGTAAGCAGGGCCAATGCTCAGATTTCAAGTTAGACTGACACCAAATTCTCCACTTTGCGGGCATCTTCGGTTGCTCCGGTATTCATGGTTGTCGCCGGTTCCAAAAGAACCACTTCACAGGTTTCCGTGAGGGCCACAGGGCAATGTTCCACGCCGTGTGGGACAACAATAAACTCACCTTCTTCGACAACTTCCACACGATCACGAAAGCGCACGAGTAGACGTCCCCGATGAACAAGGAACAATTCGTCTTTGTGATCGTGGAAATGCCAAGGGTAATCGCCCTCGAATTTAGCAAGCTTGATCTGCATATCGTTGACCTGCCCTGCGATGCGGGGCGACCATGTTTCTGAGAAGCTGGCAAAGGCATCTTCGAGACCCTTTTTCCCGAATGGCGACAAGTGACCGTTGAGATTGGCTACATCGCGAACGATGGCCGCGAGTTGGGCTTCCAACCCAGTACCATTGGCAGGGTACTCGCCGTCCAGCGCAGCGGTGCCGATGGTAAAACCAGTTGCTCCGGCTTGCCGTACCAATTCGATGCGATCCTTGTCCGCAATGGACCCCGCAACGATAACAGGCTTGCCCGCCGCTTTGCAGACTGCCGCGATCAAACTGGGAATATCCGGCAGCGGCGAGCGATAGGCGAGCAGGTCAAGGCCATGCACGCCGTCCCGTGACGCGAGATCGCGAGCGCTGGCGGCAATTTCCTCTGCCGATCCTTCCAGAACGCTTGGATGCCCAACAATGCGGCCAGGGAACGGATAGTATTCAATACCCGTACCTTTCAGCACACGCAGCACGTCATCAACACGCGTCCCGCCAAGCAGAATATTGACGCCGATCTCTACAGCGGCTTTGGCAGAAATGACTTCGCTGTCACGATCAAGCGACACCACCTCCAGATAGGACGTGGCCCCGCTCGCTTGGATTGTCGCATTCAAAGCTTTTAACTCATCGACGGGCAGACCGATATCCTTGAAACCGATATGACGCACTCCGAGCGACAGCGCGGTTTCAAGATGTTTTGCGGCATTTTTTACAGTGCGGTCGTTGCGTGTCAGCATGAAAATAAAGCGTAGACCCATCAGGCAGTTTCCTTCTTTTTGGTGTCGGTCGCAATGAGGCGACGTGCATAGTCGATGGCGGTTAACTGGCTGGTGGCATCAGCGATGCCTTTGCCTGCGATATCAAAAGCGGTGCCGTGATCAGGCGATGTTCGTACGAAAGGCAGACCAAGCGTGATGTTGACGCCTTTTTCGACGCCGAGATATTTGACGGGAATAAGACCTTGATCGTGGTATTGGGCCACGACCACATCAAAGCGATCACGGCGGGCCTGCATGAAGACCGTATCGCTGGGCCAAGGGCCGCTTGCGTCAATTCCCTCATCACAGGCAGCCTTAATCGCGGGCGCGATAATTTCAATTTCTTCACGCCCGAATAATCCGCCCTCACCGGCATGCGGGTTGAGTCCCGCAACGGCCACGCGTGGTTTTTCAATGCCGAGCGCCCGACACCCTTCATGAGCCAGTCGAATGGCGGACATCTGTGCCGCATGATCCGCCCGGTCGATTGCATCACGCAGCGAGCAATGGACTGTTACAAGGACGGTACGGACCTCTTCATTGGCAAGCATCATTGCCACGCGGTCAGCCCCCCCAATTTCAGCGAGCATTTCCGTATGTCCGGGGAACTTAACACCAGCGGCGGAAAGCGCTTCTTTGTGGATCGGCGCGGTTACAATGCCAGCGGCGCGACCGTCTTTGGCAAGTTTGATCGCAGCCACGATAGCATCGTATGCTGCACGCCCACTGGCTGGCGAGACTTCGCCTACAGGAAAGGGACCATCGCCGCCGGTCTCCAGAACCTCAATGCAGCCTTTTCGACCTGTCGCCTGTTCGATCTTTGATAATTCTTCAATTTTCAGATCGAGACCAAGGGACAGAATTGCTTCGCGCATCACGGCTACTGATCCTGCCACAACGCAAGTATTAATGTTTCCATGGGCAAGTGCCGTGGCAACAATCTCCGGCCCGATACCGGAAGGGTCGCCCATCGTGACGATAAGAGGGGGCTTAATCATACGGTAGGTTCCTTGAATTTAATGAGGTGTTTGGCGGCATTTGCGAGTGTATCCGCTGTTCCGAACCCGCCCGCCTTCATGGCAAGAATGAGTGGCCGACCACCGTGACTGGATAGTCCTACCGGGAATCCCGCTTCGACTTCGCCACTCAGCTTAAAACAGTGGATGCCGAGGCCATCGAGAATAGCTTCCATTGTGTCGCCGCCTGTTGCGATTACTGAACCATATTCTTCGGTTTCCAATGCGCTGATCGCGGCCTGTACCAGTCTATGAAGCGTGCCTGAGCTATCCTTCGTCCGCGCGATAGACGCTCTTAGGACCGTAATGCCCGAAACTTTTTCAACCAAATCGCATTGTTTGTGGCTTACGGCGTTGGCACTTCCGACAACGATCAAAACTTTGCGCGATGTTGTCGGAACCGTTGGCGGACGTTCGTCGGAAATACGCGCAGCCAAGGCACGTCCCGTCCCAGGTGATCCGACCCAGAGTACGTCGTGCGGATTGGAAATTGCCGCAATCTGCATATCCAGATCATCCTGCGTTTATGCATCCAGCAGAAAGGCAGAGCGGGCGTTAGAAGGTACAAGATCAGCCAATGCCGAGGTCGTCGTTGGGTGAACCGGATCACGGGCATAAGCACTTTGATCTACGGGAATGCCATCAACCAATTGAATGCCGTTCCGAGTTGTCCGGCCCGCTTCAGGGAACGCGGGTGCAAACACCAGTTTTTTCCGACCACTTGCTTTGAGGGCAGCGCCGATTTCAGCCCGAACATGGCCGCGAAGTGTTGAGTCCACCGTCTTATATAGAATTTCTGCGTTCTTCAGCGACGTTGTGAACTTTTGTGTCGTTTCAATCGCTGCCCTTTGGCCAACAGATCGAGAGCGCGTGTCGATTGCAAAAACATCGGCATTTACCATTGGGAGGCAGGATCGGCCAACACGTGCAGATAGCCCCCGATCGACGAAAGGACCGGCCCCGTCTGCGGCGCTGGTCAAGTCATCGGCCAAGATACCGACACGGGGAGGAGTGTTCATAGTCATATCGGTGATTATGACGATAACAAAGATTCGGAATAGTAATGGTTTCGCACCATTATTGGTGATATATCATTACCAATGAAGAGATCAGATATTCCTTACCTCGACGATTTGCGTGCCTTCGAGACAACAGCACAATGCGGCACTGTTCGCAGCGCAGCCGATGAGCTGTCCCTGACTCATGCGGCAGTAAGCCGTCGCATCAACCGGCTCGCAGACATGGTCGGAACGCCGTTATTCGAGCGAAGCGGGCGCGGGTTACGTTTGACGGCAGCCGGGGATCGGCTCGCAGAGGTTTGTCGTCGGAGCTTCGATGATTTATCCCGCACTATCGTCTCAATTCGCGAGTCACAGGCGACTGACACGGGAGCCATACTCTTGTCCTGCGAACGCTCGGTCGCCATGCGTTGGCTGATACCTCGTCTGAGCGAGTTTCAAGATACCCATCCGGAGATTGCCGTGCATCTTTCCGTAGGTGGTGGGCCGGTAGATTCAAAACAAAACCGGGCAACATTGGCTTTGCGGCGTTTGGATTTTGCAATCGTCGATGGATGGTCGGTCGTGCCACTGTTTGACGAAACAATCGGACCGGTAATGTCGCCCGACATGTTTTCAGACTTTGAGCAAGGTGATTACATCGCACTTGGCTCAAACACACGGCCAGACGCTTGGGATGATTGGCTCCGCCGGAATCCAGACGCGCCGCGTCCGCGCGAGCGCCGAATGTTCGACCACCATTTTCTAATGGTCGAAGCTGCATCCAGCGGACTTGGAGTTGGTCTTGTCCCGCATATCGTCGCACTGGATGATATTAACCGCGAACGCCTGACCGCTCCATTGGGCTTTGATCCAGACGGGTCCCGGTATGGCGTCCTGCACCCATCCCAAGTACCGCTCGACGAGAATGCAGTCCTACTTTTGGAATGGCTGCGCAATAGATCACGTAACATTTAGAGATAGTCAGTGAAGGTCATGAATGTTGCGTCGCTTCCAGCAAAACGGTCGCAGCATCAATATGGCCTTTAGCCTGTGTGTCGGACTGCACTTGTCGCGATTGCAGACATTCATGCCAAGCGCAGCATCCGTTAAATTGGGCTCAGAACGGCCTAACGCTCGCGCGGCAACGCCGATGTATCACGCTGATCGAGACCGGTCATCGGCGCGGCGATCCAAGGCATTGATCTTGTGTCATGTCGCTCAATGCACGGTCGTTGGGGTCGACTCCGGCTGAGTGCAGAATAGGGCGGTAAGGAAATTTACTTAGTCAAATCCCTCTGCGACCAGTGCGTCAAAGTCCATCAACAGGTTTTTTCTTGCTTGATAGCGCTCAGATCTCGGTAGTTTGCGCACATACTTTTGTATCTGCCGGTAGCGTGCAGCACGTGACGCATTCAGGATTACGCCGATATGCCCAGATGCCAAGAACATCATTAGCACAACTACGAACACCTCGCTGGTAAGCGAATAGAAGTGGTTTCCGCCTGAAACAAAGAGACCTATGCATATCCCAGTGCCAAGTGCTAAAGCCGCCCAGCGACCAGCAACACCCATTGCTTTCCAAATGGGCTCAATGCCTTCACCCTTTGGTGACCATCCAATCCAAAGTGCGGCAATGACCATGGCACTGTCAAAATAGCGGGGCCATTCGACGAATCCGACTAGCTCAAACAATGCAGCGAATAGACCAATGCAGAGAACGCACAGCCGAGCAATAGCCAAGCGTTTGACAAACGTAATGCTCTCCAATGGCGTACTTTCTGAAATCCGGTCGAACTCGGGCGTCGTATTCATCTAAACCTGCTTGGATGCGATTTTGGTTGGAACATTTGTCGTCCAATTGCCTAAATTTCACAAGCTGTTAGATGAATCCGCTGCTTTGACCAGACTTCCTGAAGCAGACGTTAGGGAATGTTGCAACATCTTGCAGTTTGGGCTCAGAGACAGATTTCGCGGCGTGATCTATGAACGGCTGCTCACAAACCAAGGGGCTTGGAGTGTTATTTCGCCCCTCCCTCAAACGACCCCGCTTTGATGGTCGTGTCTCAATGAGTGTAGATTTTGAGAACAATCAAAATCATGTCTCTTTCGATGTCACGTTGTTGGATTCTCATAACATTTAAGGGCTAGTGAGACGCTCGATAGTGCATCGAAAATAGCTTACCGCCCTATTCTGCACTGAGCCGAACTCGACCCCTCGTTGGCAAATCAGGAGCCGCAGTTCGCGCTCTGGGCGGCGAAACCGGGGTGTGAGCCCAAAGTACCGCATTCTGCGCTGTTCTCGAACGTCGGTTTTATGATTTCTGGGACGACGACTGAGTGTTCAATTTGAGCGGTCTCAAGATTTTTGAAAGTGCTCCGGACATGACAGCTAGCCCAACCAGAACCAAAGCAGACCCGATAAGTTCGAGAGGTTTTGCGGTCTCACCATAGAACACCCAACCAAACATCAAGCCTGATACAGGCACCAGTAATGAATAAGGCGAAACTGCTGCAAGCCCGTATTTAGTGATCATTCTGGTCCAGATACCATAGCCAATAATGGTTGTAACGCAGGCTTGAAACACGATGGATACCAGCCCGCGCCAGCCAAGCTGACTGAGGCCATCGCTAAATTCAGATGTGAACAAGGCGAGGTAAAACAGGATTGGAATTGGGACAAACAGACTGGACCAGACGATGAAACTTAGAATGTCTGCTGGTTTGTGAATACGTACAATGACATTACAGAGCGTCCAAGACAGACCGGCAAACAACACAAGCGCGACACCCCAAACCGAATTTTCTACGATGCCGCCTTGGGTAATCAGAATGAAGCCAACAAGAGCGATAAGTATACCAATCAGCTTTTGCACCGAGATCGCTTCTGAGAAGAAAACAGCACCGGCCACAACTGTCATAAAGGCGCTCGATTGTAGCAGTAATGAAGCCTGCCCTGCTGGTGTCCCAAGTGAAATCGCGAAGTTGACCAAACCCCAGATGCCGCATCCAAAAAGGAGGCCATATGACGCGATGACAGTGAGTGGCGTGTTTGGCCGTTTCACAAAAAACACCAAGGGGATTGCAACGAGGGCGAACCGTAATGCTGTCATCACTGGGGCGCTGACATCTTGGACACCCCATTTTATCACAACAAAGTTGAACCCCCAGATCAACGTGGTCAAAATAATGAGACATACATCGCGTGCGATCATCTGGTATCCAGTACACAAGGGTTTTCCGCATCGTGGGCATTTGGCAAACAGATGCGTATCGAGAAGAGGCAATATAGGTAACTTGCTATATGGATGACCAGACTGTGTCAACGCAAAGCGTTCTACGTGCACTTGCCAATGAAAAGCGTATGCAAATGCTGGAATGGCTCTTGGACCCCACGGCCCATTTTCCAGCACAGCGTGACGGGGATCTCGTCGATGATGGTGTCTGCGTTGGCGCGATCACTGATAAAATTGGACTGTCGCAACCGACGGTAACCAACCATCTCCGCACCTTGGCTGATGCGAAGCTGGTAACATCTCGGCAAATTAAGAATTGGGTTTTCTACAAAGCAGATCGGACAGCGGTCTTGGATGCTCTTACGAACTTGCGCTCTCGATTTGAAACCTAGTCAGAGCGGACCTTAGTGCAAATGCAGCGATAGATCGCAACGTCCGCATCTCGATTGTCGAAACCGCTTGCGGCGAAAGGGCGGTTTAAAATCCAGCCGGATCAGCGCGGGGCAATGTCTGGTTCGGTGAAATCCGCTGCGTTGCTGCAAATCCCGCGCTGCACATGCGAGCAGATGCTGCGTCAGCAAGCACCAGCAAGAGCAATGGCGGCTGAGTCCGCTTCTTACCAGTTCAAGCGCGATGCGCCGAATGGCAGTGTTTCCAAGACCAGCCACTTTTGAACAGCTTGGCGAGGGTTCCGGAGATGCAATTCTATCCCTTGTCGGATTAGCTGATACCTTAAATGACGACGCTAACCGCGAGATAGCTGGCTAAACCATAAAGCGAAACCAGACTGATGCTCATGGCGATGCCACGGGCTCCATCTTTGCCGCTAAGATAGAAAAACGCATGGGCCAGCCGCCCGACTGCAAACCCGATAATCCAAACTTGTGCCGCAAGCGTCGTGGGAGATATGACGCTCAATAACAACGCCAAAAAAACGAAGTGAACGGTGTTCTCCGTCGCGTTAGCATGCGCGTTGTGGCGCCTTTCTATCTCCTGAAACCCTTGGTCCGGCACGTCGCACTGCCGATGTATGCTTGCCTCCCACTCCTCAGGTGTCGCGTGCATATTGTACTTGAGGCGCGTAAGTTCGGTGCTCGTCATTAACCAGGTGTGGTTCAAGAGAAGCAGCAACGCACTGACAACCAACACGCCGACAATCGAAGTCGACGGTGGTGACACGGTTACCGGGTTTACACCAAAAATTATGACATTTGCCGCCAGTGCCACTACGAACAAAGCGAGTGGATACCCCAGAATGATCCTTGTGAACTTTTTCTTGCGCGCTTTTTCTTGGGTCATTCGCTTCTTCTCGGCGCAAACGATACCTGTTGCAAGCTCGTATGTGTTTATTCGATGGGCAAGTATGGAGAAGCAACTAGGTTCAACGTTTGTAGTTTTAGAGAACTGGCGGCAATGGTCCGCCCCTTGGCTACAGGCTGTGACCATCATCTTCATGGATGTGGGTCGCCTGCTCGCGGGTGAGTGTAATCTCGTGAACCACGGCGGCAATCTTGCTGGACGAAACCTGGTGCAGCTCACCAACAACGGCCTCGGCGCGCGCTTAGCTGTCCGGAACGCCCTGGCTGTTGAAGTGAGCAGCAGCGGTGGAAATGTCCGCGTCTTTCCAAGTCGCCGTTGTGCCGATTGAAACGCTGTCATGATCGTTGTAGCGGGCCAGGAACTTGCTTCCGTCGAGACCGAAGCTGTGCGCGGTCGCCACAATGTCATCACGCACAGCCAGCCATTTTTCGGCTTCCGTGGGGTCCAGGTTGTCCAACTCGGCCGCATTCATGGATGTGGTGTAGCTGTCATCAGCCAAAGTGTATGCCTGCAGGTCGGTGTCATATGGGCGCAGTTCGGCAACATCGCCTTTCAACTCCCCGATCTGAACGTCCATTGCGGCACGCAAGTGCGGATCTTCGACCTCTCGTGCAAGAGCCTCCATGTTCTCGATGGAGTTCACGATGTCCTTGGTCTGCTGCTCGTAGTTCTCAAAGATGGCCTCCCCCAAAGCGGATTGCATATACTGAACATAGCGATCACCGGGCGACTGGTAGTCGTCGGACTCCTGAAAATCCTTGTCACCACTCAGATCCGCAAGGGACGAATAGTAAGGGTGATACAGATCGTATTCCTGAGCATCACTCATATGCTGAGAAACCAATGCCCGCATATCGTTCGCATCAACCGGCTCCCCTGAACTCTCCGCAGCCTCCAATTCGGTTTTCAGTTCTTCGACCAGATCGTGCTGCGCGGTATGTTCGTCAACGCGGCGGTTGGCCTGGTCCTCGATATCGAAGCTGTTTGAAGCGATAGCAGCACGATCATAGCCCATCGCCTGCTGCTCTTTCTTGATGATGTCGATCTGCTCTGAAACGCGATCTTCACGCGGGGCGGATTGATTAAATTTGGCATAGGGTGCGAAGTGTTCGACTTCGTTCAAAAGATAGTCTGTACGCGAAACCATAGTTTTTCCTTTATGAGTTGAAGGAAAACTCTGTGATGGTTCTGCAGATGGCGTTGGCGCGCTCATTAGGCAGACCGGGTGAAGTCCTTATATGCTGTGTCCGTCATCGTCGCCGCGCCCTTGCAAGAGCAGGTGCGTTGCGTGGGCGTGAACCTCTGAGAGTTCTTCGGAGATGGCGATGATCCTGGAAGACGCAAGCTGGTGCAGCTCGTCAACAACGGCTTCAGCGCGCTCACAGCTGTCCGACAAACCTTGCTCCTGGAAATGCGCCGCTGCGGTCGAGATATCGTCGCTGCGCCATCCCATTGTTGTACCCAATGTGACGTTGTGATGGTCGCCAAATCGGGCAACAAACGCCTCGCCATCGAGGCCGTAGCTGCTGGCTGTGTCGGTGACTTCCTTGCGGATCGCCGCCCACTTGTCAGCCTCTGGACAATCGAGGGTATCCATTTCGGCGGTGCCCATTCCCATCATCGTTGAATAGCGGCGGTCCTCAATGATGAAGGCTTGAAGGTCCGGATCGTTGGTGCGCAGATCCGCAACGTCGCCCTTCAGCTCGCCAATTTGAATATCCATAGCGACACGCAGATGAGGGTCGTCAACCTCACGGGCCAGCCCTTCCATCTTGTCGATGGACTGCAGCAATTCCTTGGTCTGCGTCTGGAAGTCCTCATAGACCCCCTCGCCCAAGGTGTCCTGCATATAAACCTCGTAGCGGCGGGCTGCCGGGGCATAATCAGCGGACGCCTGGAACGCCTTGTCATCGACAATGTCAGCAAGGGCCGACAGATATGGGTGGCTCTGTTCGTTGTCCCGAACGTCGCTGATATGGGCAACAACCTGAGCCTTCAGCTCTGGCGAGATTGTTTCCTCAGAACCGCCTGTTTCGATGTGTCGCCGCAGGTTGCTCATAACTTCGGGCGACACGTAAGACGGGTCTCCCGGCGCGCCGTAATCATCAAAATGATGGGCCTGATCCAATAGGTATTCCATTCGCGAAACCATGGGCTCCTCTCCTTCAACGAGTTGGATGGCAAACTCTTCGATCCGGTCTTTGACGACGTTGGCGCGCTCATCAAACAGATCCGACATTCTTGCGATGGAGAGGGTCATCACATCACCGGCCATGTCGCGGGCCTTAACTTCAACCTCCGGAGTGCTTTCAACAACCGACAGTCCGGCCTGAACTTTCCACGTATCGGTCTCGACTTCCTGCCGCAAACCGCGCTCAAGGCGGGTCGTTGCGGTCAGCTCGATGCCGTATCCTTCGGCAACCTCTACCTGGATGGCGCGCTGAACGTCGATGTTCATGTCGCTGCTCATGCCCATAGCGAGCCACTGACCATGCTCGACGCCTCGGTTGTTCACAACTATGTGGACATGGGGGTTGTCTGTGTCGTTGTGGAACACGGTCAGATAGTCCCAGGTATCGCCAAAATCACCGCTTCCAAACAGACGATCCGCGAACTCCAAACCGGCCTCATGAGCGGCGTCCGGATAGGGGTTCTGTCGCAAACTTCGCCCCTACCTGTCCGTTCGAGTGTATTTCTGGTAGCGCGCACTAGAACATGACAGGAGCAAACAGTGGCGATTTCATTTAAGGGCGCACATTGTCCGAAAGACGTGATCTTACACGCGGTTTTCTTTTACGTCCGATACGGCGTGTCGTACCGTGATCTTGAAGAAATCATGTCCGAGCGTGGCGTTGCAGTAGATCACACGACGCTGAACCGTTGGGTCACGCGATACGCTGGCGCTATTGCTGAATCCGCGCGTAGACGCAAAGGACCATGCGACCGCTCCTGGAGAATGGACGAGACATACATCAAAGTGAAGGGAACGTGGGTCTATCTCTACCGCGCCGTCGACAAACACAGGAAAACACTTGACTTCATGCTGTCTGAGCGGCGCAATAAACCAGCTGCTACAAAGTTCTTTGCCCGGATGCTGGAGGTCAACGGCCTTCCGCGAAAGGTTGTAATCGACAAAAGCGGCGCCAATACCGCAGGGATCAAGGCCATCAACAAGATGTTAAAGGGGTTTGGCTGCCCAATCCCGGTCGAGATGGTGAGGCGGAAATACCTAAATAACATCGTGGAACAAGATCACAGGTTCATCAAAAGACGAACCCGCCCTATGCTGGGCTTCAAGTCCTTTGAATCTGCATCCGCAACTCTTTCAGGTATCGAAGTCGCGCACATGATCCGCAAAGGTCAATTCACGCCCGGACTCTGTCCATTTCTACAGTTCGCAGACCTGGCGGCCTAACCCATAGGCACAAAAGCGGGATTCCGAACAACCTCAAACTTTGCAACGGAACCCTCCGATATTTGCCCATTATGGGGCAACCAAGGCGGCTTTAGAAAATCTGACCATGTCCTGGGCCATGGAACTTGCGGGCGACGGCATTCGCGTGAACGCCATCGCGCCAGGTCCCGTTAAGAGCGGTGCCCTGACCGGAATGATGGGGCTGCCAGATGAGATGGCCAAACAGATCGAACAGCAAGAAGCCGCGCAGATCCCCTTGGGGCGCCGAGGCGTCACGGCTGATATCGTTCCATGGATTTTGCGCCTTGGAAGCCCCCAGAACGAATGGCTGACGGGACAAGTCCTGACGATTGATGGTGGATGGTCTCTGCGCACCTGATCTGTCTTGATCCGGGTGGTCAGAATTGTCCACCCGGGTTGAATTCACCAAAATGTTGAACACCTATTTAGATGAGGCAAGTAAAGGACATGCCATGCAGGCCAAAGAAGCAGCCAGTCGACTGGGGATCACGCAGCGCATTTTGCGCCACTATGAGAGTGAGGGCTTGATGGATGTCGGGCGAACGCCTAACGGCTATTGCAGCTACACAGAAGCGGATTTGCGACGCGCCAGCCGCATCCGAGATTTCATCGCAGCAGGCTTTTCTACGCGTGAGATTCATTCCATGAACGCCTGCCTCGCGGACGGCAGTGATGGCCCATGTGAAGATGGAATCGAAAAGCTAACCGAAAAACTCGAGCAAATCGAACGCCTTAGATCAAATCTTGAAGAGAAGCGTAGCGCTCTGATCGACCGACTGGCTGTCTTAAGAAGCGGCCTTACCTTGGTTGGCCGTCATTGAATTGAGTTGGTGTCATGCGACACTTGCTCCGCGTCTTGAATGATGATCCGCGAGCGGCAGAACGACCATTAGGAGTTTGCTAAAATGGGAATCGATGAAGGTCCAGTTTAGGTGAATTTAGAATGGCCTGACAAAGACACTGTCGCAAGCGCGAAGAAATGCTGCGTCAGCAATAGCCACAGCTAAACAACTCCCCACTTTGTCCGCATCTTAGCTGTTCAAACAACGCACAGCGAAGGGTCACTGCATCATGCGTTCTCTTTGTGCTCCTCATAACCCCCTTCTGGGCACGTTCGGGGCGGTTGGGCCAATCACACAGTCGAGGTGGCATCAAAGAGGTAATGGGCCCGGAATTTGGCTGCAATTTCCCGTTTTACGGCTACCATTTATCGTTTTTCGATAATACTCGTTGACCCTAAACCTCGAAGACCCTATTAAGCTCCCAACACATCGGTGGACCAAGAGTACTTGGCTAATAGAGGAGCCGTGACCATGAAAATGGCCGTTATGATTAACTTCCTGTTTGTGCTTATCGGCGTGACAGCAGTGTTGTCACTGGCCAGCACAGTTTATATTTTTCAAAGCGATTTTCCCATTTCCTTGCAAGTCAACGGTGAAGTTTGGACTCGGCAAGTGTCTGAATTTGCTATGTCAGATCGGTTAGTCGTGTTCACATTAATCGAACTTGCCAGCCTTCCGTGGTTTTGGGCTTTGTTCAATATGTGGAGGCTGGCTGGTCTTTACAAAGGCAGCCAATACTTCACGCAAGGAAATAGCAAGTGCTTCGTAAACATAGGTGTTGCCCTCATTATTATGGCAGCTCTTCAAACCTCACTGGCTCCTGTTGCATCTTGGTACTTGTACAGCCGTGACGTCATCGATGGTCTCGCAGATTGGGATATCTCTCTAATCTTCCTGAGCGAGACAGACCTGTTAACCGCCGGACTTTTCTTCCTTTTGGTTGGCACCATCATGGAAAAAGCCAGCAAATTGCAGGAGGAAGCCGACATGACAATATGATTGGAACGTTGACAGATGAGTTTGATCGTTCACCTCGATGTAATGCTGGCAAAACGCAAGATGTCTCTCTCTGAGCTTTCTGAACGTGTCGGCATCACGATTGCAAATCTATCCGTTCTGAAAACGGGAAAGGCCAAAGCCGTGCGCTTCTCGACACTGGATGCGATATGCCGCGAACTCGAATGCCAACCTGGTGACCTCATCGAGTACCAACCTGACGACCCAAACTAGCTGGGTCTAATCAACACACCTCAACACTTCTGGATAAAATTATGAACAAACACACGCCCTTCGCGTTGTTTGCAACGGTAGCTATTGCCGTTCTGACAACCACATCCCTTGCCAATGCGAACGAACTGAGAGACGGCTTTTACGGTGGCATTGCCATTGTTGGATCAGCCGGTTTGACCGAAGAAGGCGGTGGCGTACAGGAAAGAGATACCTCTGACGGGAACATCGGGATTTTTGTGGGCTACAAGCAAAACGTCTACAAAAACTGGTTCGTCGGCGGCGAAGCTTTTTACAATGAAACCTCCCAAAGCAAGACTTTCTCAAACGGGGATAAATTGTCATTTGGGGATCAGTATGGCGTGAAAGCGCATCTGGGCTACGAATGGAAGCGGGCATCCGTATATGCGATCGTTGGTGCCACCAACTTTGACTACGACATTTCGCTGGCTGGCGTACAGAGGTCTGAAAGCGATTTTAGCCCCTTGTTTGGGATTGGGTCGACTTATCAGATCAGCGATCAGTTTTCGGCCAACCTAGAATACACGGCCACCGGAGATACAATTGATATCGCCGGTGACAGCGACAGAGGTATCGGCATGGGCGTTTTCCGCCTTGGTCTTGCCTATCACTTCTAAGGAAGAAGCCCAAAAGCCTTCGTCTAACAGTGCTGCGACCCGTCAATCATTTGGTCCGTAGCGCATTTTTCGCCACTCGAACGCGTATCGAAGTTCAGGAAAAGGGTTAGAAAATGATGCGAAATCAAACTCATGACGAAAACCAGCCGGTGTTCGCTGAGATGTTTTTCAAAATTGACTGGGGAACTGCCAAAACAATCACACTTCTCACAGCAATCCTGCTTTCTGCAGGTGAGCTCTCAGCCCAGCAAGCGCCTTCCGAACTTGTCCTGCCGCAAAGTGGCCTTTGGCAGGGGTGGTCCACCGTTCAAGAGGTTCAAGGTTGCACGGCCGAAATTCGAGCCGACATCAAAGCTCGGGCGCAAGGGCAAGCTCTCTATTCCGACAGGGCAAGTTTTAACAAACCGTTTTCCCTGGATCAGTTCGAAGGCATTTGGCAGATAGACGCAGATTGGTCCCAAAAATCACCAAACATCTGGCATGGCAGCTTTGTCGGCATCGATCGATCTCCGTTTGGCCGTGTTACGAAAAACACGAGCGTAACGACTTTTATTCGCAGCGATTCACTGGTCGAGCAAAGCGCCATCGTGACAATGGCTTTCTCGCCCGACCTAGCCAAGAAGTTGGGGGCTCAGTCGCCTTGCATTATCAACATGAGAATTGTGCATCGACGTGTCGGACCATAAATGGGCATAAAGCCATTTCGACAGGAAGATTCAAGTCTCTGCACATCATCGCCTTCTTAACCTAAACCACTGATATCAAGGGATATGAAATGGACAGCACGTCATTTTGGGATAATGCAGCCCCCAAATACGCCAAAAGCCCAATCTCGGACATGGCTGGGTATGAGCAGACACTTGATCGGATTCGGGATCTGTTGAAACCGCATCATCGGGTACTTGAGCTCGGTTGCGGGACCGGCTCAACGGCGTTGGAACTTGCGGGTGGGGTGCATTCCTATCTTGGCACAGACCTTTCAAAGCAGATGATTGAAATCGCGAACGAAAAGTACGGTGGAACGGGTCCGCACCAGCTCCGCTTTGCGGTTGCAGGGGCAGGGGATCTGCCTGTGGGTCTGTTTGACGTCGTGTTGGCCTTGAACGTGCTTCACCTTTTGCCAAATCTGGAGGCTGTGCTGGAAGAGGTCTTTGCCGCATTACCTTCAGGCGGATTGTTCGTTGCGAAAACGACGCTTCTGGCCGAAAGCCCTTGGTATGTGCGTTGGCTCATCCCGTTTTTGCGCGCAATTGGGAAGGCGCCCTATGTTCGGTTCCTGGCTGAGAAAGAACTAGAAGGCATGTTCAGGAACGCGGGCTTCCTACCCGCTGAGGCACTAACCCAAGACGGCATGGCCCCCCGTTTCTTTTCCGTGGTGACAAAGCCTTAGGGGTTGCCTGGAAGGCATCCGTGTTACTCTTCTGCGAACGTCGTTCCAAAGTTTCCTCCAGGGTATAGAACGAGTTGATTAATATGACTGATCTCATAGACGAAGGGAGTGGTCCGGCCATCGTGTTCCTGCATGGTGCTGGCGTTGATAACCATCTTTGGGCTCCTCAGATTTTATCTTTCCGAGACTCCTATCGTGTCATTGTCCCCAACTTGGCCGGGCATGGGGCTGTTGCGCCGCTTGCGTCGGTCGAACAGTTGGCTACGCTTGTCCATGCGCAACTACGCGACCGGGGCATTGATCAGTTTGCTGTTGTCGGCCTGTCTTTGGGGGGAATGGTTGCCCTCGAACTTGCAGCCCGCTGGCCAGACAAGATCACGCATCTGGCAATGATCGAAACCGTTCCGACAGTTACCCAGAACAGGCTGCTTCGTTTTCTTGGCCAAGCGGCGATTACGCCCCTACGAATAATCCCGCCACGCTTGTTGTCCTTGTTACCCGCCTCCCAATTGGGAGCAGAGTCGGACGCAGCCGCGATTTACATCAAAAACACCGTCGCCAAGGCAAAGGCGTCCAACATCTACAAGGTGATGCGAGCGGCGCTGAACTATGATGGTCGGTGGCGGTTGCCGAATTTATCTGCGCCGACGATTGTCATGGTTGGCGAGCGAAACAAGAACACCCATACCAAGGCAAAGCAGATGGCCAACCTGCTCAAATCTGCCAAGTATCTGGTGATCCCCTCTGCCGGTCATATCGCAAATCTGGACAAGCCAGAGTTCGTTAACGCTGTTTTGGCAGACTTTCTCTGGGCACATCCTTTCGTTGTGTCTGGCACAACTTCAAAAGTGGATGGACTAGAGCGTGGTTCCGTTGCAAAGTTTTGACCCTTGACGCTGGTAGAGTTAGCGCGTGAATGACCACCGGCCATATCAAGTCGAAAGCCAGCTCATGATCTCTTTCAAAGGCGCACAGTATCCGAAGGCCGTTGTCACTGTGCCTTTAATTGCTGGACGCTCGCTTCAGAAAGTTGAGCAAAATCAGGGTTGTGTCGCAAACTTTTCGGCAGTCCAGAGGCTGCAATACACCGGACACACTTATCCTGCGATCTGAGCAAATAGTTGAAAGCCTGAGGTCGTAGGGCCGGGGAATTGGCGCTTTCGGATCATGTTAGCGACCTCGATGCCATCCAGAGTGGCCGAGGCGGATCTGAACGATTTGAACCCGCACATGTGCCGGACGCGACGCTTTATGAACCGATGGTCCTGCTCAATCATGTTATTCAAATACTTTGACCTGACCGTTTGGATTTTGGCTGGGCAGCCAAATCGATTGAGGATTTTGTTCACTTCTCGAATGCCCGCCGCGTTGGCTCCACTTTTGTCAATGACGATCTTGTTTGGAATTCCATTGGAAGACAGTGCTTTGGCGAAGAACCTGGATGCTGCTGGTCGATTTCTCCGCTCAGACAGCATGAAATCAAGGGTGTTCCCAACTTTGTCGACAGCCCGATAGAGGTACATCCACTTGCCGCGAACACGAACATATGTCTCGTCCATGCGCCAGGAACTCAGTGTTGAGC
>NZ_OMPS01000031.1 GCF_900313035.1 Ruegeria sp. EL01 | reverse complement strand
TCGTCTGGCGAAGGGGCATGCCGAATAGCACCTTCATCGTGAGGCAAACCTGGATTGCCGCGTCGCTAAACTCGCGCTGACGACCGCGCTTGCCGGTCGACGAAGCGTACCATTCCATCTCAGGATCAAGCCAGATCGATAGCGAACCGCGCTGCTTCAACGCTGTGTTGTACGAAGGCCAGTTCCTGGTCTTGTACTTCGTAGGGGACCAACTGCTCATGCACCGTTGCTACCCCACTGGATTCAAACAGGGAATCCCTCGCCCCATTTGTGCAACAAAGCCCCCAGCAGTGCCAACATATCACCGCTGGGTTGTAAGTTCCGCGCGATTAGTGTCCGCCGTTTCTCTTGGCGTTTATCACTGTTTGCTCAAGAGGGTTGTAACCTTCAGGCACGGGGACGAGATTCACGTCGTCAGCCCATTGGTCATAGAATGCCCGCATCTCAGCCACCCGCTCGGGGCTTTCGGCAGCAAGATCGTGCAGCTCTGATGGGTCTGCTTCAATGTCATACAACTCCCATGCGCCGGTGCCTTTAGGCTCCAGATTCTGCACCAGTTTCCAGCGCCCTTCGAATACGGCCGAGGACCCCGCAAGCTCATATCCGACCGGGTGTTCTTCGGTGCGAACCGTATCGATCTTGCCCTGAAGAACCGGAAGCATGCTGATCCCGTCAGGCGAAAATATCTCGCGTCCGTCGTAAGTACCTTCGGGTACATCAACACCCGCCAGTTCCAGCAATGTCGGCACAACGTCACGCACATAGGCGAACTTGTCCATCTGGGCGCCCGGCTCGACCGTGCCGGGGAAGCGAACGATGAATGGCACACGCAACCCGCCTTCTGTTGAGAAGGTTTTGTAGTAGCTGCCTGGCACTGCCGAGGCCGCCGCCCAACCGGGTCCGTAGTCCGCATAGACACCCTTTTGGCCCATATCGGAGTAATCGCCTGCAAAGTCCTCCATATAGACCTTGTCATAGTTTGCTTTGTACCAGTCACGGTAGGCTTCTGACAGCGGCAGTTGGTTGGGATCGGGGCCGTTATCTGCCATGAAGATGACAAGTGTGTTGTCAGCGATGCCTTTTTCATCGAGATAATCCAGAATTCTCGAGATATTCGCATCCATATTGTCAAGCATACCTGCGTAGGTCTGCATCCGGCGCACATTGAACGCCCGCTCTTCCTCGCTCAGGCTTTCCCAATCCGGCATTTGCCACGGTTCATAGGATGTCTTGGCAAAGTCTGGGTCAAGCTCCACATCCGGGGACACCAGCCCCATCTCCTTTTGCTTTTGCAGACGTGATACGCGCAACTTTTCAAAGCCGTCATCATAGACACCGTTGTACTTGTCGATGAATTCCTTGGGTGCCTGATGCGGATAGTGCACCGCCTGATACCCGACCCACGCCAGGAACGGTTTGCCGTCCTCCAGGCTCTCGTCAATGTATTGGATCATGCGGTCGGTGTAGAAGTTGGACGAGAAATAGTTTTCATCAACCGGCAGATCGACGAGTTGCTCATCTTCGTAATAATGCACACGACTATAAAAAGGGGCGTAGGGCTGCTCTACCCAGTTATCCGCTCCGCTTTCTGCCAGCATAAAGGATTTCTGAAACCCTCTGTCATAAGCAATGGTTCCGGGCTCATGCCCCAGATGCCATTTGCCCGTCATGTAAGTGTTATAACCCGCGTCTCGCAGCAGCCGGGGAAGGGCCACGACCTTGTCGTTCAGGTGCCCCTCGTAACCTGGTTTACCAAATTGATTGTCGGCCTGGATCTCGGCCATGTTCCCCAATCCGGCAAGGTGATTGTCGACGCCGCTGATCAGCATCGTGCGGGTTGGCGAGCAAGATGCGCCGACATGGAAATTCGTGAACAACATGCCTTCCTGGGCCAACTGATCAATCGCCGGTGTGTCAATTTCACTGCCGAACGATCCCACATCTGAAAACCCCATATCATCCGCAATTAGAATAAGGATATTGGGTCGGTCATCTGCCTGCGCAAACGCTACGGTCGCGGACATTGCGCAGGCGCTAAGAAAAGCACATGCGGTTTTAACTTGAACCATGCTGGTCCTCCGTGAACTTTTTGAACTTCGGGCGAAATTCCCTGTCAGGTTGTCTTTGCATGTGTGGTCATACTTAGCGATAGTGCAGGACAGGCATTCCACTTTCTGGTACGCGCATTACAGAAAATGAAATGTGAGCCAAATGATCGATACAAAAGTTGCCGCTGCAGTCCGTGCTTTGGCGCGACACAGGAACTTTCGCGCTGCGGCGGATGCGATAGGTACTTCGCCTGCAAGTTTCTCTCGCTATATCAGTCAGGCAGAGACATATGCAGGTCATGCGCTATTCGAACGTCACGCTAAGGGCACATCACCGACACCTGCCGGGCATGAGTTTCTGACAATGCTGGACGCTCTTCTAGTTGCCAGCACCCGTTTCGAAACGGGTGTGGAACGACTGCGGAATAGTGGTCCGGCCATTCTCAACATTGGGTGCGGCCCTTTGGTCACTCGTACGGTCATTGCCCCTCTTCTTGCTCAACTGCTAACAGAACAGCCGGATCTAAGGGCTCGTGTTCTGGTTCGCGCCACAAAAGAACCGTTGGAAGCGCTTCGCAGCGGCCAGTTGGATGTTGCTGTATGTGACCTGACGCATACCCCGGATTTGAGTGATCTGGACCTTCAGGTCCTGCAAAAAAGGCCGGTTTCCTTCTGGGCAAGGCCTGCTCACCCTCTGCATCAGGTTCCAAAGGTGGGCGTTGCCGATGTTTTTCGCGACCGTTTTATTACAGCGCACCTCCACCGGCATTGGCGGGCAGCGATTGCCAATGTCCTTGGCGGTACTGAAGAGGCCTGGAAGATCACAAATAACCTGCCGCAAGTCGAATGCGACGATTTTGCGCTCATGACAGAATTAGCGTGCCGAGTTGATCTTGTGTGCGGCGGTATGCGCGAAGACTTTGCACAACATCAGGATTTGGGGTTATTGATGGAAATTCAAACGACAGAAACGTTGACGTGGAACATTTGCGCCGCACGTCGCAAAGACACCAGCTTTCCGGCATTGGACCTGTTTTGGGGTCAACTTTGCGCTCAGTTTGGAATGACGTAATCCTGTCTTGACGATGCCCTCTTGCCGCGACTGGCGATGGTGCAGCAGAACTTGGGGTTGTTCAAGCGAAGTTCAATCGTTACGGGATTGACCGAACTGGGATAGTTCAGAGTGCACAACCATTATCGCGACTTTGCCTTTTATCTCGCCTGATCCGAACCTGTGATTGGCATCCAAAGACCAAGTAGGTGGTGGCGACCGCCAGAATCAAACAAAGGCACTGCATATTGAAAACCAGTTTTGCTACTTCCTGCTATGCCGTGACGCTGCTTTTTGCTTCGACCGTCTGGGTTGTCGCGCAAGAGGCAGCGATACCCAGGTACGTCGGCTCAGCCAACTGTACCGGTTGCCACACAAACGCGATGGAAGCTTGGCAAAACTCGCACCATGCCAAGGCATGGACGCCCCCTACAGATCAACACATTCTCGGTGACTTTAACGACGCGACCTTTACCCATAATGGGATCACTTCGCGGTTTTACCGCGATGGCGACACCCACATGATTGAGACGGATGGCCCGACCGGACGCATGACCCGTTATCCGGTCCACAGCGTAGTGGGCGCCGAGCCATTGCAGCAATACCTGCTAGAGACCGAAGAGGGCAGATTGCAGTCCTTCGATGTGGTCTGGGATACCGAGCAAGAGCATTGGTATCATCTCTACCCAGATCATGAGCTATTTGCGGGCGACGGTCTGCATTGGACCGGTCCATACAAGAATTGGAACGCACGCTGCGCCGAATGCCACGCCACGGATTTCAACAAGAACTATTCGCCGATAGATCGCAGCTATGCCAGCACTCAGGCTGAGATTGGTGTCGGTTGTGAAGCTTGTCACGGGCCTGGCGAGGCGCATCTTGCTTGGGCGGAACAGCCCGAGACGACACGACGCCCCTGGGCGGGATTGTCGGACGCCGGACTTACCATCGATATGTCCTTAGGGGGCGAAACCTACCTGCAGCAATGCTCAACCTGCCATGCGCGCCGTGAACCTTTTGAGGACGGAAATCCGCTGCCCGGAACGCCCTTTCACGATGCCTACCAGTTGAGCACGCTGCGCGACGGCACCTATCACGCGGACGGTCAGATTCTGGATGAGGTTTATGTCTACGGCTCTTTCCTGCAATCGAAGATGTATGCCAAGGGCGTGACATGCAACAATTGCCACGATCCCCATACCGCAGAGCGGCGTGCCGAGGGCAATGGGCTGTGCACGCAATGCCATTCGCAGGCAGGAAACGCGGATTTTCCTACGCTTTCATTGAAAGACTATGACAGCCCTGCACACCACTTTCACCCTGTCGAAACTGAAGGTGCACAATGCAAAAGTTGTCACATGATCGAGCGGAACTATATGGGCGTAGATGGGCGTCGAGACCATACATTCCGCATCCCACGCCCTGATCTTTCTGCCCAAACACGTGCACCCGATGCCTGCACCGATTGCCACGTCGACGTAACGCCCGGCTGGGCTGCCAAAGCTATCGAGACTTGGTATCCTGACAGTCAGAACAGACGTCAACACTTTGGCCAGGTCATGGCCCAAGCTCGCAATAACTTATCCGGCTCAATAACCGCATTGGCCGATCTGGCCGAGTATGATGCGTTGCCGGCTATCGCGCGCGCAACTGCCCTGGAAATGCTGGCCAGCACTGCGTCCCCGGCATTGGCTACGCGGTTGGAACCACTGCTTCAAGACCCTGATCCGATGGTGCGCGCCGCGGCAACAAGCCTTCAACGTGGCGCATCTGATACCGAGAAGTCTGAGCGTCTCGGAGAGATGTTGTCCGATCCGGTAAAGTCCGTACGGATCTCTGCGGCCCGCGCGTTGTTGGGCGTGCCAACCGAACGTATGCCCGACCAACAGACTCAAAACCTGAACAACGCAATGCGCGAATGGCAAGAGGCGTTGGTGCATAAGGCCGACTTTCCTGAAACGCAGATCGTCCTTGCGGGCATTGCTCTGACCACGCGCCGGATGGATGCCGCACTTCGGGCCTTTGGCGAAGCAACAGAGCTTGACCCGCAACTCACCCAAGCTTGGATAATGATGGGTCGCATCCACCATGCAATGGGCAATAATGCTGCTGCTCGGGCAACCGTAGATCGTGCAATTGAGATCAACCCTAACAGCGTGGAACTGAACTTGATGCGTTCCGATTTGAACTAACTAGAGATTGGCGACTGAGTGGCTCTAATTGGTTGATTTAGATTGAAATCTGGCGCATGGCTGGCCTGTTCTTTGTCGACCCGATAGTCTCATACGCCCACCGCCCTCAGACATCATTGCCATTCTCAACGGTTTGGAAGATAGCGATGTGATGCGCATCTTGTGGCCCCGACTATATCGCAAACACCGGTCTACTGCTTGCCGAAACAAGAGCCGGTTGGGTCACTGGATGATGTGCCCACGCAAGTAGAGGGTTGGGTTTGATTCGGCAGTCAGCAGAGACCAAACACACCGCCATTGGTTCGCTTCCAACCTAGGTCGGTTTTGGCCGCAATCTGCGAAATGCCGGCTTCATTCTTACCGCGACTAGCGCGAACAGCTGCTATCTTCGCCGCGTTGTAAGTGAGATATTCACGGTTGTGCGGCATTTTTTGTGCTGCGAGCGCGCGCAGCGAGAAAATCCAAGGTACAAGTTGGGCTTATTTTGTTGAAAAACTCTTCCTTGATCGACGCATGAACTGCTGATGGCTCTGTCGCAAATTTTTCTTGGATCAGAGCGAGCGATTGCCTGGACGGAGTTATCTTGCGAGCTCAGCAAACTGACGAAAACCACACTTCAGCGGTCCAAGCTGCCCCTTGCGGATCATGTTGGCGGTTTCGATTCCCGTAAGYGTCGCTGCMGCTGWGGCAAAGCTYTTRAAACCSARCATCGGTCKCGTGAGSCKTTTGATGAAMCGGTGATCCTGTTCAATCATGTTGTTGAGATACTTTGATCTGACGGTGTCGATCTTCACAGGTATCCGCAGCCGCTTGAAGATCTTGTTGACCTCTTTGATACCGGCCGCGTTGCTTCTGCTTTTATCAATGGTGATCCGCTTCGGGATGCCATTGTTGGACAAAGCAGGGTCAGGCGCAAACTTGGGATCACGTAGCCATTTGTGGATCGGGTTGGTGTTCATCGTGTACCGCCGCGCAACCTGTGCTACCGAAACACCCGGCGCGCAGGTTTGCGCGCAGATCGACACCTTCTCCTCATCCGACCAGAACCGCTTCTTCTGACCCTTCTTGCCCGCCATATCTGCCCTCAAGATGTCCACTATCAATGGTGGACACTTATCAACACACTCTATGCCGCGTCAGTGGAGGCAGACCGGACGCTTACATTAAGGGCACAGTGACACCCGAACAACTTGGCAATACGGCGTGAGATCTAAGAAGGTTTGTCACTGACAGTTTAGCGGTTATTTGAGCAGCCGATGCAAATTAGAGCATTGGCTGCGATCAAATTGCCGGCCTGAAGTTCACGCCAATGAATATAGGAATGGTCGAAGTTCAGGTCATATCAAACCGACTAAATCCGCGCGTGTAGGTAGGCGGTAGACAGACACCTAATTTCAAAAAAGCAATCCACTGACTGTTCGACATGGCTGCTGATCATACTTCTCGGCTCTGAGAATGTTGCGTCTGCTCAGCGCATTTGACTTTTAGCCAATTTACGAAATCCACAACGTTGGAATTGTGCGAGTTCTTTGCAGGATAAACCGCATAATATCGTTCTTTGCAAACCAAACGGTTTTCATGAGCAAGCTTCAGCATGCCTCGCTCAAGCTCGTTTTGGATCAGGAACTCTGGCAGGACAGCCACGCCGATACCAGCCAAGGCCGCTTCGATCACATGGGCATAGAATTCAAAACGTGGGCCCACAGTCGCTCCGATTGGCCGGCTACCGCAACTCTTCAACCAATCGTTCCAAAGATAGGGGCGTGTCGTATGCTGGATTAATGTATGCGAACTGATTTCGTTTACATCCATCGCTGACTGACCTTCTGCAAACAAGGAAGGTGTGCAGACCGCGACGACAGCTTCGTCCATCAGGTATTCGCAATGGGCCTTGTCCCAATCGGGCAGGCCAAAATGGATGGCCACATCAGTCACCTCATCTTCGAATTCGAAGGGGCTGATTTTTGAGATTAGGTTGAGTTCGGTGAGAGGGTTTTCAGACAAGAATTCGCTCAGACGGGGCACCAACCACCTTGTTCCGAAAGTTGGCAGAATGGCAATCGTCAGCACCCCCCCGTGACGACCCTGTGAAATCAGGCGGGCCGTGGAGATTTCGAGCCGATTGATCACCTCACTGACTTCCTTGGCGTATTCCCGGGCGGCTGGTGTCGTTGTCAGTGTGCGTTGCCCGCGCGTAAACAGCTTGCGACCCAACAACTCTTCGAGGCTCGAAAGGCGTTTGCTTACAGCGCTTTGCGTCAGGTTCAGCTCTTCGGCTGCCAAGGTAACGCTGCCCAATCTAACCGTGGATTCGAAACAGGCCAGCGAGCTGGTTGGCGGTAATGTACGTCTCATGGGGCCATCTTATTCATTCCATTTCGGACTGATTGGTAGGCGAATTCTTCATTTTACAACTTCAATATTTTATTCACACTACAAGGACAAATTGGTGGCGGGCAACTCACATGCTCTGGAAAATCGTATTTTTCTACTCCAGATAAGCGCGTTGTGGACAACGTCATTGCACGGGCAGAGCCTGCTTCAACTTTCACATCTGGGAGGATGCATGATGTTTCGGAATTTATTAGGCGCAGCGGCGGTACTGGCAATGCCTGTCAGTGCCCTGGCGCAACAAGGCGAAATGGTACCGGAGGTCGATTTCTTAACCTGGCCAGCGGCCAAATACTCTCACTATGCAGAGACCTCGAATTATGTGGCCGAGCAGTGGGAAAAGCTTGGGCTGAAAGTCAACATCAACCCCGTGGCCTTTCCCAACCCGATGCTGTCACTTTGGTTCAAGGAGCATAAATTCGACGCTGTATTGTCGTCGCTCTCGGGGAACCCACTGCGGCTTGAGCCGGACTTCTTCACCAATTCCCAGTTCAACTCCGCAAACTCTGCGCCGGGCAACTGGAACGTGGGTGAATACAGCAATCCCATGGTGGATAAGCTGGGCGAACAGCAATTGGGAATTTACGATCCCGAAGAACGCCGCAAAGTGATCTATGCGCTTCTAGAGGAGCTTTACAACGATCCGCCCGAAGCGATCGTATCTTTTGCAATCAGCACGCACGCGATCAACAGCGACAACATGGAAATCGACGGATTTGAAGCATCGCCCGAAGGGATCCGTGCGAACGCGAACATCATGCGGATGAAATCCAAGCATGGGGGCGCGGTGCGGATCGGGTGGACAGTGGATTACACCACGTTGAATCCGCTTGTCGCCAGCACAAACGAGGACCTGACCAATCTTGCTCTGATTTACGACAAGCTGGTCGTACTGGCACCGGATGGCTCTCCTCGTATGTGGCTTGCCACGTCAATCGACGTGCTCGATGATTTGACCGTCGATGTCAAGCTGCGCACGGATCATACGTTTTCGGATGGTGAACCGGTCACTCCCGAAGATGTGAAGTTCTCGTTCGCGTACATGAAGAGGTGGGAGTCTGCCTACTTCACCAAGTATCTCGAAAAGGTCGATACGGTGACCCTCGTCGATGACAACACGATACGCTTTAAGCTGACACAACCCTACGCGCCGTTCGTGATGAACACATTGGGTCAGATCTATATCCTGCCCCAGCACATCTGGAGCACACTGGTCGAGGATCTGGGCATCGAGAAGCCACAGGATTTCGCCAATGACCAGCCAATTGGCAGCGGTCCGTATTCCGTGAAGTATCGCAAGGAAGGTCAGGAAATGTACCTGACCGCCCGCAAGGATCACTTTGGTGAGCCACAGTCGGACATCCTGAGCATCATATACGGGTCTGCCGAAGTGGTCATGCAGTCCCTGCGCAAGGGTGAGATTGATGCTTCTTTCCAGCCTGTCGTTCCGATCACAATCGACGAATACCGGGGCTTGGACAATATCAAGCTCTATGAGGCAAAATCCAACGGTTACAACTCAGTGCGCTACAAGGTCACGGGGCCGGTGTTCTGGAACAAGGATCTACGCCTCGCGCTGGCACATGCGGTGCCTCATGAAGCGATCATCAATGATATCTTTGGTGGGCTTGCGGCAAGTTCGGGCAGTTCAATCGTTCCGGTAAATGCCTTCTGGCACAATCCAGACCTTGAGCCGCCGGTGTTCGACCTTGATCTGGCAAGGTCGATGCTGAAGGATGCCGGGTTTACCTGGGACGACGACGGGCGGCTTCACTTCCCGCCAAAGTAGCCCCTCTCGCTAAACTCACCCTCAGCCCGCAACCCAAGACTGGTTACCACCGATGATTGAAGCTACCAATCTTGTCAGACATTATCCGGTGGTGACCGGGCTGAGGTCACTGTTCTCTGCAGACCGCCACAAGGTGGTCCGCGCCGTGGACGACATAAGTTTCAAGGTCGATGCCGGCAAAGTTCTTGGCATTGTCGGCGAAAGCGGATGCGGCAAATCCACCACCGCAAAAATGCTGGTTGGGCTGAAAGATCCCACAGCCGGCAGCATCAGCATCAACGACGATGATCTGAGTGAGATGCGGATCAGCGACCGCCTTGCCTTTCACCGACAAATGCAAATGGTGTTTCAAGATCCCTATGGGTCGATCAATCCCAGTCATGACGTGTTCCAGATCGTCTCGCGGCCATTGGTATATCAAGGTGAGAAAGATCACGACAAAATCCGTGCCGCCGTCCTCAACGCGATGGCACAGGTAGGTTTGAACCCGCCAGAACTGTACCTGAACAAACACCCCCATCTTCTGAGCGGCGGCCAGCGACAGCGCCTGTGCATTGCCCGTGCGATCATTATGGACCCTAAATTTCTAGTGGCGGACGAGCCGATATCGATGCTGGATGTTTCGATAAAATGGGACATCATTCGACTGTTGCGGCGTCTGGTCCGCGAACGTGATCTGTCACTGATCTACATCACACATGACCTGGCGACCGTCCCCACCATTTGTGACGATGTCGCAATCATGTATTTGGGCAAAATTGTCGAGATGGGGCCGGTCAGGACAATCCTGAACGCCCCCCGCCATCCCTATACCAAAGCGCTGATCGCCTCGATCCCAAGCCACGTGCCGGGCGCAGACAGAGAGCCTGCAGACATCAAAGGCGCCTTACCGGATGCGATCATACCGCAGGAAGGCTGCCTGTTTCGTGACCGCTGCCCGGTAGCGATTGACGCCTGTCGGACGGTGGTTCCGGAATTGTTGGCGACAGGTGCACAACAGGTGGCCTGTCATCTCGTCAATGAAAATGGAGGGGGCTGATCATGGGTAATTACCTATTCACTCGTCTGATCCACATGATACTGACACTGCTCGCAATGCTGGTGCTGATGTTTTTTCTCTTCCGATTGATGCCAGGCGATCCAACCGCGACCGTGATCAGTGACGCGCTTTATCCCAAAGCCCAAGCGGCAATGATGGAGCAATTCGGGCTGGACAAGCCGTTGCATCAACAGTTCCTGATCTACCTCAAGAACTATGCGCAGTTCGATTTCGGTGTTTCGTTCAGAACCAACCGCTCGGTTGCGGAACTGATCGAAGGGCGGCTGATGAATACCATTATGTTGATCTTGCCATCCATGATCGCCGCTTACGGATTGGGCATGATCATCGGCGCGATGATGGCATGGTGGCGCGGCGGCAAGGCTGAATTTGGCGTTGTGTTTGTAGCAACTGCGTTTCAATCGGCTCCGGTATTCTGGGTCGCAATGCTGGCTATTCTGGTCTTTTCCTTGCGGCTGGACTGGTTTCCCGCGGGCCATATTGTGACTCCCGGCGCGTTCCCGGAACCTACACTTGCGATGTATTGGTCCAAGGATTTCCTGCATCATCTGGCACTCCCGTTTCTCGTGAACACCGCTTACCAGATTTGTTTTCCGCTGCTTTTGATGCGCTCAAGCATGTTGGGTACGATTGGCGAAGACTTCATCGAATTGGCCCGCATGAAGGGGCTCAAGGAGCGCCGCATACTGTTTCACCATGCTGCGCGCAATTCGATGTTGCCTGTGGCAACCACGATCCCAATGATCTTGGGCTGGGCGGTGGCAGGTTCGGTTGTGATCGAAACCGTCTTTTCATGGCCCGGGCTGGGACTGCTGATGATCCAGGGCATCGAAACGGCGGACTATCCGGTGGTTCAGGCCGCTTTTTTCCTGATCGCCGTCCTGACCGTGCTCGGAACATTCGCGGCTGATCTTCTCTACGGGCTTTTGGATCCAAGGATTGTGTATGACTGATTTAGCAACAGAAGTCGTCACGGATGCCAATCTGACGACCGAAGCGCAGCTTGAAACAGGGCCGATGGCATTTGCCCGGCATTTCTTGCGCACGATCAATAAAACGTGGTCCGGCAGGATTGCGTTCTGGATATTTGCCTTTTGCGTCCTGATGGCGATCATCGGCCCTCTGATCGCTCCGTTCGATCCGATGGAGCGCAATTATGATGCTACGGGCAAGCTGATCCGGCTGTCCGAACCGTCGTGGGATCATTGGCTCGGAACGACGGCGCTGGGACGCGATGTGTTCAGCCAAATTCTATGGGGCGCACGGCCGGCCATTCTGGTGGGTGTGTTGACGGCTCTTGGCGTTGTCATTGTTGGCGTGAATATCGGCCTGATCTCGGGATATTTTGGGGGCAAGACCGATGCGATCCTGATGCGCATCACCGACGTGTTCCTTGGGCTGCCGTTCCTGCCTTTCATTATTGTCGTACTGTCGATCTCGGGCCGCAGCATCTGGACCATCATTTTCGCCATGACGCTTGTCATGTGGCGCTCCACCGCACGGGTGATCCGGGCGCAGGTTCTGTCGCTGAAAGAGATGCCGTTTATCGCGGCCGCTCGTGTGTCGGGGGCAAGTGACTGGACCATCATATACCGAGAGATCGCTCCCAACATCCTGCCTCTGGCGCTGGTCAACATCGCGTTTGCAGTGGCCTGGGCGATCATCACTGAGGCCAGCATCGGGTTTCTGGGCTACAGCGATCCTAAAGTGGTAAGCTGGGGATCGGTCATTTATCAGGCCTTTGCCAGTCAGATGATGTACCGCGCGCCCTGGTGGGTGATTCCGCCCGGCGCTGCCATCATGGTGCTGGTGAGTTCGGTGTACTTTATCGGGCGCGCCTATGAAGAAGCGGTCAATCCGCGGCTGCGGGGGCTGTAGAACATGAATACGCCACGATTGTCGGTTTCCGACCTTTCCGTTCGCTACCGCACAGACCGCGGCCCTGCCGCAGCACTTGAGGGCGTCAACCTGACATTGGAGGCTGGTGAAAACCTCGGCCTGGTCGGAGAGTCCGGCTGCGGGAAAAGCACCTTTCTGAAATCAGTGATGGGCGTTTTGCCCAACAATGCTGAGATCCTGTCCGGCACGGTCTGTCTGGACGGTGAAGACATGATTGCCGCCACGCCCGAAAGACGGCGTCAGCGACGTTGGAAAGACATGTCCCTGATCACCCAAAGCGCGTTGAATGCGCTGGACCCGGTTCACCGCGTTGGGGACCAGATCATCGACGCCATCAAAGCCCACGAAAACGTGTCACGGCGCGAAGCGACGCAAAGGGTGAAACAGCTGTTCGAACTTGTGGGCGTTGATCCGAAAAGGTTCCGCGAGTTTCCACATCAGTTTTCCGGAGGGATGCGGCAGCGCGCGATTATCGCGATGGCGCTGGTTCTGAACCCATCGGTCGTCTTGGCGGACGAGCCGACCACATCGCTGGATGTGATCGTTCAGGATCAGATTTTCCGCCGCATCCGTGAATTGCAGGCGCAATTCGGATTCTCGATCCTGCTGGTGACTCATGATCTGGCGCTGGTCATCGAAAATTGCGACCGCATGACCGTGATGTATGGCGGGGTTATCGTTGAAGAAGGCCCAACCGCACAGGTCGTCAATTCGCCGTTTCACCCCTACACATTGGGATTGAAAAACTCGCTGCCCGATCTGAACAGCGACGCAGAGCCGATTGCCATTCCGGGCACACCGCCAGATTTGGTGGATCCGCCCAAGGGGTGCCGCTTCGCACCGCGATGCCCGTTCGCGCTGGACGTGTGCCGCGAAAACCATCCACCAATGCAGGAAGTCGCAGACGGCCATCGGTCGGCCTGTCATCGCATCGCGGACATCGCCGATATCCGCGTACAGGCGACCGTCCCAGAGAAATGGAGTAGCCATTCGCCAACCTTCGAGAAATTGGCCTGACGCGTTTGCGCGACTGGGAAATTGCGCGATGCGCTGATCGCAAAGCGCCAGAAATATTGAATTTCGAAAGAATAGAATAGGACAGAAGGAAGGAAGGAATAATGAATTACTTTGCGTATGGTACGCTTCTTGACGTGGAGGGCATGCAGAAATATGCACCCTCGGCCAAACCCTTGGGCATCATGAAATTGATGGGCTACCGAATGGGCTTTGGCGCATGTGGGCGGGACGGCGTGACCGGCTGCACACTCGATGTCGCACCCGACGAGGTCATGTATGGCATCCAGTACGAGCTGAGCAAGGAAGACATGGACAAGCTTGATGATGCCGCGGTCGCAGACGACATGTGGGCTCGAAAAGACGTCACTCTGATTGACGAGGGTGGCAATGAGGTCCAGTCGGTGACCTATGAAATCCCCGGATTGACGCGGATCATAGCACCGAGTGATGACTATGTACGCCCCATCCTGAAAGGTCTGGACGAGCTTGATCTGCCGAAAAGTTATGTCCTGAACATGACACGGCTTATTGCACAGGCGCAATCCGCCTGAGAGCTGTCGTCGGATCGGGTACCAAGCTTGCGTGATCGGCGGCCGAACTCGACTTCATAATTGTGGATCAGTACATGCAAATACCGGCGCGGATTTTGAGTTATCAGCAGGAACTGACCGCAATCCGGCAGCAGATACATGCCGCGCCTGAATTGCTGTTTGATGTGCATCTGACCGCCGATCTGGTCGCCCAAAAACTGCGAGAATACGGCGTCGATGAGATCGTTACCGGGATTGGGCGCACCGGTGTGGTGGCCGTGATCAACGGCACACACGCGGGTCCGGTGATCGGCTTGCGTGCGGATATGGATGCGCTGCCAATTCAGGAAACGACCGGTTTGACCTACGCATCCAAGACGGGCACACGGCCATGTTGCTTGGCGCGGCACGCTATCTGGCAGAGACGCGAAATTTTGCGGGGCGGGTCGTGTTGATTTTCCAAACCGCCGAAGAGAGACGGTGCTGGCTCGCTAGGAAACGTGGTCACGCCACAAGGCTCAGACGCCATACACCGCCCCGTCAGTAACCTCGGCAAAGGTGGCTGACGGGGGTTAAGTTAGCAAACTCGAGATACAGAAGGGTCAGGATTCATAACCAGTAAATGACTAGAGCCGCGAGTGCGATGGCTGATAGGAAGACCTTGGGACAACGGTCGTAGCGCGTTGCCACGCGCCTCCAATCCTTGAGCCTGCCAAACCTGATCTCGATGCGGTTTCGCCGCTTGTATCTGCGCTTGTCGTGTTTTACCGGGGTTTTGCGTTGCTTTCGGCCGGGGATGCAGGCGCGTATCCCTTTGTCTTTCAGCGCCTCTCGGAACCAATCGGCGTCATAGCCACGATCACCGAGTAGCCAGTCCACGTTTGGAATGCTGCTGAGCAGAGCTCGAGCACCGATATAATCACTAACCTGGCCAGCGGTGACAAAGAGGTTCAAAGGCCGCCCTTTGCTATCACAGATGGCGTGCAATTTTGTATTCATGCCGCCCTTGGTTCTGCCGATCAGGCGGCCACGCTCCCCTTTTTCGAGGCCATACTGGTCGCCGTGCGGTGTGCCTTTAGATAGGTGTCACTGTACCCTAATTAATCAGATTCTCGTCTGAAAATTCCTAGCGATTTCAATGGAGTTTTGTACCTTTAATTTTCATATTGTACCGTTAATTCCAATACTGTACCCTTAATTGCCAGGCTGTCAGATCTGTGGAGAACCTTTCCCGCTTCGACTGCCTGCGTGCAGATATCGCCCCCTACAAAGCAAAGAGCGTCGACTTCTCACCCGCATTACAGCCTGTGGATATGTTGCAATTAAGGGTACAGAAAACGCCGAGAATGCGTCCAATCCGCAGAATCTGATTAATTAGGGTACAGTGACACCGGCCGATATGGCGGCAAACCCGCGGTGGTTGCTGAGAACAGGCTGGAGCAGAAGTTTCATACCTCTCAACCCGACCAAGTCTGGGTGACCGACATCACCCACATCAAGACCCTTGAAGGCTGGTTGTATCTCTGCATCGTCCTCGATCTGTTCTCACGCCGGGTTGTCGGTTGGTCGGCGCAATCGCGCATGACCACCGATCTGGCGTTGCAGGCCCTGCTCATGGCCGTCTGGCGTCGTAAGCCAAAAAGCCGGGTGACAGTGCATTCCGATCAAGGCTCGCAGTTCACAAGCCGGGAATGGCAGACGTTCCTGCGCCAGCACAACCTCGAACCCAGCATGAGTCGGCGCGGGAAATGCCACGACAACGCAGTTGCCGAGAGCTTCTTTCAACTACTGAAGCGCGAGCGGATCAGACGCCAGACATATCCAACCCGAGAAGATGCGAGGCGGGACGTCTTCGAATACATCGAGCTGTTCTACAACCCGAAACGCTGGCACACGAACAACGGCATGCTGTCGCCCGTTGACTTCGAAATCAGACAGCAGAAACTGAACGAGGCAGGCGTCTAGGTAACTAGGGGCACCTCAATACAGGCTTCGATGTATCGTCTCATGCGACACCTGTTTGTGCGCCTCTCCCTTGAAGTTGCGTTTGAGCCAGGCCGCAATCTGTTCGGGCGACCATTTGCGGCGCAGCTTTGCGGATACTGCGCGGGCCAATACCGGATGGCAAGCAAGCTTGCATGCTTTCCCATGAAGGAGGTACAACGAGTGGACAATACTGCCGGCAGCTGTAATGTAACCGCTGCTGCGTGTTTCAAGACGGAACAGTGGAATAGGCTTTGTCGCTAATCGAAAGTACATTGAGATCCGGAAACGCATTGATCAGGGTGACATCGATCGGCTGTCAACGGCGGCGTAAAAGTCTGCCACTGGGGCGGAGCAAAAGCAGGCCAGTTTGGAGTGCGCGCCTTGGAGCGTGGGGCTCTCATATAGCAAGCACGTTTCAAGGCCATCAACAAAATGCTCAAAGGTTTTGGCTGCCCAATCCCAATTGAGATGGTGAGGCGAAAATACTTGAACAATATTGTGGAACAGGACCACCGCTTCATCAAGCGTCGCACTCGACCGATGCTGGGGTTCAAAGCATTCGCTTCAGCAGCAGCGACGCTAGACGGGATCGAAGTTGCGCACATGATCCGCAAGGGCCAACTCACGCCCGGACTCTGTCCGTTTCGGCAGTTCGCCGAGCTCGCCACCTAACTCACAAGCGATCGCTGGAATAGCACGTCGTTTTCTAAACTCTGCAACAGAACCAGTGAACGCGCTCTAGATAGCACGTTCCGTTTGGCGCCAGACTGCGTCCAGTGAAGCAATACCAGACGCGACTTCTGTTGTGTTCTTTGCGTCTGCAGCGTCTTTTATTGCGTTTAACGCAGTGCGGTAGTAGTGGGCGCCAAATAGTGCAGCGCTGCCCGCTGTCTGATGGCAACGTCGCGAGATGTCTTCCAGTGCGGGCAACGCACCAGAACTAAGCCAGCAGTTTAGCTCTTCAGCCTCAGCCAGAAAAAGCGCACGCATCTGGTCGAAGGTTACATCCCCCAGAACACTCCGCATTTCAGCATGATGGCTGACCTTCTCCTCTAACACTTGACCTCCGATTGTCTTGGTGAACAACTCGTTCAACGTTTGGCGCAAGACGCTTAGGGAAAGGGGCTTGATCAAAACACCATTCATGCCAGCGTCAAGAAAGGTCGCTTGCTCGGATGCCAGCGCATTCGCAGTCAACGCGAGGATTGGTGTTTGTGCACAAACGCCCGTACCATCCCGAATGATCCGCGTGGCGTTGCGACCGTCCATAACCGGCATGCTAATATCCATTAGGATCAGGTCAAATTGTGTATTCTGACATAGCTCGACTGCCGAAGCACCGTCCTGCAATTCCATGGTGGAATGGCCATCTGTCTCTAGCATTTCACGCGTCACAACACGATTAATTTCATTGTCTTCGACGATCAAAACGTGCAGAGGCTCAGCTATTTTGTAATCATGCGGTGCGTTGGGATCCTCGGCAACTGGTTGCGTTGCCACAAGAGTCAACCGGACTTCGAATGTGCTGCCAACATTGGGCTTGCTTTCAACATCGATCTGGCCACCCATCGCATTGACGGACCTGCGGACAATACCAAGACCAAGGCCAGAGCCGCCAACGGTTCGATCGTAGGCTACGGAACCAGTGACAAAATCATCGAAGATGAACGGCTTCAGATCATCTTTAATACCCTGTCCCGTATCACTTATTCGAATTATGATCTTTGCGGCACCATCAACGATTTCACTCAACTGTAGAGAAATCTTCACGAGGCCATTTCGTGTGAACTTTACAGCGTTTCCAACCAGGTTCATCAAGATATGCCGGAGCACATCAGGGTCCGCCAACACCCAGTTTTGTGGTAAGCCTATCCAGCCCCACTCAACAATTGTGTTGTTCTGGGCGGCCACACCACTTTGACTGTCAACAGTCGATTGTACAAAGGCTGCCAAACTTAGCGGTACTTCACGCAACTTGAAGTTGCGAGAGTCATAGCGAGTCAGATCCAACACATCGCTGACGTGCTGTAGCAGCAGGGCTCCGGATGTTTCCATATCTTCAATGTAACTTAGTTGCTTTCTATTCAGATTGGTGTTCTTGATAAGGTCTAGATTCCCCAAAAGACCGTTCAAAGGCGTACGAATCTCGTGACTCATGGTGACGAGAAATCTAGATCTTAGACGGGCGGTAGCAAGTGCTTGGTCACGGGCCAAGATCAACTCTGTTTCGGCGTTTACCCGAGTTGAGATATCGCGCAAGAACGCGACAAAAATCGTACCTTGTTCCGTCTCGACACTTTGAAGTGCGAGTTCGACAGGAAATGTACAGCCGTTGGCGTGTTTAGCGTCCAGTTGGACGCGACCTTTGCCGATAACCCTCCTTTCGCCGCCCGCCCGCGCGCGCTCCATGCCAGCCGAATGAGCGTCAAGTAGGTGGCCGGGGATAATTAAAGGTCCAAACGGTTTGCCTAGCACATCCTTGGCTTTGTACCCAAAGATGCTCTCAGCGGCGGTATTGAAGGCAATAATAGAGCTGTCACCACCAGCTACAACTACACCGTCAAGCGAAGTCTGAACAATGGTATCTATCCGCGTTAGGGTTTCCTCGGCTGCACGTAGTTGTTCGTATTTTTGAATCTTGAGGTAACGTAGATAGTCGACCAAAGACCCTAGAGCGAGAACTAAACCAAGCAAAATAAAAAGGATAGCAGGTTTGACGAAGGTGGCGGCTAAAACATTGTGCCCTCCATATACCACAGAGGTTATGAAATCCTCAGGTGAGTTTATCAACTTATGCACAGATGGCCGTGTGGCATCGGCATCAGCCAACAAATCCGGCAAAGCCGTTTCTAGCACCAGATCATCGGCAACGATAAATTGAGCTGTTGCGTCGGCAAACGCACGTACGGCTTCAAGCGCTTGTGCATGGTCATTGTTTTCCTTTGATGACCAGTAAGCGTAAACCAACTCAAGTTTAGTAGCTTGCCCGTAGAGAGTGTAGAAGCGGCTTCTTACAGCGGCCAGATCACTGCTGGATCCAGAAACAACGTTGTTCAAATGCTCTGAAAAGTTGAAGAACTCGGTTTCTAGTTGTGCAAGTTCCTGTCGCACACTATCCGCCCACACGGGTTCACGTTTACTGAAGTCATTCGAAAATGTGATGTTCAGGAATACAATGCCGCCAGCTACAACGAGACCCGACAGAATAAGCTGAATATAATGATTCCAATTTGGGAAAGTCCGGAGGGGGGGCAAGCGTTCATCCTAGCGGAGATTTCAACGAGACATCAAGTACTGCATTCTAACTTGTCTCGAAGCGCTTTGTAAGGCGTATTTCCAGCGTGTGCTCCACGCGGCCACTCCTAGGCTCCAGACTTCGATAACAGGGGCGTCTCAGTCAAGCTGTTTTGCGCAGAATAGTTGATCCGCCAAGGCGGTGTAGCTTTTCCTTGTTTGTGTCCGCCCTGCTTGCTGTCACGGCCTTCGATTGAGACCCTTCGGGTACATGCTTCGGTTCGTGGTCAGCGCGACGGCTGCCAACATGACGCTGGTTCGATGTAATTCCGATGTGCCCATCTCATAGGCGTGCTTGACAGATGTCAGCGACGGTCCAGACCTCGGCATCATCGGAACCACGTCCCTGCGGGACCTCAAAGTCCTGCTTTCAGGCAGGCAATGGATAGATTAACAGGCGGTGTTCGGTGCTGCGTCGAGCTGGAATACGGTGTCATCCACCCACATTCGACGGAGAATGACTGCGATGCGACGCGCGAGGGCGACCATCGCAATTTTTCGACCTCGACATTGCGCCAGTTGAGTCCCCCATGTTCGCAGCCACGTCGACCGTCCGCGGTTCATCATGACGGTTGCAGCCTGGCACAATGCCCGCCTCAGATTGACATCCCCGGCTTTGGTAATGCCGCCAGACACATCACGCTCACCGGACTGGTTGCGAGAAGGCGTCAGGCCAACCCAGGGACCGACTCGCTTTGAAGACCGGAAGCGAGCTGGATCATCGACAGCTGCCCGGAAGGTCGGTGCGACGACTGCACCGATCCCTGGCATTGTCATCAAACCGTGGCAAACCGGATCGTTCTGGGCAAGCTGGCGTACTTGTTTCTCAAGGGCAGCCAGCTCCTGCCGCAGCGTTGCTCTGGCGCGTAGCATTGGTTCTGTTGCGGTCTCCAGCATGAGGTTGCCTTCCGCCAAATCGCGGATGCGGGCCTCGAACTTACCGCGAGAGATGGCACCCACCTTGAGGCCAAAGTCTCGCAGCAGTCCTCTTAGCGACATTTCCAAAGCGATCATGTTCTGCTGAATGGCTCTTCGAGCGCCAAGCACAGCGCGAGTTTCCTGAGCAGAGATGGATTTACAGTGAACAGGGCGGAACCAGCCTAGATGGAGCAGACGAGCAATGCCTTCGGCATCTCGCCGATCCGTCTTGATTGGCATAGCCTTCAATGCACCCTTCACCTGGCGGGTTTCCATAAGTACGGCGTCTAAGCCCAACTCAACCAGCCCTCGATGCAGCCACTGCGACATAGGTCCAGCCTCTAAGCCAATCGCGGCGATGTCGTGAGCCAAAGCGCTCAGCCAACGGGCCAGGATCTCGGGATCGCTCGTCGCCTCAGCCTCTTTGATTATCTCGCCATGCTCGCTGATCACGCAAATCGCGGTCTTGGCGAGAGATACATCCAATCCAATATACAGTCTCATCCAGTAGTCCTCCATGCAGGTTCAATACGGGAATGGCGACAGTGCGGCGCAGATCTGGCAAGTGGCAACGGCGGTGCGTGACGCAGGCTCCGTTACGGCATCTCATAGCCAGTAAATTACGAGCGCCGCGAGAGCGATTGCTGAGAGGAAGACCTTCGGGCTTCGGTCGTATCTTGTTGCAACACGCCTCCAATCTTTCAGCCTGCCGAACATGATCTCGCATCCTTGTCCGGCAGTGCATTGCACAGCAATGTCACGAGAGGGGCGGTTTCTGCGTTTGTAGCGCCGCTTGTCGTATCGGACAGGCTTGTCGCGTGACTTTCGACCTGGGATACAGGGCTTTATTCCCCTGTCCTTAAGGGCTTCGCGGAACCAGTCTGCGTCATAGCCTCGATCTCCCAGCAGCCAGTCGGCCAATGGCAGACTGTTTACCAGAGCCTTGGCCCCTTTGTAGTCGCTCACCTGCCCAGCGGATATGAAGAAGCGGATGGGGCGTCCGAGGCTGTCAGTAACGGCATGCAACTTCGTATTCATACCGCCCTTTGTTCGCCCGATCAGTCTGCCACGCCCCCCCTTTTTTCAACCGCAGGCTTGAGGCCGTGCGGTGCGCTTTGAGGTAGGTTGCGTCCGCTGCCCGGCAGGGCATTGCGTAGCAATGTCCCGAGAGGGGATCATGATGGTCTTTTGATCGGTTCCTTCTGCAGCCAGTCCGGTGTGAATCCCGGAGACAAAATGGCCACTGAATCGGTTGGATGATCTGACCGTCGCGGAGCAAAATTCCGCAGTCTGACACCTGAGGCGAACGAGCTGAGGGTGAGGAGATGTATTCAGTGGAACTTTATAACCGGGTGCGGCGTGCGTGCCATGTTGACGGGATGAGTAATAGCGCTGCTGCGCGGCTATTTGGCATTGATCGCAAGACCGTTGCGAAGATTCTGAAGCACTCGGTTCCGCCGGGTTACCGGCGTGAAGGGCCGCCAGTTCGCCCCAAGCTTGATCCGTTCATCGCAATCATCGACCAGATCCTCGCGGACGATATGAGCCGGATCAAGAAGCAGCGTCACACGGCGAAGCGTATCCATGAGCGCCTGCGGGATGAACATGGTTTCACGGGCGGGATCACCATTGTCACGGATTATGTGCGGGAGAAGAAGCGTCGGACCCGAGAGGTGTTTGTGCCGCTGTCACATGCGCCGGGC
>NZ_OMPS01000019.1 GCF_900313035.1 Ruegeria sp. EL01 | reverse complement strand
GTAAGGGATGGCGACGCTCAACGTCTTCTGACGGCGGCATAGGGTGCTGAAATCCGGAACTTGCCAGTCCAGCCCTGCGAGCCGCAATAGGCTTTCAACGAACCCTGCCGTCTGTCGAAGGGGCATGCCAAAAAGCACCTTCATCGTGAGACAAACCTGGATCGCCGCGTCGCTGAACTCAGGCTGACGCCCGCGCTTGCCCGTCGGAGCCGCATGCCAGGGCATCTCAGGATCAAACCAGATCGACAGGGAACCACGCTGCTTCAACGCCGTGTTGTACGAAGGCCAGTTCCTGGTCTTGTACGTCGTAGGGGACCAACTGCTCATGCACGCCAGCTACCACGCTGGATTCAAACAGTGAATCCCTCAAACCATTTGTGCAACAAAGTCTCGCGTATCGCATCCAGAACGCGCCCAAGCGTTTCGGGGTTCTGCTCGACCGAAATAACGACAAGGACGCTTGGGAAGATCTGAACCTTATTGGCGGCTCCCAGATGTACAGCACTGGTTGAGTCTTCTTCCGGCAAGTAAGTCTCGCTGCCGATAGCGCTGACAAATGCATTGCGCTTGTACCGCCCATAGATCAGCGGGTCGACCTCCATCACGTTGTCGATGATCTTGTCCGCATCTTCAGGAGTCGCCTGAATCTCGATCTGCCATACGCGTTCCACTGTGCCTGTTCGTGTCTTGAGTTTGCTGATGTCCATGCCTTGCATTTTCCTTGTCTGTTATCTTCTTTGTGCCATGGCCACTCGGGCCTGATGATGAACGCCAGTCACAACCTGAAGCCGAATTTTGCGGCGGTGATATGCGTGTCGCCACGAAGATCGTTTTTGCGATCAAACCAAGCATTGAGCGAGCCTCCTTCGGCGACAGTAGGCTTGAGCTGATTATTGCGGAAACGAATAATATTGCTAAGCGTGATGAGATATGGAAATCTTACTTCATGAAGCGTGATCTCGAAATCGACCTGCTGCGATCCTTCGTCGCCGTCGCGGCGCATCGAAACTTCACGCATGCTGCACAGGCCATTGGACGCACCCAATCAGCTGTCAGCCTTCAGATCAAACGGCTTGAAACCATCGTGGAGAAACGCCTCTTTGAGCGGAGCCGTCAGTCCGTGTCGATCACACAGACCGGCGAAGCGTTGTTGGTCTATGCAAACCGCATTCTGGCCGCAAATGATGCTGCACTGTCACATCTGCAACGCCCAGAGGCGGAAGGATTGATCCGGATTGGCGCGCCTGATGACTACGCGACTTTCTTGCTGCCTCCGATACTATCCGCCCTGACGAAAGCGCATCCCAGATTGCAGTTCGAAGTGACATGCGACAACGCCAGCGATCTGCTGCCTTTATTGACGCGGGGACAACTGGATGTGGTCGTTGCAACGCACCGTCCAGATTCTGTCGCTGGACAGGTCGCGAGGCGTGAGCCGCTTCATTGGGTTGCCTCGCCCGTCTTCATCGACGACCACGAACAACCTCTTTCGCTCGTTCTGTTCCCATCTGGTTGTGTGTGCAGGGAAATTGCCTTGGACGTATTGAAGCGCATCGACCGCCGATGGCGCGTTGCATATTCCACGCGCAGCATAGGGTTGATCGAGAAAGCCCTTCTTGACGGATCGTCGGTTTCAGTGATGGAGGCCTCTGTCATACCACCTGGTCTCAGGGTCATTGACGGACAGGCCGGTTTGCCCTCGCTGCACGAGGTGGTGATATCCGTTCACCAATCGAACACCTGCGAAGCGCACGTGTCCCTCGCGGCCGACTTTCTGGTAGAAAAACTGGGCAGGGCCCCTCTGCGAGCTGTTTCGTGACACGGGCTTGACGGCAGCGCTGAATTGAGACCGGACATTGGGATCGTCGGCCTGTGTGCCAGCTCTGTCCGCGTCGCGGTCACAGCTCGGCTAGGAAACCGTGCTGCAACGCCGCAAGTTCGGTGTGAGCCCATACCTCCAAAATGCCTCGCCCCAGGCGATGGCTGCTAGGCAGCAACATCGTTGACTCTGCTCTCTTGGGTGCTTTATCGCTGGGGGCATGATCAGATCGTTCTTTGTATCGCAGGAATATTATCCTCAGCTTCGATAGCTGCGGGCAATTCATCATTGGTTTTCCGCTGCCCCTGACAGCGGTCAACATGCAAACGACCTTGTGCCGGGCGGCAAATTCAAAGGTCGAAAAATGAACAACAACAGCAGAAGTCAAAACGCGTCGCTCGGCATCGTGGGGTTTGGTGCGTTCGGACAACTTGCGGCCCTTCATCTCGGCCAGCATTTCGAGATATCGGCCTTTGATCCGTCCATGGGTCGTGCCACGGTCGCAAAGCAACTCGGAGTGCGTCTGGCATCACTGCACGATGTATCGCAGGCTGATGTGGTCCTCATTGCGGCACCGGTTTCCTCATTTGAGAAGGTAGTGAACCAGATCGCGGTTGCTTGTAAACCTGGCGCGCTGATTGTCGATGTTGGCTCAGTCAAAGTAGTTCCCTCGGAAATCATGCGACGGTTGCTACCGAACCATGTAGACATCGTCGCCACTCACCCTTTGTTTGGTCCCCAGAGTGCCAACACAGGTATTGAGGGTTTAAAAATTGCAGTCTGCCCCATTCAGGGAAGACGACATTTGAGGCTGGCCGCTTTTTTACGCAAGTCTCTGGGTCTGACTGTCATCATGACGGCACCAGAAGAACATGACCAAGAAGCAGCTGTCGTCCAAGGGCTCACGCACCTTATCGCGAAAGTGCTACTGAGAATGGGGCCGCTTCCAACGCGCATGACAACGAAGAGCTTTGACTTGTTATCTGAGGCGATTTCCATGGTTCAGCACGATGCGCCAGAAGTATTCGAAGCGATTGAGAAATCCAATCCCTACGCCGAGACCGTGCGACGTCGGTTTTTTGATTTGGCCGCAAGTTTAAGTGTAGAGCTGGAAAATGCATTGAGGATACCACCGCACAATGAAAGCAGGCATTGATGGAGCACCACCCAATTGCAGTTTCGCCCTGCTGGGCTGACTTTATCGGTCCATGTTGGCCGGTGCTGCAAACCACACAAACGTTATCTGTCAGACTGTGCGGCGATGGCAGTAATCTCGATCAGCGTCACCTCATCGCCCAAATCAGCGCCAACACATGCTCTCTGAGGCCAGTTCTCCGGTGGCCCGATCCAATCGCACCAAACTTTGTCCATTTCCGCTTTCATGGACATATCGCTGAGGAACACCGTGACTTGGAGCAGCGCATGTTTTCCGCTGCCTGCTTCGAATAGTTTACTCTCCAGAAAGCGCAGGGTGTTGCGCGTTTGGGCTTCAATACCGTCTGACGCGTCGGGGTCATATGCAACCAAGAATGCCATACCGTTGAAAGCGACAGCATCGCTCCGCCCTTTTTCGCTACTCAAAGTGCGTTTGATGTTCATGGCTCTGGTCCGCCCTGTTTCTGAGTTTAGTCACTTCATAGCAGAGGCGCGCACTAAGGGAACAAGCGCGATTGAAGCTGTTGACAGCTCGCTGAAAAATTGTTCTCTGGCACTATGCGAACCGAAACCGTCCATGCCAAAAAGGTTAAGAAACTCTCCCACAGGGGGGAGTGATGGACTACGGCCGCTAAAATCTTACGGAAGTATTCAAACTCAACCCCGCCGATGGCGACGGGGTTTCTGCGTTTGCCTTCGGTCTTAGAATCTGGAGACAAAAAGGACCTCGCAAAACCTAAGCATTGGTGGTCTTTGGCTACCTATCGTAACGCCGTTTCAGAACGGTGCTGTCGATCTCGCTTCTCTTCGACGACTCGTCCGCCATTATCGCGACCAACCCATTGATGGGCTTGTCCTTGCAGGAACCACAGGTGAGGCACTGACACTAAATGTCGACGAGATCTCTGACATTGTGCGTTCGGTTTCGGACGAACAGCAAGAAATTGGGACACCAATTCCCGTCTTGCTTGGCGTCAGCGGAAGTAACACCCGAAAAGTCATCGAGTACATTTCATATACAGCGGGCTGGCCAATAGATGGCTATCTGGTCAGCGGCCCTGCCTATTCGCGCCCATCTCAGGTCGGCCTATTGTCGCATTTCGAAGCCATCGCTGATGCAACCACCCGGCCCTTGGTCATTTATAATATCCCCTACCGGACTGGGGTGAACCTCTCAAACGACGCACTCATTCGTCTTGCTGGCCGGGATAATGTGATCGGGATAAAAGACTGTTGCGCTGATGCTGAACAAACACTGGATCTTCTAAAGCGACGACCTCAGAATTTCGCCGTGATGACGGGTGAAGATTTAGCTTACCACGCTGCTCTTTGCGCAGGTGCCGATGGCGCAATCCTTTCCGCAGCCCACTTGATGACGCAGGAATTTGCTCAGGTTCAAATCGACCTTTTTAACGGACATGTCAGTGAGGCGAGAACCAAATGGTATGACCTCCACGATTTAACCAAACTGCTGTTTGCAGAACCTAGCCCCGGCCCGTTGAAGCATTGGCTTTGGCGGAATGGTCTCATTGAAAGTCGGGAACTTCGACTGCCTATGACGACGATTAGCGATGTGTTGGCCGAACGGATCGATACAAGGGCGATGGCTTTGACCTGCTCCCCATAGAGTCGCTTTTTTCAGTTGGATCTACTCAGGTTTTGGTCTCCAATTGACCGGTTAGCATATTGATACGGCGTCAGATCAGCGAGGCTTGAATGGGGCCATTCTCGGCTCTTTGTCCCCGGTTCTGTTACTGCCCATTCTTTGGTTAAAGGAGAAAGCGCCACCGCGCCCACAAGCAATCATGGGGACAGCAATGGCAGTTACGGGAACCGCCGTGATTGCAAACCTCCAAAGCAGGTTAGGGCTCACTCATTCTGTTCGGAGAAAACCCATTGAGATCAACCTTCTTCTTGTTGCTGGCTTCTGTCTATACATAAGCTCGTGACCACTAGCGTGACGGCAATGTTCAAAAGTGACCGTCCGATGGCAGGCGAAGGGCGAGTTCAAATGAGAAACATGCAAAAAGACGTTCGCCAGTACGGTGGAGAACCGTCCCGGATTGCCGTGCTCCACGGTGGACCGGGTGGCGCGGGAGAAGTTGAACCATTTGCTCGTGAACTTGGACGAAGAGGCTACGCCGTATTGGAGCCCTTTCAAACACGCCGATCCGTTGATGGACAAGTGGATGAACTCAGATCACAGATTGAACGACACTGTATACCACCCGTGGCGGTCATTGGGTGGTCCTGGGGTGCATGGCTTGGTTGCCTACTTGCCGCTCGATATCCAGCGCTTGTTCGCACGCTTATCCTTGTGGGTAGCGGACCATTCGATGCTAAATACGCCGAAGCAATCCGAACTACAAAGAACTCTCGCCTGTCTCAAGACGAGCGTGATGAACTAATGGCCCTTCGTCCAATGGAAGGAGAGCCGGAGCAGATCGAACGATTCATCGAACTTAGCGATCTTGCCGATACCTTCAGGCGAGACACGTCCATTCAACCAAGAGTCGATTTAAACATAGAAATCCACGAAACTGTTTGGCCGGAAGCGAATGAAATGAGGATCAACGGCACTCTTCTGAAGGAGGTGTCCTCTATCCGCAGTCCTGTTACTGCGATTCACGGGGACTACGACCCGAGGCCAGCAGATGGGGTGCGCATACCGTTGCGAACAGCGCTCCCCGCGGCAAATTTCGCCAAGCTCCCAAAATGCGGACACAAACCATGGCAAGAGATCCACGCAAAGGAACGCTTCTTTGAGTTAATTGAAGTAGCCATCGCTTAAGTACGGCTAGCCGCTGCCCGACGAAACGGCCCGTCAGCATGGTGTGCCTTGATGAAAACGCAGCCTCCATCGACCTTGGCTCTTTACCCATATTGACGAGCGGCGACCTCGTTCAATGATATCGCCATACCGAACCTCACTGGTATAGGCCGCGACTGCGACGTCTGGCGCAATCAAATCTACCCAATAGTCTGGGAGCGGCAGCACGGCATCGATTGAGGCTGCCAGATCGGTGTCGAAAAACATCTCCGCTCTTTCATAGCGACGGCCAGACCTGCCAATTTCCACAAAACCTTCAGCAAAAGTCTTCTCCATAAGCGCGCGATCATAGCGTGTCTCAGTGCGCCAGAGTGTTTCCTCCAATGCCGTTAAAACTCTCCCGTCCTCTGAACTAAGCGCCATCACAACCCCATCAAACTGACACCTCATGTGTCCCCAAAGCAGGCGTTTCTACGTTTTTTGTCAACGTACACTTCGCCTAATGTGCCAAAATTGACGGAAACACTGCGAACGGCAGTAAAGAGCCCGAAACCACAGGTGTCGACAAAGATATGCGGGCATTCGGTAAATGCCCGCAGTGTAATATACTGCTCGATTATGCAGCTTGATCCATACGAATTTCACCATTGTGCAAGAAGCAAGCCTTGTCGAAAGCAGACAGATCTAGCGGGTTTGGCAGTCTAACATCCGACAGGTCGGGCATGGGCTTGTCGCTGAGATCGAAAGAGCGATCAATTTGCGAGATCATTGCGCAAATAGCGCCTGTTGCTTTCACATGTCTACGTAGAGACCTGATCTGATCGTCAAGGCTTGGATTTGTGCGCTTTTGATCCAGAAGTTGGAGGTAGTCGATAACGGCGACAACCGGTTCACGAAAGAGCTCCAGGCAACTGATAACGTAGTCCGCAGACACCTCGTCTGATGTATCAACAATCATATCATGCCGGCCTGACCTCGGATCTATCCCTAGCGATGAGAACCGTTCTTCGACGTCTTGTTCGTGATAATCCAGCGTAAAGAACAACCCTTTGCGGCCAAGCTCTGTCGCCCTTGACGCCAACTCGAGCCCAAGGAGGGTCTTACCTTGCCCAGGCCTTGCCCCGACAAGAATCAGGTCTCCGGGTTCAAATTGCGTTAGAATGGTCGCAACCGGCTTTTTTGTTGACGTAGACGATGTAAGGTGGCTCCAGCTCTGAAACCCTTCTTCAATCGCCATTTTGTCTAGCGCTTCGTGCAAAGGGATACGCTCCCGGCGCGCCATGAGTCTGGCTTGTCGTTTCAGCCGATAGATTGGAGCGGATAAATGCATGTACGTTCCTCCCCTTTCGAGCCGCTGAAGCAATCCCTCCTTATGCACGCGCCCGATTGAGACAGGTCCTGGTTCGCTTCGCTCCGCATGTCAGATGCTTCCCGGATGGAGGGCGGAGGCCCGAGCAAGGCCCACAACAACCGTGTCTTATCCGACCCTAAAACTCAACACTGAAAATCCTTGTCCTGAATTCACGAGGAAAGACCATGGTCGCTGCACGTGGCTTTGTTGCACAAATCGGTTGAAGGGTGGACTTCCCCTTTCCCCGGGCGGACTTATCCTACGGGCTCTGTGACGGGAATGCCAAGAGCGGTGTAGCGGTTGAGCACCGCGATCCGGATCTGAAGCTCAGCGACTTGCCGCTCGAAGTCTCTCGCCATGAGGCCTTGGCCAAGCAGTTTGACGCAGTGCATTTTTGTTTCTGCGCGGCTCCGGCGGTGATATCCGGTCAACTTTCGCCAGAGTGCCCGCCCGAGATATTTGCAAGCTCTCACAGCTTCGTTTCGTGCCACGGCCCCCGCCGTGGTTGGCTTCCAAAGTTGGGCATTTTTACGCGGCGGGATGACGGCTGCGGCACCCCGAGCGGCAATCACATTGTGACATCTTCGAGTATCGTAGGCGCCATCAGCTGTGACGGTGGCAATCTCCTGATCGGACGGGATCTGCTCCAACAGGTCAGGCAGCATTGGGGCATCGCCGACATTGCTTGTGG
>NZ_OMPS01000034.1 GCF_900313035.1 Ruegeria sp. EL01 | reverse complement strand
TGGCAGAACCGGACCCCGATCATGCAGAATACACGTCGATTGAAACTGGGGCGCCTTGGCGTCTGCAATGCGGATTTTACATTGTCACTCACCAAAGAAAGGCCTTGCCATGAAGATCATTCGCATAAACCAAAGTGAAAATGGCGGATCGCAGTTCTCTGATCATGACTGGACACTTGAAGAGGGCAGTTTCACACCGCCATCACCGGCAGGATATGCAACCACGCCTGAAATGAGAGCTGAGGGGGTGCTGATGATGCATCATCCCGCAGGTTATGGCGACGACTGGCACACCGCGCCTGCAATCGTTCTTGGGACCGTCCTTCGGGGAGCAGTCCGCATTCAGACGAGCGATATGGATACACGGATTTTGCAGGCAGGGGATCAGTTTCTGGCCTGTGACCTAAATGGCAAGGGGCACCGCATGTTTGAGGTGAACGATGGACCCTATGACCTTGCCCTTGTTGTTCTGAAAGAAGCACCGACTGAAGAAACGTTTGTTCAATGAGGCTGTACTACTTCCCGGACGCCTGTTCGCTTGTCATCAACATTGCACTGCGCGCGGCGAAAATGCGGTTTGAACTGATCGAGGTCGACTATGTCACCCGCCGGTTGCACGATGGCTCGGATTTTAGCCGGATCAATCCAATGGCGTATGTGCCCGCTTTGCAACTGAGTGACGGGAGATGCCTTACAGAAGTCATCGCTATCATTGATTGGATCGACTTAGCAGCACCCGAGGCAGGCCTGCTGGGTGCACAAGGGACACACAAGCGACAAGAGGCCATGACCTGGTTGGCTCTTGTCGGGACCGAAATCCACAAAAGCTTCAGTCCACTGTTTCGGCGCGACACACCACATGAGTTTCTGGCGCCAGGACAACGCCACTTGAAAAAGAGATTATCTAGGACCGAACAAAAATTGTCTGAGCAACATTATCTATGTGCCGATACGCCGACGGCTGCGGATTATTACTTGTTTGTCACGTCTCGTTGGATGGGTGACTCTGGTCTGAGCGCTCGGGACTGGCCCGCCATTCAGGCCCACGCGGCACGGATCGAGTCGCTTGGAATCGTGCAGGACGCGCTGGCTTCAGACCTCCAATAACAAGCGCGGGCGTGGATCAACCGCATCACTCCTGTTGTGGAACGTCGAGCATGTTTGACTCGATGCGTCGGACTATCTGAATCCAATCAATGGGTCGCACCGTGCAAAATTGACCCAAGCGCCACGCATTTCTGACCCAATGGCGGGAGTGCGGACAACCCTGCCGTTCCCAGCGTAGAACTCAGTTGCCGCTCGCGAGCCAAAGCTGACCTTGCGTATTCGCAAATCAAGCCGGAACGGGCTAAAAAAATCGTTTGGGTACCAAAAATACAGCCAAGTAGAGTCCTGATCCGGATTTGTGCTTTGAACACCTCAAACCGGGTTGCCTATTAGCTCTTTTTGATATCCAAAAAGTGCGGGCAACCCGCCCGTGTGCAGTAAAACGACTTTCTCACCTGGTTTTATCTTTCCACGTTCGATCAGGTCCAGCAAACCGGCGAACGTTTTAGCAGAATAGACCGGGTCTAGAAAAACCCCTTCGGTTCGGGCCATTTTCTCCAATGCAGTGCGTGTTTTGGCATTCACTTTGCCATAGCCTGGCGGCAAGGCTTCATCCCAAACATCAATCCTGTCCTGTAGAAAACCTGCTTCGATTTCCAGCAAGTCCGCAAGATTCTGCAGAACGGTTTTCATTCGAGCCTTTTGCTTTTCACGATCCCGGCGCACGCAAATCCCAAACACCGAGGCAACACTTGCTTTTAGCGCCAATCCGGTTAGCAAACCGCCATGTGTAGCGCCGCTGCCTGACGGGACAACCACCGCGTCGAAATCCGGCATCTGCTGGTATAATTCCTGCCCGGCGACGACATAGCCCAGGGCTCCTAGCGGTGGATGATGCAGGCCAAGGTGAATAACGTAAGGTTTGCAACCTTGGGCTTTCAATTCGTCGGCGCGTGCATGCAATGCCGCGTCCGCTCCGGATTCGTCTTCGCCCTCGGGGTAACTCATTTGCTCGGCACCCAGGATTTGTGCCAACAGTACATTTCCGGACGCATAATATTCTGATCCCATGTCCGGCACACGCTCTTCCAACTGAAGCACGGATTGCATGCCCAATTTGGCCGCTGCGGCGGCTGCAGATCGCACAAAATTGGATTGAACGGCGCCCGTGATCAGAATGGTATCAGCGCCTTTTTGCTGTGCATCTCCAAGATAAAACTCAAGTTGCCGTGTTTTGTTGCCACCAAAACTAAGCCCGGTCAGATCATCACGTTTCAGCCAGAGATCGATATCCAGCTCGGCTGATATGTTGTCCAGGCGCTCCAAAGGTGTTGGGCCAGACATGAGTTGGGCACGTGGATATCTGTGCAGATTGTCGTTTCGTATCATCGTGTGACCTTTGAGATTATGCCGTCAAGTAGGCGCGATGGAACAGAACACAGCAAGCGATCAGTGAAACCACGCGGATCGCTGCTATGACGACCGCCTGTGGCAAGTAAGGACCGGTCGCACGGCCAAGCAGGCTGCCGATCAAGGTTATGGCGAGGAACCCCCATACTGACGACCCATACGAGATTGATTGTGCCCCGGACAGATTGTGCAACAAAAATGCGATGCCATATGCCACCAGCGCTATTGGTTGAACCAGCTTTGCCACCTCTTTGCCGGATCGACCCTTTGCAATCAAACCGAACACCATAAGTGGACCCGGGGTTGCCGCCCATACAGTTGCAAGTCCGGACAATCCGGTAACAGCTGAAAACCCGACATTCCCAATTGAGCCACGCAAGGGGAGCAAGGTTGTAATCAAGCCGACTAACAACAGGCAGGCCGTCAGGGCGAGAACAAACGCCTCGCTCAAAAGGGGATAAACAATGCGGCCAGCAGCCACTCCGACGCAGCATCCAATGACCGCAGTGACGATTATCCGCCGATTGTTTTTCAGAACATGCCGGTCCGTTGCCACCGCTGACACAACGGTGTTTAGCAGAAGCAAAATGGGAACCGCCGTCGACGTGCCAAGCATAATCATCATGGGTGGCCCGGCAACGATGCTAAATCCGATGCCAACCCCAACTTGCAGCATAGCGCCAAGGCAAATAGCGGTCATCAGGATGTACAGTTCAGCGGGCACTCAAACACCTATGGGTCGGGGGATTGTTGCAAGGCCACAGGTATCTTGATTGGCCAGCTGAGGTCTACTTCAATTCCAACCCACCTACGGCACGGCGCGGTCAGCGCTGCCACGGCATCATTCCAGAGTATGGTACTCGGGCCGCCACAGAATGCGCCATATGCGCCAGTGTCGTAAGGTCAAAAATGGGAAGCTGCAGTTCTTCCTGAAGGCGTGCGGCATATGGCGGCAGATCTGTACACTCCAATACCAATGACCGAATATCCGGAGCTTCAAGCATCAGACTGCGAGCGGCATCCAAGACCTCGGCCTCGATCAGATCAGTATCCATCCTCGTTCGCGAGTTCCGCAAGATCACCTCGGCGAATTCTGATGTACCTTCCAAGCCCTTCACTGCCACAGGAACACCGGCTGCACCGACACCTTCAAAATGCTGGGGCGTCAATGCCGATGCATCCGCAGTCAGCACGCCCACTGGCGCACTGGCCCCGGTCATGTGATAGGCCAGCGGCACCTGGATCAGGCTGGATGCAAAAACAGGAACGGAAACCGCCGCTGCCAATTCCTTTTGAAACAGGGCCAGGAAGCCACAACTGCCGGTGATGGCACGAACGCCTTCAGCCTCAAGCCGTTTGGCCCCTTCAATGAAGGGGGTTAGCAATTCGGGCGTAGGATTGTTCAGCAAGGTCGGGACAGTCACGCCGTCGATCATCTCATACAGGACCGGAAATGGCAGACTGGATGGGTTCTTGATATGGCCCGGCGGTTTTGGAAAATAACTTTCAAGGCACAGAACACCGATCGACGCGCCGCATATATTCTGACCGCCTTGGTAAATTGGCATTGTTTCAGACCTTTCTAACTTGAGTGTTCAAAACCTAGCCAACGAAAACGGGGCCATATCGACGTTCGGGTTGCGACCGGACACAAGATCCGCCACAAGCTCACCGGTTTTCGGGGCCATCATCAGCCCGTAATGTGAATGTCCGAACGCGGCATACAGCCCGTCTGAGCCGTTGATCGGCCCGATTGCGGGCAAACTGTCCGGAAATGATGGCCGCCGACCCATCCAAAATCGTGCCTCGCTTGTTTCGAGGTCTGGCAACATCGCCTTTGCCTGTTCGGTCAGAATTTTTTTCTTGCGTGGATCAGCGGGCGCGTCGACGCTACCAAATTCGGCCGTGCCAGCGACTCTCAGACCGTCCTGCATCGAACTTGCGACCACCTTTGCGTCGACGTCCATGACCGAATTGTTCAATTGGGCCGACGGGGTCGGGAATTCGACATGGTAGCCCCGCTCGGCCACAAGCGGCACAGGCATCCCCATTGGTTTCAGCAGGTCGGCGGACCATACACCTGCCGCGAGGATGATGCTGGCGGCATGCATTGTGCCTTGCGAGGTCGCAAGCTGCCAACAACCATCTTCAGCAGATGTCAGCTTGGTGACTTCGGTTTTTACTAGTTCGGCGCCTTGCGAGCGCGCTTTTTCAGCCAGAACTGCCCCCACACGTCCCGGTGAGGTTACGCGTGCCTGACCTTTGATCACGATCGCGGCTTGGAATTCCTCTGACAGTGCAGGTTCCATGCGGCGCAACTCGGCACCATCGACAAGCTCCAGATCGCCTCCTTTTTCCTGACGGATCAGATATCCAAGCCCATTCAGATCAGCCTGCTTCCGGTGGCGAAAAGCGTGAATATAGTTGCTGTCAGTGATCAGGTTTTCGTGCCCGGTGCCTTGAAGATGACGACGATACAGGTCGATAGAAGGGCGGCACAAAAGCTCCATCGCGTCTGAGATTTCGCGCACTGACCTTTCGCTGGAGTTACCCAGAAACCGCAGCCCCCAGGGGATCATTTTTGGCCAGAAACTGGTTCTGACCGAAAGCGCGCTTTTAGGATCCAGTAGCATCTGGGGCAGTGATTTCCATATGCCCGGCATCGCTTGCGGAATGATTGACCACGGCGACACTACACCTGCATTCCCGAAGGAGGTTTCTTGCCCCGGTTGACCGCGGTCTATAAGCCGAACTGGAATGCCGCGCTGTTGTAGCGACAACGCGCAACAAATGCCGACGATCCCTGCGCCGATGATGGTCACTTGTTCTGTCATCGCATCAGGCCGGAGAGTGGCTTCGGTTGCGGGCGATCAGTTGGGTGACGATGACAGGTGATGCCACGACCAGCGCGATCAGATCAGCAGTCAGGCTGGGCGCGACAAAGATAATCCCAGCGATGGCCAACAGAATGCGCGATGCGATATTCAGCGGGCTCAACCAATACCCAACCACAGCCGCCGACAGGGCAATAACCCCGGCGATGCAACTGGTTGCGGTATAGGTGAACTCCCACAGGTTAAACCCGGTTGAGGACACAAATAGCAGCACCGGCGCATAGACAAAGGCCATGGGCGCGATCACTTTGCCCAATCCAAGGGTGAAGGCAGAAAGACCAGTTCGGAACGGGTTCGAGTTCGCAATGGCAGCCGCGGCATAGGCTGAAGTACAGACCGGCGGTGTAATCTCGGACACTACGCCATAGTAGAGCACGAAAAGGTGGCTGGCGATGGGTGGAACACCCAGTTGCGCCAGCGCAGGCTGCGCCACGGACACCAGCATGATATACAGCGCGGTGGTCGGAATGCCGGCGCCCATCAGGATACAGACGACGGCGATGAACACCAACGAGATGAACAATTGTAAGTCTTCCATCGCAAAGAACTGGAAGCTGCCGAACGAGATCATGTTGTACAGATCCGATGCCAGGTTGCCTGCGCCTTGTGTAACCATGAAACCGATGCGAAAACCGATACCAGTGGTGTTGATCACGCCTACCACGATACCAACCGCAGCAGCGGCGGCGCCCACGGCCAGCGAGTATTTCACACCCAATTCTACCGCCTGTAGCATCTCGGGCACTTCGACGCGTTTCTGAGGGTTCATTGTTGCGACGACCGTCAATCCGCATAGGATTGTTGTCATGATCAGATCAAAGCCGCCGTCTGAGAACTTCCACAGTACAAAGCTGAGGAACGCCGCCGCATAGATCAGCGTCGGCGGTTGTCTCAAGCGCGACATGCCTGCGATTACCGCAAGTGATATGCCGCAGAAGGCCGACATAAAGGGCGTGTAACCCGTGAACAGAACCACCAGCAATCCGATCAGGGGCACAATATTGGCCCAACCTTCGGCCCAAACCGCCTTGAACTGAGGCAACTGCTCTTTGGTCAGACCTTTCAGGTTCAGCTTGCGCGCCATCAGGTGCACCACGGCAAAGACGCCAACATAGTGCAGAAGGGCCGGGAAGATCGCAGCAATCACAATGGTGGTGTAGGGAACCTCGAGGAACTCGGCCATAATAAAGGCAGCGGCCCCCATGATCGGCGGAGTGATCTGACCACCGGCCGAGGAAGCGGCTTCGACCCCACCGGCAAAATGGCCGGGGTATCCAAGGCGCTTCATGTTGGGAATTGTCAGCGCGCCGGTTGATACGGTGTTGGCCACCGAAGAACCTGATATCGTGCCGAAGAAGGCCGAGGATACCACCGACACTTTTGCCGGACCGCCGGTATAACGGCCCGCCAAAATCGTTGCATTATCGATGAATAGCTGCCCCAACCCCGTGCGTTGCGCGATCACGCCAAACAGCACGAAATGGAACACGATGGTCGAAACAACCCAAAGGGTGACGCCGTAGATACCTTCCTGCGGGAAATACATTGACGACACGAAGGTTTTAAAATTCACGCCGGGATGTTGCAGCAATCCGGGGAAGTACGGCCCAAGCAGGGCGTATGAAATAAAGACGTAGATGATCAGCGGCAACACCCAACCCAAAGTGCGGCGCGCGATGTCCAGCACAAGCAGGATGATGATCACGCCTAACACCACATCAAATGTGTTGGGGTTACCCATGCGGAACGTCTGTTCCTCGATACCCAGAAACGGAATGCCGCGCCAGGCGACGCCAACATACAGCGCTGCGATGATCCCCAGCACCATGAAGACCAAGTCGTATAGTGGGATGTTGCCTATGCGAAACCGGCTTATTTTAAGCGCATAAAGGCTTTTGGCCCCCATAATCGGGATTGTCGCGTAGACCAGAATGAATAGCAGGGCCAGATAAATGCCCATGTGCCAGTGATCGGCAGGCAGGCCAAACCCGGCTGTGAAAAATTCGTAGAATGCAAAGATCAGGGCCACGACGCGCAGAACATTGCCGGTTGTCGGAGTTACCTGCCGGACGGCGGCGCCTTCGTCGAATTGTTCTTCGATTGCAGCCAGTTCCTCGGCTGTCAGCTCGTGGTCATCAAGCTTTTGTGTCTCGGGCATGATGGCCCCCTGATTGCGCGTATTTTGAGTACCCGGTGCTCAGATCTGAGCACCGGACAATTAAGTTTCGTGAGACAGAATTACTGAAGAAGCCCGGCTTCTTTGTAGAACTTCTCGGCACCCGGATGTAGCGGAACACCCAGCGCCTCGACGCCGTCCAACGCCGTGTCTGGTGTGATCTGCTTGCCCTTGGCATGGCCGTTATCCAGCAGCTTGCGAGTGTTGTCATTCCACAGAGCTTTGGTCATCTGATAGACCAGATCATCGGACAGGTCCGAGGATACAACCAGCATCGCGCTTACCGCGGGGGTCTTCGTATCAGCATCAATACCTTCATAGACACCGCCAGGGATCGCCGAAGGAATATAGGCCGGAATGATTTCATTGATCTTGGCCAGATCCTCATCGCTGAACGAGTGCAGGTTCATGCCTTTGGTAGAAGATAGTTGCACCATCGCAGCGACCGGCCAGCCCGCAGCATAGAAATAGGCGTCAAGCTGACCATCGGCCAGCCGCTCGGCGCTCTGGCTGTTATTAAGTTCGGCTTCGTCCATGTTGTCACGGTTGACGCCCCAGGCATCCAGCATCTGCAGAACGGCGACCTGCGTGCCAGAACCAGCTTGCGCGATACCAACGCGTTTGCCTTCCAGATCGCTCAGATCGTTGATCGTCGACCCGGCCGGCAGAACAAGGTGCAGGTCTTCGGGGAACAGGTTGGCCACGATGCGCAGCTTGGGATGCGGTTTGCCGTCGAATTTTCCTTCTCCCAGATACATCGAACGCGTGACGTCAGCTGCAGCAAGACCCGCCTCAAGCTCACCGTTTTCAACGGCCGCGTTGTTAAAGACCGACGCGGTGGTGGATTGCGCAATTGCTATTAGCCCCGGAACACCACACTGACCACCTTCTTCACACGGGCGTGAGCCCGGAGGCGCTGAGATACCATTGGCGATGGTGCCACCGATGGGGAAGTAGGTGCCGCCAGCACCACCGGTGCCGATACGGAAAAAGGTCGGATCCTGCGCCAGCGCAGGTGCGGCCAGCGCGCCCGCCAATGCTAGACCAGTCAAGCATTTTACAATTTTCATTGTCATCTCCCTTGTTGGAATTTCGGTTTCGGTTTTTCCAAACTTCGATCCTGCAAGCGTAGAGACAAATTGCATAAATACAAATTTGTTATATTTCACTAAACTAAACTTTTACTTATACTTAAACATATGAACCTGACCCAGCTAACTGTATTTCGTGAGGTGATGGAGACCGGCTCCATCTCTCAAACAGCCAAGAAACTGAATCGAACGCAGCCTGCGATCAGTCTTGCGTTGAAAAACCTTGAAAAATCTCTGGGCCTGATGCTGTTCGAACGTAAAGGACGGCGTTTGGTGCCGGTTCCCGAAGCGCATTACCTATTGGCAGAAACGACAGGCATTCTTGACCGCCTCGCGTCGATCTCCAATACCATGGAAGGTCTCATCAAAGGGCATGCCGGAAGCTTGAGTATTGCAACGATGCCTGGTCCATCTGCCTTTTTGTTCCCGCGTTTCATAAGCCAGTCAGTTGGCGAAAATCCCGAAATTCGCATAACACTTTCCACTCGCAGCTCACCTCAGATTATGGAGCTTGCGGGATCACAAAACATCGACTTCGGCTTTGCTGACTTCGAGCTTTCAACTGGTAAAGAACCCCAATATTCCGCCGAGCTAATCCGGGCAGATTGCTTCTGTGCCCTTGATCGCGATCATTCGCTTTCATCGCGCCAGAGCTTGACCTTATCGGACCTGGATGGAACGCCAATGGGCGGCCTGCATCCTTCACACCCGTTTCAACGAAAAATCCGGCAGGAGTTTGAAAATGTTGCCGCTGAATACAACCCAACGGTAACTTGCCAGTACTTTCTGCCATTAATCCCCTTTGTGAGTTCAGGACAGTGTTGCAGCATCGTTGATCCGCTGACAGTTGCGACGGAGCGTGAGCTTAACTTCTCGAATGGTAAAGTGGTTTTCTTACCCTTCACGAAACCACTCAGATATGAGTATGCCATCCTCGAACCAAACCACCGACCACCGTCCCAACTGGCATTACAGACCAAAGCGGGATGGAAGGCAGAAGTGTTGAGGATGTTGGATGGCGTGAAGGCAAACCCCCTTTCCTTATGGATAGATGAAGCAGGGACAGAACATAATAGATCACTATAGACCTCACGATCTGAAAACCAATTTTTGTGTTTGGCTACTGTGTGACCAAAAGCCGGCATTCGTGCATGCTGCGGCATCCGTTACTCTGGGCTCATTCCGGACCTTGGAGGCAACGCGGTATCGCCCCCTGCCCTTCGGCGAGCGGTTCTCGAGGACGGCCCAGAGCGGACGTTGGAGGGCAATCGAATACGAACTCCCAAGTTCCCAAAAAGCGGAAATTCGTCATTTTTGCAACGTGAGCTTTGCTCGTAGGCCTGTGGCCGAAAGTCGGTGAGTGTCAGCTCACTCTTAGAACTTCCCGTTTTCGTTCTTCCATTCGCTGCGTGGTGCGATGACCTCAATTGTATCCCAATGCTCAACGATCTTGTTGTCAGCGACACGGAAAAGGTCATAGAAACTGGAATGGACACGGCCTCTGTACCCTTCACTCATACAAAGCACGAAATTTCCCTCAGCGAGAACCCGGTGAATCTTGTGGTATTGGATGCGAAACGCGCCGTTTTCGGAGACTTCGAGGTATGCGCGGTATGCGGCGACACCGTCTGCAAGGTCAGGATTGTGCTGAACCAGCCCATCGTCGATATAGGTATCAAGAAGTCCGAATTGCCGCCTAACAAGAACCCGTTCTGCGTATTCGCGCGCCAAATTCCGATTGGCGGTGGTCTTATCCAGATCGGTGATTTCCGTCGCACCATCCAGCATGCTTCGACCTGAAGGGTTAGGGCCCATCATGGGTTGAATGTTGTCCCAGTGCTCGACTGCTTTACTGTCTTCAAACCGGAAAACTTCAAATGCGACCCTCAGGCTTGAGAAGTCGTATTCGTTGTGCGCGAAGGCGAAATCACCGTCTTCAAAGACACGTGTGAAAGTAATACGCGGATTGGTCTTTGATAATCGCGCGAATAGCGCCGCGAGCCCCTCGCTGCCTTCGTGCGTTTGGGGATTGTGTTGGATGTATTTTTCCTCGTCAACGACATCTGCGGCGGCTGCATCCCCAGTTTCGATTCCTTTGAGGAGCTTTTGGATCAGGTCTCTTTTTGACGCCACAAGATCTACCACCACTTAGTACAAACGCATGCAAATGAGCTGAATATCAGATACCAGCCATTCCAAACGAAGTCACCGGTTACAAAATTCGATCTATTTCGAGGACGGCCCAAACCGGATGGGGTGGGTGGCTCCTGCTCCACCGGCATCGAATGTGCCAAAGTGCAGTTGTTACCGACTGCTAGGAAAGGAGCCACCCAATGACAGCTAAGACAGTAGGCCTAGATTTGGCAAAGGACGTTTTTCAAGTTCACGGTATTTCTGAGAGTGGGCGCGTGATCTTCAACAGGGCCATCAAGCGTGCGAAGCTTTTAGCGTTTTTTGAGATGCTGCCGCCTTGCACGGTCGGCATGGAAGCGTGCGGTTCATCCC
>NZ_OMPS01000043.1 GCF_900313035.1 Ruegeria sp. EL01 | reverse complement strand
CTCTGATGGTTTGTACGATGAGGGGTTTGCTGACGATCGGTCGCAAGGATATTCGCCGGACACGCAAATATCGTTGGCAGGGGCAGAACGCGCTTTGGTAGATGCAAACGCTGCGCTGCGAGCGTTGCAGCAGCGACCCAATGTGAGTTTGGAACCYGTCCTTCTTTCAGGCTTCTCGCGCGGAGGCGTTGTTGCCCTCATGCAAGCCGGGGACGATCCAGGAAACGCTGCCGGTGTGATTAAYTTCGTTGGAGGATGGATGGGAGAACGTTTCGGAGACCCCGAAATCAATCCGATACTCTTTCGGCGGATCGGCACTTTTGATGGTCAGGTGTTGTCAGCCTATGGCGAGGACGACGCGTTTTATAGCATTGAGCATTCGCTATCGAATCTTGCAGCAATGGAAGAGATGGGCGCTGAGAGTGAAGTTCATGTCGTGTCTGTTCCAGGCCACAATAGAGGCCATTGGTTGATGTTCCAGCCAACTCTCTGGGAAGAAATAGTCAGCGATTACCTAACACGTATCGAAAGCCGAAATTGAATGAGCAAATCGGACGTTCGCTTCGTCCGGATAGTGTTGCGTGAGTTGGTGCGACTACTGATTTTGCACGCGCGGCGAATGTCGGCAATGCGGGCGCGACTGCAGCATCTTGAATGCCGGTTCAACGGCTGCAATGGGCCGGATATGTCGCAGATCGCGTACGCAGCTGTCTCATGCAGCTGCACTTCTTGACTGACGCTCTTAAAATGGGAGGTCGGAAACTTCGGCGATTGTCCGAGATGTAGAGGGTAGTGACGGCGTTTTCTAGTGACCAAGCCTCTGATAGGAGTAGGCATTTAACATAACCGAACCCGACTGGTGTCCGTGAAACAAACTGTTGTTTTTTGCGGATCCTTTCCAATTAATGACCTCTCAGGAAATGGACCCTTGCTCAGAAGATCCTGCGGACTCAACCAGATCCAACACCGCAGGGTCGATCATGCGCTTGTCGGCGCTCATCTTGACAGAATTCCGCATGGCCTTGCTTCGCCGCAGCAAGCGCCGGAATCTCGCCTCGTCCAGCATAAGCAGCGTCGAGGGGGCCAGCGCCCGCACGTTTACGCGACGGGGCCGCTTCATTAGCATGGCCAACTGCCCGAACATCTCACCTCGACCCAACCGTGTGCTGTGCCTGCCGAGTTCCACTTCCACCGCACCAGAAGCAATGAAGAACACACTCTGGGCGAGGTCATCCTTGGAAATAATCGTGTCACCCGCGTTGGCATAGCGGGTCCGCAGCGCTCTGCTGAGTTTCCTGAGCGAAGACTTGTCGAGATCGGAAAACAGCGGAAATTGCCTGACCAGATCCCGCCATTTAAGAGTGATATCCAATTTCGGACGCCCTTCAGATAACGCACGCCGCTCCGCCACTTCCTGCATCAACACCGAATGAAGCTCCTCGCCCACAAGCCCGTCTTCGCGCATGATCGCGTATTCACGTTCTTCCAGTCGTAGTGCGGTGCGCCGGATGAACCGCCGCTCCAGCTTTTCGGCATAGCCTGGATATTGCAGTCGCAGACCGTCCAGCGCCGTCTCGACCGCCTCGGACCGGCGCGCCAACACTTCATCCAGCAACTCCGCAACCCGGCGGCCGTGGATCCTGCGGATGCGGCCACGGACGAATCCATCCAGGTCCTGCAGGATCAGGCGTTGCATGAGCAATCTATCGAACCGATCCGTCGTAATACGCGTCAGCGGGAATGAAATTCGAAGCCGGTTGTGCAGAAACACGGCGATCCGAAAAGATCTCCCGTAAACGACCGACCGATTTGATGCGCGCTGATAGCCGATCCGCCCACCGGTCCGTGCGCCTTCAATGAGCCGATCCGCATCGGACAGAATCTTCTCACTCAGAACCGATGACATTGTGCGCTCTCTCATCCGGGCCAGAACAGAGTCCCGCTCTGCACCGGCCAGCGCAATAAGGCCAAGTGTGACCCGGTCACGATCCAGGATCTGCGCGCTGTCTTCGGCGGCCTTTACAGCCTCGTCGAGGCGTTCGCTAAACTGTTTGGCTTCGTTTCTGACGATATCATGGGTTAGGTTATAGTTTTCTGCGGTGCGGGACACGTCCTCGCGTACCGATTGCAAGGCGACCGCGACCACCTGACGCGACAGGGCTGTATCAAGCGGAGAAAGCTTGTCGAGCCCCAGTTTTGTGATCACCGTGCGCAAGGTTGTGCCCTGAACAATCAGTGTAAACAGCGTAAAGCCAGTGGCCAGGATGCCGACCAGGCGCTTGATCTCAAGCGGGATATGCGTGCTTTCGGTGACTGCCAGAGCCAACGCCAGCGTCACGGCACCACGCAGCCCACCCCACAGTATTGCGGTGCGATAGCGACGTTCAACAGCAGGCGACAGACCGATTGCCGTAAGCAATGGCAGCAACCCGAACAGAATTGCCGCTCTCGCGAACATGGCAGCCAGAACCACCACAACCAGCAGGCCGAAGTCAGACGGCCGCACCTCTTCCAGCAATCGCGGTATCAGTAATGCTGCAAGAATAAAGATCAGCGCGCCTGCCCAATGTGCCAGAAGATCCCAAACTTCTTGCAGATTTGTCCAGGCGACCGGTGACAAACGACCGGGGCCTGCGAGGTTGAGGGTAAGACCAGCGGCCACCACCGCGATGACACCCGACGCCCCGACGCTTTGTTCTGCAACGATGTAGGCGAGGTATGGCAGCGCAATGGAAATTGAAATCTGCGCCATTTCCCAGCGATCTACAAAGGCCATCAGCCAAACTGCTAGGCGCGCCATGAGCCAACCGGTGAGTGCTCCGCCTGCAATCAACAGCGGAAACTGTCCCACGGCTTCACCTAGGGGTGGATCGGGTCTTCCGAGCATGACAAAGCTCATGAATAGCCCGAAAAGAGCAACCGCAGCCGCATCGTTAAGAAGGCTTTCGCCCTCGATTATTCGCGACAGCCTGCGCGGTGCCGAGATCGACCGGAAAATGCTGACAACCGCCGAGGGATCAGTCGTCGACACAATGGCGCCAATCAGCAGGCAGGCGGCCAGTGGCAGCGCGCTTACCCAACTCAGCGCAAAGCCAATGGAGAAGGTCGCCACAATCACCGCCACAACGGCCATCATCAGGATGGGCATCCAGTCATCCAGCATCCTGCGCAGGTTCATGCCGAGTGTGGCTTGAAAGAGCAACGTTGGCAGGAAAACATAGAGGAAGACGTCTGACCGGATCGGCAAATCAATAATCGCCCGCGCTCCCGGGTTCAGCGCATCCGTCAAGTCAGTATTGAGAAAGAACGTCGCGCCAAGTCCGATCACAATACCCAGGACGGCAAGGATAACGCTGTAAGGCAGGCGCAACCGTGCAGCCAATGGTTCCGCCACGCCGATTACAACAAAAAGAGAAGTGATGATGGTCGTAATGACGACGATATCCATTATTACGTATTACCTGAGAACTCGAGTTAATGGAATCCACTCTTAAACCCGGATCGACCACGTGGAATCAATGTGTGAACTTACATTTGACCAGAATGTGCAGTTGCAGCGAATGTCAGGAATGACGGACCGCAGTGCGACACCAGCGCGGTGAATGAACGGCTGGTATGGGCCGTCTGCGTGGCCCGTCGAGATTATGCAAGGAACCTCAGCCAAATCGCCGCAGTAGAGATGCCCGCAAGTAGATGTCAACGGCGGAGTAAAATTCTGCCACGGGGCGGAGCAAAAGTCGTCCATTGCTTGGGTGGCCGACGCCTTGGCAAACGCGCTCCCAAATAGCTGGCGGTTGCCAAGGCGTCTTGGTCCGTCAGGACCAATCTTTTCCGCGTATTAGGAGTTCTGCCGAGCCCTGCTCTGTGCCAGACGATAGCTTTCTCCGTTCATCTCCAGGATGCTGACATGGTGGGTCAGCCGGTCGAGCAAGGCACCGGTGAGGCGCTCTGATCCGAACGTTTCCGTCCACTCATCGAAGGGCAGGTTTGAGGTGATCATGATGGAGCCGCGTTCGTACCTTTGGGAGATCAGTTCGAACAGCAGCTCAGCGCCGGTTTTGCTGAGGGGCACGAAGCCCAGCTCGTCGATGATCAGGAGCTTCTGTTTCACCAGTTGCTTTTGCAGCCGCAGGAGCTGGCGCTCGTCGCGGGCCTCCATCAACTCGTGGACGATTGCGGCAGCGGTTGTGAAGCGAACCGCCAGGCCTTTCTGGCAGGCGGCCAGACCGAGGCCGAGCGCCACGTGGGTCTTACCAGTGCCGCTGGGGCCGAGAGCGATGACGTTTTCGCAGCGGTCGATCCATTCACAGCGCGCCAGTTCCAGCACCTGCATCTTGTTGAGGCT
>NZ_OMPS01000033.1 GCF_900313035.1 Ruegeria sp. EL01 | reverse complement strand
GTGTCAGGTGGCGCACTCTGGACCCAATTCATTTTTCCATTCCTGACGCAATTTCCCGTCAATGTTGGCAACACAATAATCAGCGAGTTTGGTGGGGCCGGAACAGCCGGAGGCGTTGCGACCGCCTTTGCAGATTTCGCTGAGACTGCATTCGACAATATCACAACTGCATTGGGATCGTACGGGGTGACTGACTACCTGTCGGGCGAAGCGCTCGGCGTGGTCATCATGGCGCTACTCGCTGCGATCGCGATCCTTGCCATGATTGTCATTGCCCTTGCACTGCTGGTCGCGTCCAAAGTTCTGATGGCCATTTTGCTTGCTATCTTCCCGGTCATGGCTGTCTGGGCTTATCTCCGCAGTTCCGCAGAGATCTTCAATGGGTGGGTCCGTGGCATTACGATGCTTATTCTGTTTCAGATCCTGCTCTTTGGGGTCATGGGTATAGCCCTTTCTGCCACGCAGGGAGTATCTGACGCAGTTTCTACAGGTGTTGATGCTGGCACAGATATTCCGTTGGAAATGTTCAAACTGGCGGGCATCAGCGGGATCACTGCAGGGCTTCTCCTCATCTGTCCGATGATCGCGCAACGGATTGGCGGCGCGGCACTGGCTCTCGGCGAGTCTCAGATCAGGGGCGCGGGTCATCAAGGCATGAAACTCCTGGGCGGCAGGCTTACGGGCGCAGGGTCCGGCGGGAACAACCTTGGCGACGTTGCCAATCAACGCGCGAATGCAGCCAGTGCGGCGGACGGACCCTTCCCAACAGAGGCCAACAATCAGCGCATTCGGGATGCTGTAAGCCGCGGAGCCCAACGCATGGCTGAAGAAGCCCGACGCCGAAAAACCTGACCTGAAACTTTCCCAAATCCGCTGGCGGGCTTGCCCCGCAACAGACGAGGAGTCACCACATGCAACACTCATCAGCAGAATTTACTCCCGACCTGCATAATCCAGACGGGCGTGATCGGGGCTCGCTTTTACCGGACACGACAACCATTCATGACGGTCATGATCGCTGGGAAGATGAGATGTACCTCTCGATGCAACGCCGAGCCCGGCTGGCCTATGTGGTCGGCGGGGTTGGCGCCCTGATTGGCGTGATGGGTGTTGCGGCCGTCATGGCCATGACCCCGCTGAAAGAGCTGATCCCGATCACCATGACCGTCGATAAGCATACCGGGTTGGTCAACGTGGCGTCCCGTCTGGGCGATCTTACGCTGGACGATGATGAGTATGTCACACAGGCGCTGTTGTTCCAGTATGCGCGCGACCGCGAAACCTATGATGCGCATGATCAGCGGGTCCGGCTGAATACTGTCTACGGCCTGACATGTGGCGGGGCAGCTCAGGATCTGGCCGCGCTCTACGCGGAGGAAAACCCCAACAGCCCCATGAACATCTATGGCAGCTATGGCCGGGTCGATGTGCGCATTCGGTCTGTCACCCTGCACAACGGCAACTCGGCCACGCTGCGCATGACGAAAAGCGCCCGCGCACAACAAGGCGCACCCGTCTCAGAGCGCAATTTCGTTGTGACGATGGGGTACGAATTCGACCGCACCGGAAACATGACGCTTGAGGAACGGTGGCAAAACCCGACCGGCTTCTGCGTCTCCAACTACCGTTTGGATGAGGAGGCCCGCTGATGCTCCGTTTAATCTGTACTGCCGCCCTGATGCTGGCCGTGGGCGCTGTCTCGGTTTCAGCTGAACAGCAAGGGCGCGGCACACGTACCGACACCCGCATTCGAACGCTCAACTACCATCCCGACGACGTTTACAAGATCGACGCCTATACCGGGTATGCCACGACGTTCCAGCTGGAAGAGGGCGAGGTGATGGTTGATGAGGTCCGTGGCGACCCCAAGACCTGGGACTTCATCCCCAACACCGCGCGGGACGGGTTTGTCATCAAGGCAAAATACGCCACCCCACAGGCCAGCAACCTCATTCTGGAAACCAATCTGCGCACTTACGTGTTCCTGCTGCACGCCCACAAAGGCGGTGCCCCCGGAAATGTGGGGTTTCTCTACAGGTTCAACTATCCGGATCGGAAGCGCGGATATAAGCCGCGACAGGCGGGCACTATCCAGACGGCATTTAACACGTCCGGGCGCCCCGCAAATCTCCAATACAGCGCGAGCGGCGACAGGTTGCTGCGCCCGAACGTGGCCTTTGACGATGGTCGCAAAACCTATTTGCGCCTGAAGCAGCAAAGCGTGCGGCCCTCGGTCTTCGCGATGGGTGCAGACGGCCGCGAGCGTCTGGTGAACACAAGTGATCTGGCCGACGGAACCATTGTTGTGACCGGCGTTTATCCGCGCCTCGTCCTCCGCGATGGGCCTTATGTGGTCTGTGTGTTCAACAACCGCCTCTATGAAATTGATCAGAACCGTGACCCCGACAAAGTCAAAAGAGGGCCAACATCCCGGTCACATCAAAGCGCAAGCCTGGATGGGGAGAACCGCTGATGTCAGACCAAAACAAACTCCTGTCGGATCGCATCGAAACCGTCGAAGAGAAACGACGCGGCATCAACTTACCTATGATCCTGGGAGCGCTTGCTCTCATCGGATTTATCGGGGCTGCACTTTGGATCAATCTCGGTGGCAATGATGCTGGTCGCCGTGCCGGCATCATCCCCGAGGTCAATGAAACACCCGATCCGCGCAGTCAGGGCGGTGCCCTCTTTGGAACTGTCCCGACAGAACGCATGCCGGAGATTCAGCCACAGCAAGATCCGCGCGTCGCCGCGCTTGAAGCCGAAATTGCGGAATTGCGCAAACTGATCGCCGCCAGCCAGGATCAAGAACCGGCAACAGATGCAGAACCAACCACTGAACCACCCTCCCCCGCATTGGATGCGGAGGCCGTTGCAGCGTTGGCAAAACAACAAGCCGCATTGGACGCGCTCCTGAAGAAGATGGAAGATGACCGGCTGGCCGCTGAGCGGCGCCAACGCGAGCTGGTCGCGCGGCTACAGGCGAACAGACCGATTACCGAGCCGGGTCAAACCGCGGAAACAGCACCCAATGGCGATACGGAAGCGCAAAGGCTGGAAGCTGTCCGCAAGGCTGAGGAGGAACGGCTGGCGCAGCCGCTGACCAACAGTCTGGGTGGGGGCAGCGCGGGTGCAGGGGCCGGCACTGGCGCGAACAACAGCACCGGCAACGATTTCCTTGATGCGGCTGCGTCCCGCTCGATTCAGATGGCCCGGGCCACGCAGTTAAAAGACGTTCATCGCCTTGTTCCGCAAGGCCGCACCATCCCGGCCATCCTTGAAACGGCAATCTCATCAGACCTGCCGGGCGAGTTGCGCGCGCGCGTCAGCCGGGACGTCTGGTCAGCGGATGCCACGACAGTCCTGATCCCGCGTGGATCAACGCTGGTGGGCGAATATTCCTCGGATATCTCGCTGGGCCAGCGCCGGGTTCTCGTGGCCTGGAACCGGGTGATCACGCCGGATCAGCGCTCCATTATGATCGGGTCGCGTGGTGTGGATGCTCTGGGACGGGCCGGTTTGACTGGAAACGTGCAGCATCACTTCGGGCTCAAGTTCGAAGCGGCGTTCTTCATTTCGATTTTCTCGGGAATATCGAGCTTTGGAAATCGGACCATCAATGACAGTGACGTGGCCTCAGGCACAGACGGGTTTGCAAACTCCGGCAAAGACGCTTTTGAGGAATACCTGTCCATCCCGCCGTCGATCTGGGTTGACCAGGGCGAGCAGTTCAACGTGTTCGTCTCGCGGGATCTGTACCTGTGATCCCGTCCAGCTGAACCAATGCGGGGCTCAACAGCGTTGGGGCCCGCTTTGCTATAAAACGTGCCGCCACCTCAAACAGTTGCCTTGAAGGAAAAAGCCATGACCACCATACAGGCAAAGACACACATTCCGTACACCATCGCTGCTGCCATCCTCAGCATTCCGCTCTGGGCGGCGCTGCTAATTGCCTGGAAAGTGAATGGCGAAATTGAAACGTGGCGGCCCTGGCTGCTGCTCAGCCAGCGCAACAGCCTGCACTCGAAGGATTGGGACCTGGTCCTTTGGGGCGGTATCACATTAGGGCTGATGACCGGCGCGGGTCTTGCCTATTTGTTCGGCGGGATGGTTTTAGGTGTGACCGCGACCGATGCGCATGGTGATGCGCGATGGGCCACGATGAAAGAGATCCGCGCGGCGCGACTGGTCAGTGACTGGGGGTTGGTGCTTGGCAAGCTGGGCAAACCGGAGAAAAAGGCCCCGCACCTGCGCGCCCACACCGATGACCAAGGCACAGTACTGGTCTCGGGTCCGCCGCGTTCCGGTAAGGGCGTCGGCATCATCGTCCCCACCCTGCTCGACTATCCCGGTTCGCTTATCGTCTATGACGTCAAAGGCGAGCTTTTTGAAACCACGTCGCGGCGGCGGTTGGACAAGGGCGACAAGGTGCGGGTGCTGTCGCCATTCGATGTGCAGTTTCCCAACAATCCGGACGGCTCGCTTGTTGGCCGATCGCACGTGTTCAACCCGCTGATTGAAATCTCGCAGATGGTCGATCTGGAAGACCGGCTTGTGCGGATCTCTGAAATCAGCGCGGCACTGCTTGCCCCGAAGAGCTCCAGCGGCGCGGAAGTCTCCCTGATGGAAGACGCACAGGAAATCTTCAAAGCCGCCACTGCTGTTGTCTGCAATGAACCCCTGCCCTCGATCGGGCGGGTTCTTCAGGTGCTTACTCCCAAAGTGAAGGGGCATGATGAGGTTCCTGATTACAAAACCATGTTTGCGTCGCTGGCGTCCCGGGCACCGGACCCAATCTCCAAAGGCGTGCTTCTGCGCATGGCGGGCCAGGACAACAAGCAGCTGGGGATTTACCTGTCGGTGCTGATGGGCGGCGGTCTCAATGCCTGGAGCAACCCGGCCATTGTGCGGGCCACTGCCGCAACAGAGCGAAACGACTTCAACTTTGAACAGATGCGTTGGGAACCGCAGACCTGCTACATCTGTATCCCCGAAGCCCATAAGCAGGTGTCACGCCCCCTTGTCCGACTGTTCGTCCAGTGCGCTATCAATGCGCTGCGACGGCGGCTCATGGCCTCGGGCGAGGACTTCCTGCCCGTCTTGTTTTTGATTGACGAGTTTCATTCGCTTGGGAAGATGCAGGGCGTGCTCGATGCCGTGACCACCCTACCCGGCTATGGTGGCCGGCTGTGCCTGGTCGTGCAATCGCCAGCTTCGCTTCGGGAACATTATGGACCTGCAGGTGAGGAAATTCTAACCGAGAGCTCGCATCTGCATGTCTGGCTGACACCAAACTCCGAAGAGACCAAGCAAAAGCTGTCCAAGGCGCTCGGCAACAAGACGGTAACGCAAAAATCCGTCTCGGGCCGCAACTGGTCGAAAGAACCGGGCCGGTCTGAAAGCTGGTCGGAGAAAAGCCGGGCACTCATGACGCCGGAAGAGATTGGCCGCCTGGGGAAAGAGGAGGTCATTATCACCGGCAAGGGCATGTTCCCGATCCGGACAAATCGAGTGTCGTATTACAGAGACCACCGATTCAAAGCGCTGAACGACAGCCAGAAGGGCAAACCCTGGCCGGAGATTCCGGTCGTCAAAGAGGGTGTTGTGACCCGGTACGATGAATTCCTGAAGGACGCGGGGCCCTCGAAGTCAGCGGAAGCTGAGGAACCTGAGCCGAAAACAACACTTTCTCAGCGCGCGGCGGTCGCGGATCCGCGCGCGCCGTCTGTTCTCGACAACGGCACAGCCGGGTATGGGTTTTTCGAAGATCCGAGTGAGACAGCGGTTGAAGAAGAGACGCAGGAAGATCGAAAACTTGCCAATATGATCGAGTCCATCAAAGCGCCAATGCTGGCGACCCATCTGGGCGACTTGCTGAATTTTGCACCAATCAATACTGCAACCGAGCCTGAACTGTCTGGGCTGGCGCATCGCTTGTCGCCTGACGAGTTGATCAACAGGTTGATGCCTCTGTTCAGTGGCGAATATTCGAAATTTGCCTAGTGCAATCGGCCCGAAACATTCTGCCCACCTGCGCATACGATCCGTCGAAAAACGATGATTGGCTGGAAGCTACAGACGTTCGCCGTGACTCGTTCGGACTCGCTTGATTTGGCCATATTCCGGACATTCGCTGCGGTCGCCAAAATCTTGCTGCATGCGCGAAGGCACATGCAGGGAAGACGGAAACCGGATGGGGTGGGTGGCTCCTGCTCCACCGGCATCGAATGTGCCAAAGTGCAGTTGTTACCGACTGCTAGGAAAGGAGCCACCCAATGACAGTTAAGACAGTAGGCCTAGATTTGGCAAAGGACGTTTTTCAAGTTCACGGTATTTCTGAGAGTGGGCGCGTGATCTTCAACAGGGCCATCAAGCGTGCGAAGCTTTTAGCGTTTTTTGAGATGCTGCCGCCTTGCACGGTCGGCATGGAAGCGTGCGGTTCATCCCATCATTGGGGCCGTCAGCTGCGCAAGTTTGGTCATGACGTCAGGCTAATGCCAGCAAACTATGTGAAGCCTTATGTCAAACGCGGAAAGACAGATGCGGTAGACGCGGAGGCAATTTGCGAAGCCGTCAGGCGCCCGACGATGCGCTTTGTCGAGATCAAGACCGAGGMTCAACAGGCTATTCTATCGATCCACCGCACGCGGGATCTGGCAGTCCGGCAGCGCACCCAGCTGGCCAATATGATCCGCAGCCTGTTGCGCGAGTTCGGGCATATCTTGCCTATCGGGATCGAAGCGGTAACGGCCTTTGCGAAGCGCCACCTTGACGGTGATCACCCGGACATGCCCGAGATCGCGAACGGAATGCTTGGTATCCAGTGCTATCAGTTTATCGGTTTGAACGAGCGCATCGAAGGTTATTCCAAGATGATCGAGCAACACGCGCTACTCAACGCAGATGCGCGCAGATTGATGCGCATGCCAGGAATTGGGCCAATAACGGCATCGGCCATTGTCGCGACGATCGGGGACGCAAAACAATTCCGCACCGGGCGCGATCTGGCGGCTTGGCTGGGGCTGACCCCGCTCAACAAATCCAGTGGCGGCAAAGAGCGATTGGGCAAGATCACAAAGGCTGGCGACCGCTACATTCGCAAGCTGCTGGTCGTGGGCATGACGTCTCGCGCYGTGATGGCGAAACGTTCGCCAGAAAAGGTTGATCTGTGGACAGCCAAGATCATTGCCGACAAACCATTCCGGCTGGCAACAGTCGCGATGGCAAACAAGGCAGCGCGGTCCATCTGGGCGRTGCTCACAAAGAAACAGGAATATCGGCAGCCAGCGTTCTAACCGCGCTGACTGTCTACGAGATGCAAGACGTTGAAGTGATGATGCGGAATTAAGTCAACCAAGAGCAAGGACACTCCGGGAATGGCTGCGGCCCTCTTCAGAGGCCGATAACCCGATTGGAACCTCGCTCGCGGAATTCATCAGGGCCAGTGGAGGCAATGCCAAAACACAAACAGGCCGGACAGACGACGGTACTGACGAAAATGACCGCAAACATCGACAGAAAACGCTTGCAATGCAGGAGCCACCCACAGAGGCCATTCAGATACGAACAAGGGTCGTCCCTGCTGCGACCGTCCGGCAGTGGTCAGACCTTCAGGGGACTGGACCTTTGCTGCGCTCGCGCATCTGGGTTCGTGAAGCAAAAAAGCGGACATCCGTTTGACCAATTCGCATAACTATGTAAAAGAGCAACTTAGCTGACATTAATGAATTTATGCGATACGTTCTCTTTTTGTTCGCTAAATATACAAAGGGGCGTAGCACATCATGGCCAAGCCATATGCATCGGAAATGGAGCAGCTAAACGAAACGCTGGACTGGCTTTGTCAAGTTGATATTTCTGGGTTGGTCAAATCCCTTAAGGCCTCCAGTGATCTTCCATTAGTGGCAATAGGATCAGGTGGCTCTCTTTCTGCGGCCCACGGGTTGGCGACCAATCACCGACAGTTTGCCGGAAAGCTTTCAAATGTCGCGACACCCCTTGAGGTAGTACGCGAGCCCATAGATGGACAAACAGCGAACTGGTTGCTAAGCGCGGGTGGTCGCAATGTAGACATTTTGGCGGCAGCAAGAGCACTAATCGACCGGGAGCCAAGACAATTGACCGTCGTGACTGGCCGCGACGACACAAAACTCACCGACCTTTGTCGCGCTCATCCTTTTGTTGATCTGCATATTTACCCACCCCCTGCAGGCAAGGACGGGTTTTTGGCCACAAATTCTCTGCTTGGGTTTGCCGGTCTATTGCAGCGGGCTTACACTTCATTGTTTGGTCAACCTGAGGATTGGAATAAGACAGTTGCTGTCCTGAGATCGATGAGTGATCCAGCATTCTCCCATCGTTTGAATTTAAAGGAGCAAGCCGCACCTCTGTGGCAACGCACAACAACAGTCATCCTGTATGGCCCCTCAACACGGTTGGGCGCGATGGATATTGAATCCAAGTTTACCGAAGCAGCCCTCGGGTCAATTCAGTTGGCAGATTTCCGCAACTTTGCGCATGGGCGGCATCATTGGTTGGCAAAACGTGGTGACGATAGCGGTGTTCTGGCGTTGGTAGCTCCCGAAGACAAAATGCTCGCCGACAAGACGATGGAGCTATTGCCGGACGATATTCCGCAGCTTTCGATTGATCTGCCCGGTGGTAGTGCCGCTGGTTTGGCCTCATTGCTCGCTGCATTCAAACTCACCGCACTTGCAGGTATTGCGCAGCGCATTGATCCCGGTCGTCCAGGCGTTCCGATGTTTGGGCGCAAACTGTATAAACTTACACCTCCAAAGACCCCCAAGCGAAAACCACCACATGGGATCTCGGGCCGTGACATTGTCGCGATTGAACGCAAAACCAAGCAGTCCTTCGATCGATTGATGCACTCAGGATCTCTTCAGACTTGGAACGATCATCTAAACAGTTTTCGCGATGGGCTTCTAAAGGAAACTTTCAATGCAGTTGTGCTTGATTACGACGGCACCATTGTCGAAACACGTTCTCGCCTTGATCCTCCCAGTGAAGGAATTGTCAAAAAGCTCATCGAGATGCTTGAGGCAGATATTTGGGTCTGTTTGGCAACCGGGCGAGGCAAGTCCGCGCGGATTGATCTGCAAAAATGCATCCCGAGCACCCATTGGGACAAGGTTCTCTTGGGGTACTACAATGGGGCTGAAGTCAGCTCACTGAGTGATAATTTGGCCCCCAATGGTGAAGCAAGAGCCGACGGCGACCTTCATCCCGCTTCAGAACTGTTGAACGCCAATGGTTTGATTTGTGAATTTTTTGAGCAAGAAGACAGAAACCATCAAATCACCCTCACGGCCAAAAGTGGTTACAGCGCCGATCATCTGTACGAAAGCGTTGTTGAGCTATTGTCTGGCGTAGGCTCGGCGGCGCTGTCAGTGGTCCGATCAGGGCATTCGATCGATATCTTGGCGCCTGGAGTATCCAAGCTTAACGTTGCTGACGCTGTGATACAAAACAACCCGGATGCCTCTATCTTATCTATCGGGGACAGTGGCGGCTTGAATGGAAATGATCATGAACTTTTGACCCGCCCTCATTCTTTGGGCGTCGACAAAATCAACGCTGATCCGAAAACGTGCTGGAACCTCGGGGCGCAAGGACAACGTGGCCCAAGTATTCTAACTGAATACCTCAATGCCATTATCTGCTCAGAGGGTTCCTTTAAGTTTCGCTCGGGGGCACTGAAATGAACGAGGACCTTGCACTCAGAATCATGGGCGACATCATGCGGTGGGACGACGACGAGTCGCGCAAAGAATTTAGATGGCTCAAACTCATGGCCCGCCTTAAGTATGACGGTTATCGAGACTTTCAGGCGGGAATGCGTTTCACAGAAAGCTTGGCCACGTGGTTGCAGCAGTTCGATCAAGCCGAACGCAAGGATGCCTACACGTTTGTAAAAGAACGCTTGGTCTACGTGGGTCCTGGGGAGGTGCGACGTCTTGTGGAGCAGTTTTTCCCAAATACGATCCGTCAGCGGATTGTTCAGACCGTCGCTTCAAACCTTGGCATAAAACCCTATACAGTTTTGACAAACCCAGATGCAGCCGCAGCTATAAAACGGCTCAGCCGCCAGACGCTTGTTCTTGGACTGAGTGACGGAGCACGAATGGATATCGTGCGCCATTCCAATGTGGGTCGCCTCAGCAACGAGCAGCTTGTTCTCGCGCCGCAAATTGATACCGAAAAGTGGAAGGATCTCCTCAAAAACCTGCGCGAAGATCTTGAAGACCCAGATGCACTCTTCAAGATCGTCTATCTGGTTGATGATTTTGCGGGCACGGGTACATCCTTCTTAAGATACAAAACGAATGAGAAAAAATGGTCGGGGAAGCTCAAGCGTTTCCGTACGTCTTTGTTCAAAGCCATCAATGATCCTGACGTCGGAGACATTGTTGCTCCAGACTGGCAGCTCTGTGCGCATCACTATATGGCGACAGCTGACGCAAAAGCGAAAATGACCGACAGTGAAATGTCTGCGCGTCAAGATATGAAGCACAAGAACTGGCCCCAAGAAGTTCATTTGTCGTTTGCGACGGTTTTTGACGAAAAATTGCCAATTGCGGCTGGCACAGATGATGCATTTATCGACCTAGCGAACAAATATTATGATCCTGTCATTGAAACCAAACACACCGCTGTTGGCGGTGTTAAGCATCTTGGCATGGGATATGGGGGGTGCGCGCTGCCGATTGTGCTTGAACACAATACCCCCAATAATTCAGCAGCCCTACTTTGGGCTGAAACTACCGGCGAAACCAAAGATGGCATCACACCACCTGCCATGCGTCCTCTTTTCCGGCGTCGCCAGCGGCATGTGTGAGGCTTAGATATGGCAAATCCATTTGAAAAAAGAGCATCTGAATATCGTCGTGACGACGAAGCGTTCCTGCCGCTAGTGACGCCGGATCCACTCATCACATTTTTTAAAAAACACGCGGATGACGGCAAATTATACGACCAGCTGTCAGTCATTATTGGAGCGCCCGGAAGCGGCAAAACCACCATTGCGAGACTCTATCAATATACGACCCTAAAAACGCTGCTCCGGCACGAAAGTCAAATCAACTTCAAACCTTTGGTTGATACACTGACACAATGTGGTGCGATAAAGAACAGGCAGCCCATCCTCCTTGGTGGTCGCGTTCCACTGGAATCTGAATACCGGGATTTTTGGGAGTTCCCTTACCCTGATGACCTGAAGTGCAAATTGATGTTCGCGCTCATTCAAAGTAGGACGATCCTGTCCTGGATTAGCAACTTGACAAACACAGGTGTTGAGCTCGACCAAATCTCGATTGTGCCTCGTGGTGATGCCGTCGCCGCATTGGCAGCAATCGGTGGCATTGGTGGGCGCGACTTGTTCCTCAGGGCGCGCGCTATCGAAGAACAGATTTACAGCATCTCAGCCGCCCTACTTCCACCTGCAATCGATGACATCGATGATGAAGCCGCCGCTGCCTATCACCCATTTGATGTTATTGAACATTTCGAGATAACCGTCGATGGGGACACCAAGATTTTGCGCCCGTTGGTAATATTCGATGATGCCCACAACTTACATCCAGAACAGTTCACAGCGTTCCGAGAGTGGTTGGCTAGGCGTGAACTCAAGATCTCGCGGTGGGTATTAACCCGCATGGATGCTCTATCGCCGGAAGATGTACTGTTGGCTCAAAGCGAAGGGAACACCACGCGTCCGGGTTTAAAAGACGCCCGCGAGTTGAACGTCATTTGGATGCAGAGCCAGGATGATCGCTTTGGCAAACGTAAAGCATTTCGCAAAATGGCCAAAGGGATGGCGACACGCTATTTGCGCCAAATGGACGTATTCTCGCGTCGCGGTATTTCAGATTTGGCGGACTTCATCGGCACGCAACCCGACATAATTTCTTCAAGCAAACTCGAGACTTTGGCGAATTCGATCGATACTATTCAGCACAAAAATGGAATATCTGATAAGCGTCGGAAGATCCTTGAGAACCAAATCTCAGAATATCTGGCGGGTAACGGGCATGAAAGCAAGGACGTGGCGCTAGCTATGCTTTCAATCCTGTTTCACCGGTATCTCAACCGGGTGCCCCAAAAGGGTCTCTTTGACGATCAAGAAGACGATGTTGAACCTAACAGGCCGTTGTCGGTTGATGGTGGTATCGCGGATGGCGCAAAGGTGCGGCTTCTGCACGATTTTGATCGTCCATACTACTACAATATCGACGCGTTGTGCGATGCCAGCTCTGAGAACGCGGAACAGTTTTTGCATCTCGCATCAACGCTCGTGACCCAGGCCGAAACTCAACTGATCCGCGAAAAACCGGCCTCGTTGTCCAGCAGAGATCAAAATCGGTTGCTTCGTAAAAAAGCTGGAGAGATTTACCGAGGCTGGGACTTCCCTCACAACAGGGAGGTCAAACTGCTGGCTGAAGGAATTGCCAAGCAATGCGTTGCAAAGACCCTTGAAGGGAATGCGTCACTGGGTGGGGGTGCTGGTGCAGGAGCGTTTGGCATTCTTCAAGAAGAATTCGATCAAATACCGAATAAGTATGAAGAGCTGGCTAGAATCCTGAAATTTGGAGCGGCGTACAACGCTTTCGTTCTAGTTCAAAACCACAGCACCAAAAATCGGATGTGGTGCCAGATTGAACTTTGTGGAGTTTTGCGCGTTCATTTCGGCTTGTCGCAAACACGTGGTGGATTTTTGGAACGCAAGACTGACGACCTATTGTCGATGTTGAAGGCAAGTTGATGGGAGCGGGCTGTTGAGGTGGGATCAATGCATCGCCCATTTTGGGCAGGAAGTGGCTGAGTTTGCACAGGACTATTTTGCGGCAGACAAACGTAAAATCTTGCTAATCGCAGGCGCTGGCTTTGATCCAAGATCAACTCTGGTTGCTCAGTGCCTTGTGGACTCAGGTACAGCGCTCGATGCGGTCCTGATCAAGGAGATCAGACCAAAGCCAAGGCAAAACCTCAGTGAGCTTGCAGAAGGTAACAAGTCCGATCTCGAAGACCTTTTGCAGAACAGCGAGGTCATTGAAATAGAGATTTTTGGTACTGACAACGCCGTTGTTGGCGGTCGTAACGCTGTGAAAGCGCTTCACAAGCTGAATTACGATGATTTCACTGACGTGGTGGTTGATATCAGTGCGCTGTCGATCGGGACGAGCTTTCCGGCGATCCGGTACCTTACGGAAAGGATTGATGCCGGATTAAAGCCGGGGAATTTGCATGTTTTCGTCACCCATAATCCGTCTTTAGATAATTCTATAACACATATCCCCAGTGATGCTCCCGGCTACATTCATGGTTTTCGTGGTGGGACTTCGCTCGATAGTTCTTCGAAGGCTGCAAAATTGTGGTTGCCTCAGTTGGTAGCCGGTCGCAGACCGGCGTTAAACGTGTTGCACAGCTATGTGGAGCCACATGACACGTGCCCAATCGTTCCCTTTCCCGCAGCTAACCCGCGGCAGGTCGATATTTTGGCGGATGAATACATCGTCGAACTCGAAAGCGCATGGTCGGTAGATACTCGGAACTTGGTCTATGCCGATGAGTCGAATCCGTTGGATTTGTACCGGACCATTTTGAACCTACACGAATTGAGGCAGCGCGTATTTCAAGACATCGGTGGTTCATTGATGGTCTTATCTCCCCTTGGAAGCAAGATTATGGCCATCGGGGCTCTTTTGGCTGCGATGGAGAGGAACCTACCAGTCGCATATCTTGAAGCCATCGGATATGATATGGTGATTGGACCAATTCAAGCAAACGCTGAACAAAAGCTTGTTCATCTTTGGTTGGAAGGTGATGCCTACCCTCAGCCAAGGCCCAAACTAAAAAGCAACGGAAGTGCCAATAAATGACCTCAAATGAAGCCCCCGAAGCCTTTGGTGCTGGTTTGATTGCTTTAGATCTGGTGCTTGGAATGGACCCGGATGCGCCTGTCAAATCCTGGACAGGTGGAACTTGCGGAAACGTACTTTCGATCCTAGCTTTCCTGGGCTGGAAATCATTCCCAATTGCTAGAATGAATGGTGATGCGGCCTCCAAGCGTGTTTTGGCCGATCTGGCGAAATGGGACGTCCAGTTAGATTTCGCCCAATGTGAACCCACAGGTCATACGCCTATCATTGTTCAGCAAATCAAGTCTGATCCCGATGGCAACCCGACCCACAAATTCTTATGGGCTTGCCCTTCTTGCGGGAAACACTTGCCTCGTTTCAAGGCAATAACCCAAGCTGCCGTTGACGTGGTGGCACCGCACATGGAGAACGCTTCAGTCTTTTTCATGGATAGGTTGTCGCGCGCAATGTTAACCCTCGCAAAACAAGCGTCTGACAACGGTGCTGTGGTGATTTTTGAACCATCGGCAAAATCCGACCCCAAGCATTTTGCAGAAGCATTGAAAATTGCTCACATCTTGAAATACGCTGACGAGCGATTGGCCGATGCAGGCGATGTGCTTAATGGTGACAGTTCTGTTCTTCTTGAGATACAAACCTTGGGTCAACATGGTCTTCGCTACCGCTCCAAAACGGATGGAACAATTCAACCATGGACGCCGATGAGTGCATTTCAATCCATACGGCTGGAAGACACATGCGGCTCTGGAGACTGGTGTACGGCTGGTATCATTCATAAGCTAGCCGCCGGAGGTTTTGAAGGTTTTAGCAAACTCGGGCCGGACGGCTTTTCGGAAGCTCTCACATTTGGGCAGGGCCTTGCCTCATGGAATACACGCTTTGAGGGTGCCAGAGGCGGAATGTACTCAATGACATTTAGTGAGTTTGAAGAACAGGTTTCGGATATTTTGAGCGGCGGTGTCCAAGGCATTCCGGAAAAACCGATGTCAAAGGACGTTCAAGAATTAGTTGATTGTCCTGCCTGCGGCTCACGAGCGGCTTGATTTTCCTAAAGCCATGAATAGAGATAGGCCGACGTAGCTTTGGTGCAGTATCAAAGTATGGTTTGTGCACATTGTGTTAATTCGCTCTCCAGAACAATTCGCAGGGGCGGCGAACGGCGGCTTCGACAGGCCGCGCCGCAGCATCTGCGGTGACTGCTGGAAGCCGGGTATGGCCGCTCGCAGTTTGTGACTATTTCTGTCCAAGTATTCCTTTACAGTTGATTTCAGTAAGGAATGTTTTCGTCCCCTCCGTGCGCAAGTAGGAAGTCGTCGGCGTCATTACGCGTTAGAAAACTTGTTCTAATATCGTCTAGATGCATTACTTGATGCTCTATGAATGTTCTGAACTGACTGGTGAAGCAACCACCTACAGCCATTTCCAGCTGCGCGTGCATTTCTGTCAGGTCAAATTCATGTATACTGTCGTCCACAGCAAAACTGACTTTATACTCGTCAAAGAATATCTCTGGGAGCTTCAACATTCTTTTCACTGAAAGAAGCATATTTTCTAAGTCAGGAGGTTGCATAGATTCTTTGTGACACAGTTCAAGCCAATGGTAGTCACCCAGAAACCTGAGGCCGAAGGCTCTTAGCGCCTCAGTTCGGACGCACATTTCTATCTTTTGCTTGTTATCGACAAGGTCATTGATTTCCGGAAATTTGATGGTGACGCTCTTTTTACTTCGCCAATTTGGATTTTCTTGATTCAAGACCAGCTCAACATATCGCTGAAGCCAGACAAATTTGGTCTTCTGGGATTCATTGGAGTTCAAAAAAACAAAAAAGGGTACGTCGAATAATAAGGCGTACTCGATAGTTTTTGTTGGAATGCTCTTCTTGGGTGACGTGGAGCTGAATGGTTTCTCTTGTCCTTTAATTTGGATCAAGAAAAAGTTGCCGGTGGGATCATGGCCATTAAACAGTTCTATCTTGGCATCAATCCCATAGTCTCGATCTTCTAGCGACCGCAGGAGCCAGTTTGCCGGAAGCACAGACATGACCCTACGAACTGCAAGTGTATCTATGATATGTTGTTCTGTGCGTTTGATCATGCGTCTTCGGTTCAGGTGCCAGTCATCCAAGGTTGAGTTCGAGCAAAGGTAGCTCAACGCCCTGCGCCTTGAAACCGCAATTTAACGCAGCCGAACTCAATCGCGATGCCGTAACTAGACACTAACTAAAGTGCGAATGGCGTTTCTGTCTGCGTTAAATCGCCCGCGTATTTTGGGTTGTCAGCGAACGGCAGCAATGACGGGCCGCGATGCAGCATGGCGAAGATTGGACAAAGGTCCGGTTTGGGCCGCCAATCATGCCGCGATTGTGAACGCGTTAACTTGGAACAACGCCCGCAAAGGGCTCTCCTCCTTTGACACACAGAGCACGAACGGCCGATATCCCTCTTGCCTGTGCTGTCGTCGGAGAACTAAGACAGCGAGAGTCGTAAAGCCGCTGCTGATTTCCTGATTACCACTGTCGTAATACCCTGATAGCAACCGGCCGTCTCCGATCCCCGGTCTTCCGAAACTGCACAATCACATCGATCATCGAGCGGCAGTATTCAAGGATCTCCGAATAAGTCAGCCCGGTATCCGCCTGCAGAACCATCAGCGCCAATCGTGACAGAGCGGAGTCCGGGGATGTGGCATGCAGCGTGGTTATCCCGCCGGGGTGGCCTGAGTTAATCGCTGACAGGAAATCATAGGCCTCAGACCCGCGCAGCTCCCCCATGATGATCCGTTCGGGCCGGAATCGTAGGCAGACCTTCAGCAGATCACGACTGGTCGCGTTTTTATTCACCACCAGAGACACCGCATTGGGCTGTCCCGGCCGAATTTCCAATACATCCTCGATCGTCATGATCCGCTCAACCGGATCGACCTCGGCCAGACAGGCCCGCAACCAGGTGGTCTTGCCGGAGGACGTCCCACCAGACAAAAGGATGTTCCATTTGGCCTTGACTGCTGCCCGCAGAAAGTCACCAAAACCACCATTGTCGTAGGCATCAAATACAGCAGCATCAGCCGGGTCCACACCGGATTTCAGGTCCGCCATGTTGGCATCCAAGTCTGGCAGGCCCTTCATCAAATCATCAAGAGACATTTCCTTGGCAACGGCGCGACGCAGGGCGAAGGCCACGCCATCCTCGACGGCAGGTTTGACCGCAACCTGGGCCCGCCACAGCGCGCCGTCGATTTCAAACTGCGAACCCGCCAGCGGTGTTTTGCTGGATATCGGATTTTCGCCAGCCAGGTCCTGCGCAAGCGCAATAGCGTCGTCTTTTTCCATGGGGTCGTCAAGCGGGCGCATGGCAGGCTCCCCACTGCGCTCGACCCACACCCGGCCGTCCAGGTTCAGGGCAATCTCAGACAGGTGCGGATCGGAGAGCAATTGCTCTCCGAACACGCGTCGCAATGTGCTTTCAAGATGACGGCTCATCGACTGACACCCCGATCCCCCTTGGCGCGATCCGCCCGTTCCCGGCGCAGACGCTCCTGTACCTCCGGATCACGATCAATCTGACGATCAATGTTCTTCACATCCCAGGCTTTCCGGGTGACATTGACCCGTTCCATTTCATCCGTTTCGGTGTTTCTGCGCGAGCGGGTGACTTCTTCTTTGCCCACTTCGACAAAGGTGACCTTGTCGCCGATCTTTATGTTGTTGCGTGTCATCTGGTCCTGCAGGGCAGTTCCCCAGATCCGCTGCGGGTCGTCTTTGCCTTCGACCTTCATATCCACATGGAACGACTTGCTGTTGGGATCGTCGGGGCGCGCAAGCGCCTCTTTCGCATCCAGGATGACACCGGTGACACCGGTCTGTGCGATCTGCTCGACGCGTTCGGACCCCCGCTCGCCCGCTTCTGGCGAAAACGCGCGGGCCGACATGGCATGGCCCTCGGACCGATCGTTCTCACGGGACGCGCGCTCGATGTCAGATGCCACCCAGGCGCGGCGCTTCACCTCGACCTCTTTCTCTTCTCCGGATTCCTTGTCGGTCTTTTTAACGGTGACATATTTGAACCCGTTATGAGCAACCGTGGCGGTGTCGCCCACTGCGAGGTTCTGACGGTCTATCATGTCCGGCAGATCAACGCCCCAAACCCGATAGGGCTTATCGCGGCCATCGATCTTCAAATCGACATAAGGCGACTGACTGTCTTTGTCCTCATTGTCGTAGAGTGTCGATCCTGTTGCCACAATTTGACCGCGCACGCCTGCCTTCAGATCCGGACGCGCCGATCCCTGCCACGTCTGGCCTTCCATGCGTGGGGTGGTCTCATCAGAGCGGGCTTCACCATAGACCCGCTTGTCCACGGTGGCCTCAATCTCACCCAGACGTCCGCCAATGGATGCGTTATCGAACCCAAGGCGTTTTTCGCGGGCGATGTCTTTGTCCAGCTCGCTGGATGCGCGATCCGCCAAATACTGATCGCCTCTGTTCTCGGAAAAGGCGCGGTTAATCTCGCGGATCTCGCCACGGGCATCCCGGTAAATTTCAGCCGCGTTTTGGTATGCTGCCTTCATATCGGTACGGGCCTGGCTCTCACTCAGCGAATGCGCATTTGCCAAGGTCCGCACGTCCCGTTCGAACCAGTTCTCGCGGGTCTGGCGGTCCACATCGGCGCCATTGCGGATGCGAGACAATACTAGATCCCCGTTGATGCCCATTGCTTCGAACCGTTCTGCCACTTGTCGGTCTGCGTCTTGCAGCACAGCCTTGGTTTCTAATCCGCGCAGATCATCCGCAGGTGGCCGTCCCTGACGATCCGAGGGAGTGCGTTCCTGACCAAGCGCTTGCGTCCGTTTCGGATCTACCGCATCGCGTTCCGCAGCCCGGCGCTGGCGTGTCGGATCACTGTCATCGCGGCCAACCTCGATGTCTTCGTCCCGTTCCAGGCGCTTGCCAAAGAACGTCCTGGTCTCGTCATCCATCAACGGTTCGTAGTCGCGCAGGACGCGGGAAATCGCCGCCTCTGTCTGGCTGCGCTTGTCATCATCCTCCATGGCATCGGCCTTGTCCGTCATGCCCTGGATAAAGCTGCGGATGTCACTGCCAATGGCTTTGATCTCACCGTCAATGGCCGAAGCTTGTGCCGGATCTAATTGTTTGTCGACTTGAGCATTCATGTCGATGTCCTCTTTCTCAAGAACCCCGTCCGGCAACAGGATTTTGGCTGCGCCGAGAACAGCCGTTGCTAAGGAGCCCAGGGTCTCGGCCCGCCCTGAGTAATGCGTAGTGAAAATGCCCTGTTCGACGCCGGCCTGATGCGACCGAAGGGTTTTGCCCAGAGCGACATAACCTGCGTTCCGCTGATGTTTCATCAACTGAAGCTGGTCAGGTGCGACCGGCTGCTGCCGCCCGACGCCAAAGAACGGAAACCCGCTGCGCCGGTCCGGTGCCGGCCGCTCGCGCAGATCCCGACCATCACGCCGCGCATGAACGCGGGCGCTGGATTCGCGGTCGGGGCGCAGATTGCGGCTGAATCTGCTGGTGGCGGTCAGGACAATGCCAACGTCCCGCGCAGTATCGGCTTGCAGCTCGCGCAGATCCTGGGGCGTAATGCCGTACCGGCTCAACTGGAGGGTCCTCCCCAACGCCCCTGCCCTGCTGATGACCAGATGGGTATGTGGATGGCCGGTGTCATCGTGATGCGCCATGACGTATTTGTAGCGGTCGCCATACTCACCGTTTGTCAGCCGTTCGGCAAAACTGCGCGCGGCCTGCTTTGCGGCTTCTCGGTCTGTGCCTTTCGGGTAAGACAGGATCACGTGATAGGTGTAACTTGTCGTGCGCGTATCCATTCGGGCCCAGTCTTTTGCCCACTCGTCCTGGACATCGTGCAGCGCTTCCATCCCATGCGTCAGCTCGCCGGTGTCGCCGCGCTCCATCTCAACGGTGCCTTTGCGGGTGATATAGGACAGCTGACCACCCAGACGGCCGGATGCCGTGACACCGCCACTGCGCACAACTTTAACCACCGCCTGATGGGTCATCAAAGCGTTGGCGATCATCCCGGTCGGCCCGCCCGACACTCTCTGTCGTTGCGCTGGACGCTGTCCCGATCGCGTGGGGTTTTGACCAGGCCGCGGTTTTAGGTTCGGAATGAGTTGAAACTCACCAAACAAGGCATCCCAGGCCGGGTCATATGCAGTGGTCAGGCTGCTCATCCCCTGGCCTTCGATTTGGGGGGCACCCGCGCTGCCCGCCGCTTCTCGGCCCGCCGCTCAATCTCAAGTGCGCGTGTAAAGGATCGCTCGCGGGCGGCATCGGAGTACTCTTCGAACAAGCGACGCAATTCGCGGATCTCAGCCTTCATCGCCTCGATCTGATCTTCGGAGCGTTTGCTGAGCCGAAACTTTCCGGCATGAGCGTCACGTGTCATCTGGTTGAGGGTGTTTGCCATGCGCACCAACTGAACCAGATGTGCTTCGAACCGCTGGGTCCTGAACTCTTCTTTGGTCGGGATTCCGAAGGCCACGCGCAGGCAGACGCGCACCAACCCGGTTACACTGCGGAGTTGCATCGCTTGACTGCGCTGCTTGAGGAACGCCAATTCGTCCTCATCAAACCGCATGGTGGTGGTGACAGATTTAGTTTGGCCGGTTGGCATCGGGGCGGTTCTCCACGATCAGAAATCGTGCGAGGCCCCGGCAGACCGCGCGTTGGTAGATTCAAGTGTAAGTTGAAGTGATGGCCGACTGCAAGTCTAACAGATTGTCGATAGCACAATCTGTATTATCCCGCAAAACAAGCATATGATGTAGACGGGCTGTAGTGGGAGGCACCATCGTTTGTCGCCTGCTGTTCTCGTTTTGACGCATGGCCGCTGCCGCGCGCCAACCACCGGCAAGAGATCGCCATGTGGCTGAAGGCATCCGGCTTGTCGCGAGTGGTATCCGCCTTCTTGTAGATGCCATATGCCAGTGGATGTTGTGCCGTTCGCCGGATGGCAAACGTCTGCTGACAATAGTCTTTTGGCCTTTCTGATAGTTGACGGTTGATGATTGCTTTGAAAAGCAATAGCCTTTCTCTCAGCGCGGGTGCCGGGTCGCGCGATAGTTTGAAATCGTAGGCCCGGTTATGGCAAGCCGCCGCGCGGCTTGGCTTTCGGGCGCAGACCCGGAGACCAAATTGAAAATCTATGCCGCTGTAAACTCCAAGGGCGGGGCTGGGAAATCTTCCATGCTCGTCGCCTTTGCCTCCGCCTTGCACCATCAGGGAAAACGGGTGCGTGTCCTCGACCTGGATTCACAAGGTACACTCTCGGAATGGTTGAATCCGAAAAACGGGCTGGACCCGATCCCCGCCGATGAACTTCTGATCGAGGCCGGGCAGTTTTCCAAGGATGATGCTGAGAACGCCCGACTGGCTTATGACCACATTCTTGAAGCCGAAAAGGCCGGGGGCTTTGACTATCTGCTGATCGACACCAAAGGCGAACCCAGCATGACGGCCGCCGTGACAATGGCTGTCGCAGACATGGTGTTGTGCCCGTCTGATGGGTCTTCGGCGGAGTACAATCCGATCATGGTGACTTTCAGGTCATGCGAAGCCGCATTGAAGCAGATCGGCAGCACGGCTGATCCGCAGGACAAGTTCCGGATCGTCTTCACCCGGCAATCTATCGCGCAGTCATCCGGTATTCTCAAAGGCAAGCAAGCTCTGGAAAAGCGGTTCCGCTGTGTTGGCGGTATTGCCGACACAGCCGCCATGGATGACGCGTTTCGCACAGGGACAACGATTGGGCGGTTGATGGGCTTTGCCGAGGAAGCGACGGAACAGGCTGAGACACAAACGGCAAGGTCGAATGCGCGCCGCATGGCGGATCGCTGCAGGAAGGCGCTGAGCAATGCTGACTTCGTGCTGAATGCCCTCAAGGAAAGCGAGGTCCAGCATGTCCCGGCCTAAGAACATAGACAGCCTGCTTGCAGGGTCCGCATCCGAGATCGCGCCAACCGTGACGGATCTGAGCAAGCGAGAACAAACCGAACCTACGGCGGAACGAAAGCCCGAACCCGCTAAGCAGGCGAAGACTGAACCGTTGGCAGACAAGGCATCGTCCGCAAAACCCAAAAAGTCTAAACCAGTCACGGCTAAGCTAAGGCAAGAGGTACCTGCCCAGTCCGAAGGGCCGAGCACTGCAGGGCAACCGATCAGGGTTCAGATATCCACATCAGACGGCAGTGAGATTGCAGCAGCGCTGGAAGAGGTCCGCAGCAACATACCTGCAGCCTTCCAGAAAAACTTTAACCTTGGGGCGTTCTTCAAAGAGGTCCTTCAGGACAACGATGCAGAAATCGCCGAGATGATCCGAAACAACCTGAATGGGAACGCAAAATGAGCAAACGCAAAACGACCACCAAAGAACCAAAGACCAATCACACCCCGCTCCGGTTTCAGATTTCGCCTCCAACAGGCAGCGCGGTCGAAAATGAGTTGCTGGATTTGCTGGCTGGCGTGCCGCAACCGTTAAGAGCGAGTGTCAACATCGGAAGTCTGTTCCGGCAAGTCATGTTGGAAAACGATAAAGAAATTGCCAAGATGATCCGAACAACGATGCAGCGCGAACAAGTACACTGATCCAGATTTGTTCGGTCTGCACAAAACTCCCAGTCACGCAGGCGGTCAGGCACCACTGGCCGAGGTTTACGCGCTGGCTGACGCTGAGATATTTGGTGTCTCTGCTTACGGCCTGCTACAATTAGGCCAATCTCGCCCAAGGTTGAGATTGCCGGAACTGAAAAACCGCCGGTCCCCCTGTGGCAGGATACTATGGCCAGGCCAGATCAAAGCGAGGCGCAGCTATTCGCGCGCCCAACCCGGCCAGGAGCCGGAGCAAAGGAAAGGGCGACTTGTGCCGCCCTGCCCTCCTGTCATTCCGTGACGGGGTCATTGTCGTCCCGTTTCGGGAAGGCCACCATTTCGACGCCGGGGAACATATTGTGTTTCACACTAATCGACTTGATTTCGCCCGTTTGCTCGTCGGTGTGAACAAAAAGAACCCCGCAGCGGTCCCAGTAGGTCTTGCCGTCTTTTTCGCCGGTTTTGACTTTGAGGGTGATGTTTTGAGTAGCCATTGTTTGATCCTCGCTATGACGTGTTTCGATGAACATGGCTGTTGCGGGCACTAAAGGGATGTCAGCGGCTATTTTGCCTCGCGATGCAAAGTCGGGCCTGCCCGACGGCGGAAAAAAGTCGTTGAAGCTCCTGATCTGTTCCCAGATCATGAGCGCCATTCCTGACTGCTCGCATATGTTCATCTTGAAGAAACACGGGCAACGAGGATCATCCCCGGCTACGGAACCGATCCTGCCAGGCCAGTGAAAAGGCAAAATTTACCGGGGCTGCTGCGCGCGGGATAGCTGACCAATGTTTCTCGATGGGTATCGGCGAAATCATGGAGATCGGCCACAGGCACGTCGCTCCGACCCGAAAGTTGGTGGACGTCCCGAACCGAGAACACTTGCAGGACGACGATTGCGTTCGCGGTGCAAGTCGCCCTTTCCTGTCCGCGGAGGCGGTGGGCCGGGCTAATCCAGGCATCACGGGTCCGACCTGCGCCGGCCGCGGTAGCGGTCGTCAAAGCGAAGCGACCAGTCGCGTCGGCACGCGGGGCGCAGGCCCTGGGTGCCAAGGGACAACTTGAGAGTTTCGACGCCAGGACATCGGCAAAAGAAAGGCCCACCGAAGCGGGCCAAGAGTTTAACCGAAGGAAAGTCTTTAGGTATTGGTTCTATGCTACCGCTTACGCGCCCGATCGACAACACCGTCATATGTGATCGAGGCAATCCGATCCTCGGTCCGGCGGCTCATCTCGATCCCGTCGCCGGTCATGTGAGACTCTGCATACTCCGTCCATTTGAAAATGCTTCCGTCTGCTTCAACGTGGGTTTCATCGTCAGCGGACCGACGTTTGACGGAACCGTCATGCCGCACCTCAATGATAGTGCCGTCAGCCATGCGAACGGTTACGGAATGATCATCAACCGCCACCCCCTGCCACCGGCTTTCCTCATCCCGGCGCACAACAATCCGATTGGGGTGAAGTTTGATTTGCACATCCTGAGTGTCCTCAGACTCTGCGGCTTTGACGACAACGATGACTTCTTGCTCGGCGGGATCGCCGTGGATTGACGCGCTACCATTCTTGGGCGGCCAAAGCTTGGGCTCATCGCGCTGGCGTTTTTTCTGGTCCTTGTGAAACGCGATATACATCTGCGCGGACTTCCAGACGCGGCGAATTGTGCTCTCACTTGTCGTTGGGGTCGTGGCTTTGGTCATGATTGCCTGTCCTCATATTGCAGATGTTCAACCCGGCGAAACTCTTTGACGGTGTTGGTGATCAGCGTAAGCGAGCGTGCAGCTGACTGCCGTATTTTAATTGCACCATACGCCTCTATGGCCAAACCTCTCTTTTTCCGATCAGCCCGGTATGGCAGGGCGCTTGCGCGCCCTGCCCGCTTTGATCAGACCATGCCCTCGGGCACCCATGTGGCGATCCGCTTCTGCGCGGCTTTGCTCAGTTGCATGGCTGCGCGGGTGTCGGGATCGTTGAACAGCGCATCCAGTTTCTTGCGCTTCTCGCCCACCTTGAGGCTCTCGAAACTGTTCATCTGGACGATGCCCGCTTTCAATCCCAGAACAGAGCGCCAAATCTCATTGAGGTAGGGCCCTGCGATGCGGCTGAAGAAGTTATCGAAAGATGGTGTCCAGACCGCGCGAATGTCGGTCTTGACCTCCTTGTCGATCATCGCTTTCAGCACCTCGTCGCCGCCGCTCAACAGGCCCGCCAGATGCCGGATCAACTCAGCCTGCACGTGGTCGGCACCTTTCTTGCGGAAGGCCCGGAACGCCTTCACCAGATCACGGTCAAAAGCATCACCCTCCCATTCAGTTGGCGTTGTCAGCCGCGCATCCAGCGCATAGCCCGCCTCCTTCGTCGTCGGCCAGTTCGGTACATCCGTCTCACTCAGTCCGATGGGATTGCCATAGCGCGCACCGCCCGAAACCTGAAACGCCAGCAAAGCAAGGATCAGATCAGGATTATTGATCGCCGCATGTTGCCGCGCACCGGTGACCACTCGGGCGAGGTCGTCCTGCAAAGCCTGCGACATGCGCGGTTTTGCGGGCGCATCGGCGTTACTAACATCCTCCTTGTGCTTCGAGGCTTTCAGCACGCCTGCCGCGACCGCGGCGCTTTTGTTCTCCGGATTGACCAGCCCCTCGATCACGATCAATTCACCGGAATTGCTGACATAGAGGACGATCCCGGCACAGTCTTTCTGAACGTCTGAAAAAGAGCCATCTACGATAGTTTGCAGAACCTGCAATTCACCCTCGCCTGCGGCGTCCAATACATCACCTTCCGCAAGCTCGGCCAGTTCGTCATAGCGTGTGGCCTGTTCCTCGGTCAGGTCACCCGGTTCGGCATAGATGCGGGCGCATTTCATTTGGTCGATATCATAACCGCCGAAATGGCTGTCATTGACAACATCAGCCCATTTCCAGCCCTGCTCTTGGCGCATGGTGCGCGCAGCAATGGTCAGCTTGTCGACAAAGCACTGGTCGAGAATTGCCTCATCGTCCAGCAACGTCTTTTCGGCAAAGAGGTCGGCGGAGACACGACCACCGGCTTCTTTGTAGGCATCCAGACCAACATATTTGGCGCGCCGATCTGTTGCGCTGACGCTATCCGGTTTCAGCATGGTCTTGATCTGGTATTCGGACAGGTAGCCTTTCCGGGCTTGTTCCAGCACTTCCATAATCAGGTCAGTATCGTCGCAGATGGTGAAAGCTGCCGCTTCACCAAGATTGATCTCCTTAGCGGCAAGCGCGGCGATCACCTGTTCCGGCAGGCTCGCCAGTTTCAGGCGCTTGTAGACATGGGCCTCGGTCACGGCAAAGGCGCGGGCGATGCCGGAAACAGGCGCACCCGCCTTGTCCATCGCACCATAGGCGCGGATTTCATCAGCGGGTGACAGGTCTTTGCGGCTGATGTTCTCGGCGGTTGCCCATGTCTGAGCAGTTTCCACATCCGGCGCGATCATCACCAATGGGTTCGCCAGTTCCGGGCGGATGCTGGCAAGGTTCGGATGCTTCTCAGCCAGATGTTGCAGCGCGCGCAGGCGTCGGCCACCGGCGACGATTTCAGCGCCGCCTTTGTCGTCGGCCAAACCGGCAAGGCTTTGTATCAGGCCAGCGGTCCAGATGGACTTGGCCAGTTCGACAATCTCACCCTCCGGCACGGTCTGGCGTGGGTTCATTGGGGAAAGCGACAGTGATGCCAGCGGAAAGCGGGCCTCGGTTGCGGTGATCTGTGTTTGCTTGGTCATAGGGGTAACCCTTTTCTCAGTGTGAAGATTTGTGGTATGGGTGCCCCAGCCCCGTAGGGCTGAAGCGAGGCCGCTTAGGCGGCTGCGTGTTTCTTCAAGAAGGCGCGGGCAATCTTGCCGGATAGGCCGCCCTTCTTGAGGTTCTTCCAAGCCAACTTGCGTTGACGCGCTAGGGTGTATGGGTTCATGTGCTCACCTCCTTTCGTGCGCGGGTTGCGCGATCAGCCCCGCCATCGGGTGGGACTGAACTCAGTAATCGGTGGGGAACAGGATGGTCAGGACGCGGCGGGTATCGGCCAGTGAGGTCGGGTTTTCCGCACCGCCATCATAGGTGAGGTTGTAGAGGTCGATTTTCCACCAGACCTTTTTGCCCTGCGCCTCCATGAACCCCATCTCATGGGTCCCGTAGGGATCGTTTTCCTCGGTGAACCCGTCGTAACCTGCGACGGCCTCAAGGCAGGCCTTCAAGAATTCCGGCCCTTCATCATCAATTGCCGAAGTAAAAACCCACTGGCCGCTGCCGCCAGCGGGTTCACGGCGACGGAAAGCGTCATTCTGTTCTGCCAGCCGCGCGCAAACCTGCGACTGCGTCATGGGTGTTTCTGCAATCTGAGTAGCCATTGTAGACCTCTCTTTCGTGGTAATGCGGTGGCCGATCTGCGCCCGACCTATCCGCGTGTGATTTCGTTTGAACACAGCAGGCCAAGGAAACGGCCTGCTGGACTGCCATCGACACCCACACCCCTCCGCGTTTTTCCCCGGAAAGGAGGGGGGCCGATGGAAAAGATCCGTTTCTGATCTGAGGACTGGGGGTCAGGCTGAAATTGGGGAGATTTGGGAGGGACCCGCGCGGCACGCGTGGGAGGAACCGGGATGTTCACGATTTCTGCTTGAGGCGTATAAAAACGAGAAATGCGAGCCGCGCCCCTGGTGCGGGTCTCTCTCTGCGCCTTCCCCCTGGACCGGATCAGATACGAGAGATTTTCGGCCCCCTGACGCCCGGGGAAAACAAGTACAGCAGACCGCCCTGCGGTCTGCCATCACCAGATGAAAGAATGCCTGGGCCGGGGTGAGCGCGCTTCAGCGCGTCGAGTCCCTGCCCTGTCTAATGATATATGTGAACCGTGCGGCACGCGCGGGTCCCGTCAGTATTGATGGCAGTCGTTCATCTCAGCGTGCACGTATTGAAGAGACTGCGCGGTGTTGCTAAGCAACCGAGGCATCCCGTCTGCATTGCGCACATCGTTATTGCGACAAAAAATTCGTTGTTTTATCAGCGCTTTGATGGGCTATGTTGACTTAGCATCAATGGATTGATATTAGCGCGACATGCTTGAAATTGCAAAAACAGACGTTCTCAAAAGTCTTCGCCGAGATAACCCGTGGTGGGACGCTTCTTACAAGGTGTCTCAAAGCCCGACCGAGAAGAAACGCGCCTATTTCGGCCCCTTCTCGGCGCTCGCTCTGGATTGGTCCGTGCGCCGCTCGACCATCCTGATGGGGCCGCGCAGAGTTGGCAAGACAGTCATGCTGCGCCAATTGATTGAGCAGGCCACCACCGAAGGGTTTAACGGTCAGAATATTCTGTTTGTTTCCATCGACACGCCACTTTACAGCGGCATGCCACTGTCACGCCTGATCGACCTGTTCGAAGAGGAAACAGGTCACAACGCGCAACAAAAGCGGATCATTGTTTTCGACGAGATACAGTACCTGAAGGATTGGGAGGTCCACCTAAAGGTGCTTACCGACCAACATCCGAACACCAGATTCATTGCTTCCGGGTCTGCAGCGGCCGCGCTGCGACTGAAAAGCGAGGAATCGGGCGCGGGGCGCTTTACTGACTTTTTCCTCCCTCCACTGACATTCGCGGAGTTTCTTGCGTTTAGGGAATTGGAAGACAATCTGATCAAGGCCGCCCCGCTTGGAGAGACCCTGCGGTTTTCCACGCCGAACATTGCAAGGTTGAATGAAGAGTTCATCCACTACCTGAACTTTGGGGGCTATCCAGAGGCGGTTTTGAACGAAACAATTCAGGCCGATGTTCAGCGCTTCCTTGGCCGCGATATCATCGACAAAGTTCTGCTGCGCGATTTGCCCAGCCTTTATGGCATTCAAGACATTCAGGAGTTGAACCGACTTTTCACAACCTTGGCTTATCACACCGGTCAGGAAGTTAGTCTGGATGGTTTGGCGCAAAGCTCGGGCGTTGCCAAGAACACGATCACAAAATACCTCGACTACCTTGAGGCTGCCTTTCTGATCGTACGTGTCCGACGCGTTGACGACACCGGTAAAACATTCCAACGGATGCGCAATTTCAAGGTCTACCTGACGAACCCATCAATGCGTTCGGCCCTATTTGCTCAAATCTCGGACGGGGATGATGCCATGGGCGCGATGGCGGAAACGGCGATTTTCTCGCAGTGGTTTCATTCAAACCTAATGAAGAACTTACACTATGCGCGCTGGAAAAAAGGCAGAACAGATCTGGAAGTCGATCTTGTCCGAGTCGACCCGGCACGTCTCAAACCCACTTGGGCCTATGAAATCAAATGGTCAGACAGATATGCAGCCGATCAACCGGGTGAACTGCGTGGACTTATCGAATTTGCCAAACGTAACTTTGACACCGGTATCCCAGCCGGGGCGACAACGAAGACCATCACAGCCGAGAGCGAAATTGACGGCGTAATGATCAGGCACTTTCCTTGCTCGCTACATTGCTATCAGGTTGGCAAAAATGTTGCAGAGGGTCGCGCGCCCTGACCGAATGACTGTCATTTTGGTTTATCCTAAGGGTGTTGTCAGGCAAATTCTAACTAATCCCCAATAGGCCAGCTAAGCTGGCTTTTGTGCGTCGCTAAGATCGCACCACACGACAGGCTGGCGGAACTCTTTCGAGATCCAACGATGGCAAGGACAGCGCCATACCAGACATTCGGGTATTGCCAAGTTGTTCAGGCTGAGTGATCCAGCTATGTCGCGCTAATGAACATTCCAACGATCATGCCACGCCTGAAGGGTTTTCGCTTTCCTCGCAAGATCATTGCCTACGCGGTTTGGGCTTACCATCGCTTTGCGTTGAGTACAGCTGACGTCGAGGATCTGTTGGCTGCGAGGGGCGTGATCGTGAGCCGGGAAGCCGTTCGGCTTTGGGTCAATCGCTTCGGTCAGCACTTTGCAGATTGCATTCGCCGTGATCGTCCACGGCCAAACGACAAGTGGCACATGGACGAAGTCGTGATCATGATCCGTGGCAGGAAACACTGGCTGTGGCGCGCAATCGCCGCAAATGGCGATGTGCTCGACATTCTCGTGCAAACGCGTCGAAGCGCCAAAGCCGCAAAGCGCTTTTTCAAAGGGTTGGTTGGCAAATTTGGCGAACCCAGGGTCGTTATCACCGACAAATTGCGCAGCTACATCAAGCCGATCAACACGCTGGCACCGGACGCGGATCATCGCGCTCACAAGGGTCTCAACAACGCGATCGAAGTCTCCCATCGACCGACTCGCAAAAGAGAGAAGCTATTCGGTAAGTTCAAGTCTCACCGGCAGGCTCAGAGGTTTCTGTCTGCGCATGACCAGATCAACCTGATCTTCCGTCCCCGCCGATATCAACTCACCGCAAACTCATACCGCCACGCGCGTTCCGACGCATTCTACCTCTGGGACGATTACACTGAAGAAATGACGGCTTGATCCAGCCTCTGCCAATGCGTCACAAGCTCAGGTCAATAACTTGGCAATACCCTCTCAGTTTACGTTGGATGTCCCGTTCTTCGTTCGTCATCAAAACTTCCTCCACCCCAAATCAGGGAATTTACAGGAAGTGTCCCGAGAGTCTGTGCATATCTACACGTCCGGCTGGCAAAACACAATTATTACCGACTTATGCTCTGCGTGGCCGCTGTATTATCTGCTGAACAAGTGAAAATAAAGATGTAGCAAAAAGTACAGTTAGCATTGATGAAATTCAACATTTTTGCGCGATCTAGCACAAAATCGCTCAATATCGTCAACATTAGCGCAATTCTAATGGACAGCCTGGTACCGTACAAAGAGGACTACAGGTCGAATTCTCACGTTAAGTACGCCTAGAGGACTACAAGCTGTGCAATTGATCGTTTCCACAATTCTAAGGCGGCTAGCCTTAGGCCTATTCACGTTGTTGATAGTTTCATTCATTATTTTTGGAGGGATGTCGCTTCTGCCTGGTGACTTCAGCCAGGCAATCTTGGGTCAGGCAGCAACAGAAGAGACTGTGGCTGCATTTCGAAAGGAAATCGGGCTCGATCAGCCCGCTATTACTCGTTACTTCAATTGGGTTGGTGCAATTTTTCAGGGGAACTTGGGTACATCGTTTTCCGGCCGATCGGGCACCGGTCAGACACAAGCGAGGGAAGTAGCAGAACTAATTGCACCACGGCTTTCGAATACTTTGTTCTTGGCAGGTGTGACGGCACTAATTTCCGTACCTTTGGCGATTATGTTGGGATTGCTTACAGCCTTGTACCGAAATTCGGTATTTGATCGAACCATCAACGCCGCAACCCTGACAACGATTGCAACACCCGATTTCTTTGTGGCGTATATTTTAATCCTGTTTTTTGGATCACTTTGGCAAGTCTTTCCGTCCTTGGCGAATGTTGATGCGACGATGAGCCTAGGTGAGCGCCTGTACAGGATAAGTCTTCCAGTGATGACGCTGTGCTTGGTTATTCTTGCTCACATGATGCGCATGACAAGAGCGGCGATAATCAGTCTCCTAGCCTCACCTTATATTGAAATGGCCCGATTATCAGGAGCCAGCCAGCGCGAAATCATTTTCAAACACGCACTGCCGAACGCCTGGGCTCCGATAGCGACTGTTGTCGCCTTTAACCTTGCATATCTTGTTGTTGGCGTCGTTGTTGTTGAGGTGGTCTTTGTTTATCCCGGAATAGGCCAACTGATGGTAGATGCGGTAACCAGCCGTGATATTCCAGTAGTGCAGGCTTGCTGTCTAATCTTTGCAGCCACTTACATAATTCTCAATCTGATGGCCGATATCATCGGCATTGTCACCAACCCGAGGCTCCTGCACCCGCGATGACCCATGATCCCAATACATATTCAGCAATTGCCGAAGCTGGTGAAGTCCTCAAGCGTCGCAGCCGAAGTGAGCGTGTATGGCTGGTCCTCAAAAAGGCCCCAATGACCGCATGGTTCGGTATGGTCATCGTTTTGAGCTACTTTTGTGTGGCTTTGCTTGCGCCCTTGATCGCACCATATGGGGAAGCGCAGGTATTTGCGGAACCTTATGCTCCTTGGAGCGTTGAACATTTGTTAGGCACCGATCAAATTGGGCGTGATATTTTCACTCGACTGATTTTTGGTGCGCGCAACAGCATGGGAATAGCATTGATCACTACACTATTATCGTTTGCAATAGGAGGTGGGTTGGGGTTGGCAGCTGCCATTGATCGCCGTTGGTTGGATCAAGCCCTCAGTCGCTGTGTGGACATCCTCATGGCAATTCCTTCTTTGATCTTCGCTTTAATGTTGTTGTCAATTTTTGGATCAAGCGCCTTAAATCTGATCTTGATCATAGCTGTGTTGGATTCAACTCGCGTTTTCCGATTGACTCGCGCCGTTGCTGTCAACGTAGCTGTGATGGACTACGTTGAGGCCGCGGCACTCAGAGGCGAAGGACTTGGATGGATTATGCGTAGGGAAATTCTACCAAACATTATGCCGCCACTTGTAGCAGAATTCGGCATTCGATTTTGTTTTGTATTTTTGATGATCGCTGCTCTTAGTTTTCTTGGAGTTGGTATCCAACCTCCGACGGCAGACTGGGGCTCTATGGTACGAGAGAACGCATCTTTAATCCAATTTGCCAAGTATGATCTAAAGGCAGCTGTTACACCCCTTTTGCCCGCTGCCGCGATCGCCCTTCTTACTGTCGCGGTGAACTTCATTGTTGATTGGTTCCTGCATCAAACAAGTGGATTGCGTGATGAAAAATAATTGTATCTCGACGGAAAAGGGCAGTCTCTTGCTTGAAATGAAAGGTGTCCGGATTGATGGGCACTCGGATGAAGCCTGGCATCCAATTATCAAGGGAGTTGATCTCTCTCTTCATCGTGGTGAGGTTCTAGGTCTGATTGGTGAAAGTGGTGCAGGAAAATCGACTCTAGGCAAGGCCGCGATGGGATACACGCAGCCTGGATGTAAATTGACGGGTGGATCAATCACATTCGATGGAATGGATCTTACTCGTATCACCAAAGCGCAGAGTAGGGCCCTGTGGGGTACTCGGATTGCCTATGTTGCCCAATCGGCGGCAGCGTCATTTAACCCAGCACACAAACTGATCAATCAAACGATACGTGCAACAAACCGTGTTGTGAATCGCTCTGAACCAGAAAATCGTGCAGACGCGGTGGACTTGTATCAAAGACTACAACTGCCCAACCCCGAATCTATTGGTGAACGGTACCCGCACCAGGTGTCGGGGGGGCAATTGCAAAGGATCATGACAGCTATGGCGATGTCGCCAAGACCTGATTTGATCATTTTTGACGAACCTACTACTGCGCTTGATGTGACCACTCAGGTCGAAGTCTTGTCCGCAATGCGAGCAGTCGTTGATGAATTTCATACAGCAGCAATCTACATCACCCATGATCTGGCCGTGGTTGCGCAGATGGCAGATGTCATAAAGGTCCTGCGATACGGTGAAGAGGTGGAAGAGGCTCCCACTCAAAAAATGTTGACCGAGCCAGAAAAGCCGTACACTCGGTCACTATGGTCCGTGCGAGCTTTGGAAAAACCTGAAGACCCTGGGGGCGAATGTATCTTGTCCGTCAATAACATCGATGCGGCATATGGAGCGACAAAGGTGCTCAGCAATGTGTCCATCCAAATACCCCGGGGCAGGACTGTATCGGTAGTTGGAGAAAGTGGTTCTGGCAAATCTACTACTGCCCGTGTCATCACCGGTTTGTTGCCGGCGTCGAAAGGCAAGGTCATGTTCAATGGCGAAGAATTGCCTCCAAGTCATAAGCAACGTTCAAAGGAACAGCTTCGTAAAATACAAATGATCTATCAAATGGCAGATACAGCGATGAACCCTCGTCAGACCGTGGGTGAGATCATCGGGCGCCCTCTTGAGTTTTATCTTGGTCTTACCGGGTCAGAGCGCGACGCTAGGGTCATAGAATTATTGAAAATGATTGAGCTTGATGAGCGCTTCTTTGACCGTTTGCCATCTGAATTGTCCGGCGGGCAGAAACAACGGGTGTGCATCGCGCGCGCACTCGCAGCGGAACCTGAACTTATCATTTGCGATGAAGTAACATCGGCACTCGACCAGATTGTTCAGGAAGGAATTCTAAAGTTACTTCTGAAACTACAGAGAGAATTCAACATATCCTACTTATTCATCACCCACGATATTGCGGTAGTGCAAGCCATTTCAGACGAAATAGTAGTGATGTATCAAGGCGAAGTTATTGAACAAGGCTTAAAAAGCAAGGTGTTGGAGCCTCCATATCCGGAATACACTGATTTGCTTCTTTCGTCTGTTCCGCAGATGGACCCGGGTTGGTTAACGAACCTTTTGGAAGAGCGTCGCAAGTCAGGGACTTAGTGGTTAACCGACTTCCGTCAGCTTCAGATGGAAATCGCAAACCGCAGCCCCGTCCATGATCGTCTGTGCCCGATTTAAGGTGATGTTGGGATTATAGCCCAAGCAAACTGTACCATCGCGACCGCAGGACAGGACTTTGCCGAGATCCGTCATGCCAGCCTGTTGATACATTTCCGCATAGCGGCAACGGTTAATCCGGAAATGGGCATGTTTCAGGCTGACCGAAACCGGTATAATCTCCAGCGTTCCGTCTTCTGACCAGTCCATCATCAGGTTCATGTAGCTTTCGGGTGTGGCGTCGCATGACACGTTCCGAGCGTACTCGATACCTTCGTCGATAGATAATTTGGTTATGGTGCGGTCAAGGATTTCCCACGCTTTCTCCTCTCCAATTTCACCAATCATCTCAACGAGAATCTGTCTGACAATTTTGGCTTCAATCAGCCGTTTCTCGACGGGTGAAACTTTGTTGTCAGTCATTGTGGAATCCGAAAATATTTGCCCAATTTAGAATAATCTCCCCGGCGACGGCCGATGCCTTGAGGAATGGACATCGGGGCGGCAACAATGCCGCCCCGACACGATTTGTTAGTTGAACCACCAGCGTTCGGCAATCTTGGCACCGTCGTTTTCCCAATTTGCCGCAACATTCTCATCATGCGACAAAGACTTTGAATGAGCGCTGATGTAGTTTGCCCACATTGCGACAATTGCACCGCCATCGTCCTGAAGCAGTCTCTGGGCTTCCCAATAAAGGTCCTGACGCACTGCAGGATCCGTAACGGAGCGAGCTTCTGCGACAACTTCGTTGAAACGAATTGCTGATTCTGTGTCGCGCCAGGCCGTATCATTCCATTCAGTGTCGTTGGTATATGCAGATGAGTACATCCAGTCCTGGGTGGGGCGGCCATTCCAATAGCATGCACACCAAGGTTTATTGTTCCAAACATTAGACCAATAGCCATCGGCGGGTTCACGTACAACTTCGATGTCAATTCCAGCTTGTTTTGCGGAATTGGCAATAAGTTGCGCTGCATCAACGGCGCCTGCGAATGCACCATCAGATGTGTGAAGTTGTATTGGACCTGAATGCCCTGATTTCTTGTAGTGCATCGCCGCTTTTTCAATGTCCAGCTCATGCACCGGTAAGTCAGTATTAAGATACGGCATCGCAGATGATACCGGCACATCATTGCCTGCTACACCGTGCCCCAAAAGAACTTTGTCAACCAGTTCTTGGCGGTTGATTGCGAATTTTAGCGCCATTCGCAAATCATAATTGTCAAAGGGTTGTGTATCCAATCGCATTGGAAAAGTGAAATGCTGAGTCCCAGTAGTTTCAAGAATATCCAGTGTCGGCACGCGTTTCATTAGGTTAACGGTTTTCGGATCAATGCCGTCGGCATAATCCACATCTCCGTTCATAATCGCATTTTGGCGAGCGGTGATGTCCAAAACTGAAACCATTTCTACAGCATCAAAATGGGCGCGGCCCTCTTTCCAGTAATTCGGGTTGCGAGCAAACTTAGCGCTGACTCCTGGGTCAAATGCTTCAAGTGCATAGGCTCCGGTGGCATTGGCAGAATTCGGATCAATAATCTTCCCATCTGCTGACGCCATTATCATCAGGTGATAGTCCGACAGTACGTATGGAAAATCTGCATTTCCCGATGATAGGTCGATGACGACCTGCATATCACCATCTTTGCGAATATCCGTGACTCCATCCAACAGGCCTTTTGCTGCTGACTTTGAACCTTCAGACCGATGATAATTTAGGGTTGCTATGACATCCTCTGGCGTCAGACTTTTGCCATCATGAAACTCGACCCCTTTTCGTAGGTTGAAAATCCACTTTGTGGCATTGTTTGCGGGTTCGAAATTTTCTGCAAGTTCGCCAATCAACTCGCCCGAATTTGATACTTCGGTCAGATGATTGCCTCGGGTATACAGGTTGTGAACTGCGAAACCGCCCGTGGCTGTGGCCGGATCCAACACGTCAGTTGTGGCACCGCTGCCAATTGCAATCCTAAGCGTCCCGCCTGATTTCGCGGTAGCGGCCATCGCCTTGTCTGCCATTGTCAAAGCGTTCGGCAGTACGACACCTGCTGCCAGTGCTGACATGACAAATTTTCGCCGGTCGATAGTCCCGCTTGTCAGTTTTTGGCATTGTTTTTTCAGGTATTGGTTTTTCATTTCATCCTCCAGTTTCTGTGTTGTTCAGAATCGAGCAGTAGTGCGGTTACTCCTCGGTTAGTTGCACCGGGCCAGTGAGGTCCGAGGTCAAAACACCACGCGTGGGATTTTTATGTCCCAAGTACGTGTAAAGACTTGATTTTCTCCTTCAAACGCAGCGACGCTGCCGTTCAGGATGAAGTTGTCGGCATCACATGTTGTGACAAGCCGGCTTTCGGTTCTGACATCCCATCCTTCGCGAGCGAAGCTGAAATCCGCGCTGTATTCGATCTTGGCTGAAAGAGGGTCTCCTTCGGTGATCGTGTAGCGCTGCGTATTTGTAGACCCATAGGTCAAATCGATGGCGTCAAAACGAATCTTCCCGCCATCGAATTGTACGTCGTAGACAGTCTGTCCAGATTGAATATCGTAATTCACATGCCGCGATCCCTGCGAAGGGGCAGCGATTTCGTGGGTTGGAGGGTCTGCCGCTTCCGGTTCAGCAAGCGGTGAATGAATTAGACTGTCGGCTTCGGGGTGACGAACCGGCAAATTCAGAGAACAACTGGCAAGATTCAATTTTAGAGTTGCTTGCTCTGCCTGTGGCCAAGCCATGGGCCAAAGATGACTCGACAGAGCCAACCGTAGCCGATGCCCTGGCTTTATGGACCATCCCGTATCATTGAGCCTGACCGAAACTTCCATCATTTCATCAGGTGTGATTTCGGTACAACGTTCCAGCCCCTCGCGCTGTTTCAAGTTAAGCAATCCATAGCTGATCAGCGTAGATTTGCCATCGGGTGCGACATCGCAAATCCGTGCCGCAACCATACCGTGTGAGCAGTCACTGGAAATGCGCAGGTTCACATTGGTGGTACCCAGAATGTCGAACCTATCTTTCAAAGGTTCGCTATCAAAACATACTGATAAGGCGTCATCCGCACTTTGATCCTGCGCCAACTCAGCAACCCCCGAGATCGGCATGTATTCACCGGTTTTCAAACCAAGAGTTACTGGCGAACATATTTCTACGATGTCACTGGAGGCGCCTTTGTCTTCCGACAACTGTCCGGGGATCATCCCAAATGTGTGCACTGACACATTTTTTGACGGCCAGCTTGTCTCACCAATCCAGCGACCGGGTCTATCAGTTGGATTTGGGTTTGGGGCGTGGCTTTCTTGTAGGTATGCCAGAAATGCCGGGTTTTCCATGACCCCGGTGTCAATTCCCTTCAACCAGTAATCCCACCAGGCGAGTGCCAACTGCAAGAAGCCCGCCATTGGGCCAGGCCCGCCGAGATTTGGGAATACATGTCCCCACGGCCCAGAAACCACCTTACAAGGCGCCTCAATGTTCTCAAGCAGGCGGATCATGGTGTTTGGCCAGCAGTCATTCCAACCGCTGACTCCCAACACGGGAACTTCGATCTTATCATAGTCTTCGCAAACCGACCCCTGTTTCCAAGTTTCATCGCGAAGTTGATGGGTTAACCATTTTTCAGCAAACATTGGAGTTTGCTCCAAGCGCTCAAACCACATATCACGCCAGACATCTCCAACAACTGCTGGATCAGGTGGCCGAACACAGTAGCCGAACATGACACCGCCCCACCCCAACCCTTGACCAGCGTAACCGCCTACAAGATATCCGCCGTCTGCATAGTAGCGATCGACTGAGGCACCAACTGGAATAATCGCCTTCAGAGCTGGCGGTTGCTTGACGGCCGCCTGCATACTGGCGATTCCTCCCCAGGAAAGCCCCATCATTCCTACTTCGCCGCTGCACCAGGATTGCTTGGACAGCCATTCAATGACTTCTATCGTATCCTGCTGTTCTCTGAGAGAATATTCATCCAGCATGATCCCTTCCGAGTCTCCATGTCCACGCATGTCTGGCCTAATGCAAGCGTATCCCCTGGCAGCCATCCAGGCATGATTGCGATGATCACGAATTGCATAGGAGTCGCGTTTGCGATACGGAATTATCTCCAATACCGCCGGGACCGGGATATCGGCAGCGTCGACGGGCAGCCAAATTTTTGCGGATAGGCGCACACCGTCCGACATTTTTATCCAAACGTGCTCAATAATTTGGATCTCTTTCAACTCAGCCTCTGCCAAGCTTGGCGCCGTGCCATCTTGTCTTAGTGCTTCTGCGCTCTTTTTCGGGCTTCCAAGTTTTTCTTCGAACAATGCCGAACTTCTCATTTTGTCACCTGTAGATAACTATTAGCTATATTTCTTGTGATTGATCGCTGGATAGCGGGGCCAGACAGCGCAACCCGTGGCCGCCGTCCAATTTCCATTCAGGGGTTTGGGTGCAGATGTCTTTGGCAAAAGGGCAACGTTCACGGAATTCACATCCCGAAGGGCGTTTGAGCAGGCTGGGGGGTTCACCTTTTAGGGCGATCCGTTCCAACCGCGCATCCGGGTCCGGCTCTGGGTTGGCGCTCAGCAGGCAACGGGTGTAGGGGTGGCGCGGATCTTTGAAAATCGTCTCGGTTGTGCCTTCTTCTACCAACCGGCCCAGATACATGATACCCATTCTGTCGGCCACATGGCGCACAACGCTGAGGTTATGGGTGATGATCACCATCGCCAGTCCCAGCCTTTCGCGCAGATCGTTGAGCAGGTTCAAAAGCTCACCCTGTACCGACACATCAAGGCCCGCGGTCGGCTCATCCGCAAGGATCAGTTTTGGTTCCAGTGCCAACGCGCGCGCCACGCCCACACGCCGTGCCTGGCCGCCTGACAGCTGATAAGGATACCGGTCTGCAAAATGCGTTGGCAGGTTCACCATTTCCAAAAGGCGCTTTGCCTCGGCATCCAGATCGCGGTCTTTCATGCCTTGAATGCGATAAGGTTCGGTGATCAGGCTGCGGATCGTCAGGCGTGGCGAGAGGCTGCCGACCGGGTCCTGAAACATCATTGTCATGTCTTTGCGCAACGGGCGCATGACACTTTCCGGCGCACCCCGGATTTCCTGACCCTCAAAAGTGACCGAGCCGTCTTGCGCAGGCGCAAGACCCGCAATGGCGCGAATAACAGTCGTTTTGCCAGAACCACTTTCGCCAACCAGCGCGTAGGTTTCGCCAGGTTCTACGGTAAAGCTGACACCCGCCAAAACATTGACCGGGCCATAGCTGGTTTTAAGGTCTACGACGTTCAGCAAGCTCATGTTGTGACCTCCTCATGGTTCAGCCAGCATGCGGCATGGTGGCCTTCTTTCAATTGATCCAGTGGTGGTACGTCGCTGGCACAGCGCGCCATTGCCTGATCGCACCGGACCCGGAAAATGCAGCCCCCCGGCAAGTTCGCCAGATCGGGCACTTCGCCGGGGATGGTCGGCAAGATGCGGGCGCGTTCCTTGATGTGACCGGGGTCACATTCGATCAGACGCCGTGTGTAGGGATGCCTGGGATTGTGGAAAATCTCACGCACCTCTCCGCTTTCGACAACTGCGCCGGCATACATCACTACCACCCGGTCACAGAGTTCCGCAATCACGCCCAGATGGTGCGAGATGAACAGGATGGCACAGTGAAACTCGCGCTGCAGCTCTTGCAGACGTTCGATGATTTGCACCTCAAGCGTTGCGTCCAACGCAGTGGTGGGTTCATCCGCGATCAAGAGGTCAGGCTCGGACATCAACGCCATCGCGATGGCGATCCGTTGGCGCATCCCGCCAGAGAATTCATGCGGATACTGCTTTAGGCGCGCTTCGGGATCGGGAATACCAACAGCGCCCAGCATCTTGGTCGCATGCGCCCGTTTGTCCGCCTTTGATTGTTTGGAGCGATGTTGAATATCCAGCATCTGTTGCCCGATGGTCAGGACCGGATTATGCGTTTGCATCGGGTCCTGAAAGACAATGGATATATCAGCCCCACGCAGATCACGCATGTGCCGTTCGGACACCTGCAACAAATCCTGCCCCTTGAATCTGATTTCACCCTCGCGGAACCGCGTATTGGGAGCGGTCAAACGCAGGATGGATGAAATCAACGTGGATTTGCCGCAACCGGATTCCCCGACGATGCCAACGATTTCGCCCTTGTTGACGTTGAAGGTGATGTCCCTCAAGGCCTGGAGATCGCCGCGGCCTGTTTCGTAATCGACGCTGAGGTTGTCGATTTCCAGAAGTGTATCGGTCATCGCTGTTTCCTCAGTTTCGGGTCAACCACATCGCGCAGGCTTTCACCCAGGAACGTAAACCCAAGCGTTGCCAGGATGATCGGAAGGCCTCCGCCAACGACCAGCCAGGGGGTTTGGCGGATCAGGGAATACCCATCCTTCAGCAAAGCACCCCAGCTGGGTGTTGGGGGCTTCACACCCAAACCCAAGAACGACAGACCTGCCTCCAGTGCGATAACCGTGGGAATATCCATCGCCGCCAGCACCGCCAGAACGCCGATGATATTGGGCAACATATGCACGCCCAGAATGCGCGCCATGCTGGCCCCCATCGACCGTTCGGCCAGGATGAACTCGGAATTGCGCAGCGTCAGCGTCTGTGTCCGGGCCACCCGGCCATAGGTCGGGATCGAGGTCGCCATGACGACAAACACAACTGTTTGCAGGCTGGGTCCGATCAGGGCCACAACGGCAAGCGCAAACATGACCGTCGGAAAGGACCGAATGGTATCGAAGAACAACATCAGAAGGTTGTCGAGCCATTTCGGCCCATACCCGGCAATCATACCCAGGGTCAGACCAATCGCCATCGCACCGAACACAGCCGGCAACGCCACCTTCAGCGCGACCTGACCACCGGCGATAACCCGTGAAAACGTATCACGACCCAGTTGGTCAGTGCCCAGCAAATGCGCGGCGGACGGTCCTTGCATGCGGGATTTGATATCCATCGCGATCGGATCGTAGGGCACGATCCAATAGGCGAAGATTGCGCAGAAAACGATCACACCAACGATGATCAGCCCCATAAGCCCAAGCGGGTCACGGGCAACACCGACGATGATCTGCCCGAGTTCGGAACGTGATTTTTCCATAACGCCCCCTCCTCAATGAGCCGTGCGTGCACGGGGATCGAGCAACGCATTGATCAGGTCTGCCAATGCGGTGGACACCACAAACAGCGCCGTTGATATGAGAACAGAGCCCATAACAATCGGGTAGTTTCGGGTCGTAATGCTATCGATCACCAGTTTACCCAGACCCGGCCGGGCAAAGACGATTTCGGCAAAAACGGCCGAGCTGAGCAGAAAGCCCATCCCTACGCCGATCACGGTGACGACTGGCAAAATGGCAATGCGCAAGGCGTAGACCAGAACCACGCGACGTTCAGCGATACCAAAGGCCCGGGCCGTGCGCACATGATTTTCGCCCATGACCTCCAGCATCGAAGCCCGCACCAGCCGGGCAATATAGCCGACCCAGCTTAACCCGATAGCAAAGGCCGGCAGGATCAGATGGTCAAGGCGGTCCCAAAACCCTTCTCCTGCGCCAATGGCGGGGAACCATTGCAGATGCACGGCAAAAACCAGAAGCGCCAAAAGCGCGACAACAAAGGCCGGTGCCGCGACGAAACTGACAGATATTGCTGCGGCGACCCGGTCGATCAGCGTATTGGGATGCGCAGCTGCATAGGCGCCAAGTGCAATGCCCAGTGTTGCAGACCACAGGATCGACGCAAAAATCAGTTCCAGAGTGAATGGCAATTGCTGGAACACAATGCTCGTCACGGATCGGCCTGAGAAGACGTCGGTCCCCAGGTCACCCTGCACGAGGTTTCCGTAGAAGATCAAAAGTTGTTTCCAAATTGGTTGATCCAGCCCCAGCGCGGCAGTGAGTTGGGCCTGAAGTTCGGGCGTCGCGCGCGGCCCAAGCATGATCTGGACCGGATCGCCAGGCACAGCGCGGATCATCAGGAACATGACGGTCACCGCCACGAACAGAATGAGCAATGCAAGCGCAAAGCGCTTGAGCGTGAAAAGTATCATGGCGCGTTGGTCCCCATAGCTATTCGGCGGGTCGCTGGGCGTGGCAACAGCCGAATGCAGTTGCCACGCCTGTAAGATTACGGGACGGTCAGAAACCCTTGCCGAAGTAACGCAGGAGCGGTAGGCCGTCGGGCCGCAGGGCAGGTACTACACGCGAAGAGTGAACAACCGGCGTCGCTTCGTGGGTGATAAAGCGGTAGGCGCCGCTTTCTTCCATCAGGTCTTGTGCACGCTGGTACATTTTAGCGCGCTTGCCCTGGTCTGTTTCCTGAGAAGCCTGGACATGGATTTCGTCAAACTCATCGTTGCGGAACCGTTCCCAGTTCCAGACACCAGCCTGATCAGATGTGAACCAAGAGGTTGCGTAGTAGGGATCAGGCGTCATCGAGTACCGATTTAGGACCATTTGCAGGTCTTCGTTGTCACCGCTGGCCCAGAACGCGCCGGACTCCAGGACGTTGATTTCAACCGTAACCCCTATTTGGGCCAACATGGCCTGTATCACCTGCGCCATCGCACTGTAGGTATTCTTGTTCAGGATATCCAGGGTCAGCGTAACATTGGTTTCGCCCGATTCAGCCAGCAACGCAGCCGCTTTTTCAAGGTTGGCTTCAGGTGGAACCAGTCCAGCCGCGCGATTGCCAGCAAGACCGGGGGCGATTATTCCGGTAGATGGCTCAGCAGCGCTAAAATATGCGGCTTCCAATATTGTTGGCACGTCCACCGCATGTTGAATAGCTTGTCTCAATTTTGGATTTTGCAGTTTTGGGTGATCAAGATTCATCCCTAACCAGACATAGTAAAGAGACGGTTTCTCGATCAGCGTACCACCGTTTGGCACTTCCTCGCGATACCGCTCGACCGCACCAAGTGAGACCCGCGTGAAGTCGATTTCTCCTGCCTCAAAGGCAATTTCTGCGGTATTTTCATCATCGATTGGATAGATTTCGATCGTATCCCAAGCCGGCGTATCACCCTTCCAATCCGGGTTCCGTTTCAGCACAGTTTTTTCTTTTGGGTTCCAACTGTCGCGCAAATAGGGGCCGGATTCCGCAACTGGGTCGGTGCCGATCTTGCCGCCTTCGGCCTCGGCCGCAGCCTTCGAGATGATATTGCCGGTAATATACGGAAGCGCGATTGACCACAAAGGCGCAAAGGCTTCATTCAGGACAATAGTTCCTTCGCGCTCACCAGTAACTTCAACATGGCTGAGAGATCCCATGTCTGGTTTGTTGGTCGAATCGATTTCTTCATCAATGATGCGCTCAAAGCTGTACTTGACGTCTTCGGCAGTCATCGGTCCAAATCCATTGGTGAAGCCGATATCATCGCGAAGAGCGAATTTAATGTGAGTGGGATCAACCTGCTCAATCATAGATGCGGCATCAAGCTGCCAGCCCCATTCATCGCCCGGTTTGAATTGAATGAGCTTGTTGTAGATGCATGCGTGCATTTCTTCGTCGAAAGCTCCGCCACTATAGGCCGGATCAAGCGAGCGCAGATCGCTATAGGATCGGACTCGCAGAACACCATCGTCTGCCGCCATCACACGATTTGCCCAACCCATCGGCAAGGCAGACGCCGCGCCAAGCGCGGTCGCGCCCTTCAGAAAGTTGCGCCTTCCGATCGGCGCCTTTATCCATTCGATTTTCATGTTTTCCTCCCTTGGAATATATTATAGAAGCCCGCGCGGAATGGATTCAGACCACTCCTTCGTCACCACTTCAGATTTGTGCACACTTTCAGTAGATCGCAATTTGCGCGTAAGATAGAAATTGTCCCGATCGCAGGTCATTGTGCCTTCAATTTCAATCTCAGTTTGCCATTTCCCTCGACCGCACGAAAACTGCCATCGAGATTCAATCTTCGCGCTAGTAGGATTATCGGGATGTATAGAATAGCGGGTTGAAATTCGGTATCCGGACACCAGCCCATGATCAGGGTTACGCGTTTCGCCTAAGTCATCTTCATTTTCGCGAACAAAAGTGCCGTCCGGCAGGGTTTCGAACCGGACCGTACTGTCTGGATGTCTCAAAATTTGGGACATCAGAATCGGATGGTCCTGCGGAAAGTCAGGGGCCGCAGCTTCTGTCTCAACACCTACGGACCGTATTGGCAAATCCAGTTTGCACCCAGCCAGATCTAACTCTAGAATAACTGGTTCGGGTGCCGGCCAAACCATCGGCCAATAGCTATTGGACAAAGCCAGACGCAACTTGTGGCCTTTGCGGAGCCGATGGGCACATTCATTCAATTTAATAGTTGCAGAGTAGAGTTTACCCGGACTCAATGTCTCCGGGGTTTCATTATTACCGTGATACGTCAGATTGACTGCTCGGAATGATATCCGCTGTGAAACACCGTCTGGTGAAACATCGCACAATCTAACAACTATTTGAGCAACTGGACGGTTGACCAAAAAGTTGATGGTCAAGCAGGCGCGCCCCATCAATTCCAATGGATCATCAAGGGCCGGTGTATCAAAGCAGACAGACAGTGCATCATCCGGCCTTTGGTCGCCGGGCAGTTCATTCTCTGCTAGCATGCCCGCGTAATAGTTCCCTCCTGCGTTCCCAACATGTGCAGGTGTTGCCACCGTGACGGTTCCATTTTGCACCGATTTTGTAAGCGCCGATTTTCCAAGATACCAGTTCATATGCCGGATGTTAGGTGATGGCCAACTAGTCTCTGCGACCCAGCGTCCCCGGCGTGGCGTACTAACAGGCTGAGGGTTGAAATGCTCTTGCATGAAAGCGCGATAACTCGGCAAATCCTCGGCACCGTTTTGTTCATACTTGAGCCATCGGTCAAACCAACCGATGACTTCGGAGTGAAAATCTGATGGGTTGACCCGCGACAAATGCGCGTAGCGATGTTCCCAGGCACCAATCAATGCTTTGGTCGGTCCATTCAGGTTCTCCAAGAGAATAAGGGGTGTGTTGACGTAAGCATCAGCCCAACCGGTAACCGCCAGAACCGGAACAGTTACTCTCGAGAAGTCCTCACACACAGAGCCATGTTCCCAATATTCATCTCTAGTTTGGTGACACAACCATTTGGCGCCAAAAAAAGGTAACCCCTGCATCCGACTAACCCATTCTTCGCGCCAATCCTCCCGTATTTCTGGATCTGGTGGCCGCGCCTGATAGGTTGAAAGCTGTGCAGACCAATTAAAATTGTCGGTTAGGAGGCAGCCATCCATATAGCGGCAGTCGTCAATGAAACGATCGCTAGTGGAAGCAACGCTAACTACCGCTTTTAGTGCTTCTGGTTGACGATAAGCCAGCTGCAATCCATTGAATCCACCCCAAGATATCCCGATTATCCCGACGTTTCCACTACACCAGCTCTGAGCAGCAATCCACTCGAGCACAGCTTCTCCATCATCAAGCTCTTGCTCACAATATTCGTCCTTAAGATGGCCGTCGGAATCTCCGGATCCGGCAATGTCGATACGGACACATACGTAGCCGGCATCTGCAAAGACCGGGTGAGTGGTCTCATCCCTAGGTGCAGTTCCGTCGCGCTTGCGGTAGGGTAAATACTCCAGAATGGCGGGAAACGGCCCCAGTCCACTTGGCATCCAGACTCGCGCAGCTAGCCGACGTCCATCGGGCAATGGAATCCACTGATCATTGATCAAGGTATGGGAGTTTTGGCCAGCCATTAGTTCACAAATTTCTGTTCGCTAGTACAAATCTCAGATTTTAGCTGGAACAATGGAAGTGAGTGGTTGTATGCTTTTTTGTGCGAATTTTAGCTATTCAGCGTAAGAGAGAGCAAGAAATTGGGTTCAAATGACAACTTTTCTGGAAACCTTCGGTTTCTTTGCGCCGAACGGGGAACAGTTTCGAAAATTTGCCGAGAAATTGGAATCAACAGGCAACAGTTTGATCGATACTTGAAGGGAACAGCACTGCCTGCTGCCCACACGATGCGTCGAATAGCTCACTACTTGTCCATCTCTGAAAGTGAGTTATTCAAACCTCACAATGTGTTTAGGAAGGAACACACGCCTGAACCTGGAATTCACGCGGCCACGCCCCTCGGTCATTTTACGACAGCGTTCGCAGATCAGACCAAACCGCTTCGGAGATATCAGGGTTTTTACCATGTGTACGTAACGTCTCCTTCTTGGGAGGGAAGGGTATTGCGAAGTCTCACTTACCTTTATGAAAAAGATGGATATATTGTTTCAAAGACATTGCAACGTGCTGCTTCCCGCGACGGAAACATTCGCCAACGAGCTAAATTCGAAGGGTTGGCAGCATATAGGGGGAACCGGATTTTTGTTATTGAAAGAGAAGCTGGGGACGATGGTAGTCTGGTTGAAACCATCCTCTTCCCAGCGCACCGGCAACAAGTCAACTACCTCAGAGGGTTGACCTTAGGAGTTGCATCGCGTCCCCGGCATACCCCATATGCCTCCAAGACAATCTGGAAGCGCATTAGCGATGCAGTTTCTCTTCGAGAAGCCGTGCAGGTTTGTGGGGCCTTTGATCCTGACAATAGAAAAATTGATCCTATCATTCGTGAGTTTTTGGATGCTTCATCCCAGAGTCTCCCACTTTGACAGAGATCTTCCAGTCGGATCAGCTTGCGCCGTCGTGTGCGCCAGGAATGCGCCGTTCGTTGTGCGTTGACACTGACCTGCCCCCCGAGGGTCCCTCATTCATAACGAGAGTTTGCGGGTCTGTGCACTGCTCCCCAACATTGGACCGCCAGAAGCTAGATTTTTCCGGCTCTGATCATGATGACGGGCTGGTGACGCCATCGGGATAATGCATGGCAATCGGGACGTTGTATCCGATTGCGTTGTGGGGTCTGTCCTCATTGTAGTGTCTTCGCCAATCCTCCAGCTTTTCTCTGGCATCTGCAAGGCTCATGAACCAATGCGCGTTCAGGCATTCGGTCTTAGGTAGCAAATGCACCAAATTGCCATCTGGATGGCTGGCGAGATCTCGTGTCGAATGGCGGCATGTCGAAACCATTAATTGTTCACACGCTGACAGAGAAGCGGGCCGAGATACTGGGCCAGATTAAAGCATACGAGGCGCAGATCGCCCATGCGAAGCACGATCTGGCGCATGTGAACGCGACGATTGAACTGTTCGCCGCACCTGAACGGCAGCGTGCCCGGTACATTGTGAGCCATGGGTTCTTCAAGAAGGGCGAGATCGCGGATATCTGCACCCGCCATCTCGGGGTTGATGTTGAGTTGACCACGAGAGAACTTGCCGAGCGCGTAATGGCGGAGCGCAACCTGGACATCTCAGATACTGCGCTTAGGAACTCGGTGGTCTTCAAGGTCGTCCAGGCGCTGCGACATGCCAAGCGACGAAAGCTCGTCAGGATGATCGAGAAGAAGAAAGGCATGTGTGTCTGGGGTGCCGGCGACGCCGTCACGCTGCGCGCCGTTGCCAATACCCTTTCCACGACCGGCTGACCGGGGACGCGAGCGCGCCGCCGATCAAACAATCCGCCAGGCGGCCATTGCTCTCCTCCCGATGATCCTCGAGCCAGGCTGCATGGGCCGCGTATGCATCGAGATAGGCGTCGATCAAATGGGCAACGCTGCAGATGCCCTCGCGAGCGCCTCGATGCTGCGACTCGAAAACCTGGATACTGACATTCCTCCACCCCAAGAGGCGATTGAAGCGACAAAGGCCGCAATTGGAACGGATGCTGCCAACAGCTATCTGCCGTTTCTGGGTATGCACGCTCTGCGCGAAGCTGCTGCCTGCCGCGTCTCTGCCACAACCGAGGTGAACTACGCACCTGATGAACAGTGTATTGTGTCCGCTGGTGGATTGTCCGGTATCCTAAATGCACTCCTGGCAATTTCGGAACCAGGAGACGAGGTAATCATTACCGATCCGGCTTATGCGGGTTTGATCAATCGCATCTATCTGGCTGGTGGCGTTCCAAAGCTCGTCCCACTGATCATTGAAGATCGCAGATGGCGGTTGGATATTGACGCCTTAAGGGATGCGGCAACCCACAAGACGCGTGCAGTTCTCACCATGAGTCCGTCGATGCCAAGCGGCATCGTGCATACCCGGGAAGAGTGGGATGAAATCGCAGCGGTTGTTCGTAAGACCGATGCTTGTCTTTTGCATGATGCCGCCATGGAGCGTATTCTGTTTACTGATACCCCTATCATACATCCGGCGTCGCTCGATGACATGGCAGATCGGGTGATCACAGTGGGGTCGGTTTCCAAGGAATACAGGATGATTGGCTGGCGCTGCGGTTGGGTCGTTGGCCCAAAGCCGATCATGAAAGACATTGGGCTTGTCAGCCTGACCAATGTTGTGTGTCAGGTTGGAATTGGCATGCAGGGCGCTGCCGCTGCTCTCATTGCGCAAGATGATGGCGTGGATCAGGCGACACGCGAGTGGCGATCTCGCAGGGATTTTCTGGTCACAGAGATGAGCGATCTGCCAGTGGTGTCCCCCGATGGTGGCTGGTCTCTGTTGATCGACACGCAGAGCATCGGACTGACGCCAGGCGAAGCGTCAAAACTCCTGTTTGAACGTGGCGAAGTCGCGGCCACGCCAATGACCGGATGGGGCAGCCCGGAGCACGCGGATCGCTACCTGCGGTTCGTTTACGCGAACGAACCAGTAGCAAGACTTTCCGATATCCGAGATCGGATCAGAAAGGCCTGGAAGGTATGACGATAAAACGAATAGAAACCGGGCCACGCATGGCGCAGGCGGTTGTTTCCCATGGTCATATCTTTTTGGCCGGGCAAATCGGGACGGGTACAACAACCCGAGAACAAACCGAAGAAATCCTGAACAAGATTGATCAACTGCTACAACAGGCAGGCTCAAACCGCTCGCATTTGCTGAGCGCGAACATATGGCTGACCGACATGTCTGATTTTTCGGAGATGAATGAGGTGTGGGACGCCTGGATTGACGTGGATCATCCACCCGCCCGCGCGTGTGTGCAATCCCGGCTGGCCCTCTCGGAACTGAAAGTGGAAATCGCCGTCGTCGCGCAAATTGGGGACAAGGGGGCTTGAAATGTCAAAAAGCGTGAAGCGCGTCGAACAGGCCGCCAAAAGTCTGGGACTGGACATAAATGTTAGACTCATGCCGGACAGTACAAGAACGGCACAGGATGCAGCGAGCGCCTGTAGCTGTGACGTGGGACAAATCACGAAATCTCTGGTTTTCGAAGGCACCGAAACAGGAAAACTAAAGCTTCTTCTTGTCAATGGCAAACATGGGTATTGCCAAGTTGTTCAGGCTGAGTGATCCAGCTATGTCGCGCTAATGAACATTCCAACGATCATGCCACGCCTGAAGGGTTTTCGCTTTCCTCGCGAGATCATTGCCTACGCGGTTTGGGCTTACCATCGCTTTGCGTTGAGTACAGCTGACGTCGAGGATCTGTTGGCTGCGAGGGGCGTGATCGTGAGCCGGGAAGCCGTTCGGCTTTGGGTCAATCGCTTCGGTCAGCACTTTGCAGATTGCATTCGCCGTGATCGTCCACGGCCAAACGACAAGTGGCACATGGACGAAGTCGTGATCATGATCCGTGGCAGGAAACACTGGCTGTGGCGCGCAATCGCCGCAAATGGCGATGTGCTCGACATTCTCGTGCAAACGCGTCGAAGCGCCAAAGCCGCAAAGCGCTTTTTCAAAGGGTTGGTTGGCAAATTTGGCGAACCCAGGGTCGTTATCACCGACAAATTGCGCAGCTACATCAAGCCGATCAACACGCTGGCACCGGACGCGGATCATCGCGCTCACAAGGGTCTCAACAACGCGATCGAAGTCTCCCATCGACCGACTCGCAAAAGAGAGAAGCTATTCGGTAAGTTCAAGTCTCACCGGCAGGCTCAGAGGTTTCTGTCTGCGCATGACCAGATCAACCTGATCTTCCGTCCCCGCCGATATCAACTCACCGCAAACTCATACCGCCACGCGCGTTCCGACGCATTCTACCTCTGGGACGATTACACTGAAGAAATGACGGCTTGATCCAGCCTCTGCCAATGCGTCACAAGCTCAGGTCAATAACTTGGCAATACCGCCTCATGCGTTTGGTCCCGATCTATCAGGAGCCAAACACCAGCAAGAAACATCCCCATCATAAGATCTGGCCATAATTGCTCAGAAATGTCGTGATCAACCGCCCTAACCAGGTTTGGTGCAGCCGCAAAGTTCTCGCTTGGCGGCTGTCAAACAGCATGGATGCAGACTTTTGCGTCGAGGCTTTGAAAGAGGCGCTCGCCAAGCTGTCAACGGCGGTGAGAAAGTCGGCCACGGGGCGGAGCAAAAGTCGTCCTCTGCTTGGGTGGCCGACGCCTTGGCAAACAAGATGGCCCGGATGGCTTGGGCCGTGGTGAAGAACGAGGATGTGTATCGAGTTCAGCTGGCGGCCTGAGGACAGCCAGCTGTCAAACGGAATGCGGTAGATCTTAGCGGAGGATTATGGGCGAACAGTCGAGAATGACGGGATCGGAAAAACCAGGGAGCGTGTGTAGAGTAGAAACCCCGCAAATATGATTTGGACCTGATCTTCGGACTATCCATAAGGGCCCACGATCTGATGCATCGCAAGTAGAGGCCGGACACACGGAGGAGCTCGACCGCATTCCCCGTAAATCATCACAAGATTCTGCTTGCGTTCCCGGAGGCGTCCACACATGCACGTTCGATCCTGTTGGGCCTAAATAAAAACAAATGCTTAAGGGTTTCCGATGAACGGCTCTCGAAACTTACTTGTGCACTAGGGGATCAGTTGACATAATTCTAAATATGAATAATCTGTTTATATAAGAATTACGTATGGACTCACCCGTGACACAAGGCAGCAAAAAAACCGCACGCGATCTGATATCCACCGACGTCATGCTCGGTGCAATCAAGCTGGTCGAAAAAGGGAACACTTACGATCTTGCAGAGGAGATATTCGTCGGGATGCCCGAACTTCCGGGGTTGGGGCGGTTCCATCTGTCGTTTACCCACACACCGGAAGGAACTGCCAAGCAGGGCGGATTGCAATTTTCGTCCGAGCTATTTGCAGGGACCGCGCATTCATCCACACATATTGATGCGCTCACCCATATTCAGTCCAGCGGCAAGATTTTCGGCGGACTTGATGCATCCGAGGCCCGCGATGACCATGGTTGGCAGAAGCACGGCGCTGAAACGATCCCCCCGCTTGTCGGGCGCGGTGTCTTGCTTGATGTGGCCAAGACCCTTGGTGTTGAATATCTTGAGGACGGGTACGAAATTTCAATCGAGGAACTTCAGCGTTCCTTGATGGCATCCGGCAATGAACTGCAATCGGGTGACATCGTTTTGATCCGCACAGGAAAGATACAACAATTCTCGGATCCCGAGGCGTTTTTGGCAGGGCAGCCGGGAATTGGTCGCGCGGCGGCTATCTGGTTGGCTGATCAAAACGTCGCGATTATCTGTAGTGATACGGCCACCACTGAACCGGTGCCGCTGGTTGATCCGACGCAAACGGCGCATGTTGCAATGCTCGTCGATCGCGGGGTGCACCTGGTTGAAAACCTGAACCTTGAAGGCCTGTCTGAAAGCGAAGACACTGTCGGGCTGTTTATTGCCTTGCCACTCAAGATGCGTGGTGCAACCGGGTCTTGGATTCGACCTGTTCTAATCACCTAAGGAAGAGACGAAATGAGCGATCATGAATCGGACATGCGAAGTTCCGCCTCGCCGGTATTGCAGTTTGCTAGTCGTCTGGCAAAAAAAGACGACGCTGGCATTGCTGTTGCTCTGATTGTGTTCTTGCTGATCGGCGCAACAACCAATCAGTATTTCATGACAAGTGACAACCTGTTCGGAATTCTTCAAAATATCACCTTCCTTGGCTTTCTCGCGATTGGTGTGGGCCTCGTGCTCATGGCCGGAGAAATAGATATCTCCATCGGATCAATCTTTGGCTTGTCGGCAGTCTGCACTGCGCTAGCATTAAGAAGCGAATACGGTCTGGTCGAGGCTGTTTGCATCGGGTTGATGGTCGGGGTTGTCTGCGGCTTTCTGAATGCGGTGTTTGCCTTGGCTATCCAGGTGCCATTTGTGGTGATCACTCTGGCAACGCTTGGGATATATCGTGCCTTGGCACTGGTTCTCGCTGATGGCAGGCCGGTGAGCGGTATCAAGGACAATGAACTGTTTTTTGACACATTCGGGCAAGGCGGATTTGGCCAATTGTCCTATATTACGTTGCTGTTTATCATTATCGCGGTGGTCGTCGAGCTTGTCTTGAAGAAAACATCGTCGGGTTTCAGACTATTGGCGGTGGGCAGCAATCCGCTTGCTGCCAAGCTGGTTGGCTATGACGTGAACCGTACCCGCATGATGGTTCTGACCTTTTCCGGGTTTCTTGCCGGGGCCTCCGGGGTCTGTTCGGTTGCATATCTTCGCACTGCCGGCCCAACAGCGGGCACCGGTTATGAACTGAGTGTTCTGGCGGCCGTAATCATCGGCGGCGTAAGCCTGACGGGTGGCAGAGGCTCAATCCTTGGCGTGATGATGGGTCTCGCGGTCATCGGTGTCATTCAGAATCTTATTGTGCTCTGGGGAATCTCCCCCAACTGGACACAGGCTGTGTCCGGCATTGTGTTGATCGCGGCTATGGCGCTCGCCTGGTTCACACGCGGTGGCAAAGGAACAACCCAATAGCTAACCAATTGCCAATAAAGGAGGAAACATACATGGCACATAAAATCGATAAGAAAATCACACGGCGAGATCTGGGCAAGGCTCTAGGCATTGCTGGGGCCGCGACGATCGTGGGGGCCCCAGCCCTTGCACAGGACCGCGGCACTGCATCAAGCACATGGGCAGAAGGCTATCTTGGCACCACTCTCAAGTTTGGTGTGTCTTGCTTTAACACCGCTAATCCTTTCTATGCGCCGGTAAAAGTCGGTGCCGAAGATGCGGGCGAACAGCTAGGGATCGAAGTTCTCTGGACCGGTGTTTCCGATGGCAACACCGTCAACCAGATTGCCGGTTTTGAGCAAATGGTGCGCACCGGTTATCAAGCGATTGTCGTGATCCCGCTGGAAGCCGAAGCCTGGATCGCACCAATCCGTAAAGCACGCGAAGCAGGTGTTCTGGTGCTGACGACCAATACGGATTCGCCGAGTTCGGATCGCGAGTTGTTCTTTGGGCAAGACCTGAAGGCCGCAGCGGTCGATCAGGGCGAGATGCTCGGGGAACTGACTGGTGGAAGCGGTGATATTGCGTTGACCAACTGTGCACCAGGGGTAGGCGCACTTGATTTGCGTGTTGAGGGTGCCTCGTTGGGTGCAGCCAATTCCGGTATGGGTGTGGTCGGTATCTATAACACCAATCCTGCCGACATGGCTGCTGAAATTGCCACTATCGAGGACATTATCAAAGCTAATCCCGATGTAGCAGGTCTTGCACCGCTTTGCGGGCCGGACACGGCGGCGGCTGGTCTAGTGCGTAAAAACAATGGCCTCGATATCCCCATTGTCGGCCACGACATGCTGTATCAGACACTTGAACTGATCAAAGAAGGTTACATCGATGCGACCATTGGTCAGCAACCCTATCTACAGGGATTTATGCCGATCATGTACGCCTATCAACGCGTCGCATTGGGTGCACCTGCTCTGGACCTTCCTGGGGGCAATTATTTCCTGGCGAGCGAAATCGTGAACAAGGACAATGTTGATCAGTTCCTGATCCGAGAATCGCGATTCCAGTAATGAACAGAGTTTCCCAGACCTCTTGCCTAAAAATTGAAGGTATTTCAAAGGCCTTCAACAATCATCAGGTGTTGAGCGATATATCTCTTGAAATTGAGCCTGGTGAAATCCGGGCGCTTTTGGGCGCCAATGGGGCTGGGAAGTCTACGCTAATAAAAATCTTGTCGGGCGCTCTGGTGCCCGACAACGGAGAAATTTTCGTATCAGGAAAACCTGTTCAGACTGGCTCAATTGGTGCTGCGCGCAGCGCGGGTATAGCTGTCGTTAATCAGGAACTGATGTTATTTCCAGACCGCAGCGTTGCCGAAAATATCGTGGCGGCAAATATTTCAGCCAAACCGTTTGTTTTCCTGTCGGCCACCAGCCGCAGAAAAATGGCGCGCCAGATACTTGACCGTTTGGGATCGACTGTTGATGTCGATCAGCGGCTTGAAGATCTGAGCCTGTCAGATCGCCAGTTTGTTGAGATTGCTCGGGCCTTATGTGCCGGCGGCGATCTGCTGATTCTGGACGAGCCAACGTCGGCCTTGTCTGCTGTCGAATGCGACGGCCTGTTTAAGGCGCTAAAGGTACTGGCTTCGCAAGGAACCGCGATTGTTTTCGTTTCGCATCGTCTGGACGAAGTGAAAGAGCTTACCGACAGCGTAACCATCCTTCGCGACGGCAAATTGGAAGGCAACTGGGAAACTTCCTCAATTGATATCGAGGGAATAACACATGCTATGGTCGGCGACGTCGAACCAACGATCCGACGCCGAACCGGGGCAAAGGTTGATACGAATACCGTCCTGGAGCTGAAGAATATCGAAACCGATATTTTAAATGATGTCAGTCTTTCTATCAAGGAAGGTCAGATTGTCGGCTTTGCCGGCTTGGAAGGGTCCGGTACATCTGCCTTGCTTGAGGTTATGGGCGGAGTAATTCCCACAAAGGCGGGCGATCTGTTTTTGGATGAAATCCCAAAATCATTCAAACATGTTGCTGAAGCAATTGCTGACGGTCTTGTGTTCATGCCCCCCGAACGTAAACATGGTGGACTATGGCTGGACCGTACTTCCAAGTACAATATTGCCGCCGCCTTCGTGCAGCGCCTTGCGCCGCTGAAACTATTGAATGATCGTAAAATCACCCAAACTTCGTTGGCCCGCATTGAGGAAGTTCAGGTGCGCACGACAGCTCTGGACACAGAGCTGAATTTCCTGTCAGGGGGAAATCAGCAAAGGGTCCTGTTGGGTCGCTGCCTTGAGCAGAACCCAAGAATTCTTCTTTTGAACGACTTTACCAGAGGCGTTGACGTCAAAGCCAAAGGTCTGATCCATGACATTGTTGTGCAACTGGCAAGCGAAGGCATGACGATTTGTATTGTTTCTTCTGAATTCGGCGAGCTTATTCAAATCTGCGATCGCATCATTTGTATGCAAAAGGGACAGATCGTCGCAGAGGTCGCACCGGAAGATGTTGATGATCTCGCCCTTCTGAGGCTCGCTTCGTCAACCGCAACCTAAACTGAACGGGTGATGAGACCGATGAATTCCGAACGAATAGGATCGCTCCACAGGTGGGATAAGTGTTTTCGAGCGGCAACTAAAGCGTCCGCCCGAAAACCTGAATCGTTATACAGCAACGCTCGATCTCAGAGATTGGACAGGCGGTATTTCGACATCGACTAGCTCAAAAACACGAACATTCTCTAAAGCGTTTCCAGTTTACGTAGAAGCGTATCCGGCCTGGCAAAAGTAGTTCCAACATTCCTGGGGCGTGTAGAGGTCGCAGATTTCACGGAGTGCTTTGAACAACCCAGTGAAGGATCGAGCACCGATCCTTCGCAGATGGGCTTTGAGTTTCGAGAACGCCATTTCAATCGGGTTCAGGTCGGGGCTGTAGGGTGGCAGGAACAGGAACCAGCACCCGTGAGCGCGCAATGCGGCCTCTGCCTCCTTGTTTTTGTGGGTCGCCAGATTGTCGAGGATCACGACCGTGCCGGGTTCGATCTCGGGGATCAAGACGTGGCGGATATAGGCAACGAAGGCAGGACCGACCATTGCGCCTTTGATCACCCACGGAGCGATCAGTGCGTCTCGGGTCAGGCCCGCGATCAGCGTTTGGGTTCCCCAGGAGCCAAATGGCGCAGATGCGGTGAGCCATGTGCCCTGCAAAGAGCGACCGCGTATCCGTGTGAGGTTGGTTTTGACGGATATTTCATCAAGGAAGACAACGCGTTCAGGCATTGCGCTGATCGCAGGCACACGATGAGTGAACCAATCGGCGCGGGCGCGCCTTACCCTTGCGCGCTTGCGTTCATCCGCAATGAGGCTCTTTTTTTGTACGTGTACCCCAGCCGCTTGAGCGCCTGATCGATACCGGAAACGGATGCTGTAACGCCCTGCGCGTCGGTCAACGCCCCCTGCAATTCCCTGAGCGTGATGTCCGGGCCCCGATGTACCAATGCGATCAGAAAGTCATGGTACGTGGCCAACCATCCATGGCCAGTATTGCGAGGGTTCTTGGCTGACGTCAAACGTAACCCCTGCCTGAGTTTTTGTGACAACCGAGAGGCCGACGCCGCCGAGATCAAAAGGCGACCGCCAATCTCCCGGCCCGAAAGGCCTTCGGCGAACAGGCATTCAAAACGAGCGCGGATATCGGCGGAAAGCGGGTTGGGCATGAACAGATCCTCCTGAACAGGATGAATCAGAAAACAAGCACGCTGCGAACCCCATGAAATTCAACAAAAACTGGAAGCGCTCTAAGCGCAGTATCTGAGATGTCCAGGTTGCGCTCCGCCATTACGCGCTCGGCAAGTTCTCTCGTGGTCAGCTCAGCATCGACCCCGAGATGGCGGACGCAGATATCCGCGATCTCACCCTTCTTAAAAACCCATGGCTCACAATGTACCAGGCACGCTGCCGTTCCGGTGCGGCGACCAACTCAATCGTCGCGTTCACATGCGTCAGATCGTGCTTCGCATGTGCGATCTGCGCCTCGTAGGTCAGTTCACGCCCGGGCTCCGTTGCCCAATTGGCGGGATAATCACCTCTCCAACTCCATCTATGTTGCTCTCAAAGAAATTTGTGACGGAACCCAATTCAGTGGCGTGCGAATCGGTTCTGCCGATAGCAATCGTTTATTTTCTCTTCATGGACGGCCGGGTTATCAGGAACCGTAAAGCAAGTTCGGTAGCCATAGGACCAATGACGGAACGAAGGTCAGCAGCAGCAACACCCCCAAAAGCGGAACTAGAAACGGTAATGTGGCGCGTACACATTGCTCGAATGGAACTTTTGAGACACGCGACAATACGAACAGCACCATTCCAACGGGCGGTGTGAGCAGGCCCAGCATCAGGTTAAGGATGACGATGATACCCAAGTGAACGGGGTCGATGCCAAATCGCGCGGCGACCGGCATCAGAACCGGGACGAGGATCGAAATTGCTGCAATTGTCTCCATAAAGAGCCCGACGACCAAAACAACAGCCATGATGAGCAAAAGCACAACCGCCTTGCTGTCGGTAACGGACAGAACGAATTCGGTGAAATGTGCGGCAACTTGGTTGGCGGTCAAAATCCATGCAAAGACCGATGCCGCGCCCACGATCATCATGATCGCAGCCGTAGTCTCAATGGTTTCCAGCGAAATGACTGCAAGTTTTCGAACAGTCAGTGTACGATAGACCACGATGCCCAAAAACACAGCGTAGGTGGCGGCACCGATTGCGGCCTCGGTCGGGGTAAATGCGCCCGAGACGATGCCTCCGACGATTATGACTGGTGTCATCAATGGCAGGAAGGCGGCTTTGAATCGGGTACCGATGACCGATGGGTTGAACCTGACGTCCCGGGGGTAATCCCGCGTGCGCGACATCCACCATATCATAATAGACAACGAAAACGCCATCAAAAGACCTGGTACAATTCCAGCAACAAACAATTTGCCGATGGACACCGATGCCATGACGCCAAATATCACCAACGGCAACGAAGGCGGGATAATAGGTCCGATTGTAGATGAGGCTGCCGTAACGCCCACGCTAAAGTCGTCATCATATCCCGCTTCGCGCATGGCCTTTATTTCTATCGCTCCTAAACCACCCGCATCTGCTACAGCGGCACCTGACATACCGGCAAAGATTATGCTGGCGCCGACGTTCACATGGCCCAACCCTCCATGCATCCAGCCGACGATGGCCCGGGCAAACCCGAAGATACGCGCGGTGATCCCGGCAGAGTTCATCAACGCTCCGGCGAGGATGAAGAAGGGGATGGCCAGCAGCGGAAAGCTGTCCATGCCGTTGACCATGTTGTGCATTAACAGCACTGGCGGTAGCCCTGCATAAAGAATATACGCGAAAGACGATAAAGCCAGTGCAAAGGCGATCGGCACGCGTAGCAGCATCAGGCCGAACAACGACACGAAGAGTATGCTCAGATCCATTTGTTTTCTCCGCGCGTCAATTGTTTCAGCCGCGCAATGATCTGATAGGTCACAACACTTAGATTGCCGATCGTCAGGATCATAACAGCTGTGTGCAGGTAGTACTTCGGAAACGGCAGCGAGACCATTTGTTGAAATGAGGTGCGCCGGATCAGCCCCCATGCAGACCAGATGATCACTGCAAACAGAACAAAGGTCGCTGCCAAGGCAAAAATGTGCACCCAACGCAAATTACGTCCGTAGTATTTGTCGACAAATTCCAGCGCGATATGGCTGCCAACGGCCTGACACCGGATCGTGCCGGCAAAACCCAGCAGGATTAACAGATACCGCGCAGCCTCTTCTGTCCAGGCAACGGAATCGTTCAGGACATAACGTGTAAAAAACTGCAGAAACACAACACCGAACAACAGGCTGAACAGGGCCAGCAGACCGTAGTCCGCTACGGTGATCCGATAGGTACGAAAATACACGTCATCTTCCGCTTTAAGGGCATCGAAATCGATTTCGAGTGGCGGCTTATTCTGGGGCATCCGGGCATACCTTTTAGGGATTGGGTCGGGCCCAGGAAAAACCCGGGTCCGAATCTGCGGGTTACTCTTGGATGGCTTGCAGACGCTCGAACGTTGCAGCATCCCATGGAACAGTTTCACCAGTCAGCAATGGCGCAACAGCTGCCATAAAGGGTGCGCGGTCGACGTCGTTGACGGTCACGCCTTGTTCACGAAACCAGTTGGCCAGCTCAGCCTCGGATTGCACTATTTCATCCGACGTGGCAGATGCTGCCTCGGCCAGCACATCCAGTAGCGCCTGACCATCGTCTCCCATTTTGTCCAACGTTACCGGCGACACTACAACCGCCAACGAGTTGGTGATGTGCCCGGTCAGGTTGATGTTTGACTGAACTTCGTAAAATTTCTTGAACTGAATAGTCGGCAGCGGGTTTTCCTGTGCGTCTACAACGCCTTGTTGAAGCGCCAGATACACTTCGGCAAAGGCCATCGGAGTCGGGTTCGCACCGGTGGCTTGCGGGAACATCTGATAAGCTGGTGCGTTAGGTGTCCGGATTTTTAGCCCTTCCATATCGGTCGGCGACAGGATCGGCTTGTTCGAAGTCACGTGGCGCGCGCCATAGTAGGTCATCGCCGCAATGGTATTGCCCGAGATGTTTTTGTATTCTACGGCCATCTCGTCGAATAGGTTCGAGTTCACATAGGCCTTCCAGTGATCATATGACCGCATGGTGAACGGATAGTCCGAAATGCTGATCGGACCATAGGACTGACCCAGGAACGCAACGCCGGTGTAGATGGCATCAATGGTACCCAAGGACAGCGCCTCGTTCAGCGCGGCCTCTTTGCCAAGTTGCGACGCCGGGAAGACCTCCATCGTGTAGCGACCCTCGGTCTTTTCTTCCAGCAGTTCTGCAGCCTTGAGCGCAGCGGCGTGATACGGGGTCGAGGCTTCGTAAACATGGCCAAAACGCAGAGTTTCTTGCGCCAGACCAGCCGTCGCGCTAAGCACAAAAATACAGGTGGTGCCGAACGTGAATGTATTGAAATTATGCATCGGTTCTCTTCTCCAAGTTGGGTGACTAGCCGCCTGACAGTTGATATTTTTGTGATCAGACGACTAGGGTTATTTCGCTGCCATTTTGGATTGGAAGCGAAAATCTTTGATGCTTTCGGGTTTCATTTCTACGGAAAACCCAGGCTTTTCCGGGACCATGTAGGCACCGTTTTCGACGATGCAGGGATCGATAAAATGCTCATGCAGGTGGTCCACAAACTCGATCCGCTTGCTGTCTTTTTCACCGGAGATAGCGATGTAATCGATCATCGACATATGCTGAACGTATTCGCACAGACCCACACCACCGGCATGAGGCCAGACAGGCAAATCGTATTTCGCCGCCAACAGCATTACGGCCAGCACTTCGTTCAAACCACCCAGGCGGCAGCTGTCGATCTGAACGATATCGATCGCGCCCTCTTTGATGAACTGTTTGAAGATGATGCGGTTCTGGCACATCTCACCCGTGGCAACCTTGATCGGAGCGACGCCTGCGCGGATGGTTTTGTGGCCGAACACGTCATCAGGACTTGTGGGTTCTTCGATGAAATAGGGACGTGCGAAGGATAGCGCCTTGACCCAATCAATGGCCTGATCGATCTCCCACACCTGATTGGCGTCGATCATGATGTTCATGTCCTCACCCAGAACTTCGCGGGCGATTGTCAGGCGGCGGATGTCGTCTTTCAGATCGCGACCCACTTTGAACTTGGTGTGGGTAAAGCCTGCGTCCTTGGCTTCCTGACACAACCGGCGCAGCTTGTCATCGGAATAACCCAACCACCCTACGGAAGTCGTGTAGCAGGGATACCCCTCGGTCTTCAGCTTGTTTATCCGCTGCTGTTTGCCCGGCTCAGCGGCACGCAGCATGTCCAGCGCCTCGTCCGGGGTAATCGCGTCCATGAGATAGCGAAAATCAATCAGGCGCACGATCTCTTCGGGGCTCATGTCGCCCACCAGCCGCCAGACAGGTTTATCCGCCGATTTCGCCCACAGATCCCACACGGCGTTAACCATCGCGCCGGTGGCCAGGTGAATGGCACCTTTGTCAGGCCCGATCCAGCGCAACTGGCTGTCACCCGTGATATGATGCCAGAACCGACCCATATCTTCGGTGATCCAGTTCAGTTCTAACCCGATGACCAATACGCCAAGCGCCTCTATCGAGGCCACGCAGATTTCGTTCCCGCGTCCGATGGTAAAGGTCAGGCCATGGCCCTCATGCGGGCCGTCGGTTTCCAGCACCACATAGGCGGCAGAATAATCCGGGTCAGGGTTCATCGCATCCGACCCGTCCAGACCACGCGAGGTCGGAAAGCGTAGGTCGTGAGTTCGAATGCCTGTGATACGAGTCATTTGCTGGCCTCAACGTCCTGCCGTTGTACACCCAACCCTTCGATCCCAAGCTCGATCTTGTCGCCGGGCTCCAGGTAGGTGGGCGGGGTCTGCCCCATGCCCACACCCGGAGGCGTACCGGTCGAGATCACGTCGCCGGGTTGCAGCGACATGAATTGCGACAGATGCGAGACGATCTTCGGAACGTTGAAGTGCATCGTTGTGGTCGAACCATCCTGATACCGGTGACCGTTGACCTCAAGATACATGCTCAGATCCTGGGGGTTGCCGATCTCGTCACGGGTGACCAGCCAGGGGCCGATCGGGCCGAATGTGTCCGCTGATTTGCCTTTCACCCACTGGCCCGAACGATGCAGCTGAAAGTCGCGTTCACTTAGGTCGTTGACCACGCAATAGCCTGCGATGTGATCCGGGGCATCCCCCTCCGAGACATATTTGGTCTCTTTGCCGATCACGATCCCAAGCTCAACTTCCCAATCGGTCTTGACCGAACCGCGCGGAATCTCGACGGTGTCATTGGGGCCCATAATGGCCGATGTCGCCTTGAAAAAGACCACCGGTTCGGCGGGCAATTCCATACCGCTTTCGGCGGCATGGTCGGCATAGTTCAGGCCGATGCAGATGAACTTGCCCACCTGTCCGACGCAGGGCCCGAGGCGTGGGTCGCCCTGGACTTGCGGCAGGCTGAACGGATCAATCGCCCGCAGCTTTGCAAGGCTTTCATCGCTCAGCGTGCTGCCTGAAATGTCGTCGACGATCCCGGACAGGTCCCGGAGGGTCCCGTCAGAGTCGAGAATCCCCGGTTTTTCCGCCCCGGCGGACCCATAGCGTAACAATTTCATGATGTCGTCCCTTCCAATTCAGATCGTCCAGCCGCCATCAATGGCAAATGGCTGTCCGGATGTGTACTTGCTGGCGTCACTGCCCAGATAAAGCGCAAACTCGGCGATCTCGTCGGCTGTTCCGATGCGACCCATCGGTTGACGGGCGATGAAATCGCTCATCGCCTGTTCATAGTCGCCGGTGGCGCGCAGGCGGTCATGCAGGCTGGGGCTGTCGACTGTGCCGGGGCAGATCGCGTTGCAGCGGATGCCCTGGGTGATGAAATCGGCGGCAACCGACTTGGTCAACCCGATGACAGCTGCCTTTGACGCGCAATAGGCGAAGCGGTTCGGTACGCCTTTCATCGATGAGGCGACCGAGGACATGTTGATAATCGATCCGCCACCACTTTCCAGCATCGCGGGCAATATCAGCCTGATCAGCCGGTACATGGCCTTGACGTTCAGATCAAAGCTGAAATCCCAGTCCCTTTCCGCGCATTCAAGGATCGATCCTGCGGCGACATATCCGGCGCAGTTGAACAGGATATCCAGTGGCGGCAGATCACCCACTGCGGTGCTGACCGCGTCCGCATCCGTGACATCCAGTTTCACCGGCGTAATGCGTTCGATCGCCGCCAGTTCAGCCAGTGCGGTCTCGTTGATGTCGCTGGCATAGACCTGCGCGCCTTCAGCGGCATACAGCTCGGCGGTGGCGCGCCCGATGCCCTGACCGGCAGCGGTGATCAGGGCGGTTTTTCCGGACAAACGGTTTGATGGGGTAATCTGTGTCATGTCTCTCTTCACATTTCTTCCGGCAACAGGCCGGTTGGGATATCCTGATAGCAAACTGGCCGCAGAAAGCGGCGGATCGAGAGGGTGCCAACCGATGTGGCCCCGAAATTGGTTGAGGCCGGATAGGGCCCGCCATGTACCATGCTGTCGCAGACCTCGACACCGGTTGGGAAGCTGTTGGCCAGCAACCGGCCCGCTTTGCGTTCAAGCAGTGGCAGCAGGGCCCGTGCGTCTGCGGTGTCACCGTCATCCAGATGCAGTGTGCAGGTCAGTTGCCCTTCGATGGCCCGCGCGATCTGCTGCATTTGCGCAACGTCGCGGACGCGCACGATGATGCCAAGCGGGCCAAAGACCTCTTCCTGAAGCATGTGATCCGCGAGCCAGTCATCGCCAGAAACCGTGAACAGATAAGGCGCCGCGTCCCGCGTTGCGCAACTGGTGCCCATGATCTGCGTCACGCCAGTGCCCTTCGCGACACGGGAAACGCCATCGCGATAGGCCTGGGCGATGCCGTCTGTCAGCATGGTCTGATCGGCAACTGCGGACAATCCGTCCTCGGCGGCAGACTGGAAAGCGTCCGCGTCCGGACCGTCAATGATGACGGCAATACCGGGATTGGTGCAGAACTGGCCCGCGCCCATGGTCAGCGATCCGGACCAGCCGGTGCCGATCCCGGCCCCGCGTGCTGCCGCTGCCTGCGGCAGAACAAACATCGGATTGACCGAACCAAGCTCACCAAAGAACGGGATAGGCTCATCGCGTTGCGCGCACAGATCGAACAGGGCGCGACCGCCCGCAAGGCTGCCGGTGAAACCAACCGCCCGGATCAGCGGATGCTGCACCAGACGCGTGCCCACATCGCGCTTGCCCCCCTGAACCAGCGAGAACACGCCGGGATGCACACCCGTTGCCCGGATCGCCGCATGGATGGCCTGTGCCACGATCTCGCCAGTGCCGGGATGCGCCGTATGGCCTTTGACCACAACCGGACAACCCGCTGCGAGCGCGGCGGCCGTATCGCCACCAGCCACCGAGAACGCGAGCGGAAAATTCGAGGCGCCAAAAACGGCCACCGGTCCCAGAGGACGCTGGATCATACGCAAATCGGGTCGGGGCAGGGGTGCGCGATCGGGCAAGGCCGGATCATGGCGCAAATCAAGATAATCCCCTTGTTCGATATGATCCGCAAACAGGCGCAACTGACCCACCGTGCGTCCGCGCTCGCCCTGCAGGCGCGCCTCGGGCAGTCCGGTTTCCAGGGTTCCGATCACTGTGATTGCGTCGCCCCGCGCGTCGATCTCATCCGCGATGGCGCGCAACAGCGTGGCGCGTTCAGCCCGTGATGACCATCCGAATGTGGCAAACGCCTCTTCTGCCGAGGCTACGGCGGAACCCACCAACGCAGGCGTCCCAACGGAAAAATCGCGGCTGAGTCCATGAGCAGGTTCCGAGGCAAAGGCGGCGTCCGAGCCAACCCATTCGCCGGCGATCAGGTGTTTTCCGGTCAACATATTCGGGTCTTTCCTACAACAGGCCCCGTTGGGCCAGGTTTCGCATCAGATGGCTGGCACTGAATGTCCATTCCGGACATTCAGTGGACAGACGAACGGTGTTGGTCAATGTTCCAAGTTGATCACTGGCTATGGTGACTATATCGCCCGGTTTGTGGGTGAATCCCCGACCCGGTGTGTCGCGGTCCTGCGTAGGGGCAAAAAGCGTACCCAGAAACAGCATGAACCCATCAGGGTACTGGTGATGCCGCCCGATTGTCTGGTTCACCAACTCTTCCGGATCACGACTGATCATGGACATAGATGAATGGCCGTTCAGCACAAACCCATCCCTACCGGTTACTGTCAGTAACAACTCGGCCCTGCGGATGTCGTCCAGTGTGAAACTGTCATCGAACACACGGATCATCGGCCCGACTGCACACGAGGCGTTATTGTCCTTGGCTTTGCTCAGCAGCAGGGCCGAGCGCCCTTCAACATCGCGCAAGTTCACGTCATTGCCCATTGCAGCTCCCTTGATTTTACCTTGCGAAGTTATGGCCAGCACCACTTCGGGTTCAGGGTTGTTCCATGTTGAGATCGGATGCAGACCAACACTGGCCCCAAAGCCTACCGAAGATAATACCTGTGCCTTGGAAAAGATTTCGGCGTCCGGGCCAATCCCGACTTCAAGATACTGACTCCACAGCCCTTCCTCGATCAAAGCCTGCTTAACCTCGGCTGCCGCCTCAGAGCCGGGAACGATATTCGTCAACCTGTTGCCGATTCGGGTTCCGATGCGGGCGCGAATGGCTTCGGCCTTGACCGGATCACCTGCGGCTTGCTCTTCGATCACACGCTCAACCATTGAGCCCGCAAAAGTCACGCCAGCGGCTTTCACCGGTTGCAGATCGCAGGGCGCAAGCCATTGGTGATCGGCGTCCAACGGACCCAGATCATCGCCCGGCACCATGCGCACGTATTCTGAGGTATCGTCGCGCTCCAGAACATCGCGTGTGGTTGGTCCTGCTTTCGACGTGATGTCGACAAGCTGCCCATCGCGCAGCGTAACAACGCAGGGGCCAATTCCCGGACGCTCAACGCGCCCAAGCCACAACCCTGCGGAATCCAGATTTGGAGGAGTCATATCAATCCCTGAGATAATAGGCCCCTGCCGCATTCCCCCCGAGGACCGCGTCGCGTTCGGGTTGTGTCAATGCGCTCAGCAGCGTATTGGTTGTGTCCAGCCAACGTTCATACGTGCTGGCAAGTGTACAGACGGGCCAGTCACTGCCCCAGATCAGACGAGATGGACCAAATGTATCCAGAAGATGTTGTACATAGGAGCGCAGATCGTCAGCCTGCCAATCTGGATTGGCCTCAGTCACCAGCCCTGACAATTTGCAATAGGCGGTGGATTCCCGGGCCAGCGCAGCGATGTCCTCGGCCCAGCCTTGCATCACGCCATCGCGGATCAACGGTTTTGAACCGTGGTCGATCACCACGCGCATCTGCGGATGCCGCACCAGCAGCTGGCGCAGGGACCCAAGATGGTGGGGCAGAGTCAGTGCGTCGAAAGTCAGGTCGTTGGCCTGAACGGCCTCAAATGCCGGGGTCAGCGTCGGGCCGAGCATCCAGTCGGGATCAGCGATGTCCTGAATCATGGGACGAAGACCAACTAGCGCAGGATTTTCTGCCATCACAGCAATCTGAGACGGCGCGTCAGGTGCTTCGAAATCGACCCAGCCGACAACACCTTTGATAAAAGGCGTCTCGTTCGCTAGCGACAACATGTATTCGGTTTCGGCAACCGTCGGGGCCGCCTGCACCAGAATCGTGCCGTCGATTCCGGCTCGTTGCAGCAGGGGTGACAGATCATCCGGCAGATAATCACGGTAGAGCGGTGCAAGCTCGGGTGTCAGCCAGCCATAATCGCCGCGTGCGATGGACCAGAAATGCTGATGCGCATCAATACGCATGAACTCAGTCCTTTCTGTAGGGGTTGCCTTTGGGAATAGGTGCGTCCGCGTGGATCAGCCCGGCTTGGATCAAATCCTGCCAAAACTGCGGCTGAATATCGGTGGACACCCAGATCATGGTCTGCCTCAGTTCATCCATATCACGCAGACCCGGAATCACGGACACAACCGCACGATGCGCCAGAGGAAACTGGAGGGCGGCGGCAGGCAGTGGCACGTCATGTGCCTTTGCACAGTCAAGCAGCCGTTTTACTTTGTCGGCCACTTCCTTGGGGATAGCAACGTAGTTCCAGGTATCACCACCGACCAGAGCGCCGGAATTGTATGGGCCGCCTATGATGATCGACGTGTTGCGTTCTTCACATTCCGGCAGCAGGTCATCCAGTGCGAATTGCTCTAACAGAGTGTATCGCCCAGCCAGCAGAAAAACATCCCACTCGCCGAAGGTCAGGGCCTCACGGCACATGGCGATTTCGTTGACGCCCAGACCAATGGCCTTAACCGCCCCGCTGCTACGCAACTGTTCCAGCGCGCGATACCCATCCTCTCGCAACGCGGCCACATGCGCGGCGTTGGCCGCGGCCCCATGAGTCATTTCGCCAATGTCGTGAACAAAAAGCATATCAATGCGATCAAGTCCAAGACGCTGCAGGCTGTCTTCATATGAGCGCATGATGGCGTCATAGCTATAGTCAAATACGGGCGTGAATGGCAGCGGGTCCGGCCAGCCTAAGGCGGAAGGATTTTCCGGGTGGCCGGGTTTCAACAGACGCCCCACTTTGGTGGACAGGACATAGTCGCGCCCGCGCAGGCAGTCTCCGACGAGACGTTCCGAGCGTCCAAACCCGTAAAACGGTGCCGTGTCATAGTAATGATATCCACTCGCCTTTGTTGCGTCTATCATTTCGATTGCAGCAGCATTTTCGTTTGCCCTGAGCAAGCCGCCTAGCGGCGCACCACCAAATCCGAGAACCGGCAGGCGCAGTTTTCCGTTCAGAAATTCCTTTTCCGGCAGGTCGAGGCGATCCATCTTATGCAGTCCCTGTTAATGATCCGCGTTCGCGACGGCTGCAGTATGTTCCCATAAAGCAGATTTCTACCGCTGGGCTGAGCACAAGCTAACCAATCTCGCCGAACAATGGCCTGTAGAGGGGTCGAAATCAAGTGTTGATTTGTATATAAAAGTTTGTTTTATATGGGATTGAAAAACTAAAATCAAAGACAAACCCGTCGCCATATCCATAGGGAGAAGAGTAAAGTGAAAACTACTATTATTGGTTGTCTGGCATCATACACTGCACTTGTGGCCCTGGCAGGATCAGCCGCTTCGCAGGACTATGGCAGCTTTCCCGGTGTCACCATTGACGTCAAACTGATCGGCGGTCAGCAGTACGAGGGCCTTTATGGTCGCCTTGCCGATTGGGAAGCGGCCACCGGTGCCAAGGTCAATGTTCTTTCGAAGAAAAGCCACTTTGAGATTGACCGTGAAATCAAATCCGACATGGCCGCAGGGACGACCTCGTGGTGCGTTGGTTCAAACCACATTTCCTTTGCGCCGCAATATGAAGGTCTCTATGCGGATCTGAACACGCTCGTTCCGTCAGAAGTTGTGGCCGAGTTTGTGCCGGGCAATATCGAAGCCTCGACGGTGAATGGCGAATTGCTGATGCTGCCGCGCGCGCAGTTTGACGTCTCGGTTCTGTATTATCTGAAGTCGAACTATGAAGACGCCGAAAAGGCCGCCGCGTTCAAGGCTGAGTATGGCTATGATCTGGCTGTCCCGGAAACCTGGGAGCAGGTCAAGGATCAGGCGATTTTCTTTGCTGACCCGCCAAATTTCTATGGCACGCAATACGCAGGCAAAGATGAGGGAGTTGTTGGCCGTTTCTACGAGATGCTGGTGGCCGAAGGCGGTCAGTATCTGACGGATGATTTTCACCCGGCATTCAACTCGGAAGAGGGTGTTCGCGCGTTGCAGTGGTTTGTGGATCTCTACAGCGCAAAGGCTGTTCCGGCCGGGACGACCTCTTATGTCTGGGACGATCTGGGGCAGGGCTTTGCCTCGGGCACAATCGCTCTGAACCTGGATTGGCCAGGCTGGGCCGGGTTCTTCAACGACCCGGATGCGTCAAAGGCATCGGGCAATGTTGGTGTTGCTGTGCAGCCGATGGGTTCAGTTAGACGGACCGGGTGGGCAGGCTTACATGGTTTCTCAGTCACCAACGACTGTGAAGACAAGGAGGCGGCAACTTCACTTGTCATGTTCCTGACCAGCGAGGAGAGTCAGCTGGCTGAATCCTCAGGCGGTTCGCTGCCGTCCCGCACGGCGGTCTGGAGTGCCAATTTGGAAGCTGCGCAAAGCGGAGATGATCCGTACCGCGCGGAAGCATTGGCTGCGTTTGCCGAAGGTGCAAAACACGCATTCGCGGTTCCGGCCATTCCGGAATGGGTCGAGACGACTAACATTGTCTTTCCGGAACTGCAGGCAGCTATCGTCGGCGATAAAACCGCTCAGGAAGCGCTTGATGATGCAGCCGCTGCGGTTGACGAGTTGATGCAGGACTCGGGTTACTACTGAGTTTTGCTAGAGGTTCTGGGCGGATAACCCTGCCCGGAGCTCGATATTACCTTTGAATCGAGGACTTTGATGCGCCGCCGCCTTCCCGAGTGGTTTCTGTTGTTGCTGCCTGCGATAATCGTAATCGCCGCTGTAATTCTGATTCCTCTACTGTTCTCTCTTTATTCGAGCTTCACGCCTTACAAGCTCACACGCCCATCCTCTCTGTGGAACTGGATTGGCGTTCGGAACTATGAACGCATACTCACCGATGCCAAGTTCTGGGCTGCGTTCGGGCGGACCGTGCTGTTCCTGACAATCGCGCTGAACCTAGAGTTGCTGCTGGGACTCGGTATTGCCCTGATGGTCAACAAAGTCACTTGGGGGCAGCGCACTTTGCGCACCGTCCTGATGTTCCCGATGATGTTTTCGCCAATCCTCGTCGGCTTTCAGTTCAAATTTATTTTCAATGACAATGTGGGGTTGGTGAACAACATTCTGCAGTCGACTGGCATTTCGAATGCGGCCTTGCCATGGTTGGTTGATGGCAAGTTGGCGTTGTTTTCCATTCTCTTTGCTGAGATATGGATGAGTACATCTGTCTTCGCCATCCTGATCCTGGCAGGACTGTTTGCCATGCCGCGCGATCCGTTAGAGGCCGCCAAGGTTGATGGGTGCACGTCCTGGCAGAGCTTCCGCCACATTACGCTGCCCTTCCTGATGCCGTTTGTTTTCATCGCGATGACAATCCGTTCGCTGGACGTTGCCCGCGCCTACGACATCGTGCAGATCATGACGGGAGGCGGACCCGCGCGCCGGACAGAACTGCTTTGGACACTGATGAGCCGCACCGGATATGTCGATGCCAGAATGGGGCTTGCCAATGCGATGGGCTATGTCTCAATCCTGTTGTCCATTGCCTTCACCATCTACTTCTTCCGCAAACTCAGCGCCGCGCGTGCCGGGTTGGGTATGGAGGGCTGACATCTTGGACCGCAATAGAACGCACCGCTATCGCCGCCGGATGTTACGTGCCGCACACCTGACGGCCTTGTTCCTGACCATGGCTGTCATCTGTATTCCGGGAATGTGGATAATCCTGAATTCATTTCGACCAACGGTCGAAATTATGGCCAAGCCACCGGTCTGGAATCCAACGTTCACACTGGATCACTACCGGGCCATGTTTGGCGGCGTGGGGGAGGGCGGGGTTCCAGTTTTCTCATATCTTTGGAACTCGGTTGTCATATCGGGAACGTCGACACTAATCGCAATCCTGTTCGGGATGTCGGGTGGCTATGCATTTGCGCGATACCAGTTTCAAGGCAAATCGGGATATTTCGTTGGGCTCATGCTGTTTCGGGCAGTTCCGGGTGTTGCCCTGTCACTGCCGCTATTCATCGTATTTGCGCGGGTCGGGATCATCGATACCCATTTCGGTCTAATCCTTGTCTATGTCGCAATGAATGTTCCCTTCACAATCTGGCTGACAGATGGGTTCTTCCGGCAAATCCCGAAGGAACTGCATGAAGCGGCAGAGATCGATGGATGCACCCGCTGGCAGGCGTTCTGGAGAGTGGAATTCCCGGTCGCACGTTCAGGTGTTGCATCGGCTGCAATCTTTGCATTCCTAACATCGTGGAACGAATTTGCGCTGGCATCGCAACTGACGCGATCGGTCAACTCAAAAACAATGCCAGTCGGGCTTCTGGACTTTACCGCAGAATTCACAATCAACTGGGGCGGGATGTGTGCTTTGGCGGTTCTCATGATCCTACCAGCTCTGATCCTGACCTTCATCGTTCAGAAACACCTGATCGCAGGCCTGACATTCGGCGGCGTCAAAGGATAAGAAAATGACAGAAGTGACGCTCACAAATGTGATCAAACGATATGGTGCACAACAAGCGGTGCACGGCATCAACCTGGAAATCTTGGATGGCGAATTTGTTGTGCTGGTCGGACCGTCCGGTTGCGGCAAGTCGACAACATTGCGAATGATTGCCGGGCTTGAGGAGATTTCCGACGGCCAGATCACTATTGGCAATCGAGTCGTAAATGATCTGCCTCCGCGGGAGCGCAATATTTCAATGGTCTTTCAGAACTACGCTCTCTATCCGCATATGAGTGTCGCCGAGAATCTTGGCTTTTCACTCAAAATCGCAAAACGCCCGCTGGCTGAAATTGGCGCTGCGGTAGCCGAAGCCGCAGCAATTCTGGGGTTGGAAGACCTGATGGACCGCAAACCGGGTGCATTGTCAGGGGGCCAACGTCAACGGGTTGCTATGGGGCGCGCGATTGTACGGCACCCGGATGTGTTCCTGTTTGACGAGCCGTTGTCGAACCTTGATGCGAAACTACGCACGCAGATGCGGGTCGAGATCAAGAAACTGCATCAGAAGGTTGGCAACACGATTATCTACGTGACCCACGATCAGGTCGAGGCGATGACGCTGGCCGACCGGATCGTATTGATGCGCGATGGTCATATCGTTCAGGTTGGCACGCCGCTTGAGCTTTTCAACCAACCGGAGGACACATTTGTCGCGACCTTTATCGGATCTCCGCCAATGAACCTGCTGGATGGTGTGGTGACGGATGCTGGTACTGTCAGGCTGGCCGATGATCAGGAACTGACTGTCCCGGTTTCCGCGCGGTCCGATGTCCGGCGCGGCCAGCAGGTGAAACTGGGATTCCGGGCCGACAACCTCAGCCCGGTGGGCCACGGTGTGGCGGAAGAGGGTGAAACCGCTGAACTGAACCTGATCGTTGAGTTGTCAGAGCCACTGGGCACTGAAACCCTGCTGTTTGCAACTCTGGCTGGCACCGAAGTTCAGGGGAAAATGCTCAATCCTCGACCCGTGAAGCCGGGTGAAACCATGACATTCCGTCTGGCGTTGGGAAAAGCCCACGTCTTTGACGCCCAGTCCACCAAAGTCGTTCGGAGCATTTGATATGGCTAAAATCACGCGCGTTGAAGTCAAAATGATTGATCTGGTGCCCAAGGTAAAACGGGTCGATGCAATCCAATCCTTTGTCAGCCAGGAAACGCCGATCGTTGTTGTTCATGACAGCGATGGGGCCAAAGGCGTCGGTTACAGCTATACCATTGGCACGGGCGGACCTTCGGTTATTGCACTGTTGGAGCAAACTTTGGCCCCTGCACTGATTGGTAGAGATCCCGACCGGCACGAGCTGATCTGGCGCGACCTTCTTTATCAAACCCATGCAACGGCGGTTGGGGCAATCACGTCGCTGGCACTGGCTGCGATTGACACAGCGCTATGGGACTTGAACTGCCGTCGTCGCGGATTGTCCTTGTGGAAAGCCGCAGGTGGCGTGCGCGACTCGATGCGGCTTTATACCACCGAAGGCGGGTGGTTGCATTACTCGACCCAGGAGCTGATCGACAATGCGCTTGAAGCCAAAGAGAAGGGGTTCAAAGGCTCAAAGGTCAAGATCGGGTCAGAAACCATTTCCCAAGATGCCGCCCGTCTGGGTGCTGTGCGTGAAGCGGTCGGTGATAGCTATGAAATCATGACCGACGGCAACCAGAGTTATAACCTGTCCGAGGCAATTCGCTGTGCACGAATGATGGTGGATCTTGATATTGCCTGGTTTGAGGAACCGATCAAGGCAGACGATGTATCGGCTCATGTGGAACTTGCCCGTCATTCGTATGTGCCGATCGCGGTTGGCGAAAGCATGTATTCGATCAGCCAGTTCAAGGATTACATGCAGCAGGGCGCGGCGTCGATCATTCAGGTCGATGTGGCCCGGATCGGGGGGATCACACCCTGGTTGAAAACCGCACATATGGCCGAGGCATTCAACATCGCGGTTTGCCCTCACTTCCTGATGGAACTGCATTTGCCTCTAGTTTGTGCCGTCCCCAACGCCACGTGGCTGGAATACATCCCGCAACTTGATGGTGTCACGGCCAGCGGCATGCAGGTGGTTGATGGCCATGCTATCCCGTCGGATAAACCCGGTCTCGGTATTGACTGGGACTGGGGGAAGATCACCGAGTTGGAACTTGTTAGCCACGATGTGAGAAACGCGGCCTGAGAGGCGTCTGTGCAAGACGCGAGCAGAAAATCCAACGTACATTTAGGAGGAACTATGCCCAGATTTTCCAGATATGCAGCAAGCATTGCGCTTGGACTTACACTCATGGCGCCCGTCGCTTCGGTTGCGGAAAACAGCATCATAACCGACGATCAACTCGAGATCAGGTTTGTCGGCGTGTTCATTGAGGCCGAATTCTTCAAACCAGTCATCCGCGGAATGGAGGAAGCCGCGGAAATCTTCAATGTTGATGCTGTTTTCACCGGTTCAACCGGCGCTGATGTCGAAGAACAGAACCGGATGATCCGTCAGTTTGCCGATGAAGGTGTCGATGGTATTGCCGTTGATATCATTGACGACAACGCCTACAATGATGCAATTGCCTATGCGATGGACAAAGGCGTTCCCGTGGTGGCATTCAATGTCGACGCAACGAACGGTGAAGGCCCACATCTGGCCTTCACGCAGCAGTATTTCGTTGACGCGGGCAAATCAATCGCCAGCTATGTTATCGACGACATTCCGGAAGGTGCCACGGTTCTGGTTACGCAGCATGATCCAGGCGTGTCCGCGCTGGAAGATCGTGCCGCTGGGGTGAAGGCAATCCTCGCATCCAAGAACTTGAATGTTATTGATAAGATTCTCGTCAACAATGCACAGGAAGCCAAGTCTCTGATCATCGATGAATTGAACGCAAACCCGGATATCTCGGTGATCATTGCCACCGGCAACGCCGATACTGAAGGCGCGGGTCTTGCCTCGAAAGAAACCGGGCGTGATCTGATTGTGGCGGGATTTGATCTCTCTACCAATATTCTGGCAATGATTGAAGAAGGGATCATCAGCGCAACGACCGATCAGCAGCCTTACATGCAGGGCTTTTATCCCGTGGTTCAGCTTGTACTGAACAACCGGTATGGTCTTTTGCCGTCTAATATTGACGCTGGCAGCGGTCTGGTGACCAAAGATAACGCAACGGCGGTCAAGGCATTGGCGGCAGCAGGTTATCGCTGATACTTACCTGGGCGGTATTGGTTCCTCCTCTGCTGCCCGATATGTCTTGGCGGAGGGGGTATTCAGGAAATGCAGCGTATGGGGATGATGATCGGGATCAAACCAGAGAAAGTCGAAGACTATAAGCGCCTGCACGCAGACGCATGGCCGGATGTTCTGGACCAAATACGTATGAGCAATATCCGGAACTACACGATTTTTCTGAGAGAGCCAGAAAATATCCTGTTTGGATATTGGGAATACCATGGGGATGACTTTGAAGCCGACATGGCAGCCATGGCCCAGGATCCGAAAACGCAGGAATGGTGGACCTATACGGATCCATGTCAAACCCCTCTCGCCACCGGCAATCAAGGGGAGCAATGGACGATGCTTGAAGAAGTCTTTCATACGGATTGATCTGGCCGCAAGTAATATCTGACATTCGATCTGATGGTTTGAAATGTCTGTGAATAGAGTATTTCAAATAAATATCGCATTTTGTATACAAATAATTACATTCTGTGTAGGCCGTGACGACAGTGGGAAAATACAGTCAAGGACATGATAGTTGGCACAAAAACCAGTGAAATACAGCGCTCCTGCGCTTGAGAAGGGCCTTGAAATCCTTGAACTACTCGCCTCTCAGCAAGGTGCTCTGACCCAAATCGAAGTCGCCCGTGCGTTGGAACGATCGCAAAGCGAAATCTACCGGGTCCTGACAACACTTGTTCGACTGGGGTATGTTTCCCGCTCGGAGAATGGTGACCGGTATTCTCTGAGCCTCAAACTCTTTTCGACATCTCGCCGGCACGCTCCAATAGGGCGGATGCTGGATTTTGCGGTTCCTAGAATGCGGCAGGCGGCGAAACTGACGTTTCAATCCTGCCATATCGGTCTGGAAAGCAACGCTGATATCGTTGTCGTTTCTACCGCGACCGCACCAGGAAACTGGGGTTTGGCCCTGCGCACTGGATCGGTCATAGGGTTATGGAACACAGGCACCGGCCGCGTACTGGCTGCATTTCGAGACGATGTCGAAGTCCGTGACCTCGTTGAGATGCACCGACCTGCGATTGGTGAACCACCTGTGGATTTCCCGGTCTTACAGTCCGAGTTGCAAGAGATCAGAAAGAATGGTTTTTACAAAGCTAAATCCGATACGATCAAAGGTATCACCAACCTGAGTTTCCCCGTTTTTGATCCTCAGGGTCGGGTGGTCGCCGCGTTAAGCAGCCCGTTCCTGCAGCGCGTCGATGACCTTGAAACTAGATCCTTAAAGGAAGTACAGCAAGTTTTTTCCGATCTGGCGCAAGAGCTGACATCGTTTTATTCCGGCGATTACACTGAAAAAGAGTAACTTCGTTGGAGAACTTCGATTGGTTTTGAAGGTGTAGACGCCCCTGCTGGCCTCAATGTGCCATGGTGGGTTTGCAAATAACCTGAATTGAGGCGTCTATGGAAAAGATTAGCATGATTGGCCTAGATTTGGCGAAAAACGATTTTCAGGTGCACGGAGTGGATCATACCGGTAGCGCTGTTCTTCGGAAGATGTAACCTAGACAAACCCGCGGGACACTTATGGTGTTACTTTAGCTTGTCTCTGAGAGCTTCGTAAGGGGTTTGGCCATTGTGTGTGCCGTGCGGTCTGGCGAATTTGTAGAACCGTTCCCGTTCGTTCAGTTTCGCCTCCAGATCGACATCGCCTTTATAGCTGAGGAGGTGATAGAATTCTTGTGATCGGATCGGTGGGATCGCTCAACTTTACCATTGAGCTGTGGCGTGCCCCACTGGCAGGTTATTACGCCGCCGTTGACAACCGGCGCACCTATTAGCCGCGTTTCCCCTTAAACGTCAGGAACTTGACGTCTACTTGGATATGATGACCAGGAACCTGCTTTTGATAACGCTTGGTGTGCAACTTCCGCATGCGCGTGCCTCTGGGCAGCCGGTTGAGGCCGTTGCGCCTGAGAATGCGATAGACCGCGGCGTCAGAGATTTTGATGTCGTGATAACGCGCTAAATACCAGACGATCCGGATAGACCCCAGGTGATATTTGCGCCGAAGATACAGGACCTTATCGACAATCTGGGCAGGTGTCTGATTGGCAGGGTTCTTCGGAATAGATTTGGCGTTCTTGAGACCGGCTTCACCATGCTTCTGGTATGCGTCCCGTCATCTATATAAGCTCGATCTCACAATTCCAAAATACCGGCAAGTTTTGCGTACATGGGGTCGATTCAGGATGAGTGCAGAATAGGGCGTTAAGAAATTTCCCGAATGGCTCAGATACTGACCGTTCGGCGCGCCATTCCTTGACAGAGAAGAAACACACATGGCCACCTTCTCTTCGTCACACTGTATTAAAAGATCGGATTTAGCTCATCAAAGATCAGAACAGCTTCCGCTTCTTGAAACCTTCGGCTCAGTTCTGGCGTTTCAAAATACGACATGAAAACCCGTTCATTCGCAACACGTTGCCAGTAGCTTGCGGAGACACGCATTTTCTGACCAGACGCAAACAGCGATGCTGCCACGTCACGGCAGAATGTTGTTGAAACAAAACCCCGGTTCTCAGGATTACGCAATTCGGTATCAGAGTAGATCGTTCGGTAAAGCGGAACGGACGCCATTCCGAGCCGCGACAGCATCGTCCGCATGAAAGCAAGACGAGTCAAAATGTGCTTACGACGCCGAGGTTTCGCCCACTGTTCTTCAAACGTCCTAGGATCACGAACTATATGACCCCGGTATGGCACAAGCCCAAGTTCGGCAAAGACCATGCGATGCCCTTTGATGAATTCTCCGGCATGTGGATTGCTTGCATATTGTGTGGCAAAGACCCGGTCTATGTCCTGTAAGCCTCTAAGATTCATTACGCTTTCAAGCGCGTTACTCCATTTGCCACAGGCTACTTTCCCGGAAATGAGAGCGCTTGCGTTCGTAGGCAAATCGGGAAAGCTGTGATCAAGAGCAGCGATAATCTCGTTTTGGCACCTAGCAATTTCGACCTCTGTCGCTTCTCGCGCCCCTGGGTTGATCGGGACTTCCGTCACAAGATCGAATACCTCACTATGCTGGATTAGTACTGCTGTTTCTGTGGTCGAAAGCTGAGGTGCATCCGTCGCAACCCGAAACTTGGACACATCCCAAAGCGGCAACACCCATTCCGCTCCGATATCCTCGAAGTCAGAAACGCGGGCGGAGAATGAAGCTGTTGCGGGCTCACAAGACATGACTTCGACCGGTGTGTTTCGGGGATCGCGCAGATACAGCGTTTGGCCTACGATCAGATGCATCAACTGCGCGTCTGATAGCTCTATCGCAAATTCGCCGTGATGCTCAGCATAGTCCATCGAAAAGATAAGTATCGAAGCACGCATAAAGGGTCAATTTGGACTGTGTTTTCGCTTCGTAGCCCGTTGTGCGATTACATTGTGTTATAGCCGTATCGGGTTTCATCGGCCTTCCGCCTTCATCTTCCGCCACCTGTATTCACCAGTGAGGATGATATGTGCCCAGCCCAGCGGTGAGATGTGGGTGAGAAGATATGCTGGTGTATCCAGCCCGGCCTTTTTTCGTTGCGCCATTGCGATGCCGAGCTGTTTTGTATTCCAGTAGATGATGATGGCGGTGAGCAAATTCAGCCCTGCGATACGGAAGTGCTGACCCTCAGTGGTGCGGTCGCGGATTTCTCCCTGTCTGCCAATCCGCAGGGCGCTCTTCAGAGCATGATGCGCCTCACCTTTGTTGAGACCGATTTGGGCACGGCGCTGCATGTCGGTGTCGAGCAACCACTCTATGATGAACAGCGTCCGCTCAACGCGCCCGATCTCACGAAGGGCGATGGCCAGGTCATGCTGCCGCGGCCGCGCCGCCAGTTTCTTCAGGAGCTGACTGGGCTGCATCCTGCCTGAGAGCATCGTCGCAATGCAGCGTAGAACATCCGGCCAGTTGGTGATAATCGTATTTTCCCGGATTTTGTCACCCGCTAAGCCCTTCAGTTCAGTGGGAACACTGCGGCGATCAAAAACATGCAGCCGTTTGGACGGCAAATCCCTGATGCGCGGAATAAACAGGTATCCGAGCAGTGAAGTGGCGGCAAAGACGAGATCCGTGAAGCCGCCTGTATCGGCATATTGTTCTCTGATCCGCTTGCCGGTCGGATTCATCAGCAACCCATCAAGAATATATGGGGCTTCGTTTACTGTGGCGGGAATGACCTGCGTGGCAAAGGGACCATATTGATCTGATACATGAGTATAGGCTTTCAGGCCGGGTTCATGACCGTACTTCGCATTGATCAGATTCATCGCTTCACCCTGTCGCGTGGTGGGAAAGAACTGCCCATCACTGGATGCGGTTTCACCGGCACCCCAGTATTTTGCCATTGGTAGCTGTGCCTGCGCTTCGATCACTATGGCCAAGGCCCGATTGATAGCGTCACTTTCTACGTGCCAGTTCGAGAGTCGCGCCAATTGGGTAAAACTATGCGTACTGCTGGCCCCGGCCATCTTGCTCAACCCAAGATTCAGACCCTCGGCGAGGATGACATTCAAAAGGCCAAGCCTGTCTTTGCACGGTGCACCGGTGCGCAGATGGGTGAAGGCATCGGTGAACCCCGTGTCAATGTCCACGTCCATGAGGATATCCGTGATCCGCACTTCCGGCAGGCGGCGATAGAGATCAAGGATGAGGCTATCGGCTTCAGCAGGTACATCAGCTTCCAGCCGTTCGACGCGCAATCTGCCATCCTCGATGACACCGCCGGGAAGGGTTCCGTTTTTCACTGCCATCGCAAGCCTGTGCAGTCCGTATTCCAGCTGTTGCTTACGATCTGAGATCCAGATTTCCGGCTCCAATGGCATCGACATACCCATAGTCTGAGCGGCCTCGACTGGAACCAGAGCCTGTTTCATGTCGTTGTATCGGCGGGAATGAGCAAGCCAGACATCACCCGATCTGAAGGCTTCACGCAGATGGAACAGCACCGCAACAACCCATAGGCGGTCCCTGTTGGTTTCTGGATTCCGCAAGTGACTTCGCCACTTAGACTGGGGCTGAAGGAACGGTGCAGAGCGACTTGGAATATCGCGTTTGTCGCGGATCACATAGGTCGCCGCCAACAGAGGCTCAGCCACACTCGCTCCCGTGATGTCCAACACTGCCAGCATACGTGGGGCATAGAGCTTGAACCGATGATAACCCTGCTCGACATAGGCCAGCGCATCCGCCTTGACGATCTTGCCAAGTGTCCTTGCCGTCGCGACAAGGTTTTCTAGCGCACCCCAACCACAGGAAGCATCCACAGCACCGGCGATTGCCACTTCATCACCTTTAGCCAATAGCAATGTCGTGCCCAATGCCTCAAACCCGACCAGGGTCGCCGCGATCTCCGATTGCGCTTCGGCAACACGGGCGTCGCAAATCCTCTTTGCCTCCCGCCAGATTGATCCAACGATCCGGTCATGTGTCTCGACAACGGAATCAGCGATGGCGGCTGACCACTCCACAACACATGTCGCAAGAATGGCCAAACGGCGATCACTGGTGATGTCCCGCAGCCCATCTGTGAAATACCTTTCGCCCTGACGACGCAGTTGCGCGAGTCGGTGTGCAGGAACACCGTCCAAGATCGCCGACGATAACTCGATCCGCTGCAAAAATTCCAGCCGGTCGAGTTGGCGATTGATGTCGGCAGAGTTCTTTCCTACCTCAAACCGCCGTAACCAGACGAACCGGCTGACCCGACCATCCACCTCTTCGGTCAGCAAGTTGTCGAGTTGGGCGCGCATTTTTGCATCGAGATGAGCCGCAATGCGAGCTTCTATCCTGCGTTCAGCGGCGACCAACGCATCTGCACAGTGACGTTCAATAACCGATATACCCGGCAGAATGATCTGCCGTCTGCGGCATTCTTCTACGAACCCACGTACCAGCACCTCGCTGGATTGCGCTGCTTCAGCATTCTGTTCCAGCCAGTTCCGCATTTTCTTGGCGCGCTTGCCGGAAAACATCTTGTACCCGTACATCTTGCGCAAAGCATCCAGATGTTCCCGGCGGGTCTTCTCCCGCGCGGCATATGGCAGGAGATCATCCAGCTTCAGCCCGAGTTGTGCGGCCACAAAACGGGAAACAGGTTCCGGGATCACCTCGCCAGCTTTGAGTAACCGACCTGGATACCGGAAGGCACAAAGTTGAAGGGCAAAGCCAATTTGGTTTTCTGGCCGTCGCCGTGTGCGGATGTTCTCAATGTCTTCATCATCCAGAGTGAATTGCCGAAGCAACGCCATCTCGTCAGTAGGAAGATCAAATAGCGCCGCGCGTTGTCGCGCGGTCAGAACCGCTCGATGTGCCATCGGATTGTTCTTTCTTTATGAGATAGGGTCTTTGAAAGTAGACATATTGAGACCATCCGCTTGCCATGTCTTTTTCAATGTCTCAATATGGCGGTCGCAAAAATCTTAAAACTATATGAGACCCCATGGCCAAAGTTGGATATGCCCGTGTCAGTTCGGTTGGACAATCTCTGGAGGTGCAGAGAGAAAAGCTGAGCGATTGCGACAAGCTGTTCGAAGAGAAGCGCAGCGGCACCACTGACGCCCGCCCTCAGCTCAAACAGTGCCTCAACTATGTCCGCGAAGGCGACCAGCTGACCGTAACCCGCATCGACCGTCTCGCCCGATCCACGTTACACCTCTGCCAGATCGCCGAAACCCTGCGCGAAAAGGGCGTTGATATGGTCGTCCTCGATCAAAATATCGACACATCTGACGCAACCGGGCGGCTGCTGTTCAACATGCTCGGAGCAGTCGGTCAGTTCGAAACCGAAATCCGCGCCGAGCGTCAAATGGACGGGATCAAGAAAGCCAAGGATCGCGGTGTGCAATTTGGAAAGCGCCCTGCGCTTACTGACGATCAGATCGTAGAGCTGCGCGCAGAACGCGCGAAGGGCACCTTAATCAAGGACCTCATGGCCGAGTACAGCCTCTCTAAGGCCACCATTTATCGTTATCTCAGTGAAGGCCAAGCCTGAGCGCAATCACAGAAGCCCAATCCGAGCTTAACGCCCTATTCTGCACTCAGCCGGACTCGACCCCTACATTGCCGATCTTCTCGGCATGTTGAAGCACTCTAAGCTTGCATTGAATGTCCCGATCTTCCTCCACCCAAGATTGGATAATTTACAGGAAGTGTCCCGAGAGTCCGTACATATCTACAACCTGAGGTGAACAATGATCCATGCCCTCAGTTCATCCGAAAGTTAAGATTATTAGTCCGGTTCGAAACTCAGAATATCTCCGGGCTGACACTCCAGGTAGCTGCAGATTGCATTGAGAGTTGAAAATCTGACCCCTTTGATTTTCCCCGACTTTATCAGGGAAAGGTTCGTTTCGGAGATGCCTATGGCCGCTGCAAGTTCCCTCGAGGAGGTCTTTCGCATCACCAGCATCAGATCGAGCGTCACATTAATTGCCATGGCATGCAGGCCTCACAGAAAGTGCATATTTTCGTCTTCGGCTTGCCAAGCCCGATTGAGTGTCTGCGATATCGCAAGCAGGACCACGCCTATGATGGCAAAGACGATATCGAAATCCAGCGGGTCCCAGCCAAAATCGAAACCATCGGTTGATGCCAGATCAACAACGATCAGATACTGAACAGCACCAGCCAAAATATTGTAGCCAAGCCAGAATCCGATTAGCCCCCATGCAATGTGTCGCATGTTCCGGCCTAGATCGCGAAAATCCTGGTTTGGTCCACCATTCAGTATCAGCCAGGCCCCACGATAGGCACAGGCCAAGGACATAAGGGTAAATCCTGTCACGCCAAGGCCGACAAGTAGTGACCACAAAGGTGGTGAGTTCACTTGTTCAGGAAAATCATAAGCATCCCAGATTTCGTTATGCAAGCCTATCGTCTGACCCAGCCACAACAGCCCCATCTCCAGTGTATAGTAGCAAAAGCTCAGTGCCATGACGATTTTGGCAAATCCGGCCATGTGGCCCCCTTCATTTGTTTCTGCTTTTCAAAAGCGACATGAGCCGTAAAGAATTTTCTAGGCATTAAATATTTTACATTTTATATAAAATAATAGTTGTAAAAAGATAACCAATACTTATCATCTCTCCAGATTCCAGTACATCTCTTTTTTGCAGAGTAATGCAGTGCGATGATGAAAACTCTTTGGGTAAAGAGCCCTAGGGCAGCTGTCTTCAACTGTTTGCGTGATGACTGGCATGCCCTTAGCCGGTTTGCATGCCCTATGCTTTTTAGTTTTGCCATATTGTCACTCATAAACGTCGTTGGGTGTATCTGGATCGCTTTTGTCTCCCTCAATCTTGTCGAGACGACCGAGTTCCGTTTTGAAGGCAGCAAGCTATACATGCGGGGCGAGATCTACGCCAAAACTCTGGAACAACTTGAAGACATTTATGCTTGGGACCCAGGCATCTCCACGCTGGTCGAGACTGACATTCCCGGCTTGCTGGATGGTGACACGATGATAGAATTTGGCTATCGCATTCGTGAGTTGGGGCTCAACATGCATCTGACGCCGGACAGCGAAATCAATTCGGGTGGGGTGGACCTTTTCCTGGCCGGGGCAAGATGGACGATGGAACCCGGCGCACATATTGGTGTTCATGCCTAGATGGATGGTTCAAATGATGCTTCCGAGTTCCCTCGCAATGTTCCAGAACACGAAGATAATCGGATGTATGTCAGGCAAATGTTGGGAAGCGAAGGGTTCTGCTGGTTCACGATTTATGCTGCGCCCGCAAAAGAAATACATATTTTGACACAAACAGAGATCCAACAATACGATCACTTGACGGATCAGTCGAATCACTGGTGTTTGAGAATTTTCACGCCTCACGCCTTACTTCCAGAGTGGTATTTTGAGCTTGACGGCTTCGAAAAAGTTTTGCTCGACAATCGTTGTGACCGAGGCCTCTGCTGCTGCTGCTGCTGCTGCTGCTACTGCTAGCGGGATGAATGGGCCATGCGATGATCGTAATGGAACCAAAGTGGCTGGTGGTATCGCCTGTTTTGACAAAAATTTTAACTAAAACATAAAAAGCATATTGCTTAGCGATATTCTTTGAGATACGCACTGTGTGCCAATAAACACAGTCAAGTGAAAGAAGGAATCGAAAGTTGAAAAAAAATTGGTCGGCATTCGGGTGTGTAGCCATCATGGTGAGCGTTTCTGCTTGCGCACAAAACCCAAAGAACATTCGCGCGGCTTATGTATCGCCTGAGAATTACAAAGGGTTCAGCTGTGCTCAACTCAGTCAAGAAGATCAGCGCGTCCAGCAGGCCTTGCAATCGGCTTCAGCCTCGCAAAAGATGGCGCGAAACAAGGATACTGCCGCTTTGATCGTTTTGGGTGAACCCGTCACTACATCATCAGGCGAAAATATTGCTGATCAGGTCGCAAACCTAAAAGGACAGGTTGTTGCAGTCGACCAAGCAAAAGTGGCCAATAGCTGTTCTTGAGGATACCGACTGGTATTGTAGGTTGGTCGGTATGTCAGATGCGACGTGCCGCTAACCCGACCAAAACCGGATGAATCTCACATATACTGCCTGAGATCAATGAGTGACATAGTCAACGATACAGATGGTGAAAGAGATAAAAGAAAATGGCAAAATCTCAATTGGTTGCACCTGTAGTTGCTCACTCGTTCGCTGCTGCTCCAGCAAGTACGGAGTTTGGGCAGGGGGATACATCGGGGCTCAGTGCCGGGTATGGCATATTTGATGGCAGCGTCACTAGCGACGATAACTCTTTCACAAATGGTTTGATCGCCGGATATGACTACGATTTTGGAGATTGAATCATCGGTGGCGAGCTTGACTACGACACACGCAACGCGAATCTTGGACTCGGCATTCGCAACACGTCTGTCGATTTTGATGGCATCTTACGCGAGAGGGCGCGAGCTGGTTGTGATTTTGGCCAAGGAATGGCTAATGCTATCGTAGGTTATACAAGGTTCCGTGGCGATGTAAGCTGAAGTCATTTCAGCGATGGTCCGCTGGATTTTGATGGCACCGCATTACAAGTTCGTGGGGCGTATCGCTTCTGACGCGCGACTCATTGATTTCGCAAATATCCGTGTTCCTTTGAAAAACGCAACGATTTACGCGTCTTGGCGAAGCGGGAGAAACACCTGCTTTACATTGCAAAAGTGAGCTTTCCAAATATTGGAAGCACTGCGCTATTCTAGATATTGCACTGATCGCCCATGCAGATTTCGCGGTATGGATGGTCGCAAGTAAATGGCGCCTTTACCTCGCGCGCGATCAGCTTGATAACATGAGGCTCCATGGAACGAGTGCATCGACCCGTTTGGTGGGGTGACCGGAAGCGATCGCTGGTTGTATCCCGTCTCAGTTTGCCAGTTCATCCTGCAGTGCTCGGCTATGGCATCGATGTGGTGATTGCACCATGTTTTGCGGCCTGGCAATGTCCAGTTCCGCACCACAGCATCAAAACCCAGACCGGCACGTCACCTCGACGTCGGAGACTATATTTGTAGTCCGAGTAAATCGTGACCGGGAGTTAGCCTTGGGAAGGCTTGTCGTAACGGGCATCATTGAATTTGTATGGTATCGACCGTCGCGCGTGTCTAAGTGAATGTAGGCGATACCGTGGCTCGGTGATCCATTCTAAAGCGTTTCCAGCTTTTGTTGAATCGTAGGGGATTCACAGCGGGCGCGTTTTCTGATTCATCCTATTCAGGAGGATCAGTTCATGCCTAACCCGCTCTCTGCCGATATTCGTACACGTTTCGAGGCGCTCTTTGCCGAAGGACTGACGGGTCGTGAGATCGGCCGTCGTCTGATGATTTCAGCGGCGTCCGCGTCGCGCCTTTCACAGAAGCTCAGGCAAGGTTTGCGCCTGAAGCCGGCCGAGAACCCGCGCAACACCGGTCATGGCAGGCTGGCACCCTACCACGAGTTCCTGATCGAGTTGATCCACCAAGATCCGGACATCACACTCAGGGAGCTTCAGGGTGCGTTGGCCGATGCGCACAACGTCACCGCGTCCGTCTCCGGCATTGACCAGGCGCTCAAGCGGTTGGGCTACACGTACAAAAAAAGAGCCTCATTGCGGATGAACGCAAGAGAGCAAGGGTAAAACGGGCCCGGGCCGATTGGTTCACCCATCGTGCCCCTGCGATCAGCGCCATGCCTGAACGTGTTGTGTTCCTTGACGAAACATCCGTCAAAACCAATCTGACACGAACGCGGGGGAGATCTTTGCGCGGCACAAGGCTGACAGCATCCGCGCCGTTTGGGTCTTGGGGAACCCAAACGCTGATCGCAGGGCTGGGGGCATCCGATCTGGTCGCGCCTTGGGTCATCAAGGGGGCGATGGACGGTCCCGCCTTTATTGCCTACATCCGCAATGTGTTGATCCCCGAGATCAAGCCCGGCACCGCCGTGATCCTCGACAATCTCGCCACGCATCGAAACAAGGAGGCCGAGGCAGCCCTCCGTGACCATGGCTGCTGGTTCCTCTTCTTGCCGCCCTACAGCCCGGACTTGAACCCAATAGAAATGGCGTTCTCAAAACTGAAAGCCCACCTCCGACGCATCGGTGCACGATCCTTCACAGAACTCTTCAACGCCCTCAGCGAAATCTGCGACCTCTACACACCGCAGGAATGCTGGAACTACTTTCGTGAGGCCGGATATGCTTCTACGTAAACTGGAAACGCTTTAGGCCAACAAATTCCTAAATTATTTTAGCATTCTGCAGGGTTAAACTGGCCGTCGTACGGAAAATACAAAAAAAGCTAGACAAATTACGAAAAGCGCAGTTTGATCTTGTTTGTTATGACGGATCAGCGCCAGCAGGTGCCAGCACATATCAACATCTCAGTCGTCCAGCTTTTTTGGGGAGGAAACTAAATGGGTGACATGCAGAAGATTCTGTCTCCGTTTTTTGAGAGCAGCGGTCTGAAACGCGGGCTGCCAGCAGCTGCATATACAGGCCAGGAATTCTGGGAGGCGGAATGCCAAACAGTGTTTCATCGCAATTGGATTTGCATCGGGTTCGCCCATGAATTGAAAGAAAGCGGGGATGCCGTACCCGTCACGATCGCGAACAAACCGCTTTTGATCGTGCGCAACACCAAGGGTGAGATCAAGGCGTTTCACAACATCTGCCGTCACCGTTGCCTGACGTTGGTTGATGAACCGAAGAACGTCGGGAAGCTGATCCGCTGCCCCTATCATGCCTGGGCGTATGACCTTGACGGTCAGTTGCGCGCGGCGCCGCATTTCGGTGGCCCGAACCAGCACAACCACGAAGATTTCGACAAGAAAGCCAACAGCCTGATCCCGATCCGGACCCATGTCTGGAACGACTGGATATTCGTGAACATCGATGGCGAGGCGGAACCGTTCGAAGACTACTCAGCCACGCTGCTGGCGCGTCTGGAAGGGATGGAATGGGACATGGTCGATTGTGTCGCGACGCTGGAATTCGGCGAAGTGGCCTGCAACTGGAAGTTCATCATGGAGAACTTCATCGAGCCCTATCATGTTCAGTTCGTGCACGCCACCACAACAGACCAGCCGCTGGAAGATCACTATACGATCATTGACGGCAATTGCATGGGCAGTGCTGTGGATCTGGAGGAAGAGATCGGAACATCCGGAAGCCTTGGCGTCAGCTCGCGCTATCTGGCCCTGTACCCGAACTTCATTCTGGGTCGGTATTTTCCCGATCAGATGGGTGTTTACCTGAACATTCCGACCGGTCCGAGCACGATGCTGCAGAAACGCGCCATCTACACCACGGCGGGTCAGAAACTGGATGGCCACGATGTCGAGGGCCTGAAGAAGCTGTGGTGGGACGTTCACAAGGAAGACCACGAAATGACCGAGCGGCTGCAACTGGGCCGTGCGTCGGAAATCGCGGATGCAGGGGGCGTGCTGTCGCCCGCGTGGGAGGACAGCGTGCGCGCATTCCAGGACCTGGTGGCCAACGACGTTGCAAGTTCAAGTAAGTGAAAGACGGGATATATAATGGCAAATCAAACGAATACGGGCTTTCGCCTTGCGCATACAATGATCCGCGTTGTGGATCTTGAGGCAAGTCTTAAGTTCTATTGCGACATTCTGGGTATGCAGGTGCTGCGTCGCACGGATTATCCCGAAGGCAAATTTACCAACACCTTCATCGGCTATGGTCCGGAAGAAAGCTCTCCGACGCTTGAACTGGCGCTGAACTGGGGCCGTGAAGAGCCTTATGAAAAAGGTGATGCCTACGGTCACATCTGCATCGAAACGCCGGATGTCTACAAGGCCTGCGAAGACCTGGCGGCGGCTGGTGTGAACATCACACGTGCGCCAGGACCGATGAAAAACGGCACCCGTGTCATTGCGTTCTGCGAGGACCCGGACGGCTACAAGGTCGAACTGAACGAATCCATTCTGAAACATTTAGCTAAAGAAGAGGCATGACCAATGGGTGAAACACCAAGACTGATGAAATGGGACCTCGTTGAGGACCGCTATAATAAAATCGGTGACGGCGACGGCGACACCTATATCAAGCCAATGGTCACGAGCGAATTTTCGACGTCCATGTGTGGCGGGATCAACGTTCTGAAAAACATCAAGATTCCATGGGATCTGACCTGCGATGAGATCATCTATGTGCTTGAAGGCACGTTCCGTCTGGTGTGTGACGGTCAGGAATACAACTGCAACCGCGGTGATGTGCTGTTTGTCCCGAAGGACAATCACATCTCGTATGAGGCGGATGACCGCTGCGTGATCTTCTATGCTGCATACCCGCATAACTGGAAACAGCTGGCGGGTATCACCGAAGTTCCCGGAATCGATCCAAACGATTTTGTGCCGGGCTGAACGCCGGTCGCAGATTGAAAGCCGGCAATAGGTGGCTCTCCCTCACTTGTTGCCGGTCTTCTTTGCGCAGTCGAGAAAAGTACAGGATTTTAGCGGCCCGTCGATCGCTGCAACGATGAGATGCAAGGCGGGACCCTGACAGGAGGAAAAAACATGCCAAAAGACAATACCAACGGCAAGATCTACTACGAGAGCTTCAAGGACGCGGTGGAACGCAATCGCCCGAAGATTCCCGAAGTTAAAAAGCGTCTGGAAGATGCTGGCGTCAAATATGTGATGGGTGCATGGATCGACCTGCACGGCATCCCAAAGACCAAACCCGTCCCGATGAGCGATTTTGAACAGCTGTGTCTGGGCAAGGGTCCGCAATTTGCGGTGCACTCGATCTCGTTTGTTCCCGAGCTGAGCCCGGCAGACAGTGATCAGGTCGTGGTGCCTGATCTGGATGCCGTCTATATCTGCCCCTGGGACACTTCGATGGCGGTCATTTTCTCGGACCTCTACTGGGAAGATGCGCCCTACAATGTCTGCCCGCGTCAGGCGCTGAAGCGCGCAATGCACGAGGCCGCGCAGGAAGGGTACACCGGCTATGCCGGAGTTGAACCCGAATTCATCGTCATGAAATACGACGAGAACGGTCAGCCCGTGAAGGCATTCGATGATGATCCGGCAGACGGGCTGCGCCCCCGTCGTCAGGCCTTTGGCTATGACGTGGAATATTCGGTCGATTCAATGCCATACCTCAAGGACATGATCGACATCATCGAAGGTTTGGGTTGGAACCTGCACGATGTGGTTGCCGAAGGCGCCTATTCCCAGTTCGAGCTGGATTTCCACTATACCAACGTGTTGGAAATGTCCGATCGGCTGGCGTTCCTGCGTATTGTCCTGAAAGAGGTTGCCAAAAAGCACGGCATGTTCGTGACCTTCATGCCAAAACCCACTGTGGGCGACTGGCGTTCAGGCGCGCATATCAACATGTCGATGCAGCACGAAAGCCGCCCCGGCGAGAACATCTATGAAACGCCCGAAGGTGAATGGTCAGACGAAAGCCGCTGGGCCGTTGGTGGCCTGATGCAGCACGCCGAGGCGATCACCGCGATCACCTGCCCAACCGTGAACTCGTATAACGGTTTGGTTCCGCGCGTAGGTGGGTTTGAGGGCGGCACCGTCACCTGGGCGCCCACAAACATCACCTACGGGTTCAACAACCGGTCTGCCCAGTTCCGGCTGCCGCAAAGCCGCCACTGTATCGAAAACCGTGCCTGTGACATGACGATGAACGTGTATCTGGCGATGGCAATGCACCTGACCTGTTCGGTGCAGGGGATCAAGAACAAGGTTGATCCGGGCAAAGCCACGGATTTCGATCTGTATTCCAAGACTGAGGCTGAGTTGGAAGAACTGGGCATTCGTCGCCTGCCACGCACCTTGTGGAGCGCGATTCAGGCCTTGCGCACGGATGAGATGGCAGAACATGTCATGGGTCCGGTGATGCGCCATTCGTATCTGGAATACAAGAACGACGAGTGGGAGCGATACCATCAGGCCGTGACCGACTGGGAGGTGCAGGAATACCTGCGGCTGTACTAAGGTCAGTACCTGACGTGTTTTCTGCAACTGCGGAAATAGCCAGATTCCAAGGGGGGCCACGGCCCCCTTGGAACAATTTGGTATTTTTTTCTGCACCGATTCAGGTGCCCATCCATGGGTGAATCCGCTCATCTGTGTTTTGGTGAACTTTACTATCTGATTGCCGCTTTGGCGCTCAGAGACTGGCCGGACCAAGCTTTGCCGGATCATTTGCAAAGCGCAACAAACCGATCGCATACGCGTTTCGATCCCCATGCGGGCCTCTTGGACAGGAGCCGTGAAACGTTTTCCGAACAGATCCAACTAACAAAGGGAAATTCCCCGACAGGAAGGAATGAAAATGTCCATTACCCCACCTATTACCGACCTCCCCATCGCCACGGAGGATGATGGCTTTTATCGTGGTTTCAACAGGATGGTCGCCTTGGGATCGAAGATCCTGATCGGGTTACTGATCCTTTGGGCCGCAATTTGGCCTGAACAGGCCGGAAACGCGCTGAAAAGCGTTCGCAGTGCCATCGATGCCAATACCGGATCGTGGTATATGTATGTCATGGCGTTCTACGTTCTGACCTGCGTGGTTCTTGCTCTATGGCCCGCGACCGGCAAGATCAAATTGGGTGCTCCTGATGATAAGCCTGAGTTCTCGAACTTCTCGTGGTTTTCGATGATGTTCGGTGCCGGGATCGGCATCGGGATGCTGACCTATGCGACGGCCGAACCCCTTTATCATTTCGGAACCAATCCGGATGTGATCATGGGTGATACCCAAGGATCTTCAGCTGACAACGTACGGGCGGCCTATAAATGGTCTTTCCTGCATTGGGGTTTTTCGGCCTGGGGCTGCTATGCAATGATCGGGCTGGCACTTGCGTTCTTCAGCTATTCGCGCGGCTTGCCGCTGACGATCCGGTCTGGGCTGACGCCGATCTTCGGACAAGCTCTTTCCGGACCGCTGGGTCACATCATTGATATCGTCTCGGTCATTGCGACGATTCTGGGTGTGTCAGTTACGCTGGGCTACGGCGTGTCCCAATTCGCCTCGGGTGTATTCAATATCACCGGCGCAGACTGGATGATGAATGCCGAAGGTGCGCCGACCAATGCGGCCATGATTGTGGCGCTTGTTATCGTCATGTTCGCGTCAACATTGTCGGCACTGTCCGGGGTTGGCAAAGGCATCAAGTGGCTGTCCAACATCAATATGGGACTGTCCTTCTTTTTGCTGGCGTTCTTCCTGATCTTCGGATCAACAATGTTTGCGATTAGCAGTCTGGCCGTTGGCCTTTGGGATTATATCATCAGCTTCCCCGCGATGGTCGTCACCGTGTGGCAATCAGACGGCAACAAAGAAAGCGTCGCAAGCGAACTGGCAGGGTGGCAAGGTGGCTGGACCATCTTCTACTGGGCTTGGTGGATTGCCTTCGCGCCTTTCGTCGGACTGTTCCTGGCACGTATCTCACGCGGGCGCACCTTCCGCGAGTTTGTACTGGGTGCCATGATCGTGCCGTCGCTGATGTGTTTTATTTGGTTTACGGTGGTGGGCGGAACAGCGATTGATCTGACGCTGAATGGTAGCGCTGAAGATGCAATAACTGGCGCCGGTATTTCATCTCAGTTGTTCGCGATGATCAACTTCATGCTTTCGCCAACCATGGCGTTGCTGATGTCGGTCGTTATCGTGTTCCTGCTGCTGACCTATCTTGTCACTTCAGCGGACTCGGCAGTGTTGATCATCAACACTATCGCAGCCGGTGGTGACGCGCGTCAAAAACCCAAGGTGCATATTATTGTCTGGGGTGCCGCGTTGACGCTGGTGATCGGGACGCTGTTGCTGGCCGGTGGCCTAGGGGCAATCAATACCGCAATGATCATCGGTGCCTTGCCGTTCTCGATCGTAATGGCCCTGATGGGTATCGCCCTGTTCAAGGCTGTCATCCGCGACGGAATGCGGGCAAGAACCGAAGGTGAGGCCCCAAGCGCCGCTGAATAAACAGGTTTCGACCCGGGCTATTTTCGGCTCGGGTCGACCCATTCGACACCCGAGCCGAAATCACGGACCGGCCGGTCTCGGAATGGTCTTTTAGAAACAGGGAGCCGTATAATGCAGACCCACAAGATATTTGAGCTTGGCGACTTTCCACTTTTGTCCGGAGAGGTTTTGAAAGACGCCAAACTTGCCTACCAAACTTATGGCACCTTATCACCAGCACGGGATAATGTGATCATTCTGCCGACCTTTTACACTGGAACGAATTCCCGCAACGAAGGGTTCTTTGGCCCGGGTCGGGCAATCGATCCGGCACAACATTTCATTATCAGCCCCAACCTGTTTGGCAATGGGCGGTCTTCGTCACCATCGAATACGCCCGCTCCGCAGGACGGGTCGCAGTTTCCGTTTGTGCAGATGTGGGACAATATCGCGGCACAGCACAGGCTGATCCACGATCATTTGGGAATTGAAGAAATCGCGCTTGTTGCGGGCTGGTCCATGGCAGGTTGCCAATCCTATCAATGGGCCGCGCAGTATCCGGACATGGTGCAGGCGATCCTGCCATTCTGCGCGTCTGCACGGACCTCGCCTCATAACTATGTATTTCTCGAAGGGGTCAAGGCCGCGCTGTGTGCCGACCCAGTCTGGAATGGTGGGGACTACGACACGCAACCTGTCGCAGGGCTTAAGGCTTTTGGACGTGTCTATGCCGGTTGGGCCTTTTCCCAGACCTTCTATCGGAAAGGTTTGTATCGGCAATTGGGCTATGACAGTCCGGTGGCTTTGATGGATGACTGGGCTGAGGATCATGCCGCAAACTGGGACGCCAACAATCTTCTGTGCAAACTTGCCACTTGGCAAGCCGGTGATGTGAGCGCGGGGCCGGAATTCAACGGAGATTTCAAAGTAGCACTCGGCTCAATACGAGCCCGGACCATCCTGATGCCCTGCACGCAAGACCTGTACTTCCCGCCTGAAGACAACGAATTCGAGGCAGCGTTTATTCCAGGTGCCAAATTTGCGCCTTACATTTCCGATTTTGGCCATTGTGCCGCAAATCCCGGCAACGATGCGGGTTTCACAGCTCAGCTAGACGCGCATATTGCTTCGCTGCTTGCGACATGACCAGATAACGTGCCCCTGCCTGATTGGGATCAGGGCCATGGATAAAACTGCGGTACAGCCAATCTAAGTGAAGATACCAACGTCATTTCACAGATCAGAGGTTCTTTGGGTGAACAGCCCCTATTCGACAACTTTGCGCTGAATGTGGGTCATCAGGCGTGAGGTTTTGTGGGTGAGTGAGTTCAGAATAGTGTCGATCGAAGGCGCGCTGTGGATCGTACCGACGCCTTCACTCACGGGCTGTTTGTCCTCTGGCATTCCGATTCCGCGCCATGTGCGTTTTACTACTTCATGGCAGTTGTCGGTTTTGGAACAAACGGTTACGTCGTCACCAGTCAGGGAAAGCAAAGCGTTGACCTGATTCTGCGGAAGGGATGTTTCCTGACTGGCCCAGAACCGGGTTCCCATCATCACCCCATCAGCTCCCATGATCAGCGCTGCAGCAACGCTGCGCGCGTCCGAAATGCCGCCGGAACACAACAAAAGCGTTTCTGTATGGCTGGCATAAATAGCATCGGCCACTTCAGGCAACAAAGCCATGGTGGTTCGCGTGCCGCTGCCTGAACCAGCGCAGCCATTGCCGTGGGCCGCCAGAATTTCAACGCCAGACGCAATTGCCCTACGTGCCATGTCAATCGTTTCGACTACGCAGATCACGGGCACTTTAATGGTCTGAATCCTGTCCACAAAAGGTTTTGGATCTCCACCATAGAGCAAAATGGCTCTGGGCCGATATCCAAGCAACTGATCCAACACCTCAGGCTCTCGTTCTAGCCGCTGAATATTGATCCCCCAACCGACGGCATCTTCACCGGTGCGCAGATAACACTCTGTCAGGTCCTTGGTGTCCAGTTCACCGACATGGATCAACCCCAATCCACCAGCATCACTTACTGCGGCGGCCAAGCGCCAGTCCGATGCGGGGTTAAGCGGTGCCAGGACCATCGGGTGTAGCAACCCGAACCTTCGGTTGAAATGCGTATCAATCATCGGTGTTTCTTTTTTCACAGGCTACAGCTGAGCTGTAGGAGCAAGGTAAAGCGGCTCAGAGGTTAGATCTGACGTTCAGGCAAATGCACGATCAAACCCTCCAGTTCTTTGGTCACCTTGATTTGGCAAGTCAGACGCGAACGGATTGGATCGGGTTTCCATGCGAAATCAAGCATGTCCTCTTCCATCGCATCCTTGGCGGGCAGTTTGTCAACCCAGGCAGCATCAACATAGACATGGCAGGTCGAACAGGCGCATGCGCCACCGCAATCGGCCTCGATCCCGGAGAGATTATGATCTCTTGCGCCTTCCATGAGTGTCATGCCGTCAGCAACCTGCACATCGTGCTGGGTGCCGTCATGTTCGTAGTAAGTAATCCGGGCCATGAAAAATCACCTCTGAGTTTTGCGGAGATACATCCGCGGATTTGATGTGGCTTAGTCGTGCCCGTGAGGCGAAACCTATCCGGATCCGATGTGGAAAGGATCGTACGAATCAAACATTCAGGTTTAGGTGCACGCCCAATAAAGTGATGATACCGCAAAGAATTTCGACGCATTGGACGAAAGCGACAAACAAGCGTCGGTTTTGTTGCGCATTAAGTAGATGCGTTGATTTCATCGACACCTGACTAAGTCAGCCCCGCTGACGGTATTGAGTGGATTCAATTTTGGTGAAATCGGAAACATGCATGCAATCGCGATACTGTTTCCGCAAAAAACGGAGGCTTTGACGGTGAAATCTTGAAAAATAGGTTAAAACGAATTGCATCGCCCTTTGTACTCTAGATATGTTGTGAGAGGGAACCCTGTGACAGATTTGCGGGCCACTAAGCAAGGCAGAGTGCACTTATGGAATCCAGCACAAGACGCAACGGCCGGGAAAAACAAACCCACCAACGCGGGACACATTCGGTCGAAGAACGCCTGAACAGCGAAATCGTCAGGATGCTGGAAACGGATGGCCGCATGGCGTTCTCGGAAATTGCCCAACGTCTGAAGGTTTCGGAAGGGACCATTCGCAACCGCGTGAACGGTATGAAAGACAGCGGGATGTTGCGCATTGTCGCCATCGCGGACCCGCGTGCGTCGGAATACAAAGCTGATGCGATGGTTTGCGTCAAAGTAGCGCCGGGGGTGACGCCCAAAGAGGTGGCGGATCGGCTGAATTCGGTATCCAGCGTGGTCTACATCCTGTGGGTCACAGGCCGGTTCGATTTACTGATCGAGATCGTGTGCGATGAACCGGACAAGATGGCGACCTTTCTCGAAGATCACATCCACAGCTGCGAAGATATTGCAGATGCCGAGGTGATGCTGGGTCTGAAAAACTTTAAAAACCAATTCCTGCTCAAGCGGGACTGGGAACAATACAGCGACTCCGCTGACGACTGACACAGGTTTGGCATGACACGAGACGAGTCCACGTCTCACGGTTGAATATGGATGTCCGAGATCAGTCGTCTCCGTCCGATTTCCCTGCTTCCGCCCGCATCAAAGCGGTTATCTCACGCTCACATTCCAGATAACCGGGCAGGGCGATCAGGTCTTCCTTATTTTTGAGGTCTGCGCCTTTCTTGAATTCAAGATCCAGCACGGTTTTCAACCTGCCCGGATTGGCCGACAGGAATACGATCTTGTCTGCCAGAAAGATCGCTTCCTGAATATCATGTGTGACCAGAAGGATCGTTGTATGGGTGGTTTCCACGATCTCCAGCAGCATTTCCTGCATGTGCCACCGGGTTTCGGCGTCCAACGCGCCGAAAGGTTCATCCATCAACAGGATTTCCGGCTCATTTGCCAACGTGCGGGCAATGGCAACGCGCTGCTTCATCCCGCCGGACAGGGTGTTGGGATAGGCGTCGCGAAACCGGGTCAGGTGGACCAGATCAATGAACCGCTCGGCACGCTCAGTGCGTTCGGGTTTGGCTACGCCGTTCAGCTTCATGCCATATTCCACGTTTTCAAACACGGTCAGCCATGGAAATGAGGTGTAGCCCTGAAACACCATGCCGCGCTGCCGAGAGGGGCCGTGGATCAATGCCCCGTCCAGACTCACGGATCCGCTCGTTGGGTTTTCCAGACCGGCCACGATGTTCAACAGTGTGGATTTACCGCAGCCCGACGGGCCCAGCAGGATGCACAACTCGTTGCGCGCAACAGAAAAGGACACCTCACGCAAGGCTTCAACGGCCTTGGCCTTGCTACCAAAGACTTTAGAAACGTTATTGGCGGTCAGGATAGTGTCGTCCAGAGGCATATCGGTCCCAATGTCCTGTCAGGCGTGAATCATGCAGATGACGGACGAGGGGCAGTGACACCCCTCGCCCTTAGTTTTGGTGCTGATCAACCGCGATACCCTGCATCGTAAAGCTCTTTGTGAAGCGCGCATTCAATACCGGTTTCAGGGGCCTGAACCGATTTGATCAGGTTGAACTTGACCCACCATTCGCTGACCAGGTTCCAATGGTCGTTGATCTGACCATTGACCTGATCGAATGGCGGGTTGCCCGGGGCCGATCCGCAGAACTGCGCCGCTTCGATGAAGTCATAAACGTAAAGACCCCCATCCATGCGGCTGCCATCCTTGCCAAGCACCAGTTCCACATCCTCAACGCTCATCTTCATGCCGTCGGCGATGATCTGATTGCCTTCAGCCGGGTTTTCCTGCCACCAGGAAATCGCGTCATACATGGCCTGCAATGTCTTGCGCGCGGTATCACGGCGTTCGGTGACGAATTTCTCGGACATATAGTGGCCATCTGCAACCACGCCTTGTTTGAGCCAGATGGGTTCCTGTGAATGGGCCAGCACGGTCGCACCGTCCAGAGCTTTCAGCGTGTTGGAGCCATAGGGTTCCCAAAATTCCGATGCTGCAACCCCGCCCCCGATCATCGCTGCAAATGCATCATCGGCGATGATGTTGCGATATGTGACGGAATCGTACGCCACACCATTCTCCTCCAGCCACATGGCGACAAATATCTGTGACAACCCACCTTCCAGAACCGCGACCTCTTTGCCGATCAGATCCTGCGCACTGGTGATGCCCGGGGCCGCGACGATCTTGTCGGTACCGTTAGAGAGATTGCCAAAGGCCACCAGTTTAATCGGCAGGCCACTTTCGACGCCAACAGGGGTAAATTCGGCGGTTGAACTGACGACATCCATCTGATCAGCCGCGACCAGGTTGAAACTTTCGTACGGGTCTTCAATTGTCTGATACTGAAGGTCCAGATCCGGGGCGAGGCCTTTTTCAATCGCAATGTGCCAAAAGCCGTATCCGGGCCAGGTGAAGCCTGAAATCCTGACCTCCTCTGCGGCATGTGCGACCATCGGGGCACCGGCAAGCAGCGCGGCTGTGCCCATTGAGCGCAGACTGTTCCAATTCATGAATCTCTCCTTCTCCTGTTGGAAAGGCGCGCTGATTTTTCTTGCATCATGCCGATGTCGACAACTGCGAAAGCGCCCGTTGGTTGGTAAATTTCAGGTCAGTGCCGGCCCTCCAGATAAGGGAATGCAAAGCGATGCACCTGCCGCAGCAGGAAATCGAACAAAAGGCCCAGAACCCCGATAACCAGAATTCCTGCCATGATTTCATCGACGTGCAGGAACCGCTTGGCGCGCATCATCACTGCCCCGATCCCGGCGTCCGCCGCAGTGATTTCGGCGATCACCAGATAGGTCCAGCTTACCGCCAGCATCTGGCGCATCGCGACTGTGATATTGGGCATTGATGCAGGCACCACAACGGTACGCAATACCTGCCAGCGGTTCCCGCCCAATGTGACCGATGTGCAGATCAGATCGGCGGGCACGGATTTGACGTGATCCACGATCAGCGTGATCAAGAACCAGATCACCCCGATGAACAACAATGACAGTTTTTGCATGTCTCCTGCGCCAAACCACATCAGAAGAAGAGGGATGAAGGAAGGTGCCGGCAGGTAACGCCAGGCCGAGACAAACGGGCTGAAGAACGCATCGACCGTCCGGAATGTCCCCATCAAAATGCCCAGCGGGATTGCGACAGCGCAAGCCAGTGCGAAACTCAGCATAACCCTCCCGACACTGATCAAGACGTCGTTCAGAAAGCCGTTATCGGCGAACATCGTGTAAAGTGCGCTAAGCACCTTGGTCGGGCCGGGTAGCAGTATTTCGTTGGCCCATTGCTGCCAGACCGCAAATTCCCAAACGCCGAAGAATAGTACCCAGACAGAGATACCAAGGATGATGCTCCAACTGGCGGGGATATCTTTCTTGAACTCAAAAAACCGCTGCCGCGGCGCATTGCGGAAAGGCTTGGCCGTGGAAGATGTGGCTGCACCAGACATGTTGTCCGGAGTGCTGGACTGGCCAATTGTTCCGGTCACTAAACCCCTCCTTGCTGGCATCCCGTGCACCAATTCACCAGGCAAACAGATCAAAGACAGGGATAGATCAGTTAACCAAATACAAAGTCATGCTATGCCGGATCAGTAATATTGCAACAATATTCTTGTTAAAATCGTATTGTATCCTGCGAAATCAGAAAATATCACTTGATTATTACGTAACAAAAGGCTGAATCAGTAGTGTTGCAAACCTGTCCAGTTTAAGTGTTTGCTGGTGTTTCGCATCGGGTCACGGGAATTCCATCGACAAGCTGAACGCTGTAAAGGAAGCGGGAAAATGACGCAAAGAGAATGGCTTGATACCTATCTGGAAGGCTGGCGTACCGGAAATCCGGCACAAAGCCTTGCCGCGACCACTGCTGATTTCTTTTATGACGATCCTGACACGGGGCGAATCAAGCGATCAGACTTTGTTCAGTTTTTCGAAGATTTCATGGCAGCGGGCGCTGAAATGGCTGGTGGCAGAGTGCCCAGCCCCTTTTTGACCTATAGTGATGTGACCATTGTCGAGGGCTCTCCCGGTATCGCCTGGTGTTGGTGGCAGGTCACTGGCACCGAGTTTCGCGGCACAGCTTGCATTTGTTTTGACGACACTGGCGTTCTTAGTGAACGTATCGCCTATTTTACTAACGCGCCCAACGAGACTGCTCTGCCAAGGCTCTGAAGGTGTTGTCTAATCGCGCAACCTAGTCATCCGGAACTGTAATTCGTATCATTGTCTGAATTGAGGTTCAGGAGGTGATGCGATGGTTGGAAGGGTGGCGGATGCGGTGGTGCTGAGCGATGAAGAGCGCCGCTTTCTCGAAGGTCAGGTTCGGTGTCACAAGACGTAACGGTCTTTGTCGGATGATCCTGTTGTGCGCCGACGGGCTGCCAGCAAGGAAGTGGCTACACAGCTTGGCGTGCACGAGCACACGGTGGGCAAATGGCGCAGGCGTTTTGCACAGGATCGGATCGAAGGCCTCACCGACGAATACCGCTCCGGTCGCCCGCGCACGGTGTCGGATGAACAGGTGGCCGAGGTGATCGAGCGCACGCTGAACACTATGCCAAAGGACGCGACCCACTGGTCGATCCGCTCAATGGCTGCCGCGACGGGGCTGTCTCACACAACAATTCGGCGGATTTGGAACGCATTCGGGCTACAGCCACACCGCAGCGAGACCTTCAATCTCTCAACGGATCCGCTGTTCGTGGACAAGGTGCAGGATATTGTCGGGTTGTACCTGTCGCCGCCGAACCGGGCTATCGTGTTGTGCATAGACGAGAAATCCCAGATTCAAGCGCTGGATCGCGAACAGCCGCTCCTGCCCATGGCACCCGGCGTGGCTGAGCGGCGAACTTACACCTACATCCGCCACGGCACCACATCGCTTTTCGCCGCGCTGGATATCGCCACCGGTGCCGTCTTCGACAAGTGCTACAAACGCCACCGCGCGACCGAGTTTCTGGACTTTCTCAAAAAGATTGACCGGCACGTGTCCGCAGGCCCCGACGTGCATATCGTCATGGACAATTATGCCACCCACAAAACGCTGAGGGTCAAAGCTTGGTTGGCGCGCCGCCCGCATTGGCACGTCCACTTCACGCCCAGGTCAGCGTCATGGATCAACCAAGTGGAACGCTGGTTCGCCGAATTGACCCGCAAGCAGGTACAGCGTGGCGTGCACCGATCAACCGTAGAGTTGGAGGCCGACATTGTGGCATTCATCGAGGCCCACAACGAGAACCCAACGCCGTACAAGTGGGTCAAATACGCAGACGAATTCCTCGCTTCCGTCAAACGGTTCTGCCAGCGTACTCAGTAATCCTAGGTGTTCAGTCTCGGCATCTGGTGGATGGGATTGAGGAGGAATCGTTCTGGCTCTGACGTCCAGATTTTGCAGCTGTATTCGAATGGTGTGAGACCAAAGAGCATCTTGAGGCGGCGAGCGTAGTTGTAGGCATCGAGGAAGTCTCCCAGATACGCGCGAAGATGGTCGTGACTTTCGTGGTGATAACGTTTGCCGGTCGTGTCCTTGATCGTTCGGTTCAACCGTTTAACCTGACCATTGGTCCAAGGATGGTTCGGCTTGGTCAGCCGATGTTCAATGCCGTTAGCCTTACAAATCATGTCGAAACGCATCGGCCGAGAATAGATTGTGTTTCGGCTTCGTGGCTGGTCAGAGAACTGGATGCCGTTATCCGTGAGGATCGTGGGGATGCGGTAAGGAACGACTTCGAGAAGAAACTCGAGGAACTCCCAGGCTGTTTTTCGGTTCGCCTTCTCAACCAATTGCACCACGGCGAACTTGCTGGTTCGATCGATGGCGACAAAAAGATGAAGCTTGCCTTCCTCGGTTCTGACCTCAGCAATATCGATATGGAAGAAGCCAATTGGGTAGCGTTTGAACCGCCGCCGCCTCGGCTTGTCACCGCCCAATTCGGGCAGTCGCGAGATACCATGCTGGACTTGCTGCGCAAAAGTACCGGTCTCTCAACTCATGTTATGCGGCCATTCGTTCGAATGCCAAAGGGCTTTTCCAACCAAGGGATGAATGCTGCCTGCGTGGATTGTAGAACCCATTGATGTATTGGATTATTGCTCCTTCTGCTTGCCTGCGGGTTTCCCATTTTTGACGCCAGATCAGTTCAGCTTTCAGAGATTTGAAGAAATTTTCGACAATGGAATTGTCATAACAATTGCCTTTGCCGCTCATTGAGACCAGAAAGCCATGCTGCTTTAGGCGTTTCTGATAGTCGCCTGAACAGTATTGGGCGGATTCAACCGGTCGTCGCAACACCCCTTTGATGGAGGTGTAGATGACAAAAGCAGGCAGACGAAAGTCCGAACGTTCGACTCGGGACAAATTAAGCTCTCCAGGAAGGCCGCCAGTCTGGCAACGTGAGAATCTATGCCGGTTCTGGCGGGCCGTTGCAGAGGGGCTATCCAGTGAGGATGCCGCCGTTGTAGCCGGTGTCTCTGCTCCTGTCGGAACCCGATGGTTTCGGAGTTCTGGCGGAATGCCTCCCACTCATCTTGCGCCATCGGCGCCCTTACCGAAGAACCGCAGCCTTTCCTTCGCAGAACGTGAGGAAATAGCTTTGGAGTGCGCGAGGGGCACAGGTGTCCGTGCCATCGCCCGGAAGCTGAGGAGATCGCCCAGCACGATCTCCCGAGAGATCAGGCGCAACTCGGCAACCCGTGGCGGAGACTTCGACTACCGTGCGATCAACGCACAATGGCATGCTGATCGTGCGGCTAAGCGGCCGAAAGCCAGCAAGCTCGCGCTCAATCCCGCCCTGCGCGACTACGTTCAGGATCGGCTGTCCGGCCTCATCGCCACATCGGATGGCATCGCCTTCGATGGGCCTGTTGTGGTATGGAAAGGGCGGCGGGCCGTTCACCGGCAAAGCCGTCGCTGGTCGTCTGCCTAGAGCCCGGAACAGATTGCGCAGCGCCTGAAGGTGGACTTCCCCGAGGATCTGACGATGCGCATCAGTCACGAAGCCATTTACCTGGCTCTCTACATCCAAGGACGCGGCGCGCTGAAGCGAGAGCTCTCCGCGTGTCTGCGGTCCGGCCGCGCTCTCAGATTACCGCGCGAACGCGCACGCAATCGCGGCAAGTCTTTCCTCACCGATGCGTTGATGATCAGCGATCGCCCGGCAGAGATCAGCGACAGGGCGGTTCCAGGTCATTGGGAGGGGGACCTCATTCTCGGACTGGGTAGTTCGGCGATCGGCACGCTGGTTGAACGCACAATCCGCTTCACCATGCTCCTGCACCTGCCGCGCATGAAAGGGCACGGGACAGGCAAACCAGTCAAGAATGGACCAGCCTTCGCCGGTCACGGCGCCGAAGCGGTCCGCGATGCCATCGCATAGACGATTAGTACCCTGCCTGCCCACCTGCGTCGCTCGCTGACCTGGGACCAAGGCGCCGAGATGGCCCAACACGCGCAGCGCGGATCGATACCGGGTTCGAGATCTACTTCTGCGACCCTCAAAGCCCATGGCAACGTGGCAGCAATGAGAACACCAACGGTCTGCTCCGCCAATATTTCCCCAAGGGGACAGACCTCAGCAAACACGGCGTCAACGAGCTAAACGCTGTTGCCCATGCTTTGAATACGCGACCACGTAAAACTCTAGGGTGGAAAACACCGGCGGAAGCTATCGACCAGCTGATTAAACAGGATATGATCGAAGCTGTTGCGACGACCGGTTGAATCCGCCTTGGGGCCCTCGATCTGTGTGGTGGCCGCAGCTCTTTGGAGGTCGGTGCAGGGCCACAGCCATATCCAGCGCACGGATCGCCAGATCGCGTTTCATCCGGTTGCTGACGGCGCAGCCAATGACACGGCGGGAATACAGGTCGAGTATGACCGCGAGATACAGCCAACCTTCCCCTGTCCAGATGTAGGAGATATCACCAGCCCACTTCTGGTTCGGGGCATCCGCCGAGAAATCCTGATCCAGCAGATTAGGCGCGATATTGAAGGCGTGATTGCTGTCCGTCGTGACTTTAGGTTTACGAGTTCGGACAACCTTGATCCCGTACTCACGCATCAAACGGCCGACTCGGCGATGCCCGACTGGCTGGCCCAGGTCCCTCAACTCTTCCGTCATGCGAGGGCGCCCATAACTTTGCAGGCTGAGCCGATGCTGCTCACGGATATGAGCCAAAAAACCATATCGTCCCGTTGGGTTTGGCTGATCGGCCGTGTTCGCTAAGCACGGAAGCCACGAGAAGAAACGCGCAAAACGTGGCACAGAAACTCTACGGACCAGATCTTCTTCCAGGTATCGATAAAGGCGAACCTCACGCCTTTTAGCCTGCGAAGAAGATCGTCGCCTTTCTAAGAAACAGCCGCTGGTTCAGGAATGGGTGCCAATGCAAAACCGAAGGTCTTGGCGCGGCGCTGAAGGTTTGAGAGCATGCGTTGCCGGTGTTGCTCGTCGTAAGCTGCTGCGCCTTGATCTTGATAGGTCATGCCATGCTGCACAGTATTGTAGAACAGGACTGCGACCTTGCGAGCGGTCGCGGTCACAGCCTTTTGTTTTCCGATGCGGGCCGAGAGCCGCCGGTAGAACGCGCCCAATGCCGTGTCGCTTCGGCCAATCGTGACGGCAGCCAGACGTAGAAGTGCCGCGGCACGGCTCGAGGATCGGCGTGTCCGAGAGAACAAAAGCTTGCCGCCAGATATCTTGTTGCCTGGTGCCAGACAGAGCCACGAAGTGAAGTGCTCTGCGCTCTTCCATGCACGCAGGTCTGTACCACATTCGGAGATGAGCTTGAGAGCCAAAGATGGCCCGAGGCCATGGATTTGCGTCAGGTCAATGCCCAACACCCCGTAAAGCGCGGCTCTCACATCGAAAGATGGCGCATTATGCTGCTTGCCCTTGATCCGCGCTTTGGGCAGCGGCGCCAGATCGTTGTCGGCTCGGACCGTCAACGACTTCACCGCAGCTTCCGGTCGCACGTCTCGATCTGCGCTTTGTAGAAGTCGTATATCTCCAGCGACTGTGTCAGCGCAAAAACATGTTCGTCCCGGTCGTTCCCTATGAGGGCCGCCTTGATCGTTTCGATGGAGGATTTGCATCTCACGTCGCGATATCCGGCCAACACTTCGGGGTCCCGTTCACCCGCTACGATGGCGCGGATGATCTTCATCCCCGTCGCGCCTGTGATATCGGAGACAACGTGATGTAGCTGCAGGTTCATCTCCATCAGAGCCTTCTGCATGTGCTGAATGTGAGCCGCAGCGTACTTAGTCAACCACTCACGCTGGCGCATGTAGGCGCGCAGAGTGGCAATCTCGGCCTCAGGCCGGAAACTGCCGCGCAAGAGCCCATAAGAATGCAATTGCCGTAGCCAACTCGCATCGCTGACATCGGTTTTGCGACCAGGAACAATCTTGGCGTATCGGGCGTTCACGAGGATCACATCGAAGCCGTGAGCCTCCAAAATCTCGAAGGCAGGAATCCAATACACGCCCGTCGATTCCATCGCCACAGTGGTGACACCACAAGATTGGAACCAGTCGGCCAGATCATGCAGGTCTTGCGTGAAAGTCCCGAAAGCCCGCACGGAATTGGCATGAACATCAGGGTTCACAGCCGCCATATGCATCGTCGAGCCGATATCAATCGCTGCTGCATTCGGTTTGACCATCTTCAGGTCCGGGTGGTCGCCGGTTTTATGCTTCATCATGGCAAATCCTCCGTTCAAGGTGAAGGGCGTGGGCCATGCAAGTTCGTCATCTTCCTAACCGGGATCACCGCAATGGCAGCGTCACCACTCTCAAGTGCGCATCAGCCCATGTGCCACGTTTTTTAACGGGGTCCAGCCCACCAATAAGCCATCGGCAACTGCCCTTCCGGCGAAGTATAGCACAAGCTGTTTTTGCCGCGCACAGGCGGGCTGTCGCCCGGAACGGTTTTTTAGTACCTCCCTCTCCTCGCGCAGAAGCCGGTTCTCTTTGCGCAGGCGCGCGTTTTCTTTCTCCACGTCTTCATGCGGGCCAGACATCAAATCATCATTTTGGTGCTGTTGAACCCACTTGCCCAGGGTTGAAACGCTAACGCCCAAATCTGACGCAATCTGAGGTCGCGTCAGCCCACTGGTCGTCGCTATATCTCGGTGCCATGATTAGTCTCCTTCATTGCGAATATCGCTCGAAAGAGACCGGAACTAAATCGGGACAGGTCCAGTGCTTATCAGGCCCCGGTCGCGCCGGGCTTCTCGATTCAGATGAAATCAGAGACACTCCGCGAATTCAGGTGTGAGTGCCATCTTGTGGTTGAGTGAAATGGAAGTCCGGGTCAGAAATGCACCAGGTTATTGATCACAACGTCGGTTCGGAACCCACGTTAGATCGAGAGGTTTGAATGGTTTGTGATTCACAGAAGTCAGTCGTTGGTGATAAATGCGGCGACATGGCGTTTTTCCACTTCTGTAAGTTCACATACTACTACTGGAAATTCCGCTACGAGGCTCTTGCCACGTGGACGCCAATTTCAAAGTAAACTATATGCACAATTTCACGCCGATTGAGGCGTTCAACACGGGGGTGCTTAGATGGAGAAATTGAAAGGAACCAGGATCGAATGGGTCACAGAAAGCTGCGCTCTGCTTTCGCAGATCAGTGACGAGTTCAGGCAAACGCGCCCGTTCGAAGGTCTCACAATCGGTACGGGCATTCACTTGGAACCGAAGACGGTCGCCCTGATCATGACGCTTCGTGCAGGAGGTGCGAACGTTGTGGCTTCTGGCAACCTGAGCAGCACACAACCCGACAGTGTTGAGTTTTTGCGCTCCAGAGGTGTCATCGTTCACGCAGAACAGACGACAGATTCAGCACGCCACACGGCGCTGCTTAAAAAAGTTTTGGACCAGCAGCCGCAACTCCTTCTCGATAATGGAGGCGACCTTTTTTCGCTTTATCTTGAAAGCCCATACCCCGGTTTGTTGGGAGGAACTGAGGAAACGACTTCGGGCCGGATGCTCCTAGAGCCGTTGCGTGAAAAGCTAGATATGCCGATCCTTGTGATCAACGATAGCCCGATAAAGCAGTTTGGTGAAAACCGCCATGCCGTCGGGCAAAGCATGTTCGAGACCTATATGCGTCTCACGAACCGCTCTACCAACGGCAAACGAGTAACGGTCTTTGGCTATGGCCCCTGCGGCAAAGGCGTGGCCAACTGCTTCCGCAACGCATTCTCAGTAGTGACGGTCTGCGAAACTGATCCGGTTTTGCGACTTGAGGCACATCTGGATGGGTTTTTGACACCGTCACGGGAGGAAGCACTGGCATCTGCCGACGTGATCGTGACAGAGACAGGCGCAATCGGTGTGGTGACTGAGAGAGACTTGCTGCTTCTCAAGGATGGTGCGATCCTGCTCAATGGCGGGCATTTCCCGACTGAGATTGATTTCAAGGGGATCACGCGATCCTCGGAAGTCATCGCAAGATGTGACTTTGAGAATGGCGCATTGACATCTTTGAAGCTGAACAGCAGAAAGAGTCTTACCATTGCCACGGCAGGCCATATGGCCAATCTCGCAGGACCACGCCCTTTGGGAAATTCGATTGAATCCATGGATTTCGGCTTCGCGCTGCAAGCCAAATGTTTGGAACGGGTGGCTTCTGGCAGCGCGACACGCCAAGACTGCGTTGTGCCGGTGCCACGTGATATCGATAAATGGGTGGCTGGTTCGTATTTGGCTTCGAGAACAGAGTAGCGGCGTATGGTGGCTTCGTTCGCATCTTTTGATGCCGGTCAGAATGCTTCGCGTATGGCGGTGGATGTTCCGCTGATGTTGCTAAGGTGTAAATCTGTTCTTCAAGCCCCGGACTATCGCAACCACCAGTAGGACAACGCGATTTGGTTGGATATCGAAGGTAAGGTCGCACAATAATTGCGCGACCTCTGGTGTTTCTTAGTGGTTCTGGTGCCAGTGAACTACTGACCCGCACCAATCGCGGTGGCAATTGTATTCTCAGTGCCGCCGCAGGTAGGGTGTCCAAAGCCAGATACACTTGCACCGTCTGTGATGTCATACACAATGCCGTCGTCACCTTTGGCACTAACACCACCGGGTACTGTCGCCAGATTCAAGGCATCGCGTGTACGCCATGCAATGTTGTGATCCGCACAGGAGGTGTCGCCGCTCACGCCAATCGCACCAATCAGCGCGCCTTGCGCATCATAAAGCGCCAGACCGCCACCAAAGACGTTTACACCACCGGGTTGTTGTCCGACCAGGGGATCATGTTCAGTGCCATAGGCCATCGCATCGCCATACGCGGCCTGTGGGTTGACCGGGTTGGAGAATTGCAGGCCGAACAGGCTGCCGCCCGGCTGTGTTGCCGAATACAGGTTGGCAGTGGAGAGTGCCAGACCAGGCAGGCTGAAGGCGTTGGCCGTGTTGGCCTTTTGCGCAGAAATCACCCGACTGCCCGGCCATTGATCACCGCGGTCTTCGCCTGTCATGGCAACGGCGCAAACAACACCATCGCGATCAACAACAGTGGCCCACATGTTCAGCTCAAGCCCGCCATTGGTGGTTTCCGATGTCGTCGCAGTGCTGGCTTGCAGCGCTGCTGTCAGAGTTGCATGATCCGTCAGTGCATCACATCCCGATGCAGCGGCTTGCGTGGCCATCAGGCCAAGGCCCAGGATTGCCGAAGTGGTTTTCAATTTCAGAAGTGTCATTTCCGTTTCCTTTCAGCGATGAAAACGATCTAGACCTTTCCACGGTTGGTGATAATAATGGAAAGATGACAATTACTTTTACAAATTTGCAACAATGAACTGGCGCGGTGTCGATGAGGCTGTGGCTGTGGCCGAAACAGGCAGCTTCACGGTCGCTGCTGACATGCTGAACACGACAGTGGCCAGCGTCAGCCGGCGAATTTCCGAGCTCGAAGACAGGCTTGGCGTAAAACTGTTCACCAGAACAACCCGGCAGGTTTCTCTAAACCCGGACGGAGAGACTTATCTGGCGCACTGCCGGGACGCACTGAGAATGCTGCACGCGGCAGAGGATGAACTGACAGACCGACAGGCGGGCCTGACGGGTCAAATTCGAATGACTGCAGCGGTCGAGTTTGGCGAACGCGTGATCGCCCCCGCAATTGCAACCTTTCAACTACTTCACCCTGAGGTATCCATCGACCTCGATCTATCGAACGACAGGTTTGATCTGATCGGAGGAAAATACAATTTGGCGGTGCGTCTGGGCGAATTTCCCGATTCATCTCTGATCGCCCGAAAAATTGGCGAGCGTCGTTTGCTGGCCTGTGCGTCACCGGACTATCTGGAGCGTTACGGACAACCCGATGTTCCGGCTGACCTGCGAAACCACAATTGCCTTCGCGGCTCGGCCCGCCAATGGCGGTTCCGGCACAACGGCACGCCAAAACATCAGCATATCAGCGGAAAATCACGCTGCAACAGCGGCGTTGCGATCACCAGTATGGTCTTGAGGGGGTTGGGTATCGCGCAACTGCCCGACTACTATGTAGAACAGTACCTTGCGGATGGAAAGCTGGTGCCGGTCCTGCCGTCGTTTGAACCAGAACCAGAAGGGATCTGGATTGTGCGGCCTGACAATCGCTTTGTCCCAAGACGGGTTAGGGAACTCATCAAGGTACTAACTCAAGAAATGCAGACCTCTTAGCCGAACATGAAGACACGCCATCATGTCGTCACATGATTAAACAAAATCAGCTCAGCACGTGATCAGTCGCTGTGAACGCGGCGGGAGGCGTGCGATTCAGCGCTTCTGATACCGAAATTTCAATCGTCCGACACATAGCGTCCAGCGGCAAACCGTTCTGCACGTTGCGAAACGGGTGTTCCAACTCGTTGGTGACGGCCTGAAGACCAAAGAACACATAAGCCACCACTGCGGCAAATATAGGCGTGAACCATCCTGTTGCTTCGATCAGCGCGAAGAGCAGAAGCCAGCAGTAAAGATACGTCGTCCTGCGCACCAGCAGGGAATAGACAAACGGCAGCGGCGTCGTGAAAGTGCGTTCACACCCTGCTTGTGCCAACGCCAATGAAGACAGTGTTTGCGAGATTGTCATCTGGCCAAACCCGTTGATCACGCCCTCTTCAATCAGCTTGCCAATTTTGTCGGCAATCGAACGCAAGGCCGCATCCGCCGGGTTGGTGTGCGCGATCATTGCCTGGGCTTTTCCTTCACCCACCCAGCCAACAATATCCGCCTTCACTTCCACGCCCCGCAAGAACCCCCGATGCAAATGGGCGAATGCGACTGCATAGGAAAGTATCTGTTCGCGGTCCTCACCCTTGCCGACAAAGACACACATGTGCCGTCCCAGATTGCGCATATCGGCAATCATTGCACCCCAAAGCTTGCGCGCCTCCCACCAGCGATCATACGCGGCGTTATTACGGAACCCGAGGAACAGGGAAAGCGCGACGCCAAAGATACCCATCGCAGCGATCGAGATATGCGGCAAGGTGACAACATACCGGTCCAGCAACAAAACGGTCACCGTCAAAAGTGCGACACCGATGATTCTGCCAATGATCTTTGGCACCACAGATCCTTGCATCACAAAGAACAGCTTGAGGGCAGATGGCGCTTCGCGAACAATCATTTTGATCTCCCTTGCTGTAAGGAGGTTGTGTTTTCCATCCGGTTCGGGTCTTTCACGGGCAGAGCGTTTAACACCATATGACGAGGTTTACGCGTCAGTGGAAGTGGCCTGTTATTGCAAGTTTGTAATAGTGATTTTCTAAAATCTCCAATTGCCCCGCTTTGCGGAAAGGTGCAATCATCACTTAAAATTCCGTTTCCTTGACTAAGTGGTCCCCAAATGACTGAGACAATCAAATCCAAAGCAGCCGTAGCCTGGGCTGTGAACCAGCCTCTATCCATCGAAGAAATTGATGTGATGCCACCCCGGGCGGGCGAAGTCCGTGTGCGCATCGTTGCGTCCGGCGTTTGCCATACCGACGCTTTCACCCTCTCGGGCGATGACCCGGAAGGCCTGTTTCCCGTTGTGCTGGGTCACGAAGGTGGCGGTATCGTCGAATCCATCGGCGAAGGTGTGACCAGCGTTGCTGTTGGGGATCACGTAATCCCGCTCTACACGCCTGAATGCGGCGAGTGCAAATTCTGCAAATCCGGTAAGACCAACCTTTGTCAGAAGATCCGTGAAACCCAGGGCAAGGGCCTGATGCCTGACGGCACCAGCCGCTTTTACAAAGATGGCAAGCCGATCCTGCACTACATGGGCTGCTCGACCTTCTCGGAATACACTGTGCTTCCAGAAATCTCGCTGGCGAAAGTGAACCCCGAGGCCCCTCTGGAAGAGGTCTGCCTGCTGGGTTGCGGCGTCACCACCGGCATGGGTGCGGTGATGAACACCGCCAAAGTCGAGGAAGGTGCGACCGTAGCGATCTTCGGCATGGGCGGTATCGGCCTGTCGGCGGTGATCGGTGCGGCCATGGCCAAGGCCAGCCGGATTATTGTGATCGACATCAACGAAAGCAAATTCGATCTGGCCCGCAAACTGGGCGCGACTGACTTTATCAACCCCAAGGACCATGACAAGCCGATTCAGGACGTGATTGTCGAGATGACAGACGGCGGCGTTGACTACTCATTCGAGTGTATCGGCAACGTCAATGTCATGCGCTCGGCGCTGGAATGCTGCCACAAGGGCTGGGGCGAATCCGTGGTCATCGGCGTTGCCGGGGCCGGTCAGGAAATCTCGACCCGCCCGTTCCAGCTTGTCACCGGACGCGTCTGGCGTGGCTCGGCCTTCGGCGGCGTCAAGGGCCGCTCCGAGCTGCCCGACTACGTAGAGCGTTACATGCAGGGCGAATTCAAGCTGAACGACTTCATCACTCACACCATGGGCCTTGAGGATATCAACGAAGCGTTTGAACTTATGCACGAAGGCAAGAGTATTCGAAGCGTCATTCACTTTGACAAGTAAACCAGCAGATCGGTTACTCCAACTGTGGAGTTAACACAGATCATTTCACTTTTCTGAGCGCAAGATCAATCAGATAGTGCTGTTCACGAATCGGTTCCTTGCCAGAGTCATAATTTGTTCGACCTCGTCCCAGAAAGGTGTTTTCTCGCTGAGTTCACGGCACTTCTGGGAGGGTGACTTGCCACGCAGGGATGAGTGCGGTCGGTGTCAGTTGTACAATTGAACGCCAGAACACCCACGTTACTGACCGGCGCGAGGTTCTTTATCGATGGTGTCCCTGGTTTGGCCGGTCGGTTTGTATCCATGAGGCGATTGATAAATCCGGCGAAGTCGTGTTTCGGTGCAATCTCACCGGCCGCCGGTCGAACCTGCTTCTGGAAGTGCCAATATGCATGTTCGACCGTGCTGCGTGTACTCCCTGCCGTCGGGTCGATGCGGCGCATGTTGGCCTGGTCGATCTGAAGGCTCTTGCGGGACTTGTTCGCGATATCGACTGTGGGTCGTTCAATAAATCCGACTCCGCATCCCGCGTTGACGCAGCATTAGCCTCTGAACACGAGGGATTCGGAGGTTGGCCTATGCCGCGCAAAATGACGACGACGCAAAACCCGCTTTGGTAGAGCCCCCCGATGACACGCGGCAAACGCTGACACGGTTGATGACACGCCTGATGGTGGAACATGCAGGCGCGGTAGATGGGGGGATGATTATGAAGCATGAAAAGATTAAAGCTTCCGACCTTTAACCTGAAACATATCCGGCAGCCCTGAGTACTTCCAGCACTCTTATGGAGAGTAGAGGTTGCGGATCATTGCGATTGCCTCAAATATTTCGGTGAAGGTGCGCGCGTCGACCCGCCTGAGGTGGGCCTTGAGCTTGGAAAAGGCTATTTCGATGGGATTGGGGTCCAGGCGCTATAGGGCGGCAGGAAGAGGAACCAACACTCTGCGTCCCGCATCGCCATGGCCGCAGCGGCTCTTGTGCGTGGCAAGGTTGTCCAGGATGACAACAGTGCCCGGTTCGAGCTCTGGTATCAGCACTTGCTCGACGTAGGCTTCAAAGGTTTCGCCATCCAATGCGCCCTTGATGACCCAAGGTGCAATCAGCGCGTCGGCGCTGAGGCCTGCGATGAAAGTCTGTGTGCCCCATGACCCAAAGGGCGCATCCATGACCAGCCGCTCACCTCTCTGTGACCAGCCACGCTAGCGGGTCAGATTGGTTTTGACAGAGGTTTCGTCAATAAAGACAACGTGTTCCGGTCGGGCCGACACGGCTGGCAGGCGGTGTTTGAACCAATGGTCGCGCTGCTTTCTTACCCTTGCGCGGAGTCGCTCGGTCGCGACCAATGTTTTTTTTGTACGTGAAGTCCAGATTGCGCAGGAACCGGCCAATCGGATCCGGGTGCGCCTGAACGCCGGTCGCATTCGCCAGCGCACCGGCCAGTTCGGGCATAGTCATGTCGCCGTCCTGGTCAATCAGTTCGATCAGAAACGTGCGATGCGGATCGAGCTTGCCTTTGCCTCTGGGACGGCCCTGAAGTGCTGCATGTACCTGACCAGTCCGCCGGTTCGATAATGACCATCCGGCGCCTGTTGCCGGTGAAAGCTTCAGGCACAACGCCGCCGCCCGCCCGCTTAACCCTTCTTAAATCAACTTCTAAAACCGCGCCCGCAGCGCATCCGGCACAGGTGCCGACATGATCCATTCTCCCAAATAGAATGAAGCATAGATCAGTTCCCAGGGAAATCCAAACGATTCAGGTTTTCGGTCGGGCGCTTTAGAAGTGGGGACATCCCGCACCTGTAAAAGCTGGACCTGCCTACCTCGAACTGCCAACGCGCTTTGCGGGCATTGCCGATCTTCTTGGCATGTTGGAGCGCTCTAAGTTTGCATTGAATGTCGCGTTCTTCGTTCGTCATGAGGACTTCCTCCATCTCTAATCTGGACATTTACAGGAAGTGTCCCGAGAGTCCGTACATATCTACACTTCAAGATGGTTCAGTCGATGGCTTCTCGGCCTGAACAATCCTTAGAATACTATCAACGTTGAAATTCAGGCGCTCATCCAGCGCCTGCTCATCCATCATGTCGCGCTGAAACAGGATTGTACCGGTAAACCGGTTTGTCAGGTAGTAGTATCCGATTGCCGCGATTGTGATGTTGAGTTGGGTGGCGTCCACACCGGCGCGGAACTCCCCGGTTCCCTCGCCCCGTTTCAGAATGCCCTCAACCATATCGACAAGACCGCGCGTTGAATCCTGAATGCTGGTCGACGTCTTTATATGGCGCGCCCGATGCAGGTTCTCGCTGTTGACGAGTGTGATGAACTCGGGATTCTGAAGGTAGTATTTCCAGGTGAACCGTACCAGTGTTTCAAGGGCATCGGACGGCGACAGGCTTTCCAGATTCAGCTTTCGCTCGGCCTGTCGGATATCCAGATATGCTTCTTCCAGAACCGTGCGGAACAAATCCTCTTTGCTGCCAAAGTAGTGATATAGCATACGTTTATTGGCATTCGCCCGTTCGGCGATTTCATCGACCCGGGCCCCGCCCAGGCCGTGTTTCGCAAATTCCTTTTTGGCTGCGCTCAGAATACGGGCCTTGGTTGCCTGGGCATCGCGCTTTTTGCTTTTCTTTATTGTTTCCACCACTGCCCTATCTCTCAAGCTTATTATTTGCCGAATATCCGGTCGCGGATCATCCCCAATACACCGCAGCTGAACCTAGTTTACAGGGGGTTGATGAATCCCTGTAAACTCATTCTTAACGCTTGACACGTGCTTTCGTAAAGAAGTAACCAGTTAGTGCATTAAGTTCGCATCGCCAGCCGTATGCGGGACTTGCGCCGGGGAGAAGCGGCACGCGGGTGCCTTTGATTCCGGACACGGATCAAAAAAGGGAGGACACTATGTCATTTATCAAGAAGTATATCGAGCAGGAGACGATCACGCGTCGGAACTTCCTGCTTGCCTCGGCCTATGGCGTCGGCGGCGCTGCGGTCTCAAGCATGCTGGGCGGCGTGGCACGCGCGGCGATCACGGACCCGACCGTTGCGTGGTCTTACCGCAACCGGACCAACCCGTACTGGAACGAGATCGTGTCGGGCGGCGAGGCGTTTGTCGAAAGCCTGGGCAAGCCCAAGGATTTCCTGACCCACCTGATCAACGAAGGCTCGTCCGAGAAATCGCTGGCGGACGTCAAGGCGCTGCTGTCAAAAACGAATGGTGAACTGGCGCTGGCCATCGACACCAACGACGCGCCCAACGCCCGTCCGGTGGTGGAAAGCTGTGTCGAGGCGGGTGCTTATGTCTCGACCCTGTGGAACAAGACCGATGACCTGCATCCGTGGGATTTCGGCGACAACTATGTCAGCCACATGAGCTGGTCCGATGAAGGCCCGGCCGAACAGGCCGCACGTATCCTGCTGGATGCCATGGGCGGCAGCGGCGGCGTTGTGCATCTGGGCGGTATCGCGTCGAACAACCCGGCCATCGAGCGTCTGGCGGGTCTGAAGACCGCGCTGAACGACTACCCGAATGCGGAACTGCTGGCGGCTGAACCTGCCGACTGGGACACGCAGAAGGCCAATCAGGTCATGAGCGCCTTCCTGACCCGCTATGGTGACGATATCAAAGGTGTTCACTGCGCCAACGACACCATCGCCTATGGCGTGCTGGAAGCGCTGCGGGCCGAAGGTATCGAGGGCATGCCCATCGTATCCTATGACGGCAACCCGCAGGCGGTTGAACTGGTCGGCGAGGGCAAGATTCTGGCCACCGTCTTCACCAACCCGCACTGGGGTGGCGGTATCACCGCGGCGCTGGCCTATTACGCGGCCACCGGTCACTTCAAACCGTCCGAAGAACCCAATGAGCACCGCGAATTCTACGGCCCGACCATCATGGTCCGCCCCGAAGACGCACTGGCCTTCAAGGCCGAGTATCTGGACAATGCCCCGACCTATGACTGGAAAGACTTCTGGTCCACGTCCAACGGCCAGATCCAGTACAAATAAACCCCAGGCGGGCCGGTGACTGCACCGGCCCGCCCGACTGACCCGCCGCCGCGCCGGTCGACTCTGCCATATCACTCAGTTGGAGAACGCACGTGGGTAATGTGCTTACACGGGATGTTCTGATCAAATGGGCGCCCCTGATCGTCCTTTTCGTTCTTGTCCTGTTTTTTGCCGCTATGGAACCGCGCTTTTTCTCGCTGCGCAATTTTGCCCGGATCGGGATTTCGTCCGCGCCCGCGCTGATGGTTGCCATCGGGGTTACGTTCATCATCATCATGGGGTCTATCGACCTGTCGATGGAGGGTACCGTTTCGGTCTGTGCCGTGGTCTTCGCCTTTGCCTTCATCGGGCTGGGGGGCGCGCTGGCCTCATGGGGATGGCTGGCCATGCCTCTGGCCTTGCTGGTCGGTGCGGTGATCGGGCTGGTGAACGGGCTTGTGCATGTCCTGCTGAAAATTCCATCCTTCATGGCCTCGCTGGCGATGGGGTTTGTGGGCACCGGTTTTGCCCTGTTGCTGACCGGAGGCGACCGTATCCGGGTCGAGGATGATCTGTTCCGGTCCCTGCTGACCGAACGCTGGTTCGGCTTTCCGATCATGTGCTATGTCGCGCTTGGCTTTCTGCTGATTGCATGGTTCATCCAGTCGCGCACCAGGTTGGGGCGGAACTTCTATGCCGTGGGCGGGGGCGAGGAACTGGCCCATGCTTCGGGCCTGAACGTCAATCGCGTGCGGATCATGGGCTTTGCACTGGCGGGTGTTTTCTATGCGGTCGGTGCGCTCTTGGCCGTCGGGCGGATCGGGATTGCCGAGACGGCCACGGGTTCGAACTTCATGTTCGTCTCGATCACATCGGTTGTGGTGGGCGGCACCGCGCTGTGGGGCGGCATTGGCGGTGTTTGGAACACGTTGATCGGTGTTCTGATCGTCAACGTTATCAACAACGGTATGGTTGTGATCGGGCTGCCCGGCTACGTACAGGACGGGGTTCTGGGCGTTCTGGTCATCGCCGCGGTGGTCCTGTCGACCGACCGCAAATCCGTAACCTTCGTGAAATAGGGGCGGGCTGATGTATCAACTGATCAATGTCGACAAGAAATTCCCCGGCGTCCACGCGTTGAAATCCGTGGACTTCAAGATCGGACGGGGAGAGATCGTGGGCCTGGTCGGCGAAAACGGAGCCGGCAAATCCACCCTGATGAAGGTGATCTATGGCGCCTATCAGCCCGACGGCGGTGATATCACCATCGACGGCACCAAGGTACGCTTTCAGAACCCGCGACAGGCGATGGATCACGGCATCGGCATGGTGTTTCAGGAACAATCCCTGATCACCAATTTGACCGTCATGGAGAACATCTTTCTGGGGTTCGAGCAGCAATTCGTCAGCTATGGTGTGATCAACTGGAAAGCCATGGCCGAGGCCGCGCGCAAGCAGTTGACCAAGGTCAAACTGGAAATCGATCCGGCCACGATCACCTCGAAACTCTCCTTCGCGCAGCGGCAACTGGTGGAACTGGCCAAGGTGCTGACGCTTGAAGAGCGCATTGATGGTGATCTGGTCATTCTGCTGGACGAGCCGACCTCGGTTCTGGCCAAGGAAGAGGTCGAACTGCTGTTCAGCCTTGTGCGGGAACTGACCAAACGCGCTTCGTTCATCTTTGTCAGCCACCGCATGGATGAGGTTCTGGACCTGTCCGACCGCATCTATGTGATGAAGGATGGCGAGGTCGTGGATGTTGTTACCCATGACGACGCCAATGTGGACGCGATTCAGCATAAGATGGTGGGTCGCGACGTCGACAAGGAATATTACCGCGAGCAGAAGCAAAAGCCGTATCAGGCCGAGGCACAGCCGCTGGTGGCGTTTGACGCCGTCTCGGTCAATGGCAAGTATTCGGACATTTCGTTTGACCTGCATCCGGGTGAGGTTCTGTGTCTCGTCGGCACCGAGGGGTCCGGGCGCGAAGCGATCCTACGCACGATTTTCGGGCTTGAAACGCCGTCTGCGGGCCGCGTCGCGCTGAAGGGCGAGACCATCAACAGGTTTACCGCTCAATCCGGTGTGTCACGTGGCGTCGGTTACATCCCGCGCGAACGCAAGGTCGAAGGCATCGTGGCCGGGATGAACGTTTATGAGAACATGACGCTCAGCCAGATGGGCAACTATGCGAACTCCGGCGTGTTGCGAATTGGTGAGGAAAAGGCGCTGGCAAAGCAGTGGGTCGACCGGCTGGCGATCAAGACGCCCGATGTCTACAAGGATTGCGGCGGGCTGTCGGGCGGCAACCAGCAAAAAGTGGTGCTGGCCAAATGGCGCTCGGCCGGGTCGGATATCATCCTTCTGGACCATCCCACACGCGGTCTGGATATCGGTGCCAAGGAAGATGTCTATGACATGGTGCGCGAGATGTCGGATGACGGCGTTGGCATCATTCTGATTGCCGACACACTGGAAGAGGCCATCGGCCTCAGCCATACGATCATCGTTCTGAAAGACGGTGTCGCGCAGAAACGTTTCAATTGCAGCCCGGGGGACAAGCCGTCGCTTTACGACCTTGTCCACCACATGATCTGAGGCCGACCATATGAGTTTTGAACGTATCAAACCGCATCTGCCCTGGATCACCCTGCTGGCGCTTGTGCTTGTTGTCGGCATCGCAGATTCGAACTTTCTGCGGCCCGCGAACCTGATCTCGATGGCGGCGGATATCGTGCCGCTGTTCATCATGGCGCTAGGTATGACCTTCGCGATCTATATCGGTGGCATCGACCTGTCGGCGCAGTCGATTGCCAACATGACCACAGTGATCGCCACAATCGCATTGCCCACCTTTGGTATCGGGGCGGCAGTGCTGTGTATCCTGTCGGGCGTGGTTCTTGGCAGCATCTCGGGGTTTGTGACAACCCGGCTGTTCGTGCCGTCCTTTATCTCGACACTGGCGGTCGGGGGCATAGCGTTTTCGGCTGCACAATACATGTCGGGCCAGCGCGCTTTGTTCATGGATGCCACGCTGCGCGATTCGACCTTTGGCTGGATGACGGGCTCGGTCGCGGGCATCCCGAGCGAGTTGTTCATCGCCGCCGCGCTGGTTCTGGGCGCATGGTTCCTGCAATCGCGCACGACCTTCGGACGCGCGCTCAAGGCCGTGGGCGCGGGTGAACCCGCTGCGGTGGCCTCGGGTCTGAACGTCAACCGCATCAAGATCATGGCCTTCGCCCTGTCCGGCGGGTTGGCGGCGATTGCGGGCCTTCTGTTTGCGGTCAAGCTTTCGGGTGGTTCTCCGACATTGGCGAACGGGTTCCTTCTGCCTGCCATCGTTGCGGTACTGGTCGGGGGAACACCGCTGACCGGCGGGGTTGGCGGGGTGATCAACACCCTGATCGGAACGCTGATTGTCGCCGTGATCCGTTCGTCGATGCTGTATTTCGAGGTGGACGCAACACGGCAACAGATGGTGTTCGGCCTGATCCTGATCGTGGCCATCGCGCTGACGATTGACCGGTCCAAGCTACGGGTGGTCAAGTGACCGCCACCATGAAAGCCGCCGTTCTGGTCCGGCCGGGCCAGTTCGAGGTGCAACAGGTTCCGCGCCCCGAACCCGGGCGGGGCGAAGTACTGGTCCGCATTTCGCGGGTCGGGATTTGTGGCACCGACATGCATATCTTCAACGGCCACTACGCGGCGGACAGCCTGCCGATGATCCCAGGTCATGAATTCACCGGCACGATTGCCGAGCTGGGCCAAGATGTCCAGGGGCTGACCCCGGGCAGCCCGGTTGTGGTCGATATGAATATCGGCTGCGGTACATGCTACTGGTGCCGCCGCAACGAGGTTCTCAACTGTCCCGACATGCAGCAGATGGGCATCACCATGGATGGGGCCTTTGCGGAATATATCGCGGTGCCCGCGCGGCTGGTCATTCCCGCGCCTGACACTGTCCCGACCGAGGTTCTGGCCCTGACTGAACCGCTGGCTTGTGTCGTGCGGTGCGCGCGCAAGGCCAATATCACCTTCGGGCAATCCGTCGTTGTTCTGGGTGCAGGACCGATCGGCAACCTGCATGTGCAATTGTTGCGCACCATTGGCGCGGCCCCGATCATCGTCGCGGACCTGTCCGAAGATCGCGTGAATATGGCGCTTGAGGCCGGGGCCGATGTCGGCGTCACCGACCCTGCGGAACTGGAGGACGTCGTGATGCGCCATACCGACGGGCGCGGCGCGGATGTAGTGATCGAAAGCGTCGGCCTGCCCGCCCTCTACCGGCAGGCCACGCGCCTGATCCGCAAGGGCGGCCATATCGCGGCGTTCGGCCTTACTGGCGCGGATGAGATGTTGCCCGTTGATATCCTGCAAACCATCCTTCAGGAGAACTCGATCAAAGGGTCGGTTGCGGGGATGGGGCAGGACATGCACGATGCGCTGACCATGCTGACCCATGGCCGGATCAGGACCGAACGCTTTACAGCTGCCACATATCCGCTGGATCAGATACAGGACGCTTTTGACAGCTTTGCCGACCGGCCCCGGGATCTGAAGACACAGATCGCTCTAACGCACTAGCCAAAGAGGGAGGAAAGACACGTGACTGTTGAAGTTGACACATCCAGACCCGAAGGCATGATCCCCGACAGCCGGGCTCCGCTGCTGACCCCGGACAAAGACCCCGCCACGGGCGACGATCTGCACCAATGGCACGATGCGCCGACATCGATGGATGGGCATTGAAATGTTTTTCGCGACGGGCTGGACACCTTGTTCGGAACCGCGTCGCCCCGATATGATGGAGTACCTTCAATGGATCAACAAAGCCAGATTCTGACCCCACCTTCGACCCCGCGTACCTTCGGGTTCTTCATGGATGGCAAATCGGTCGAGGCCGCCAACAGGGATGTGTTCGAGCGATCCTCGCCCGGCCACGGAGTTCCGGTGACGCGTATCCCGCGCTGCACCGAGGATGATCTGAACGCCGCTGTCGCCTCGGCACGCACGGCGTTCGATGACCGGCGCTGGTGCGGTCTGTCGGGGGCCGATCGGGCGGCGGTGCTGCTGAAAGCCGCAGGGCTGATCCGCGACCGTGCGGACGACATTGCCTATTGGGAAACGCTGGAAAACGGCAAACCGATCAGCCAGGCCCGGGCCGAGGTTCAGGGCACTGTTGGCATGTTCGAGTTCGCCTCGGGCCTTGCACGGGCGCTGCACGGCGACAGCTTCAATAACAGCGGCGACGGGGCGATGGGAATCGTCACACGCGAACCCGTGGGCGTGGTTGGTCTGATCACCCCATGGAACTTCCCGTTTCTGATCCTGTGTGAACGGGTGCCCTACATTCTGGCTTCGGGCTGTACGATTGTGGCCAAACCTTCCGAAGTGACCAGCGCCACAACCCTGCTGTTGGCGGAAATCCTGTCAGAAGCCGGGTTGCCGGACGGGGTGTTCAACGTGGTCACAGGATCGGGCAGTGTCATCGGCCAGAAACTGGCCGAACATATGGATGTGGACATGCTGTCGTTCACCGGCTCGACCGCCGTGGGCCGGTCGGTGGTTGCGGCCTCGGGACAGAGCAACTTCAAAAAACTTGGGCTGGAGCTGGGCGGCAAGAACCCGCAGATCGTGTTCGCCGATGCCGATCTGGAGGACGCCGCCGACGGCGTTGCCTTCGGCATCGCGTTCAACACCGGCCAGTGCTGCGTATCAGGGGCAAGGCTGCTGGTCGAACGCTCGGTCGCGGATAAATTCGCCGAGATGGTGGCGGACAAACTGCGCAAGGTCCGCGTGGGCGATCCGCTGGACGAGCGGACACAGGCCGGGGCGATCACCACGGATGCGCAGAACCGCACGATCCTGTCCTATATCGGCAAAGGTCAGGACGAGGGCGCCACGATGCTGACCGGCGGTACCATGCCCGAAATTGCGGGCGGGCAATATATCGATCCGGTTGTCTTCACCAATGTCACCAATGACATGGCGATTGCACGCGAAGAGATTTTCGGCCCCGTCCTCTGCGTGATCCCATTCGATACACTGGATGAGGCGATCTCGATTGCCAACGACACCGAATATGGGCTGGCCGCAAGCGTCTGGACCAAGAATATCGACAAGGCTCTGACCATTTCGCGCCGGGTGCAAGCGGGACGATTCTGGGTCAACACCACGCTGGCCGGTGGCCCTGAACTGCCCATCGGCGGCTTCAAGGCCTCAGGCTGGGGTCGTGAGGGCGGGATGCACGGGGTTGAGGAATACACACAGGTCAAGTCGATCCATGTCGAGATCGGCAAACGGGCACATTGGGTAGAGTAATGGCGCAGAGCGGATATGATTATGTAGTCGTTGGCGGTGGTTCCGCCGGGTGCGTGCTGGCCAATCGGCTGACCGAGGACAGCGCGGTCAGGGTACTGCTGCTTGAGGCGGGCGGCAAGGACAGCCACCCACTGATCCACATGCCTGTGGGATTTGCCAAAATGACCGACGGGCCACACACTTGGGGCTTTACCACGGTGCCGCAGGCCAATGCCAACAACCGCGAAATCCCCTATGCGCAGGGGCGAGTGATTGGTGGCGGCAGTTCGATCAACGCCGAGGTGTTCACCCGTGGCAATCCCGTCGATTATGACCGCTGGGCCAATGAAGAAGGCTGTGAGGGCTGGGCCTTCAAGGACATCCAGAAATATTTCGTCCGGTCCGAACGCAACGCCATCCTGTCCGGCGACTGGCACGGCACTGACGGCCCGCTGGGGGTGTCAAACCTCGCCGCGCCGCAGGAGATGACCCGCGCCTTTGTGCGGTCCTGTCAGGAGGCAGGCATTCCCTACAACCCCGATTTCAATGGCCCCGTTCAGGAAGGGGCCGGGGTGTATCAGACGACAACCTGGAACGCCAAGCGCTGCTCGGCGGCGGTGGGGTATCTGAAACCGGCTTTGTCACGCCCGAACCTGACGGTCGAGACAGGATGCCAGGTGCATCGGATCGCGATCGAAGGCGGGCGCGCAACCGGCGTTGAATATGCCAGGGGCGGAGAGATCCAGACCGTGACCGCCGATCAGGAGGTGTTGGTTACCTCGGGCGCAATCGGCACGCCCAAGCTGATGATGCTTTCGGGTGTTGGTCCTGCGGCCCATCTGCGTGAGCACGGGATCGAGGTCAAACAGGATCTGCCTGGCGTAGGCGAAAATCTGAACGATCATTTCGGCATTGATATCGTGGCGGAATTGAATGGCCACCAAAGTCTCGACAAATACAACAAACCACATTGGGCAGTATGGGCGGGTATTCAGTACTATCTCTTCGGTTCCGGCCCTGTGGCATCCAACGTGGTCGAAGGTGGCGCATTCTGGTACGGCGACAATTCCGCGCCTGTGCCCGATTTGCAGTTCCATTTCCTGGCCGGGGCAGGGGCTGAAGCCGGTGTGCCGAGTGTGCCCAAGGGCAGTTCCGGCATCACATTGAATTCCTATACGGTACGCCCCAAGACGCGGGGAACGGTACGGTTGCGGTCAAACCGGGTGGAAGACATGCCGTTGGTTGATCCCAACTTCCTGGGGCATCCGGATGATCTGCAAGCCTCGGTCGAAGGTGTGAAACGCAGCGTTGAGATTTTCCGGCAGAAAAGCTTGCAGAAATACATCCGTCAGATCCGCTTTCCTGATGACAGCGTAAAAACTCAATCAGAGTTCGAGGCCTATGCAAGACAATATGGCCGGACCTCGTACCACCCTACCTGCACCTGCAAGATGGGTGTGGATGACATGGCTGTGGTTGATCCGCAGATGCGTGTGCATGGTGTCGACGGTCTGAGGGTTTGCGACAGCTCGGCTATGCCCAGCCTGATCGGATCAAACACAAATGCACCAACGATCATGATGGCGGAAAAAGCCTCTGACATGATCCGGGGTAATCACTGAGCTGATCCGCTCTCAAAAGGCTTGAGTTAACTCCCCAGACTGGCGGTGCCTAAATCGGCACCGCCCTTTTTTATGCGTCAGTCCCACTTGGGAGCCCAGGGGACCAGATCCTCGCCCACGATCCGGAAACCGGTCTGGGTCATGACATCGATACGGTCCATGTCAATGCTGGACAGGGTGAAATCCATGACGTTGAAGTTCGCCTCGATATTGGCGCGCTTGGTAGACATGGTATTGATCGAAACACCCTTCTGCAAAATCCAGCGGAGCACAACCTGACCTGCGGTCTTGCCATACCCTGCGCCAATGTCGGCAAAGATGGGATGCTTGAACACCTCACCCCGTGCGACCGAGCAGTAGGAGGACAATGGAATGCCGGTTTCCGCCGCCGCCGCCAGCAGGATATCCTGATTCAGCAACGGGTGGAATTCGACCTGGTTTGTGACCAGCGGCGTGTCGATGATGCTGGTCGCGTCCCGCATCATCCGGGCGGTGTAGTTCGACACTCCGATATTCCGCGTCAACCCTTTGGCATGGGCCTGTTCAAGCAGTTTCAGCGACGGCGCGATATCGCCTCCGATCGGGGGCCAGTGCAGCAGCAGAACATCGGCATAATCCAGTTGCAGCTTCTTCAGGCTTTCCTCGACCGAGGGCAGAAAGGCGGCTTCGGTGAAATTGTCGGGGTGTACCTTGGTGGTAACGCACATCTCATCTCGGCCAAGACCAAGCTCGGCCAGCGCCGCGCCGGTTTCCTGTTCATTCTCATACATTTGTGCCGTATCGAACGAGCGATAGCCGACCTCGGCCGCGATCATCATGGCATCGCGCAACTCATCTCCGGTCAGGGGAAACGTGCCGAATGAGCGTTGATTTGTGTTCTGGAAATAGATGTTCATGCTGGACCTCCCGCGGCAAATTCACAAGTAACCTAATGGTTACTTTATGTCGGGTCAATTGCAACCCGGCCCAGTTTCGAGTTGATTTCATAAGTTGTGCGAGGCATATGTTCTATAACCAACCAGTTACTTTTGTGAGGATCGCATGACCAAGCAGATGACGGCACGCGAGGCAGCCAATCTTTTACCTGACGGGGCCACTGTTGCAGTGAATTCATCCAGTGGTTTGTGCTGCCCGGATGCGGTCCTGAAAGGCATTGGCGAGCGGTTCGACGACGAAGCCGCGCCAAGGAATCTGACCACGATTCACCCCATCGCCGCGGGCGATATGTTCGGTACAAAAGGCGTGGATCATATGGCCAAGCCGGGACTTCTGACGCGAATCATCGGCGGGTCGTACCCGTCGGGGCCCAGCAAGGCGGAACCACCGCTGATCTGGCAGATGATCACGGCCGATCAGGTGCGTGCCTATAACGTGCCCTCGGGCATCATCTTCGACATGCTGCGCGAAGCGGCGGCCAAGCGTCCGGGTGTTCTGACCAAAGTCGGCATGGACACCTTTGTCGACCCCGATATCGAGGGCTGCGCGATGAACGATGCCGCCCGCGCCGAACCCATCGTCAAGCGGATGGAGTTTGAAGGCGAAGACTGGCTGTATTTCAAGTCCATGGCCCCGAATGTGGCCATTATCCGGGCCACTACGGCCGACGAAAAGGGCAACCTGAGCTTTGAGCATGAGGGCGCCTATTTGGGCGCGATGGAGATGGCGCTGGCGGCCCGCAATAACGGAGGTGTCGTTATTGCTCAGGCCAAACGCATCGCTGCGGCGGGCAGTATTCGCCCGCATGACGTGCATGTGCCGGGTATATTGGTTGATGCCATCGTTGAAGCGCCGGAACAGTTACAGACCACCGCAACTGAATATGATCCTGCAATCTCGGGCGAGCTGACCCGACCAATCGATAGCTTCCGCACCGCAGAATTCAACATTGGCAAGGTCATCGCCCGCCGTGTCGCCAAAGAGCTGAAGGACGGTTGGGCGGTCAATATTGGCTTTGGTATCTCGGCTAACGTACCGCGCATTCTTGTCGAAGAGGGGTTGCACGGTGCTGTGACCTGGATGATTGAGCAGGGCGCAGTGGGTGGTGTGCCTTTGCTGGATTTCAAATTCGGTTGCTCGGCAAATGCCGAGGCTTTCGTACCATCACCGCATCAGTTCTGCTATTTCCAGGCGGGGGGTTTTGACGCGTCGCTACTGTCCTTTCTTGAGGTCGACAGGCACGGTTCGGTCAACGTGTCCCGCCTGTCGGCAATTCCACACCGGACGGCCGGTGCCGGCGGCTTTGTGGACATTACGACACGTGCGCGTAAAATTGTCTTTTCGGGCAACTTCAATGCGGGTGCGAAGATGACGGTTGAAAACGGACAGCTCAAAATCCTGCAAGAGGGTAAAGTGGCAAAGTTCGTCGACGAGGTTGATCAGATTTCCTTTTCGGGTAAGCGCGCGCAGACGCAGGGGCAGGATATCACCTACATCACTGAACGCTGTGTTATCAAACTGACCGAAGTGGGGCTTGTGGTGACTGAAGTCGCGCCGGGGCTGGACCTGCAACGCGATATCCTCAATCAGGCGGCAACGCAGTTGCTGGTGGCGGATGACCTGAAGACCATGGAAGCCGATCTGTTTGATCCTGCCCTCATGGAGCTGGCGTTGCCTGCCGCCTGATGGATCATTTCCTGCTCGATATCGCTGACGGCATCGCCCAACTGACCCTTAACCGCCCCGATCGCCTGAATGCGTTGACCGAGGCCATGATGGACGATCTGTTGACCCTGTGTCGCCGGATTGAACGGGACGAGGATGCGCATGTGGTCATTCTGACCGGCGCGGGCCGTGCATTCTGCGCAGGTGGTGACATCGACGCGTGGGCAGATCATTCACCGGACGGATTTGCGCGCCACTGGTTGCGTGACGGGCATCAGGCGCTGGATGCGTTGGCGCGATTGCGACAGCCGGTCATTGCGGTGCTGAATGGACATGCGCTGGGTGGCGGGCTTGAACTGGCAGCCTGTGCCGATTTGCGCATCGCCGAGGCCCATATCCGCATCGGCCAGCCTGAGCCTGCTTTGGGAATTATTCCCGGCTGGTCAGGGACACAACGCACGGTGCGCCGGTTCGGGGCACAGGTTGTCCGCCGCATGGCCGTATTCGGAACGCAGTTTGACGCCGAAGAGGCGGCGCGTCTGGGGTTGGTCGATCAGGTCGTCACTCAGGGTGAAGGTCTGGCGTCTGCCACGCAGCTGGCGGATAGCATGCGCCACCGTGGCCCCGTGGCGACTGAATTGGTCAAAATGTTGATAAATGCCGCCGAAGGGGAAGAGCGCGAGCGCGTGTTTGAAGTGCTGGCAGGGCGCATTGCCGCCATGCAGCCAGAGTTGCAGACCGGACTTGCGGCATTCAAGGCACGTAAGAAAGCCGAATTCTGGGAATAACAAAACAAAGGGAAGTTCTGATGATCCGCCATCTCGTTCATCTGCGTTTCAACAGCGATGTGTCTGATTCAGACAAGCAAGCGCTCTATACCGATCTGGCTGCCTTGTCAGGTCATATCGATGGGATTCTCGATTTTCAGCATCGTAAGAATGTTTCGATCGAAACGCCGCTGGTGCGTGATTTCAATGATATGTTCTGGTTTGATTTCCGTGATGTCGCCGTGCGTGATACCTATCTGGTTGATCCGACGCATCAGGAAATTGGTGGACGTATCGTTGCCCGGCTTGAGGGTGGCGCCGAGGGCGTCTTTGTTTGCGATGTCGAACTGTAATGGATGAAAGGGCGTTTTTGGCAGCGTTGTTTGACGCCGCTGTAAAGGCAGCCGATCCGGTCAAGGCCCTGAAACCTCATCTACCCGACACGCCGCGCGGACGCACCGTTGTAATTGGTGCGGGCAAAGGGGCGGCGCAGCTTGCGCAGGCATTTGAACAGCTTTGGGCCAAAGAGGATCGCGGGCCGCTATCCGGTGTTGTTGTCACTCGCTACGGCTATGGCGCGCCATGTGACCGGATCAAGGTGCTGGAGGCGGCGCACCCCGTACCGGATGAGGCCGGAATAGCCGCCAGCAGGACGCTTTGCGAAGCGGTCGCAGGTCTGGGATCGGATGATCTGGTTGTTGCGCTGATCTGTGGTGGGGGATCGTCGTTACTGCCCAGCCCGCCGGCGGGACTGACGCTGGAAGATGAGCAGGCGCTCAATCAGGCTTTGCTGGCTTCAGGTGCGCCGATTTCGACCATGAACGCCATACGCAAGCATATCAGCGGAATCAAAGGAGGGCGGCTCGCAGCGCTGGCACATCCGGCGCGAGTGGTGTCACTTGTTGTCTCGGACGTGCCCGGTGACGACCCGGCTCAGGTCGCATCGGGCCCCACGGTGCCGGATCGGGTAACGCGGCAGCAGGCTCTGGACCTGATTAGCGGCCATCGCATCGACATGCCTGCCGCAATAAGGGCGCATCTTGACAGCCCCGCCTCAGACGCACCGGACCCCGATGACGACTGTTTTGCGCATAACGAGGTTCATGTGATCGCGTCTGCCGGTCTGTCGCTTGAGGCTGCTGCCTGCACTGCCGAGGCGCAGGGTGTGCCCGCCGTGATCCTGTCCGACGCGATCGAAGGCGAGGCCCGTGACGTCGCCCGCGTACACGCGGCAATCGCCCGCGAGGTTGCCGCCAGGGATCGGCCCTTCCGGAAGCCGGTCGTGATCCTGTCGGGCGGAGAGACCACGGTCACGCTGCGCGGATCGGGCAAAGGTGGGAGAAACACCGAGTTCCTGCTGGCACTGGCGCTGGAAATTGACGGGATGAACGGCATTGTCGCGCTGGCTGCAGATACGGATGGGATCGACGGGTCTGAGGACAACGCGGGCGCGTTTGCCGATGGATCAAGCTGTGCTCGGATGCGAGCGGTAGGGCGCAACTCGGCAGCGGATTTGGTACAGAATGATGCCTTTTCGGCCTTCGCGGCAGTTGGCGATCTGTTCTCGCCCGGGCCGACCGGGACCAATGTGAACGATTTCCGCGCAATCCTCGTGCAATAGTCCCGCCGATACGTGTCAGCAGAACCGGCGGAATCGATCAACGATCGTGTCGAGAACCTCACCCGGGTCCCGTTTCCACCAGTTTTGGGCCGAGAAAATCTCGACCTCGCACAACCCGTCATAGCCCGCATCTTCGACCGCAGCCCGAAGGGCGGGCAGGTCAGCGACTCCGTCGCCCATCATGCCGCGATCCAACAGAACGTCGCTGGTGTCCGCCAACCAGTCGCACAGGTGATAGCCCAGAATGCGCCCGTTCGCACGGGTGGCCAGCGTGTCGGTCAGCGTTGTGTCCCACCAGACATGATAGACATCGATGGCAACACCCACGTTGGCGGCACCTATCGCATCGCAGACGTTCAGCGCGTCGGCAGCCGTCATCAGGCAGGTCCGGTTCCCGGCAGTTGCAGGATTGAGTGGCTCAAGCGCGAGATTGACCCCGCGCTGCTCAGCATAAAATGCCGCACGCGCCACCCGGTCCGCCAGAATCTTTTGGCTTTCCAGAACACCCTTGGTGCCCGGTTCCGGGCCGCCGGTAACAATGGTCAGAACCGATGTTTCCAGCGCGGCCGCCTGATCAATCGACAAATGGAAATCATCCATGATCTCCTGATCCGAGGGCAATGCCAAATGCCCGGTCAGAAATGGCGTCCGGCACAGGCCGACAACCTGCATCCCGGCATCGCGGACACGTTGCCCGATCGTATTCTCGCGCCCGCCCAACTCGCGCCGCCAAAAGGTGATCCCGCCATAACCATGTTCGGCACAGGCATTGATCACCTGCTCGGGTGACCAGCCCGCGCCGTGGCCATCCAGATTATGGCCCAGCGTCGCTGTGTTCAGCGCCAGCGCGGAATGATCCTGCGAGAAATCGCGCATTGTCTAAACTCCGTAGAGCTTCAGCATATGTCTCATACGTTCGACGGCGAGATCGGGATCGCGCAGCAAACCGCATTCATCGGCCATTCTAAAGCAATCTGTGAAGTAGGGCAGGGGCCGCGTCGACTGGGCGCCGTTCAGCATGACAAAATGATCCTGAAACCCGTTCAGCCACGCCAGAAACACGACGCCGGTTTTATAATACTGCGTCGGCGCACGGAAGATGTGGCGCGCCAACGGTATGGTTGGGTCCAGCGTCGCGCGGAAGGTTTTGGTGTCACCTTCGCTGAGCTTGCCAACTGCATAGGCCGCTGCCTGGGCGAGAGGATCAAATATCCCCAGCAATGCGTGCGAATGCCCCTGTTCATCGCCCTCAATCAACTCGGGATAGTTGAAATCGTCGCCGGTGTACATTTTGACATCATCCGGCAGGAGCCGACGCATGATGATCTCTTTTTCGGCATCCAGCAGAGAGATCTTGATGCCATCGATCTTGTCGATATTGCACCGAATTACTGTCAGGGCGGTTTCCATCGCGGGCTCGAAACTGTCGGTGCCCCAATAGCCTGCAAGCTGTGGGTCAAACATCTTTCCCAGCCAGTGAAGGATGACCGGCTTGTCGCAGGCGGCCAGAACGTCATTGTAAACCGCGATATAATCATCGGTCCCGGTTGCGACCTTGGCCAATGCGCGCGAGGCCATCAGGATGATGCGGCCGCCCAGCTTCTGAATGGCTTCGACCTGCTCAAGATAGGCCCGCCGGACATCGTCCAGCGAGGTTGCATCCGCCGGGTCCAGATGATCAGTGCCGCAGCCATTGGCAACCAGCGCATCTGGCAGCTCTTCTTTCGTGCGGCGGATCAGTTCCAGCGCGCCTGTCCAGTCCAGACCCATGCCGCGTTGCGCGGTGTCCATCGCCTCGGCGATGCCCATTCCCATTCTGGCGAGGTAGTGGCGGAACTCCATCGTCTTGGCCCAGTCCAAGTGCGCCGAGCCGGTCGGGTCGTGATCGCCAAACGGGTCGGCCACCACATGCGCGGCAGAATACAGAACACGAGCTGAGTTCGGGGTCAGCTTTGATGGCGCAACCGGTGTGCCAACTAGCGCATAGTCGTGAAGTCGACCGTTAGTGTCAGGGAGTTTGATTTTCATCGGTCAACCTCAGAAACGGGGCACAAGCATCCCGGCATCGGCCGAGATCACCTGCCCGGTGGTATAGGGAAGTTTGCCGCTGGCCAGCGCGGCGATGATGTTGCCCACATCCTCGGGCTGGCCGACGCGGGGGAACAGGGTCAGGCCGTCCTTGGCCCGCTGATCATACATCTCGATGACCGGGGCAGTCATCTCGGTGGCGATCAGGCCGGGCTGCACGTCGTAGACGGCGATATTTTCCTGCCCCAGCCGCACGGCAAAGGTTTTTGAAATCATCGCTGCCGCCGCTTTGGACGCGCAATATTCGGCACGCGGAACGGCAACGGCCACGGCGTTTGACGAGGTTACGTTGACGATGGAGTGAACCGCATCTGCATCCTGATCGCGCGCCAAAAGGCGTTTGGCAAAGGCCTGAGACAGAAAGAACATCGCCTTGGTGTTGATCGTCATGCAGCGGTCATAGCTGTCCTCTTTGACCTCCAGCAGATCGCCACGCTGTAGGACGCCGACACCGGCATTGTTGACCAGAGTGGTCAGAGGGCCGATCTCATCTTCGATGGCGCTAAGATGTTCTTCGTGTGTATCGATGTCCGAGACATCAAACGCAGCCGCCATGGCCGGAACCCCTAGCGCGCGAATAGTTTCTAGCGCGCTTTGCAAGTCTGCATCCTTCTGGGGACCGTTGACGGCGATAGCAAATCCTTCGCGCGCCAAAGCAACGGCTGCCGCAAGGCCGATCCCCCGGGAGGACCCGGTGACAAGTGCTGCGTGTCTGCTCATGCGGTGGCACCTTTCGTAAGCAGTTCCCGAGCGATGATCATACGCTGAATCTGGTTGGTGCCTTCATAAATCTGGGTGATCTTGGCATCGCGGTACAGGCGCTCAACCTCGAATCCACGAATATAACCCGATCCGCCAAAGACCTGCACGGCATCAGACGAACGCTGAACCGCCATGTCGCCGGCAAAGCACTTGGCCATCGAACAGGCCTTGGTGGCGTCCTGCCCTGTGTCGATTTTGTAGGCCGCCGACTGTACTAGCAGGCGTGCGGCTTCGACATCCTTGGCGATATCGGCCAGCAGCCATTGTACGCCCTGAAAGTCGGCAATGGGTTTGCTGAATTGCTTGCGTTGTTGGGCATAGTCGGTCGCGGCCTCAAGCCCGGCCTGACCGATCCCGACCGCCAGCGCGGCGATACCGACGCGGCCCTTGTCCAGAACGCTCATCATCATGTGGAACCCACGTCCTTCGATCCCTAGCAGGGCCTCCGCAGGCAGGCGCACGTCATCAAACGACATTGGCCCGACCTGGCTGGCACGTTGGCCCATTTTGATCTCTTTCGGGCCGCGTGTAACGCCATTGGCATGCAAATCGACCATGAAGATGGACATGCCGCGATGTCCGGCCTCAGGATCGGTACGAGCTAGGACGAAGCCAACATCTGCAACTGGCGCGTTGTGAATCCAGATCTTGCCACCATTCAAAATCCAACCATCGCCATCGCGTACTGCTGTGGTACGAATGCCCGAAACGTCGGTCCCGGCCTCAGGTTCCGTGATGCAATAAGCGGGGCGCAGTTTTGCAGCCAGTAGGTCGCCCAGCCATTTCTTTTGCTGCTCTGCCGTACCGTGGCGCACCAGAAGTGTGGATACCAGCTCCAACAGCCCGCACTGATCCGCGATCGAGGCATAGCCACGCGACAACTCCTCCATCACCAGCGCATAGGTGACAGTATCGAACCCCGGTCCGCCCAGCTCTTCCGGGACACCGATGCCAAATAGTCCCAATTCGGCCATCTGATCATAGATTTCAGCAGGAAAGCGCGAGTCCCGGTCCAGCTCTTCGGAAGTCGGGCGAATGACATCCTGCGCGAACTGGCGGGTCATATCGCGGACTTGCATATGCGTTTCGGTCAGAAACATGGTGGCGTCCCCTAATGTAACTAATCAGTTACTAATAGGATGCGCCACGCGCCTTCGTCAAGTGGGTTGATCGGAGTTAGAAATTGAGATAAATAACCAAACAGTTACTTATGAGCAGGCAAATACGGGCATTCCGGTTTGCGTCAGGGAGGCTTGCATGACACCAAACACAAAGGCCAAGTTTGGCCGCGTCGATCTTGAGGTATCCACCTTTGGCTTTGGAACCGCCCCTATTGGCAACATCTTCCGTGAGATCGATGAGCAAACCTCGGATGCGATGATCCAGCATGCCTGGGATAAGGGTGTCCGGTATTTCGACACTGCGCCGATGTATGGCCACGGCCTGTCGGAAATGCGCACGGGTCACGGCCTGCGGTGGAAGAACCGCGACGACTATGTCCTGTCCTCTAAAGTTGGCCGCGTGCTGAAACCCGGACGTCGTCAGGACATCAAATTTGAGCCCTGGACCAACGCTGCGCCCTTTACCATGCATTTCGACTATTCCTATGATGGCATCATGCGGTCGCTTGAAGACAGCCTGCAGCGTATGGCGCTGGAGCGGATAGATATCTGTTTTATTCATGACATCGATGTCTTCACCCGTGGTACCGAGCAGCCCGAAGTGTTCAAGCAAGCGATGGACGGTGCGTGGAAGGCGCTGGAAAGCCTGCGAAATCAGGGTGTTGTTAAAGCCATCGGTGTTGGTGTGAACGAATGGGAGGTCTGCCACGCCGCCCTCGAACAGCGCGATTTCGACTGTTTTCTGCTGGCGGGCCGCTACACCCTGCTTGAACAGGATTCGCTGGATAAGTTCCTACCCCTTTGTGAAGAACGTGGCGCTGCGGTTGTGGTCGGTGGCGGATTCAACTCGGGCATTCTGGCAACGGGCGCTAAAGAGGGGGCCAAGTACAACTATGCCCCGGCCCCCGCAAATATCATGGACAAAGTCCGCAGGATCGAGGCGGTCTGTGCCGAATATGACGTGCCACTGCCCGCAGCCGCGCTGCAGTTCGTAGTGGCCCATCCGGCGGTGCCGACATTCATGGCGGGGACACGCACGGTAGAGCAGTTGGGGCAGAACCTGAACTGGTTCAGCCACGAGATTCCGGCGGAATTCTGGATCGATCTGAAAGCCAAGGGCCTGCTGCGCGAAGACGCTCCGGTTCCGCAATGACATCCCGCGCCCTTGCCGCAGGGTCCTATGGGTATGAGGATTTGCGGGTCGGGGACGTGATCGCAACGGGGTCTGCTGAAATCTCGGCTGACCTGATTGCCGGTTTTGCTGCGCTGACGGGCGATGAATATGAGCTCCACCTCGATGACGAGGCTGCCAGACGCCGGGGTTTCCCGAGCCGGGTTGCCCATGGCCTGCTGGTTCTGTCGGTGGTGGACGGGCTCAAGTACCGCTCGGTGGTCAGACTTGACGGGCTTGCATCCCTGGGATGGGACTGGCGGTTTGAACAGCCGGTCTTTGCCGGTGACACGATCCGCGCCGAACTGAATGTGGTGTCAAAGCGCACGACGTCATCGGGCAAACGCGGCATCATCGCCTTCCGGTTTGACGTGTTCAATCAGGACGGTCTGCGGGTGCAACGGGGAACCAATGAACTGATCTTTGATCTTTAGACGAGGGAAATATGTCGGTTTCGATCACAAAACGCATCATCACTCTGGCGGCGGCCAACACGGCGGTTCAGGCTGCTCTGGCCTGCGCAGATGAAAACGGCTGGGCGATTTCGGCCATCGTGGTGGACCCCGCCGGACATCTGATTGCAGCCGGACGCATGGACGGCACCCCGGCGGCAGTCTCGGAATTCGCCCATGACAAGGCGCGCACCGCCGTTCTGGGCAAAACCACAAGCGAGTTCGCCGAGCGTATGCTGTCCAGCAGCAACCTGCAGCTGGGACTGGCCAACCGCCCGAACCTGTGCGCCTGGGATGGTGGTCTGCCGATACTCGAAAACGGGGTCCTGATCGGGGCGATTGGTGTCTCGGGTGCTGCGGGGCCGGATGATGTCCAATGTGCAACCGCGGGCCTTGCCGCAATCGGGCTTTAGGGTCAGGCCCCCTGAGAGGGCGTCCAGAGCCTCTGTTCGCCCTCAGCCTCATACCCGAGCGGGCCGTCTGCGCTGACGATTTCAAGGTACTGCCCCCATGGCGCGCGCAGATACATCCAGACCAACTGGTCCATCGGCCCGCCCTCGATCAAAGTGGGGCCTTCCAGCACATCGACACCTTTTTCTTTCAGCCGCGCAGCGGTGGCAAAGGCATCTTCGACCTCAAAGGCCATATGCATGGACCCGACCTCGCCATTGTGCCTGATGGGGGTCGGATTATCTACGCCAGAGTATTCGAAGACCTCCAGCGATCCGCCGCGACCGATTTGCAGGACGCGCTGATCGGTGATCCTGCATCCGGCGGGCACCCCCAGCCGGGTTCGCATGAAATCGTCATCCACATCGACCGCGCCGCATTCCATGATTGTGACCGCCCCGAAAACGTCCGTAAAGAAATCGACCGCTTCCGCCATGTCGGGCACCGTGAATCCGATGTGATGCAGGCCCAGAACTGTCATGGCTGGCCCTCCTCGATTGCCGAATGCCAAAGCGCCTTGCCCGACTGCGCGTCGAACAGGCAGATATTGGACAGGTTCATGTATAGTTGCACCGCTCGTCCGGTTGCCACCCGGGGCTTGGCGGACAGGCGCGCCACGATCTCATCCCCACCCGGTTGTGAGGCAAGAATACCAATGGTTTCAGCCCCGGTCGGTTCAAGCAGTTCCAGAGGCCACTGAAAGGGAATGGCCGGTCCATTATCGTTGAACGGCGCGTCAGAGATCGCTTCGGGCCGTAATCCCAGCACCACCTGTTCCCCCTCTGCAAGGTTGGGTGCGGGCACCAGAATTGTGCCGCCATCGGGGCGTTCTACCTGCACGCCATCGGCCGTCATTGTGCCGTTTAGGAAGTTCATGGCAGGCGAGCCCATGAAACCCGCGACAAACTGGTTCGCGGGGCGTTCATAGACGTCTATCGGCTTGCCGAACTGCTGCACCACCCCGTCTTTCATGACAACGATTTTGGTGGCAAGTGTCATCGCCTCGATCTGGTCATGGGTGACATAGACCATGGTGGTGCCCAGATCGGCATGCAGTTTCTTGATCTCGGTCCGCATCACCACACGCAGTTTGGCATCGAGGTTCGAGAGCGGCTCGTCAAACAGAAAAATCTCAGGGTTTCGCACCAGCGCACGGCCCATGGCAACCCGCTGGCGCTGCCCGCCGGACAGTTGTTTGGGGCGGCGGTCCAACAGGTTTTCAATATGCAGGATACCGGCCACCCGGTCAGCCTCTTTCCAGCGCTCGGCACGGGGGACGCCGCGCGCTTCCAGCGGGAAGGTGATGTTTTCAAGAACGGTGAGGTTAGGGTACAGCGCATAGGTCTGGAACACCATGGCGATATCGCGATCCTTGGGGGCCACGTTGGTCACATCCCGATCATCGATCCGGATTTCGCCACTGTCGGATTTTTGCAGACCCGCGATGGCGGACAGCAGCGTGGACTTGCCACAGCCCGACGGCCCGACCAGCACCAGAAACTCGCCCTGCATGGCCTCGACCGAGATATCCTTGAGAATATGCAGCGCCCCGAAGGATTTGTTGAGATTGCGGATGGAAAGCGTTCCCATATCTTTAACCCTTTACAGCGCCAGCCATGAGGCCGCGCAAAAGATATCGCCCGGCGACGACGTATACGAGGATTGTCGGCAGGCCGGTAATGATCGCTGCGGCCATGTCGACGTTATAGCGTTTCACACCGGTGGCCACCTGAACGAAGTTGTTGAGCGCCACCATCGACGTGGCCGAATTGGCATCGGTGTAAGAGGCCGCGAACAGGAAATCGTTCCATGTGTTGGTGAACTGCCAGATGACGCTGACCACTATTATGGGCACCGACACCGGCAACGCGACGCGCCAGAAAAAGCGGAAAAACCCGATCCCGTCCACCCGCGCGGCGTTGACCAGATCCTCGGGGAACGAGGCGAAGAAGTTGCGGAAATACAGTGTGGTAAACGGCAGCCCATAGACCGAATAGACAAAGGCCAGCCCGAATATAGACGATGACCAACCCATCGCGCCCAGAAACTGCGCCATCGGCAGCAGCACGATCTGATAGGGGATGAATGCGCCGAACAGCAGCAGGCCGAAACACAGCTCGGACCCGCGGAACCGCCACAGCGACAGGGCATAGCCGTTTACCGCCCCGATCAGCGTCGGAATGATCGTCGCGGGCAGCGATGCCATGAGCGAGTTCAGCAGATAAGGTGCCATGCCCCGGCAGTCGGTGCCGATACAGGCGACATTCCAGGCCTCATTCCAGGCATAGCCGGTCACGTTTTGCGGCAGGGCCATCAGATTGCCGGTCTCGATCTCATCAATGGATTTCAGCGAGGTGACGACCATCACGTAGAAGGGTGCAAGATAGAAAATGGCAAAGCCGATGAGCATGACATAGATCGACCAGCGCAGGATGCGGTCCAGCATCCCCTGTTGACCGGTGACAACTTCGGCGATCATCTCAGTCCCTCCGGTCGCGGTTCTGCGCACGCAATTCGGCGTAGAGATAGGGAACGATGATCGCGACCACAGTGAACAGCATCATCGTGGCCGAGGCTGCAGCAATGCCCAGGCGGGACCGTTCGAAGGCGAAGGTATACATGAAGGTGGCGGGCAGGTCGGTGGCGTTACCGGGGCCGCCATTGGTCAGCGCTATCACCAGATCAAAGCTTTTGATCGCCATATGCAGCAGCAAGACAAAGGCCGTGAACATGGCCGGGCGCAGTTGCGGCAGGATGATGCGGCGATAGATGCGGAACATCGATGCCCCGTCCACCATCGCCGATTGCATGATCGACGCATCAATGCCACGCAATGCCGCCAGAAAGATGGCCATGACAAAACCGGATGATTGCCAGACGGCGGCGATGACCACCGTGTAAATCGCCATGTCCTTCTGAACCAGCCAGTTGAACTGAAAGCTGGTCCAGCCCCATTGCTGAAACACCTGCTCGATTCCCAGATCGGGGTTCAGCATCCATTTCCAAGCCGTTCCGGTAACGATAAAGCTGAGCGCCATGGGATAGAGGTAGATGGTCCGGATCACCCCCTCGGCGCGGACGCGCTGGTCCAGAAAGACCGCCAGCGCCATACCGATTGCAATGGCAAAGCCGATGAACAGGCTGCCGAACAGCAAAAGGTTGTTCACCGCCGTCCACCAGCGGCGCGCACCCCAAAGCCGCTCCCATTGTTCGAACCCGACGAAATTATAACTCGGCAGGATGCGGCTGTCGGTGAGCGACAAATAGATCGTCAGCAGGATGAACCCGTAGACGAAGACAAGGGCCAGAACGCCGGTCGGCGCCAGGGCCAGTTGCGATACATGATCTTGCGCCCATGTTTTAAGAGTGCGTCTGGCGCTCATCGTGGTTTTGACCTTATGCCGGTGTCAGAGCAGATCCAGATCGTCGAGGATCTGGTCGATGGCCTGATCCGGGGTCATCCCGGGCGTGGTCATGTATTCCGCAATCGTGTCACGGAACACGCCCTGTACATCGGAACGCGCCGCATGTGCAAAACCTAGCGACGGCACAAGGCCATCCCGCTCGATCGCCCGGCCCAGCCGTGCCACGGAATCCTGCGTGCAGCTGTCAAAGCGATCGCCCGGAACGTCAGTGCGCACGGGCAGACCGCCCTTCAGCAGGTTGAACTCGGCCTGAAACTGCGGGTCCATCACCGCCTTGGCAAAGGCGACCTGCGCGCCGCTGTCGGCGTCATCGTCCAGTTGCGGGAAAAAGAAGAAATCGGCGAGAAACACGAACATGTCGTTTGATCCCGGTGTCGCAAAACAGATGAAATCCTCATCCGGTACACCGCCCGAGGTCATCTGCCATGATTTGCCCCAATCCCCCATGAATACCATGGCGGCCTCGCCGTTTTTAACCATGGCCTGCGCGTCGGTCCATTCCCGGCCCGGCGACGCCTCATCCAGCTGCTCGCTGAACCAGCGCATCCGGCGCAAACCTCTTTCATCTGGTCCGAACGCAGCGCGTCCTCATCCTGCTCGACCGCGATTTTGCGATAGAATTCGGGATCGTCCATCGACACCAGAATGCCGTCCAGCACAGCGGTGTCCTGCCACGGCTGACCGCCATGTGCGATGGGCAGAACGCCCGCGGCGCGGAATGTCTCGGCGGCGGCCTCAAGCTCGGCCCAGCTTGTGGGCGGGGTGACGCCATGTGTGTCAAACAACTCTTTGTTGCCGTAGACCCAGTTGATCTGGCTCCAGACCGCAGGCACGGACACCACCTTGCCGTCGATATTCACGAATTCCTGTAACGGGCCGGGAATGACGTCAAGCCAACCTTCCTCGGCCGCGACGGCGGACAGATCGCCCAGCACACCTTCTTCGGCCCATTCATTGACCTCGGTGCCAAGCGCCTGCATCACGGCGGGCGGATCACCGGCGGAAATGCGTGACCGGAAAACGGTGCGCGCGTTGGACCCCGCCCCACCGGCCGAGGCCGCATCCACCCATTGAATGCCTTGTGCCTCGACATTTTCGCGCAGCAGCTTGATGCCCTCAAGCTCACCGCCCGATGTCCACCAATGCAGAATATCCAGTTCACCTTCCGCCTGCGCGGCACCGGTCAGGGCAACGGCGCTGACCGCCATCGCGGAAACGGTAAGAACAAATCGGCCCATTTTGAATGACCTCCCTATGTCGTCGGCGCGCAGCGCGGTGTTCTTCCCCGGCAGGCGGGGTTCCGGCGCAAACGCTTTGTGGGTTTCCCAAATTTTTCGCATTGGGATTCGATCTTGTAAATTGACACTAGATCGATTTACTAAATCGGTCTAGTAATTTTGTGCAGACCATGAATCGCATTGGGGCGCATCACATGACCAACAGCCTTTCGGATATCTCGCTGACACCGGATCAGATTGGTCGGCGCATCCCGGATGGCGCGGTGCTGGCGGTATCCGGATCAGGCGGTGGCCTGATGGAACCGGATGAACTGCTAGAGGCGATTGAGCGTCGGTTTCTTGAAACCGGCCACCCCCGGGACCTGACGCTGGTGCACAGTTTCGGTCTGGGTGACGGCGACAGGCGCGGGACCAACCGCCTTGCCCATGCCGGGCTGGTCAAGCGCGTCATCGGCGGGCATTGGAGCTGGTCGCCCCGGATGCAGAGTCTTGCGGAAAGCGGGCAGATCGAAGCGTATACCTTGCCGACCGGAGTTCTGGGCCTGCTGCTGAGGGAATGCGGCGCCGGGCGTCCGGGTCTGATCACAAAGACAGGTCTGGGCACATTTGTTGACCCCGAAACCGGGAATGGCGGCGCATTGAACGATGTCACGCACGAGCCGCTGGTCGAACGCTGCGTGATCGATGGCGAGACCTATTTGCGCTACAAACCGATCCGGGTCGATGTCGCGCTGGTGCGCGGCTCTGCCGTGGATGAAAGCGGCAATCTTTCGACACGGCATGAACCGGCGGATCTGGACGTATTTGCCATGGCGCTTGCCGCGCGCAATTCGGGCGGGCGGGTCTATGCTCAGGTTCAGAAGTCCGTGACGGCTCTGCCCGCGCGTGAGGTCGCATTGCCCAATGTTCTGGTCAACGGCATCGCGATATGCCCCGGGCAGACGCAGACCTATCGTGGTGGATACCGGCCGGACTTTTCGGGCGACGCCGCAGGCCGGCCCAGCGAAGAGGTCGCGCCCACCGGCATCAAACGCGTCATCGCCAAACGGGCGGCGCTTGAAATGCCCGATGCCGGGGTCGTAAATCTGGGCTTTGGCGTGTCCGCATCGGTCGTGCATTTCGCCCGGATCGACCCGCGCCGGATCGCCTTATGCGCCGAACAGGGCATTTATAACGGCGTGATGGAGACCGGGCCGCTATTCGGCATCGCCTCTGGCCCTTCGGCGATCATCCCGGCAACCTCGCAGTTTGATTTTTATTCCGGCGGCGGGTTGGATGTGACGTTTTTGGGTATGGCCGAACTGGACGGGCAGGGGAATGTCAATGTCAGCCATCTGGGCAAACGTCCGGTGGGTCCGGGCGGGTTCATCGATATCTCGCAAAATACGCCCAAGATCGTCTTTTGCGGTACGTTCAATGCAAAGGGCGTGCAGATCGATGTGGCTGGTAACGGTCTGTCGATCCGGTCCGAGGGCAGCGTCCGCAAACTGGTCGATCATGTTCGGGCGATCACCTTCTCGGGCGCGCAGGCGCAGACCCGCAAGGCCGAGGTCATATATGTGACCGAACGTGCCGTTTTTGGCCTGACGCCCGAAGGTGTCGTGCTGCGGGAAATCGCACCCGGGATCGATCTGGAACGGGACGTGCTGGCGCATATGGGGTTCACCCCGATCATCGGGGACGTAAGCCAGATGCCGGCAGAGGTTTTCTCATGATCAGCAACACCGTCACTCTGGACCGTGCCGATGGGGTTGGGCATCTGACGCTGAACTTTCCGGCGAAGGCAAACACCCTGACAATGCAGGTTCTGGCCGCGCTGGAAGACAAGCTGTCACTGCTGGAGGCGGACAGGTCCATCCGGCTGGTGTTGCTGCAAGGCGCGGGGGATCGGTTTTTCTGTGCAGGTGGCGCGTTTGACGATTGGGGGCAGATGTCGGCGCCGGATATGGGGCGCACGTTCATTCGCACCACCAACCGGGTGATCGACCGGATCGAAATGCTCGACTCGCTGACGGTGGCCTGGCTGAACGGCGACGCGATTGGCGGGGGGCTGGAACTGGCTCTGGCAACGGATATGCGCATCGCCCATTCCCACGCGCGTCTGTACCTGCCGGAACTGTCCATCGGGGCGGTGCCCGGAATGCGGGGTATTCAGCGACTATCGGCCCTGATCGGGCAAGGGCGTGCAAAGGATATGGTTCTGACCGGCAAGCGGCTGGATGCGCAAACCGCGCTGGACTGGGGGCTGGTCAGCGCGATCGAGGATGATCTGTCAGCGGTGCAGCACGACCTGATCAAAACGATCGCAAAGCAAAGCGGCACAGCGATGATGGCGGCAAAGCAGATGTTTCGGGCGCTCGGGGATGGTCCTTCGGGCGCACATGCGGTGCATGAAATCGCCGGAACCGCCAGCAGGTTCAGCGATGATGGCCGCGAAGGGCTTGCTGCCCTGATGCAAAAGCGCAAACCGGATTTCGGCGGAGGGACAGCAGAATGAAAACGACATATGATTATATCGTCGTCGGTGGTGGGTCAGCTGGGTGCGTTCTGGCCGCCCGTCTCAGCGAGAACCCGCAAGCGGAGGTGCTGCTGATCGAGGCCGGAAAGCGGGATAGCAACCCCTATATCCACATCCCCGCCGGATTTGCCAAAATGACGACCGGCCCCCTGACATGGGGTCTGGAAACGGTGCCGCAACGCCATGCCCGAGACCGCGTGATCCCGATGGCGCAGGGCAAGGTGCTGGGCGGGGGCAGTTCGATCAACGCGCAGGTCTTCACGCGCGGGCATCCTACGGATTATGACCGCTGGGCCAGCAGCGAGGGCTGCCCCGGATGGTCCTTTGCCGAAATTCAGAGATATTTCTTGCGGGCCGAGGGCAATAGTGTCCTCAGTGGCGACTGGCACGGAACCGATGGCCCCCTCTCGGTTTCGAACCTGCCCAGCCCGCACCCACTGTCGCTCCGGTTTGTGCAGGCCTGTCAGGAATACGGGATGCCGTACAATCCCGATTTCAACCGTGCCGAGCAGGCCGGAGCCAGCATCTATCAGACCACCAGCCGCAGCGGGCAGCGGTGCTCCACCGCGCGGGGATATCTGAAACCGGTGTTGTCGCGGCCCAACCTGACGCTCAGAACCAGCGCCGAAGTGCGGCGGCTGATCGTCAAAAGTGGCCGCGTTACCGGGATCGAACTGGCGGATGTCACATACCGCGCCGAAGCCGAGGTTCTTCTGTGCGCAGGCGGGCTTGGGTCAGCCCGGTTGCTGATGCTGTCGGGCATAGGCCCTGCCGATCACCTGCGGGATGTGGGGGTGAATGTGGTTCACGATCTGCCCGGCGTCGGTTCGGCCCTGCAAGACCATTTTGTCATCGACATCATCTGTCAGCTCAAAGATACCGAGACCCTGAACCGCTATGACAAGCCGCACTGGATGGCTTGGGCCGGGCTTCAATGGGCGTTGTTTGGCACCGGCCCGGCGACCTCGAACGTGGCCGAGGGCGGTGCGTTCTGGCGGTCTTCGCAGACCACCGATGTGCCCGATCTGCAATTTCACTTCCTCCCCGGCGTCGGCGCCGAGGCAGGGGTCACTGGCCTCTCCTCAGGTGTCGGCGCCACTTTGAACGCCTATTTCGTGCGCCCGCTAAGCCGGGGCAGCTTGCGCCTGCGCTCCGCCGACCCGCAGGACAAACCGCTGCTCGACCCGAACTATCTGGCTGAACCCGGCGATGTCGCGGGATCGATCGATGCTGTTGAGGTCAGCCGCGAGATCATGCGCCAACCGGCCTTTACCGACGTGATGAAGGCCGAGGTCGAGCCCGGAGCCAAAGCCACAAGCCGGGCCGATCTGGAAGATTATGTGCGCCAGAACGGCCGTACCGGATACCACCCCGTGGGCACCTGCCGGATGGGCAGCGACGATATGGCGGTTGTCAGCCCGGACCTGCGGTTGCGCGGTCTGGACGGGCTGCGCGTCTGCGACAGTTCCGTGATGCCCAGCATTGTCGGCTCAAACACCAATGCTCCAACCGTCATGATCGCGGAACGAGCCGCCGATCTTGTGCGTGGCAATCGAATCCCCGCCTGAATCACAAAAGGACAAACAGGATGAGTTTCATTATTCATACCCATGACACCGCGCCGGACGGCGCGAAACCGTGGATCGAGTCGACGCAGAAGAAGTTCGGCATGGTTCCGAACCTTTTTGCCCTGATGGCCGAAGCCCCCGCGCTTCTGGAAGGTTATGTCCGTCTGTCGGCGCTGTTCTTCCAGAACACCGACCTGTCCGACACCGAACGCCAGATCGTTCTCATGACTGCCAGCCGTCTGAACGGATGCGCCTATTGCATGACCGGGCATTCGGTCGAGGCCGAGATGCAGGGCGTGGACATGTCAATTGTCGAGAGCATGCGCAACAGAACGGAACTGAGCGATCCCAAGCTTGAGGCGTTGCGGAAGTTCACCGAGATTGTCGTGACCTCGCGGGGATGGCCGTCCGATCAGGATGTGGCCGATATTGTCGCAGCGGGTTATACGCAACAAACCGTTCTTGAGGTTGTTCTTGGCGTTGGATTAAAGACACTGTCCAATTATACGAACCACATCGTCAAAACTCCGCTGGATGCGGCAACGGCGCACCGGGAATGGAAGGCAGATACCGGTCAAGTCTGAAACAGGGGGTGTATTATCGTAACGCTTGCAGATGTCGCCCGCGCCGCGGGCGTCTCTAAATCGACGGTCTCGCTGGTCCTGAATGACAATGCTTCGATCCCGGAGCGGACCAAGCAGCGCGTGAAAGAAGCCGCGCGTCAGGTTGGATATGTTTATAACCGCCGCGCCGCCGGGTTGCGGTCACAAAAATCGGGTCTGATCGCGATTGCAATCAATGACCTGGAAAGCCCCTATTTTTCCGGCGTCGTCGCTGGCGCACAATCCGAGCTTGAGCGTCAGGGCTATATGGCAATCATATCAAATTCATTTGAAAACCCTGCGGTACAGTCTGAATTTCTGACACGAATCCGGGAATTCTCGGTCGATGGGGTGATGATCTGCCCGGCTGCCGGGGCGCAATCGGACATGGTTGAAACGGTGCAATCCTGGACCAGCAGCGTGATCCTGTTTTCGCGGTCGCTGGAGGGGCTGGACGCCGATTTCATCGGGGGCGACAATTTTAGCGGTATGCAGAAGATAATGCGCCATCTGATCGATCTGGGGCATCGCAATATCGCACATATCGGGTCGAATCCCGGCGCATCAACGTCACGCGACAGGGTGCGGGCCTATCTTGGCGCGCTTCACGAGGAGCAAATCCCACATGAACCCGGTCGACTTGTGGAATGCGTCGGCACGCGTGAGGCCGGATACAAAGCCATGCACCACCTGCTGCAAACCGACAAGGCCCTGACCGCCGTGACCTGTCACAACGACACGCTGGCATTTGGAGTATTCCTTGCCTTGCAGGAAGCGGGTCTGGCGCCCGGCCGCGACATCGCGGTGACCGGGTGCGATAATGTGTCAGAGGCCGAACTGTGGCACCCCGGCCTGACCACTGTGGATGTTCCCAAAAGCGAACTTGGACGATTGGCGGCACAGGCGCTGACCCATCGATTGCAGAATCCGGGGGGTGCAAGGGTAGCCCGTAAAATCGAATCCAAGCTGATTGTCCGGGGATCAACCTCACCTGCGGCTTCGATCACAAGCCACCGGTCGCGCTTCGTTGACGGCCGGTCGTGATACACAAGTTGGACCCCCAGGTTTACCGGAGGGTTGTGGGTTCAATCGGCCTGTTCGGCCTCGTGGTTGACGATGAAATCGTCAGGCATTTCCGGGCCCCACAGGTAAATCGAATCCTCGGGGGGGTAATCCCCGACTTCCCAATCGCAGTCGAGCGGGATGTAATCGATATCCGACGAATACTCGGAATAACTGCCCCAGGGATCGGTCACATAGTGGAAGTAGTTTGATCCAAGAACATGCCGCCCAAGGCCCCAGCCATTGGAAAAACCCTTATCGGCCATCTGCATGGCCCCTTTGCCGATGTCGTTGATCGATGGCACATCCCACGAACAATGGTGCAATCCGGGGGCCGAGGATTTGGCGAACGCGATCAGGTGGTGATCCGATCCGTGGATGCCGTGCATAAAGCAGATCCCATCACCGGACCGGTCCGACAGGCGCAGGCCCAGAACCCGGGAATAGAAATCCAGCGCTTTGGGCACATCCGCCGTAAACACCAGCACATGGGCCAGCCGGTGCGGGCGCACCTGCTGGACCTGGCTGCGCTGCATCGACCCCATCCGTCCCGCCGGGACGCTTGCCATCTCGAAATCCGACTTTTCGTCGGGTGAGGATTTCTCGGCCACCTTGATCTCGATTGTCACGCCGTTGTGGTCCTGAAACCAGATGCCATTGCTGTCGAACCCCGGGGGCGGGTCCATCAGTTTGACGCCCTCGGCCTCGGCGCGGCGTTTCATGGGCTCAAAATCTTCCTCAAAAACACCAAAGCTGAGAAAATTCAGCTTTTTGCGCTTGCCTTCCCCAATAGAGGCCCAGCGATGTTCCGACCCATCTGTATACAGGCCCAGACCATTGCCTTCTTCGCGCACATCAAGGCCAAAAGCCGTGTAGAAATCTTCGGCCACTTTGAGGTCAGGCACCGCCATATTAAAGGTATCCATGGAATGGGCACCAAGTTCTCCGGGGCGCTTGTTCACACCGATTTTACCGCCGATTGCAGTCATGGTTTCGTTCTTTCCTCAAGATAGATAACGCGCCGCCGGATCGGGAAAAGGGTTACCCCGAGACGATCCCGCATGAGGCCCCAAAGACCCTGCGGCGCAAACAGCATGGTGATGATTCCGGCCAGACCAAGTGCGATCAGATACCAGGTGCCGAAATCCGCCAGAAGATTTTGCAGCAGAAAAAAGACCAGCACACCGATGATGGGGCCTTCGATCGTGCCGATGCCGCCGTTGACCACAACGAAGATGACAAAGGCGGTCCAGTCCGTCACGCTGAACGCTGCATCCGGCGATATCCGTGCCTTCTGTAAAAAGATCAGCGCCCCGGTGATCCCGGTTCCGAAAGCGGCGATCAGATAGGTCATCCATTTCATTGATCCCGCATGGATACCAACGGATTCCGCCGCTTCGGTATTGTCACGCACCGCGCTCAGACCCAGGCCGATACGGTTGCGCAGCAGGGCGTAGACCACCCCGATGAACAAGGCTGCAACGGCCAGCGCGCACCAGTACAACAGGATGTCACGCGCTGCCGAGGCGCTGACCCCGAACAGGTCGCGCACCCAGCTCGTGCATGCCATCTCTCGTATCGCGTCGCGCGGCAAAGACGTGCCTGTCCCACCCCCAAGCGCCTTCCACTGAGCGATCGACAGGCGGACAACCTCGGCAATCACCCATGATCCGATTGCGAAATAGGCGCCATCCAGACGAAACAGGAAAAAGGCCGCCGGGATGGCGATGATCACCGCTGCAACCCCGCCGATCAGGATCGACAGCAGCGGGTCAACGCCCGCAAGGCTGATACCTGCAAACAGGGCGTAAGCCCCAAGGCCCACAAAGGCCTGTTGTCCGACCGAGACCAACCCCCCATACCCAGCCAGCAGGTTCCAGCACTGCGCCAGCGACAACAGGGTCAGGATCAGAAACAGGTCCTTGATCAGACTGCGCGAGGCAACGGCTGGTAGGCACATCGCGGCGATTACGACCAGCCCAAGCAGCAGCAGGAACAGGCGACTGCCACGGGTGGCGGTTTCTATGCGGATGGCGGTGCTCATTGTTTTGGCATCAACCCTTTTGGACGGATCAGAAGAACGATCAGAAAGGCCAGATGACCTGCAAGGATCTACCATTCGGGATCGATCGCGGCCCCGACCGTCTGGCTGACCCCGATGGTAACACCCCCCAGCAACGTGCCCCAAAGGCTGCCCAAGCGTCCGGCCTTGCTGCTCTGACGCGCCATAGAGTGTGTTGATAGTGTCCACCATTGATAGTGGACATCTTGAGGGCAGATATGGCGGGCAAGAAAGGTCAGAAGAAGCGGTTCTGGTCGGATGAGGAAAAGGTGTCGATCTGCGCGCAAACATGCGCGCCGGGGGTATCGGTAGCGCGGGTCGCGCGACGGTACGCCATGAACGCCAATCTTATCCATAAATGGCTACGTGATCCCAAGTTTGCACCGGATCCGGAGGTCATTGAAGACGAGGTTGCTGAGACGCCATGCTTTCTTCCGGTAGAGATTGTGGACCGGCCCCAGACCAAAGACACAGCCCCGACGACGGATGCCACGCCCGCACAAAGCTCGATTGAGATCGATATCGCGGGTGGTCACCGCCTGAGGATCATCGGCGGCTACGATCCCGAAGCACTGGCCCGGTTGATCCGAGGCCTTTCTGTATGATCCCGGTCCCGGCGAACACGCGGGTCTGGTTGGCGGCTGGTGTGACTGACATGCGGCGCGGGTTCACGACGCTGGCGGCCCAGGCAGAGCAGACGTTGAAGCAGGATCCGTTCACGGGGCATCTGTTCGTCTTCCGTGGGCGGCGCGGCGATCTGATCAAGATCATCTGGTGGGATAGCCAGGGTGCCTGCCTGTTTAGCAAACGACTTGAGAAGGGCCGGTTTGTGTGGCCATCGGCCAAGGAGGGCAAGATCGCCCTGACCGCCGCCCAGTTGGCGATGCTGTTGGAAGGGATCGATTGGCGTGTGCCACAGCGCAGTTGGACACCGCTCAAGGCGGGATAAATGTGCGTGCGGGATTCCCGCCGTGCCTTTGTTTTGCTATGGTTCGACCATGCTGGACGTCGACAAATCTTTGCCGAAAGACCCGAATGAACTCAGGCAGTTCACGGCGCTTTTGCTGACAGAAGTGAAGTCGCAGGCAGTCTTGATCGAGAAGTTGCGGCATCAGTTGGCGGGTCATCGTAATCACCGGTTCGGATCATCATCGGAGAGCATCGAACAGCTACAACTGGCCTTGGAAGTGAGCGAGATCGCGGTTGCCAAGATGACAGCCAAGCTGCGTCTTCCCGACGAAGAGCCAAAAGACAAACCAAAGCGCCGTCCGATCCCCGATCACATTCCACGCATGGAAGTTGAGCTGACCGCTGGCGATGACGACTGCGCCCAATGTGGTGGCGCACTGCGTCGCTTGGGAGAGGACGTCACCGAAGAACTGGAATATGTTCCCGGTCGGTTCATCGTGAACCGCATCGTGCGGCCACGCTTTGCATGTTCGGGCTGCGAAGGCTTCACGCAAGCGCCCTTACCATCGCGCCCCATCGAACGGGGCCGCCCCGGTCCTGGGTTGCTGGCGCATGTGTTGGTCAATAAATACGCGGATCACCTGCCGCTGTACCGCCAGAGCGGCATCTTCGAGCGCGACGGGATCGACATTGATCGTTCAACGCTGGCGGATTGGGTCGGCAAATCCACAGCACTTTTGGAACCACTGGCGGATGCAATCGGGCGACACGTGCTGGCGGGTCAGGCCATCTTTGCGGATGACACGCCGGTGAAGATGCTGGCTCCTGGCACAGGAAAGACAGCGACAGCACGGCTCTGGGCCTATGGCCGTGATGAGCGTCCCTGGGGCAGCAGTGTCCCGCCCGCAAGCTGGTATCAGTTCTCGCCGGATCGCAAAGGGCAGCATCCCAAGGATCATCTCGCAAGATACCAAGGCTGGATGCACGCAGACGGCTATGTCGGGTTCGAAGACCTCTATCGTTCAGGTGATATCCGCGAGGTCGCCTGCATGGCCCATGTCAGGCGCAAGTTCGTGGATGTCCACCGCGCCCAAGGCTCCGCCATCGCCGACGAGGCCATCCAGCGCATCGCACAGCTCTACGCAGTCGAGAAAGAGGCACGCGGATCGCCACCGGCCTGCCGCGTCGAACTCCGACAGGCGAAGGCAAAACCGATCTTCGATGATCTGGAAGTCTGGCTACACGCTCAATTGCCCAGTATCTCTGGCAAATCGCCACTGGCGGGGGCGATCCGATATGCCCTGACGCGCATGGCGCGGCTGAGACCTTACCTCGGCCACGGCATCCTGGAGCTGGACAACAACACTGCCGAACGCGCGATGCGCTCTGTTGCAATTGGGCGTAAAAATTATCTGTTCATTGGATCACAGACCGGCGGCAAAGCTGCTGCCATCGCATACACTCTGATCGAAACCGCCAAGCTGAACGGTATCGATCCACAGGCATGGTTAGCCGACACGCTCGCCCGCATTCCAGACTATAAGATCAACCGCGTCGGTGATCTGCTGCCTTGGAAAACTGCTTCATAGGGGCGGCTGGGCCGGACGCTTACGCTAAGTCACGTAATTGCAATTATGTGAAATTCTTCAGACCGAATGCCTCCCATCTTCAGTCAAGAAGGGTCGCGTGATGAATTCCGGACAGTTTTCTCAAAGCCGCAGGCGCGCAGCAGGCGAAAGCTCCACCACCTTTAAACCGCTGTTGGACGCAACACTGACCTGACCGTTGTTCCACGCGTAAACAACCGCCATTGTTTTGCCTGTGTGTGCGTCCTGCACTTCGATTATCGGTTCGCCCTTTTTTGCGCGATCGGTTTGTTGCTGTGTCGACATCTGCATTCCTCGGTGTTCATCAAACCCGACCGCCACAAGCGGGTGTTGCGGGCGGGCAGGGCGTTATCCACTGTTCCATTGTTGCGCGCCACTCTCTGACCCAAGCGGATTGTGGCTCAACTTTGAGGAGAGTATGGCGGCTCGTTGACAATCACACGAACTGGAACGAAACAGGATGAAACGGAACGAACCATAAGCGTGTAATAAGTTGATAAAACACGGTAAATATTTTGTTCCTCCGCTGAAAGACGGCAGCGACTTCAAGGAACTATTCAAGTACCTGGTTTCTGTGGGAGCCGGCTTGCCCGCTGACCAGACAGGGCTTCCTGTGGGCTCATGGACCCCCGAGCTTCTTGCCAGCACTATTTCCCAGTTCGATTCCAACAATTCAGGTATCGAACTGCGAACCGTACAGCATTGGTTTCAGGATAACGACAGAGGAATTAGCACCGACAACATTCGATGGCTGGCGCGCGTGTTCGGTTGTGACGATCCCGACGCCATCAGCGCGTGGCGAGTTGAACTTAGTGCCGCCAACAGGCGACTTGCCGCGAAAAGACGAGGGAAACGGAATGCCCAGAAAGGGGGTACGAGTTCTCCAGTCAGCGTGGCCAACGGCAACGAAGAAGTAAAACAGGCCAAGAATTCGAGTCGCAATGATCCGGGGGAACCGAAGCGGATTCCCGGAATTGCGGGAAGAACAGAAGCGATCTTCAGCACTCATTCCTCTTTGGGTTTACCAGTCGTTGTTTTTGCCGCCGCCACCGCACTTGGCCTTATGTCGTTTTCGCTCAATATCCACAGCGTCGTCTTTGTTCCTCCGACAGGCCCACCAAAACAGGTCGGGTTTTTGTGGGCGCCAAACTGGATAATCGTCTTCACGGCAATTCTACCAACTTACTTTGCGATACTGATCAGTCTATTGCGGTCATGGAAGAGAAAGTGGCGAATAGGTTTATCCAACTTCCTCGATGATAAAAATCCGTTCCCAAGCTGGTCGGAAAGGGTAGCGACCGTGTCCGTCGCATACTGGGCGGTATTTGGTGTCACTGTGGCAATAGCCTCCGGATTCAACTGGGTAGAGACTCATCTGATTCCACTGCTGATCGGGAACGCGGGAAATTGGACCGTCGATTGGGGCAGAATAGCTCTCTTTCGTCCTGATTTGATATCAGTTCCAAGCGCGGTAATTTTCTCCGGCCTTGTCTTCCTCCTTAACGCATTTGGCTCTTACCTGTTCTTCGCAGGCCTCATTGTAATCTATTCCATTACGGATGATTTCGTTGAGTTGGTGCGAGGGCTCGGGCGCGGCGAGGCGGATGAAGAGCGACAGTACATAGAAATGGTGGGCCGAGCAGTTATGGCCGGGATATTTCGGTGCACGTCACTGGGTTTGGTGATCACCATTTTGATGAAACTGCAAGCCAGCTATTTGCTGTCGCATAGCAGGGATATCGTCAGTTGGATGGTGGCCGACAGTCTGAGTATTTTTCGCAGCGACGAGGTACTTTTGGACCAGTATGGGTTCGGTCGGAATGCGCCGGGGCACTACTACAGCTTCTTTTGCATGATCATCATTGTGGCTGTCTTTATCATTTGTTCTGCCAGAATACGGACCGCATTGGCCCAAATGAGTTCTCCGAAGCGGGGTGATGAGGACCACATCCCATGGATGGGGATGTATGGAGTCATGGCTTTGCTGGCGATGACGTACCTTTCTATTGGTATGTTTCCCGGCTTCACGATCCTCCTGATTGCTGCCCTGACATTGGCTGCATGTTTCCTTGCACGACCCACCCTGGGTCAGCTTAACGCAACAAAACCGAGAGAATTAGATGCTTAAGACGAATGTCCTGGACAAAGCCCCCATTAATCCCGATGTCGCCGAGGGCCCATCCGACGTGAAAGCCTACTGGATTCACACCGATGACAATGTGCGGCTTAGGGTGGCTCACTGGCCAATAGAAAAATCATCCAAGGGCACGGTTTTTCTGTTCCAGGGGCGAACAGAAAACATCGAAAAATACGGGCGCACGGTCGAGTATCTGCATGACTTCGGCTATACAGCCTTCGCAGTTGATTGGCGCGGCCAGGGGCTTTCGGACAGGCTCACCGAAGATCGACTGATGGGCCATGTCCTCCGGTTTTCTGATTACCAGAAAGATGTTGCCGCCACGATTGAAGCGGCCAAGTCACTCCACCTTCCGCAGCCCTGGTATCTGATTGGACACTCGTTAGGTGCCTGCGTCGGTCTCCGCGCAATTGCTGAAGGATTTCCGGTGGCTGCCTGCGCGTTCACCGCTCCCTTGTGGGACATAAATCTCCCAAGATTGCAGCGTCTCGGCGCCTGGCCTTTGTCATGGGCATTTCAAGCATTTGGGAAGGGTGACACATATGCTCCCGGTACACGTGGGGAAAGCTATGTCCTGACGACTGATTTCAAGGACAACAGGCTGACATATGATCCTGATATGTACGAATACTATGCGAACATTTCAGAATCTCTGCCTGAACAAGTCATAGGCGGACCAAGTATGGGGTGGCTGTTTCAGGCACTCAGAGAGACCAGGTCGTTGTCAAAAATGCAGTCTCCGGACACGCCTTGTATCACCTTCTGCGGTGCTGAGGACGAAATCGTTGCCATATCCGCAATACAGGATCGAATGACGCGCTGGCCCGGTGGGAAGCTGGAGCTTATTCCGGGTGCCAGACATGACGTACTTTATGAGACACCCAAGGTTCGTGAGCACGTGTTGTCTCAGATTTGTGAGCTTTTCTCGGCGTCAACAGAAGAAAAAAATCGGGGAGCATCCAGCAATTCGAGTAGAGATGCACTGGTCTAGGACCATTCATCTGGAAGCACTCTTTCGTCTGGAAAAGGTATGTTTCATGAATAGCCCAAAGTTGGATCGCCCCAGAACAGCCGTTGGTGGATCAGACAGCGAAGAATGAAGATGAGCCCGACACGGCCATTGCTATTTCGTACTGCACGCGCACGCAACGGATCAATCGCTGCATTGGCATCCATCCCAGTGCCGCTACGCGGCGGAAGAACCAGCCATTCATTTACGGCGCAGCGATCACGAAGGCTCGAATTCACAAGTCGCGGACTTTGCCGACTTTCGCCACGCTTAGACCAATGGCGGCCTCTTGAAAGACACCTGCCCTGACAAGAGCGCCGTAGCAGCAAGAAGCTTTCTACAGGTTGCTCAGCCCAACTCTAAAGCGGGCATTCCCTTAACTAAATCATCAACCGCCTTCATCTGCGTCAGGAAATCGCGCAAGCGATCCAATGGTAACGCGCTTGGACCATCACACTTGGCGTTGTCCGGATCAGGATGTGCTTCAAGAAACAAGCCTGCGATACCTACTGCTAAGCCCGACCGTCCAAGTTCAGCAACTTGGCTGCGCCGCCCACCGGACGCATTTGCTGCCGCATCTCTGATTTGCAAAGCATGAGTTACATCGAAAATTACCGGGGCATCTTCACTACTTTCCCGCATCGTTCTGATGCCGAGCATATCCACAACCAAGTTATCGTATCCGAAACATGATCCCCGTTCGCAAAGCATTACGCGACTGTTGCCACACTCTCTCAGCTTCTCGACAAGGTTCTTAACCTGCGGTGGACTCATAAACTGAGGTTTCTTCACATTAATTGCTGCGCCCGTGGCAGCTACGGCGGCTATCAGGTCAGTCTGTCGTGCCAGAAAAGCGGGAACCTGCAATACATCGCAAACCTCGGCTGATGGATGGGCCTGTGACACTTCATGTACGTCTGTAATAACGGGCACGCCAAACTCGGACTTAACATCTGAGAGCACCTTCAGTCCCTCGTCCAGTCCTGGTCCTCTAAAAGAGTGGATCGATGATCTGTTTGCCTTGTCGAATGAGGCTTTGAAAATGTAGGGGATCTCTAGTTCCTGTGTAACTGAGACGAACGTTTCAGCGACGCGAAGAGCAAGGTCGCGGGATTCGATGACATTCATCCCACCTATCAAGGTCATCGCGTTGCGGTTGCCTATAGGGATATTTGCTACCGTAACATCAGCCAATTGCTATCTCCTGCTCTTTCTTACATGGAAGCTTCTAGCACAGCAGAAACATTATGATATCTCTTGTTTGCCCAACACCAATCCAATCGCAAATTCCAATTAGCGGACGCTCATACAGACCGCAGCATCGGTGATTAAGGGCTCTTCGCTGCCCAATGCCTGTGCAGCAAAGGACGTGGCTCAGGCATCACGGAACCGGTCAAAAGCTGATACGGCAAGCCATTGATCTTTTGAAATCTTGCTGAACGCGCCGTCATTGGCGCAATAGGAGCCATCGTTCATGAAGCCGGCGGCGAAATCTGACTGCGAGCCCTTATCGACTAATGCTGCGCGGTGCACGAAAGGCTGGATTGCCGGCGGACATGTTATCTGTGGCGGCTTGAGTTTTACAATCGTCGGGCGCGAGATTATCGCTGTTTCTGGCTCAGATTAATTGCGACTGTAATTTGGATTGGGCTCACATTGCTGAGACTGGGATCGCAGCCGTGATACTGGACGCATCTGTCGACAGGCTTCTATTCCGACAGTCAAAAAAGGAGCGCCCTGAAGCGCCCCTTTCATTACTTCACACAAAGAAGCTGTTTGCCTGCTCCTGATCAAGGGTTGATGTCAGGAACGTATTGTAATCGAGCGTTGTGCCGTCGTTGAACACAAACTCGTCAAGCTGGTAGCGCTCCGGGTCTGACGCCGCATAAACACTCAGGAGTGTCATTGACCCTGTCATGCCTTCAACGCCAATCACCAGATCATCCACACCATCCCCGTTCACGTCCGAACGGAAACTGAACACATCGGCCTGATCAATGTTTTCGCCAAAGACCAGCCGGTCGTTCTCCTGGCTGTGGGCATAGGTCTCGGCGATGGTGTCGTGGCCTTCACCGCCCCGGAACACGTAGTCGTCGTCAACACCGGAGCCGTCGAAATGATCGTCGCCAGCCGTGCCCATCGTAGCCACCCGGAACTCGTTGCGCGTCATCACAGTGCCATCCGAGAACACAAACTCGTTAATGTGCTGTTGATTGGCATCCCGATGGTCGTAACCGACATCGAGGATGGTGATTGTGCCATCCCCGGTCTTCAGGCCAATCTTCAGGTCATAGACCCCGGCATTGCCGCCGGTGTGGGTGTTGATGGCATAAAGATCATCGACTGTTATCCCAGCACCGAACACCAGCCGGTCATTCTCCTGGCTATGTGCGTAGCTCTCCAGGATCGTGTCGTTGCCTTCACCGCCCCGGAACACATAGTCGTCGTCAACACCGGATCCGTCGAAGTGATCATCACCCGCTGTGCCCATCGTAGCCACCCGGAACTCGTTCCAGGTCATTGTTGTACCGTCCGAGAACACAAACTCATTGATGTGCTGATAATTGGCATCCCGATGATCATGCCCGACATCTAGGATGGTAATCGTGCCATCCCCGGTCTTCAGACCAATCTTCAGATCATAGACCCCGGCGTTGCCACCCGTGTGGGTGTTGATGGCGTAGAGATCAGCGGCCGTGATCCCCTCGCCAAAGACCAGCCGGTCATTCTCGTAAACATGGGCATAATTCTCGGAAATAGTGTCATCGCCTTCACCAGCACTGAAAAAGTAGGAATCCGAGCCTCGACCACCGGCAAGTGCGTCATTGCCAAGACCACCGATCAGAAAATCAGCACCCCCGCCACCGGTAATATCGTCATTGCCCGCGCCGCCGGAGAGATAGTGCGCAGAGTTGTCACTTGCCGTTAAACTGTCTGCTTCGCTTGTGCCGATGCCATATCTGAACGCTGATCCATAAGTCACCTTGGCGAAAAATGCCTCATCAAGGGTCAGGCCCAACCGTTCCCCGATTTTGACAGCATGGGCGTCCTGATCCATCGTCGCCGTCAGGAAGGAATTGTAGTCAAGTGTTGTGCCATCGCCAAAAACAAACGCGTTGAGCTGGTACTTCTCAGCTTGGTACTCGGTGCTGAAGGCATTCAGAACGGTGATTGTTCCCGTTTTCCCTTCCGCGCCGATGACAAGATCATCAACGCCATTGTTGTCGACGTCAAAGCGGATTGAGAATACACTCGCCTGGTCAATGTCATCGCCAAAGATCAACCGATCCGTTTCGGTGTTTTGCCCGCTGAAGAGAGTGGTCTCACCGATGGTATCGTTGCCTTCATCACCTCGGAATACATAGTCGTCGCTTTCGCCCGACCCGTCGAAGTGATCATCCCCGGCTGTGCCCATGGTCGCAACGCGGAACTCATTCCGGGTCATCGTCGTGCCGTCGGAGAAGACAAACTCGGTCAGGTGGTGTCTGTTGGCATAGATATAGTCGTCGCCATCATCGAGAATGGTGATCGTGCCATCGCCGTTCTTCAGACCAATGGTGAAGTCATGATCGCTGGCATCTCCACCGGTGTGCGTGTTGATCGAATAGAGATCATCAACAGTGATCCCCTCGGCAAACACAAGCCGGTCGTTTTCGACGTTCTGGCCCGTGCCTGCAATGGTCTCCCGAATGGTGTCGTTGCCTTCACCACCCCGAAACACGTAGTCGTCGCTTTCGCCCGAGCCATCAAAGTGGTCATCGCCATCCGTGCCCATAGTCGCAACGCGGAACTCGTTCCGGGTCAAAGTGGTGCCATCCGAGAACACAAACTCAGTCAGTTGGTGCTTATCTCCGTAGATTGAATCATCACCGTCATCGAGAATGGTGATCGTGCCATCGCCGTTCTTCAGGCCAATGGTGAAGTCATGATCGCTGGCGTCTCCACTGGTGTGGGTGTTGATCGAATAGAGATCATCGACCGTGATCCCTTCGCCAAACACGAGGCGGTCGTTTTCGATATTCTGCCCTGTGCCTGCAATGGTCTCCCGAATGGTATCGTTACCTTCACCACCCCGAAATACAAAATCGTCACTTTCGCCTGACCCTTCGAAATGATCATCACCGTCCGTACCCATGGTAGCAACGCGGAATTCGTTCCGGGTCAGCGTGGTGCCGTCAGAGAACACAAACTCCTGGATCTGCTGCTTATCAGCATAGATGCTGTTACTGGCATCATCGAGGATGGTGATCGTGCCGTCACCGTTCTTCAGGCCGATGGTGAAATCGAGAGAGCTTCCACTGCCGCCGGTGTGGGTGTTGACCGAATACAGATCGTCGATGGTGATGCCTTCGCCGAAGTAAAGCTTGTCGCCTTCGGCTGTTGTACCTGTTTCATCGATGATGTCGTCGCCTTCACCTTCTTTGAAGACATAACTGTCGGTGCCGCGCCCGCCTTTGAGCGTGTCGTTACCAGCCCCGCCGTGCAGGTAGTCGTTCTCGTTGCTGCCATTGACAATATCGTCGCCCGCTCCGGCATCAATGTGAGAGGCCTCAGTGACCGAAATTGTTTCTGAAGCGTCGGTGCCTGTGACGAAATTGACGTTTCCTTGAGCCTCGATGACAGCAAACAGTTCATCTTCAGCGGTAAGGCCCACAGAGATTGCCGCGTCTAAGAGCGCTGGATTGAAGCCAGAAGGTTCGGCACTTATCTCGTTTTGAAACAAGCCAATTGCTGAATACGCGTTAGCGGCCGATACGAAACCGCCATCTATAGAGGCCTGCAACTTGATCAGCATTTCGGGCAATTCTTCAGGGGTGAGCCGATAGTGCCCGAACTCAATGAATGCAGAAAGTGGATGAGATGCTAGAGCCGAATCATACTCGGTTGAATTGGAAGAGGAAAAATGCGCGCTTGTTTCTGCGGATTGCGAGAGAAAGCGTGACGCAAAGTGTTGTACAATATGTTCAAATATCGGCTGAAGCTCAGCCGCTGCGCGTGGTCCGGGTGCGCCGGAAAAACTCGTAAAATCTGTTCCTGCGACGGTTTCCAGAAATGCGAGGTGGCGCGCGTCAATAAACTGCCCACGGCTTGTGGGATCAACATCCTCGACGCCTGCCCAAGCGAGCAGAAACCCCTCAAAGCTCTGCACAAAACCGGCGACATCACCTGCGGAAAGTTGATCTACGAGAATATGTGCCTGCGCGCGCAGATCATCATTTGTAGACATGGCAATAAGACTTGGTGCCAAAGAACCTGATCCGGCCAGCAAAGGCAAAAAAAACGCATCGTCGTGATAAGAGAAATCATCCGGCAGCAGCGCAATGGTATCTGATGTGTCGACCGCAAAGTAAGCGTCCACTATCTCGCCCGTGGTACCGTCGGTTCGGGTGAAGGTGCTTTCCTGCAAAACCTGGTTCCCGGCGACCTCGTAGCTAGTCTCCACGGCGGTGACGGATATCGAAGAAATTCCCGCGTCCGTCAGGCTGGTTGTTTCGCCTGCCTGGTTAATCCCGTCACCGTTTACATCTTGCCATATTACAAGATCATCGAAAACCGCGTCGTTCGCATCAATGACTCCGTCGCCATTCTCGTCATGGACTGCGAGAGCAAGAAACCCGTTGTCATATCCGGTTTGGTCGCCAAAAAGCTCGGAACCGTTTTCGATACGCCCATCCCCATCGACATCCAAAGCCAGTAGAGCGTCATCTGGTGAAACCCATCCCGTGGCTTCGGCGAACCCATTGTTGTCAAGATCGAAATGTACCCCAGACCCTTCAAGCGAGGTCAGTTCGACACCATCCCCGTCTAGGTCGAGAACCAGAGGCGAGGACAAGGCGTCGATTATTGCAGCTATCAGTTGGGGAATAGGTAACAACGCTGCTTGTTTTGGAGAATCACAGCCAATAGGGAACTCTGGCAACACACTTTTTACAGTGTTTTCAACTCCTTTGACTGCGGCTGGGAACTCAGCCAGCGCGGCCGCAGCATCAGAGGCTGTTGAAGAATCAACTCCTGCGTGTCTAGTTAAGTCTAATGCAAGTTCCGCTTCAACTTGATCCTTGTGATAAGACTTTGTTAGAACGCCTGGAATGTCCACATTGATATAGTCTCCGTTGACACCAATAGAACCACCAAAATCCACTCCAGCGATGTCTAAGCCTGCGGAACCAGTGATTACGGCCCTATCCGGGGTCCCATTGTGGTCGTATCTTATCTCGATGTCGACTGCTGTGGTGAACCCAAGAAATGCAGTGATTTTTTTCACAATGCCACTATCCACTGACACATAGAGCGTTTCACCATTTACCCCGGAACGAACGTGCGCCGGATAACCGAGATCTGACAGCTCTTTTATAGCTGCTTCAATATCTTTGACGTCGCTGTACGGCCCAGCTGCGCTCATCTCACACATTTTTTGTTTTCCTTAGTCTTCGTTTAGTTCTCTGATCACGCGGAATCCTGACGATTGTGATCGCCCATCAACGCCGCCGCCACCACGGTTTGCAACGCGCGAAAAATCCATAGCAAATGAATAGGATCCGCCTTTTGAGACCCGTCTCGGGCAATCAACGGATCTTGCCATTTCAAGATGAAGGCTTGATGACGACCAGCCGGGGTGCGTCACTGTCCAGCACGACAGCGTGCTTTCTCCGACGTTCCCAGACATATGCCGTAGGCCCCAGGCATTGGCCGCATCAAGCTCGTCAACTCGAACCGGATAGCCACGCCACACCAAATCCGACCGCTTTTCACCAAGCATCTCTTCGGTTGGTTTGGCATGGAAATTGGCTTGGTCTGTGGTGACCTCTTCCCCTTGCGCAAAAGGGGTCCGAGTTCCTGCGCGGGCGGCATACTCCCATTCTGCTTCCGTTGGAAGTCTGTAGGCGTTTGTGCCAATCTTTTCGTTCAACCAATTTGTATAAGATACCGCATCCAAAAAGGACACATCGTTCACCGGATGGGTGCCCGTGAGCTCAATGCGTTCAAAGTTATTCCCGATTACAAAGTCTTCGGGCTGGTAGCCGCCACATCCCCCATCGTCCACGCAGGCCATCCATTCATCTCGGGTGACCTCATTGCGACCTACGGCGATCGGAATGTCGACCTCAACCAAATGAACCGGCCCTTCGTGGTAAGCGATGTATGGATCGTCAGGCGTTGCTGGGCGCCTTCCCGAAGCATCGAGGTGAAAATTACGTTTGGATTCTCCGGGTGGTCCCCCCATCAGGAATTCACCAAGCGGCAGGACAATCATTTCAGGACAAACGCCGCATTCCTGGAACATCTCGAGCGGAGCGACTTCGCTCCCGTCTGCCAGAAGATACTCCGCCGCAACTGGTGCAGCGAAGACCTGCAAGGCTCCCGCAAAAGCCGCTAATTTGGATTTCATCGAAGGTATTTCCTGAAGCCTGCTTTGACAAAGTTTGTTGCTCTTATTTGTCCTTGAATAAACGCGCGTACATCCAATGGTTGCAAGCCAAAAATGCATGTGCCTTTTCTATCTTTGCGCTTCGCATGCGTCCTGACCACGATATCGCGTTAGGAAAGCGGCCATTCATACGAAGCATCCTGATGGGCGCTTTGTCCGCGTCTTTCCTTCTCGCAGGCGATGATGCGGATGGAAGAGCTTCCCGACAGCGCGCATTCGTGCATTGAGCGGCGAAGGGGTTGGGAGAGCCCTTTTCGACTAATGTTGCAGCCTGCCCGAATGGCAGGACTGCTCAGCTAGCTGTCGTTGGTCAATCAAAAGACCAATTGAGTCATTTCGCGAGAAACCCCTCTATCGCATCCACCACGGCTTTGGATTTCCGATTGTTTTGCACGTCCGGATGGGGAGATGCGAATTGGCCAGAGTCATTGTCAAAGTACTGGCCATTGGCATCGGCGAATTCCTCGGACAAGGCTGCTCGCGCAAGCACGTCTGCACCTTGAGAAACATCGCCACCTGCAACACCAAAGGCTTGTTTCACCATCTTGCTGCCGAGCATAGAACCCGGATTGACCGCAATGATGGCCGGGCCTTCACCATCCGAAGATAAAGCCATCTGGGATGACCACATGGTCAGCGCCAGCTTGCTTTGGGCATAGGCAGCGCCCGCCGACAGGGTGGACTTGCCAAGTAGTGCGTCGATCTGTACGGGGGATTGTGCCGCCGAGGAAAGGTTTACGACCCGAGCACCGTCCGCTGCGCTAAGTAGGTTCCAAAGGCGCTTGGTGAGAAGGTAGGGTGCGAAGGTATTGACGGAAAATCGGGTATCCAAGCCATCCACTGTGCGCGTTTCAGGGGTTTCGTAGACACCTGCGTTGTTGATCAGCACATCTAGGCTGTGATGATTGGCGACCACGGCTTGCGCCAAGTTTTCTACCTCTTCCAGGCGCGAGAGATCAGCAACATAGCTGTGAACAGGTTCGACTCGTCCTGAACGTGTCAAATCCATCTGTACCGCATTCAGTTTGTCGGGATTACGTCCATGCAACAATAGTGTATGCCCAAGTGAAGCCAAAGCGCGGGCAGTTGCCAACCCGATGCCGACGGTCGCGCCAGTGATGAGGATGGCTTTTGTCATCTGGCACTCCCCGTTAAATGGTGAGGTTCGGCAGCACGTCTTCGGCCAGCCGCTTCAGCGTGGTTGCGATATCGGCCTGATTGAATCGCAAGTTGAGCGCGACATGATTGACGCCGATGCCCTCAAGCGATTTCAGATAGGCCACGAGATCATGCGCATTCAATCGCAGGCCCAGATGAATGGGTTGCGGTGCATGATGATCCTCAACCAGATCGACGTATAGCGGCTGCATCACCGGCTGTTCGTCTCGGCCAGCGTCCACGGTGCGCGCGCGCCAGTCCGAGATGATCTTTGCCTGCGTGGCCGTATCGCGCGGATAGAGCATCCAGCCATCGCCGTTTCGTGCGATCCAGTCCGGGGATTGCTGGCTGCCTCCGGTAACCAACATAGGAAGCCTTGCGCCACTGGGCTTGGGGAGCATGTCGATTGAGCCGTCAAGCGCGCCATGGCCGCCCTGATGCACCGGGCGATCCTTGGCCATCTCGCGGATATAGGCGAAGGCTTCGCGGAACCGATCAGCACGATCACCAAAGGACATGTCGAGCGCCGGATACTCGTCGGGTCGGTCGCCGGATGCGACCCCCAGCAGCATGCGGCCACCGGACAGCACATCCACGCTGGCAGCCGCCTTTGCCACATGTGCAGGGTGGCGCAAGGGCAGCACCGCGCTGGCCAATCCCAAGGCAATCGATTGCGTTTGACCGGCTAACATCCCGAGATACACCCACGGATCAAAGATTTGTCCAGCATCGCCAAAACTTGGCACGTTGAACGGGACGTCACGCAACCACACGGCTGCAAAGCCCAGTTCTTCAGCTAGCTTTATGCGGTCCAGCTGATCGCGCATAGTTGGGGTGGCGCTGTCAGCATAGGCTTCCAGCGGCGCAACAAGGCCGACCGTCAGTTTGTCTTTCTGAAACACCGAATTGTAGGCCCGGTTGATAATCGGGAAGGTCTCTTGTTGCGTTGTGTCGAGCATAAGGTTTCTCCTGCGCGAACCGGTCAATACCGAACGAGTGTGCGGCTCTCGATGCTTTTGCGGATCACATGAAGGCTGTCATCCTCGACCAGATCAATCGCGCTGTGTGCGATGGAGGGGAGCCCTTTGTTGTCGTAGATGTTGAAGAATGCCACCTCATCCGGCGTCATCTTGGATTGATAGACCCATTCATGCGCGTCGTTTGCAGCAAGCCCCATGATGTGACCAAGACGATCCGGGTAAACCAGGTCGATCAGGATCCAATCCTCGTCCGCCACGCTTGACGGACGCACAAACCCCAACGGTGCGCTGTTGATCGGCGTCTCAACGGGCCGCCAGACATTGATGAACCCGTAATGTCCTGCGCTCCATTCCGCTGCTTTGTCAGATCCCAGAATGTCGACCAGGCGTTGTTGCGCACCTTGCGCACTGTAATCACTAT
>NZ_OMPS01000032.1 GCF_900313035.1 Ruegeria sp. EL01 | reverse complement strand
GCTGGGGATTTACCTGTCGGTGCTGATGGGCGGCGGTCTCAATGCCTGGAGCAACCCGGCCATTGTGCGGGCCACTGCCGCAACAGAGCGAAACGACTTCAACTTTGAACAGATGCGTTGGGAACCGCAGACCTGCTACATCTGTATCCCCGAAGCCCATAAGCAGGTGTCACGCCCCCTTGTCCGACTGTTCGTCCAGTGCGCTATCAATGCGCTGCGACGGCGGCTCATGGCCTCGGGCGAGGACTTCCTGCCCGTCTTGTTTTTGATTGACGAGTTTCATTCGCTTGGGAAGATGCAGGGCGTGCTCGATGCCGTGACCACCCTACCCGGCTATGGTGGCCGGCTGTGCCTGGTCGTGCAATCGCCAGCTTCGCTTCGGGAACATTATGGACCTGCAGGTGAGGAAATTCTAACCGAGAGCTCGCATCTGCATGTCTGGCTGACACCAAACTCCGAAGAGACCAAGCAAAAGCTGTCCAAGGCGCTCGGCAACAAGACGGTAACGCAAAAATCCGTCTCGGGCCGCAACTGGTCGAAAGAACCGGGGCGGTCCGAAAGCTGGTCGGAAAAAAGTCGGGCGCTCATGACACCGGAAGAAATCGGCCGCCTGGGCAAGGAACAGGTGATTATCACTGGCAAGGGCATGTTTCCGATCCGGACAAATCGGGTGACGTATTACAAAGACCATCGGTTCAAAGCCCTGAACGACAGCCAGCGCGGCAAACCCTGGCCGGAGGTTCCGGTAGTCAAAGAGGGTGTGGTGACCCGATATGATGAGTTTCTGAAGGGCGCTGGTTCCTCTAAGTCAGCGGAACTCGAAGAACCGGAGCCTGAGCCGGAACCCAAACGGACGCTTTCTCAGCGCGCGGCGGTCGCGGATCCGCGCGCGCCGTCTGTTCTCGACAACGGCACAGCGGGGTATGGGTTTTTCGAAGATCCGAGTGAGACAGCGGTTGAAGAAGAGACGCAGGAAGATCAAAAGCTGAGGGATGCCATCGAGTCTGTCAAAGCACCGGATCTGGCGGCACATCTCGGCGACTTGCTGAACCTCGCGCCAATCAACCCGGAAACAGAGCATCAGCTGACAGAGTTGGCGCATCGGCTCTCACCGGACGAGCTGGTCAACAGGTTGATGCCACTGTTCGGCGGCGAAGAACGACGCCTTGCATAGAACCTCCCACAGGATCGCCACCGCGTTTCTCAACCGTAATATGCGGCACGGACATCAGTCATCGAGCATTCTACGCAGCATATACCGAATGTGGTCTTGCCCGCCAAAGAAGAAAGCCAAGATGCGGACGCACTTCCGGTCATCATCAAGCTGAAACCAGATGATCGCCTTATTGATGGTGATATTGCGCAGGTTCTCACCCATCACATCACGCCGGGTTCCGCGATATGGGTTGTCTGCAAGGTCTAACGCACTGTCCTGGATACCTGTGACACGCGCAGCCGCCCTTTCAAACGCCACATCATCAGGCTCGCCCAAATCCCGGTAGGTTTTGAACAGGTGGTCAAAAATCAGCGATAGATCGTCGACCGCGTTAGCAGCAAGTTCAACCTTCCAGACCAAGGTCATGCCTTTTTTGGGCCAACATGTCGGCGGTGTTCTGGGCGAATGCCTGGTGCGTTACAAATGGCCCACCCATGCGTTCTTCAAGCAACAATTTCAGCGCAGCTGCTTCTAAAAGCTCTGTTTCGTCCTGTTTACGCAACAGATCGAGGCCCTGCTGCACAACCGCACTTACGCTGGAAAAGCGCCCCTGATCTACCAGATCGCGCACGTAGGCGTCCTGTTGCTCTGAGATTGATACAGATGCTTTGACTGACATATTGGGCCTCCTGAACTCCATATACTACTCAGTAGTATGTTTGTCAAAATAGCGGTAATGCCGGCTTATGGTCGAACCCTGCCCTGTGCGAAGTCGTGTCAGGAGATCTTCCCGACATTCGCCGCGCTGCGCCCCAACTGGAGAAATGCGGACTTTGCCGTCGTTGGTTTTTCGTACTTCGCTTACGCAGCATTGGTTCGCACATGCGGCGGAGCGTCCGCAGCACCGCAGCGGATGTCGCCGAAGCGGCCTTCCATCTCGCGCTTTCGAATGCCCGCTTCTGCTTACTATCAATTATGTAGTGGATTACTTTCGGCCGTGAAGTATTTCGCAGAGCGCGTGTTCCTTAGAAGTCACCATATCGAGCTGCACCGGCAGCTCAGCAACACTTCTAAAGGAACAACACAATGACCACGCAAACCCAAGACAAACCCGTTTCAAATGGTGTAAATACCGAGGCCCTGATCGGGGCGCGGGGCGCATTCGCCGAGATGCCGCAAGCTGCATCATTCACATTCCGCAGCACCTGTGACTGGGTCGACGGCAGCGAAAGCCGCAACACCATCAATGGCTATTTCGGCCTGGGTGAAGAGCACACACGCAAAGAAACCTTTTCAATTTGCTCGGACCATCCAGAAGTTTTCGCCGCTCGTGACAGCGCGCCGACACCCCCAGAAATCACACTGTCCGCATTGGCGAGCTGTCTGACCGGCGGCATCGCTGCTGTCGCACAGCATCGGGGCATCCAGCTGCATGACGTACAGTGCGTTGTCGAGGGTGATATGGATATGCGCGGGATTTTGGGCATGGACCCCGACATTCGCAACGGCTTCAGTGCAGTCCGTGTGACCTTTGCTATCGATGCGGACGCAAGCGACGATGATATTCGCGCTTTGGTCGCACAGTCACAAAAACGATCCACTGTTTTTGATCTTATGACCAATCCGACCAACGTACACGTGGTCGTCGCTTAAACCGCAATCAATACAGGAGCGAGTGTCATGCGACATATTTCGACCGTCATCATTGGCGCCGGGCAAGCCGGGCTCGCGATGAGTAAATGTCTCTCGGACCGCTCCGTCGCGCATGTTGTATTGGAGCGTGGCGAGGTCGCGCAATCCTGGATGAAAGACAGGTGGGAAAGTCTGCGGCTGCTTACGCCAAACTGGCAATCCCGGCTACCGGGCTACAAATATGATGGGCCTGACCCAGATGGGTATATGAGCATGCCGCAGATCACAGGGTATCTGCGTGACTATGCCCATGTAATCGATGCTCCGGTCGAAGAGCACACAGCTGTTCATTCTGTGACGTCTCATGGGAACAACTATCTGGTTCGCGCCAACAAGGGCGTTTGGATATGCGATAATGTTGTTGTTGCCAGTGGTGCTTGCGCCCGGCCGAAACTGCCTCAGTTGGCGGGCTCTGTTCCAGAAACCATCATGCAACTGTCGCTCGGAACGTATAAATCGCCTGATCAAGTTGCAAAGGGCGGTGCGCTGGTGGTTGGAGGGTCCGCCAGCGGCGTGCAGATCGCTGCTGAACTTTCCAACGCGGGGCATGCGGTGACACTTGCCGTGGGGGAGCATATCCGCGCGCCGCGCCGTTATCGTGGGCGGGACATTCAATGGTGGATGGATCGCAGCGGCGTTCTGGATGTCCGCGTCAAAGATGTGGACGATATAGACCGCGCCCGCCGCGTGCCCTCGTTCCAATTGATGGGCGATCCTGGAGTAGACTCGATTGATCTCAATACGCTTCAGGCAATGGGGATTGTAATAACCGGTCGGCTAGCTGCCATTCAAGACGGTATGGCGCAGTTTTCCGGCTCACTTGCCAATCACTGTGCCATGTCGGATCAGAAGATCGACCGACTTCTTAGGCATTTCGACGATTGGGCTGAACGCCTGAACGTTACCGACCTTCCCGAGGCGCAGCAGTTGCCCCCGACGCTATTGTCCAACCCTCCACGCCTCATATCCAATCTGAGAAACGGCGCGATACAGACCATCGTTTGGGCAACAGGTTATTCCCCCGACTACAGTTGGCTGAAGCTTCCTGTGTTCGACCAGAAAGGCATGTTGATTCACGATCAAGGTGTCGTTGCACCCGGACTTTACGTCATGGGCTTGCCCTTCATGCGGCGTCGGAAGTCGGCACTGATTGATGGCGTGGGCGGCGATGCGCAGGCCCTTTCCGATCACCTTATTGCCAATCGAAACCGCCGCGCGGCTTGAAGGAATTCAATCATGGAAAAGACGATCAAAGCCCCCGCAACTTCGACGGCGTTTACAGATCTGGTCGGGGTGGATCATCCCATCGCACTGGCCCCCATGGCCGGCGCAGTAGAAAGCGACTTGGCTGCTGCCGTTGGCAATGCAGGCGGCTATCCGATCATGCCTTTCTCGTGGAGCAGCAGGGATACCATTGAGGCTGAACTGACAAGCCTGCGCGCAAAAACCGACGCGCCGTTTGCCGTAAACCTTTGCCTTGATATGCCACAAGAAACTCGATTGGAACTTTGCCTGTCGCATCGTCCCAATGCTGTGCATTTCTTCTGGGGGGATGCAGCGCCGTTTGTAAAGCAGGTGCATACCAACGGGGCCTTGGTGATCCAGACGGTATCGACTGCGATTGACGCCAAACACGCTGTTGATGCGGGTGTAGATATTTTGGTCGCGCAGGGTTGGGAAGCCGGAGGGCATGTTCGGGGGATGGTCGCGACGCTGCCACTAATCCCGGCCGTCGTGGATATGGCAGGATCGGTGCCAGTTTTGGCGGCCGGTGGTATCTCGGACGGGCGCGGGTTGGCTGCGGCCCTCTGTCTGGGGGCCAGCGGCGTTGTCATGGGAACTCGTTTTCTGGCGACCCCAGAAAGTGCGGCGCATTCGGAATACATCGCGCAACTTATTGCAGCCCAGCATTCAGACACACTCCACGAGACCGATCTATACAATGTTGGCTGGTCAAATGCCGCTCATCGTGTGCTGCGTAACGCCGTAGCGGATCGTTGGCTTGCAGAAGGTCGTCCCAGCAATAATACACGCCATCGGTCCGGTGAAACGGTCGCAATGCGGGGTAGCGCCCCAATCAAAGCTTATCAATCCACGACACCCCATCATTCGATGACCGGTGAGATTGAAGCGTTATCGATGTGGGCAGGTCAAAGCGTAGGCCTGGTGAACAGCGTTGAACGCGCTGGTACGATTATCGACAGCATAATGGAACACGCTCGCGCAGCACTCCAAATGCGTTAACGTGCCGCCAAAATCTCTTCGGCATTCGGCAAGCTTGCAAAAATGCAATCGGATAGCCAGCTCGTTATATTGCGTGTTAGAGCCGCCGGTCCGATGATCTCCATCTCGCCAGAGGCTTTGGCCGCTTTATAGGTCGTGTGGCCCAACCAGGCATCCGCCATCGCGCGCACCTTGGTTGTGATAAATACGTCCACGTCCAGGCCGGGATCGGTAGTGCAAACATCAACATTGCCACCTTCAACCGTGATCCACCATTTAGGTTGCTCATCGAAATCCGTAAACTGGAACAACACGACCGTCCTGCTGCCGGGCAGGTTTTCGGGAACAATACTTCGTTGAAGATAAAGCATCAGAAGTTCGACGTCGTAATCCGCATCACTCATAAAGGCCTTTGACCATTCCATGCCCCAACTTCCAAGTGCCAGTAGGATCGGTTGCAGCTGTCTGCAGCTTGCGGTTGGTAGATATTCGTGCCCCCGACCGCCTTGAATGCGACGCTTATAGACAAGGTCATATTCCTCTAGCGTGACCAATCTGCGCGTCAAAAGCGTGGGAGAGATCGCCCCCAAACCACGCTGGAGCTCCGAGAAACGTGTGCTGCCCATCAACAGCTCGCGCACAATCAGCATGGTCCACTTCTCGCCTAAAATTTCAGTCGATTTGGCGATGGGGCACCATTGGCCATAACTGTGCGACATCAATATTACTCCAGAAAGTGTAGTAAGATGCTCCAATCGGTATAGTGTTTTGCTCCAATCTGTAAAGCATCGCGTAGGGCCGGCGTCGGGTAGGTCTCACCATAGGAAGCAGCCCAAGCACGGATCTGCAAGACGGAGAGAGCTTATGACCCTACCCATCCACACGACCCAGACAGCGGCCCCGCAGTCACGTCCGATATTCAACGCGATCACGCAAGCACGTGGCTTTGTTCCCAATGTCTATGCCGTTTATGGTGGTCTTCCTGATGCGATGACCGGGTTTACCGGGCTGACCAGCGCGTTTGGCAACAGCAGCCTGTTACCCGCCGAACGCGAGGTGATCCAACTTGCGGTAAGCGTGGCCAACAGGTGTCGCTACTGTGTCGCGGGTCACTCAGCTTTTGCTGTTGATGCCGAACTGAGCGACACCCACGTTCAAGCAATGCGCGAGGGGCGCGACCCTGACGACGACCGTCTTGGTGCTTTGGCGCGCTTTGCCCGGAAATTGACAACAGACCGTGGTCGTGGCTGCAGCGAAGAATACACAGGATTTTTGGCGGCCGGTTATCACCCGGATCAGGCTTTGGAGGTGATCATAGGCGTTGCAAACAAGACGCTAAGCAACATGACAGCCAACTTACTAGACCTGCCGCTTGACGCGGAGTTTGCGCCTTATGCATGGATTCCTAAGGCGGACGCAGCATGAACCCCGAAAGCCGCGCAAAGGGATTAAAGGTCGCTTTGGTCCTGTTTGGGACCTTCTGTTTTCTGATCTATCCACTGGCCGCTATCTGGCCTTCGGGGTGGGTCTGGCATAGTGGCGGAGGTCAGCACTATTTCCAAATGATCTGCGGAATTTACGCGGTTCTAGGATGGTTCCTGATCCGGGCATCCTCAGCCCCGCAGAACCACAAGAGCCTGATCGGTTTTACCATCTGGTCCAGCATCGTTCACGCCGCGATTATGGCTGCTCAAGTCAGCCACGACCGCATGGAGGTCGGTCATTTGGTGGGCGACATCCCAGCCCTGATCATCGTGGCTGCGGTGCTTTGGTATCTGTCGCCACGCGCTTCAGAAGCTCCCAGAACCAGCGAAAGAACAGCAAAATGAAAACCGCAGTTAGACAATGCGTGGCCGTGAAAGTCGCACAAACTCCTGCCGAGATCGCCGCCGTGCAAGACATGATGCACGCCTTGGTCGATTGGCTGTTTGTACGCCATCACGCCTACCGCGACCTCGTGGCCCGCTATTTTGACCCGGATGAGTTTGAACGCGAGCTATCGGATCTGCCTGGCATATACGGAGCCCCCGCGGGCACGTTGCTGATCGCAACCGTCGATCGGGAATTCGCTGGATGTGTCGGATTGCGCGCACTCGACACTGACTCCTGCGAAATGAAACGCATGTTTGTCGATCCAAAGTTTCACGGGCAAGGCGTAGGTCTGGCTCTTGCAACGCACTTGATCCACCAAGCCCGCGAACTGGGTTACGCTCGAATGTATCTTGATACCGGGCCGGAGCAGATCGAGGCTCGAGGGTTGTATCAGAAGCTCGGTTTTCAACCGATCAAGCCCTACTGTGACGTCAGCGATGAAATGGCAGATTGGCTAACCTTTATGGCACTGAAACTCGGTCCCCAGCGAAAGGATCATGGGTTTTTGAACATTCAAAACAGAGCTGAATGACATGGCGGATTCATCAAACATCCTAGATGGCGGATGTACCTGCGGGGATGTCCGTGAGCCTCAACGAGCGCGTGTTGCAAGATGGGCACCGCCCACGACCAGTCCTGCGCCAAGCGCGGTCAGGTTCACAACCGGTTCGTCCCAAAACACAAAACCATAGACTGCCGCAAACACGATTGCCATGTAGCTCCACGTAATGACTTTATCTCCGGGTGCAGCCGAGAAAGCTTTCGCGTAGTAGAATTGCCCAACAATCGTAAATGCCGCAACGGCGATAATCGGGGTCAGTTGCGCAAGCGTTGGCGGATGCCATGTCCACGGCAACGGAAGGGCCGACAATAGGCACGCGAAAAATGAGAAATAGAACATCTGTCGTGCAACGGGTTCGGTTGATGACAGGGACCAGATGATCAGGGCGGCAGCTGCGCCTCCGACTGCTGCGAGCAACGCGGAGGCTTCACCTGAAGAGATTCCGATGCGGTCAGGACGAACGATCAGGATGACGCCTGCGAAACTTATCGCAACGCCGAGCCAGACGAAGCGGTCCGATAATCGGTGAAATACAAGAAAGCCAAGAATGAGTAGGAAAACCGGCCCCATGGATTGCAACACGACAGCATTCGCAAAAGGTATCTGTGCCAGTGCGTAGAAGTAGGCTACCAACGCGCCGTAGGTGAACACAGATCGTAAGAAATGCAGTGGCAGCTTGTTGGTCTTCACGCCGCCTGTTGGTTTTGCAACCAACATGTATCCCGACATAATGATAAACATGATCAGGTTGGTCCAGAAAACCACGACGAAGACGTTCATACTCTCTGTTGCAAAGCGCGCTGATGTCGCACCTGACGCCAGCAGCAACGCGGCGAAGATCATCAGCCGTGTGCCATGCGCAATATCGTTTCCGGTGAGAGGTGTGGTCATGGCAGAGGTTCAACATCTTTCTGACTTCAAGAATTTGAATCTATAAACGAACACTACTGCCACCTGCATGGCAGTAGTGTTGTGGTATTCATCAGAAAGAATGGAGGCATCGCTATGTCCAGATCGGCCAGGCTTTTTGAGATCATTCAATTGCTGCGAAACGCAAAAGGGCCAATTCTGGCACGAGAGATTGCAGCTGCGCTCGAAATCTCCATCCGAACGGTCTATCGCGACATCGCCAGCCTTCAGGCCATGCAGACACCGATCCTTGGTGAACCCGGCGTTGGGTATGTCATGCGCAAAGGATACGATCTTCCACCCATAAATTTTGATGTCGAGGAGGCCGAAGCGATTTCCGTTGGTCTCAGCCTGATAGCCCGAACCGGTGATCCAGGCCTGTGGCGCTCAGCCGGTCGTGCATCCCGCAAGTTGCATGAGGCAGCACCAGGCACCCGAAGGCTCCTAACGTCAGCGTGGGGGATCGAGAGCGGCGCGGTTGTGAATCTCAGCGAAATCCGCCATGCGATCCGAAACGAGAATAAGATTTTGATCGACTACTGCGACGTTGAAGGAAGGGAAACCAAGCGCACAATCTGGCCGCTTGTTCTGATTTATTACGTCGATGCCGGGTTAATTGTTGCTTGGTGCGAATTGCGTGAAGCGGTAAGGCATTTCAGGCTTGATCGCATAATCCGATCAAACCTCCAGAGCGACGACTTCGCGGGCCTCGGGGAGCCTCTGATTGAAGAATGGGAAGCAACGCAAATGGCAGGCGTCCTGCCAACAAGAAATCCGTAGCCCAGTCCAGAGCCGCCATTCAATAAAATGAAACGAACGGCAGCGAAGTCAGCGACCTGTGAATTCGTGCAAAAAATTTCGCTGCGGCAAGCATGAACGGCGGGTTTTCACACCGCGCAGCGGCGCTGAGAATGATGCGGTCGAGGCGATTTTCGTGCTGCGAGCGCACGCAGCGAGGAAACCGAATTCACAGGATGGGCTCGCAGTCAGATTTCGCCGCCTACCTCCTGAACATCGGCTCATTGACACCCAACGGCAGCGCTCCGACCGAGCCACTGCAAATTCATGGTTTTAGCGACATTGGCAAATGACTGGTCTCATTCACCCTGCCACAACAGCATTGCCGCATCGGCATCAGGCCGCTACGAGCCCAAAGTGCCAGCCGAAATCTCTGCAAGAATGCCCGCCGCCTAACTCCGATTTCGGCTCACAATTAAGCCGAACGTCACAAGGCAAGCAGATACGAAGCGCCAAACACCGAAACCTTCTTTCAGGAGAAACGTCGAGATAAGGGCAGCGAAAAGAACACTCGTTTCGCGTAAGCCAGAGACCATGCCCATTGGCGCAACAGCAAGTGCGTAAATAATGATCCAGTATGCTCCAACCTGCATCGCGCCACCGGCGAAACCAGTTAGAGCATTGTTCTTGGCAACCACGAACATTTCTCTTCGTTTCCAAACGAGTGCGATCAGGAATGTCAGAATTCCGTCGCCAATGGTGAGCCAAACAGCAAAGCCCAAGATTGACCCTGCCTGACGCGCTCCCAACCCGTCGACGACCGTATAAGAAGCGATGCAAACTCCGGTAGCCAGCGCAAAGAAAACTGCTTTGGGATTGATCTTGCTGACTTTGCCGCCGTCGAAGGTGAGCGCCATGACGCCGACAGCAAGACAAAGAATACCAATCAGAGCCATTTGGTTGACGTGCTCTCCAGCGAAAATCAATGCGCCCAGAGTGACGAGTATTGGCGCAACTCCTCGGGCAATAGGATACACTTGGCCGAGGTCGCCGTGGTCATAGGCAACAGGAAGAAAGAAGTGATAGCCGGTGTGGATCAGGATTGTTAGGGCCAGTAGTGGCCAACTAGCAGGATCAGGGCTGTCCACGAACGGCAGCGCAAAGAGTGAGAGAATGCTCCCCGCCAAGGTAACAACTGCCATCACCGCGATCCGGTCGCCACTAATCTTAATTAGTGCGTTCCAGCCAGCGTGCAAAGCAGCGGCAAGCAAAATCAATAAAGTCACATCGTAGGTCATGCCCACGGAGCCTATCTATCCGTGCGAAAAACACTAGGGGTTGTCTTTGGTCAACGGCAGCTAAGTCCCGCGACTCGAAAATTGGCCGTCTGAGAATTGCTGCGGGATCGACGAATGGCCAATTTTCCCGCTGCGTGGTGGCATCAGGTATTGCGCTCATGCTGCATTTTTCGCGCTGCGAGCGCGCGCAGCGAAAGAATCCAAGGAACAAGTCGGGCTCTCCTGACACCTCCGCCGCGATCTGCACCAAGGGCCGGTCTGGGATGGATCGACTTTCGCTGCGCGTCGCAGGAACTGGTAAGACGCAGGACAAACCCGCCTTTCGCTCACGCCGCTATTGCTGATGCAGAAAACCTTCGCCCTTGCGCCAGGGTTTTTGCGGCGACGCAGCGGATTTCCCGACTGCGGTCATTCATCGGTGTGAATTTCGGCCAAATCCAAACCGCCCTTTCGCCGCGACTGTGATCGGCCATCGAAGTGCGGGACTCTGCCGCCATTACCTTTCCGTTTGTTTGCTGACGCAGAATCTGCGCGCAGGCGCGGCACACACATCGCTGCATCGCGGTCGTTGTCGCCAAAACAGTCATTGAAAGCCACGCTGATGGTCGAGATTCAATCCACCCTTTCGCCGTGACCTGAATATATCATCGTGGGCCGGGACTTTGATGTCTTTGCTGACTGCAATGCGAACAACTGCTTTGTTTTGCGGGGCGAAACCGGTCCCATTTGCGCAAGCTTGTGTGCTTCGCCAATAAACGCGTGGACAATCTTCTCGGGAGAACAATTATGCTGCGTGTGCTATAGTTTAGGCTCGATTCGAACCAATGCCGCCGCCCGACCGTAAGTCCGGTCTGAATTGGCGAACGGCAAGTGCCGCCCGCCAAGAACTTTCATATGTCGATTTCCTCAGCGATGCTCAGTGCATCTTCAAGTTCGACGCCAAGGTATCTGACAGTGCTGTCAACTTTTGTGTGTCCGAGCAAAAGCTGAACCGCTCTGAGGTTTCCGGTTTTTCGGTATATCTCCGCTGCTTTGGTCCGGCGCAGCGAATGGGTGCCGTATCCGCTGGGTTCCAGCCCAATCGCGGCCACCCAATCACGCACAAGTCGGCCATATTGACGAGTTGAGATATGCGGGCGGTTGTGAAATCGGCTGGGAAACATGAAACGGCAGCCGATCATTTCCGGCGATCTGATCCACGCAGCAATTGTATCCCGTGTGTTTTCAGAGAGTTCGAACTGAACAGGTCGCTTGGTTTTGCTCTGGATCACGGATACCCTTTCGCGAATGCGATCTTCTCTCACCAAGTCTGTGACAGCCAGTTTTACCAGATCACATCCACGAAGCTTGCTGTCGATTGCCACGTTAAACAGCGCAAGATCGCGCAGGTTACGTGCCAGTTCGAGCCGCGTGCGGATCGCCCAGACCTGTTTCGGCAACAGCGGCCGTTTCTGACCGATGATACGGCCCTTGTTCCAGGCTTTTCGTTTCGGAGTGACAGCGGGAAGCTGGACTCTTGGCATAGTATGCCCTCCAATCCTCCCGCCAGGCCCACACATCAGCACCGCGCTGACGCCAGAAGTCTACTGGCGGTTTGAATGGGCGTTATACAATGGTATGTTCGTTGGGAAACGCCGCAGATGTTGGGCGACGCATAGTTTTGCCATTTGCTTCTCAAAGGCTTTCCATCAAATCAGAGTAGTCAGAATGCTGCCACTGGTCTTCAGTGCGACTTCTGTAGCTGAAGCACCTATACTTGGTTGACGCCGACCAAATCGGAATAGGAACGCTCGCCGCGAGTGATTTGCCGTTTGAGGGTGTTCTTTGCAGCTTTTATTTTACCTTCGCTCAGAAGCGCTGTGATCGATTGATGTTCCTGAAATGACTTCTTCGTTCGATCAACACGCTTGGACAGATGCGTCCGCATGGTTTGGACGATGTCGCCGACTTTTTGGTAGCCATCTCTCAAATAGCTGTTTTCGCAGTACCTGAAAAAGGCGTAGTGAAACTCTGCATCAAGTTCCAAGTACTGTTCGAATTCATCTGCCTCCCGCGCTTTGGACATCTTCGATACAGTATCCGCAAGTTCATCAAGCAGAGCGTTACTATTTTTACTAATAGCCTGCTCCAAAGCTGCAGATTCTAGGATGAGCCGATACTGGCAAAGCTGCACCACGTCCTCTTGAGAAAGAGAGAATACAAAGGCTCCTCGATGAGGAAAGATCTGGACGAGCCCCTGAAGGTTCAAAGCCGCTAAAGCCTCGCGAATCGGAGTTTTACTGATGCCCATAGCATCTGACAGCTTCACTTCCGGCAACGATTCACCCAGTTGAAACGTGCCATTGATAATGCCTTCGCGAATGTGTTCTTCAGCAGTTTTGCTCAATGAATCCGGCCGCTTAATCTGCAAAATCTCGGTCATTTTCACTTCGTCCTATTTCACCTTTACAACACAATAACACATGTGCGCTTGATTTCTATATTATATCTGATATCTCAGATGGTAGATTGAAAAATCAAATCCTAGGGAGGATACCTTGTTCAAGAAATCAACACTCGCGCTTGGCGTCGCCATGTCTGCCGGGCTTGCCTTCGCAGCGTCAGCTGAAACAGTCATAAAGATCGGGCACGGCGCTGCAGAAGCGTTTCACATGCATCGCGCACTACTGAAGTTTGAGGAGCTGATCGAAGCAGGCTCAAACGGTGAGATCGACGTTCAGATTTTCCCTTCGTCACAGATGGGGCCTGATCGTGAGTTGATCGAGGGCGTTCAAACTGGCGTTCTTGAAATGGCCATTCCGCCGTCTTCTTTCTTCGCAGGCTGGGATCCGGCTTTTGCGGTGATCGAGCTTCCCTACATGTATGCCTCCAAGGACATCGCCTTTGATGTTCTTGATGGTGAGGCCGGTGACGGAATGCTCGGGCGGGTCGAAAATCAGGGGCTCGTCGGTCTTGGTTGGCTAGAATTAGGCGTGCGCAACGTGACCAACAATGTCCGCCCGGTTGAAACACCCGAAGACCTCGAGGGCGTTAAGCTGCGCACCATGAAGGTTCCGGCGCATGTGGCAACATTCGAGACACTCGGTGCCAACCCGACGCCGATGAACTTCGGCGAGGTTTACTCTGCCCTTCAGCAAGGCGTGATCGACGGGCAGGAAAACCCGCTGGCGATCATTACCTCACAGCGTTTCTACGAGGTGCAGAAATACCTTTCGACCACGGGCCATGTCTTCGCGGTCTACATGCCGGTCGTCTCCAAGCCATTCTTTGACTCGCTGCCTGAGGAGCATCAGCAACTAATCCGGGACTCGATGGCTGCCGCACGTGACTATCAGGCTGAACTGGTCGCCAGCGAAGATGCGGAGCAGCTGGAACAGATCCGTGCCGCAGGTGTCGAGGTTCTCGAACTGACTGCAGAGCAGAGACAGGCCTTCGCCGACAAAACCGAAAGCGTTCGCCTGCAATATCGCGACGAAGTTGGCGCCGAAGCCTACGACGCTTGGGTCGCGGCGGTGTCCGCAGCAAGCGGAAGCTGACCCACGGTTTACTCAGCCAATCCGGGCACCCGTGCCGAGCAGGTTCGGGCGCCCCTTTCGTTCAAGGGGAGGTGAACGATGTCGGTTATCAAATGGATCGATATGAATGCCGAAAAGGTCCTGGCCAGTGCGCTACTAGCCGCGATTGTCGTGTTGATTTTTGGCAACGTGTTCATGCGCTACATCATGAATGCCTCTCTTTCATGGGGAGAAGAGCTAACGCTTTGGCTGTTTGTCTGGTTCGTCTGGCTTGGCGTCAGCTATGCCTTCCATACCGGCGATCATGTGCGCATTACGGTCCTGCGCGATGTCCTGAGCGAGCGGGCAAGACTTTATGCGGATGTTGTGATCGCGCTTCTGGTCCTTGGGTTTCTGATCTTTCTTACAATTGAATGCATCAAGCTGATCCGGCAGCCCTTTGTGGCCAGCCAGACCTCGGTTGTTCTGGGGCTGCCAATCCCGATCCTTTATGCCTCAGCGCCGGTTGGTGCAGGTCTTTCTGCGATCCGCGTCACTCAACATCTGATCCGAACCCTGCGACTGATCGCAGGAACCAAAGTGTGAGGAACCCGGCATGCTTGCGACAACGCTTTTCGTGACACTTTTCGCCCTTCTGCTTTTCAGCGTGCCCATTGGCATCTGCCTGGGTCTTGCGACCATGATCGTGATGGTCTTCGTGGATGGCACGCCGCCGATGGTTCTTCTGGCGCGCTCGGTGGTCACGGGCGCGGATTCGTTTCCGCTGATCGCTGTTCCTTTATTCATCCTCGCAGGAGACCTGATGCAGCACGGTGGGATGTCCCGTCGACTGGTTGGGTTCGCCAATGCACTGATCGGGCATATCCGGGGTGGGCTGGCTTATGTGAACGTGCTCGCCTGTGTGTTTTTTGCCGCCATATCCGGGTCGTCCCCTGCAACCGTCGCCGCCATCGGATCAAACATGATCCCTGAGATGGAAAAGGTCGGCTATACGCGCAAATTCAGTGGCGCATTGACGGCGTCCTCGGGGATGATCGGCGTGATGATCCCGCCAAGCATCCCTTTCATCATCTATGGTGTTACTGCTGAGGTTTCGATCGGCAAGCTGTTCCTTGCGGGTGTTGTTCCCGGCATCCTCTTTGCCCTCATGTTCATGTTGGTCGCCCGTGTCCTGCTGCGAAGGGATGAGGTTGTTCAGCAATCGACAACCACGTTCTCAGGCCCGGGTGTCTGGCAGAGCTTCCGGTCTTCGATCTGGGCGCTACTGGTGCCGGTAATTATCCTTGGGGGCATCTACAGCGGTATCTTCACCCCAACCGAAGCTGGCGCCGTCGCCGTGGTTTACGCCGCCTTCATCGGCATCTTTGTCTATGGCGATATCACCGTCAGGGACTTGCCAGAGGTCTTGGCAGGCAGTGCAAAGACCAGTGGGACCATTCTGATATTGGTGATCATGGCGACCGCATTTGGCAGGTTGATCACGCTTGCAAGAATCCCGACAGAACTCGCCACAACAATCACCAGCCTGTCCGACAATCCGATCATCATCCTGTTGTTGATCAACCTGCTTTTGTTGGTGATCGGCATGTTCATGGAGACGATTTCGTCGATCATCATCATGACACCGATTCTGCTGCCGGTTGCAACTGCACTGGGTGTCGATCCGATCGTCTTTGGTGTCATTCTGACGGTCAATCTGGCCATCGGATTCTGTACACCGCCATTGGGTGTAAACCTGTTCGTGGCCAGCAGTATTTCGAAGGTCTCCATCGAAAGCCTCAGCCGGGCGATCCTGCCATTCTTTGCAGGCATGCTGATCCTGCTGATGTTCATCACCTATGTGCCCGCAATTTCTTTGGCCTTACCGTCCCTTTGGTGACCGGCTGAGGAGCTTCAAACGTTAGACAACGAAACCAGAGGACCCTGATGGATCTGGACCTATCCCACCCGTCGATAGAAGATCTTCGGAATACCGCGCAAAAGCGCATTCCGAAGTTTGCCTTCGAATACCTCGACAGCGCAACCGGCCGGGAACTGGGGTTGAAAGTAAACCGTGACGCACTTGATGCCATCGGATTCATGCCGCGTGTTCTATGCGGCCGAACAAAGGCCGACCTGCAGACTACATTGATGGGCCAAAAATATGATCTGCCTTTCGGGATAGCACCTGTGGGCATGTCCGGCCTAATGTGGGCGGGTGCAGAGCGGATGCTTGCAAGGGCCGCGGTCACTCACAACATTCCGTTTTCGTTGTCCAGCGTGGCAGTAGCATCGCCGGAAGATGTGGCGCCCTACATTGGTAACAACGGATGGTTTCAGCATTACCCGGTGAATTCTGGCGAGTTGCGCCGCGCAATGCTGCCGAGGATCAAGGCAGCAGGATTTCACACGCTGATCATCACAGTGGACGTACCAGAGGAAAGCCGCCGCGAACGACAACGCCGCGCCAACCTGACCGTGCCTCCAAAGGCTGACTTACGCACTCTGTTAGAAATGGCTTCACGTCCCGCCTGGTGCCTCGCGCATCTGCGCGAAGGCGTCATGCCACGCATGCGGTTCTTTGACGATTATGTCCCCACACGCGGGCGCGAAAGCTTTACCCACGCGGGCGCCTTGATCCGTGGGATTCCGGATTGGGAGTACCTACGCGAGTTACGGCAGGAGTGGGAAGGCAATTTGATCGTCAAGGGTGTCCTGCGGCCTGAAGATGCTCAAAAAATGGTAACCGAGGGCGTGGATTGCATTTGGGTATCCAACCACTCCGGGCGGCAATTCGAAGCCGGGCCCGCCGTGATTGATCAATTGCCGGGTATTCGCGAAGCGGTCGGTACAGACATGCCACTGATCTACGATTCCGGCATTGCCTGGGGATTGGACATAATGCGCGCGCTAGCGAAAGGTGCAGATTTCGTCATGGTCGGACGCGCCTTTCAATATGCTGTCGCAGCGTTTGGAGCGCGAGGGGTCGACCATCTCGTTCACATCCTGAAAGCAGACATTGAGGCCAATATGAGTCAGCTGGGTTCTGAAAAACTCGATAGCCTGTCCGAGCATCTTCTCAGGACTGGCTGATCAACCATGCCTGCGCGCCGCGTATCACGCTCGCGCGCTCGCATCTTCGTCAAGCAGTCCATTTACGATCAAATCCGCAGTTGAACGCGAACACGCCATCGGAAGGTTATAGACCGTCGCTAGACGAGTCAGAGCCTTAACATCAACATCGTGCGGCATGGGTGACAGAGGGTCGACAAAGAAAATCAGCGCATCCATTTTCTCTTCACAAATCATGGCGCCGATCTGTTGGTCGCCTCCGAGTGGTCCACTTTTCAGGCAGGTCACATTCAGTTCTGGAAAGGCCTCTTTTATTCGGCTGCCAGTTGTCCCTGTCGAAAAGATCTGCACACCGGACAGGCGGGACTGTTGTAGACCCACCCATTCGACGATTTCGTCCTTTCGCGCATCATGAGCTACAAGTGCAAAACGCGGCGCGTCACCGGATGAATTGTTCAACGTAGTCTTCTCCAAGTCCTACTTCCGCAAAGTGTTTTCGGCACAGATCAATCTTGGTGAAGACATCTTCGTAACCAGTGACCTTGCCCCACGGATCGACATAGCACATCACGCCATTGACCTGGAAATAGGTGACCATCTCTTCGACATCGTCCGGGACGACCAAAGTATGAGTTTCGCCCGGCGGCTCAAAGACATAACCCCCTTCTTCCGCGACCCAGTCGTGTTCCAAATAGTGCCAACGCCCTTTCAAGACGAAGCCGTGGACAGGTTGCGGATGGCGGTGCCGCGAAAGAACACCAGCTTTGCGCACTTTAAGAAGATTCATCCAATAGCCTTGCGAGCGGTTCAGACAAAGCGGTCGGAACCACACGTTTTCGGCCTGCGGAACCCATAGCCTGTCGTCCTCGCTCATCGCGTTCGGGATCACGATCTCTTCTTGCGCATCCTTCGGAAACGGCAATTGATAAGGCATTCGGGCGGTGTCGTGGTCATTCATTGATTGTCCTCACATAGCGAGATAGCCGCCATCGACCGGATAGATCGATCCGGTCACAAAACTGGCGTTTTCACTCAAAAGCCATTGTACAAGCGCGCCGACCTCTTCGGGTTTTCCCCAGCGTTTCATCGGCGTGCGCGCCATGATCCCAGCCGTTCGCGCCGGGTCTTCCCGAAGGCCCTGGGTCATTTCTGTCTCGATCCAACCCGGCGCGATGGCATTGACCCGGATGCTGTCTTCGGCCCAGCGACCTGCCAGCGCCTTCGTCAACTGTGCCACGCCACCCTTGGAAGCAGAATAGGCCGGCACCAAAGGTCCACCAAAGGTGCTGAGCATAGAGGCTGTATTGACGATAGCCCCACGCGTTTCCGCCAATAATGGATGCGCGGCAAGACAGCAGCGCATAGTCCCGGTCAGATTCACATCGAGTACCTTGGCAAAAACATCGATGTCGTATTCATGGCCACGCTGAAGAATACCTGCGCAGTTCACCAAGGCATCGAGACCCGTGAGTTCGCCGAATACATCATTGATGGATATCTGGTCTGTGACATCCAAGAGCCGCACCTTTATCCCGTCCTGAGGCTCGAATGCATCCAATTCGGATTGGGAGGCGGATGCGGCAATGACGGACCAACCTGCGTCTGCCAACGACCGTGCAACACCTGCACCAATCCCTCGCGTACCGCCCGTTACAAGGGCCTGTTTCATCCAAGTTCCTCCAATACACTGGTGAAGGCGCGCGCGCGCCTGCCGATATCATCCAATGTATAGCTCGGTTTGAACAGCGCGGAGCCCAGCCCATATCCATTTGCACCCGCGGAATGATACGACGCCATCGTTTCCGGCGTTATGCCCCCTACCGCAGCGACGACTGCGTCTGCAGGCAATACGGCGCGCATGGCAGCAATGGCAGCTGGCGGCACCATTTCCGCCGGAAAGAATTTGAGGACCGATGCTCCGATATCCAACGCCGTAAAGGCCTCGGAGGGCGTCATGACTCCTGGACACCAATAAAGATCCTGAGCGACAGCCGCGCGCCCGACGTCCGGGTTCATATTGGGCGACACGATGATCCGCCCGCCTGCATCAGCAACCGCCGCGACCTGATCCACAGTCAACACTGTGCCAGCGCCGACGATGGTTTGAGCGCCATGTTTCACGGCGATCTGCCCTATCGATTCCAGCGGGTCCGGTGAGTTGAGTGGCACTTCGATTATCCGAAACCCGGCTTCGAAGAGTACATCAGACACCGGGCGCGCATTTTCTGGTGCTAGCCCCCGCAAAATCGCAATCAGCGGGTTCTCTGCAAGAGCTGCGGTGAGGTCAATCATCCAACCAACCCCGCAGCGCGAGCAATCAGAAAATGCCCTTTCGCAACGATATCATCTGGCGCGCGACGGCTGTCGAAACCAGCAGTTCGAAGCGCTATTTCGTATCGGTCGGACAAATCGCTGCGTCCAACAACAGTGATCGTGCCGACGTCTTTTAATTCGCCGGTCGCGGCCGCAACCTCGGTCCCGATCAACAAGCCCGACAAGTAGTCGGCCGTAGCAACCTTTGGGATTTTGCCCATAAGAGGAAGCGTCCGGACATGAAACAGGCTGTGCAGCAGGTTCGACTCACCACTGAGGCCCGACTTGACGCCCATCTCGAATGCGTCTTCGCTGAAGGCGTCCTCCTTCATCAAGGTGCCAAGGATCGTGTGTTCTTTCAGCGCCGAAAAGATCTCACCTGTCATGTAGGTCGAAAAGTCCACGATCTTCCGGTCGGCAACCTGAACCCATTTGCTATGCGTTCCCGGCATCACGAACATACCTTCGCGCAAACCGAGCGAAGATGCCCCGATGACCTGGGTCTCCTCGCCGCGCATTACGTCGGGTCCTCCGGCATGTTCTGTCGAAGCACCTGTCACAAAATGAATACGCGCTCCGTTGGCCGCTTCGTGAGGAACTAACGCTCGCGCAAGACCACCGGCACCCAGCGGCATTTCGGCATATTGCGTTTCTACCCAGCCATTGCGGCTGGTGATCATGCCGGAAGCCAGGATCGGCAGATTAGCCTTGGTGACCCAAGGGCCGATGAGACGATCAAGGACTGCCTCAAAGGTTTGTCCCGCAACCTGCATGATACCTTCAGGCGACGAGACCCCATCGATCACCTCGCCCTCCGCACCAATGAGAAATGCGCGGAACGATGAAGTGCCCCAATCTACGCCAATCAGCGCTGGCTCAGATGCGACCGAATTCATTCAGCAGATCCTCAACGGTTTTGCCTTGGGCCACCCATTTACGGGTTTCCTCCTCGCGGTCAGCCTGCTCTTGAGCAAGGCGCACGGTTTCTTCGGCGATCTCCTGTGGAATCACGACGACACCCATCAGATCAGCTACGATGAAATCGCCAGGGTTCACGACGACGCCTCCGCAGGCGATTGGCACATTGATCGAAAGCTCTTCTTTGCGTTCTGAGAACATCGTGTGCGTGCCACGCGGCGTGATCGCACGCGTCCAGATTGGCCAGTTGATGTCTTCCAGCTCATCTGTGTCGCGCCCGGTGCCATCAACGATCATGCCGCGGATGCCGCGGTTCTGGGCCAGCCCACCCATAAGACCACCGCAGACTGATGTTTGACGATCGCCCCCCGCGTCCACAACGATCACGTCCCCGGGTTGTCCCATTTCAAGCGCTCTCAATGGGTCGACCAGATCGCCTTTTGAAAGCTGAACCGTCACGGCCTGGCCTGTCACCTTGGCGCGGAAAGCGGGCTTGATGGCGCTGTCCATCACGCCGGTTCGGTACTGCACATCCGCAAAAATGGCAGCAGCAGAGTACGCCTCCAACACCTTGTCGAATTTTTTGAGAAGTTCCGGGTTTCTTTCAAAATCATTAAAAACCCTAAGGTCCGTGCTGACGTCTGGCATTCTTGTCTCCTGTTATGCGGTAGATACGGCCAATGCGTCGGCATTGACTGTGTAGTCGGGGTTTTGTCCTGTCAGGACCTTGGCCACTTGCGTAGCCGCGGTAACCCGTGCTGCGTGTATCGATTCCTCGGAATAGTAGGCGGCATGTGGTGTTACGAGGACGTTGGGCAGTGTGAACAACGGGTTGTCATCAGGCGTCCAGTTGGCGCGCTTGGCCGGCTCTTCTTCGGGGTCGTCGAGCCCTGCAGCAGCCAGATGGCCTTCGGTCAGCGCCCGGAACAGGGCCTTGTTGTCGACCGTTGGTCCACGGCCTGTGTTCACGAGTATTGCACCCGGTTTCATGACCGAGAATTCAGCATCCGACAGAAAGTGATGCGTGTTCGGAGTCATCGGCGCCTGCATCAGGATATAGTCGGACCTTGCCAGCAATTCAGGCTTGCTCACCAGCTCGACCCCAATCTTCGCGGCGACTTCTCTTGGCAAATACGGATCGTAGGCGATGACCGTAACTCCGAAAGATTGCGCCCGTGCAACGATAGCTTGCCCGATTTTACCCAGCGAGACGACACCCATCGTCCGCCCGCGTAACCGGTAGACCGGTTGCCCGCTTTGCCACTTCCAGATCCCTGCGTGAGTAGCCCGATCATAGTCGGGCAACTTGCGCGCCAGGGTCAGCCAAAGGGCAATCGCGTGATCGGCGACTTCCTCGGTGCAATAGTTTTGCACATTGGTGACGAGAATGCCCTTTTCCGTCGCCGTGCCGACATCCACGATATCTACGCCGACGCCATAACGCGCGATGACCTCGCAGTTCCGCATCCGCGTAATCGTTTCTTTCCCGATCCGGGCATATTGGTTCATCATCGCTGCGCAATAAGGCGCGACATCGAACAGGTCTTCCTGGCGCTTGGCCTGAAGCGCAATCACCTCGGCACCTGCGGCTTCCAGGATTTCCGTTTCAACGGCGACGTCGCCAAAATCGTAGTCGGTTATCACGACCTTGGGCCTGTCCGTTCTGGGGGGAAAATTGGCGCGATCAGTCATAGGCACCCGCCGAATAGGTCAATTCATACGAGTGACTGTAAAGCTCGAAGATGTTGCCAAACGGGTCCTCCATATAGACCATGCGATAGGGCTTTTCGCCGGGGTAATATTTACGCACCTGTTGCATGCGCTGGCGGCCACCTAGATCTTCGATGACCTTGATCCGACCTTCCAGATCCTCGTCCTGCACGCAGAAATGGAACAAACCGCGCCGCCAGTATTCAAACGGACGTTCCTCTTCGACAGTTCTCGGGAATTCGAATAACTCGATGCCGACACCATCTCCCATCGACAAATGCGCGATGCGGAAGCTTCCCCAACCTTCGCCAAACACATCGTCGCACATCTGACCAATGGCGCTTTCGTCATGCAGGATTTCGGTTGGTTCCATCAGCACATAGAGACCGAATGCTTGGGAATAAAACTCCACGGCTTTTTCCAGGTCCGGAACCGTGATGCCGATATGTGAGAAAGTAAGAGCAGCCATGGGAGGCTCCTTTTGTTAGCAGTTAAAGAATGTTACGAACGATGCCGCCTTCGATCCGGTGCGCAGAACCGTTGGAGGCTGAGCTGGCCGAGATCGTGACGATCATGCGGGCGACCTCGTCTGGTTGGACAAAACGCTGTATGAGCGATGTGGGTTCATCTGATTTGAAGTAATTGTCCACGATCGTGTCGAGCGGCTCACCCTTTTGATCGGCGAGGCCGTCAAAATAGGCCTCGACACCTTCTGTCCAGGTTGGACCTGGCAGGATCGAGTTTACCCGGACTTTCGTACCTTTTGTTAGCTCTGCCATGCCACGTGTCAGACCTAACATGGCAGTTTTGGTGACAGAATAGTGCACCATCTGAGGCAGTGGTTTGACCGCTGCTTCACTGGCCATATTGATGATGGACCCTTCCCCCCGGCGTAGCATCTCGGGCAGGAAGATCCGGCTCATCCGAACGGCGGACAGGACGTTGATGTTGAAGTAATGCATCCAGTCGTCATCGGTTAGATCCTCAAACGGTTTGACCGAAAAGATGCCGACGTTGTTGACCAGCACTTCAACTGCACCGAGCGCTTGCGCGAAATCCGCCAGAGTTTCCGCATCAGCGGTTTTTGTCAGGTCGGCCGCAATGCCTTCAACCTCGCCCAGGGGTGACAAGTCATCGACGCAGGCTGACACTTCCGCCCCGGTCAGGCCATGCACGATGACCCGCGCGCCTTCTTCCAGATAGACCCGGGCAGTGGCTTTGCCGATGCCGGAACCTGAACCGGTCACCAGGACCAGCTTATTTTTGAGCCCCAGATCCATCTCAGACCTCCTTCTTAACGTTAGATGACTGCTGCGATGAAGGGCGGCCGAACATTCGACCCATCAAGCCCGAAATTTCCGCGCGCCACATGTCTATGCCGACGGCCAACAGAATGATCAGACCCAGCACGATGTTTTGAACCGAAGATGGCGCAGCGTTCAGGTTCAAACCATTCTGGACGATAACGATTGTCATCGCCCCCATCAGCGTGGCGAGGATGTTGCCGCGGCCGCCTGCAAGGCTGGCTCCGCCAACTACAGCAGCGGCAATGGCCTGCAGTTCCAGCGTCTGGCCATAGTTGGGTGAACCAGAGTTGAGGCGCGCTGACATCAGGATCGCACCAACCGCAGTCATGAAACCTGCGATGACAAATGTCGTCGTCTGAACTTTACGTACGTTGATACCCGTCAGAACGGCAGCGGCTGGGTTACCACCCACGGCATAGATCTCACGGCCGAGTTTCGTGAAGTTCATAGTGAACGCGGCAAGGACGTAGAAGAACACGAGGTAGAAGAATGGCATCGGAACACCGAACAGCTTGCCGTAAAATATTGGCTCCAGCGCCGGATCCAGCGAAAAGATCGGCGATCCGTTGTTGAAGGTCAGGGCAAGGCCCCTGAAGGCAATCAACGCCGCCAGTGTTGTGATGAAAGACGGGATACGCCCATAGGCTGTTATCAGCCCAATGAATAGACCAAGCAATCCGCCCATGAGGAGAATGAGTGGCAACGCCAGAACCAGTGGAATGCCGACAAATTTCAACATTTGCGCAAGGATCATGGTCAGCAAAGCCACCATAGACCCGGAACTCAGATCGATACCCGCAGCGAAGATCACGATCGTAGACCCGATTGCGATCAAGGCCACGATGCTTACCTGTAGGGACAGGTTTGAAAGGTTACCCGGGTTCAGGAAGCGTTCGGTCGTAAGTGCCACGATCAATGCGACGATCACCATTGCTGCAAATGGTCCGATCAACTGGGTGTCAAAAGTCCGCTTCATGCGAAAGCCTCCTTAGGCTTGGATTGAGGAGTGTCGGCGGACGCGCGCACAAGGTCGTCATGAGTAAGGTCGGATGCATCGACCGTGCGCACTATCGTTCCGTGCTGCACGACGGCAATCCGGTCGCTCATCGCAAGCAACTCATCATGGTCTGAACTGATTAGAATGATCGATTTTCCCGCCCGCGTGAGCCTGTTAATCAGCTTGTAAACAGCGATCTTGGCGCCGATATCGATCCCTTGCGTCGGCTCATCAAGGATCAGGATGTCCGAGGCTGAAAACAGCCAACGCGCAATAACAATCTTCTGCTGATTGCCACCAGACAAGAAGTTGACCGTCTTTTCCTCAGCCTGGGTTGAGATTTCCAGATCGCGGATCAGGTCATGGGTGGCTTGTTCTTCCGCCTTAAGATTCAAGACACCGAACCGGCTTAGCCCGCCAAGGGACGCTGCGGTGACGTTCCCGCTTGCGCGGAAATTGAAGAACAACCCGTCAAACTTTCGATTCTCTGGGACAAGAGCCAAGCCCGCACGGATCGCATCAATTTCCCGACGAAAGCGAACCGGTTTGCCATTTAGTGTTATCTGTCCGCCTGTTAGCTCGTCTGTTCCGAACAGGGCGCGAGCGATCTCTGTGCGGCCGCTGCCCAATACGCCACCCAAGCCCAGAACTTCGCCCCGATGCAACGAAAACGATACGTCTTTCACGCCCGAATTGGTGGCCAGACCCGCCGCTTCCAGCACAATATCCTTGGTCGCATTCTGCTCCTTTGGATAATGCTCACCAATGTCTTCACCGACCATTGCGCTGACAATCTCAGAGACGTTGATCTTGGTCTCGCCACTTGCACGCACCACACAGCCGTTGCGCAGGATCGTCACTTCATCAACGATCCGTTCAACCTCATCCAGCCTGTGCGACACATAGAGAATAGCGGTGCCGCGCTCACGCATAGTGCGCAATAGCTGGTGCAGGCGCTCAATTTCATCTTCACCCAATGCCGCTGTCGGCTCATCCAGGATGATCATGCGGGCGTCCATCGCGACGGCTTTCGCGATCTCGACCAGTTGTTGCTCGCCTACCGATAGCGAGCCGGTTATGGTCTCGGGTGAAACATCGACATCCATTTCCGCCAAAACGCGCGCGGCTTCGTTGTGGACCTTGGCCCAGTCGATCACGCCAAAGCGGGACCGAGGCATATTGCCAAGGAAGATGTTTTCGCCAACCGACAAGGTCGGCACGATCGAGAATTCCTGAAAAACTGTTGCGACGCCCAGTTCACGTGCCGCCTGCGGGTCGCTGATCGTGACCGGCTTGCCATTGTGCAGGATTTGACCGCTATCGGGTTGCTGCACGCCGGACAGTGTCTTGATCATGGTCGATTTGCCACAGCCGTTTTCACCCAGCAGCCCATGAATGGAACCGGGCATAAGCCGGATGCAGACCTTGTCATTCGCCAATACCCCAGGATAGGCCTTGGTGATATCGACAAACTCCCAAAGGGGCGGTGCGGGTGTCATTGCGATTGCCTCGACAAAAGGGGAACTCGGTTGAATTGCGACCCGGCAGCACGCGCACGCGCCACCGGGAAGCGGGGAGAAAGTTCAGTACTCTTTGGACGGCTGCGGGAAGAGCTTTTCTGGCTCTTGCAGCACGCTGATCGCACCGTCTTTGTCTTCAATTGATGTGGGCGTTTCGATCCAGCCGCCGGGATAGGACCCGTTGAGCGCATCAATGGTTGCGTGCATAGCCGCTTTACCCATCAAGAACGGTGAGGTGTTGACGGTTGCCGTGATGTTGCCAGCCGCAACTTCTTCAAGGCCAGACGTGTCGCCATCATTGCCCAAAAGGACGATATCATTGCGGCCAAGTGCTTTTGCAGCAAAGGATGCCCCAATGATCATGTAGTCATTCGCCGCAAAGATCATGTCGAGATCGGGGTTCGACTGCAGGATATCCATACCAGCAGTGTTGCCGCCCTCAACGTTCCATTTACCGTCAATAGACACCACAACGTCGAAGTTTTCATTGCCCTCGATACCGTCGAGGAAGCCACCCACACGTTCGGTCGAGTGATAACCAGGCTGCCCTTCGATAATGCCGACCTTCAATGGTTTATCGCCATAAGTTTCAATGGCCCAATCAGCGATAGCATGTGTGCCGTTGCGCTGAGAGTACCCGACAACGCCATGAATTGGTGTCGGGAAGTTCGGGATGTCCGAATTGATCATCAGAACCGCCATGCCCTTGTCTACTGCCTGCTTTAGCAGTGGTGCAGCAGCAAATTCATCGTGTGTACCAAAGATGATCGCATCCACATCCTGCGTCAGCACATCCTGGATCATACCCATTTGGCCGTTGATGTCCGCACCGGACTGGGGCGCAAGCATGAAGACTTCGACCCCGGCCTCAGCAGCAACCGCTTTGATGCCTTCACCGATGGCGATGTAGTAGTTGAACTCAGTCGCCGGCGGCATATACGCGATCCGGAACGTTTCGTTCTTGGGTTCTATCGCATTGATTGGCGCTTGTGCCCCGTCCTCAAGTGGAACCGGCGCTGGATAGTTTTCCGCCAGAGTGACCGTTGCCAGCGTGGCGAACCCCGCGGCAAGCGTCGTGGTCATAAGCGTTTTCAACATAGTTTTCTCCTCCAGAATTTCGTTGGTTATCCTTTGAATGGCGCGTCGATCACGCCACGAACGCCGGGTTTCACAGCAAAGAGGCCGCCGGATTCCGGTTCTTTTGTTAAAGCAGTTTCGTCACTCATCAGCCTTGAGGTCGTGATGAACAGCGTGTCGAGATCAGGGCCACCGAAAGCGCAACAGGTGGGCTTCCAGACCGGCACCTCGATCACGCGATCTATCGTGCCGTCAGGTGCGACGCGAACAACGCGATGGCCTTCCCATTCGGCGTTCCAGACGCCCCCTTCGGCATCGACACAGGACCCATCAGGCAAGCCAGGCTCATCCTTGAAAGAAGCGTGCTGCCGACGGTTCGAAACGGTTCCACTGCGGGTGTCGTAGTCAAATGCGACGATTTCCCGATCCGGGGTATCCGCGAAGTACATCGTCTCACCGTCGGACGTAAAGCAAGTCGAATTGGCGCAAGACACTCCTTCGATAATTGTCCGTACACTCAAATCTTTATCGACGTGGATGACTGACGAATCGGCCTTACCAGAAACTTCGTTCATGCCTCCAACAATCAATCGCCCCTGGCGATCGGTTCGCCCGTCGTTAAGCCGTGTCTCCGGATTGTTCGGCTCGAATCGTGCCACGAGGGTTTCCTCGCTATTGGCCGAATCGAACAAGACAACTCGATCAGCATAGGCAACAATCAGACCGCCAGATGCGCGCGGCGCAAAGCAACACACGCGCTCCGGCATCTCATGAGAGGCAGTTTCTGACGTTGCAGCATCAAATGACCAAAGCGCACAGCCTTCAATGTCGGTCCACCAGATAAGGCCATCGGCGGGATTCCAGAAAATCCCTTCCCCGTGCTGGTTCTTACAATCGACGACCAACTCTGCGCGCACTTTTTTGATCTCCTAAGTACATTCTGATATCTGATATACCAGCTTGCCTAATCTGGTGTATCAGATATCTTGCATCTGGCAACACCTTTTTTTGGAGATATCCTCAGATGGCGCTTGAGAGACCCAAGTCTTTGCGTGAACTCGCACTGGAACATTTGCGGAATAGTATTATCGATGGCTCCCTGAAAATGGGTCAGGTTTTGTCGGAGCGAAAAATCTCCGAAGAGCTGGGCGTATCGAAATCGCCAGTCCGCGAAGCACTCGCTCAATTACGTGACGAAGGGTTGGTCAGTATCGAGCCTCAAAAAGGCGCACGCGTTTTTTCGCTGTCTGAGCCGGAAGTGACTCAAATCTGCGATTTCAGGCAGGCTATCGAAACTGCCGCCTTTGAACTTGCGTTGTTGCGGAACCCGGAAGGTCTTGCCGACGACATGCAACGTGTAGTGAAGGACATGGAGAAGGAACGCAGGCGAGGCAATGAAAAGGGCTACCTTTCACTGGATACCACGTTTCATCAGTTGATTTTTGAACATGCCGGGAACGATTATCTGACGGCGAGCTATACGCGCTACATCGGTAAGATTGCCGCATTGCGGACCCATTTGGCCAAGCTGCCACAGCATACTGAGCTCTCCTTCGATGAGCATTCGAAAATCGCCATTGCCGTTCGCGAAGGCGACATGGCCAAAATCAAATCTCTTCTCACAGCGCATATTGACCGCACCAGACAAGCCTACAAAAGCGCCGCCATCGTCCTCGAAGGAGCGACCGCATCCTAGCAAAAAACGTAGCTTCGTTGTGACGGGGGCGGGCCAAAACGGCGCCGCCCCTTTCTCTTGGGCGCCTCCCGGTCTTTTCTTTTTCAGTTGACATCTGAGATATCAGATGCCAATCAAAAGACGGGAGGAAGCTTGTATGACGCCAGCAATGAAACCTGACTCACCGGGGCTACAGCCACTGATCCAGCTGGATCGGGTTGGCAAAAGCTTCGGCACGAACATTGTTTTGGATGGCGTCGACTTTGAATTGAGACCCGGCGAAGTTCACGCGTTGTGTGGGGAAAACGGCGCCGGAAAATCCACCTGTCTCGGCTTGTTTTATGGGCTTCACCAACCTTCTGCTGGGCGTATCCTGTGCGACGGCAAGGAACAGCGGGTCGAAAGCCCATCGCATGCGCAATCTCTGGGCATCGGCTGTGTTTTCCAAGAGCTCAGCCTCGCTGGCGCTCTCTCTGTTGCGGAAAACATCTACGCGGGTCGCGTACCCACCCGGTTTGGCGTAGTTGACTGGCCTGAACTGCGCCGCCGTGCGGAGGCGTTGCTGGCGGAATTCGGTCTGGATATCGACGTCTCAACACCCGTGGAAAACTTGCCGATCAGCTCCCGCCAGATTGTTGAAATCGCCAAGGCGCTGTCGTTGGATTCCCGCGTCCTTTTGCTGGATGAACCGACATCGGCATTGGCACCCGACGAAGTAGACGCACTATTCGAAGTCCTAAAGTCTCTGACAAAAAAAGGGATTGGCATCGTCTATGTCAGCCACCATATGGCCGAGATTTTCCAGATCTCGGATCGCATTACCGTTTTGCGAGATGGGCGCCACATCAGCACTTTATCGGTTTCGGAAACTTCTCAGGAACAAGTCGTTGCCGAGATGATCGGCGGCGCTCACCCCGGTGATGTCACACGGTCAGGTAAGGCTAACGGCGAAGAGGTTTTGCATGTCCAAGACCTAACCCATCCAGGTGAGTTCGAAGACATTTCTTTCTCCATTAAAGCCGGAGAGATTGTAGGGATGGCAGGGTTGATGGGCGCTCGCCGCAGTGAGATTGTTCGATCGATTGTCGGGTTGATGCATGGCGCGACCGGGGAGATCAGACTTCACGGCATGCCTGTTAACTTTGCGTCCTTGCGGCAGGCGATGCGTGCTGGGGTCGGGTTTGTTCCCGAGGAACGCAAGACTGAAGGCCTCTTTCTGGAACAATCACTCAGCGACAACCTGATCGCGGCCAGTCTTTCCGATCATGCGTCTGCTGGGTTCATGCATGCGGGCTCGATCAAAACAGCCAGCCAAACAGCCATTGACGCCTTCAGTGTCAAAACCAGCGGGATTAACGAACTTGTTGGTGATCTCTCAGGGGGCAATCAACAAAAGATTATGTTGGCCAAGTGGCTCAAACGCGCGCCAGCTCTTCTGATCATTGAGGAGCCCACAAAAGGGGTCGATGTCGGAGCCAAATTCCAAATCCACACGGAACTTTTGCGTCGAGCAGCCGAGGGTATGGCCATCCTCGTCGTGTCATCCGATTTTCCCGAACTTGTCTCTCTCTCAACCCGCATCCTTGTCGTCCACGACGGTCGCCTCATGGGAGACATCGCAGCCGCTGAGGCAACCGAAACCACGCTTCTTCAAATGGCCGCCGGAAATTCCGTTCCAATTGTGGACGCACCCCAAACCAATCAATCAGGAGTCGCGACGTGACCATGACCGCTCAAGCCAACTTGCCCATGAAGCGGCCGCTGCTGCGCCGTGTTTTGCAAGCTTTTGTCGATATTCGTGAACTGACTCTGATCGTTCTGATCGCCGCTATCATCATCGTGATGTCCAACGTCAATCCCTACTTCCTCAGCTTCTCGAACTTTCGAGCCGTGGCCGTGGGCATGGCCCCCACTGCGATCATCGTGATCGGTATGGCGATCCTACTTGCATCCGGCGGGTTCGATCTTTCCGTTGGATCGGTAATGGCCTTGTCTTCTACCGTCGTAGCCATGCTGCTTTTGACTGGCATGCCAATACCGCTCGCTGTGGTATGCGGATTAGTGCTGGGTGGAATTGTCGGTGTAGTAAACGGTTTGCTGGTGACCGGCCTCGGGATCAATCCGCTTATCGCGACCCTCGGCACGATGTCGATCGCGCGTGGCATCGCTCTTGTCCTGACCGAAGGTTTTTCGGTTTCAAGCCTGCCTGCATCATTTGCCTGGATCGGCAAAGCCGACATAGGCGGCTTTCCGGTCATCGTCTTGTTCACCATTCTGCTGGTCGTCCTGTTTGACCTGGCCGTCCGCCATACACGCTTTTTCCGTCAGGTCTATTTCATCGGCGCCAATGAAAAGGCCGCGATGTTGTCAGGCATCCATGTCACACGCGTGCGTATCATTCTGTACGCACTGACCGGTATTCTGGCTGCTTTGGCGGGCGTATTGCTGGCCTCCCGCCTGATGAGCGGTACGCCCACGGCAGGCAACGGTATCGAACTTCAGGTTCTGGCGGCGGCTGTCATCGGTGGCGCATCCCTACGCGGCGGCGAAGGTACTATTCTTGGTGCTTTCCTCGGCGTCGTTTTCGTCGCGTTGATCAACAACACTATGACGATGCTGGCCGTATCGATCTACTGGCAGATGATCGTCATCGGCGGTGTACTCGTTACAGCGGTCGCCTTGGACATGCTGATCCGAAGCAAACGGGGCTAATCCGCAAGCTTTCCAAAACTCAACAATAACCAAAGATCCAAAACAGGGAGACTATGATGACTGAATTGAATGTGAATCGGCGCAGGCTGCTGACAGCGGGCACCACCGCAGGATTGGCCGCAGCGTTTGGACTGCCCATGCTGTCCAAAGAAGCCATGGCGCAAGCGGCCGGCAAGGAGTATGTTTTCCTGTCCATCGTCACGCAGGTGCCGTTCTGGGTGGACTATCGCAATGCGATGGAAGACCTTGAAGAATTGATGGGCATCAAGGCCACATTCACCGGCCCGTTGGATTTCGACACGGCCGCACAAGCACGTCAATTGGATGAACTGATCGCAAGACGTCCCGCAGGCATTCTTATCTTCCCCGGTGATCCAGCCACTCTGGCCCCCGGTGTCGAACGTGCGGTCGAGGCGGGCATTCCAGTCACATGTTGTATTGGCGATATTCCCGACAGTCCCCGGTCCACATTCCTTGGTATCAACGGTGTTCAGGCAGGACGTGTCGGCGGCGAAATGCTGGCGCAAGCGATTGGCGGTAAGGGCAAAGTTATCCTCGGCACTTTCCCTGCGCCTTCCACATTGGAGCGTGTCGAAGGGTACAAACAAATCTTTGCCGAGAAATACCCTGATATCGAGGTCGTCGACGTCGTCAACGATAAGGCCGACCCGTCCTATGCGCCGACAGCCTACCTTCAGGCCATTCAGGCGAACCCGGATATTGTTGGCATTGGCGGCACGGACGGCGACAGCGGCAAAGGCGCGGCCATTGCAGTCAATGAGGCGGGACGCAAGGACATCAAGATCGTCGCGATGGACAGAAATGATGATATGCTTCCCTATATCGAAGACGGCACAATTCACGGCGCAGTGGCGCAGAAATCCTATCTTGAGATCTTTCTCGCCTTCCACATGATGCATTGGCAAAACACTGACGCGCTGAAGGTCTTGCCCGATTGGAAGGCGGCTGGCATCAATCCTCTACCCGAGCGCGTAGAAACCGGGGTTATGCCGATTACGGCCGAGAACGTCGTCCAGTTCAAGCACACCTAAGCGATTGTCCCGGTGCATTCTATCGCGCCGGGAAAACGATAGGAGGGGGTTAAATGTCGGACAGATGGAGCGTTCTTCACCTGCAGCAAAACGATCTGCAGCTGACACTCCTGCCCGGCATCGGGGGCCGCTTATGGGATATAAACTTCCAAGGTCGCTCCCTCCTATTTCAAAACGCAGATCTCGACGGTTTGGATGTCGATGACACACGGCTTACTGATCTGCCCACACGCTCTCCACAATTTGGTTTTCCACTCTGGGGCGGCGAGAAGACTTGGATCGCCCCAGATGCATCCTGGGTAAACGGCGCTCCGTTTCCCGTGTTGGACAGCGGCTCTTACCAGATCACTTCAAGAAGCAGCACTCGTATCGACATGACCAGCGCAGTATGCCCGACCTCGCACTTGTCAGTGTCGCGCCGCATCACGCTGACCTCGGCGGAAAGCTGGGAAATAGAACACATCGTGGTCAACCATGGGACCTCCTCGCGCCTGACCGGCATTTGGTCAGTCATGATGCTTAACACCCCCACCAAGATCGGTGTCGAAATGGAGGACCCTGCGTTTTATCCTGTTTTTGGTTCTGCCGAAGGGATGATAGCTACGCACGGCAATGGCATTGTTGTGGATTGCAAAAGACAGCAGGAATTCAAGGTCGGGCTACCGAACCCCAACGGTCGTACACTAATGCGGTGCGGCTCTGATACCCCGTTGCTGATGTGCTCAGTACCAGAACCACAACAGGGCGATCAATTTGCACACGACTATCCGTTTGAGGTCTTTAATTCGGGCGATTACGTCTATTGCGAAGCGGAGTGGCACTCCCCGGCACGCAAGCTCGCACCGAATGAAACGCTGAGTTTTCGGCAAAAGTTTCACGTTTTGGCGGACAAGAATGCATCCCAAATGCCATTGGGACTCACAAACAACAAGGAGTTCCTGTCATGCATGTCTTGATTACAGGCGCTGGCGGGCATCTAGGCCGCAAACTTTTCGATGCGCTAGAAATTGACCCCGACTACATCGTTTCTGGCATCGACCTTCGCCCCGTTGATCATCCCGACATTCACACCGCAGACCTGTCCGACGACAGCAGTTGGGTCAGTTTGCTAAAGGGAGTGGACGTTATTGTGCATCTTGCCGGTGACCGAGAGCCCTCCGCCACCTGGGCCTCCGCGATCAAACACAATATGGATGCAACCCTTTCACTCTATCACCATGCGGCAGCCATGGGCGTCAGCCGCGTGGTTCTTGCAAGCTCCAACTGGGTCCACGGCGACAAAAGGTTTACGCACGAGGTTCTCAACAGCACGACACCACCAGGGCCAGTAAACGCCTACGGCATGTCAAAGCTGTTCTGTGAACGGACAGGGGCCTACTTCGCCGAACATCACGGACTGGCGGTCATCTGCTTGCGCATTGGCTGGACACAATGGACTCACGACAACCAACCCGGCACACACATGGCGATGGGCCGGTGGGGTCAGGAAATGTGGTTGAGTGATCGGGACTTTCTAAGCGGAATGCGTGCCGCAATAGATGCCAAGGATATTTCCTTCGCAGCCCTGAACCTAATATCAGATAACCCAGGTATGCGCTGGGATATCACCGAAACACGGCAAGCGATTGGCTACTCTCCAGAGGATGGAAGCCCCGCAAAAATAACAGTGGGCGTCGTCTTGAGATCCACGCTGAAACGACTGTTTGCAGTCCAGCTCCCCAATTATTTCACGACACGTTTCCCGGATTGGTAGAGTACAAGATCCGGGCATTGTTTTATGCGTTGCGCAATCAGTTTCCGAAACCCAGCCACGATGAAAGGTTAGAAAGATCAGCGTTGTCACTCGACCTGTAAATGTACAATGCCAAAAATGCTGTGTGATCCACGAATGGCCGAAATAGCCGCCGCGCTGCGTCATAGAATTTCGCGCTTGTGCAGAAAATTTGCTGCTGCGGGCTCGGGCAGCGAGAAAGTGCAACGACCGCCACGGGCTCACTTTACCCGTTCGCCACACGGAAGATAAACGGCTGCTAACCCGAACATAGCTAAGAGCGTCATTTCACCCCGTTCCGCAAACGACCGTCCTATCTCAGAATTCTGACAGCGACCGGCCGTCTCTGATCCCCTGTCTTCCGAAACTGCACAATCACGTCGATCATCGAGCGGCAGTATTCCAATATCTCGGAATAGGTCAGGCCGGTATCCGCCTGCAGGACCATGAGGGCCAGACGCGACAGAGCGGAGTCCGGGGATGCGGCGTGCAGCGTGGAAATGCCGCCCGGATGGCCCGAGTTGATCGCGGACAGGAAATCATAGGCCTCAGACCCGCGCAGCTCTCCCATGATGATCCGTTCCGGCCGAAATCGCAGGCAGGCTTTCAACAGGTCGCTGCTAGTCGCGTTTTTATTCACCACCAGAGACACGGCATTGGGCTGGTTGGGGCGAATTTCCAACACGTCCTCAATGGTCATGATCCGCTCAGACGGATCGACCTCGGCCAGACAGGCGCGCAACCAAGTCGTTTTGCCGGAGGACGTCCCCCCTGACAAAAGGATGTTCCATTTGGCTTTGACCGCTGCCCGCAGAAATCCACCAAAACCACCATTGTCGTAGGCATGGAAAACGGCAGCATCAGCCGGGTCCACACCGGATTTCAGATCAGACATGTTGGCATCCAGATCTGGTAGACCCTTTATAAGATCATCAAGCGACATTTCCTTCGCAACAGCCCGGCGCAATGCAAAGGCAACGCCATCCTCAACAGCCGGTTTGACTGCCACCTGGGCCCGCCACAGCGCGCCATCGATCTCAAATTGCGAACCGGCCAAGGGCGTTTTGCTGGAAATCGGGTTTCCACCGGCCAGGTCCTGTGCCAGCGCCAGGGCGTCGTGCTCCCCCACAGGGTCGTCAAGCGAGCGCATGGCAGGCTCGCCGCTGCGCTCGATCCAGATCCGCCCGTCAGGGTTCAGGACAATCTCAGACAGGTACGGATCGGAGAGCAATTGCTCTCCGAACACACGCTTCAATGTGCTTTGAAGATGACGGCTCACCGAGTGATCCCCCGATCCCCCTTGGCGCGGTACGCCCGGTCCCGGCGCAAGCGCTCCTGCACCTCCGGATCACGATCAATCTGACGATCGATGTTCTTCACATCCCAGGCTTTCCGGGTGACATTGACCCGTTCCATTTCATCCGTTTCGGTGTTTCTGCGCGAGCGGGTGACTTCTTCTTTGCCCACTTCCACAAAGGTGACGGTGTCGCCGACCGAGATGTTGTTCCGCGCCATCTGGTCCTGCAGAGCGGTGCCCCAGATCCGTTGCGGCGCGTCTTTGCCCTCGACCTTCATGTCGACATAGAACGACGTACTGTTGGGATCGTCGGGGCGCACCAGGCTTTCTTTTGCGTCGACGATGACACCGGTGACGCCTGTCCGGGCGATCTGTTCTACACGCTCCGCCTCCGGCGAAGACACGCGGGGTGGTACGGAATGGTCATGGGACCGATCGGTCTCGCGTGGCCCGCGCTCAATGTCGGAGGCCTTCCAGGCGCGGCGCTTGGCTTCGACCTCTTTCTCTTCGCCGGTTTCTTTGTCGCGTTTTCTCACGGTGACATATTTGAACCCGTCATGCGCCAGGGTGGCAGTGTCGCCAACGGCCAGGTTCTGGCGCTCCATCATGTCGGGCAGATCAACACCCCAGACGCGGTAGAGTTTGTCGCGGCTTTCCATTTTCAAATCGACATAAGGCGACTGGCTATCCTTGTCCTCTGTGTCGTAAAGCGTCGATCCTGTTGCCACGATCTGGCCGCGCACGCCGACCTTCAAGTCCGGGTGCCCCGATCCCTGCCGGGTCTGACCCTCTGTGCGAGCGGTGGTCTCATCGGCGCGCGGCTCACCATAGACCCGCTTGTCCACGGTGGCCTCAATCTCTCCCAGACGTCCGCCGATGGATGCGGCATCAAACCCAAGCCGTTTTTCGCGGGCGATGTCTTTGTCCAATTCACTGGATGCGCGATCCGCCAGATATTGATCACCCCTGTTCTCCGAGAAGGCGCGGTTGATCTCGCGGATCTCTCCACGGGCATCCCGGTATATCTCAGCAGCGGTCTCATAGACTGCTTTCATATCCGCACGTGCCTGGTTCTCGCTCAGGGATAAAGCATTGGCGAGGGTCCGCACATCGCGTTCGAACCAATTCTCCCGGGTCTGACGATCCACATCCGCGCCATTGCGGATGCGCGAGAGAGCCAGATCCCCGTTCATGCCCATCATTTCGAAATGCTCAGAAACCTTTCGATCTGCTTCCGTCAACACCGCTCTGGTTGCGGACCCGCGCGGGTCATCCGAAAGGGACAGCACCTGACCATCCGCTGGTATACGGTCCTTTCCGAGCGGCTGCGTCCGCGATGGATCTGCTGCATCGCGCTCGGCAGCCCGGCGCTGGCGGATCGGGTCAGTATCGTCGCGCTCCACCTCAACGTCATCATCGCGCTCCAGGCGCTTGCCAAAGAAGGTCCTGGTCTCTTCATCCATCAGCGGCTCATAGTCCCGCAAAACACGGGAAATCGCCGCCTCTGTCTGGCTGCGCTTGTCTTCATCTTCCATTGCATCAGCCTTGATGGTCATGCCCTGGATAAAGCTGCGGATATCACTGCCAATGGCTTTCATCTCACCGTCTATGGCCGACGCCCGTGCCGGATCTAATTGTTTGTCGACTTGAGCATTCATGTCGAAGTCCTCTGTCTCAAGAACCCCGTCCGGCAACAGGATTTTGGCTGCGCCGAGAACAGCCGTTGCAATTGTGCCCAGGGTCTCGGCCCGCCCGGGGTAATGCGTAGTGAAAATACCCTGATCGACCCCGGCCTGATGCGACCGGAGGACCTTGCCCAGAGCGACATAGTCTGCGTTTCGCTGATGTTTCATCATCTGAAGCGTTTCGGGCGCGACGGGCTGCTGCCGACCGATTCCAGAGAACGGAAACCCGCTGCGTCGACCCGGCGCGCGCCGTTCGCGCAGTTCCCGACCATCGCGGCGCGCATGAATGCGGGCGCTGCTCTCCCGGTTGGGGCGCAGATTGCGGCTGAATCTGCTGGTGGCGGCCAGGACAATGCCAACGTCCCGCGCGGTATCGGCTTGCAGCTCGCGCAGATCCTGGGGCGTAATGCCATACCGGCTCAACTGGAGGGTCTTGCCCAACGCCCCTGCCCTGCTGATGACCAGATGGGTATGCGGATGGCCGGTGTTGTCGTGATGGGCCATGATGTATTTGTAGCGGTCGCCATACTCACCGTTTGTCAGCCGTTCGGCAAAACTGCGCGCGGCCTGCTTTGCGGCATCCCGGTCTGTGCCTTTCGGGTAAGACAGGATCACATGATAGGTGTAGCTTGTTGTACGCGCATCCATCCGGGCCCAGTCTTTTGCCCAATCGTCCTGGACATCGCGCAGCGCGCCCATCCCATGCGTCAGCTCTCCGGTGTCGCCGCGCTCCATCTCAACGGTGCCTTTGCGGGTGATATAGGACAGCTGCCCTCCCAGGCGCCCGGATGCCTTGACACCGCCACTGCGGACAACTTTGACCAACGCCTGATGGGTCATCAAAGCGTTGGAGATCATCCCGGTCGGCCCGCCCGACACGCTTGGTCGTTGCGCTGGCCGCCGTCCCGATCGCGCAGGGTTTTGACCAGGCCGCGGTTTCAGGTTCGGAATGAGTTGAAACTCACCAAACAAGGCCTCCCAGGCCGGGTCATATGCGGTGGTCAGGCTGGTCATCCCCTGGCCTTTGCTTTGGGGGACACCCGCGCGGCCCGCCGCTTCTCGGCCCGCCGCTCAATCTCAAGGGCTCGTGTAAACGATCGCTCGCGGGCCGCATCGGCGTACTCTTCGAACAGCTGACGCAACTCCCGGATCTCGACCTTCATCGCCTCGATCTTATCCTCGGAGCGTTTATTGAGCCGAAGCTTTCCGGCACCGGCGTCACGGGTTAGCTGGTTGAGAGTGTTTGCCATACGCACCAGCTGGGCCAGATGCGCTTCGAACCGCTGGGTCCTGAACTCTTCTTTGGTCGGTATTCCGAAAGCCACGCGCAGGCAAACGCGCACCAGCCCGGTGACGCTGCGGAGTTGCATCGCCTGACTGCGTTGCTTGAGGAACGCCAATTCGTCCTCATCAAAACGCATGGTTGTGGTGACGGATTTAGGTTGGCCGGTTGGCATCGGGGCGGTTCTCCACGATCAGAAATCGTGCGAGGCCCCGGCAGACCGCGCGTTGGTTGTTTCAAGTGTAAGTTGAATGAATAGCCGACTGCAAGTCCAACAGATTGTCGATAGCACAATCTGTATTATCCCGCAAAGTTAGGGTAGGATGTGGACCGTTGGCGACCCGAGACACAGGCGTTTGCAACCCGTGGCGACCTATTAGCAACCGTTGCAGGTCGGGGTGCAATGTCCCGGCGGCAAGGCCCGTCCGGCTGTCGGAGGACTGCTGATGGATGTACACCAACCACCTAAAGCTGCGCAGCGGTCGCCGGTCGTCGACTGCCGGTCGTTGGCTCTAAGCGGTTGTATGTTTATGGTAAAACAGCCGTTGCGGATTGCTTAGAAAAGCAATAGCGTAAATATCAGCGCGGGTGACGGATCGTGCGATAACTTGTAATCGCGAGCCCGGTTGTGGCACGCCGCCCTGCGGCGTGGCTTTCGGGCACAGACCCGGAGACCAAAATTGAAAATCTATGCAGCCGTAAACTCCAAAGGCGGGGCGGGGAAATCTTCCATGCTCGTCGCCTTCGCCTCTGCCTTGCACCATCAAGGAAACAGGGTGCGCATCCTCGACCTGGATTCACAAGGCACACTCTCGGAATGGTTGAATCCGAATAACGGTCTGGACCCGCTCTCCGCCGACGAACTTCTGATCGAGGCGGGGCAATTTGCCAAAGAAGATGCAGAGAATGCGAAGCTGGCTTATGCCCACATTCTTGAAGCGGAAAAAGCGGGGGGCTTTGACTATCTGCTGATCGACACCAAAGGCGAACCCAGCATGACGGCTGCCATGGCGATGGCTGTTGCCGACATGGTGCTGTGCCCGTCTGATGGATCGTCGGCGGAATACAAGCCCATCATGGTCACCTACCGATCCTGTGAAGCGGCCTTACAACAAATTGGCAGCACCGCAGACCCGAAAGAGAAATTTCGCATCATGTTTACCCGTCAGTCTGTCGCGCAATCAGCCGGTATCCAGAAGGGCAAGCAGGCTTTGGAGAAGCAGTTCACTTGCATTGGTGGCATTGCCGATTCCGCCGCGATGGATGACGCGCTTCGGGCGGGGACAACGATCGGGCGGCTGATGGGCTTTGCTCAGGAAGCCATGGAACAGGCGGATACGCAGACAGCCCGGTCAAATGCACGTCGCATGGCGGATCGATGCGCAAAGGCGCTGAGCAATGCTGATTATGTGCTGAACGCTTTGAAGGAAAGCGAGGTGCAGCATGTCGCGGCCTAAGAGCATAGATGGCCTATTGAATGGCCCCGCATCTGAAATCGCGCCGACCGTGACCGAGCTAAAAAAGCAAGGGCAGGACGAGCCTGCAGCTGAGCCAAAGCCTGAGCCTTCCAAACAGGCGCAAAGGTCTACACCACAACGCCAGACAACAGCCCCTGCACAGTCGTCGCCCAAACCGAATACCCCGATCCGGTTTCAGATTTCGGCCCCGGAAGGCGGCGAAGTGGAGCGCGCTTTAGCGGATATTCTCGCCTCAATTCCTGAAGCCCTGCGGTCAGGCATTAGCATTGGCTCTTTGTTCAGGCAGGTCATGATCGAACACGACGAAGAGATTGCCAAAATGATCCGCAAGAGCGTTGGAGGATAAGACCCATGGGCAAAAAGAAAGCTGACAGAGCAAAAACCAAACCGATCACACCAGCACAGGGCGAGGAAGGGCAACCTGTTCGCGTACAAATCTCAACCTCTGACGGCTCAGAAATTGCATTTGCGCTGGAAGAGATCCGCAGCAACATACCTGTCGCCTTCCAGAAGAGCTTTAACCTTGGGGCATATTTCAAAGAGGTTCTGCGGAACAACGATGCGGAGATTGCCAAAATGATCCGAGCAACGACAAAGGATCAAACACTGCATTGATCCTGTTTTGTTCTGTCCCTGCAAATCCCCATCGTCACGCTGGCGGCCCGGGCACCGCTGGCCGAGGGTTACCCACAGGCTGACGCTGAGATATTTGGTGTCTCTGCTTACAGCCTGCTCCGGTCAGGCCAATTTCGCCCAAGGTTGAAATTGCCCAGACTGGATACCCTCGGCCCCGCCAGTTGCGAGGACATTTAATAAATCTTGGGTCTTGCTCCGTATCTGCAAAAGTGGTGCCCAGCCTCAAAAGAGGCTGAGCTGGCCGCCTTGGATCGCAGGGCCATCACCCAGCGTTTTGACGCGCTCGTTGCGGGCCGCTTCGTCTTGTGCGGTTTTCTCTGCGACAGCTTTGGCCTGCGCTTCATGCTCGGCGCGTCGCTTTGCAAATGGATCGCCATTGGCAGCAAAGAACAAGGGGGCGGCAGCGGTGTATGCGCTTGTGTAGGTCTCCAAGCTGAGCCTGTTGCCGTGAATGACCTGACCGGCCAGACCGCGCGCGGTAAGTTGCAGATAGGCCATGTGATAGGTCGCGCGTGACAACTCAGTTGCCCGAAACCAAACGCTTGTTTCCAATTCAAAGCCCATACCCTCGATGGTGTCGGCCACGGCCAGCAACATGCCCCCTGCCCCGGCAGCGGGTTCGTCAATTGTTATGAACCCCTGCGCCTCGATAGTGGTTTTTGCATCGGCCACAGCGATTTCAGCCATCATGCGCGACACTTCGTAGGGAGTGAAGAACTGCCCAAGCTTGGCATCCAGAACGCCGAGTTCACCCGCCACCATTCCCAGAAAGTCACACCCACCGTTGCCGATCGTTCCCGCCATGATTGCCAAGAGTTCGGGCATACGGCGGATATCGTCTTTGTTGCGATAGCGCCCCACGACTTCCATATACTGCGCCTCTAGGGCGTCTCTTTGCGTTTCATCGGGGCAGGCGCGCTTTGCCAATGCACAATAGGACAGTTCGCAGAAATCGCGGAAGACCTCGTCCCGGTGTTTGGATCGGTCAAGCTCGTTGATGATCCGAACAAAATCTTTGACCGCCGCAATCATGTTGATGCCCTGATTGCGGATGGGTCTTCAACGGTCTGCTCATAGACTGAAACAGAATGGCCGCAATCGTCGCAGTCCCATTCGTCATAAACAGCGGATAGTTCCCATTGCTGAAGTTCTGGATTCCATTCTGCGTGGGCGTCCCGCTTGATGTTTTGCCCGCCGCAGTTTGAGCAATGGACGGTAAAGGGGGCGCTCATGCGCCACCCCCTTTCAATTCAGCCATTCGCTCTGTCAGTGTCCAGAGTGCACGATTGAGCGCTTTGTTCTGGTCGATCCCCGCAACAGCACGGGTCCGTTGCCGCCGGGTCCGGCCATCAGCAGTGCGGACCCGCCCTGAAAGTCCGCCGCGCATAACATTTTCCTGAACCACGTTGAACGCGGTCCACAGGTCGGCGGCACAATCTGCGTTGCGGCGGGTGCTCAGTAGTCTGGTGGCTTCAACTGGTGCGGGCTTGCCGTCTTCCCTCGCTGTATCCGGAAACCGCAACTGGTGCGCAGCCTCGGCCAGGATGTTTCGTTCTGCCTCAGTTACGGTGATCGCCTTAAAGCCTTGGACCTGCTCTGTGATCTCTTCGGCATCATCCAGAACGGTAAACGCACCCTCAATGACTTCGGACACCGCGTTTCCCGAATGCCGTACCTTCACCTCATTAAAGGTATCGCCCACCATCAGGCCATTTGCGCAGACAAACCGGAAATAGCCGGGGATCATCTGATAACTGCTGGTCCCGTCATTGGCATTGACCAAAACTATTTCGAAGGACTCGCCGTGGCTGTTCGTGATCGAGCGGTGACGCAGACGCAGCATGTGCTTGGTGAACGCGGCCTTGCCCGGAACGCGGGTGTTCGCTTGTTGGGCAAAGAACGGGTCGAACCCCTCATTCCGCAACCCGTCCAGAACATTGACGGTCGGAACCGGCACAAAGCGATCAGAGCGGCTTTCGTGGCCTTCGGTTGCAAAAATTGACGGCACAGCTTGGCGTAGCTGGTCATTTGTCAGCGCCTCGCCTGTCACCAGTCCGCCGCACGACATGCCCCGCATGTAGCGATTGTAAGTCATAGTGATGTTCCTCTATGGTGATGCGGTGGCCGATCTGCGCCTGACCTGCCCGCATGCGGTTTCGTGTGAACACAGCAGGCCAAGGAAACGGCCTGCTGGACTGCCATCAGCCACCCTCGCCCCTCCGCGATTTTCCCTGCGAAGGAGGGGGGTCGATGGAGAAGATCCGTTTCTGATCGGAGGACTGGGGGTCAGGCTGAAAAACGGAAAGTTTGGCCGCGCGAGCCGGGTAAAAGCCGTTTTTCTGCTTGAGGCGCATAGGAAAGAGAATTGCGAGCCGCGCTCTGGCGCGGGTCTCTCTTTGCGCCCTCCCCCAGGACCGGATCAGATACGAGAGATTTTCGGCCCCGCGACGTTCGGGAAAACAAGCGCAGCAGACCGCCATCGGCGGGCTGCGTTTTGCTCGATGTCTATCGAGCGTGGTCCTTGCAAAAGGCTGAGCGAACGGGCGTCACCCGGAGGGCCGAAACAGGCGTGAACAGGCGACTTGCGGCCGCGGTGAAAGCTGGCTCGGTTGAGGCAGATTACTCCGCACCTGGGCTGCAGGGAGAATGGGCGTGCCTGGTTCGGGGTGGAAGTCGGCATGGCCGGCTGGAGCCTAGTACGCGGTCACGCGCTGAACGCTCGTGATTTGCCCTGATCAATATTGCCGACAATCGGAAGCAGTTCAGATATCTACACTATGCGGGACAGGGCAGCCGTTCCAATTCAACTCCGAAAACTCTTCGTTTCTTGATAGTGTCAAATTTCTTCGGGCGACTATTGGAACATGAGTGATTACTGCCTTTTTTGCCGAATTGCCGCCGGAGAAATCCCCACGCATGAGGTATTTCGGAATGACCGCATCTTGGCGTTTATGGATACTGGTCCAATTCGCCCGGTTCATCTCCAGATCATTCCGACGGCTCATATCGAGTATTTTGAGAATATCCCGGAGGATATTGCGTGCGAAATCATGTTGCTGGGGCAAAAATTGGCTGTCGCACAGAAGAAGGTTTTTGGCGTGGAGCGAGTGGCATTTCAATACTCGGGTGGTGATGTCGCCCACGCTCATGCGCATCTGATACCGCTAGTCGAAAAGCACGATGTCACCTCACGACGCTACATCGAGCAAGAGGGAATAACCTTCAAACCAATGCCGAATCCGGGAAGCAACGAGCTCCGAACTGTTGCCAGACAGATTGCGGATGCTCTCGACCGATAAAATAACTTTAGGCTTACACCGAACAAGAGCCACACGGCACATTGATGGCTGCTCGGCGGACAGAGTCGCCATCGGGATTTGCGCTCGAACATCTGATCGAAGGTAAATAAGGTTGCCTCAACTCCAAAAATTTGAGGTGCTCATGTTCGAAACTCTCCTGATTGTTGGAATTGGTCTTGCAGGCGGCTTCGCTGTTGGCGCGCAGGCTCAAATCGCAGGCTCCATGGGCAATCGAATTGGTGGCGCTGCTGGAAGCTTCATAGTCCACCTCGGAGGGGCTGTTGCGTCGCTTGCGCTGTTGATTGCCCGTGGCGGAGAAAACATTAGCGAATGGAGGTACTTACCTTGGTATATGCTGGGAAGTGGCGTTTTCGGTTTGGTTCTTTACCTAACCCTCAGTCAAACAGTTCCAAAACTGGGGGCAACATCGGCGATTGCATTGGTTGTTGTCGGCCAACTTCTAGTGGGGCTACTTATCGATCACTTCGGCTTATTTGATGCATCCGTCAGAAGCATCGATTTATCACGGATTGCGGCTGCCATCCTGCTACTAGCGGGTGCTTATCTGATGCTTCGCTAAATTGCAGTCGATCATCGAGGTTCAATTTGGGCTCGAAGCGGGCCCTGCCAACTATAGCCAAACCCCTATCAAAAACACCTCCAGGCACTCTCGTTCCGACCAGATGCCGGAGCGCAGGAAAGGGCGACGTGTGCCGCCCAGCCCTTCTGTCACTCGGTGACCGGGTCGTTGTCGTCCCGTTTCGGGAAGGCCACCATTTCGACACCGGGGAACATGTTGTGTTTCACGCTGATCGACTTGATTTCGCCGGTAGCGTCATCGGTGTTGACGAAGAGAACGCCGCATCGATCCCAGTAGTTCGTGCCTTCTTTTTCGCCGGATTTGACATTCAGTTTCAGAGTCTGAGTAGCCATTGTTTGATCCTCGCTGTTACGTGTTTCGATGAACATGGCTTTTGCGTGCTTTGAGGGGATGTCAGCGGCTATTTTGTTTCGCGATGCAAAGCCGGGCGTGCCTGGCTGCGGAAAATAGCCGTTGAAGCTCCTGATCTGCTGCCAGATCGGGAGCGCCAGTCCCGACTGCTCGCATATGTTCATCTTGAAGAAACACGGAGAGAGAGGATCTTCATTGGCTACGGGCTTGAACCAGTCTGACAGGCGGAACGGCACGAACGGCACGAACGGCTTGGATCGCTGCGCGCGGGACAGCTGTACAGAGAGACCCGATGTGTATTGGCGAAATCAAGTCAATCGAACACAGGCACCACGTTCAGATCCGCGAGTTGGTGGTCTTTCTGAGACGGGATCACCTGCAGAACGATGATCGGAGTTGCGGCACACGTCGCCCTTTCCTGCCCGCGGAGGCGGGGGGCGGGCCTTACCAGATACCACGGGTTCGACACGCGCCGGCCGCGGTGGCGGCCGTCAAAGCGAAGCGCAAGTCGGGCCGGCACGTGGGGTGCAAGCCCCGCGTGCCAAGCGACACCAGAGGAACATCGCCGCCTGGACATCTGCCAAAAAGAAAGGCCCACCGAAGCGGGCCTGAAGTACTACCGAAGGATAGTCTAGAGGTATTGGCCTCATGCTAACGCTTGCGCGCCCGATCAACAACACCGTCATGGGTAATGGCAGCAATCCGATCATCGGTGCGGCGGCTCATTTCGATCCCGTCGCCGGTCATGTGCGCTTCTGCAAATTCGGTCCATTTGAAAATGCTGCCATCGGCTTCGACGTGGGTTTCATCCTCTGCGCCACGGCGTTTGATCGAACCATCATGCCGGATTTCGATAATCGTGTTATCGGCCATGCGGACGGTCACGGAATGATCGTCAACCGCGACACCCTGCCACCGGCTTTCCGCATCCCTGCGCACCACAATGCGGTTTGGATGCAGCTTGATTTGCACGTCCCGAGTTTCGTCCGGATCGGCGGTTTTGACGACAACAATCGCCTCCTGTTCGGCGGTATCATCATGCAGTGACGCGCTGCCGTTCTTTGGCGGCCAGAACTTCGGCTCATCGCGTTGGCGTTTGTTCTGGTCCTTGTGGAACGCGATATACATCTGCGCAGATTTCCACACACGGCGGATTGCGCTCTCTGCGGCTTTTGGCGTTGTGACTTTGGTCATGATTGCCAGTCCTCATAGATCAGATTTTCAACCCGGCGAAACTCTTTGACGTTGTTGGTGATGAGCGTCAGCGACCGCGAAACCGCCTGCCCTGCGATCAACAAATCATAGGCCCCTATCGGCGTGCCTTTCCTGTGCAGATCAGCACGGATCAGACCAGCGGCCTTTGCATCGGCAGCTGACAGGTCCAACACTTCGAACCGGAGCGCATCGACGCGCGTAACATTCTCAGCAACTTTCCCGCTTTTGTAGGCACCCCAATAGAGTTCATACACAACGACAGACGGCACCGCGAAGTCGCTTGGGACATGCTCTGAAAGCAGGGAAATCAGGCTGCTATTGGCCGCGATGATCCCAATGACGGCGTTGGTATCGAGCAGGAATTTCACTTGAACACATCCAGTGCGGGCCGGTCCTGCGGCGGTACATCTTCCTCGGCGGCCAGAGCGGCATCCTCATCAAGCGGACCCAGCTTGTGGAGCTCGTCCAACCACTCCCAATCGTTTTCGATGGGTTCGAGAATGACCTTTGAGCCTTCGGCCCTGATCCGCACTTCATCTGTATTGAACCGGAACTCTTTCGGCAACCGAACCGCCTGAGACCGACCGGTCATGAACACTTTTGCAACCGCTGTATCTGGCATTGTTACCTCCAATTGATATCTATCATTAATATATATCACACTGACACTCTGTTCAAGCTAAAGGTGAGTGAAAACCCGCCTCCACCGGCTGCTTCCCGTGTTCCCTTTCAACCCGTTACCACCTGCAGAAACGTCATCGGTTTGGCAGGGCGCTTGCGCCCTGCCTGCGGGTCTCAGACCACACCCTCGGGCAACCATGTGTCGATCCGCTTTTCAACCGCCTTGCTCAGCTTCATCGCCTCGTGCGTCTCAGGCTCATTGAACAGCGCGTGCAGCTTCTTGCGCTTCTCGCCCACCTTGAGGCTTTCAAAGGCATTCATCTGGACGTTGCCTGCCTTCAAACCCAGCACGGTTTTCCAAATCTCATTGAGATAAGGCCCTGCGATGCGGCTGAAGAAGTTGTCGAAAGTCGGCGTCCAGACCGCGCGAATGTCGGTCTTAAACTCTTTGTCGATCAGGGCTTTCAGCGTCTTGTCGCCACCGCTGAGAAGCGCCGCCAGATGCCGGATCAACTCGGCATGCACGTGATCGTCACCTTTCTTGCGGAAGGCCCGGAACGACTTCGCCAGATCACGATCAAACGCATCACCGTCCCATTCGGTCGGTGTCGTCAGGCGCTCATCCAGTGCGTAGCCGCTGGCCTCTGTGGTCGGCCAGTTCGGCACATCACATGCGTTCAGACCAATGGGATTGTCGTATTTCGTTCCGCCTGAAACCTGAAAGGCCAGCAGGGCAAGGATCAGATCAGGATTGTTGACCGCCGCATGTTGCCGCGCACCTGTGACCACGCGGGCCAGATCATCAGCCAGTGCCTGAGACATGCGCGGTTTGCTGGTTGCATCGGCGGCGCTGTCATTCTTTTTGTGCTGGGACGCTTTCAGCACACAGGCCTCAACCGCCGCTGCCTTGTCCTCCGGTTTGACCAGACCCTCGATCACGTTCAGTTCACCGGAATTGCTGACATAGAGGATGATCCCGGCGCAGTCCCTTTGAACGTCCGAATAGACACCGTCCAAAATGATTTGCAACGCCTGCAACTCAGCCTCGCCAGCAGCGTCCAGCACTTCGGCCTCTGCTAGCTCGTCCAGTTCGTCATAGCGTGTGGCCTGTTCCTCGGTCAGTTCGCCTTGCTCGGCATAGATGCGGGCGCATTTCATCTGGTCGATATCGTAGCCGCCGAAATGGCTGTCATTGACAATTTCGGCCCATTTCCAGCCCTGCTCCTGACGCATGGTACGCGCCGCGACGGCCAGCTTGTCTGAAAAGCACTGATCAAGGATTGCCTCATCGTCCAGAAGCGTCTTTTCAGCAAAGAGGTCGGCGGAGACACGACCACCGGCCTCCTTGTAGGCATCCAGACCCACATATTTGACCCGCCGGTCTGTTGCGCTGACGCTATCGGGTTTCAGCATGGTCTTGATCTGGTATTCGGACAGGTAGCCTTTCCGGGCCTGCTCCAACACTTCCATAATCAGGTCGGTATCGTCGCAGATGGTGAACGCAGCCGCCTCGCCAAGATTGATCTCTTTGGTGGCCAGCGCATCGATCACCTGTTCAGGCAGGCTGGCGAGTTTCAGGCGCTTGTAGACATGCCCCTCTGTCACGGCAAAGGCGCGGGCAATGCCAGCAGCAGGCGCACCTGCCTTGTCCATCGCGCCATAGGCGCGGATTTCATCTGCCGGTGACAGGTTCTTGCGGCTGATATTTTCAGCAGTTGCCCATGTCTGCGCCGTTTCAACATTCGGCGCGATCATCACCAGCGGGTTCGCCAGTTCGGGGCGGATGCTGGCAAGATCGGGATGTTTCTCAGCCAGATATTGCAGCGCGCGCAGGCGGCGGCCACCAGCGACGATTTCAGCACCGCCCTTGTCGTCGGCCAGACCGGCGATGCTCTGGATCAGGCCAGCGGTCCAGATGGACTCTGCCAGTTCGACAATCTCACCCTCCGTCAGGCTCTGGCGTGGGTTCATTGGGGAAAGCGACAGTGATGCCAGCGGAAAGCGGGCCTCGGTTGCAGAGATTTTGGTTTGCTTGGTCATAGGGGTAACCCTTTTCTGATGATAAAGTTTCGTGGTAAGGGTGCCCTACCCCTTCTGGGGTAGAGCGAGGCCGCTTAGGCGGCTGCGTGTTTCTTCAAGAAGGCGCGGGCGATCTTCCCGGATAGGCCGCCCTTCTTGAGGTTTTTCCAAGCCAACTTGCGTTGACGCTCAAGGGTGTATGGGTTCAAATTCTCACCTTCCTTTCTGTTATGGTGATGGTGTGGGAAGGGCGCTCTTCGCCCTCCCCTTGGGCCTGCTCGACAGGCCAGCCTCGGCGCGGGTTAGAGAGAAACCCTGCTGCCGAACTCAGTAATCGCTGGGGAACAGGATGGTCAGGACGCGGCGCGTCTTGCTCAAATCAGTGGGGGCTGGCGTCCCGTACTGATAGTTCTCGTCATAGAGGTCGATCTTGAACCAGACCTTGCGGCCCATGATTTCCATGAACCCCATTTCGTGGGTGCCATGGGGATCGTTGTCCTCGGTGAAATCGTCATAAGTGATAGTGTTAGCGAGACACGCTGCGACAAAACTGGGTCCCATATTGTCGATGGCATTTGTCTGGACGAACATGCCTTCACCGCCTTCGGGCTGACGTTTGCGGAACGCGTCATTTTGCTGGGCGATGAGCGCATAATCGACGGGGTCGGTTTCTTCTGTCTCAATTGCGTTTGCAGCCATGGGTGACCTCTCTTTTGTGGTGATGCGGTGGTCGATTTGCGCCCGACCTGCCCGCGTGTGGTTTCGTTTTGAACACAGCAGGCCAAGGAAACGGCCTGCTGGACTGCCATCGACACCCACACCCCACCCGCGTTTTTCCCGGCGAAGGAGGGGGGCCGATGGAAAAGATCCGTTTCTGATCCGGGGACTGGGGGTCAGGCTGAAATCGGGGAATTTTGGGAGGGACCCGCGCGCGCCGCGTGGGAGGAACCGGGATTTCCATGATTTCTGCTTGAGGCGCATGAAAAAGAAGCATGCGAGCCGCGCCCCGGCGCGGATCTCTCATTGCGCCTTCCCCCTGGACCGGATCAGATACGAGAGCTTTCGGCCCCCTGACGCCCGGGGAATACAAGCACAGCAGACCGCCTTCAGCGGGCTGCGATCAAAAGATGCTTAGTGTCAGGGCCGGGGTGAGCGCGCTTTGGCGCGTCGAGCCCCTGCCCTGTCTAATGATCTATGTGAGCCGTGCGGCTCGCGCGGCTTCCTCATTACTATTGAAGGAGCTACGACTGCATGATGCCGATGCGCAAGATTGACATCCCTAAACTCAAGGCCACGATTGCTGTTATCGAAATGAGAGGAGAGTTGAGATGAGTTACATAGATGGGTTCGTCATCGCTGTACCGACCGCAAACAAACAGAAGTTCATCGATCACGCCAATACGGCCGATGGCGTGTTCACTGACCTTGGTGCAACGCGGGTGATTGAATGCTGGGGCGACGACGTGCCTCGCGGCAAGGTCACCGACTTCCACAGAGCCGTGCAAGCCAGGGACGACGAGTCGATCGTCTTGTCCTGGGTCGAATGGCCCGACAAGGCAACCCGTGACGCGGCGATGAAAACCATGACCGACTGGATGGAAAACCCGGAAACTGCAGACCCCCGCATGGACCCAGTAAAAAACCCAATGCCTTTTGACGGCACGCGCCTGATCTTTGGCGGGTTCTCCCCAATCGTTGAGCTTTGACAGGAAGGTCAGATCTTTCCTGCCGTTGGCGCGTGGTTCACGATGCTTTGGGGCGGCCCGCCGAACTACAGCATGTCGAAATTGGCCCACCGGCTGGAACTAAGGACTGGGTCACGAGCCAACAGGCCTAGGGTTTGCCAAGTGCCTGGATGCGTCTCGGCTGCAAATCGTACTCGGCGCGGCCTGTCAGTTGAGTAAGTTGTGACGTCAATCCCCATGCCAGGACCGTTCTGAAAAAGAGCTCTCTCTTCGTTTCATCACAAGACACCAGATATGGTGTATCACAGTCTGGTCGACACAACATACTTGCTTTTGAGCCCTGTTTGTTCTAATCTAGACCTACGCTGCTTGAGGGGAATTCCCATGCTCGATTACACCCATTCTGAGACACCCACTGCGCTGCCGGCCACGCCCAAACAGATCGCATTTGCCCGCCGAATTGCTGAGCAACAAAACCTCGTCTTGCCTTGGGAAATTCAGCAGGACCGTAGGCTCATCAGCGCTTGGATTGACACCCAGCTTGCTGCGCCGCGCATCTACGACACCCGCCCGAGCTCAAAGCAAGTGGCGTTCGCGGAGCGCATCGCGCGGATCAGGCGTCGCGCTGTTCCGGACGAATGCTTTCGGGATCGCTCTATGATGTCCCGCTGGATCGACAGCAATAAGCCTTGACGGACCCGGCCCTGATGGCGTCCGCTGGTGTCATGGAAATCGATGAAGACAAGGTAGATGACGCGGTTCTGGCATTGCTTTGGCTGACGCTGCATGACGAGCGGCGTGCCTGGAAAGGTTTTGACTGGGACGCACTTGACCGTCTGCACCAGAAAGGACTGATCCTGGACCCTAAAGGTAAGGTGAAGTCAGTTGTACTGACCGAGGACGGGCTGCGCCAATCACAAGCGCTCTTCACAGAACTCTTCGTTCAGAAGCCCAGGCAATAGCGTTTCCGCTGCATGACCGCCGAGACAATCTGCGTCAACGTATGCCTGACATCTGGCTGATGGCAACAATCTGCGCTAGGTCGAAGCTGTTCAGGAAGCTATTGAGAAGGGCGCAGGTCGATGGGACATGATCTTGACGGGCTCATAGGATTCATCACCCGCGATGACGTTTGGCACGAGCGACTTGCAGATGTCCTGGAAGAACATTTTCTGCCAGCCCTCGAAGCATTTGATCTCGACTTCGAAGATCTGGGGGATCTGCTGGGCGAGGATTGGCCAATGGTCCTCTGGGGTGGTGGCCTGGAAGATCTACTGGGCAGAACATTTGGACCCGACAATGAAAACGCCGCGGATGTCTATCTCAAGCGGCAGGGATCGAAGGAAAGCGCTCAGACCCATGCCTATATCGCCGGGTTGCGGGATGCCTCCACCAGTCTTTACGAGGTCAGTGCAATCGTACCGGGCAAATCCATGGTGCTGACGGACCTGCTTTCACACGCTGACCCCGTCACCGTTCGGGAAAAAAGCGCCACGCAGATGTTGCAACAATGGGATCGCATCGCTGTTCGGGTTGTCAGGCAGGGCGATCACAATGTGATCTCGGGGGCTCTGCTACCCTTCGATGAGAATGCTGTGGAGATGTTCGAAGATGGGCTTCGGTCCGTCCTGAATCTGAACGCCGAAGATGACCTGAGACTGACTCAGGATCAGTTACAACGGTCCGCACCACTTTTTGCCAATGCGTGGCTCTTTGCACATCTGCCAAACCTGTTGGACCCGGAACCGCCGCAGATCAGCAACAGCGATGGCGACGATCTGGTGTTTCATGAGCTGCGCTTCCCGCTTTCCACTGGGGTTACTCAAAGCCGGGTTTCAGAGAGACTGTTGCAGGCCGATGAACTCGTGGCCTCAGGTCAAAACGAATGGACATGGCTGGCTTTGGACAACCCGGGCAGCCTCCGGCGTGGCACCGGTCTGGAATTGGACAAGTCTATGCCGGGCGCTGCTGTCCTCGGATCACTATCCCTGAAAGGCAGGGCACTGACGCTGACCGTTGATTCAGTCGCGCGTGCGAGACGCGGCGAAGCATATATCCTTGAGCTGCTGGGTGATCTGGTGAAGCCGCCGCTGACTGCAATCCAGACCGTCGAACAGATGATGGCAGAGGACAGCTCAGAGTCCGGACCCGCCGTAGACGAAGACATCCCCCCTGCCCTAGCCCGGCAGCTCGCCCAGGAGTATCTCGATCGCCACTACCGCGAGACGCTCGACCAGCCGATCCCGGCGCTGGGTGACAAGACCCCCCGCCAGGCCGTTTGCAGTGCCAAGGACAAGAAAGCGGTGGTTGACTGGCTGAAATCAGTCGAAAACCGCAGTGCCCGACAGACCGGCTCGCCCGTTGCAGACTATGATTTCAGCTGGATGTGGGACGAGCTTGGGCTGTCAGAATACCGGAAATGATCCCGCTCGGTGGTGAGACCCGGTCGGTGTTTGGGCATTCGGTCTGCTGAGAGGCGTCCACTACAGCGCGTCTCGGGACACCCGAAGTTTCTTCACATGCCTGGCGATCGCTAAGAAACGTATGTGTCTTCGTCCCAGACCATTCGCGGAACGGTTCTATTGCCCACCGGTGATATTGATCTTGCCCACAACCTTGGCACCACTCTCGGTCTCCATTGTCCGGGCAGTGACGTCGGCCTGAACGTTTGAACTCGCCGCCAGCTTCAGATCATCGCATTTCAGGCTGCCATTGTGCTTGCCTTCAATCGTGATCTTTTTGGCCGACAATGCGCCATCGACAGATCCGCCCAACTGAACGGTAATCGCGTCAGCGCTGACATCCCCAACCACACGGCCTTTGACGTCAATTCCTCCTCCGTTGGAGCTGACATTGCCCTCGATTGTGAGATCTTCTTCAACTATTGAGCCGGCCACATCAACATCCTCTGTCTGAGACAAAGGCGACCATAAAACGGACGCTGGAATTTGACCACCAGCGGAGAAGACGATTTTTTATCGTGAGCGAAAAAGGACCGAGTTCAAATTCAAGATTTCGCGGACGGACCTTTACCGACCTTCGACACGTGGTCATGATGCTGCGGTAGCAGCCTATTTCGTTGAAAAACTCTTCCTTGATCGCCGCATGAACAGCTGATTCAATTCCTCCGGTGGGCGGGAGGACTTAGCGATGATGGGGCCGAAGGAGCGTGTTGCACGAAGGTCATCTGACGGGTAGCTGATCGTTGGATCTGACTTCGGGATGCTGGGATGCCTTTCAAATTCAATGCGGTGCGGCGGGGTAAGTTTGCGAAGGCAAAGTACCGTGTGACGAACTGGGCCGGGTACAACGAGGCGCTGCGGCAGCGCGGGGATGTCACGGTCTGGTTTGGCGAGGGCGTGGTGTCTGGATGGTCCGCCGAGCGCTCGGGCAAGCGCGGTGCTCGGCAACGGTACTCGGATCTGGCGATCGAGACCTGCCTGACCTTGCGCGTGGTGTTTGGCCTGCCGCTTCGACAGACGCAGGGCTTTGTGCGCAGCCTGCTGCGGCTCATGGAACTGGATCTCCCCGTGCCGGATTTCTCGACGCTCTGCCGGCGTGCGCAAACGCTCGAGATCGTGCCTGACACCCGGACAGCCAGTGGCCCGATCACGCTGATTGTGGACAGCACAGGGTTGCGTGTCTTTGGCGGCCGCGACTGGATGCGGGAAAAGCACGGACTGCCAAAGGCCCGCAAAACATGGCGCAAGCTGCATATCGGCTTTGATCCGGAGGGCGGAGAGATCGTGGCATCCTGCCTGACAACCGAGCATGTCGGGGACCCTGGCGCGTTGACTGACCTGCTTGACAATATGGCCGGTCCCGTTCGCCGTTTCATCGGCGACGGGGCCTATGACGATGCCCCGACCACCGCATCGATCCGGCGCGCGTTTGGTCTGGATGTCGAGTTGATCATCCCACCGCCGAAGAACGCCGTTCCCGGAGAATGCGCCGCCCGCAATGCCCATCTCGACATGATCAACATGCATGGGCGGATGGCATGGCAAAAAGCCACCGGCTATGGCCAGAGATCACGCGGCGAGGCCCAGATCGGGCGCTACAAACAGGTCATCGGACCTCAGCTTCGAAGCCGCAAAATGGAGACCCAGGAAACCGAAACCAAGATCGCTGTCAAAGCTCTCAACCGCATGACCCGCCTGGGTCGTGCAGCCTATTAGCGTGTCGCATAACGAACCGGGGAAAGGGGCAAATGTGCACCGAACTGCCTTCATGCAACATCGTCCGTTTAAAAGGTGTCTAGGTCAATGTGAGTACGTGACCAACGAAGCCTTTGTCCATCGATGAAAACGTTTGCCGCCGGGCGACCCTTTGTCGAGGTGGTAACACACGTGCCAGTTGACAGAAATGTCGGTCACTTACATATTATCCTAAATTGTACTGAATTCTTCGATTCATCGTGTGATTGATCGCACGTTTCTGAGCGGACTTTGCCGTTAAACTGACCGCCGCGGTTTTGTTAGGTTAGAACAATCAGGTTGTTTGTAGTGAAATTCTGGCTGCGCGCCACGATAGTAACACTCGCGATGGCGTGTTGCGCCCCGCTCTTAGCTGATTCCGCCAGTGTAGGTAGTCAAGTATCAAAGATAATTAGCTCAAACCAAAACACCATACGCAAGTGGAGTTTCGCGCCTCGTGTGGTAGTCTTTTATTCTGATCAGGAACCCCCGCGAGACATAGATGAAATCCTCGATGCAATTCCAGATCGCGTACCAGAGTTCCCCGGCTTTCATAATATAGAAGAGTTTGATCTAAAGCAGCTGAACTATCCGATTTTTGGCAATTCGCAGTTTCGAATTAAAGATGGCGATACTGCACACAATCAGCCTCCGCTCGGTGTATATACGTTTAGCGTGGGAGATGATCGCGTTAGCGTTTCAGCAAACATCTTTATTCACTACGTGGATATCAACGATGGCTTGCTACTAAGCACGCTTTCTTCAACCAGATATGGGACCTTGCTTCGCCAGTTTGCGGAAGGCAGGACGCCGTGCTTCTTCACTTTGATTTCGAGAGATGATCACCTCCTGGCTGCGAACGTAATAATTCGGAATGATCTGGATTCCGAACTTGAAAGTGCATGCATTTATGAAGAGGTTACCCAGTCACTCGGATTGCTGAATGACCACGAAGGGTCGGAGATATTTACTTACGACAATCGTCCAATTGGGACGTCAGCCACTGATGCGGATTTCGCGCTGTTGCGAGCCCTATACGATCCTGCAGTACAACCAGGTGATCAACCGGAAAAGGTTGTCCGAATATTTCTGAAAAACATCCAATAATTCTGTCACACAAATTTAGGAGTTTTCAATGCCTTCAACTCTACCGACGGTAGGCTTTGTTGCACAAATGGGGCGAGGGATTCCCTGTTTGAATCCAGTGGGGTAGCAACGGTGCATGAGCAGTTGGTCCCCTACGAAGTACAAGACCAGGAACTGGCCTTCGTACAACACAGCGTTGAAGCAGCGCGGTTCGCTATCGATCTGGCTTGATCCTGAGATGGAATGGTACGCTTCGTCGACCGGCAAGCGCGGTCGTCAGCGCGAGTTTAGCGACGCGGCAATCCAGGTTTGCCTCACGATGAAGGTGCTATTCGGCATGCCCCTTCGCCAGACGACCGGGTTCGTCGAAAGTTTGTTGCGGCTGGCAGGCCTTGACTGGAAAGTGCCAGACTTCAGCACTCTTTGCCGCCGCCAGAAGACGATGAGCGTCGCTATCCCCTATCGCGGAGGGACGGGTCCTTTGCACCTGCTGATCGACGCGACCGGGATCAAAGCGGAGGGTGAAGGAG